>NZ_JNZY01000028.1 GCF_000717655.1 Streptomyces katrae
GGCGACGTATTCGGAGTAGCGGTCGCGGTCGGGGCCGTGGACGTACACGACCTGGACGCGGTTGCCGGTGCTGCCGTCACCGTCGCACTGGACGGTCTGCCCCGAGGGCCCGGCGGCGACGGCCTGGTTGCTGCCCCCGGACGCGGGTGCCGGGGCCTTGGACGCCGGGGCACTGGCGGAGGCGGCGTCGGCGGCGGGCGCGTCCTGAGGACGCCCGCTGCCTTCTGCGGCAGCCGCTTCTGCGGCCTCGGGCTTTGCCGGGTCGGCGGCCGGGGCCTTCGTCTTCACGACGGGGGCGACGTCGGCCTTGATGTCGACGTCCTTCGGCGGGGCGTCGGGACCGTGCGTGCAGAGCCCGGCCTCCGTGCGGTAGACGCCGACGCAACGGTCGCCCTTCGGTGCGGCCTTGAGGCCGTCGAAGACCATGCCCTTGGCGGTCTCGTTGGCGGGCTCGCCCACGATGGGCGCCGGCTCCGCGTCGCGGGCCGGTGCGGCGGCCGGTGTGAGGGAGTCCGCGGCCGCGTCGGCCAGTACGGGCGTCCCTGCCTGGGCGTCGTCGCCGAGCCCGGAATAGGCGATGCCGCCCGCTATCACCGCCGCCGTGGCCATGGCGGCGGTGAGGAGTATCAACCGGCGCGGTTTGCGACGGTGTTCGCGCGGCTTCCTGCGATGTCTGGTCATGCGCACCTCAAATCCTTGGTCGGAGGAGTGGGTGCGCGGAAGCCTGCCAGATGGGCGCGGTGGAGAATTCGGACAAACGGGAATGGGCCCCGAGATATCAGACTGTTACCTGCTAGCGGGATTTGATGAACCGTCAACTCACTTAAAAAATAAGTAAGTTACGCGCGTAGGCTGTTAATGGTCCAGGCCATTTCGGAGATCTCGTTACCGAATCGAGATATATGGAGAATCCTTGTTGACGGTAATTCAGTCAGGGATTCACCTAATTACTACCTGCCGAATTCCTCTCGTCACGAGCGGTGAGGAATCCACCCCTCCGCCCGAGGAGGATGCCTGCCAGGGTCAGCAGGAGCCCGCAGATCTGTCGCACGGTGAGCGTCTCCCCGGCGATCACCGGGCCCAACAGGACGCCCGTGACCGGGTTCAGGACCCCAGCAGTCCGACCGTTGCGACCGGCAGCCGCCGCAGGCCCGCGAACCGGGCTGCGAACGCCAGTGCCGTCGCGACGACCGTGACGTACCCGAATCCGACCAGCTCCGAACCGTCCAGGGCCGGCGGAGATCCCTCCGTCGCGGCGGCGAACGGCAGTAGCACGAGCCCGCCGCCCAGCAGCTGCCACGCCGTCGAAGAGCACCTCGACCTCGGTGCTCCACCGCTTGGCGAGGATGTAGCCGAACGAGGACATCGTCATGGCGGCCACGGAGGCCGCCACGCCGAGGGCGTCCAGCGGCACGGACCCGGCTGCACCCGCTCGGGCTGCTGCTGACGGACCGCCTCTGCCTCGTCTACCGCCGCTACGGCCTGAGCGAGGGGGAGTTCGACGTACTGGCCGCCCTGCGCCGCGCGGGCGACCCGTACGAGCGGGCACCCGGCGAACTGGCCGTGCACACCATGGTGACGACCGGCGCCATGACCAAGCGGATCGACCGGCGTCGCCTGGCTGGCCCGGATCGAGCCGCCGCCCGCGCCCTGAGACCGGCGTCGTCCCCGTTACCGGCGGCCGACGCCGAGCTTGACCCACTTCGCCGTGCTCGGCACCCCCTTCTTGTCGAGCAGGAACAGCATGTAGTACCCGGGCGGGGCGTCGGCCGCACTCGGCGGTGTCCGCAGCCCGACCGCGTTGCCGTGCACGCCGGCGATCGGGAGTTCCAGATGGCGCTGGCTGGTGTTCACCGCGTGGGTGACGGTGGTCGGCGCCAGGAGCACGGCCCGGGTGACCCGGGCGGCGGTGGAACTGTGCACCTCGAACCCCGCCCCGTAGCCCAGCTCGCCCTCGGGCACCCGGTCGAGCGCGGGCCGGGCGCCCCGGTGCAGGTACGCGGGCTCGTAGAGCTCGATGCTGCCGTCCATCTTGTCCCCGATGTCGGGGTCGTTGGCGATCTGCTGGAGCTCGTCGCCGGTGACCATCATCCGGCCGTCCGGCAGCACGAGGGCATTGGAGTGGTAGCCGCGGGGCAGCCGCTGCGCCGGTCCGAGCCGCCAACGGCCCTGCGCATCGCGCATTTCGATCTGCCGGTACGAGAGGTCGGCCTGCGGATTGAACGGCCCGTGCCCGTAATTGCGGGTGTCCAGGGCGCCGTTGACCGTGAGCAGCGTCCCGTCCGGCAGGATCAGCGTGTCGTCCTGGGTGCGGCCGAAGGCCCGCGGCTGCTCGGTGGTCCACCGGCCGCCGGACAGCCGGTAGGTGTTCGGGTCGTGCGGATCGCCGCCGAGCACCAGTACGGAGTCGGGGCCGCGGAACCCCGCCGGCAGCGGCACCGCCGAGCCGTAGCCGCGGAAGTCGGCGGGCCGCCGGGGCAGATCGGTCCGGGTCTCCTTGACCGGGTCGAACAGCCACTGCTGATCGGCGTCCCGGCCGAGGCCGTAGATCATGCCGTCGCGCAGCGAGAACAGGTGCGGATAGTCGTTGCGGAACGGGGCGTCCGCCCGCAGCCGCTCGGCGGCCAGGTCGACGGGGATGTCGTACGGGCCCCAGGGCACGGGGTGGCGCAGCGCGGGGAAGCGCTCCACGACCGGGGTGGGCGTGCCCGTACCCCGCTCGGACTGGCCGGACATGATGATCTGCCGCCCGTCCGCCCCCGTCACGACCGAGGGGTACCAGCGGCCGACGGACATGTCCTGGTTGCGGAACCACTTCTCGGTCCACGGGTCGAACACGAAGGACAGCTTGGCGCCGCTGCCGCCCTTGCCGCCGGTGTTGCCCCCGAAAACCCCGACCATGCCGTTGGGCAGGAAGGCGTGCCCCGCGCAGAAGAACGGCGCCGGGCGCGGTACGTACGTACCGTCGGGCATCAGGACCGTCGGGGGCTCCACCTTCTTGAAGGCCCGGGCCCCGGTGCCCCGGGAGGGGTCCCAGAGGAAGGCGCGGCCCGCGTTCGTCCGGCCGATCCGGTCGGTGGGCCCGGTCTCCTTGGTGGGGTTGACCTCCACGCGCTCGAAGGAGAAGAGCAGCACCTTGCCGGTGGGCAGCAGGGCGGTGTGGACGCCGAAGTCGGGGGAGGGGAAGAACTCCGTGAACCGGCCGAACTGCGCGGCGGGGAAGGCGGCGTTGGTGCGCTGCTGCGAGGACTCGAGGGAGGTCAGGCTCTTGGTGCGCTTCGCCTGCGGGTATTCCTGGGGGCCCTTGGCGTCGTTGCGCCGCTGTGCGTGCGCCCGGGCGTGCTCCTCGCCGAGTACGGCGGCCTCTCCGGCATCCGCCTCGACCCGCACGGCGCCGTCGTCGGCCCGGTGGTGCCCCGGAGGGGATTCGTGCCCGACTGCCGCGGCCGAGGCGGGCGGTGGGGGCACGGTGAGAGGTGCGAAAGCGGCGGCCACGGCCACGCATGCGGACAGCACGGCGGAGCGCCGTACGAGCGGACCGGGCATGGGCTCTCCTCCGTCGACGGGATGCCCATCATAGGAGAAATGTCGGCTTTGGCATGGAAGGTCATGGCTGGCGGCGAGTGGAGGTGTGGCATGTGGGGCCGTTCGGCTGGCCGGTCCGGATTGCTGAATCGTTTCTTCGGTGAACCGGGCCGTCCGACCGGGTGATGCTGCGTACCCGGTCGGGCTCGGCACGTACGCCGTGTCCCACGTCGACTACCGGGGCTACGGCAAGCTGGAGGAAGGGGCGATCGGCACCCAGAAGGCCAGCTACTACTTCCAGGGCATGAGCCAGACCGCCAATCGGACGCACCAGTTCCATGGCGCGCTCGACGACAACTGGCAGGTGACCGACACCACCGGCATCGAGGCCCTCGTCTTCGCTCCCTGTGGCGAGCAGCGCAACTTCGACATCACCACCGAGCTGCGCGCGGACGTCGGCACCTCCGACAAGACCAAGACCAGTACATGACCGTCGACTCCACGGACGGCAGCATCAGCACCGTGTACCACTTCTCCTGGAAGCAGTGCCCGGTCCGGCGCTGAGCCGGCCGGTTCTCCGGGCTCCCTGAGCGGCGGTGGCGGTGATCCGTCCCCGCCGCTCAGGGGTGTCCTGCCGTCCGGTCACCCGGCGGCCCGGCCGCCTACGAGGGCTTCGCCGCCGCGTCCCGGTAGCGGCCCGGGGTGGTCCCGAACTCCCTGCTGAAGGCGTGCGAGAAGGCGTACGGAGTCCCGTACCCGACCCGGCGCGCGATCGCGGCCAGCGGGTCGGGGGTGTCGCGGAGCAGGGTGGCGGCGTACGTCAGGCGCCACCACGTCAGGTACGCCATCGGCGGGCGGCCGACCAGTGCGGTGAACCGGCGCGCCAGCGTGGGGCGGGAGACGCCCGCCTCGGCCGCCAGCCGGTCGTTGGTCCAGGGCGCGGCCGGATCCGAGTGCAGCGCCCGCAGGGCGGCGGCCGCGACGGGGTCGCCGAGCACGGCCGACCAGGCTCCGCCCGAGCCCTCGGCCATCCAGGAACGGATCATGTAGACGAGCAGCAGGTCGAGCAGGCTGGGCACCGCCATGCAGGACCCGGGCCGCTGTTCGCCGCTCAGTTCGCCTCCCAACAGGGTGATGGCCGCACGCAGTTCGGGGTGCGCGCCGACCCGATTCGGCAGATGCACCACTTTCGGCAGCTCCAGCATGAGCGGGTGGACGCGGCTGCGGTCGAGCCGGTACTTGCCGCACAGCATCTCCACGGCACCTGAGGCGGCCGCCGCGCCCCGGCCCGGCAGCGTCCCGTCCGGCCGCAGCTCGAACGGCACGGCCCGCGCCACGGCCGCGGCGTCGGCCGGGGAGTCGGCGATCACGTGCCCCGTTCCGTGCGGCAGCAGCACGGCGTCGCCGGGGCCGAGGGAGACCGGCGGGCCGCCGCCGTCGGGCAGCAGCCAGCAATTGCCCTCCAGTACCACGTGGAAACCCGCGCCCTCGTACGGGGCGAAGCGCGTGCACCAACTCCCGCTCACGCTGACCCGGTTGGAGGAGGGCTGCCCGATCCGCACGGCCGCGATGGCGTCGCTCACCACATCCATGGGACCAGGGTAGCCGTGACCTCAGGCATGAGACGACCACGTATTCGGATGAGCCGAACGGGCATTGAGAGGCTCAACCACGCTTTCTAGACTCAACGGCATGAAGAACGAGAGCAGGCAGAGCATCATGCTGGGCGAGGTCGAGATCACCCGGGTCGTCGAATGGGCGGGGCCGCTCGGACCGGCGCGCAACCTCGTGCCGGGGGTCGGGGCAGAGGTGTGGAAAGAGAACCAGGACTGGCTCTCGCCGGACCACTGGGAGGCGGACGGCGACCGGGCGGTGCTCGCCCTCCAGACCTGGGTCCTGCGCAGCGGCGGGAAGACCGTCCTGGTCGACACGGGCGTCGGCAATGGCCGGGAGCGGCCCGGTTCCCCGCACTTCCATCACCGGCAGGGCGATTTCCTCGGGGAGCTGGCGCGGGCCGGTGTCCGGCCGGAGGACGTCGACATCGTCGTCAACACTCATGTCCACGGCGACCACGTCGGCTGGAACACCGTGGCTGCGGACGGGGGCTGGGTGCCCACCTTCCCCCATGCCCAGTACCTCATCCCGGCCGCGGACGACCATCACTTCGGGCCCGGCAACGCGTACGGCGGCGGCCGCCGGGAGGACGACCGGCTGATCTACGAGGACAGCATCGCCCCCGTCCACCGCGCCGGACAGGCCGTGGTCTGGGACGGCGCCCACCGCATCGACGAGTACCTCACCCTCGAGTCCGCGCCCGGACACACCCCCGGATCCGCCGTCCTGCGGCTCGCCTCCGGGACCGACCGGGCCGTCTTCGTCGGCGACCTGCTGCACAGCCCGGTGCAGATCCTGGAGCCCGCCTGCAACAGCTGCTTCTGCCTGGATGCCGGCCAGGCCGCCGCCAGCCGCCGCCGGATCCTCGAACGCGCCGCCGACGAAGTGGAGTTGCTCGTACCCGCCCACTTCGGAGGCGCGGGAGCGGTCGAAGTCCGCCGCCAAGGGCTGAAGTTCGCCCTCGGGGAGTGGGCGGATTACGTCGAGGTCGGGTAGTGGCGCGTTTCCTTTGGGTGAAACCTGATGGTGACAGGCCCGGATGGGTGTCAAACCGGCGACTTCGGGACCGGGCGGGGTCGGACCGACGTCACCCGCAGGATCCGCAGGGCCAGCTGGATCTCCAGCGCACCGGCCGGGGTGTTCCAGTCCTCGCCCAGGATCTGCCGGACCCGGTCCAGACGCTGCACGACGGTGTTGACGTGCACGTGGAGGGCGTCCTTGGTCCGGGCCAGGCTGGCCCCGTGGGCGAAGTACGCCTCCAGTGTGCGGACCAGTTCCGTCCCGCGCTGCGTGTCGTACGCGATGACCGGCCCCAGCACCTGCTCGACGTACGCGCCCACGTCCGCCCCGTCGCCCAGGAGCACCCCGAGGAATCCGAGGTCGGGCAGGCCGGCCCCGTCGCCGGTGTGGCCGAGGGCGTGCAGTGCCTCGAGGCAGCGCAGCGCCTCGGCGTACACGCCCGGGAGCCCCTCCGGTCCGGCGGCGGGCCCGGCGGAGCCCGCGGTGACCGGGGTGCCCAGGGTGTGGCCCAGCTCGGCGGCGAGCGAGCGGGCGAGCGGGCCCGGGCCGTCGGTCGGGGCGAGGAGGACGACGCGGCCCTCGTGCAGACCGGCCAGGCCGTCGCGGGCGCGCGCGTGGCGGGCGGCCTCCGCCGCCAGCCGGGGCCGCAGCGCGGCGTCGCAGTGCAGCACCACGAGGGCGTGCGGGCGGGTGAGGTCGACCCCGAGCTTGCGGGCCCGCAGGGTCTGGCTGTCGGTGTCGCGGACCCGGCCGGGCGCCGCCGGAGCCAGCAGGTCGCCGAGCAGTTCGCCGCGGACCCGGTCCTCGGCGTGGGCGACGGTCCGGCGCAGCAGGAGCAGGAGAGCCGTCACCAGGCCGGCCCGCTCGAACAGCCGCCGCTCGGTGTCGGGCAGGTCGGCGCGTCCGCCGAGGGTGAGGCTGCCCAGCAGCTCCGGCCCGGCCAGGACCGCGCAGACCCATACGCCGTCCACCGCGACGGCCCGGCCGCCGGAGCGCGACGCGGCCAGGCCGCGGGCCGGCGGGCCGACCGGATCCCGGCCGACCCGTGCGAGCTCGGCGCCGTCGCCGTCGTGCACGACCAGGCTGCCGCCCAGCAGCGCGGCGACCTCCTGGGCGACGTCGGCCACGTCGCCGCCGCGCAGGACGAGGCGGGTGAGGCGGTCGTGCGTCTCGGCGGCGAGCCGCATCGCCTCGCTCTGGGCGCGGGCGGTCTCGGTGGCGACCCCGAGTTCGACCAGGGCGGCGCGGGTCTCTTCGAGCAGCCGGGCGCTGTCGATGGCGACGGCGGCGTGGTCGGCGAGGGAGGAGAGGAGCGCGACCGCGTCGGGGGTGAAGTCGCGGACCGCCCGGTCGGCGGCGTACAGCACCCCGATCACACGGGTGCCGACGCGCAGCGGGACACCGAGGATGCCGCGCAGGCCCTCCTCGCGGACCCCGTTGTCGATGGTGTCCGTGTGCCGGAAGCGGTCGTCGGTGCGGTAGTCGGCGCTGGCGTACGGGCGGGCGGTCTGGGCGACCAGACCCCCGAGCCCCTCGCCCATCCCGAGCCGCAGCTGCTGGAAGGCGGCCGACACCGAGCCGTCGGTGACGCGCATGAACGTGTCGCCGACGACCGGGTCGTTGAGGGTCATGTACGCGACGTCGGTGCCCAGCAGCATGCGGGCCCGGTGGACGATGGCCCGGAGCACCGCGTCCAGATCGCGCAGGGCGGCGAGGTCGCCGGCGGTGTCGAACAGGGCCGTGAGCTCGGCCTCGCGTCGCCGGTGCTGATCGAGCGTACGCCGGATGTCCAGCGCCACCCGTGTGGCCTCGTCCACGAGGGCCTGCTCGGCGGGACCCGCCCCGGCGGTGCGTGCGTCCGCCGCGGGGCGGTCGAACTGCTCGACCGGCGCGCCGCGGCGCAGCAGACCGAGCAGTTCGAGCAGGGCGGATTCGGATCCGGAGGTCATGGGGGGCATTCTTCCGTGGCCGGCCGGACCGTATCAGGCGGGGTCGACGGCGGCCGGGAGCGGAGCCGTCCGTCCGCCGGAGGCCGCGGCGCCCCCGGTGCCTGCCTGTGTCAGATCACGGCCGCGGGTCTCCCGGGCGAAGGCGACGGTGAGGGTGGTCACGACGGCTGCCGCACAGAGATAGAGGGAGACGGGAACGGAGGAGCCGTAGTCCTTGAGGAGCTCGACGGCGATGAGCGGGGCCAGTGCTCCGGCCACGATCGAGGCGAGCTGCGAGCCCATCGAGGCACCGGAGTAGCGGACGTCGGTGTCGAACATCTCGGAGATGAAGGCGGCTTGGGGGCCGTACATGGCACCGTGCAGGAGCAGCCCGGCGGTGACGGCCACGGTGATGACGGCGAAGGACTTCGAGTCGACCAGCGCGAAGAACGCGAACGCCCAGAAGGCCATACCGGCCGACCCGATCAGTGTCACGGGACGCCGGCCGATCCGGTCGGACAACGCACCCCAGGCCGGGATGGTGACGAAGTGGACGGCCGAGCCGATGAGGACGGCGTTCAGCGCGGTGCTCTTGGCCAGCCCCAGGTGCACGGTGACGTAGACGAGCAGAAAGGAGGTCAGCACGTAGTACGAAATGTTCTCGCCGAACCGGGTGCCGATGGCGGTCAGCACCTGGCGCGCGCTCTTGCGGAACACCCGGACGACCGGAGCTTCGTCCTTGCGCCCCTGCCGGGCGGCCTGCGCGGCGAGGAACACCGGGGACTCGGAGACGGACAACCGGATCCACAACCCGACCATCACCAGGACCCCGGAGAGCAGGAACGGGACGCGCCAGCCCCACGCCAGGAACGCGGCATCGGACTGCACACCGGCGAGCAGCGCGAGCACCCCCGTGGCCAGCAGGTTCCCGCCCGGAGCACCGGACTGCGGCCAGGACGCCCAGAACCCGCGGTGCTCGGCCCCGCCGTGCTCGGACACGATCAGCACCGCCCCGCCCCACTCCCCGCCGAGGGCGAAGCCCTGCACCAGCCGCAGCACGGTGAGCAGTACGGGGGCCCCGACGCCGATGCTCGCGTACGTGGGCAGCAGCCCCATCGCGAAGGTGGCCCCGCCCATCATGAGCAGGCTCAGCACGAGCAGCTTCTTGCGTCCGACCTTGTCCCCGAAGTGCCCGAACACCACCCCGCCGAGCGGCCGGGCCAGGAAACCGATGGCGTAGGTGATGAAGGCGATCAGGGTCCCGGTCAGCGGATCGCCGGTGGGAAAGAACAGCTTGTTGAACACCAGCGCGGCGGCGGTGCCGTACAGAAAGAAGTCGTACCACTCGATGGTGGTCCCGATGAGGCTCGCGGCGACGATGCGCTTGATGGAGCCGGGGCTTGGGGACGGTACGGCAGAGGCGGCCATGATTTACCACTTCCGGACTGGGGACGGGGACGATCCGTGTCGCCACACCGTAGAAACCCCCAGCCCACCCGCACATGGCCCGCGTCCACACAGTTGTCCCCCGGGATATGTGCGCCCCGCCCACCACGGCACCCGTGTACGCCTCGCCCGCGAGCCCGCCGGTCCGTTCTCGGGACCGAAGGAGGTGGCCACCCCGCAGGAGGGCCGACTCTCCAGGTGTTCGTACTGATCCGGGGCCGGTTCCGGGCCACCGGCGACGGCGGCCCGGAGCGAGCCGGCCTCGAGGTCCGGGCGATGGCCGTCTTCCGCTGATTCGGGCAGCGTCCGCATCGCGCGGGGCCGCCCCCGGGGGCCGGTTGGCACGGGAAGTGGGCTCGTTCGGGGAATCACCTCGAAAACGCCGGGGCAGGCGGGGGGTGAGCGGGCACGGATGCGGTGCCCCCGCGGGAGCCGGACAGGCCCAAGGCACAGGTTCCCGCATCACGATCCGCCAGACCGAGGAGGCGCATCATGTCGCAGGTCAAGGAGTCGATCGAGGTCGACGTTCCCGTCCGGGCAGCGTATGACCAGTGGACGCAGTTCGAGTCGTTCCCCCAGTTCATGGAGGGGGTCGAGAGGATCGAGCAGCGTTCGGACACCCTCACGCACTGGGTGACGAAGATCGCCGGTGTCAAGCGGGAGTTCGACGCGGAGATCACCGAACAGATCCCGGACACCAAGGTCGCCTGGGTCACGGTCGGTGGTGAGACCGAGCAGTCGGGCCTGGTCACCTTCCGACCCATCGACCCCTCGCATACCCAGGTCACGCTGATGATGGACTTCGATCCGGACGGGATGGCCGAGAACATCGGCGACAAACTCGGCTTGGTCGACCGCCAGGTCAAGGGAGACCTGAAGCGGTTCAAGCACTTCATCGAAGACCGGGGTACGGCCACCGGGGAATGGCGCGGACAGGTCTGACCCCGGCTCCCCGCCCGTCCGGCCGCCCGCCCGTCCGGGTGGCCGGTACGGGCGGCAGCCGGGGCGCGCTCAGCCGGCCAGGGCGACGAGCCTCTGGTACGCCAGCTGGTCCGTCCGCCTGGCTGTGAGGTGGACGTGAACGTCGGCGAGGAACTCCGCCAGCGACGTGTAGCCGGGCGTGTAGGCCGCTTCGTCCTGCTCACTCGCCGCCGAGGGGACCCACAGGATCAGTACGCGCTCGTTCCTGCGCATGCCTTCCGGGCTGGCGAACGACAGCTCGTGGACGACCAGGCGCGGCTCGTCGACGGGCAGCGCCTGGAGCAGCTCATCGTGGGTCAGGTTTCCCTCGACCTCCGTGACCAGCCCACCCGGCGTGCCGCGGAGGATCACGGTGTTGGTCTCCCGCGTCTCCTTCAGACGCTGGAGGGCATCAAGGCAGCCTTCCGAAAGGCCGGCCGGGCTGTTCACACGGGCCTCGTTTCTCTCATGGCCGGAACCGGAGATCGACAACGCGACCCCTGACGGGTTCGTCGGCTGGTCTGTTCACCCGTGCTCCTTCCCGATCTTCCACATCACGGTAGCCATCACACAGGACGGTCGGCGTTGGCGCGCCGGTGAGGGGCATCCGGCTTCTGCCCGCACAGCCGCCGTCCCCGCCCGGGCGGCAGCTTCAGGGGAACCGCGCAGGAGGAGCCGGACGGCGCCGAAGATGCAGAGGAAGATCTGGCTCCACCGCTGGGAACCGAGGGCGCGAATGCTGAATGGCGTCGTTCTCGCCGGGCAGGCGTCGTAAGGATCAGGATCCGGCGGATCCGTGAACAGGCGCCACGGGCCGGCCCGTCCGCGTATGGGGGACCATCGCCGGCCCCGCCGCGCACGAAAGACCGGTTTCATCTAGTTTGTCCCTATCGGGATTCCCACGAATCAAGGAGTTCACCATGGCTGACAAGGGCAAGATGGACCAGGCCAAGGGCAAGGCCAAGGAAGCCGTCGGCAAGGTCACCGGCAACGACCGGATGAAGACCGAGGGCAAGACGGACCAGGCCAAGGGCAAGGCGAAGGAAGCCCTGAGCGAAACCGAGAAGCGCGCCCGCGGCATCGAGGATTCCGTGCGCGACAAGCGCGACAGGGCCTGACGCCGACCCGGCGAGTCCCACGGGCTCACCGGCGGACCGGGGATGCGGCCCACGGCGCCTCGGCGTCGTGGGCCGCATCATTTTCCGGCCCGGGCAGGGGAGGGCTTCACACCCCTCCGTGCGGCAAATGATGCGGGGGCCGAATCCGTGTGTGAGCGTGGACGTGCCTGTTCCGCGGGCTCGGCCCCGACGCACGCGGCAGGGCCCGACCGAGGCGTGGCGCGGCCGGGTCCATGTGCACGAGAGAGGTAGCCCTTGATGGACAGCCAGGACAAGGACAGCCCGGCGGCCGAAGTGGTGGTGGCGGTCGGCGACTGCTCTGCGGAGGACGCGCGCGCCGTCCTCGACCTGCTCGAGCGTTCCTTCCCCGCAGAGGCCCGGGCGGGCAGCGCAGCGCAAGGCGGACAGGCCGCGACCGTGTGGAGCGCGACCCTCGACGCGGCGAAGCCGGCGGAGCGCAAGGCGGCGCCCGTTCGGCTGAAGGACCCGGTCAGCGTCACCCTCCAGGGAGGCCCCCGCGCGGTGGAGCGGGTGCAGGCCGCCCTCGCCGGACAATTCACCGTCGAGGACATGGGAGCCGTATCGGGCGATCAGGAGATGGAGCTCGGACTCCGCATCCGTTCCTGAGACCGAGTGCGGGGGCCGGTTGCGGGCGCCGGTTTCACACCGTCCGCCCGGCCTGCGGGCACGTACCGTGTACGGACGCCGACACAGGGCAAACGGCGTGCATGACCGTACCCAAGACAACCGTTCTCGTCCTGGACAGTGCCGAGCCCGAGCTGCTGGCACGGTTCTACGCCGAACTGCTCGGTGCCACGGCAGGGCCGGCACCGGGCGACGGGGAACTCCTCCTCGTCACCGGCCGCGGCGGCGTCGTACTCGGAGTCCGCCGCGACCCGGACCACGCCCCACCGAGCTGGCCGCTCCCGGAGGGCTCCCAGCAGGCCCATCTGTGCATCCTCGTCGACGAGAAGTGCCTCGACGAGGCCGAGCGCGAGGCCGTGACCCTCGGAGCCCGGCCGGTGGCCGCGGAGGACGACGGCAGCCTGCCGGGCAGCCGGACGACCCTGCGCCGCTACGCCGACCCGGCCGGCCACGCGTTCGCGCTCGCCGCCATCCGCGAAGACGTCGTCCCCGGAGACGCCGCTTAGCGCCGCCTGGCGCCGCGTGGCTACATCGGGTCCATGGTCCCGCTGCCCCTCCCGTACACCTGCTCGCTCTTCTCGCGGATGCGCATGGCCTTGTCCCTCAGCCGCTGTCGTTCCACGGGATCCGTGGCGTGTTGCGCCGTCTGCTCCAGTTCTTGGGCCTTGTCACGCATCTCCCTGGCTCGCTCGGGAGGCCGGCTTTCTTCGCTCATGGTCAGTCCTTTCACGCGTGCCGATGGCGTCCTGCGCCCGCAGTTGCGGGGGTCAGGGGCGGGGTGTCGAGGCCGGCTCCCTGGTGGAGGCCTTCGAGGAATGCCGCGACGGCCTCGGTGGCGGTGGTCGACGGCGTCCATCCCAGCTCGTCGCGGGCCCGGCCGGCGTCGAGCAGGGGGAGTCGCAGAACGGCGTCCAGCAGGCCGGGATCGGCCGGTACGAGGTGTACCCGCCAGGCCGCGGAGAGCGCGGCTCGGGCTGCGCCGGCCGGGAGAGGCAGCGTACGGGCGCGCAGGAGGCCGGCCACGGCGGCCGTGTTCAGTACGGGATCGGCCACCAGGTTGAACGGGCCGCGGACGGGGCGGACGACGGCCGCCCGGTACGCCTCGGCGGCGTCGTCGGTGTGCAGGGCCTGGAAGCGCAGGCCGGACACGGCGGGCAGGGCGGGCAGCAGGCCCGGCCGGATCAGGCGCCACGGCAGGAACCGCCCGCCGAAGATCCTGCCCTGCTCGCTCGCCGACTCCTTCTTGAACAGGAACGCCGGCCGCATCCGCACCACCCGCAGTTCGCGGTGGGCGAGTTGGAAGCTGTCGAGGTACCGCTCCAGATAGGCCTTCTCCCGGGTGTAGGCAGCGCCCGGCCAGCCGTGGGTGGGCCAGGACTCGTCGACCGGACGCCCGTCCTCCGGGCCGGGCGAGTACGCGCCGACCGACGAGGCGTGCACCAGGGCGTGCACACCGGCCCGTGCACACGCCTCGAAGACGTTGATGCTTCCCAGGACGTTGGTCCGCCAGGTGGCGACGGGGTCGTGGGTCGGCTGGAACTTCCACGCCAGGTGGACGACCGCGTCGGCGCCCGCGAAGACCCCGGTCAGGTCGCCGCGGCCCGGTTCGACGTCGGCTTCGGTCCACCGCACGCCGGGGATGCTCAGGCCGGGCCGGCGACGGGAGACACCAAGCACGTCGGTGACCGTACGGTCGGCCGCCAGGGCCTCGACCACACTGGTGCCCGCGTTGCCGCTGGCGCCCGTGACGACGACTCTCATGACGCCCACCCCGCCCTTCGCGACGGCCGGTGGCGTGGCGTGCCGTCGGCGCGGCCCCGGCCGGCCAGGACGGAGCCTTCGGCAGCGGCGGTGAAGGTCCGGCCCGCGGCCTCCCCCCGCAGTTCCTCCAGGACGGCCGCCTGGCGCTGCGCGCGGTCCAGGAGCCGGGCGACGACGGCCGGGTCGAGAGGGGCTTCGGCGGTGGCGGCGAGGGTCCCCAGTGACCGCCACAGGGATGCCTTGCCCTCCACGCCGAGCCGCATGGCTTCCAGCTCGAGGACGTCGCTGAGGGGTGAGCGGCTCACCAGCCGGCCGTTGAGCTTGGCCCTGCCCGCCTTCTCGGCCAGACGTCCCATGACGACCCTGTGCCACTGCGCGGGGACGTCGAAGGCCGTCATGATCTCGCGCAGGCTGTCCCGGTCCTGGGCGATCTGCTCGGCCAGCGCGGCCAAGGGGACCCCCGCCGGGGTACCGCGGTGCGCCCGCGCCATCCGGCGGATGAGGGAGACGCCACTGCTGGCGCCCGCGAGGTGGTCGTTCAGATAGATCGCGAGGAGGCGTTGCCGGGTTGATGCGGGTGAGGAACGGGGTTCCGAGCTGTGGGGGTGCGTTTCCCTGGCATGCATGGCGCTGTTCCGATCGTTTGGACGTGGGCGGCTGCCACCCGCGATGCCGGGGGTGGCCCTTGGCGTCTGACCGGCCTGGCGGCCTTCAAACCAGGAGTGCCGAGCCGGCACCGGTAGAAGCCGTTCCTGCTGGTGAGCGCCCCTGATTGGATGTTCCGCCGATGGAGTGCGACGTCCATGGTCAGGAAAGCGCCTTGCGTGCGGGCGCACCGAACCATTGGATTCCAAGGTCAGGACGTCGAGTTGCTCCCCGGCCGCTGCGTCCGCCCTGGCCCGGATGGACACCGGTCGGCCCGGAAGGAAGCGAAACGCATGGCAACCCTGCTCGACGGCTGTACGCCCTGGCCCGAGGAGTTCGTCGACCGCTACTGGGCGGCCGGGCGCTGGCGGGGCAACACGCTGGACAACCTGCTGCGCGGCTGGGCCCTGCAGTACGGACCACGGACTGCGCTCGTGCACGGCGGCAACCGCATCACGTACGCGAACCTGAACCGGCGCGTGGACCGCATGGCCGCCGGATTCCGGCTGCGCGGCCTGCGGCCCGGGATGCGGGCCGTCGTCCAGCTGCCGAACGTGCCCGAGTTCGTCGTTACCGTGTTCGCACTGATGCGGATCGGCGTGATCCCAGTGTTCTGCCCGGTCCCGCACCGCGCCTGCGAGGTGCCCGACCTCGTACGGGTCACCCAGGCCGTCGCGTACGTCGCTCCCTCGACGTACCAGGGCTTCGACCACACGGCGATGGCAGCGGACATCGCGGCCCGATGGCCCTTCCTGCGGCGGGTGTTCACCTATGAGGCGCCGGGCGAGTCGTCCCCGTACGGCGGTCTGACGACCGACCCGTCGGGCTGCCAGTACTCCCCGCTGGGCTCCATCGACGCCGCGCCCGAGCCGGCGCTCGCGCAGAGCGCCGGCCAGGTGGCCTTCTTCCTGCTCTCCGGCGGCTCCGCGGCGGCGCCCAGGCTCGTTCCGCGCACCCACGACGACTACGCCTACCAGGCACGGGCCGCCGGCGAGCTGGTGTCGCTCACCGAGAACGACGTGTATCTCGCTGCGCTGCCCGCCGAGTCCAACCTCACCTTCGGCTGCCCGGGCATCGTCGGTACCCTCTCGGCCGGCGGCACCGTCGTCCTGCTCGAGGACCCGGAACCCACCGAATGCCTCGCGGCCATCGAACGCGAGCGGGTCACCCTCACGTCGCTGGCGCCCGACGCCGCCCAGCGCTGGCTCGACGTACTCCCCAGGGTCCGGGCCGACTTGAGCAGTCTGCGCCTCGTGCAGGTCGGCGGCGCGCCCTTGCACCGGGCGACCGCGGAGCAGATGGGCACCGAACTGGGCTGTCGCCTGCAGCAGGTCTTCGGCATGGCCGAGGGGCTGCTCACCCTCACCCGGCCCACCGATCCGGACGAGACCGTGCTCACCACGCAGGGCCGGCCGCTTTCGCCCGACGACGAGATCCGCATCGTCGACGCCGAGGGCAAGGACCTGCCCGACGGGCAGCCCGGCGAACTCCTCGCCCGCGGTCCGTACACCCTGCGCGGCTACTACCGGGCGCCGGACCTCAACGCACGCTCCTTCACCACCGACGGGTACTTTCGCACCGGCCAACTGGCGTGGCGCACCCCGGACGGCGACCTGGTGGTGACCGGCCGCCCCGAGAACGTCCCGCGGCGGACCGGCCACGAGGACCCGTCCGGCCCGTGACGGACAGGGCGGCACCCTCGCCGGCTCCCGGCACCCCCACGGCCGGCACCCCTACGGGGAGGGCGTCGCGTCCTGGCAGGTCACGTCCGCAGCGGGCAGCCGGCCCGTGGCGAGGTACTTGTCGACCGTGGCGTCGGCGCAGGAGGCCGGGTCGGAGAGGTACACACCGTGCTTCCGGCCGCCCAGCGCGAGCACCATCCGTGAGCCCTTGAGCGCCTTGTGCAGGCCCTGGCCGCTGGCCAGCGGGGTCGTCGGGTCCCACTCGTTCTGTACGGTCAGTACGTCGGCCCGGGTCTTCATGGGCGTCGCGGGCTCGACTGGCCGCTGCCAGAAGGCGCACGGCTTGATGTTCGATGCGAAGTCCCCGTAGATCGGATACTTCGCCTTGTCCCGCACCGCGTCCCGCGCGTACTGATCGGGGTCACGCGGCCAGCTGTCCGTGTCCCCGCACACGACGGACCAGTAGACGGCCGTGGCGTTGTCACCGAAAGCGGAGGCTGCTGCCGGGCCGGCCGCCGCGGTGTCCGGCGCGGAGGTGCTCCGTTCGGACGTCCGGGCGCCTGCCAGCAGCCGCTCCAGCTCCGGCGCGCCGCCGTCCGCCGGCGGGTGTCCGGTCTCGGCCAGGGCCTTCAGGAACCTGATGGCGGCCGAGGCCCCGTACGGGTCGAAGAACAGCGACGGATCGGCTCTGAGATCGTCACCCGTGTACTTCTGCCCGTCGTGGACGATCGGGTCCCGGTCGGCCCGCGCCACGAGGCCCCAGAAGGTGGCGGACACCTCTTCGGGCGTGGTGCCGAGCCCGTACCGGTCCGAGCGCTCCGCCGCCCACCGCGTCCACCGCGCGAAGGCCGGCTCCGCCTCGGTGCCCCACACCTGGATCATGCCGCGCCAGACGCGCTGCGGGTCCACCCCGCTGTCCAGCACGAAGCGGTCGGTGTGCTGCGGGAACATCTGGGAGTACACGGCGCCGAGGTAGGTCCCGTACGAGTAGCTCAGGTACGAGATCTTCCGCTCGCCGAGCGCCGCGCGGATCACGTCCAGGTCGCGGGCCGTGTTGCGGGTGGTGATGTACGGGATGACGTCGCCGGACTTCTCACGGCACTTGTCGGCGATGCCGCGCGCCCAGGCCACGTCCGAGGGGAAGGTCTCGGGCCGGTACGCACCGCCGATGCCGTGTTCGGCCCGGCTCAGCCCGCCACAGGTGATCGGGCTGCTCTGGCCGACCCCGCGCGGGTCGAAGCCGATGAGGTCGTACTGGTCCCGTACGTCCTTGGGCAAATTCTTGTCCAGCTCGACCGGCCGGGTCAGGGCGGCGGCGCCGGGACCGCCAGGGTTGAAGAGCAGGACGCCGCGCCGCTTGGCGGGGTTCTCGCTCCTGATCCGGGATATCGCGAGGTCGAGCGTGCGGCCCTCGGGGTGCTGATAGTCGAGCGGCACCTTGAGGGTCGCGCACTCGTACGTCGCCGGCCGGTCCGGACTGCAGCGGTGCCAGGCCGGCTTCTGGCGCATGTGGCCGGGGGTCTGGGCGGCGGCTGCCTGATGCGCCGTCAGCAGGGGCAGGGAGGTCGCGACGAGTCCGACGGTGGCGAGCAGCGGTGCGAGGCGTTTCATGGGCGGGTGCCGTTCCTTCATCCGGTGAAATCGCTGGTGTGCCCACCTTGTTGCATCGGCGGGTACCCGCGAATCCCCTGGAAGGGCCGTCCCTGGTCCCTCTCCCGTACCATGTGAATCAGGGCAGTTGGCCGGAATCCGGCCCGGTGACCCCTTCGCTCGGCGTGACGGGCGCCACCCCGCCACCGGCCGGATGCGCGCATGATCACCGCTGGTACGCGGGGGTACGGAGACCGCCTCGGCACCCGACGCGAACACCGCCCGAGCCGCGGGTAGTCGGTCCCCCTCAAGTACGACGGCGCCGCCGAACGGGGGACGGAGGCCCGGCGGTCGGATGAGGACTCGCCGACGGAGCGTGCATCGGCCACGGCGCGATCATCGCCTCCGGAGCCGTCGTCGTCGAGGTCCCCGACTACGGCATCGTCGGCAACAACCCGGCCCGGCTGATGCGAACCCGGTACAACGAGGCGGACGTCACCCGCCTCCTCTCCCTGGCCTGGTGGGACTGGCCGGCCGAGCACCTGACCCGGCACGTGCGCACCGCCGTGTCCGGCAGCACCGACGCCCTGGAAGCCGCCGCCCCGGCCGGGCCCCGGCGCGCGTGGCGGGAGTCCCGCCGGCGCCGACGGTCGTTCGTCACCCTTCCGCCGTTCGGCGGGTCGTATTGACCACTCCGAACGGGATGTGAACGCTGGGGGTGCCCGGTGCCGTGGCGTTCAGATGAGAGACCTGGTCGTCGAAGAAGATGTGCGGGTCGAGCGCTTTCATGACCGCAGCCTTGTCGATACCGCCGAGGAAGAAGGCGTCGTTGACCCGTAGCCCCCACCCTTTGAGGCTGGTGACGGCACGTTCATGTGCCGGGGCATCCCGAGCGGTGACCAGGGACACCCGAACGCGGGGCTGATACGTCGGATCCTTGCGGCGCTGCTCCTCCTCGCGGCGCTGGATGCGGTTGATGCCGGCGAGGAAGTCCCGTAGCGGGCCCGGATCGTGGGGGGTGGTGGCATTGCGGACCTCGTGCGCACGGAACTGGTCGAGACCGCCGCTCTGGTAGATCCGCTCGGCGGCGTCGCCTGCCAGCACTCCGTCGAAGTCGAAGGCCATGCGGAGTTCACGGTCGGTCTCGTCGTCGATGCGTGCTGTTTCGAGTACATGACCCGCCGGCAGTCCATCTGAGACCGCGTCGCGGACGTCAGGTCCGTTGGCCGACAGGAACAGTGACATGTTCAGCGCCGGCATGAAGCGGTGTGAGGATCGACCCTGCCGGAAGACCGCGCGGCTGATCGGCAGGTCGTGCGCTTTGATCGAACGCATGACGCGCATGCCGGTGTCCGGGTCGTTCCGGGAAAGGATGATGACCTCGACCAAGGGATCGGACCGATCCGAGAGGTCGTTCAACGACAGCAGGCGTCTGACGAAGGGGAAGGCCACCCCTTTGCCCAGCACATCGTCGACATGAGTCTCCTGATGGCTCCGGTAGGCGTCCTCTCCTTGCTCCCGGAACACGGCGTCGCAGTCGGTCAGGTCGAAGAGGGCACTGGAGGCGATCCCCACCACCAAGCGGTCGGACAGGTCGTACTTCATGGCACTCCTCTGCCGGCACAAGTGCAACGTCGGGATGCTTATCACCCCTTGGCATATGCGGAAAACGGAAAACGGCAAACGGCTCGGGCTGCGGCCCTGCAGGAGCGGGCATCGAAGAAGGGGCGCAACTCGGGCCACACGGCCCGGACTTCGGAGCAGAAGACGTGCGCGCCCCCGGGGCCGGTCCTCGGTATGTCCTGCATCAGTTCGCGCAGGGTTCCCGTGTCGCCCCCGGCCCGCTCGCGGAGTGTGCGGAGGTCGCCGTGGCAGCGGTCGAGCACCCGCCCGAGGGCGTCCACGCGTTCCTTCCGGCGCGTGATGCCGGTTCGTCGGCGTAGGTCCGCCCGTGCTCGCGCAGCAGCCTCGTGATCACTTCGGTGGTGTCCATCGGACCACTCCTATCCGCTGCTCCCCGCTCCACCGGGGCCGGGGGACCGGCCACGGGAGGGAGGTCACAGACCTGGACCCTTATCAACCTCTCGCCCCGTATGTCACTCTGGCGCCCATGTTCCTGCCGTTTCCGTCCCGAGCCGTGCCCGCCGTACTGGCCGGGGCCGTGACCGCCCTGCTGGCCGCGTGCGCGCCTTCGGCTGCCGCCGGTCCGGTGGCTCCACCGCGGACGACGGCAGCGGTACCCGCTTCGGCCCGGGCGGCGGCCCCGCCCGTAGGCCCCGGCGCTGCCGTCCGTGCCCAGGTCTCCACGCTGTCCATACCCTCCGCCGGTATCGCCGGGCTGCGCGTGGTGCCGTACGAGGGCACCACCGACGACGCGCCCGGGACCCGTATCCAGGACCTCGGCGCGGCGGCCAGTCCGTACGGCGAGCGGGGCGGAGTCGGCCCCGGTCAGGTCGGCAATTTCCTGGTCACGGCGCACCGCCTGTCGGCGGGAGGTCCACTGCACGACCTGCCTTCCGTCGACAAGGGCGACACCGTCCTCGTGACCGTGGGTGAGACGGTGTACACGTACGAGATCGTCGCGACCCGCAAGACGTCCTTCCGCTCGGAGAGCTCGCTGAGCGAGCAGCGCGCCGCAGTGCCCGGCGCGCCCGGGGTGACCCCCAAACAGGCCATGATCACGATCTCGACCTGCGCCACGCCGGAGGACCACGCCGAGGGCAACTTCTGGAGCGATGCCCGGGGCAACCCCGAGCACCGCATCGACAAGATAGGGGTTCTGCGCAAAACCGCCGGAGCCCCGCCCGTCGGCTGAAACACGGCCCCGGTCACGGCTACGGCCGCCGGCGACCTCCGCCGCCGTACCGAGATGCGGCGCGGTCGTGCGCAGCGCACGATGAACGAGGACGTCTCGGCACGAGCGCGGAACGAGCTCGGCAGCGGCGGCGGGCCGGTGCCGCGGGAGCGGGCCGGCCGCGCGTGAGGGCGTCCTCCTTCAGATCGTGCACGGCTGCGGCGCGGGGAATTCCGCCGCGCCCCGATGGCCGGCCGCACCCGCCCCGGTGCCGCACGCGCCCCCGTGCGAGGAAGTGGGGAGAACATGAAGAAATCCCTGGTGGCCGCACTGGCCACTGCCACGTCCGTGACGGCCGTCCTGCTGGCCGGTCCGGCGACGCCCGCGACGGCCGCTTCGGCGTTCTGCAACCGGACGACGCCGAGCACCTCGATCCTGTTCTACAAGACCGGAAGCGGCGAAGCCGGCACCGGCACCCTCTCCGCCGGCCGCTGGCACTACGAGGGGGCGCTCGATCTCCCGGCCGGCTACACGCACGCCGCGGCGAGCCGCGACTCGCTGCTGCTGTACAACAAGAACACCGGGGACGGGGAGGTCGGCACCTTCAGGGACGGGCAGTACAACCGCACCCGGACGTTCGAGAACTTCTCCACGGGCTGGACCTTCATCGAGGCGTCCGGCGACTCCGTGATCTTCTACAACGGCAACACCGGCCACGGTGTCACGGGCACCCTCAAGAACGGCGCGTTCCGACAGGTGCGCGTGTACGACAACTTCAGCACGGGCTGGGGGACCATGGCCGCCTCGTGCGACACGTTGGTCTCCGCGGCCAGGCACGGGTCGAGGGAATTCCCCTGGAGCAACGTGGGCTTCGGGACCCTCAAGAACGGCGTCTACCGGGACATGGGCAGCATCCCGAGGGACGACTATCTGGGGCAGTTGACCGCGACCGAGGACTCCGTGCTGTCCTTGGCGAAGACCGGCGGCCAACTCGAGTTCCGGGTCTCCGACGCGACCGATGGCTCGGGCATCGACTTCCGCAAGATCGGCACCTCCGGCATCTGGGACAAGGTGGGCCGGACCTCGGACAGCCTGTTCTTCTACAAGAACGACGGGACCGCCTGGACGTCGACGCTCGTCAACGGCAACTACGCCAACGTCGGCCCGCTCCCCGACGTTTCGTCCGGCTGGTCGCTCATCGAGGGCGGCGTCTGACCGGTCGGCGGCACCGGTCCTTCGCGACCGGCCTCGGCTGCGAGATCCGGCACGCGGGCGCTGCTCGTCCACTCCGACGGCCTCGACCTGGACGACACCTGCGCCGACACGCCCATCGGCATGGGCTGCCGGATCTGCGAGCGCCCGGAGTGCCCGCAGCGCGCCGTCCCGCCCCTCGGGGGCCCGCTGGCCGTCGACGAGAACAGCAGCACCTTCGTCCCGTACCGGGTGGCCGAGTAGGGCCGGCTCTCAGGAACCGACCAGCCGGAGGGCCTCCGCCGGCGTCACCGGCTCCCCGGCCCCGACCCCGTGCAGGACGTGCGCCAGGACCTCCGCGCCGCGCACCACCCGCGGGCCCGGCCGGTTGAAGTATGCGGGCCCGTCGAGCACCCACACTTCGCCGGCCCGTACGGCGGGCAGCTCGGCCCAGCCGGGCAGCGAGGTCAGCAACTCCCACTCGCGCAGGGTGCGTTGCGGGCTGAACCCGCAGGGCATCAGGAGGAGTACGTCCGGACGGGCCGCCCGGACCGTGTCCCAGCCCATGGGCCGGGTGTGTTCGCCCGGCGCGGCGACCAGCGCCTCGCCGCCCGCGTACGTGATCTGCTCCGGCACCCAGTGCCCGGCCGGCCAGAGCGGATCGAGCCACTCGAGCGCCACCACCCGGGGGCGCGGCCGCCCGACCGTCTGCGTGCGGACAGCCTCCAGTCGGCTCGCGAGGGCCTCGCGCCGGGCCTGCGCGACGTCCCGTACGCCCAGCAGCTCGCCCACGGTCACCAGGCAGTCCAGTACGTCGTCCAAGGTGCGCGGCTCGAGGCTGAGCACCCGGGGTCCGGCCCCCTGGACGCGCACCGCCCGGCTCACCCCCGCGTAGGAGACCGCGCAGACGTCGCACAGGTCCTGGGTGAGGACCACATCGGGTGCGAGGGTCCCGAGAGCCTCGGTGTCGAGGGTGTAGAGCGAGGAGCCGCCGTGCGCGGCGCCACCGACGGCGGCGGAGATCTCCCGGCTGCTCAGGGCGTCCGAGGAGAACTCGGCGGCGGTCACCACCGGCACCCCGGCCACGGCCTGCGGCGGCCAGTCGCACTCGTGCGTCCGGCCCACGAGATCGGCGGCCAGCCCGAGCTCGGCCACGATGTCGGTGGCCGCGGGGAGCAGGGAGACGATGCGCATGTGCCGAGCGTAGGTCCGCCGCTCCTCGGGGTCGCCGACATGCCCGGTTCTTCACCACCGCTGACCCGCCTCGCCCGGCCGGTACGGGGCGTCTATCGAGGTGCGTGTGGTGAAGGTCGAAGCGGATACCGGGTCGCGCGGCGGCCGCCTCGGGCCGGATGACGGCGGTATGCGGTGGCCTCGGAGACCGCCGCCGCCCTCCGGTGCACATCGGCTTCGGCGGCACCGCCCGGCCCGGCTCGAGCTCGCACTCTGACCGCAGCGCTATGCCGGCCCCGCCCCGCCCCCGTGGGTGTCTGCGGGCAGGTTGCGGGGGACGGTGGCTGCGCCACCGATGCGTACGGCGTCCACCACGGCCTGGTGCAGGAGACGGCTGCCGTCTTCGGACGCACAGGGGACCGGACTGCCGGTGACGGTGAACCAGTCCGAACCGCCGCTGTACTGCACGGCCACCAGGGCCTCCTGGCCCGACCAGGTCGTGTGCACGGTCAGGTCCCCGCTGAGGACCCCCGCCTCTTCGGTGCGTACTCCGCCGCGTCCGGCGAACACCCCTGTCGTTGTCCACGAAGCCCAGGTCATGGCGGATCGCCCCTCACCGCGGAGTCCACTGACCCTTCCACGTTACGGCGGGTCCGGCGTTCCCGCGTGGTCGCCGCGGCGCAGGGCGGGGCGTGGAGTCCGTACCGGTGTCACCCGGCAACGGCTATGCAGGCGTGAACGCGCTTGCCGCCGGTGGGTGTGGGCTTGACGTCGACGTCCCGGGCGATGTGGCGGACGAGGATCCAGCCCCAGCCGCCACCGCCGTGGACGTGGGGCCGCACGATCTGGGGCGGGGCCGAGCTGGTGTCGGTGACGTCGATGTCGAGCAGGCCCTCGTGCAGGACGAGATCCAGGGTGCACGGGCCGTCGGTGTGCCGCACGGCGTTGGTCACGAGCTCGGTCACGATCAGCACGGCGGCGTCCGCGGCCGCCGGGTGCACCGGCTGCCCCTGGTCGCCGGCGCTCTGCAGAAACCGGGAGGTCGCGTCCCGGGCGCGGCCGGCCGCGCTGGTGTCGGGCGGCAGGTCGAGGTGCCGCCGGGGCTGAGCGTACGAGGGAGTCATCACGGGCTCCGGTTGAGGAATTTTCTCCTTCTTGTGTAGAGGCGCATGCCCGCCAGAGGCGAGCCCATACACATCCGTGTGCCGGGTCAGGGGACGAGGACGACTTTCCCGGCGACCGTCCCGGACTCGGCCAGGCGCATCGCCTCGGCGACGCGGGCCAGCGGGATCTCGGCAGCGACCTTCGCGGTGATCTCACCGCGCTGCAGCGCCGTGAACACCTGGGTGAGGTCGGACCGCAGGCGCGCCCGGAAGCGGTTCTTTGCGTAGGCGCGACCGGCCCACACGTTGAAGAAGTACGCACGGCGGCCGTTCGGCAGCGCGTTCCACAGCCACACCCGGCCCAGGAGCTTGAGGATCGGCGACGAGCCGGAGCCCTCGTCGTCGCGGGTGGCGGCGCTGCCGTACGAGACGAGCGTGCCGCCGGGGGCCAGGAGCCGCCAGGAATCCACGATGCCCTCGCCGCCGACGTGGTCGAACACCGCGTCCACCCCGCTCGGCGCGAGGGCTCGTACCCGTGCCGGAACGTCGCCGGAGCGGTAGTCGACGGGGGCCACCCCGAGGGCGCGCAGTGCGTCGTGGTGGCGGGTCGAGGCGGTGCCGATCACCCGGACGCCCGCGGCGAGCGCCAGCTGGACCAGGATCGAGCCGACGCCGCCGTTGGCGCCGTGGACCAGCACGGTCTGGCCGGCGCGCACCCGGGCCTTGCGGTGGAGCATCTGCCAGGCGGTGACGCCGTTGACGACCGCAGTCTCCGCGTCCACCGGGCTGACGCCTTCGGGTACCTCCACCACGTCGGCGGCGTCGAGCGCGATGTGGCTCGCCCAGCCTCCGGTCTTCGTCAGGGCGGCCACCCGACGGCCGAGCAGGCCGGAGCCGACGCCCTCGCCCACGGCCAGCACCGTACCGACCAGGTCGTATCCGGGGACGAAGGGGAACGCGGGCTGGTCGTAGTACCGGCCGCGGCGCATCTGCTGCTCGGCGAAGGACACGCCCGTCGCCTCCATCGCGACCACCACCTGCCCGGCAGCCGGGGCCGGGACCGGTCCGCGGTGCAGCTCCAGGCCTTCCGGCTCGACCCTGCCCGGCAGAACGATCTCGATCAGCTCGGCGGTGTTCATCATGACCCTCCAGTTGGTTTCGCCATATCGTGTCCGTTAGAAGCTATAACAACAATGGGCAGGCGTATCGCCGATGTCAAGGGGGTGGCCCGTCCGATCGCGAGGGGCCCTGCCGATGGTGATAGCCTCTAACCGCCCGTCATGTGGGCGATGGGCGATGAGAGGGTGGCGGGAATGAGCGGGAGTGCGAAGACCCCCCGTGAGCGGTACCGGCAGCAGGTGCGCGAGGAGGTCAAGGAAAAGGCCTGGCAGCAGATCGCCGGCTCCGGCGCCTCGGCGCTCTCCCTCAACGCGATCGCCAAGCAGATGGGCATGAGCGGGCCTGCGCTGTACCGGTACTTCGCCAACCGCGACGAGTTGATCACCGAACTCATCCGCGACGCCTACCGCAGCCTCGCCGATGCCTTCATCGCCGTCGGCGACGGGGGCGACGGGGGTGACCGGGGAGCGGGTCGAGACCAGCTCGCCGCTCTGGCGCAGGTGCTCCGCCACTGGGCCCTGGAGGACCCGCACCGCTACTTCCTCATCTACGGCACCCCCGTACCCGGCTACCACGCTCCGCAGGACATCACCGCGATCGCCTCGGAAATGATGTCCGTCCTGCTCGACGCCTGCACCGCCGCCGGACCGGACCCCGCCCCCGGTGCGGGACCCCGTGCCTTCGAGGGGCACCTGGCCGGCCACCGGGAGTGGGCCGGCAGCCACCCGGACGCCCCGCCGTCGGCCCTGCGCCTGGCCCTGGCGTTCTGGAGCCGCCTGCACGGCGTGCTGTCCCTGGAGCTGGCGGGCCACTTCACCGGCATGGGCCTGGACCCCGCCCTGCTCTTCGAGGCCGAGGTGGACGGCCTGACCACCCGCTGACGCGCACGCACTCCATGCACCACCGCGCACGTCGCCGGTCTCGTCGGCCCCAAGGTGTACCCCGCCCGGCCCAGGCACGCCTCCCGGGGGTCTTCGGCGTTCAGTACACGTCGCGGCCGTACCGCTTGTCGGCGGAGAGCTGTTTCAGGTAGGCGGCGGCCTCGTCCTCGTCGAGGCCGCCGTGCGCCACCGCTATGTCGCGCAGCGCCCGGTCGACGTCCCTCGCCATCCGGCTCGCGTCACCGCACACGTAGAAGTGGGCGCCGTCCTGGAGCCATGACCACAGCTGGGCGCCGTGCTCGCGCATGCGGTCCTGGACGTACGTCTTGGTCCGCTGGTCGCGGGAGAAGGCCAGGTCGAGGCGGGTGAGCGTGCCGTGCCTGTGGAGTTCCTCCAGCTCTTCGCGGTAGTGGAAGTCGGTGGCCCGGCGCTGTTCCCCGAAGAGCAGCCAGTTGTCGCCGTGGTGCCCGAGGGCGCGGCGGTGTTCGAGGAAGGCCATGAACGGGGCGATGCCGGTGCCCGGACCGACCATGATCGCCGGTGTGTCCGCGCCCGCGGGCGGGCGGAAGTGGGCCGATCGCTGTACGAACAGCGGTACCGGGGTGCCCGGTTCGGCGTCCGCGAGGAAGGTGGAGGCGACGCCCTTGCGCTGCCGGCCGCCCGGCCCCTCGTAGCGAAGGACCGAGACGGTCAGGCTCACCTCGCGCGGGTCGACGAGGGGGCTGGAGGAGATGGAGTACAGGCGTGGCTGGAGGCGTTTGAGGCGCTCGGCCCACTCCTGGGCGCTGAGGCGGACCGGGAACTCGGCCAGGAGGTCGACGGGCTGCCGGCCCCAGGCCCACCGGGCGAGGCCGTCCTTGTTGTTGGGGCGCATCAGCTGCTTGAGCCTGCGGTCGCCGGTGTGCTCGGTGACGAAGCGCAGGAGGTCGGGCGTGAGACGGGTGATGTCCAGGTGCCGGTGCAGTGCCTCGGCGAAGGGCATGGGGGCGTGCCCGGCGACGGCGACCTCCGCGTCGGGGGCGAGACCGGTGGCGGCCAGCCATTGCGTCACCAGGTCGGGACAGTTGACCGGCAGGACGCCGAGGGCGTCACCCGCCTCGTACGCCGGGCCGTCCTCGCTCAGGTCGAAGGTGAACCGGCGGACCTCCTTGGCGGCGCCGGGCAGGCTCAGGAGGCGGTTGCCGGACAGCCGGGCGGTGTACGGGGAGTTCTTGTCCGGCACCGGACGGGACGGCCCCGGGGCCCTCGCCGGGTGTGGGGCGGCGGGTTCCGGGGCGGCCGCCAGCGCGTCGCGTACCCGCTCCAGCCACCGGGCGGCGGGCTCCTCGTAGTCGGGCTCGCAGTCCACGCGCGGCAGGAGGCGCCGGGCCCCCAGCTCTTCGAGGCGCCGGTCGAGCCGGCGGCCGTGGCCGCAGAAGGCGTCGTACGCGGAGTCGCCGAGCGCGAGGACGGCGTACCGGACGTCCTCGAGCCGGGGCGCGTCGGACGAGACGAGGGCCTCCCAGAACGCGGCTCCGTTGTCCGGGGCGTCGCCGTCGCCGAACGTGCTCGTGACGACCAGCAGATCCGTGCCGGGAGTGAGGGATGCGGGGGTGCGGTCCGCCATGCCGTGCACGTTCACCGCGGAGCCGCTGCCGGCCAGTTCCGTTCCGATGGTGGCGGCGAGGTCCTCGGCGTTACCCGTCTGGGAAGCCCACAGGACCACGGTCTGGCGGGCCGGCGTACCCGGTGCGGCGGGGGCCGGTGCCGGAGCGGCCGGAGGCGTGGCGGCCAGGGCCGTCGCCGTACGCGAGTACGTGCCGGCGAGCACTCCGTCGACCCAGAGGGCGTGCCCGGCCTCGAAGGGGGCGCCGGCGGGTAGGACCGGGACGCCCGCGCCGGGCGGGGTGGAGGCGAGCCCGGCGAGGAATCCGGCGAGGTACTGGCGTTCCCGGTCGGAGAGGTCGGGCGGCGCGTGGCCGTCCAGGCCGAACAAGGAGGTGAGTGCCGTCGGTGCGGCGGGCGCGGGGGCGGTGACGGGACGCGTCAGCGTCGCAACGGCACCGCCCGGGTGTGCCGCGGCCGCGACGAGGCCGGGTTCGGCAGCCGGAACGGCCACCGGGACCGGGACCCGTGTCTTCGTCAGCGTCACCGCGCACATCTTGAACCCGGGCTGGAAGGAGATCGGGTCGACGGCGTCGTCGGTGACGGCGTTGACGCTGAGGTATTCGCCGAACAGGTCGTTCCAGTGGAAGGGGGCGAAGCAGTTCCCGGGCCGGACCCGGTCGGTGACGACGGCGGGCAGCACGGCGCGCCCGCGCCGTGAGGCCACCTCCACCCCGTCGCCCGTCGCGATCCCGAGAGCGGCCGCGTCCTGCGGGTGGATCTCCACGAACGGCCCCGGGCTGAGCTTGTTGAGCTTGGCGATCTTGCCGGTCTTGGTCAGGGTGTGCCACTGGTGCTGCAGGCGGCCCGTGTTGAGGACGAACGGGTAGTCGTCGTCCGGGAGTTCGGCGGCCGGGAGATGGGGGCGGGCGAAGAACACGGCCCGCCCCGTCTCCGTGGGGAAGACCAGCCGGGGACGGCTGCCGTCCGGGCGCTCCACCGGGGTCTGGCTGAGGCCGTCGTTGAGGTAGCGGACCGGGTTGCGGTCGGGCCCGCCCGGGGCGGCCGGCCACTGCACCGGGCTCGCGCGCAGCCGCTCGTACGTGACACCGCGCAGGTCCCAGCCGGTCTTCGGGTTCCAGGCGTGCCGGAGCTCCTCGAACACCTCCTCGGCGCAGCTGTACGTGAACGCCTCGGCGAATCCCATCGCGCAGGCGACCCGGGCGATCAACTGCCAGTCGGGCAGGGCCTCGCCGGGCGGGTCGGCGGCCCCCTGCACCAGGGTGAGGTTGCGCTCCGAGTTGATCATCACGCCGTCCGCCTCGGCCCAGAGGGTGGCGGGGAGCACGATGTCCGCGTAGGCGTTGGTCTCGGTCTCCGCGAACACGTCCTGGGTGATGACCAGTTCGGCGGTCTCCAGCGCCTTGATGACCGTGCTGCGGTTGGCGACGGAGGCGACCGGGTTGGTGCAGATGATCCAGCACGCCTTGATCTCGCCGGCGGCCATCTGCTCGAACATCTCGATGGTCCCGCGTCCGACGTCGGTGCGCAGGGTGTTCTCCGGCAGGCCCCACAGCTTCTCGACGAAGTCGCGGTCCTCGTCGACCAGGACCGAGCGCTGGCCGGGCAGGCCGGGCCCCATGTAGCCCATCTCGCGGCCGCCCATGGCGTTGGGCTGGCCGGTGAGGGAGAACGGGCCGCTGCCGGGACGGCAGATGGCGCCGGTGGCCAGGTGCAGGTTGACCAGGGCGTTGGTGTTCCACGTCCCGTGGGTGGACTGGTTGAGGCCCATGGTCCAGCAGCTCGTCCACTCGCCCGCCTCGCCGATCCAGCGGGCGGCCAGCCGGATGTCCGCCTCCGGTATGCCGGTGATCTCGGCGACCTTCGCGGGCGGGTAGTCCCGCAGGAAGGCGGGCATGTCCTCCCAGCCCTCGGTGTGCTCGGCGATGAAGTCCGGGTCGGTCCAGCCGCCTTCGACCAGCAGGTGCAGCAGCCCGTTGAGGAGGGCCAGATCGGTGCCGGGCCGTATCTGCAGGAACAGGTCGGCCTTGTCGGCGGTGGCGTTGCGCCGGGGGTCCACCACGATCAGTTTGGCGCCGGCGGCCTTGACGCGGTCCATCATCCTGAGGAAGAGGACGGGGTGGCAGTCGGCCATGTTGGCGCCGATGACGAAGAACGCGTCCGCCCGCTCGAAGTCCTCGTACGAGCCGGGCGGCCCGTCGGCGCCGAGCGAGAGCTTGTAGCCGCTGCCGGCGCTCGCCATGCACAGCCGCGAATTGGACTCGATCCGGTTCGTCCGCAGGAACCCCTTGGCCAGCTTGTTGGCGAGGTACTGGGCCTCCAGGGACATCTGACCGGAGACGTAGAGCGCCAGCGCGTCGGGGCCGTGCGCGTCCAGGATCTCCCGCAGGCGGCGGGCCGTCTCGGCGACGGCCGTGTCCACCGCGACGGCGGCGGGCCCGGCGCCCCGCTCGCCGCGGATCAGCGCGGTCTCCAGCCGCCCGGGCGCGGCCAGCATGTCGGCGTGCGTGGCGCCCTTGGTGCACAGGCGTCCGGAGTTCGCGGGGTGCTGCTTGTCGCCGCTGACCTTGGCCACCGTACGGTGCCCGTCGCGGCCGCTGGCGATGTCCAGTACGACCCCGCAGCCGACGCCGCAGTAGGAGCAGACCGTACGCACCTGCCGACCGGTCGCGGTCCTCGCCTCCGCCACAGCAGACCTCCTCGTACCGCCGGCCGACCCCACCGCTCGGGGCCGCTGCGGCCGTGTGCAGGTCGATCCCGTTGCGGCCCAACGTAGAAAGTCCGTGTTGCGTACATGTGACGGGCGGCGCCACCCGGGGGTTACAAGCATCTGCGCCAAGATCACCACGGGAGGTGAGGCACGTGCCACGAGATCCCCTCCGGCCGACATGATGGCGGTGGCACCTTGATCCGTACGCGACACGCAGCGAGGAACAGATGAGCGACGCAGCCGCCCTCCTCCACCCCGGAGCTCCCGACTCACCCGTGATACTCCATGTTCCGCACTCGTCCCGTGCCATACCCGCGGACGTCCGCGCCGGGATCCTGCTGGACGACCGGGCCCTCGAAGGGGAACTGGACCACATCACCGACTCGCACACGGCGGAGATGGCGGCGCGGGCGGCCGGGGCCGCCCGCGTCACCCCCTGGAGGTTCGAGAACCGGCTGTCACGGCTGGTCATCGACCCCGAGCGGTTCCCCGACGAGCGGGAGGAGATGCTGGCACGGGGGATGGGCGCGGTCTACACCCGGACGACGCACCGCGAAGAGCTCCGCCCGGCCGACTTCGACGGACGACCGCTGATCGAGCGGTACTTCCACCCGTACGCGCAGGCGATGACGGACGCGGTGGAGGAGCGGCTGGCGGCCGTCGGGCGGGCCGTCATCCTCGACGTGCACTCGTACCCTGCGAAGGCGCTGCCCTACGAGCTCCACGGCGACGGTCCGCGCCCGCCGATCTGCATCGGCACGGACGCCTTCCACACGCCCCGACCCCTGCTCGACGCGGCGCGGCAGGCGTTCGCGGGCTTCGGCGGCACGGGGCTGGACAGCCCGTTCTCGGGAACGTACGTGCCACTGCGCCACTACGGGAAGGACGCGCGGGTCGGCGCGCTGATGGTGGAGATCCGGCGGGACGTCTACATGAGCGAGCCGGGAGGAGCGGCGGGCACCGGCCTCGACGCGCTGGCGGAGGCGCTGGCCGCTCTCGTGGACGGGGCGGCCCGGTGACGGGACCGGGACTCCGCCCTGCGTGACGGCGGACCGCGGGGTGTGCCGCCGGCGCGCGCGGGCAGACGCGCTCACGGGCGGGCGGACGCGCAGCGGATCCGGCTCGCCGTGGCCCCTGCGGGCCCCGCCGGCTCGGCGTGAAGGAGGGATCGGCCATGGGTGACGACAGGCGCGCCCCACGCGTCGTGGTGGGCGTCGACGGCTCGCCGGACTCGTACGGGGCACTGAGCTGGGCGGTTCGCCACGCGAGCCTGATCGGAGCGGGCGTGGAGGCGATCGCCGCCTACGACCTGCCCCTCGAGATGGGGTGGTCGGCTCCCGCGGTGGACGCCGACTTCGACGAGGCGGAGACACGGCGGGCGCTGACCGAGGAGATCCGGCGGGTCGTCGGCAGCGACAGCCCCGTCCCCTTGGAGCAGCACGTGGTGCGGGGCAACCCGGCCGACGTGCTGACCGCTGCGGCGGAGGGCGCTGAACTCCTGGTCGTGGGCAGCCGGGGGCGGGGCGGCTTCGCCCGTCTCCTGCTGGGCTCGGTGAGCCAGCAGTGCGCCCTCCACGCGCCCTGCCCGGTGGTCATCGTCCGCCCGCGGCCCGCTTCCGCGGCCGACCGTTCATAGTGCACGGGGGTGATCCGGTTACCGCCGCAAGGCCGGCAGATGCGGCTGTCCCACCACCCGGCACGGGAGGCACCGGCAGCGGCGGCGTTGCTGCCGGCTGCGTGTCGCCGGTCGGCCCGGAGACGAGCCATGGCCGACGTCCCGGCCGGCCGGTGCACGGCCGGCCGGGACATCGGGCGGGGGTTCAGGAGAGGTCGAACCGGTCGAGGTTCATCACCTTGTCCCACGCGGCCACGAAATCACGCACGAACTTCTCCCCGCCGTCCCCGGACGCGTAGACCTCCGAGAGGGCTCGGAGCTGGGAGTGCGAGCCGAAGACGAGGTCCACGGCGGTGGCGGTCCACTTGGCCTCGCCCGTGGCGCGGTCCCTGCCCTCGAACACGTTCTCGGCCGAGGCCGACGGCTTCCACTCCGTGCTCATGTCGAGCAGGTTGACGAAGAAGTCGTTGGTCAACGTCTCCGGCCGGTCCGTGAAGACGCCGTGCTGGGACTGCCCGAAGCCGGTGTTCAGCGCCCGCATGCCGCCGATCAGCACCGTCATCTCGGGAGCGGTGAGCGTCAGCAGGTTGGCGCGGTCCAGCAGGAGGGTCTCCGGCGACAGCTTCTCCCCCTCCCGCAGGTAGTTGCGGAACCCGTCCGCCGGGGGTTCGAGCACGGCGAACGACTCCACGTCGGTCTGCTCCTGCGAGGCGTCCGTACGCCCGGGTGCGAACGGCACCGTGATGTCGTACCCGGCGTTCTTCGCGGCCTGCTCGACCGCCGCGCACCCGCCCAGGACGATCAGGTCCGCGAGCGAGACCTTCTTGGCACCGGCCGAGCCATTGAACTCCTGCCGGACCTGCTCGAGGGTCTGCAGTACCCGGGCCACCTCGGGTACGGCGTTGACCTCCCAGTCCCGTTGCGGCGCGAGCCGGATCCTGGCCCCGTTGGCCCCGCCCCGGTTGTCGGTGCCGCGGAAGCTCGCCGCCGCCGCCCAGGCGGTGGTGACCAGCTGCGGGACGGACAGCCCCGAGTCGAGGATCCTGCTCTTGAGGGCGGCGATGTCCGCATCCCCGACCAGCTCGTGATCGACCGCCGGGACGGGGTCCTGCCACAGCTGCGGCTCGGGGATCCACGGGCCGAGATAGCGCGAGAGGGGTCCCATGTCGCGGTGCAACAGCTTGTACCAGGCCTTGGCGAAGGCCACCGCGAGCTTGTCCGGGTTCTCGTGGAAGCTCTTCACGATCGGCGCATAGACCGGGTCCATCTTCAGCGCGAGGTCCGTCGTCAGCATCATCGGCGCGTGCCGCTTCGACGGATCATGGGCATCGGGCACGGTGTCCTTGGCCGACGGATCCGTGGGAGTCCACTGGTTCGCCCCGGCGGGACTCGTCGTCAGCTCCCAGTCGTACTTGAACAGGTTGTCCAGGTACCCGTTGTCCCACTTCGTCGGCTCGGAGGTCCATGCGCCCTCGAGCCCACTGGTCAGCGTGTCGACGCCCTTGCCGCTGCCGTACGTGTTCCGCCAGCCGAGGCCCTGCTGCTCGATGGGGCCGGCCTCGGGCTCCGGGCCGATGTAGGCGGGGTCGACGGCACCGTGACACTTGCCGAACGTATGTCCGCCGATGATGAGCGCAGCCGTCTCCTCGTCGTCCATGGCCATGCGCCCGAACGTCTCGCGAATGTCCCTGGCCGCGGCCAGCGGATCCGGATTGCCGTTGGGCCCTTCCGGATTGACGTAGATCAGGCCCATCTGTACGGCGCCGAAAGGACCGGTGAGTTGCCGGTCACCGGCGTAGCGCTCGTCTCCGAGCCAGGTGTCCTCGGGCCCCCAGAAGATTTCCTCGGGTTCCCAGGTGTCCTCCCGGCCGAAACCGAATCCGAACGTTTTGAACCCCATCGATTCCATGGCGCAGTTTCCGGCGAAGATCAGCAGATCGGCCCAGGAGATCTTCCGGCCGTACTTCTGCTTGACCGGCCAGAGCAAACGGCGGGCCTTGTCCAGGCTCGCATTGTCCGGCCAGCTGTTGAGGGGCGCGAAGCGCTGGGATCCGGCGCCGCCGCCGCCCCGGCCGTCGGCGATGCGGTACGTGCCGGCGGCGTGCCAGCTCATCCGGATGAAGAGCGGCCCGTAGTGGCCGTAGTCGGCAGGCCACCAGTCCTGGGAGTTCGTCATCACCTCGAAGACGTCCTGCTTCAGCGCGTCGACGTCGAGGGTCGCGAATTCCTTGGCGTAGTCGAAGTCCTCGCCCATCGGGTCGGACAGTGGCGAGTGCTGGTGGAGGACCTGCAGGTCCAGCTGGTTCGGCCACCAGTCCCGGTTCGTCCTGGGGCGGGTCGGCGTGGGGGTGGGGGAGGGGATTGCTGGGTTTTCGCTTTCGCTGCCGGACACGTCCGCCCTTCTTCCTGTCTCGGTGTTTCTTTTCCTTGCCGGTGTCGAACAATGCGACCCACGCTCGTAGCGCGCCGTGGCGCCCGCCGGATGTCGGCGTCCTGATGGTCGCGCACCGTGGACCGCGCGGCGGCGAGAACACGCAGAGCCCGCTGCGTTAAGAAGAACTCGCGCGTGGCAAGAGCGGTTTATTCAGATGATCGTGATCATTGCGCGGGGGTGAGGACGTGAGAAATGGACGCGGACGTCCGGCAGCCGCTCCGCCGCGCCTCAGTCGAGCGCGGGCGCCGCGACCGAAAGATCGGCCACGAGACCGCGGAAGGCGGCCTCCCGGTCGTCGGCCCGCAGCACGGCGGAGGGGTGGACGGTGCTCGTCCGGGCCGGCGGACGGTCCGTACGGATCACCCGCCCGCAGAAGGCGCCCTTCCGAAACCGACCCTGTCCTGCGGGTTTGAGCGGCGCCAGGACGGCAAGGCGCACCCCGTGACGCGATCCCGTGAGGCGTGCCGTGAGAGATGACGTTCTCCCTCCTGTAGGGCAAGGTCCCGCTCCGTCCGAGAGGCCCGATTCCCGCGGCGGCGGGCGGCTGCCGCGCGACCACACCCAGGCCATCCTCGAGACCACCAAGCATGTGGCCGCGCTCCTCAAGGCGACCGGAAAGCCGTTCGCCCTCGCCGGCAGTGTGGCCGCATTCGCACACGGCCTCCCGGCTCGCTTCCAGCACGACACGGACTTCTGCGTCCGGCCCGAGGACTCGGGAGTGGTCATCGAGGCACTGGAGGCAGGGGGCATCGCGATGCGCCGGGCACCCGAGGACTGGCTGGTCAAAGGGCGTTCCGGCGGCGAGGAGATCGATCTGATCTTCGAGCTGGCGCGGCGTCCGGTCAGTACGGAGCTGCTAGCCCGGGCAGAGGTCCGGCCGGTCGACTCGGTGTGGATGCCCGTGCTGGCGCCCACCGATCTGATGGACGCCCGCCTCACCGCCCTCTGCGAGCACTACTGCGACTTCGGGGACCTGCTGCCGATGGCCCGGATGCTGCGGGAGCAGATCGACTGGGACCGGATGAACCGGGAACACCGGGATGCACCCCTGTCCGACGCGTTCCTGTACCTCCTCGAACGGCTCCACGTCGTCGACTTCGACCGGCGGGAGGACGCCCCGTGACATCGACCGAATTCATCGAGTACCGGCTCGAGCACCTACGGGACCGCCTGGCGCGCGAGGAGATCTCGGAACTCGGCGTACGGGTCGAGGCCCGCGGCGCAGGCGCACTGGTCTGGGGAAGCGTCAACAGCGCCGACTGCCGGGCGGCGGTCCTGCGGATCGCCGGAGAAGAGCTGGCGGGCGTGCTCTGGCGCGAGGACGTCACCGTGAGCTGCCCCGGACCTCCCGACCATTCGGAGGAACTGCCGTGATCCGGATCGCAGCCGTCGGAGACATCCACCTCGGCCCCGGCAGCGAGGGCCTGCTGCGGCCGGCCTTCGAAACCCTCGCGGGCTGCGCGGACCTGCTGCTGCTCGCCGGCGACCTGACCCGGCACGGCACCCCGCAGGAGGGCCGGGTGGTGGCCGGCGAGGTGGCCGGGCTGCCCGTACCCGTGATCGCGGTGCTCGGCAACCACGACTACCAGAGCGACCAGCAGGATGCCCTCACACGAGAGCTGAGCGAGGGCGGCGTACGCGTACTGGAGTGTGACGGCGTGCTCGTCGACATCGACGGTACGAAGGTCGGGGTCGCCGGGACGAAGGGTTTCGGCGGCGGCTTCGCCGGGCGCTGCGCCAGTGACTTCGGCGAACCCGAGATGAAGGCGTTCGTCCAGTACACCCGGCGGTGCGCGGACGGGCTGGCACGATCGCTGCGGGAGCTGCGCGAGGCGGGGAGCGATCTGCGTATCGCCCTCACGCACTTCTCGCCGGTCCCCGACACCCTCGCGGGCGAGCCCCCGGAGATCTTCCCGTTCCTCGGCAGCTATCTGCTCGCCGAGGCCGTGGACGAGGCGGGTGCCGATCTCGCCGTCCACGGTCATGCCCACCTCGGCACGGAACACGGACTGACGGCAGGCGGAGTACGGGTGCGCAACGTCGCGATGCCGGTCATCGACCGGGCCTTCGCCGTCTATCACCTCGCCGCCGGAAACGGGCAGGGCCGCCCGCGGTGAGGGCGGCCGTGGCGCCACGAGGCGAGCCCTCGAACTGAGCACCCCCCTGCGTGCCTACCGGGCCGCGGGACGCGGGCGCGCGATGCTCCTCCCATGCCGTTAGGGCCCGGTCGGCGGATGCGAGGAGGGCGTGGAGCCGGTGGTTCTCGAGAGGAAGAAGGCCCGTGCGGTCCGCGTGATGCGACGCTCGGTCAGGCGTACGGTGTTCGGCCTCGACGCCCGGCTGCCCCTGCTGGACGTGGCCAAGGGCGGGGTGCGGAAGGCGTTTCCGGATCACTGGGCGTTCCTGCTCGGCGAGATCGCCCTCTACAGCCTGGTCGTGCTGCTGCTGACCGGCACGTACCTCACGTTCTTCTTCGACCCGTCCATGCGCGAGGTCATGTACCAAGGCTCCTACGGCCCCCTGAACGGCCTGCCCGTCTCCTCCGCCTACGCCTCCACGCTGCGCATCAGCTTCGACGTGCGGGGCGGTCTGCTGATCCGGCAGATGCACCACTGGGCGGCCCTCGTGTTCGTGGCCGCGATCGGCGTCCACCTGCTGCGGGTGTTCTTCACCGGCGCGTTCCGCAAGCCCCGCGAGGTGAACTGGGTGGTCGGCGTCACGATGCTGCTGCTCACGCTGGTCGAGGGCTTCGCGGGCTACTCGCTCCCCGACGACCTGCTGTCGGGTACGGGCCTGCGCACCGCCCAGGGCATCATGCTGTCGCTGCCCGTCGTGGGCACGTACCTGAGCCTCTTCGTCTTCGGCGGCGAGTTCCCGGCCGAGGACATCGTGTCCCGGCTCTACCCCGTGCACATCCTCCTCGTGCCAGGACTGCTCGTCGCCCTGGTTTCGCTGCACCTGCTGCTCGTCGTGCACCTCAAGCACACGCAGTGGGCGGTCCCCGGCAGCAGCGGCCGCAACGTGCTCGGCAAGCCCTTCTTCGCCCAGTACACGGCGAAGTCCGCGGGGCTGTTCTTCATGGTCGCCGGCCTGCTGTCCGCGCTCGCCGCGCTGGCGCAGATCAATCCCGTGTGGGCGTACGGGCCGTACCGCCCCGACCTGGTGTCCACCGGGTCCCAGCCGGACTGGTACGTGGGCTTCCTGGAAGGGGCCCTGCGGCTGATGCCGGGCTTCGAAACCCGCCTGTGGGGCCACACCCTGACGTGGAATCCACTGATCGCGGGCGTCGTCTTGCCGGGACTGCTGTTCGCCGGCCTGTACGGCTATCCGTTCTTCGAACGCTGGATCACCCCGGAGGGCGGAGAGCAGCACCTGTGCGACCGGCCGCGCCACCGGCCCGCCCGCACAGCGCTGGGGGTCGCCGTGCTCGCCGCCTACACCATCCTGCTGCTGGCCGGCGCGCAGGACATCATCGCCTTCATCACCGAGATCCCCGTGGCGGCGATCACCTGGGCGCTGCGCTGCGCCCTGCTCGTCGTGCCTGCGGCATCCTTCTGGCTCACCCGTCGGATCTGTCTCGCCCTGCAGGAGGAGGACGTCGAGGCGCTGAAGAGCGGACTGGCGACGGACGACGTACGCCAGTCGGTCGAGGGCGGCTTCCACCCGGCGCACCGGCCGCCGACGGGGGCGGAGCGGTACGTACGGTCCGTCCACCGCGTGCCGGCGCCCGTACGGGTGATCCTGCCCGGGCGGACCGCAGGCGAGCGGCGTCCGGGCGCACGGGGCCTCGCGGAGCGGCTGAGGCGGGGGCTGAGCCGCTGGTACTACCGCGATCAGCTGGTGCCGCCGCTGACCGACACGCAGCGCATCCGCGTCGCCGCCGTGCTGGCCGGCCCGGACACCGAGGAGGCCCGGCCCGCGGGCGAGCACTGACCCCCGGACCGGATCAGGCGTCCTGACCGGGGCGGAACACGAATCCGAACAGTCCCGGGATCACGACGCCGCCGCCGATGAGGACCAGCCAGAGCCCCTGAACGGCGCCGATGCCCATGAGCGCCGTACCGGTGGCGGTGATCACGGGCGCGAAGCTCCGCGCGGGGAACGAGAACTCCCTGCCCCCGCCCGTACGGATCTCCGCATCGCCGGTGTCCTCGGGCCGTCGGCCACCGCGGCCGTACTGCCGCCACAGGAACGCGGCGACCAGCGCCGACATGAGGAACGACACGGACAGGGCGGCGATCCCCGCCGGATCACTGGAGAACACCGCGTAGACGCCGCCGGTGACGGCGAAGAACACTGCCACACCGGTGAACAGCCACGCCTCCGCCTTCACCGGGGCACCACTTCGGGGTGGTGCAGGTCGAAGGCGGGCGAGTCCGACCGGATCCGGGGCAGCGCCTCGAAGTTGTGCCGGGGCGGCGGGCAGGAGGTGGCCCACTCGAGGGACCGGCCCCACCCCCACGGGTCGTCCACGTCCACGCGCCTGCCGTGGCGACCGGTCTTCCACACGTTGTAGGCGAACGGCAGCAAGGACAGCCCCAGGAGGAAGGATCCGATGGTGGAGAGCGTGTTGAGCAGGGTGAACCCGTCGGCCGCCAGGTAGTCGGCGTACCGGCGGGGCATGCCCTGCTCGCCGAGCCAGTGCTGGACGAGGAAGGTCAGCTGGAAGCCGGTGAACAGGGTCCAGAAGTGCATCCGCCCCAGGCGTTCGTCGAGCAGTCTGCCCGTGAGCTTGGGCCACCAGAAGTAGAAGCCCGCGAAGGTGGCGAACACGATCGTGCCGAAGAGCACGTAGTGCAGGTGGGCGACCACGAAATAGCTGTCGGTGAGATGGAAGTCCATCGGCGGCGAGGCCACCACGACTCCCGTCAGACCGCCCAGCAGGAACGTCACCAGGAATCCGATGGACCACAGCATCGGCGTCTCGAACGAGAGCGATCCGCCCCACATCGTGCCGATCCAGTTGAAGAACTTCACCCCGGTCGGAACGGCGATGAGGAACGACAGCAGGGAGAAGAACGGCAACAGCACGGCGCCGGTGGCGAACATGTGATGGGCCCACACCGTGGCGGAAAGCCCCGTGATCGCGATCGTCGCACCGACCAGGGCGGCATAGCCGAAGATCGGCTTCCGGCTGAACACGGGGATGATCTCGCTGACGATCCCGAAGAACGGCAACGCCACGATGTACACCTCCGGATGGCCGAAGAACCAGAACAGGTGCTGCCACAGCAGCGCGCCGCCGTACGCCGCGTCGAAGACGTGCGCCCCGAACTTCCGGTCCGCCTCCAGAACCAGCAGCGCAGCGGTGAGCACCGGAAACGCCAGCAGCGCCAGGATCGAGGTGAACAGCACGTTCCAGGTGAAGATCGGCATCCGGAAGACGGTCATGCCCGGCGCCCGCAGGCACACGATCGTCGCGATGAAGTTCACCGCACCGAGGATCGTGCTCAGTCCCGACACCGCCAGCCCCATCACCCACAGGTCGGCGCCCACACCGGGGGAGTACGCCGCCCCGTTCAGCGGTGCATAAGCGAACCAGCCGAAGGCGGCGGACCCGTTCGCGGTCAGGAGTCCGCTGATCACGGTGAGGCCCCCGAAGAGGAACACCCAGTATGTGAAGGCGTTCAGGCGGGGAAAGGCGACGTCCGGGGCGCCGATCTGCAACGGCATGATCGCATTGGCGAAGCCGGTGAACGTCGGGGTGGCGAACAGCAGCATCATGATCGTGCCGTGCAGGGTGAAGAGCTGGTTGTACTGCTCGGCGGAGACGATCTGCAGTCCGGGCCGGGCCAGCTCCGCCCGCATGACGAGGGCCAGCACGCCGCCGAACAGGAAGAAGCCGAAGGCGGTGACCAGGTACATGTTGCCGATCACCTTGTGGTCGGTGGTCGACAGCAGGCGCAGCACCTGCGACCCCGCCCGCACCCGTTCACCGGTGACCCGCTCGTCGTCCGGCTCCGCCTCCGCTGCTGCCGACAACGGGTCAGTGAGCGACACCAGGGCCTCCAGTAGCGACGACGGACCGGCCGGCCGACGGCCTCTCGGCCCAGCCTGGCACCCGGCCTCACCTTCACCGGCCAAGCGCGACGGCGCGCCGCCGAGAGTTACCCGCATCGAGGAGCGCAGGCGCTGCGGGCGGGCAGTTCAGATCCGCGCCGGGCCCCGGTCGCGGGCCGCCGCGCGGCGGGCTGTGGCGGCGTCCGTGACATCGAGGAACACCTGGTCCAGCTCGGGCCAGCGCCTCTTCAGCTCGGTCCGGATGCGGACCATGGCGTCCTCGACGGCCTCGCTGTCGTACCCCGCCGTGAGGTCGACGCTCGCAGCCAGCAGCACGGAATCCGGGCTCAGGCGCATCGTCAGCAGGGCGGTGACCGAGTCGATCTCCGGCTGCTGCTGCAGCAGCTCCTGCACCCCGCGCTGCACCTCGGGACCGGCCGCCTCGCCGATCAACTGGGCGCGGGCGTTCCTGCCGAGCGTGTACGCCACGTAGACCAGCAGGACGCCGATCAGGATGGAGGCGGACGCCTCGTACGCCATCTGCCCGGTCGCCATGTGGAGGCCCATCCCGGCCATGGCCAGCAGGACGCCCGTGCAGGCCGTGCCGTCCTCCGCCAGGACGGTCCGCAGCGCCGGATCGCGGCCCTCCCGGATCTCCTCACGCATCCCGTGCCCGGCGGCCGCAGCCGCGCCGCGGACCTGGAGGACGGCACGGACCAGGGAGGCCCCCTCGGCGAGCAGCGCCACGAAGAGCACGACGAAGCCGATCACGTATCCCTCGTGGGACTCGGAACCGCCCGACCGGAACGCCTCGATGCCCTGGAACACCGAGAAGCAGCCTCCGGTGACGAAGATGCCCACCGCGGCGAGCAGCGACCAGAAGAAGCGCTCCTTGCCGTAGCCGAAGGGGTGCCGTCGGTCGGCCGGGCGCCGGCTGCGCTTGACCGAGGCCAGCAGGAACACCTCGTTGAGGCTGTCGGCCACGGAATGGGCCGCTTCGGACAGCAGGGCGGGAGAGGCGGCGATGACGCCACCGACCGCCTTGGCGACGCAGATGACCAGGTTGGCCACGAGGGCCACCCACACCGTGAACCGGGTCTCGGAGTCCCGCTCCGCCGGGCTTCCCCCGGAACCGGCCGTACGCCCTGTGCCCATACCCTGCGCCTGCCCGGGGCACGACCGGTTAACCGGCGCCGCCGGAGTCTGACCACGTCCGCGCGTGACGGCGCCGGACCTCCAGTTCCTGCACGCGAACCCAGCGGCGTCCGGCCCGCGCACGGCGGAGGCTCTGCCCACCCGCCCCACGCGGGACGGCCGCCCGGGCTCCTCGGCACCGGTCATCCCGGTCGGGGAACGCACCCGTCGGGGAACGCACTGCCGGGTGGGTTCACGTCTTCAGCAGCCGGTTGAAGAACGAACGGTAGCGCTGCAGTGCCAGCCGCAGCTCCTCCGTGGCGACGTCCTCGCCGCGGCCCCACTGGTCGACGAGCGCCTGCTTGTGGTCCGCGAACGAACGGGCGAGCGTCTGCATCACCTCCGCGACCAGGGTGTCCGCGGACCGCACCGCGTCCTGGGGGTCGTCCACGAAACGGCCCTGGATCTCACGCCACGTCGTCCGGTACTCCTCCGCCTCCTTGGTGTCGAGCAGGGGCTCGTTCTCGTCCTCGCCTTCGTCCACACCGGAAGCGCTCCGCTCCGCGGTCAGCGCTCCCGCGTCGTCTCCCGCGCCGCGCTCCTCGTCCCGGTCCTCCTCCTGCTCTGCCGTGGCCTCCCCGGGGTAGACGGCCGTCCCCTGCGTCCGGCCGGGGTCCGCCAGGTCCTCTGTGCTGAGACCGCTGCCGCCCAGGCGCTCCTCGCCCTCGCCGCGGTCCTGGATGCCGTCGTCGCGCATGTCATCGACCTCCTCGGTCGTTCAGCAGCTCGGCGAACAGGGCGCGGTAGTGCACCATCGCCCCGCGGAGCTCTTCTGTCGTCGCCCGTCCTTCGGTGCTGCGCACCTTGACCGCGTGGGCCGCGCGGTAGTGCTCGAGGGTGTCTCCGTGGGCCACCGAGAGGTCGCGGACTTGGGCGTCGAACCCGTCGGTGGGATAGCCCCGCTCCCTCATCAGCCGCGACACCAGCTCGTCGGCCTGCGTCACGGACCCTTCGGGGCGGTCCACGAAGTGCTCCTGGACACCGCTCCACTCCTGCGCATAGGCGCGGCGGCGTTCCTCCGGGAGCTCTTTGATGTCGAGATCGGCGTGGCGTTCCTCGCGGGCGTGCAGCTCGCGGTCGGCGGCCAGCCGGCCGCCCTTCTGCTCGACCGTGCGCTCGTACTCCGGTCCGAACCGGTCCTGCAGGTGGCGTCGCCGCGACCGCATCCACAATGCAGTGCCGAGCGCGATCAGCACGACCGCCGCGAGCACGATGACGGCGATGAGTGTGCCTGTTGACATGGTGGCCTCCGTTCCGGGGCCTCGTCGATGGGGTGGGTGCGGTGGTGCGGTGGCGGGCCGTCAGGTGCGCTCAGGTGCTGCCGACCGCTGCGCCGGATGCGGCGAACTCCTTCACGAAGGCGCCGCAGAAGGCTTCCAGGTCCGCCGGTTTGCGGCTGGTGACCAGCGTGGCGGGCTCCGCGTGGCAGACGTGCACCTTCTCGTCCACCCAGGTGCCGCCCGCGTTGCGGATGTCGGTCGCGAGGCTGGGCCAGGACGTCAGGGTCCGGCCCCGTACGACGTCCGCCTCCACCAGCGTCCAGGGCGCGTGGCAGATCGCGGCGACGGGTTTGCCCGCCTCGAAGAAGCTCCGGGTGAAACCGACGGCCAGTTCGTTCATCCGCAGGGCGTCGGGGTTGGCGACGCCGCCGGGCAGCACGAGTGCGTCGAAGGCCTCTGCCGTGCCACCTGCCAGGACGTGGTCGACGCCGTACGTGTCCCCGGGGGCGAAGTGCCGGAACGCGCGGACGCGGCCGGGCTCGGTGGACACCAGCCGCGGGTTCCATCCGGCGTCGAGCACGGCCTGCCAGGGCTCGGTCAGTTCGATCTCCTCGACGCCCTCGGGCGCCGTGAGGAAGGCGATACGCATCGGGGACACCTCGTTCGGTCAGGCGGTTCCGGCACCGCTGGATTCTCTTGTACGTGCGGCGCCTGCCCGGACGGAAGCGTCTCAATCAGCGCCGCCCGGCCGAGAGCGGCCGGAGGAGGCCCCACGCGCCGACACCGTGTCGCCGAGGTCCCGGCACGGCGGCGGATTAGGCTCGCGGGCGGCGGGTACCGGTGACCGGCCGTTCCCTATCCGGAGGAGGTCGGCTCCCATGCCAGACGATCGGGACGAGACCCCGGCGGAGCGGGCCGACCGCCGCTGGAACGAGACGCTCCAAGAAGTCCGCGTCGCCCAGACCGGGGCCCAGATCCTCTTCGGCTTCCTGCTCAGCGTCGCCTTCACGCCCCGCTTCGAGGAACTGGGCCCTTTCGACCGCGGCCTGTACGTCGTGACCGTGGCGCTGGGCGCCCTGGCGACCGGGACCATGATCGCCCCGGTCGCCTACCACCAACTGCTGGCCGGCCACCACCTCAAGCCGCAACTGGTCAAGGCGGCGGGGCGGCTGGTCTCCACCGGCATCGTGCTCCTCGCGCTGACCGTGACCCTCTCGGTGCTGCTCCTGCTGCGGGTCGCCACCTCGCACTGGATCGCCTGGCCGGTGACCGCCTGTGTCACCGGCTGGTTCGCGATCTGCTGGCTGGTCATGCCGAGCATGCTCCTGCGCAACAAGACCAGGAAGGCGTGAGGCGCGGCGTCTCGTACGCCGCGTGAAGGGCCGGCCGCGCAGGGCGATCGCAGGTTTTCGCCTCCGGCGTCCGGGCAGGCGCCGGACATCGGGGACCGGATGACGCACGAGGAGGGACGGGCCATGGAAGACCAAGGCGGCGCCGGAGGCGCCCCCCTGCACGACCACGACGACAAGGAACGGCGCCGCGCCCCGCACGTCCCGCCCCGTGCCGGGACCGACGGCAAGGACCTGCCGCCCGTCCGGGCGGCGGACACCGACGAGGCGAGCCGGCTGGACCGGCCGGACGAGGCGACCGAGCCGCCGCGCACGACCCGCCGCCGGGAGCGCGGCTCCGCAGGCTGATCCCGTACTCGGGTTCACCGGTCGCGTTCACCGGTCACAGCGGTGCCCGGCCGGTCACCGGACCAGTCGGACGAACGCGCGGGCGTTGACGACGGCGGCCCCGCCCGGGTCGTTGTTGAAGTACGCGAAGACATCGGCGTCCGCGGGCCAGGTGTCGGCGATACGGGCCGCCCAGGAGCGCAGTGCCGTGCGACCGTAGCGGGGTGCCGGATCGGCCCGTCCCTCGTGGAACCGTACGTATCCCCATTCGGCGGTCCGCCACAGCGGTGTCACGGGCCGCGAGCCGCGGTCGGCCCAGCACAGGGCGGCCCGGTGGTCCGTGAGGACCTTGCGCACGTCCGCGGTCCACCACGACTCGTGCCGCGGTTCGACGGCGACGCGGGTGCCGGCCGGGAAACACGCCAGACAGCCGTCCAGCGCGTCCGGGTCGGCCCGCAGGGTCGGGGGCAGCTGGAGCAGGACCGGCCCCAGCCGGTCGCCCAGGGCGGCCGCGTGCGTCATCAGCCGGTGGACCGGTTCCTTGGGGTCGTGCAGTCGTTTGATGTGCGTCAGGTACCGGCTGGCCTTCACCGCCATGACGAAGCCCCGGGGCGTGCGTTCGCGCCACCGGGCGAAGGTTTCCGCAGAAGGCAGCTTGTAGAAGGCGTTGTTGCTCTCCACGGTGGCGAAGTGCTCCGCGTACACCTCCAGCCACAACCGCTGGGGCCGGTCGGGCGGATAGAGGATCCCTGCCCAGTCCCGGTACTGCCATCCCGAGGTGCCGACGCGTACGGGCATGACGTCACCGGCTCAGGGGGCGAGCGGGGTTGTGGTCGGCCGGGACGGCCTCCGCCGCCGGGGCCGGGCCGGGCGGTGTGCCGTCGCCGAAGGGGCGCCCGCCCAGCGCTGCGCGGCCGTGCGGTGAGAGCCAGCCCGACAGGTCCGGGCCGACCGGCACGATCCCGGTCGGGTTGATGTCGTCCTGCACCGTGAAGTAGTGCCTCTTGATGTGGTCGAAGTCGACCGTGTCGCCGAAGCCGGGTGTCTGGAAGAGGTCGCGGGCGTACGCCCAGAGCACGGGCATCTCGGACAGCTTCTGCCGGTTGCACTTGAAATGGCCGTGGTAGACGGCATCGAAGCGGACGAGCGTGGTGAACAGCCGTACGTCCGCCTCCGTGATCGTGTCACCGACGAGGTAGCGCGAGCCCTCCAGGCGCGCGGAGAGCCGGTCGAGCCGGCTGAACAGACGCTCGTACGCATCGGCGTACGACTCCTGCGACCCGGCGAACCCGGCCCGGTAGACGCCGTTGTTCACGTCCCGGTACACCACCTCGTTCACGGCGTCGATCTCCGGCCGAAGGGCGGGCGGATAGAGCGCCGGCGCTCCGCTGCGGTGGTACGCCTCCCACTCCAGCGACAGGTCGAGCGTGATCTGCGGAACGTCATTGGTCACGACCTGACCGGTCGGTACGTCCACGATCGCCGGGACGGTGATGCCCCGTTCGTATCCGGGATCGCGGGCGAAGTAGGCGTCCTGCAGCCGCTCGATCCCGAGCACCGGGTCGCGACCCCCCGGATCGAGGTCGAACCGCCAGCTGCGTTCGTCGTGGGTGGGTCCGGCGACGGCCATGGGCAGAGCCGCCTCCAGCCCGAGGAGCCGCCGTACGATCACGGCCCGGCCGGCCCAGGGGCAGGCCCGGCTGACCACCAGACGGTAGCGGCCGCTCTCCACTGGGAAGCCGTCGCGTCCGTCGGCGGTGATCCGGGTGGTGAGGTACCGGTCGTCGCGGGAGTACTCCTTGCCTCGCGTCACATAGCTCACGCGGACCGCCTACCCGGGAATTGCGGCAGCGAACGCGGATGCGGCCCGCAACCGGTGCGGGTCGGCGTCGAGCTTCTCCTTCGCCTCGGCCGCCCGGTTGCATCGGATTGCGCCGGACTCGACAGGCTGCCGACGGGTCGCACCGGACTCGGGATGACGCGCGGCCGGAGTCCGGAATCCGTAGCCGCGGACGACTGTCGGGCAGCTGACCTGCGGGTGAACCCTCGGTGTCGCCAGCGCGCGTCCGCCCTTCGGTTCTGCGTCGGCCACAACGAAATCCGCAGAGTAACCGGCCGGTAGCTCTAGATCATCTGACATGTTCTCGGTTAGCGTCATCTCGCGCGCCGCCACACCCAGGGCACACGGCCCTGCCGGGACTAGCGGCGCAGGGGAATTACTCACGTTGACGACTGCCATTCAAGGCATCTTCGCCGTCCGTCCCTATACGCCTCACTGCCAGGTGATCCATGACGAGGGTGATCACGCCGTCATCGGCATCTCCTCCGGGAACTCGTACTTCACCCACGACCGCGTGCTCGATCTCGCCCGGTGGGGGCTCGAACACTTCCGGCAGGTCGATCTCATCTGGACCGACATGCACGTGGCCGAGATGTTCGTGGCCCTCGGCTACCCCGAGGTCGAAGCGCAGCGCAAGGCGGTGAAGAACCTCCGCGGCGTCCGCGCCAAGGTCACCGCCGCGGTCGCCGCCCTCGACCCCGAGGGGGAGCGGCTGCGCGGCCGTCCCATGTCCGCGCTCCTGGAGTTGCCGGCCTACCAGCGCATCCGTTCCCGGCTCGACACCCTCATGACCGACGACCCCGAGTTCCGCGAGGTGTGTGACCAACTCGCGGCCCGGTTCCTCGCCGACAAGCTGAACGGCCAGCCGCCCACCCAGCTGCAGCGCGAGGTGTGCATCAAGTACGTGTGCGCCGAGGTACCCCTGTTCCTGGACACCCCGGCCATCCTCGGGGTCTCCTCCTCGCTCAACTGCTACCACCAGGCACTGCCGTTGGCAGAGCTGCTGTACGCACGGGGCTGGGGCCTGCGCGCCTCGCGCAATCAGGGCCATGCCGTCATCACCCCCGCCGAAGAACCCGAAGAACAGGACCGCTCCGCATGACCACCACCACCGACCCCTCCACGGCCGCCGCGGCCGACGAGCTCACCCGGTTCCCGTTCGACGCCAACGGCACGCGACTGCCCGACGAGATCGCGCACCTCCTCACCGACGAGCCGGTCAAAAAGGTCCGCACCATAGCCGGAGCCGAGGCCTGGCTGGTGTCCTCCTATCGACTGTGCAGGCAGGTACTCGACGACCCGCGGTTCTCCCTCAAGGACACCTCCGCCCCGGGTGCGCCCCGCCAGTACGCGTTGACCATCCCCCCGGAGGTGGTCAACAACATGGGGAACATCACGGGTGCCGGGCTCCGCAAGGCCGTGATGAAGGCCCTCAACCCGAAGGCCCCCGGCCTGGAGGCATGGCTGACCGGCCGCGCGCACGCGCTCGTCGACCAGTTGGTCGCGACAGGGGTGCCGGCCGACCTGCGCCGCGACTTCACCGTCCCCTACTCCACCGGGCTGCACTGCCACATCCTCGGCATCCCCCAGAGCGACGGCCCCGACCTCTACCGGTCGCTGCACGTCGCGTTCATGAACAGCCCCCGCACCATCCCCGCGGCGGACATCAACTGGGACCGCGACATGGGCCACATGATCGCCCGTCTCGACGACCCGGCGACGACGGGCCTCATGGCCGAACTCGCCGCCCTGCGGGACGACCCCGACTACGCGCACCTGACGGACGAGATGCTCGCCACCGTCGGCGTCACGATGTTCGGCGCGGGCGTCATCAGCGTCATGGGCTTCCTCACCATGGCACTCGTCTCTCTCATCCAGCACCCCGAATTGAAGGCCCAGTTGATCGCCGACCCGGCGCTCATCCCGGCCGCGGTGGACGAGCTGCTGCGCATCAACCTGTCGATCGCCGACGGCCTGCCCCGGATCGCCACCGAGACCATGCAGCTCGGCGACGTCACCGTGCAGAAGGGGGAGCTCGTCCTCGTCCTCGTCGAGGCCGCCAACCACGACCCCGCCGAATTCGAGGACCCGCACACCGTCCGCCTCGACCGGCCGAACCCGAACGCGCACCTGTCGTTCGGCGGAGGAGGCCACTACTGCCCCGCCACCGCCCTCGGCAAGCGGCACGCACAGATCGCCGTCGAGGTCCTGCTCGAGCGGCTGCCCGGCCTCGACCTCGCCGTGCCGATCGAACAGCTCGTATGGCGCACCGGGTTCATGAAGCGCATCCCCGAGCGGCTGCCCGTGCTCTGGTGACGCAGCCCTAGCCGCCTTCGGGTACCGGCAGCCGGGACGCCCGGCTGCCGGTCCCGGGCGGCTGAGCACCGTCCCCACCGGTCACAGGTGCCGGATCAGCATGTCCTGACGTCCTGACGTCCTGATGCCCGTACGCCTTGACCGGTGGATCCCCGGGGGATCCCCGGGGCCGCCTCAGGGTGCCAGGAACGAGGTGAGCGCGGCCGCCACCGCGACAGGATCCTCCAGCTGCGGGTAGTGCCCCACGGCAGGCGGCCCGGCGAGCTCCACGACCCCGGCCTGCGGCATGCGTGCCCGGATCCGGGCGAGAACGTGGGCCCCGCTGATCGGGTCGGCAGGCCCCCATACGAACAGTGTGGGTCCGGGGTAGCCCTCGAGGGCCGAGGCCCAGCGCGCGGCATGCCGGCGGCGCTCGTCGATGTAGCGCAGCAGTCGCGGGGCCAGGCGGTGGCCACCGGCCCGGGACGCGGACGCCCACAGGTCGTGCAGGTCCTCGTCGTGGACCGGCCGCCCGAGCACGGCGCGCAGGGACCCGGCGAACCGCCGCTCCGTGGTGAGAGGCGCCAGCAGCGGACCCAACGGGCCGTGCAGCAGGCGCTGGATCGGCACCGGGCGGTGCAGATCGGGGTAGAGGCCGCCGTTGAGCCAGGCCATGCGGGTGATCCGGGCCGGGTCGCGGGCCAGCAGCTCCTGGCCGACGCTCACCCCGTAGTCGTGTGCGACCAGGGCGGTTCTGCCGATTCCGTACCGCCGCCAGACCTCCTCGACCAACGAGGCCTGGTCGAGGAGCGAGTAGCGGTGATGCCGGGGCTTGTCGCTCTCCCCGAAACCGAGCAGGTCCAGCGTGGTGACCCGGAGTCCGGCCGCGACGAGCGCCGGGACGACGGCGGCCCAGTCGTGGGAGGAGGTCGGGAAACCGTGGACGAGGGTGACGGGAGCGCCGAGCGCGGGCCCGTCCTGGCGTACGAACACCGAGTGGCCGTCAATCCGGACGGTGCTGCCGCCCTCGGTCCAGCGGCGCAGCGGCGGCAGGACGCGTCCGCTGCTCATGCCGGCGGTCATGCCTGCGCCTCCTCGTCGTGCAGGTGGCCCAGCCCGTGCAGGAGCGCGCGCAAGCCGAACGCGAACTCGGCCTCGGCGTCGAGCGAGTTGAGCAGTTCGGCGTGGCGGCGGACCACGGGGTGGGTGCGCGGGGAGAGGGAGGCGAACAGGTCGGCCATCGCGGCACGCTGACCGGCGGTACGGGCCGCGCCGCCCGAGTCGAGCACGGCCGCGCCGATCACGAAGTGGGTGACCGTCAGGTAGACGTGGACGGCCGGCCGCGGGGCCCACCCGTGGGCGAGGAGCTGTCCGAGGGCGTGCTCACGTGCGCGCAGGGCATGGGGACCGAGCAGCTGACCGGCGGTCAGCAGCGGGACGATCGCCGGGTGCGCGGCGAGGACCCGGCGGAACTCCCTTGCCCCGCCTTCCAGTCCGGTCCGCCAGTCCCCCTCGAGCGAGGGAAGCCGGATCTCGCCCAGCATGTGGTCGACCGTCTCGATCAGCAGCTCCTCGCGGCTCGCGACGTGCCGGTAGAGGGAGGTGTGGCGTACCTGGAGGTGGTCGCCGAGCCGGCGCATGGTGAGCGCCTCCAGGCCCTCGTGGTCGGCCAGTTCGAGCGCGCCCGCGGTGATCCGGTCGAGCGTCAGCCCGCCTTGGCGGGGCCTGCGCCGGTCGCGTTCGGCGTACCGGGCCTGCCACCAGGCGGGGGAACCGGGCTCCGCGGGGGCGGGTTCGGACTCGGCTTCGGGCTGGGGTGTCATGGGTGGTGGCGCCTATTCGAAGAGGTCGGGTTCCGTGCGGGTGATCTCGTCCCAGAGGGGCTGGAAGGAGAACCAGCCCGCGAGCGGGAACCCGGTCTGCTCCCGGGTGTGCCGGGCGGCCTCGGGGTCGATCAGGTGCGGGGTGCCGGCGGCCTCCGCGAGCAGCTGCGCCTGGGCGCTGCGCTCCATCGAGATGAACCACCAGGCCGCCTCGTCGACCGATGCGCCGACGGTGAAGATGCCGTGGTTCTGATGGATGACGGCCTTGTGCGGCCCCAGCCCCGCGGCGAGCTGCCGGCCGGCCTCCTCTTCGACCACCACGGCACCGGCGCCGTCCCGGTGGACGATGTGCTGCTCGTACACGGCGCACGCGTCCTGGGTGATCGGGTCCAGCAGGCGCCCCAGACTCGAGAACGCCTTCCCGTGGACGGCGTGGGCGTGACAGGCGGCGACCACGTCGGGCCGGGCGGCGTGGATGGCCGAATGGATCACGAATCCGGCCCGGTTGACCGGGCGCCTGCCGTGGCGGACCTGCCCCTCGTGGTCGACGAGGATCAGGTCGCTGACCCGTACGTGCCGGAAGGACATGCCGAACGGGTTGACCCAGAACATGTCCGGGTACTCCGGGTCGCGCACGGTGATGTGCCCCGCGACGCCTTCGGAGAATCCGAGGCGGCCGAAGACGCGGCAGGCGCCGGCGAGCCGCTGCTTGCGGTGCTCGCGTTCCTGCGCGGCGTCGGTGAACACGGGCGGCAGGGGCAGCTCGAGGTTCTCCTGGCGCGGCACGAACGCACTGCCGCGCAGCCCGGCGCCCGCCCCGGCGGCCGTCCCCGTACCCGTGAGCGTATCCGCGTCCGGCTCGTGCTGCCCTCGGGTGCCCGTCGTCCGGTCCACGCCCGCCTCCCTCTGCTGTGCGTCCATTGGACGCATAGCATGGGTTCCAGTGGACGCATAGCGCAAGACCCGACGCCGGCGGCCGGTGGTGTGGGCGCCCGTTCGGGTCACTCGTTCCGGCGATTCCGAGCCGGCGGTACCGGGTGGCCCAGCGGGCTGCGAAGTCGCCCGGTCCCGGTCAGCGGGGCATCGCGGTGGGGCACGAGGGCCTCCTCGGATCGGTGCGGATGTCGCAATCCACACCGAGCCGGGAGGCCCTCATCCATTCCAGGAACCCGGCACGCGTGTCACCGACGTCCCGGGACGACGCGCCTAGCGGGCGGTGCCGAAGTCCTGCGTCCAGAAGGAGTTCGGCTGCGCGAGGGCGACGCCGATCTCCTTGAAGGCACAGTTGAGGATGTTCTCCCGGTGTCCGGGGCTGTTCATCCAGCCGGTCATGACCTGCTCGGGCGTGGTGTAGCCGTAGGCGACGTTCTCGCCGTAGGTCGTCCAGGAGTAGCCGGCGCGGGTGATGCGCTGGCCCGGGTCGGAACCGTCGGAACCGGTGTGCGACATGTTGGCGTGCGCGGCCATGTCCTGGCTGTGCTTCAGCGCGGCATCCGTCAGCTTCGCATTGACGGTCAGCGCGGAGCACCCGGCCTTGGCGCGCTCCTTGTTCACGAGGGCCACCACCTCGGCGGCCGGGCCGGAGGGCGCAGCGGTCGGGGTCGTCGGCTTCTGCGGCGTCACCGGAGCCGTCGGACGGGCCGGGGCCGGCTGCGCGGGCTTCGGCGCGGCGGGGGCGGTCGACGGCTCCGTGGTCTGCGGAGCCTGCTCGGTCTGGGTCTGCTCGGTCTGCTCGACCGGCACGGCCGGTGCCGTCTCGACCGGGGCGTCCGCCGGACCCGCCTGGATCTGGAGCGACTCGCTGGGGGAGGGGGCGCTGTGGAAGGGGCGCATGCCGTGGTGCCGGCCGGCGGCCCTCGACGAGCCCGCCTCCTGGGTGTCCAGGCACGCCATGGCGGCCGTGGGGATGCCGACGACGCCGAGCGTGACAGCGGCGATGGTTATTTTCTTGTAGTGCGTCCGCTTTTTACGGTGCTTGTGCATGCGTGACCTCACTTGGTTTCTGCGATGCGTCCTGCGCCTGAGCTGCTGGAGCGCCGGGGCCGGGCCGCCATTCTTAGAAGGCCCTGAACGGGCTGGCAAGTCTTGCCGCCGACCCGTGCGGGACGTCCGTACAGCGGGCTTGAAATGGGCGGACAGTCGTGCTGGCCGTCCGGTCGGCCGACTGTGTGAGACGAAGGCCGGCCCTCAGACACGCCTGTGGCGTGGCGAGTTACCGCAGAACGCGCCGATCCGCAGAATGCCCATTTCGCCGAAGCGGGGAATGTCGATTCCAGTGGGACAAATATCGACATGTCGGGGAAGCATGAGCGGACGTAATGCTTCCGTGATCCCTTGAGGTGCAGTGATGCATGTCACTGTTTAGCGGGGAACCGGGTGCTGGTGAACAGGCGTCCGCGGGGTCCTGGGACGGCGCCGCCGGACGGCTCGCCGGGCATCGGGGCGCCGGTCAATCCGTCGGCCGCGGCGCTCGGTATCCCCGGTCGGCGTCAACTCGTCCTGAAGTCAGCCCCGTTGCGAAGCCGATCAAGGCTGAACAGTCCGTGTCGGGACCCTTGCTGTGCCGTCGAGGTTCGCGAATGATGCTCGCTGTGCGCCGGCCACCCGGCCGGGATCCGCCCCGCCCCGAATCGACCGGCCCCGGAGGCCTGCCTTGCGGACGAGCCAGCACATCCGGAGATCATCCCTCGTCGTCGGCGCCGCCCTCGCGCTGGTCGTCGCCGCCGCCCAGACGGCCTTCGCGGCTCCGCCCCCGGCGCTCCCCGCCAACGCAGAAGCCGTGGAGCTGACCTTCCAGCCGGCGTACGACTACGACACGGACGGCTGCTACCCGACACCCGCCATAGGCCCGACCGGAGTCCTGAACGGCGGTCTCAAACCCAGCGGCGCCCTCGACGGCAGCTGCCGCGACGCCTCTGACCTCGCCAACACCAACGGCTACTCCCGCGCCACCTGCAACAACGGTTGGTGTGCCGTGATGTACGCGCTGTACTTCGAGAAGGACCAGGCCGTCCCGGGCATCGGCCTCGGCGGCCACCGCCACGACTGGGAACACGTCGTGGTGTGGATCCAGGGCGACGAGGCGAAGTACGTCGCCACCTCCGCCCACGGCGACTTCGAGATCCACGCGCGCGACCGGATCCGCTGGGACGGCACCCACCCCAAGATCGTCTACCACAAGGACGGCATCGGCACGCACTGCTTCCGCGCGGCGAACACGAACGACGAACCGCCGGAGAACCACCGCGGCACCTGGCAGTTCCCCACGCTCGTCGGCTGGTCGGGCTACCCGGCCACGCTCCGCGAGAAGCTCAGCCAGGCCGACTTCGGCAGTGCCCACTTCGGCCTGAAGGACGGCGCCTTCTCCTCCCACCTCGCGGAGGCCAAGCCGGCGGGCATCCCCTTCGACCCGTATCAGTAGGCGGCGCAAGCACTCCGGGGCCCGTCACGCCTCCCTGCGGCGGCGCCGGGCGGCGAAGACGATCACGGCGATGGCGAGCAGAACGATGACCACGGTGCCGACAACAGCGGCGGTGCCCAACTTCTTGAAGAAGCTCTTCTTCTTGCCCTTCTTGCCCTTGTCCTTGTTCTTGTCGCCCTTCTTGGCGCCGTCGACGAGGCCGGCGGAGTCGACTGCCGAGTGCTGGACCTGCCCGGATGCCGCCTGGGCCGGTGCACCCTGGGACGGAAGCTGCGCCTCGGCGGCGGCGACCGCGATCGGACGAGCCGTCACCGGCGCAGCCTGAGCCTGCGCCTGGGGACTCAGCAGCAGTCCGGCCAGCGCGAGTGCGGGTACTGTACGGGCGATCCTGCGACTGATCACTTGCTTCATCTCCTTGGCCCCATTGTTGTGTCCACGATCATCGCAGGCCGGTCGGCCGCCTCTGACGGGACCCTTATACCCGGCAGGCGCCGGCCAGATGCAAGGGCTGGGGGTATGGGGTGGGCAGGAAGAGAACTGCTCTGGCCCGGGGACCCGATCGCCCGGTCGGAGCCGGACCTTGCCGCGATGACGGCCCTGGTGCGCTGGAGTTGACCCGGAGGTGACGCCGCGGCGGGTGAACAGCCGGCGCAAGCCGGCTCCCGGGCCCGTCCCGACCACGCCCCCGCCCCCGCGGCACCACCGCGACGCAGGGGCGGACGGGCCGGCTCGTGTCCGGGGCGACGAGCTCGGACACCTCGTGGCACGACCGCGGTCGACGACCTCACGCCCGACTGGCTTCACCCGGGCCGGCTCGGCAGCATCTCGCCGAGCGCGGCGTTGACCGGAACCCCGGCCCGACCGCCGCGTCCTCGTGAACCTTGCGGCCCCGGTATCCGATGCCGGGGCCGTTGCCGCCGGCCCGAGACGGAGCCGGCCGGAATCGAACCGGCGTCCTCGCGGTTTTGGAGACCGCGCGCGACGACCTCTGCGCTACGGCCCCGTCCGGGCCACATCATACGAGGTCCGCCGGAGGCCCGGTCAGCCGCGCCAGATCTTCTCGTACGCACCCCGGTAGTCCGGGGGGTTCCAGGAGGAGGCCCCGCTGCTGTTCGCCGCCGTGGCGATGTGGACGGGAGCCACGTAGCCGCTGGCGGGCTGCCCGGCGAAGGCGCGGTTGAACTCGTCGACGATCTGCCAGCCCTGCTGCGAGAGCGGCTCCGGGACGGTCGCGGACTGGAACTGCTTGCTGTTGATGCGCCGGAACGCGGAGGGGTCGCCGTCGCCGGCGCCGATGTTGAAGGGCGGCCCGGCGCCGGGCCTGCCTGCGGCGCGGAAGGCCGGGGCGGCGTCGTCGAAGTACAGGTCGTTGATGGCGACGGAGTACGTCCAGTCCTTCGGGAAGCGGGACAGGAGCGAGGACACCTCCTGGGGGGTGCGCCGGCTCGCGTCAGGGATCGGGATGTTCGCGTGCGCCAGGAGCTTCATGCCGGGGCAGGCGGCGAGCCGCCGCTCGATCAGCCGGGACTTCGTACCGGCGAACGGGATCGAGTCGTCGGTGAAGACGACGACCCCGGCGTTGCCGTCGGACTGGGCGATGACCCAGTCCGCACTGGCCTTCGCCACCTCCTCCACCCTCGTGGTGATGTTGGTGAAGAGCCTGGGACTCGTGCTCGGGCCGGGGGAGCTGACCGCGTGCCAGCCGATGAGCGGGATCCCCGCCTCCTCGGCTTGCGCCACCTGCTGTGAGGTCAGGCGGGGATCGAAGCCGCCGATGACGATGCCCGAGGGCTTGAGGGTGACGGCCTGGCTGAGTGCCGCCTGGATGCCGGCGGGGGTGCCCTCCCCGTCGATCACCCGGACGTCCCAGCCGATGGCCTGCGCCGCCTCCTTGACGCCCTTCGCGACTCCGGCGACGCCGGGGTTGGTCATGGTCTGCGCGACGTACACGAGGGACTTGCCGGGGACCGCCCGGGGCCCGGTGGTGGGGCCGTTCCACGAGGTGTCCTTGCTCTCGGCCCGCCGGACGGCAGCCTTCGCCTCCTGGAGGACGGCCGGACAACCCGCGCCCGGGGAAGGGCCGGTGGCGTTCGGCGAGCCGCTCTCGCAGCCGGCGACGGCGGTGACTGCTGCTGCCAGCAGGGCTGCGGCCGCGAGGGCGGTCTTGCGGTTCGGGTACACGGTGCTCCTGACGCTGGTCTGCGCTGCGGTGTTCTCCGGGAGGATCAGGAGGCGCCCCCGCCGTCGTCCGCCGCCGCGGTCCGGCGTTGCGCGGGCGGCCCGCCGGTGGCCGTGGCGTCGGTACGCAGCCTCCGGCGGGCCGAATAGCCGGCCAGCCCGACCGCGATGAGCAGAGTGCCGCCGTTGAACAGCGGGGTGGCCCAGAAATCGGCGCCGAGCTGGCCGATCCCGGCGAGGCCGACGGCGAGTACGGTCACGGCCACCAGCGTGCCCAGGGCGTTGGCGCGACCCGGCTTGATCGCGGTGGAGCCGAGCAGGACGCCGACGAACGCGGGCAGCAGGTAGTCCAGGCCGACACTCGGGTTGCCGATCTGCTGCTGCGCGGCGAGCAGGACACCGGCGAAGCCGACGACCGTGCCCGATCCGGCGAACGCGTAGACGCAGTACCGGTGCGTGGGGATGCCGATGATCTCGGCGGCGCGGGGATTGGAGCCGATGACGTACAGGTACCGGCCGAACGGCAGCCGCTCCAGCACCACCCAGAGCACGACGACGAGGCCGAGTACGTAGAAGGCGGGCACCGGCAGCCCGAGGAACCGCGCGTCGTAGAGCCCGGTGAAGGCGGCCGGAAGGCCGTCGGGGCCGGGGACGATCCGGCTCCCGTCGGTGATCCAGCCGGTGACGGCGTACATCATGCTGCCGGTGCCGAGCGTGGCGATGAACGAGTCGATCCGGGCGAACTCGACGACGACACCGTTCACGGCGCCGGCCAAGGTCCCCCCGAGGACGACCACGAGGCAGGCGAGCGGCCAGGGCCAGCCTCCGTCGACGATGAGGTACAGCACCAGGACGTGCGCCAGGCCCAGGCCGTAACCGATGGACAGGTCGAACTTGCCGCTCGCGATGGGGATCGTCGCACCGAGCGCGAGGACGGCCGGGATCGACTGGTTGGAGAGGATCGAGGAGACGTTGTCCCGCGTGGGGAAGGTGCCGGGCAGGACGAAGGAGAAGACGAGGAAGAGCAGGACGGTGAGGGCCAAGAGGCCGTACGTGCCGATGAAGTGTCCGTGCGGGCGGCCGGACGGGGACCGGCGGGGGCATGAGGAGGGTGCGGGGCTCACCGGCTCCGCGCGCTTCCGGTGATCGCGGGCAGGGCCGAGGCGGTGCGGGTGAGTTCGGTGACGCTCAGGGTCTCGCCCGCCAGCTCGGCCACCACGCTCCCGCGCCCGAACACGAGCGCGCGGTGGCACACCCCGGCGACCTCCTCGAAATCGGTGGAGATGAGCAGCACGGCCAGGCCGGCGGCCAGCGCCTCGTCGAGGAGCCGGTGGATCGAGGCCTTGGCGCCGACGTCCACGCCGGCCGTCGGCTCCTCGAGGATCAGCAGGCGCAGCTTCCCGCGGAGCCGGCGGCCGACCATCACCTTCTGTTGGTTGCCGCCGGACAGGGTGGCGATCGGCACCTCGCTGTCGCGGGGACGCACGTGGAACCGCTCGATCAGAGCGGCGGCCTCGACGCGCTCGCGCCGCGGGGCGACCCAGTGCCAAGCCGGCACCCCGGCTGCCCGGGGATTGGCCAGGAAGTTCTCCCGTACCGTCAGTTCCGCGGCGCAGCCCTCCTCCTGCCGGTTGGCGGCCACGAAACCGACGCCGGCGCCGAGCGCGGCGGCGACCGTGCGCGGGCGGTACGGGCGGCCGTCGAGCAGTGCCCGGCCGCCGAGCAACGGCAGTGTGCCGGCGAGGGCGCGGCCCAGGTGCATGTGTCCGGCCCCGGTCAGCCCGACCATGGCGAGGATCTCGCCCTCGCGCAGCTCCAGACTGACCGGTCCGGTGCGTTCGGTCGTCACGCCGTCGAGGCTCAGTACGGGCGGGCGGACGGGCGCGGAGCGGGACGCCGGGGCGGAAGGGAACCCGGGGGCGGCTGCGGGGGGCGGTCCGCCGGCCGGTTCGGGACCCACGATGTCGCGCACCAGACGCACGGGGCTGTACGGGGCGAGGGGACCCTGGCTGACGAGCCGTCCGTCGCGCAGGACGGCGAAGGTGTCGGCGACCTCGTACACCTCGTCGAGGCGGTGGCTGACGTAGAGGATGCCGTGTCCCCGGTCGCGCAGGGCGTGCAGTACGCCGAAGAGGCGCGCGCAGTCCGCGGCGGGGAGGGTGGCGGTCGGCTCGTCCAGGACGAAGAGCTCCGCCTGCCGGGCCAGGGCGCGGGCGATCGCGACCAGTGAGCGTTCGGCGGGGGCGAGGTCGGCGATGCGGGCGTCGGCGTCCAGGTGTCCGGCGACGATCCGCAGGGCCTCGGCGCAGCTCTTCCGGGTCTCGCGCCAGGAGATCAGGCCGCGGCGGCGGGGGTATCCGGTCCCCAGGGCGATGTTCTCGGCGACGGTCATCCACTCGACCAGACCGAGGTCCTGGTGGATGAAGGACATGGTGCGGCGGGCCGCGTCGGAGCCGAGGGGGTGTCCGGCGACGGTCACCTCGCCCTCGTCGGCGCGGTGGACCCCGGCGAGCACCTTGATGAGCGTGGACTTCCCGGCACCGTTGGGGCCGAGGAGGGCCAGGACGCTGCCGCCGTGGACGTCGAGGCTGACCCCGTCCAGGGCGAGGGTGCCGCCGAACCGTTTGGCGAGACCGCGTATGCGGACGAGGGGTGCTCCGCCGGAGCGCGGGGGCGGGCTCGTCGAGGTGACGGGAGTGTCATGCACGGACTTCTCCGGGGCCGCCTGGGGAGGTGCTTCCTGAAGCTGTGAGGACGCCGTCCCTGAGGGACATCGCTGTGAGACATCGGTGATGCTACTGGTGGTCATGGTCATATGGGCGACATGTCGCCGTGTGTGCCTCCGATGGTCGAGTGCCGAGAGGACCGGCGGGTGACGGTCAGGCCGCGTCCAGGGCGCATTCGGCCCAGATGACCTTGCCGTGCGTCGTGTAGCGGGTGCCCCAGGCATGGGCGAGCTGTGCGACGAGGAACAGCCCGCGTCCGCCCTCCTCCGTCGTGGCCGCCCGCCGCAGGTGCGGGGCGGTGCTGCTGCCGTCGGCGACCTCGCAGATCAGGGTGCGGTCGTGGACCAGGCGTACCTGGATGGGCTCGGTGCCGTAGCGGACCGCGTTGGTGACCAGCTCGCTGAGCATCAGCTCGGCGGCGAACGCGATTTCGTCCAGCCCCCAGTGGGCCAGCTGGCGCGTGGCGGCGGCCCGGATGCCGGAGACGAGTGCCGGGTCCGCGGGCACGTCCCAGGTGGCGATCCGGTCGGCGGGCACGGTCCGGGTACGGGCGACGAGCAGGGCGATGTCGTCCGCGGGGTGGTCGGGCGCCACGGTGTCGATGACCGCCTGGCAGGTGTCCTCCGGCGTGCGGTCCGGGTGGGACAGGGTGCGGCTCAGCTGGTCGAGCACGACGTCGAGGTCGCGATGGCGGTCCTCGACGAGCCCGTCGGTGTAGAGGACCAGCGTGCTGCCCTCGGGGAGCTGGATCTCGGCCGTCTCGAAGGGCAGACCGCCCAGGCCCAGCGGCGGTCCGGCCGGCAGATCGGCGAACGTCACGACGCCGCCGGGGTGGACCAGGGCGGGCGGGGGGTGGCCGGCGCGGGCCATGGTGCACAGCCGCGTCGTGGGGTCGTAGACGGCGTAGAGGCAGGTGGCGCCGACGATGCCGGTGCTGCCGGAGGCGTTGTCGCCGCCCTCCTCCCGGTCCAGCCGCACCAGGAGGTTGTCCAGGTGGGTGAGGAGCTCGTCCGGAGCGAGTTCCAGTTCGGCGAAGTTGCGCGCGGCGGTGCGCAGCCGGCCCATGGTCGCGGCCGCGTGCAGGCCGTGGCCCACGACGTCTCCCACGAGCATGGCGACCCGGGTGCCGGAGAGGGGGATGACGTCGAACCAGTCGCCGCCCACCCCGGATTCGGAGGGCAGGTAGCGGTGCGCGACCTCGACGGCGCCCTGCTCGGGAACGCCTTGCGGGAGCAGGCTCTGCTGCAGGGCCAGGGCCAATGTGTGCTCGCGGGTGTAGCGGCGGGCGTTGTCGATGCAGAGGGCGGCGCGGGCAGCGAGTTCCTGGGCCAGCCAGCTGTCGTCGTCCCCGAAGGGAGCGGGGTCCTCCGAGCGGTAGAAGCTGGCGACCCCCAGCAGGACGCCGCGGGCGAGCAGGGGGACGGAGACAAGGGAGTGCACGTTGTGGGCGAGGATCTGCCGGGCGTGCTCGGGTTCCTGGTCGATCCAGCCGACGGCATTGCGCAGGTCGGCCTCCAGTACCGCCTCCCCGCTGTCCAGACACCGCATGTGGGGAGTACCGGCGCGCAGCTCCACCCGCTGCCCGACCGGGTAGAAGGGGCAGTCCTCGCGGATGCCGTGGACCACCGTGCGGTGCAGCTCGGTCCGCGGATCGGCGGACTCCTCGCCGCGCAGCACGGCCTCGGGCACGTCGATGGTGACGTAGTCGGCCAGGCGCGGAACCGCCGTCTCGGCGAGCTCCCAGGCGGTGCGGGTCACGTCCAGCGTGGTGCCGATACGGGTGCTGGCCTCGGCCAGCAGCTCCAGGCGGCGGCGTGCCGCGACGGCGTACTTCCCCACTTCCGGCTCGCCCACCAGCACCAGCCCCCTGACCTTGCCGGGGGTGTGGCCGGCGGCGGCCGGAGGGGCGGGAGGAGCGAGGGGGCCGGGCGGCGGACCGGTGGGCGGTCCGGTGCGGGGCAGGAGGGAGAGGTGATGCACCGGCTGCGCATCGCCGGAGAGCACGGCCTCGACGACGACGCCCTCCACCCCGGTGCGGCTCACGAGCGGGCGGCTCATGAGGGTGACGCCGCGCCCGTGGGGCAGTGCCACCTCGACGGCGGCCCGCTGGGTCGAGGAGATGAGCTCGGTGGCCTTCTCCTTGAGGATCATCTGATCGCTCCGGTCGAGCCCGCTGTCGCCGAGTTCGTCCAGTCCGATCAGGTGCCCGTTCCCGGCGGCCGCGCCGGGCCGGGCGAGGTGGCTGGCGTCGAGGTACGTCCGCAGCAGTGCGCGCTCGCGCTCCGAGTGCTGCTCCATCAGCCGCCGCTCGATGGTTTCGGCCGCCCGGCGGACCAGCGCGGGCAGCTCCGGGTCCTCGTAGTTGTGCGGATACCCGAAGCACAGGACGCCGACGACGTGTCCGCTCAGCTGGTCGCGGATGGGGGTGGCGGAGCAGGCGCTCGACTGGGAGCGCTCGGCGAAGTGCTCGGCCCCGTAGACCTGGACGAGCCGCCGTTCGGCGAGCGCGAGTCCGATGCCGTTGGTCCCCGCGAACCGCTCGGCGAAGACGAAGCCGGGGACGCTCTGGATGGGCGGGAGGTCATGGGCCAGCGCGCGCTCCCCGAAGCGGCGCTGCAGCACCGTTCCGTTCCCGTCGGCGAGGGAGACGTTCATCCGGCTGCCCGTGAAACGCGACGCCAGCTGGTCGAGCACGGGCTCGGCCGCGCGGACGAGCCGGCTGTCCGGATCGAAATCGTCCCGGTAGGGAAGTTCGGTCTGGTCCGGTGACAGTCCCAGGGACTGGCAGCGCAGCCAGGAGTTCAGGATCGGGCTGCGTACCCCGCTCGCGACCGGCTCGCCCAGCAGGAACCGCTCACGGGAGCGTGCGGGGCCGATCTCGTCTCCCGTGACCCCCATACGCATCACTTCTCCTTACCGGGCCTTCGGCCTCGGCCGCATCGGAGCGCTTGCCCCGATTGCGTGTCTTTCGAGTATATTCCTCCCGGTTTATTCGGATCGTGAGGATCAGTTCGCATCAGAGGATCGCGACCGGATCGACGGGCGAGCCCGTCCCGCCCGGTACGTTCAGCGGCGTCACGACGATCATGAACTCGTGGCGCCCCGCCTCGGCGCAGGCGGCGGAGAGCACCTCGAGATCCAGGTTGTCCAGCAGCGGCACCCCCATGGCCGCCACGGCGAGGGCGTGGACGGGGGAGTGGACGCCCTCGACCGGCGAGGGGCGCAGGTCGCTGTCCCCGTCGCCGCCGAGCAGGGCGATACCGCGCTCGGCCAGCAGCGGTACGGCGTCCACGTGCAGGCCCGCGCTCGCGGCGTCCGAGTCCCACGGGCCGGTCTCCCGGCTGCGCCGGAAGCGGCCGGAGCGCAGCAGCACCGCGCAGCCGTCGTCGATCGTCACGCCCAGTGCCCGCTCCGCGGCGGCGATGTCCGGCGCGTGGACCGCGTGCCCGGGCTCCAGCCAGTCGACCCCAAGGACGGCCGGCAGATCGAGGAGCACCCCCTTGGTGACGAGGGGGCCGAGCGCGGCCACCGAGCCGAAGCGCGCCCCCGCGGCGCCGAAGGCCTCGCGTGCCGGGCGGCCCTCGTAGAGCCGCCCCCCGTACGCGACGTGCGACAGGGCGTCCAGGTGGCTCACGGCCTTGCCGTGGTAGTCGACGCCGATGAAGTCCTTGTACGTGGTGGGTTCCGGGGACTCCACGTCACCGAGATCGGACATGTAGTGCAGGGCGGGCTTGCCGTTGTCCGGGCCGGGCCGGGTGTCCCAGGGCAGACCCAGCGGGACCGTCGTACCGGAGCGGATCAGGGCGGCGGCCCGCCGTACGTGGTCCGGGGTGACCCGGTTCCAGGCACCGCGGTCGGCCGGGGCCCAGCGGTCCCAGGTGCGGACCGCTGCGAAGATCGCGTCGAACTCCTGACGGGGGACCCGGCGCTCGGGGCTGCTGCTCATCCGGACTCACCGCTCCACGGCTCGGCGGGGCCTCGCCTCGGGGCGAGACCGGGGGACGGGCGCCCCGACGCCCGCACCGCATCACATGCCCGGCGGTCCCGGCACCTACGCCTGAGAGGCCCCGCGCGGGCGAAAGGTGGCGGCAAGCAGCTTCTACGGGGCACGCTGGACCCATGCGGGTGCCCTTCCGTTCATCTCCTCGACCGGGAGCGGGCGGCCATCACCAGGTCCTTTTCGTTCTCGCGGAGTGTCTGCCCTTCGTGATCGCGCTCTCGGTGCTGACCATCGAATTCACGCCCGCCCACGTTCTGTACACCGGCCCCCTCCTGGTCGCCACGCCGGCGCTGGCCGCGGTGACGATGGGTCCCAAGGGCACCCTTGCGGCGGTGGCCCTGGCCGTGGCCGTAAGCGTGACCACGGCCACCTACAACGGGGCGTGGGGCAGCCAGCAGGTCTACACGAACTTCCTGGCCCTGTTCCTGGTGTCGCTGGCGAGCGTGGCGACGAGCAGCACCGCCCGCAGGCGGCGCAAGAGGGAGCTCGACCAGGTCCGCCGCATCGCCGTGGCGGCGCAGGAGGCCGTGCTGCGGCCCGTCCCGGCCCGGCTGGGGCCCGTACGCGTGGCCGGCATGTACCTCGCGGCCGAGACGGGGGCGCAGATCGGAGGCGATCTGTACGAGGCCGTCCAGACGAAGTACGGGGTCCGGGTGATCGTCGGCGACGTCCGGGGCAAGGGGCTGCCGGCCGTTCGGGCCGCAGCTGCCGTGCTCGGCGCGTTCAGGGAGGCGGTGCACTACGAGGACGAACTCGTGGACGTCATCAACCGCTGCGAGGCGGCACTGCTGCGCGATGCCGCCGTGCCGGGCGTGATCGACCCGGAAGCACTCGTGGAGGGTTTCGTCACCGCTCTCGTGGCCCAGGTGCCGGACGGGCCCGTCGTCGAGGTGGTCAACCGCGGCCATCCGCCCCCGCTGCTCCTGCGGGACGGAACGGCCTGCGCCCTGATGCCCACGAGCCCGCTGCCGCCGCTCGGACTGGCGGAGTTCCTCACCGGTCCGCCCGGCAGGGCGGACCGCTATTCCTTCGCACCCGGCGACCGCCTGCTGCTGTACACCGACGGCGTGATCGAAGCCCGCAACAGCGACAACGACTTCTTCGCCCTGCCCGAGGCGATGGAGGCGGTGCACGCGACGCCCGTCGGCGGTCCGCAGGAGTTCCTGGACCAGCTGCACCGGGGATTGCTCCGCCACACCCAGGATCGCCTGGCGGACGATGCGGCGATGTTCCTCGTCGATCGGTGACGATTCGTCAGATCGCCCCCTTGAGGCAGGTGTTCGACCTGGTCCGAACCTTGCCGAAGCGGGCCGTAAACGCTCTGCCGCAAGATCACTGCATCGAGGTAATAGCGGTGGCTTCCCGGGCCGGTCCCCTGCTCCGACGGCTAGTGTGCTCCCGGATCCGGACGGAATGCCCGGATATTCACCCCCCTTTTTCTTCTTTCACCGGTGACGTGTGCCCGCATGCCGTTCACCGCCCTTACGAAGGAGAGCCTGCCCGATGACCGTGGACACCAGCCCGGAGGCGCAGCTCGAGCCTCCGCAGACCAGCCTGGGCACGGCGGCCGCCCGCAACCTTGCCACCACGACCAAGTCCGCCCCGCAGATGCAGGAGATCACCTCCCGCTGGCTGCTGAAGATGCTCCCCTGGGTGGAGACCAAGGGCGGCACGTACCGGGTGAACCGGCGGCTGACCTACACCGTCGGCGACGGGCGCATCGACTTCGTCCAGGACGGCGCCCAGGTCCGGGTGATCCCCCGCGAGCTCGGCGAACTCGCCATGCTGCGCGGCTTCGACGACATGGACGTGCTGACCGCGCTCGCCGGCCGGTGCGTCCAGCGTGACTTCCGCGCCGGTGAGGTGCTGGTCGAGCGCGGCACCCCCGCGAACGAGATCCACCTGATCGCCCACGGCCGGGTCAACCAGACCTCGGTCGGCAAGTACGGTGACGAGATCGCCGTCGCCGTGCTCGCCGACGGCGACCGGTTCGGCGAGAACGCCCTGCTGGACGGTGCCGGGGGCTGGGACTACACCGCAACCGCCGCCACGGCCGGCACCCTGCTCACCCTGTCCCGCTCGGACTTCGCCGCCGTCCTCTCCTCGGCGCCGCACCTGCAGGCCCACGTGGAGCGGTTCGGCTCGCTCCCGCACCAGCGGCAGAACAAGCACGGGGAGGCCGAGATCGCGATGTCCGCCGGCCACACCGGCGAACCCGAGCTGCCCGGCACCTTCGTCGACTACGAGCCCCACCCGCGCGAGTACGAACTCTCCATCGCCCAGACGGTGCTGCGGGTCCACACGAGGGTCGCCGACCTCTACAACGAGCCGATGAACCAGACGGAGGAGCAGCTCAGGCTCACCATCGAGGCGCTGCGCGAGCGCCAGGAGCACGAGCTGGTCAACAACCGGGAGTTCGGCCTCCTCCACAACGCCGACTTCAAGCAGCGGATCCAGACCCACTCCGGCCCGCCCACCCCGGACGACCTCGACGAGCTGCTCTGCCGCCGCCGCGGTTCCAAGCTCTTCCTCGCCCACCCCAAGACCATCGCGGCGATCGGGCGTGAGTTCAACGCCCGCGGGCTCTACCCGGACCACGTCGACCTCGGCGGACAGCAGGTCCCGGCCTGGCGCGGAGTCCCGATCCTGCCCTGCAACAAGATCCCGATCAGCAAGGAGAACACCAGCTCGATCCTGGTGATGCGAACCGGCGAGGACAACCAGGGCGTCATCGGCCTGCGCCAGACCGGTCTGCCGGAGGAGTACGAACCGGGCCTGTCGGTGCGTTTCATGGGCATCGACGAGAGGTCGATCATCTCCTACCTGGTCTCCACCTACTACTCCGCCGCCGTCCTGGTGCCCGACGCGCTCGGCGTCCTGGAGAACGTGCAGATCGCCCGCAGGCACGACTGAGGCACCTGCCCGACGGCAAGACAGCCACGCCGGCCACGGCCCGGGCCTTCCCGGGCCGGCCGGGCATGCCCGGGATCCGGGACAGCCCAACCACCTCACCAAGGAGTCACGGATGCCCGATTCCGGGCCTTCCCCTCTGCAGTCGAGTCTCCCTGCAGCCGCGGCCGGCTTCGGGGCGCACGGTCATGGCCGCGGCATCGAAGCCGTCGGCTGTGTCCGGCCCGCCCTGTTCGCCCCGCCCGCCCAGGCCTCGGCCCCCGTCACCACGCCGAACCCCGCCCTGGAGCGGGTGCTGCGCGGCCCCGGCGGGCTGGGCGCGGCCGGGCTGTCCCTGGCCCGGCGCGAGGAGCCGCCCGCGCCCGAGGAGGAGCCCCCGGCGGCGGGTCGTCCGATCCCGGGTCTTTACCACCACCCGGTGCCGGAACCCGACCCCGTACGGGTCGAGGAGCTCAGCCACAGGATCAAGGCGTGGGCGGTGGACGAGGTCGAGCTGTACCCCCCGGAGTGGGAGGACCAGTTCGACGGCTTCTCCGTGGGCCGCTACATGGTCGCCTGCCATCCGGACGCCCCCACCCTCGACCACCTGATGCTCGCCACGCGGCTGATGGTCGCCGAGAACGTCGTCGACGACTGCTACTGCGAGGACCACGGAGGCTCGCCCGTCGGCCTCGGCGGACGCCTGCTGCTGGCGCACACCGCACTCGACCCCCTCCACACCACGACGGAGTACCAGCCGGGGTGGGCGGAGTCCCTCCACTCGGACGCGCCGCGGCGCGCCTACCGGTCGGCCATGGAGTACTTCGCCCAGGAGGCCACCGCCTCCCAGGCCGACCGGTTCCGGCACGACATGGCCCGTCTGCACCTGGGGTACCTCGCCGAGGCCGCCTGGGCCGAGACGGACCACGTCCCGGAGGTGTGGGAGTACCTGTCGATGCGCCAGTTCAACAACTTCCGGCCCTGCCCCACCATCACCGACACCGTCGGCGGCTACGAACTGCCGGCGGACCTGCATGCCCAGCCCGCCATGCAACGGGTCATCGCGCTCGCCGGGAACGCGACCACCATCGTCAACGACCTGTACTCCTACACCAAGGAACTCGCCAGCCCCGGCCGGCACCTCAACCTGCCCGTGGTGATCGCCGAACGCGAGGGCTGCTCCGTCCGCGACGCCTATCTGAAGGCGGTCGAGGTCCACAACGACCTCATGCACGCGTTCGAGGCCGCGGCCGCCGACCTGGCCGCAGCCTGCCCCGTCCCGAGCGTGCTGCGCTTTCTTCGGGGCGTGGCCGCGTGGGTCGACGGCAACCACTACTGGCACCAGACCAATACCTACCGCTACAGCCTGCCCGACTTCTGGTAAGGACGGATTTATCTGTGACCAACACCGAGCTCACCATGTCCCCCGCCGCCACGTTCATCCCTGCCCCGGCGACGCCCTACCAGGGTGACATCGCCCGTTACTGGGACCACGAGGCCCGGCCGGTGAACCTGCGTCTCGGCGACGTCGACGGTCTCTACCACCACCACTACGGCATCGGTGACGTCGACCACGCAGCCCTCGGGGACACCGGCGACAGCGCGTACGAGAAGAAGCTGATCGCCGAGCTCCACCGGCTGGAGTCGGCGCAGGCCGACGTACTGCTGGACCACCTCGGCCCCATCGGGCAGGGCGACACGCTCGTGGACGCCGGCTGCGGCCGCGGCGGATCGATGGTCATGGCCCACCAGCGGTTCGGATGCAAGGTCGAGGGCGTCACCCTCTCGGCCAAGCAGGCCGACTTCGCGAACCAGCGCGCCCGCGAACTCGGCATCGAGGGCTCCGTCCGGGCCCGAGTCTGCAACATGCTCAGCACACCGTTCGAGACGGGCCGTGCCGCGGCCTCCTGGAACAACGAGTCGAGCATGTACGTCGACCTGCACGACCTGTTCGCCGAACACTCCCGGATCCTCGCCGTCGGCGGCCGGTACGTGACCATCACCGGCTGCTGGAACCCCCGTTACGGCCAGCCCTCGAAGTGGGTCTCCCAGATCAACGCGCACTTCGAGTGCAACATCCACTCCCGCCGGCAGTACATGCGGGCCATGGCCGACAACCGTCTCGTACCGCAGGCCGTCATCGACCTGACGCCCGCGACCCTGCCCTACTGGGAGCTGCGGGCCACGTCCTCCCTGGTCACCGGGATCGAAGAGGCGTTCATCAACTCCTACAAGGACGGCTCGTTCCAGTACGTCCTGATCGCGGCCGACCGCGTCTGATCCGAGTGGAGCCCGCAAGGGCGGCCGGGCCCGTGACCCACGGGCCCGGCTTTTGCGCATGTCACGCAGGCCGGTGCGGCGCCGCCGCGGGCGGATCGGCCGAGGCGAGCAGGCTCAGTACGGTGGCCTCCATGGCGTGCCGCGCCTCCTCGGGGCCGAGCCCGGTGGAACGCCAGTGGTGCCAGGCGCCCCACGTGGTCACCGCGTCGAGCCCGTCGACCAGGTCCGTACGCCGCCGGCCCGACAGCAGGTCGAGTTCCGCCGCCAGCACGGCCTCCATGCGCCGGCGGGCATCGGCGAAGGCCTCCTCGGTCACCTGACGGATGCGCTCCGAGGGATGGTCCATGCGGATCATCGCCAGCCGTGCCGGGGTGATCCATTCGAGGATCCGCGCACGCTGTTCGACCAGGGCCGCGACACGGGCGGCGCGGGGCCCCTCGGTGGGCAACGGCCTCATCTGCTCGGCGAGTTGTTCCAGTCGCCGGGTGATGGCGGTGTCCACGAGCTGGGCCATGTCGTCGAAATGGTGGAACACGGACCGCCGTGAGACCCCCGCGTACTGGGCCACGCGGTCGGCGGGGAAGTCCGTCATGCCTTCGTCGAGGAGCGCCAGCAGCGCATCGGCGATCTTCTCGCGGGTCTGCCGGCCGCGCTCGGTCCGTCCGTCCGGGGTGTCCTGCCCGGGATGCCGTGCCACCTGGGGCTCCTCTCGCCGATTGACATTATTGCACTCCGAGTGCAACGGTAAATATGCACTCGGAGTGCAACTTCATTCGTGGAAGGAAGCGCAGCACGATGTTCCTTGCCCTGGGCCGCTGGTGTGCCCGCAGACCGAGACGGATCCTCGCCGTCTGGGCGGCCGTGACGATCGCCGTCGCCGCCGTCGTGATGCTCCACGGCCGGATCACCAGCGAGGCGGTGGTCATCCCCGGCAGCGACAGCCAGGCGGCCCGGGACACGGCCGGCTCCTTCCACGGGCCCGTCTCCGGAAACCAGCCGCTCGTCCTGCACACGGCTCCGGACGGGCCGGTGCTCACCTCCGCCGCCGCGCAGCAGGCGGTCGAGGCGGCGGCCGGGGACGTGGCCCGGGTGGACCACGTGGTGAGTGCCGCCGCGCCGTACGGGCCTTCGGGCCGGGCGGCCATGAGCCCGGACGGCCACACCGCCTACATGTCGGTGGGGCTGGACGTGACCGGGCGCGACATCACGCCGGAGATCAGCGAGGCCGTGCTGGCGGCCACCGGGCCCGCCCGGCAGGCCGGCATCGGGGTCACGGCCGGCGGTGACCTCGCGGCCGCCGCCGACAAGGGGTCCACCGCCCACAGCGAGCTCATCGGTCTCGCGGCGGCCGCGGTCATCCTGTTCCTCGGTCTGCGCAGGGTCCTCGCAGCCGGCCTTCCCCTGCTGGTCGGGGTCGTGGGGCTGGTGATCTCGCTCTCGGCGATCGGGCTGGTCGGGCACGTCCTCGACATGCCCTCGGCGGGCGCCACGATCGCGGCGATGATCGGCCTCGGTGTCGGCATCGACTACACCCTCTTCTGCCTGACGCGCTTCCGCGAGCTCCTGGCCGAGGGGCACGGCGCGGTGGACGCCGCCGGGTACACCACGGCGAGCGCAGGCAAGGCCGCCGCCTTCGCCGGCTGCGCGGTGGCGGCCGCGCTGGCGGGTCTGGCGCTCGGCGGGCTGCCGCTGCTGTACGCGCTGGCGCTCGCACCGGCCATCGCCGTACTCGTCGCGGTCCTCGCAGCCCTGACCCTGCTGCCGGCCCTGCTCGCGCTGCTCGGCCACCGGCTGGGCCGGAAGGCGGGCCACCTGCGCGCCCCGGCGAAGCCTGCGGACCCGGCCGGGCAGGCCGAAACGACCGGGACCGTCCGCGCGGCCGACCCCGCCGGCGCCCGCTGGCAGCGGTTCGCCGCACATGTGGCCGGCCGCCCCTGGCGCTACCTGCTCGCGAGCCTGGTCCTGGTGGGCGTACTGGCCGCGCCGGCCGCCGGGTTGACGTTCGGCCAGCTCGACGCGGGGGACAAGGCGGCCGGCACGTCGAGCCGTACCGCGTACGAGCAGCTGGCCGAGGCCTTCGGGCCGGGCGTGAACGGCCCCCTCCAGGTGACCGAGACCCTGCCCACGGCGGCCGGCGGACCCGCCGACCGCCGCGTCGCGACGGTCACCGAAACCCTCGGGCAGACCCCCGGCGTGGCCGCCGTGAGCCCGGCCCGGCTCGCCCCGGACGGCCGTACCGTCCTCTGGCAGGTCACTCCCACCACCGGCCCCGGCGATCCGGCCACCGTCGCGCTCGTGGACCGGCTGCGGGACACCGCCTTGCCCGGGGCCACCGCAGGCACCGGGGCCGCCACCCACGTCGGCGGGCCGACGGCCGCGCAGGCCGACCTGAACGCGCGGCTCGCCGCCCGGATGCCGGCGATCATCGCCACCGTCGTGCTCGTCGCCGGCCTGCTGCTCCTCCTGGCCTTCCGCGCACCGGTGGTCGCGGCCAAGGCGGCTGCGATGAACCTGATCTCGGTCGCCGCCTCGTACGGCGTACTGACCGCCGTGTTCCAGTGGGGCTGGGGCGCCGGCCCGCTCGGCCTCGACGGCCCGGTGCCGATACCGGGATACGTCCCGCTGCTGATGTTCGCGGTGCTGTTCGGGCTCTCCATGGACTACGAGGTGTTCCTCCTGAGCGCCGTACGCGCTTCCTACCTCCGGCACCGGGACAACACGCGTGCGGTCGTCGACGGACTGGCCGGCACCGCCCGGATCATCACCTCGGCAGCGATGATCATGGTCTGTGTGTTCCTCAGCTACCTGTTCTCCGAGGACCCCGTGGTGAAGATGTTCGGCATCGGACTGGCCACGGCCGTGGCGCTGGACGCCACCGTCGTCCGCGGACTGCTCGTCCCGACCAGCATGGTGCTGCTCGGCGAGCGCAACTGGTGGCTCCCCGCCGGGCTCGACCGCATCCTCCCCCGGGTGGACATCGAGGGCACCCCGACACCCCCCGTACGCGACCGGCTCCCGGCGGCCGCCCCCGCCACGGTTGCGCCCACCGCATCCACCGCCGCGCCCGGCCCCGACCGGCTTCCCGCTCCCTGAGGTACGCACCCATGCCCCTGAAGTCCCCGTACATCCCGACAACATCGAAGAGCCGGACCGTACGTACGGCTCCGCCACGGCGGCGGGCCCGGCGCGCCGTCGCCGTCGCCGTGGCCGTGCTGGCGGGCACCCTGCTGATCACGGCCGACGCCGTGGCCCGCCAAGTGGGCGAGGAGAGGTTCGCCGACCGGATCGCCGCCCGCCAGGGCCGCAGCCTGGCGTCGCCGGAGGTCACCATCGAGGGCTCCCCCTTCCTGCTCGACGCCGCCAGGGGTACGTACCCCGAGGTGCGCGTCAAGGCAGACGCCCGCACCGGCGACGGCATCCCGGTGAAGGCCGCGGTGGACCTCCACGAGGTGTCCGAGCACGCCGGCCGCTATGCGGCGGAGTCGTTGGACGCCGCGTTCACGGCCCCGTTCGCCGCGCTCGGCTCCCGCGGCGACCGCAGCGTCCGGCTCTCCGACGCGGGCGACGGCCGGGTGCGGATCGAGACCGGCGTCGTGGGCATGCCACTGGTCATCACGGCCGGACTCCGCCTCGACGCCGGAGCCGTCACCCTGAGCGCGGACAGCGCCTCCCTGGCCGGCCGCCCCATCGACCCGGCCGCCCCCGCCATCGCCAGGGCACTGTCGCAGCGCAGCCGGGAGATCCCGCCCCTCCCGATGGGCCTGGAGCCCACCGCCGTATCGGTGGGCCCCGGCGGGGTGACCGTGCACGCCCGCGCCCCACGCACGGACCTCACCTGACGCGACCGGCCGGGCTGCGGCCCCAGGCGGTGAGCATTCCGGGGGACAGCGCGGCGCAGTCCGGAGAGTCGAGATACCGGATCGCCTCGTCGACCGTCGCGTCGTCGACGAGTCCCGTGGCCACGATCGACTCCCGGGCCCGGTCCCATGTCCCGGCCCAGAAGCGGCTGATGGGGCTCTGCGGGACCAGGGGTGGCACCCGTATCTCGGCGGCGACGGACACGAGCCCCGCATCGCGCAGGTGCTTCGGGTAGTCCGGGACCCCCGAGATGTCGGTGCCGATGGTGTCCCGCAGCCCTTGCCACATGGCCTGCACGACCCGGGTGTAGGGGGTCAGCGGCGCGGTACGGGTGGTCAGGTCGACGGCGTCGCCGAGGACCAGCACCCCGCCCTCGGCCAGCAGGCCGGCGAGCCGGGTGATCAGGCTCCGCCACGACGGCAGGTGCATCAGGACGAAGCGGGCGTGGACGAGCTGGAAACGGCCGCCGGGGTCGAACTCCGGCCCGCTGATGTCGGCCTCCAGGAGGTCGAGCCCCGGCAGGGGACGGGTGCTGAGGAAACGCACGTCGCGGTCGACCGCGAGGACGTGTCGCACCCCGGCCTCCTCGATCAGCCGCCGGGCGATCGTGCCGGTGCCGGCCCCCACCTCGAGGCAGTTCCAGCCCGGCCCGGCCCCCAGGGCCCGCAGGCGGTCCATCGTCATGTCGTCGTACGCGAGCGCCCCGAGGTCGATGCGATCGTCCTCGCCGGCCTGCTCGGGCCGGAACACGGTCTCGCCGTAGCGGCCGTGCCCGTCACCTGTGCCCATGCGTCGGTCACCACCTCTGCGCCGCCGTGGACACCGGTCGCCGCCGCGGCGTGCCCTGCCATTATCGCCGGGGTGCCCCGCCCGCGCCCGGTGTGAAGTCATCGCGCGTCGGCGGGTCCGCGCCCTCGCGGGTACAGGTCAGCGCGGCCGCGCGGGCGGCCAGGCAGAGGGCCGCGGCCACGCGCCGGTCGGGGTGGACCGAGCCCGTGGCCTCACGGAGCGCCGTACGGGCGCGCGGGGCGTCGGGCAGTCCGGCCGAGCCCAGCAGGCCGGTGTGGAGCAGACCGCTGACCAGGCCCGCCATGAAGGCGTCGCCCGCGCCCACGGTGTCGGCCACCTCGACGGGAGGTGCCGGTACATCGCAGCGGCCCTCGCGCCAGAAGGCCCGCGCACCCGAACCGCCCAGGGTCAGCACCACCAGCGCCGGCCCGTCGCCGGCCGCCCAGCGCCGGGCCGTCTCCTCGGGGGACCGCCCCGGGTAGAGCCGGCCGACGTCCTCCTCGCTGGCCTTCACCACGTCGCTCAGCGCGACGAAACGCTCGGCGCGCTCCCGCTCCCGGTCGGCCCCCGCGAGCAGGGCGGGCCTGATGTTCGGGTCGTACGAGACCGTGGCGCGGGCCCGGCCGGCCTCGACGGCGGTGAACACCCGGTCCGCGCCCGGCGCGAGGGCCGTCGCGATCGAACCGGTGTGGAGATGGGCCGGTGCCGGGTCGGCAGAGGAGCCGAGCGCGGCGGGCGGCAGGTCCCAGGTGATGTCGAACGCGTAGTGCGCGGTGCCCGCGGCGTCCAGGCGGGCGGTGGCCGACGACGTCGGGTCGTCGGTGAAGGACCCGGGGGTGAGCACCACGCCACTGTCGCGCAGGCGGGCGCGCAGGTCGCGGCCCGGCCGGTCGCGGCCGAGGCGGGTGGCGAGCCGGACCGGGTGGCCCAGCCTGGCCAGACCCAGTGCCACGTTGGCCGGGCTGCCGCCCGGCCGGGCGCGCCGGGTCCCGTCCTCACCGGTCAGGATGTCGGTGATCGCCTCGCCGATGACGAGGACCGGGGCGGTCGGGGCGAGGTCCGCCGTCACGGGGTCACCAGGATCTTGCGGCCCTGCCCGGCCCGGAACCGCTGGAGGGCGGAGGCGTAGTCGGTGAGCGGCAGCCGGTCGCTGATGAACACGTCCGGGTCGAGGACGCCCGCGCCGAAGAGCTCGGCGGCCCGCTCGTAGCTGTGCAGGACCGCCATCGACCCGGTGATGGTGATCTCCCGGTTGTAGATGCGGTACGGCTCGATCGTGGCGCGGGCGGCGCGGTCGGCCACCCCGAACTGGAGGTACGTACCGCCCCGGGCCACCCGGCCGAGGCCGTCCTGGATGGCCTGTTCGCTGCCGGTGGCGTCGATGACGAGGTCCCAGCCGCGGGGCCGGCCGATCTCGTCCGGGGAGCCGGCGGCGCGGGAGCAGCCGAGGGTGCGGGCGGTCGCCAGGCGTTCGGGGTTGATGTCGACGATGTCGACGACGACGGCGCCGGTGCGTTTGGCGAGCTCCAGCATCATCAGGCCCATCGTGCCCGAGCCGTAGATCAGGACGCTGCTGGCGAGTTGGGCGCGCAGGACGTCGTATCCGCGTACCGCGCAGGACAGCGGCTCGATCAGGGCAGCGTCCTCGGGTCGGACGTGGTCGGGCAGTTTGACGCAGTTGGCCGCGGGCGCGACGGCGAACTCGGCCGCGGCTCCCGGGGCGGTGACACCGATCGCCGCGTAACGCTCGCACAGGTTGTTGCGCCCGATGCGGCAGTAGTGGCAGGCGTTGCAGTACAGCGACGGGTCGACCGCGACCCGGTCGCCGAGGGCCAGCCCGCTCACCCCGGGGCCGTAGGCGACGACGGAACCGGCGAACTCGTGGCCCGGTACGAGGGGGAGGCGGGGCGCGAACTCGCCCTGGAGGATGTGCAGATCGGTTCCGCACAGACCGCACGCGGCGACCTGGACCACCACCTCCCCGGCTCCGGGCTTCGGGTCGTCGACGGTCTCGATCGTCACGACGCCGGGAGCGCTGATGACGGCTGCTTTCACTTGACTGCTCCAAGGGAGAGGCCCTGGACGAGCTTGTCCTGGGCGGCGAACCCGGCGACGAGGACCGGCAGCGAGATGCACACGGCGGCGGCGCACACCTTCGCCAGGAAGAGCCCCTGGCTGGTGACGAACCCGGTGAGGAAGACGGGTGCGGTACCGGCCACGACGCCGGTCAGGACGCGGGCGAAGAGAAGCTCGTTCCAGCTGAAGACGAACGAGATGAGCGCGGTGGCGGCGATGCCGGGAGCGGCGACGGGTGCCACGATCCGCACCAGGGTGGTCGGCACCCCCGCGCCGTCGATGGAGGCCGCCTCCAGGATCTCCTTGGGCACCTCGGCCAGGAAGGAGCGCATCATCCAGACGGCGATCGGCAGGTTCATCGAGGTGTAGAGGATGACCAGGAGCCAGATGTTGTCCAGCATCCCGGCGTTCCGGGCGATGAGGTACAGCGGCAGCAGCCCGGCCACGACGGGGAGCATCTTCGTCGAGAGGAAGAAGAACAGCACATCGGTCCACTTCCGGACCGGCCTGATGGACAGGGCGTACGCGGCGGGCAGGGCCAGCGCCAGGACCAGCAGGGTCGACACGACGCTCGCCGTGGCCGAGTTGATCAGCGGCGGCCACGGGCTCGTCCCCGTACTCGCCCCGAAGAACTCCCGGTAGCCGTCCAGGGTGAGCGAGGCGCCTATGGCGGGCGGGCTGGTCGCGGCGTCCTGCTCGCTGTGCAGCGAGGTGAGGACCATCCACCCGAAGGGGAGGAAGAACAGCAGAGCGCAGAGCCAGGCCAGCGGGCCCCGGATGCTGCGGCGGACCAGGGCGGTCACAGCGCCTCCTCGCGGAACAGGGACGAGACGGTACGCAACGCGAAGGTGGCGATGACCATGCAGCACAGGACGACGAGGACGCCCTCGGCGGAGGCCTGGCCGTAGTCGTGGGCCTGGTAGAAGGTCTGGTAGACGGTGTAGGGGAGGTTGGCGGTGCCGAGGCCGCCGGAGGTGAGGGTGAAGACCGCGTCGAAGTTCTGGACGACGTGGATGCTGCCGAGCAGGGCGGCCAGCTCCAGGTAGCGGCGCAGGTGCGGGAACGTGAGGTGGCGGAAGACCTGCCAGCTGCCGGCCCCGTCCACGTACGCGGCTTCGACGATGTCGGGTGGCCGGCTCTGCAGCCCCGCGAGCAGGATCAGCATCATGAACGGCGTCCACTGCCAGATCAGCGACACCTCCACCGCGACCAGCGGGAGGCTGGACATCCAGTCGGGCTGCGGGGCGGCGTCACTCCCGAACAGGCTCCAGATCCAGGTGAGCGAACCGTTGATCAGCCCGTACGAGGCGTTGTAGAGCGCGTGTTTCCAGAGCAGGGCGGACGCGGCCGGGACGACGAGGAAGGGCGCGATGAGCAGGGTGCGGACGATGCCGCGGCCGAGGAAGCTCCCGTCGAGGAGCAGCGCCAGCCCGAGGCCGAGGAGAAGGCTGGTGAGCACCACCGCCGAGGTGAGGACGACCGTGGTGACGAGCGAGGACCTCAGCGCGGGATCGGTCAGGGCGTCACGGTAGTTGGCGAGCCCGCCGAAGCCGCGGTCGTCCGGCGCCAGGGCGTTCCAGCGCAGGAACGAGATGACCAGGGTGGCGAGGAACGGCAGCTGCGTCACCGCGATCAGGAAGACCAGGGCCGGCAGCAGCGGGGCGCGCCGGGCCCAGGTGCCGCGGGGGCGTGATCCGCCGGTGCGGGCGGCCCGGTGCGGGCCCCCGCGCAGGGCGGTGCGAGCGGGTGTGGCTGTCACAGGGGCGGTCATGGGGGCGTTCATGGGGGCGGTCATGGTGGGCCTCCGTCCTGCCGTTCAGTTGCCCGCGTACTTCTTGGCGACGGCCTCGGCCCGGGTCTGTCCGGCCTTGAGGGCTTCGGTGACGCTCGTACGGCCCGCGATGGCGGAGCTGATCTGCTGGGAGACCTCGGTGCCGAGGTCGGTGAATTCGGGGATGCCGACGAACTGGATGCCCGGGGCGGGCCGCGGCTGGACGCCGGGGTCGGCGGGGTCGGCCGTGGTCAGCGCGGACTTGGTGGCGTCGGCGAAGGCGGAGGCGGCGGCCACGTACTGCGGGTTGGCGTAGGTGGAGGTGCGCTTGCCGGCCGGGAGGCGGGACCAGCCGAGCTGCTCGCCGACGAGGTTCTCGTACTCCTTGCTCGACGCCCAGGAGACGAACTTCCAGGCGTCGTCCTGGTGTTTGCCGGCCTTCTGCAGGCCCCAGGCCCAGGTGTAGAGCCAGCCGGAGCTCTTCGTCCGCTCGACGGGCGCGGGCGCGTAGCCGACCTTGCCCGCGACGGGGGAGGCCTTGTCCTCCAAGGGGCCGGCGGCGGAGGTCGCGTCGTACCACATGGCGACCTTGCCCTGTTCCATCTCGTTGAGGCACTCGGTGAACCCGGCCTGGGGGGCACCGGCTTCGCCGTGTGCGCGGACCAGGCCGACGTAGAACGTGACGGCCTCGGCGAACTCGGGGCTGTCGAGCCGCGCCTTCCAGTCCTTGTCGAACCAGGTGCCGCCCATGGTGTTCACGACGGTCGTCAGCGGGGCCATCACCTCACCCCAGCCCGGCAGGCCGCGCAGGCAGATCCCCTTCATGCCGGGCCGGGCCCCGTCGGCCTTCGCCGCCAGCTCGGCGACCTGGGCCCAGGTGGGGTTCGCGGGCACGGTCAGGTTCTTCTCGGCGAAGACGTCCTTGCGGTACATGAGGAACGAGGACTCGCCGTAGAAGGGTTCCGCGTAGATCTCGCCGGAGGCGGTGAGGGACTGCCGGATCGGGGGCAGGATGTCGCCCTGGTCGAAGGCGGGGTCGGCCTGGGCGCGGGCGGTGAGCGGGGAGAGCCAGCCGTTCCTGGCGTAGATCGGGGTCTCGTAGTTGCTGATGGTGGCGACGTCGTACTGGCCGGCCTGGCTGGCGAAGTCCTGGCTGATCTTGTCCCGTACGTCGTTCTCGGGCAGCGCGGTGAAGTTGACCTTGATGCCGGTCGCCTTGGTGAAGTGGCCGGCGGTGAGCTTCTGGAGGTCCACCATCTGCGGGTTGTTGACCATCAGCACGTTGATGGAACGGGCCCCGGAGCCGCCGGCGGCCGCGCCGGCGCCGGAGCACGCGGCGAGTACGGCGAGGCCGAGTCCGACGGCTCCCGCGCGGGCGGCGGCTGCTGCCCTTCTGGTCGTCATGGTGGATCCCCTTCGCGGTAGTGGTTTCGGGCACGCCGAAGACACGCGCGGCGCGCGGGAGGCCCTCGTCGGCGCCGGGCCGGAGCCCGGGTCGGAGTCGGCCGGAATCGGGCCGGAGCCGGATCAGACGCGCATGACCTGCGGGCCGAGGAGCGTGTACCGGTGGGCCTCGGCGGCGGACAGTCCGGTGTCCGTGATGATCGTCTCGAAGTCGGACACCTCGGCGAAGCGGCAGAAGCTGCTCGCCCCGAACTTGCCGTGATGTCCCATGAAGATCCGTCTGCGGGAAACCTCCAGAGCCTTCGCCTTGACGTCGGCCACGACCGGATCGGGCGTGGTGAGGCCGGAGTCCCGGGAGATTCCGTTCGAGCCCAGGTACGCCAGGTCGATGACGAAGCCCGAGAGCATCGCACAGGCCCAGGAGCCCACGGTGGCCAGCGTCCGGGCGCGGACCCGGCCGCCCAGGAGCAGCACGGTGTGGGGCGAATCGGCCACCGCCGCAGCCGTCGACAGCGAAGCGGTGACCAGGGTGAGCGGTCGGTCGGTGGGCAGCAGCGTCGCGAGCAGCTGGGGGGTGTACCCCTCGTCGATGAAGACGGTCTCCGCTCCGCCGAGCAGTTTGGCGCCCTGCGCGGCGATCCGGCGCTTGTTCTCGACATGGAGCGTGACCCGCTGCGCCAGGTTCGTCTCGAAGCCGGCGCTCTCGACGGGATACGCGCCGCCGTGCGTGCGGCGGACCAGGCCCCGGCGCTCCAGTTCGCTCAGGTCCCGGCGGATCGTCTCCGGCGCCACCCCGAAGTCGGCCGCCACACCCGCGACCTCGAGCCGTCCCTGCTGCCGTGCCAGGGTGAGCAGCCGCTGGTGACGTTCCTCTGACCGCATCGGACGTACCTGCCCTTCCCTCGCCCGTTCGGGCACCGGCGGCCCGAACGGGCCTGCCAAAGATTTATACCGCCGGGCGTGAGCTGCGTACCGGCCCGTTCCGGGCAGGAGATGGCCTGGATGTGTCCGTTCCGGAAACCGGCCAACGGCACGTCAGAGCCGTTCGGCCGGTCATTCCGGGCGCCGGGGGTGCCCGTTCGGCGGCCTGTGCGTGCCGGATCGTGTGCGGGCCGCCCCGCGTCGTGCTCGAAACTCCCCGGGCGCGAATCGGGCCGGCGAAACCCGCCGTTCGGGCACGCGGTGCGGGTGCCAGGTCGTGCGGATCACCTGCGAACTGGGGATTCGTGCCCGTCCGGGCGGTCGGACTCGGGCGCGATCCGCTCGACAACGGGCCCGGTCCGGCTGGCCGTTCGGGGCTACAACATCATCAGAGATCAGAAACGGCAGCTGCTGACTGCCGGTGCCGGACCGGAGGGAACCGCCTTGAACGACGTGCCGATACCGACCCCGCAGGCATCGGAGAACCGTTCCGCGGAGCCGACCGACGAATTTCTGAGAGCGCTCTACGACAGGTACGGACACGTGCTGATGCGCTTCGCGGACCGGCTGCTGGGCGGCGACTGGCACCGGGCCGAGGACGTGTTCCAGGAAGCGGCCATCCGTGCCTGGCAGCACGCCGCCGAACTCGACCCCGACACCGAGGCACTGCGCCCCTGGCTGTTCACCGTGGTCCGCAACCTGGTGATCGACGGCTACCGGGTCCGCCGGACGCGCCCGCCGGAGGCCGACGACGAGGGTCTGGGCCGGCTGCCCGTACCCGACGGGGTGGACCGGGCCCTCACCACGCACGTCGTGTTCGACGCCATGCGCGACCTCGCGCCGTTCCAGCGGGAGGTGCTGCTGCACATGTACTACATGGGACGCAGCGTGAGCCAGACCGCGAAGGTGCTGGGCGTGCCGCCCGGCACGGTCAAATCGCGTACGCACTACGCGATGCGCGCCCTCCGGGAAGAACTGAGCAGCCGGGGGCTGCGAGGGCCCGTCAGCGCTGATCGATTCGGCTGATGTCCCCACCGTCATCGGATCGTTGAAATACCCTCTTCCCGTGGACCAGCTGACCGCCGAAGACCCGCCGCGCATGGGCCCGTACCGATTGATCGCCCGGCTGGGCGCGGGCGGCATGGGCCTGGTCTATCTGGGTCGCTCCGAGGGCGGCCGTACCGTGGCCGTGAAAGTCGTGCAGGCCGAGTACGCCGGGCACCCCGAGTTCCGCAAGCGCTTCGCCCGCGAAGTGGCCGCCGCGCGCAGGGTGGGCGGGAGCTGTACGGCGGCCGTGCTCGATGCCGATCCCGAGGCCGCCATCCCCTGGGTGGCCACGCAGTACATCGCGGGGCCCGACCTGCACGCCGTGGTCGCCAAGCACTTCGGGCCGCTGCCCGAGCACTCGGTGCACACCCTCGCCCATCGCCTCGCCCTCGCCCTCCGGGCCGTGCACGGGGCGGGCCTGATCCATCGCGACCTCAAGCCCTCCAACGTCCTCGTCACCGTCGACGGCCCCCGCCTCATCGACTTCGGCATCGCACGGGCGATGGACAGCCTCGCCGAGGACCACAGCCTTCACACCCGTACCGGCATGCTGATCGGTTCCCCCGGCTTCATGTCGCCGGAACAGGTCCGCGGCCTCGAACTCACCCCGGCCAGCGACGTCTTCTGCCTGGGCGCCGTTCTCGTCTACGCCGCCACCGGGCGGTTCCTCTTCGGCGCCACCGACACCGGGCTCAACGCCCACCTCTTCCGGGTCGCCGAGGAGGAGGCCGACCTGACCGGCGTACCGGAGCCGCTGGCCGACCTCGTACGCGCATGCCTGCACAAGGACCCGGCCCGCCGGCCCACCCCCCAGGAGGTGGCCGAGCGTACGGCGACGGACCAGGCCGCGGAGTGGCTACCGGGTGCGGTCCTGGCGCAACTCGGGCGCCACGCAGCCGAGTTGCTGGACTACGCCCCCGCGGTGCATGCCCCGGCCCCGGCCGAAACCGCCGCGCCGCAGCCCGGGCCGCTGCCGCCCCCGCCGCCCGAGTACGCCCCGACGGCCCCCGGGCACTTCGATCCCGCGCAGGGCTTCGGACCGCCTCCGGGCCCGCCCCCGAGCGCCTGGAGCGTACCCCCGCCCCGGGCCGCCGCCCTTGCGGACCCCGCGTCCCCGCACCCCAGGCGCTGGTGGGGCCTGGTGGTGATCGCCCTGGCGCAGCTGATGGTGCTGTTCCAGGCGGCGAACTTCAGCATGGCGATCCCCGCGATCCAGGCCGACCTGGGCCTCTCCGGTGACGGCCTCGACCCGATGACCAACGCCTATTTCATCGCCTTCGCCGCGGTGCTGCTGGTCGGCGGGCACATCGCGGACGTCGTCGGACGCAAACAGACCGTGATCGTCGGCCTGATCGGATGCGCAGCCGCCTCCGCGCTCGGCGCAGCGGCAGGCGAGTCGGGCACGCTGGTCTGGGCCCGCGTCCTGCAGGGCGTCTTCGGCGCACTGCTGACATCGGCCGGGCTGTCCCTGGTGGCCACCGGTTTCACCGACCCGAAGGAACGCGGCAGGGCCTTCGGGATCTACGCCGCGGTCACCGGCGGCGGGTGGGCAGTCGGGCTGGCCGCGGGCGGCTGGTTCCTGGAGGTCCTGTCCTGGCGCGCGGCCCTGTCCGCCGCCATCCCCGTCGCCGTGATCGCCCTCATCGGCGCGCTCACCCTGCTGCCCGACCGGGGAGACCGCACCGGCGGCCACTTCGACCTGCCCGGCGTGCTGCTCGGCTCCGGCGCAGTCGCAGCCCTCGTCTACGGCCTCGGCGAGGGCCAGTCGCGCGGGTGGGACACCCCCCTGGTCCTGGCCCTGCTCGCGGGGGGCGCCCTCCTGATCGTGGCCTTCGTGTGGTGGCAGACCGCGACATCGAGCCCGCTCCTGCCGCCGTACGTCTTCAAGGACCCGAACCGTGCCGGCAGCTTCCTCAGCATGATCCTCGCCGGCGCCGGCATCCTCGTCCTGTACCCGGCCGTGGCGTACCACCTCCAGAGCGTCTGCGGCTACGCCCCGCTCATGGCCGGACTGGCCCACCTGCCCATGATCGCCGCCCTCGCCATCGTCTCCACCCAGGTCTCCGCCCGCCTCCTGCGCCGCGCCGCGCCCGGCGTCCTGATCCTGGCGGGCATGCTGCTCACGGCCGTCGGGCTGCTCCTGCTGACCGGCATGAGCGTCGACGGCGCGTACGCCACCGAGGTGCTGCCCGGCATGCTCCTCGCCGGCTCCGGCATCGGCCTGGCCTTCGTGCCGATCTTCGCCACCGCGACCGGCGGAGTCGCCGCCGAGCACTCCGGTGGAGCCGCGGGAGCGATCAACACGGCCCACGAGGTGGGCGCGACGATCGGCGGTGCACTGCTCAGCAGCGTCCTCACCAGCCACCTGCGCGATGTGGCGGCGTCCGAGACGGTAGACACGAAACTGCTGGGCGGCTACACGGCCACGCTCTGGTGGGCGGCCGGCAGTGTGCTGCTCGCCGGCCTCGTCGCCGTGCTGATGATCAGGGACCGGGTACCCCGGGACGGCGCCCGCGCACCGCTGTGAAGCTCTCAGCGGCGGCGGGCGGGCGTCGTCCGGCCGTCAGACTCCCAGGGCTCGGCGCAGGCCGAGCCGGTCGGTGCCCAGCTTGGTGAAGACCGCCGACAGCAGCTCCGAGACCACCTGAGCGTCGGTGTTCATCCTCGCCGCGATCGCCGTGTTGTCGAGCCCGAGGGCGGCATGCCCGGCCGCCGTGTTCTCGGCGACCGTCAAGGTGTCCTGCTCGAACGTGTGCAGACGGCGGGGGCGCAGCCCGGCCGACGCGAGCTGGGAACGGGCACGGCGTGCCAGACCATCGGCGCCGCATGCAGCAGCCGTTTCCATGCCCCGGTAGAGCTGCTGCGCCGCCCGGTGCGGGTCACCGAGCGTGTGCAGCGCCGTGCCGTGATCGACGAGCGCATGGGCGAGTTCGCAGGCGGCCGGGGACTGTTCGAGGTGGTCCACCGCCTCCTGCAGCAGAACGGCCGCCTGCGCCGGGTCCGTGGCCGCCGCCGCCACCCGCAGGGCGTGGCCGATCACGCTCGACGTGCCGAACGCCCGCGCCCGGGACACCGCTTCGGCCGCCGTGGCGCGCGCCAGCTCGGGCTCGCGGGCCACCTGTGCCAGCGCCAGGTCGAGTTGCCACGGGCTCCAGGACGGATTGCGGGTGCCCCGCAGATCCAGGCGCTTGCCCGCCGCGGCGAGGTGCTGCACCGCCTCCTCCACCCTGCCCTGGGCCAGGAGGAGCTTGCCGAACACGGCCTGGGGGTCGGGGTAGACGACCGCCTGGGGGAAGCCGTCCCCCAGCTTGTACGTGTGGGCGACCCGCTGCGCGTCCTCGGTGTTCCCGCGGGCGAGCAGTGTCTCGATGAGGGTTCCGATCGCGTACCACTGCGCCGGGGTCCCGTGTCCGATGCGGTCCGCGATCTGCAGTCCGTTGCGTACGAAGTCCTCGGCCTCGGCGAGGCGCCCGCGCCGGAAGCGGACGTATCCGAGCAGGGTGTACACGAACGACAGGTGCGCGCCGCGCCAGCCCTTCGCCTCGAACTCGACGATGCCGGTGTTGAACAGGTCCTCGGCGCGGCCCGGCTGGTCGCAGTACATGAGGGTGACGGCGACGGAGGCCGGCACCTCGAACCCGAAGTCCTGGTCGGTCCAGCTCATGCCGCCGTCCAGTGCCTGTTCCGCGTACTCCAGGGCCGTGACGGCGGGTTCGCCGCGCATGGCGGCGTCCCAGGCCCGCAGGCCCAGGATGTGCCGCTCGGCGAGGCCGCGGCCGGTGATCCGCTTGGCGAACTGGGCGAGGAGCCGGGAGCGGGCGGGCGAGTTCTCCTCGTCGACCCGGACCGAGTTCCACTTGAACTGCTCGGCCTGCATGCGCAGCCGGGTACGGGAGCTCGTGGCGCGCTTGGCCTCCTCCGAGAGGAGGTCGGAGGCATCCGCCAGCTGGCCGGTGTGGGCGAGGGCCTGGGCGAGCCGGTACGTGATCGCCTCGCGCAGGCTCTGTTCGGTCTTGGGCTCTTCCAGCGCGGCCCTGAGCTGGTTGATGGTCGTCGCCGGATCGTGCAGGAGGTTGGCGGAGCCGAGTTCGAACAGCACCTCGGCCCGGTCCTCGACGTCCGGCGGCTCGCGCAGCGCCCGGGCCAGATAGCGCCGTGCGGCATCGGGCGCGCCCGCGGAGAAGCTGTCGCGTGCGGCCTGGCGCAGCTGCTGTACCACCCATGGATCGCCGTCGGGGTGCATCTCGAGCAGGTGGCGGGCCGCGGCGGCGGCGCCCTGTCCGTCGTCGACGAGGGCCTGCGCGGCCATGCCGTGCATGGCGACGCGGACACTGGGCGGGATCGATCGGTAGACGGCGGTGGCGATCAGCGGATGGAAGAACTCCACGACCTCCTTGCGCCGCAGGCTGGTGAGGACGGTCAGGATGCGGGCGCTGCGCAGTTAGTCGATGGCCTCCGCGACCTGGGCCTCACCGAGGGCCGCCACACTGCCGACGATGCTGGTCGGGACCGCGGTGCCGAGCACCGCGGCGGCCCAGGCGAGCCGGACGGTGGACGGTCCGAGCTGCTCGAGGCGGGTGATCAGGCCGCTGCCCTTGACGGCGGAGGCCAGATCGCGCAGCTCGGGGATGCTGTCCTGGTGCGGCTTCAGCTCGCGGTCGCGGCCCTTCATGGCCAGCTCGACGACCTCGAAGGGGTTTCCGCCGGTGATCGCCCAGCACTCCCGGCAGAACACGTCGTCGGCGTTCTGGCCGAGGGCGTCGCGCACTATGCGGGCGACCGCGCTCGTGGTGAGGGGAGCCAGCTCGTGCGGACGCGTTCCCTGGCGCCCCATCAGGGCGCGCAGGGCGCCGGCGTCGGCGGGGATCTCGTCCGGCCTGCAGGCCACCATGATCAGCATGGCCAGTTCCTCGGCCCGCGCCGTGAAAGCGGTCAGCCACGCCAGGGACTCGGCGTCCGCCCAGTGCGCATCGTCGAGGACCAGGACCACGGGGGCGCTGCGCACCGTCAGATGGGTGACGACCCAGTCCAAGCCGTCGCGTACGCCTTGCGGGTCGGGCGCGGTGGGGACTTCCGGGGCGGCGGTCAGGCCGAGCGCCGGGGCGACGATGTTGTACCAGGTGCCGAGGACCTCGTGCCGTTCGGCCTCGGTCATGGCGGCGAACGCCGGCTGGATGAGCTGCCGCATCACGTGGAACGGCACCTGCTTCTCCTGCTCGCCGCCGCGGGCGAACAGTACGGTGCAGTCGCGCTCGGCGGCGTGCCGGCGGGCCTCGGCGAGCAGCGTGGTCTTGCCGATGCCGGCCGACCCCGCGAAGGTCAGCACACCCCCGCGGCGGGCGGCGGGACCGGTGTCCGTGATGCCGCAGAGATCGTCCACCGCGCGGTGGATCGCGAGAATCTCGGACTCCCGTTCGAGCAGGGGCTGGGACGCCCACCCTCGCGGTTCCGTGACATGTGACATTCCTGCCCCCTCCTGCGCGTGCGGCCGAGTGTACGACCCAGGGGACGAGAAATTGCTGCTTAAGAGCCGGTAACAGGATCTTGTTGAGATGTGCTGGTCGGGCGTAACCGGTGCGATGATTCGGCCGTTCGTGGTGGTGTGAGTACTCGGCCGTGGATC
>NZ_JNZY01000029.1 GCF_000717655.1 Streptomyces katrae
TCCCCGCCTGACCTGCAATGGCGCGGCCCCCACCCATTCGGGTGGGGGCCTTTTCGTGTTTCCGGTGCGAGTCCCCGTTGACTTCCACGTGGAAGTTGCTTCTCCCGGCGCATCACCGCCGCCGAGTACACCCTCTGGGGCAGCCCCGCGATCGACTACTGGATCCCCGGGGACCAGGACGGGGACGCGCAGTACAACCAGCTCTTCGCCTACGACGCCGCCCTGAGGGGCTGAGAGGGAGACCATGAAGATCTTCAATCGTGAGCCGGCGCTCTGGCTCGGCCTCGTCGCCATCGGCGTGAAGCTCCTCGCCGCCTTCGGCCTCGACGTGAGCGCCGACCAGCAGGCCGTCATCAACGCTGTCGCCGCGGCCCTCGTCGGCCTGGCACTCGCGGTGATGGCGCACGACGCGATCGGCGCCGCCGTCCTCGGCTTCGCCCAGGCTGTCCTCGCACTGGCCGTCGGCTTCGGCCTGGACTGGTCTGCCGAGCAGCAGGCCGTCGTCCTCGCCGCCGCCTCCGCGGTCGTCGCCATGTGGGACCGGACGCAGATCACCGCGCCCGCCCCGGCCGCCGCGGTACAGCGCCCGCTCACGGGCGTATAGGTGCGGTGCCGTGCGGTCCGGCGGCTCAGTCGACGGCTGGGCCGCCGCGGCACCATCCTCGCGAGCTACGGACTCGTCTGGCTCCTGTACGGGTACGGGCAGCTGACGACTCCCCAACCTGACCAGCGCGGGCTACAGCTCGTGCTGAGTATTCAGTCCCTGCAGTTCTGGGGCTGGTGCTGGATCGCCGCGGGCCTCGTGGCTATTGCAAGTGCGTGGGCTCCGCCGGGCCGTGACGCTGCCGCCTTCATCGTGCTCCCACTCGTGGTGGTGCCGTGGATGGTGTCGTACCTCGCCGCCTGGGCGTTTGGGGACTTCCCCCGCGGCTGGGTGGCAGCAGCCGTGTGGGCGGTGATTACCGTCCCGGTCCTCGTGGCAGCAGGGTGGCCCGAGCCGCCCCGCGCCAAGAAAGCGGAGCCACCCTATGAGTGCTGAAATGTGGGCCCAGGTCGGCCTGACGGGCGCCGCCGCCGTAGCCAGCGCGTTCGCCGGCCGAGCGGCCAGGAGATCGAAGCGGCAGGAAAACCGCGACGACTTCGTAGCGATCAGCGAGCAACAGGGCCGAGCCATCGAACGCCTGGAGAAGCGGGTCCAGCAGGGCGAGACGAAGGCCGAAGCCCAGCAGGAACGGCTCGCCGAGAACGACGAGGCGATCGCCTGGGCGCTGGTCCGCATCCGCGACCTCGTCGCCTACATCCGCAAATCCGGCGGGGAGCCCCCGGTCCCGAGGCCCATGTCGGCCCGCGCGGCTCGCGTCCTCGAGCGCAGCGACGTGTGAGAACTGGAGTGCGACATGCTCGAGCCTGACCCTGAGCCGCGGGCAGTCGTCCCCCGTAGGGACCGAGTACTGGCCGACGCTGAAACCCTGGTCGCTCTCGGGCTGCTGCCCGAGCAGCGGAAGCCACCGCCGGACGAGCCGCCCGGACCGCCGCCCGAGGAACAGGCGAACCTACTCGCCCTCAACGCTGCCCTCGCCGACGCCGGCGTCACCAAGGGCGCCGCTGACACCAAGGCCGTCGCCGACCTGTCAAAGCTGGACGCGGCGACCGTCGAGATCATCGCCTCCTGGGTGAAGCACAAGAAGAAGGACGACCCGCCAGTCAAGGCGTGAGCATGCCCCCTCCTCTCATGAGGAGGGGGCGCTTTGCTGTGCCCGGGCGGCGGCACTCGCGATAACCACCACGAACTGGCCCCGCTCCAGCGAGGGTTGCCAGCGATAAGATGCCATATCAGCGCCCAGAATTGGTACAATTGAGCATGCCTCAGAACCCTGCTGACGGAGCGCCTCTCGTCATCCGAGAGCGCAGCACCGAGGGAAAGATCAGGTACGCGTCGGGGAAGCTGGTCGAGATCCACGACCAGCTCATCGACACAGCCACCCGCGACCACCGGGGCACGCTCCTCGGGGTCGCAATGCAACTGGACTCGATCGCGGATGCGGTGAAGGTGCAGGAAGCGGAGAACGACCGCCTCCGTGAACGACTGAGGAAGGCAGAGCGGGCAGCCGACTTGCTTGCCGCCAACCACCGCGCCGTCGAGCGGGTGCAGCGCAGGCTCGACGCCTGGGAGCAGCGCCTCCCGGAGAACGTGCGGACAGCCACGGTCCTCGAAGTCCTGCGCTCAGACCTGGATGACGCCTCATGACCGACGACCAGACGACATGGGACTCCGCGTTCGACTCCCCGTGCCTGCTCCGGCTCGGCCCGTGGCGCATCGACGAGTGCGTGGAGTGCGAGCTGGACGGTGGCTGCGCAACGCATGAGTGCTACGAGAAGGAGTCCACGGCCGTTCTCCACATGGACTGGTTCCGTGACTTTGCCTCCCCTGGCGAGTCGGAGTGCGGCAGCGTCGGCGGGCCGTCCGACTGCGTGCCGTCGCAGTACCAGCCCCGTCCCTGCAACCTGCCTGCCGGGCATGAGGGGAAGAACCACCGCGCGCGGATGGGCTGGTCGTGGCCAGCAGGCAAGAGGGCAGCCGCGTGACCGACGCCCCTCTGGTCCCGTACCAGCCGAACGCTCCGGCCGCCTACGACCCGGCGACTCTCGCCGTCCTCGCCGCCATGGAACAAGCCGCCGAGGAACACCTCGACGCCATCCGCCCCCACAACACGACGCGCGGATACAAGAACGACTGGAACCTCTGGAAGGAGTTCCATGGCTGGCTCGCCGAACGCACCGGCCACACGCTGCCGCTGACCGCCGTCACCAAGGGCACCTTGGTCGGCTTCGTCGTCTGGCTCGACACCGTCAAGCTCGCCACACCCAGCAGCATCGACCGCCGGATCACCGGCGTAACCGTCACCGCCCGCCGGGCGCCCTACAACGTCGAGGTACCCAAAGTCGCCACCCTCGCCGCCCGTGAGGCCCTCAAGCCGCTGAAGGCCGACCCCGACCGGTGCGCCCGTGGTCGAGGCAAGGCCGCCGCAGCCACTCCCGAACAGCTCCAGCGCATGCACGCCGCCGCGCCTGCCAGCCTCGCTGGCATCCGGGACCGAGCCCTCTGGCTCATGGCCTTCGGCATCGCCGGACGCTCCGCCGAAGTCGCCGCCCTACGAACCGACGGCATCAAGCTCGTGAGCGACGGTCTCGACGTCACCGTCCCCTCAGTCAAGGGCCGCCCCGCCCGGGACGTCGTTGTCGCCTATGGCCAGAGCCCTGACACCTGCCCCGTCCGCGCATGGCTCACCTGGAAAGCAGCCGCCGGACTCACCGGCGGACCAGCCTTCCTTCCGATCAGCGTCCACGGCGCCATCGGCACCGACGCCCTCTCCGCCGCCGCCTGCCGCGAGATCATCGCCCGCAGCGCGGAGCGAGCCGGCGTGGCCGTCCGCCTTACTGGCCACTCCATGCGGGCCGGGTTCATCACCACCTCCCGCAAGGCAGGAAAGCGCGAGGAGAAGATCCGAGCCCAGTCCGGACACGCCCCCAACAGTCCGGTGTTCTGGGGCTACATTCAGGAGGCCGACCGCTGGGCCGACGCCGCATCCGAGGGTATCGGCCTGTGACCAGGGCTTAAGGGAACGTTATGCGCTGCCGTCCCTGCGCCCCAACGCGGCGCAGGGAGTCAGGCGCGCCGGCGTTAGTAGATGACGGGGACGAACTCGGGGACGTCCTGCCCTTCCCACGTGAAGCGCAGCTTCGAGGGAACGTCCGCACCGCTGAAGCACACCTCCCGAGTGTCGTTGGGTGGCAGAGCCAGCCCCCAATCCTCGTGCCTCTCCACGATGTCCTCGTCGTCAGGGTGGAGCAGCAACCCTACGGCCGTGGCTGTTCCTTCGTTCTGCAGCTGGAACATGCCTTTGCCGATCCGGCGGACACGTAGGACCACCTTCGGCCTAGCCGCCTCCTGCTGCAGCGCCAGCGATTCAGCTGCGGCGGAGGCTTGCCGCTCTCCGGCTTGAGCAGACTGCTCGGCGGCGTCAGCCGATCGGCGCGCCTCAACGACGGAGGCCTCCGCGGCCTTTGCGGAGCGCAGGCTGATCCATAGCGCAGGAGCGCTCGTGGCAGCCGCCACCAGGGCGACCCCAAGAGTGATGTTGTCGCGAGTCCATATGGTCATGGCGGGACAGTAGCGGCCTCGAAGCCAGACTCATTCGGAATCTTGCTCTGTCATATGCCTACCACCGCCCGGGCCTGCGGGTTTACGGTGTGCGCACCCGATCCCCCTGGGGCCGGCAGCCCTCCCGCTCCTCCCCACGGGAGGGCTGCCGCGCGTCTACTCCGCGGGCTCCTCGTACACGTGCGGCTTCCCGCCCTGCCAGGCGATGGCTTCGGAGTCGCCGAGGACCATGTCTTCCGGGTCGGGGACGTCGAGGCGCCGCAGAAACTCGATCAGATCCCGGTCGCTGTACGCCACGCCGAGGACGGTGTCCACGCCGCGGATCCGGATTACGACCCGCCGGCCGCCCGACGGGGAGATCCGGTGCACGAGGATCGGCGCATGCTCCATGTCATCCAGCCTGCGGGCGGCCGGTCAGTCCAGCACGCCGAGCGCCGTGTCGGGGCTGCAGTACGGGCAGGCCGGGATCCGGTCGACGCCGAGCGCGCGCAGGGCTGCGTCCCGGGTGAGGGAGCGAGTCCGGAAGCCCTTGCCGCCCATGGTGCAGCCGCCGACGTGGACGACGGACGGGCGCCGGCTCAGGTCGAGCTCGAGCTCCCAGTCCGGCGGCGGGGCGGGTGGCAGGCGGGCGGCTTCGGCGGCCAGGCGCTGCTCTTCGGCGGCGATCCAGCCGCGGGTCCGCTCGAGGTCGCCGACCTGCACCCGCTCCAGGAAGCGGAGCAGCTCGAGACGGGACGCGGGACTATCGGACACAAGTTCGATTCTACATTCTCTCAGTTTTGGGTATCCAGAACTTCCCGAGCGGGCTATGTTGTGGGTACCCAAAACCAGGGAGGGGTGTCCGTGGACGACATCGACAAGGGCGGCCGACCCGCCATCGGACCCAAGGTCGGGATCAACTTCCCGACCGAGCAACTCGCGCAGGTTGACGAACTGGCCCGAGAAGCCGGAATCAGCCGCGCCGCCTGGATCCGTCAGGCCGTCACCGACGCAATCCAGCGAGAGGAAGCCGCCATGCAGCTGAAGATCGACGTCTCTGACGTCCGCCGCCTACTTGACTCCGGCAGCGAGCAGCCCGTCCTGTACGTCAATATCGAGGACGGCCCCGCGCAAATCGACGTCTGGGCCGGCGCCTACGTGGCACGCCACTGGCGCATCGCCACCCGCGACGAGATCACCGACATGATCGGCGACGACCCCTCCGACAGCGACATCCGCAGCATCCTCGGAGACCTCCAGGAGACCGCCGACGAGATCGAGATCTGACCGCCATGGTGTGCCCCTACTGCAAGCCGCTCTTACCGCCCGGCCGCGGATACAAGTACGACTACGCAGGCGCCGGCACCCACCACCACACGGGCCAGTGCCGCGAAGTCGACACCCCATGGATCAATCGCGACTGGAGCGAGGAGTCGGCGGACTTCGACCCAGACACGGACTTCGATCCGTACCAGCTCGCCGGCCTCACCCTGCGCGACACGGTCCACGAGTCCGACGGGCAGCCCTTCCCCAAGGACGCGCCAGGCTATAAGCGGCTGAGTTCCGACTGCGTGGAGGCAATCGTCGTCATCGTCCGCGGAGACATCGTGGACGACGTCACCCCGCAGCACCGGGACGACAGCGCCGAGGACGACATGAGTTGGGACCCGCGGACCGGGGATGAGACGTCCTGGGAGATCGCCTACCGGGTGCGGCCCGCCACCCCGGAGGAGGCCGAGGGATTCCTGCTCGACGAGGCGACCGGCCTGTACGACGGGCCTCTCGACTAGCGGCCTCTAACGCGATGATGCCCCGCCCAGGATCAGTGGGCGGGGCATCTGCACGTCAGCGTACCGGCCCGTTGTCAGTGCCCGGGCCTAGCATGGACACCACAACATCAGCTTCTAGCACGCGGGGATGCGGCTGGGCAGATGTGCACCACCGCCCGTCGGCCCTTCGGGGACAGCGACCGACGGGCGCCCCCACGTCAGGCCCCAGGCGCCGGGTGCCGAACCGCCGTCTTGACCGCGGCCTCGAGCTTCCCCCGGTCCTGCCCGGTCGCCGTCGCGTGCTCGGTCACCGCCTGCTGGGCCTCGCCGGCCCGCTCCCGCCACACGGCCGCCGCCGCGTTCCATGCGGCATGCTGCTCGTCGGTCCAGCCGCCCTCCTGGGTCGGCCTCCCGTACTCCTCCTGCAGCCGGATTACCTCGGCGTGTGCGTCGTCGGCCGCCTGCTGCAGGGCCACAAGGTCGTCGTTCAGTTCGATTGCCACGGCCGGATCCTAGGCGGCAGGTACGACAGTCGCCCGCAGCCACTCGGCGAGCAGCTCCTGGTACTCCTCCGAGCCGGCCTCGCCGCGGGCGACGAGGGCGCGGATCCGCTCGTTCAGCTCGGCAGCCTCGGGGTTCGGGATCATGTCGCACAGGATAGCGAGCAGCACCCACAGACGGGTCTACGAGGCGAGCCCCGGTACTGGCCGGCCGCCCTCCCATAGGGCGTCCACGTGCTGGGCGAACCGATCGAAGAGCCCGTCGGGCTGCAGCCGGCGCAGGTGCAGCATCGGCGACTCGTGCCCGAGGAGGTTCGCGATGTGCGGCGTCACCAGCATCTCGTCGTCGAAGAGGAAGACCGACAGCGCGATGTGGTCGTCCGAGAAGCGGGCCTCCAGTCCCGGTAGCGGGCCCAACTTCCGCAGCTTGGCCAGCGTCATCTGGATGCGGATGCTGACTGTCAGCGGATCGTCCTCGACCTGCTCGCGCTTCCGGGTGATCTCCGAGTCCGGGTCACCGAGGATGAACCGCACTTGGCAGCCGGCCTCAGCCTTGGCCCGCAGTCGCTCCGCGGCCTTGGGCTGCTCCTGCCACAGGAAGTAGCTGGTGTAGCCGGCCATGACGATCCGGCGCCGCGCCCCGTCGATCAGCGATGACCAGACCGTAGGTGGGCACGCGTTCCGGTACGGGTAGCTCGCCACGATCTCCCGGTCCGGACCGGTCTTGAAGACCTCGCCAGCCGACCTCGGCCACAGCATCTCTGCACTCACCTTCAACGCTTCCGCGACCCGGAGCTGCGTGCCCTTATGAGGGGCGCGACTGTCCGACCCCAGCCAGCGGTCCACCGTCTTCGGGACCACGTCGACGATACGGGCCAGCTCGTGGCGGGTCATCCGGGCGTCAACCAGAGCGTCTCTGAGTGCTGTGTTCACGGGTCCCCTCTGGCTGTCTGCGGCGGTAACAGCGACGCTACCGGCGAGGCGTCCCAGGTGTCCCACAAAGGACGGTAGAAGCGTCCCCCATGGCCGGGCAGAGTACGGGCATGAGCAAGCCCCTTCCCCTCCCGCCAGTCGGGGACCTGTCCGAACAGCAGGTCCGCGGTACGGCGTGCGTGTACTGCGGCATCCACCTCGGCGCCGGCCCGGCCGTCGACCTCGGCGAGCAACTCGCGCGGGTGGCCGACCTGGCGGTCCGCTGGTTCCCGCGGGCCTGCCGCCAGCACGGGCGCAACCCATAGACCCGCCCCTCCCGCAGCGGCGGCAGCGGGAGGGGCGGTAACCGGCCAGTGGGAATGTATTCGGGCGGATAACGATCCGCACGTCAGTTCGAGTCGTCAGGCCCGAACCGATGGGTAGAACATGACCATAGGTGACATATCTGCAGGTGAGGCGCTCGGAAGGGATGCATAAATCTATGGGACCCCTTTCGCCACATGCATAGGACAGGCACACTGGGGCAACCGCGGTACGTGGCCGAAAGTGGGTACACGAACGGCTACGGAATCAGGTCCCGGACGTGACAGTGAAGGACGGTGGCGATGCGGAGCAGGTGACTGTACCGAGCATCGCCCGTGCCGCCTTCGATGCGCTGGTACGTGTTGCGTGAGATACCGGCCGCCAGGAAGACCTTCTCCTGGGTGAGGTTGGCGTCCATCCGCATGTTGGCGATACGCATGCCAAGGCGTTCGGCAGGGGTGAGGGGCGACGGTCTCGCCGCCTCTCGCGCCTGCTGTGGATCCCGGTCGTGCACCCACAAACGCTGCGGGTTTCAAGATCATAAATCAGCCCCAGGGGTGGGGCTATATCTGATCTTGATGGCCGGTCGACCGACAGATATACCCAAGAGCTCGGCCAGTCGGGTCCCACCCCCGGCTGATGCCGAGGGGCCACCCGTAGAGCTGCAGCACCCCATGCGCCGGCTCACGAGTGGCCCCGCCGGATGCCCGTCGACGACATACGGGCATCCGGTCCGACGAGTGAACCTCACAACGACACTGTTGTGCGAGGCACTCGTTGGCCTAGATGCCGAAGCCGGGCGGCTCCATACCCCTCCAGGTATGCCGCCCGGCTTCGGTCTGTCCGTCCCCAGTGGGAAACGACTGGGAAATAAAACCAGGGAGCAGGCTCGAATCGGCTCCAATTAGCTCTAAAAAACTCTAGGCCGTGTTTCGTGGCCAAGTAGAACTAAGGGCGACCTGGCGGCCCGGCGAGTCACCCTCATCCACCCTCTCAACTTCAAGCGCTTCCCAGCTAGGAGTGCTGACCTGCGGAAACTCAGAGTGCCTGCGAGCCGGGCTGGACCATCCCGCGTACTGTGCGCGACTTCACAAAGTCTCCGATCGCCGTCATCTCCCATTCGCCCGAGAACTGGCTTGGCGACCTCGGTGAACTTCTGGCCGGAGAAGGAGTTGACCGTGAAGACCAGGCCCGTGGCCTCGGCGGGCAGCCGGCCCAGGTCCACGACGATCACCTCGTCGTCCCCGGCGCCCTCACCGGTGAGGTTGTCGCCCGAGTGCTTGATGGCGCCGCCCAGGATGGACAGCTTGCCGAAGTAGCAGCTGTCGATGTGGTTGCGCTGCGGGCCGTACGCGATGACGGAGGCGTCGAGGTCGATGTCCCGGCCGCGGAACGCCGGCTCCCAGCCCAGGCCCATCTTCACCTGGGAGAGCAGCGGGCGGCCGTTCTTGACCAGGGAGACGGTCTGGTTCTTCTGGAGGCTGACCCGGCCCTTGTCGAGGTTGATCTTCCCGGTGCCGGCGGCGGCAGGAGCCGCGGTCGGCGGCGCGGGCGGGGCGGGCGGGGCCGCGGGGGTCGTGGGAGCGCTCGGCCAGGAGGAGGCGGACGGGGCGGACGGTGCCGGCGGGGTCTGACCCCAGACCGGGGTCGAAGGGGTGACCGGGGCGGCAGGGGCCTGCGGGGCGGCCGCGGACGGCGGGGCGGGCTCCTCGTCCACGGAGACCCCGAAGTCGGTCGCGATCCCGGCGAGGCCGTTGGCGTACCCCTGGCCGACCGCGCGCACCTTCCACACGCCGCCGCGCTGGTAGACCTCGACGACCACGAGTGCGGTCTCGGTGCCCAGCTGCGGAGGGGTGAACGTGGCGATCACCGCGCCGCTGTCCGCATGGCGCACGGTGGCAGTGGGCTCGATGCCCTGGAAGGTCTGACCTGCGGCGTCGGGACTGGCCGTGACCACGATCCGCTCGATGCCCGGCGGCAGCGCGCCCGTGTCCACCGTGATCGAGTCCGGCGCCGCCCCACCGCCGGACCGGTGGCTGACGCCGGGCCCGGACGGCTGGTTGTAGAAGATGAAGTCGGCGTCGGAACGCACCTTGCCGTCCGCCGCGAGGAGGAGTCCCGACACGTCGAGCCGCACCGGGGCAGCCACGTCCACCGTCACACGGACGGTGTTGAGCGGCAGGTTGGAACCTGGGGTCATAGCGGTCATGCCGGGAGAACGACCGGAGGGCCTTTGCCGTTCCCTTACCCTCGCCGCGGATTTCAGCGACGGTTGCGGGGGTGGTTCCTGGCCGTGCGCTCGTTGACGAACTTGTAGGCACCCGTCCAGCGGGCCATCACGAGCTGCGCGTCGCCCGATTCCACCTCGGCGAGGAACTTCTCGGCCCGCCCGCCCCGCAGGGTGCTCGCGGCCCGCCCCTGGTGCGTGATGACCACGCTGTTGGCGCTGCGCTGTTCGTACGTGAATCCGTGCGGTCTCGGCATGACCGGCAGCCTGCCCCGCGGCGGGCCGGGCGGGCAACGGGTTTAACGGGTCTGCGGCGCGGGGGGCGGGCGGGCCGGGCCGTGGGCGGGCCGGGCCCGCCGCGGCGCGCCTCAGGCGCCGGTGACGCGGCGCGGCAGCCCCAGCGGGTTCGCCTCGCGCAGCTCCGCCGGCAGCAGCGGGTCCGGCACGGACTGGTAGGCCACCGGCCGCAGCCAGCGCTCGATGGCGGTCCCGCCGACCGAGGTGGAGTGCGAGGTCGCCGCCGGGTACGGGCCGCCGTGGTGCTGGGCCGGGGCCACAGCGACCCCGGTCGGCCAGCCGTTGACCACGATGCGCCCGGCCAGCGCCGTGACCTGCGCGATCAGCTCCGCCGCCGGGCCCGGACCGCCGTCGGCCTCGGCCGCGGACAGCTGGAGCGTGGCGCTCAGGTTGCCGGGGAGCAGGCCGAGCACCGACCGCGCCTCGCCCTGGTCGGCGTACCGGACGACCACGGTCACCGGGCCGAAGCACTCCTCGAGCAGCACCTCGTAGGCGCCGCCCGCGAGGAGGGTCCCGGCCGGCACGGTGAGGAAGCCCGCGCCCACGGTGTGCTCGCCGCCGGAACCCGGGGTGACGGGCGCGTCGACGCCGGGCAGTGCGGCCCGCTCGCGCACGCCCGAGATGAAGTTCTCCCGCATCCGGTGGTCGAGCAGGACCCCCGGCTCGGTCTCGCCGAGGGCCTTCGTCAGCGCGCCGGCGAACCGGTCGCCGTCCGCGCCCTCGGGGACCAGGACCAGGCCCGGCTTGACGCAGAACTGGCCGACCCCGAGCGTGACCGAGCCCGCGAGCCCGGCGGCGATCTCCTCGGCGCGCTCGGCGGCGGCCGCCGGGGTGACCACGACGGGGTTGAGGGAGCCGAGTTCGCCGTGGAACGGGATGGGGACGGGACGGGCGGCGGCCGCGTCGAACAGCGCCCGCCCGCCCCGGATGGAACCGGTGAATCCGGCGGCGGAGACGTGGGGGTGGCGGATCAGCTCCAGGCCCGCGTCGAACCCGTGGACGACGGAGACCACGTCGGCCGGCAGCCCCGTCGCCACCGCCGCCCGGCGCAGCAGCGAGGCGCACAGCTCGGAGGTGGCCGGGTGGTCGGGGTGCGCCTTGACGACCACCGGGCAGCCGGCGGCCAGCGCACTCGCGGTGTCCCCGCCGGGGACGGAGAACGCGAGCGGGAAGTTGGAGGCGGCGTAGACCGCGACCACGCCCAGCGGCACCTTGTAGCGGCGCAGTTCGGGGCGCGGCGGGACGGCGGCGGCGTCGGCGCGGTCGATGCGGACGTCGAGGTAGGAGCCCTCGTCCACGGCGTCGGCGAAGGCCCGCAGCTGGCCGGTGGTGCGGGCGAGCTCGCCGGTGAGCCGGCCCGGCCCGAGGGCGGTCTCGGCGTCGGCGGCCTCGATCACGTGGTCGGCGGCCTCGTCGAGCAGCTCGGCGGCCGCGCGCAGGAAGGCCGCGCGGGCGGTGCGGTCGGCGAGCGGGCCGCGGGCCGCGTGGGCGGCGCGTACGGCCTCGTCCACCTCATGGGATGTGGCTTCCACCGCAACCTGCTCGCGCTGCTTCCCGGTGCGGGGGTCCACACTCCAGACTGGTGTTGCTGCCATGGCGCACTGCCTCCTGGATCTACGCTGACCCGCGCGGTGGCGTTCAGTATTCTGAACGTCGTTCCGATGGATGAATGATCACATCCGCTCCGGACTCTATTTCCGGGTCTTCCGCGTTGACAAGAGACAAGAGGGGCAAGAAGGCGAATGACCACGACTGAGCCGGACCGGTCCGCCGCGGAACCGGAGGGGCCGGGGGGCCCGGGTGCACCGGCGGCCGTCAAATCGGCCGTCCGCACGGTCCTGTTGCTGGAGCACTTCGCGGCGCGCCCCGGACTGCACAGCCTGGCCGACATCCAGCACGACCTCTCGCTGCCCAAGTCGAGCCTCTACATGCTGCTGCGCACGCTGGTGAACCTGGGGTGGGTGGAGACGGACGCGACGGGCACGCGGTACGGCATCGGCGTGCGGGCCCTGCTCGTCGGCAGCTCGTACATCGACGGGGACGAGGTCGTCGCCGCGGCCCGGCCGACCCTGGACCGGCTCTCCGACGACACCACCGAGACCATCCACCTGGCCCGGATGGACGGCACGAGCGTCGTCTACCTGGCCACCCGCCAGTCCCAGCACTACCTGCGGCCGTTCACCCGCGTCGGGCGGCGGCTGCCCGTGCACTCGACGGCGCTGGGCAAGGCCCTGCTGGCGACCCACTCCGACGAGGAGGTACGGGCGCTCCTGCCGCGGCGGCTCGAGGCGGTCACCGAGCACACGATCACCGACCGGGAGCGGCTCGTCGACGAGTTGGGGCTGGTTCGGGAGCAGGGCTACGCGGTGGACCGCGAGGAGAACACGCTCGGGCTGCGCTGTTTCGGGGTGGCGGTGCCGTACCGGACGCCGGCGCGGGATGCGGTGAGCTGCTCGGTGCCGGTGGCCCGGCTGACGGCGGGCCACGAGCAGAAGATCAAGGCGGCGCTGTTCGAGGCGCGGGACCGGCTGTCGGTGGCGACCCGCCGCATGTGAGGCGGTGGACGGGGAGGTTCCTCCCCCGGGCGGGGGAGGCGGTTCCCCTTCACGGGGGAGGTGGCGGGGCGGGGGGCACGGGACCGTTGAGTCATGAACACACGAGCGGTGAACACGGACGAGACGACGTACGCAGCCCGGCCGTCGGCCCCCGGCCCGGGGGGCGGGCGGAAGGCCCTGCAGGTGGTGGCCCTGGCCGCCACCGTGCCGTATCTGGTACTCAAGGCCGCCTGGCTGTCGGGGAGCCGGGCCGGAATCCCCGACGGCAGCCCGCTGCTGGAGCCGGGGGTGTTCCTCACCGCTGCCAATGCGGTCACGCTGGCCATGGACGCGAGCGTGATCCTGCTCGCCCTGGTCCTCACCAGACCCTGGGGGATGCGGGTGCCTCCCCGGCTGCTCACGGTCCCCGCGTTCGTCGCCACCGGGCTGCTCACGCCGATCCTCACCGCGTTCCCGCTCCAACTGCTCATACGGGCGGCGGGCCAGGGCGTGTCGGCGCCCGCCGGGGAGGCGGCGCGGCCCTTCCTCGACTCCTGGGTGTTCACCGTCGTCTACACCGGTTTCACCGTCCAAGGGCTCGCCCTGGCCGGGCTGTTCGTGCCCTATGCGCGGGAGCGCTGGGGGCGGCGATGGCAGGGCGTGCTGGGCCGCGGGCTCCCGCCATCCACGGGGGTGGTGGCGGGAGCCGCGGCGGCGGGCGGCGTGCTGGTCGCAGCCGTGCACGCGTACTGGGCCTTCGGCGGAACGGCGGGTTTGAGCGCGGATCAGGCGGCCGCCCGCACGGCGACGGCAGGCGTGGTGTCCGGAGTGCACGCGATATGCGTGCTCGCCGCCGCCGTGGGGGCGCTGCTGCTGGTCCGGGGCGGGAGCCGGCGGGCGTGGTGGCCGCTGGCCCTCACGTGGGTCGGCTCTGCCGCGGCCCTGACCTGGGGGCTGTGGCCCCTGGTCGCCTCGCTGGGGCCGCAGCTCGACGGCGGCGAACCGGCCTCCGCGGCAGTTCAGTTGATCTACGCTGGTCAGATGATCACCGGACTCGCCGCCGCCACCGTGCTCATACGGTTCCTCACCTCTCGCCGCGAGGGGTGATGCGGAATGCGGCGTCCCGGCTGCTGGGGGCCCGGGCCCGGCTGCGGTGGGTGCACCTGATCCTGGGCGGGGCCCTGCTGATGCCGTACTTCCTCCTCGCCCAGGTGGGGGTCGGCATGGCGGCCGGCGGGGTCAATGCCCTCAACTCCTTCCCGCTCTCCCTCGCCGCCTACGCGGCCGCCCTGCCGCTCGTCGCGGCCACGGCCGTCTTCGGGCTGGTCCGGCCGCTGTCGGTGACAGCGGTGCGGGTCATGTGCGGCGTGCCCGGGGACCGGCTCGCCGAGGGGCCGGCGCGGTCCTGGGCCGCGCGGGGGCGGACCTCCGCCTGGTGGACCCTGCACCTGGGGGTCGGGGCGGTGGTCAGCGGGCTCACCCTCGCGGTGCCGCCCATGGCGGTGGTACTGATCACACTGCCGTTCGTGAGCGCGTGGCGGAAGGCCCGGCTCGGACTGGGCTGGTTCAGCACCCAGGCCGATCCGTACGTCGCGCCCCTGCTCGGGGCCGGTCTGCTGGCCGGGCTCGTCCTGTGCGCCGCCGGGGCCGGGGCGCTGCTGGCCCGGCTGGCACCCGTACTGCTCGGGCCGACGGGGGCGGACCGGCTGGCCGCGGCCGAGGAGCGGGCCGCCGACCTGGCCGTGCGCAACCGGCTGGCCCGGGAGCTGCACGACGCGGTCGGGCACGCCCTGAGTGCCGTCACCCTCCAGGCGGTCGCCGCCCGGCGGGTGCTCGACAGCGACCCGCAGTTCGTACGGGAGGCACTGGCCGCGATCGAGGAGACCACCCGGCGGACGGTGGCCGAGCTGGACGCAGTGCTGGGCCTGCTGAGGGACGGCGACCCGGCCCGGCCCGGCGCCGCACCCGCGCCGACCCTCGGCGCCGACCTCGACGGGCTGCTGGCCCGCACCCGGGCTGCCGGCACCACCGTCACCGCCCACCAGGACCCCGGACCGGCCGGGGACTGGGCGCAGCTTCCGGCGATCGCCTCCCGCGAGGCGTACCGGATCGTCCAGGAGGGCCTGAGCAACGCCCTGCGCCACGGCGCGGGACCCGTCGAGCTGCGGATCGTCGTACAGGGCAGGGAAGACGGCACCGGCAGCGGCAACCGTGAACTGGAGATCACCATGACCAATCCGCCGGGCACCGCCGCCGGGCCGCAGCCCCGCACCACCGGGGGCCGGGGGCTGCACGGCGCCGCCGAGCGGGCCACCTTGCTGGGCGGCCGGGTCGAAGCAGGCCCGTACCAGGGGCTGTGGCGGCTGCGGGTGGTCCTCCCGCTGGGCGGAGGCGCACGGTGACCGCGGCGCGGCGGCCGCCGCTGCGCATCGTGCTCGCCGACGACGAGCGCATGGTCCGCACCGCCCTGCGGGTGATCCTCGAGGCCGAGCCCGACCTGGAGGTGGTCGGTGAGGCGGCCTCCGGCGCCGAAGCCGTCCCGCTGGTCCGCTCGCTGGCCCCCGATGTGGTGCTGATGGACGTCCGGATGCCCGAGATCGACGGGATCCGGGCCACCGAGCAGATCATCGCCGGCATGGCCGAGCCGCCCCGGATCGTGGTCGTCACCACCTTCGAGAACGACGCGTACGTCTACGACGCGCTGCGCGCGGGCGCCTCCGGGTTCCTCCTCAAGCGGGCCGACCCCGACGAGCTGATCGGGGCGGTCCGCCTCGTCGCCCGCGGCGACTGCCTGCTCTTCCCGGCGGCCGTCCGCTCGCTCGCCGCGTCGTACGCCCCCGGGGTCCCGGGCCCCGCCGCCCCCTGGGTGGCCCGGCTCACCGGCCGGGAGGCCGACGTACTGCGCCTGCTGGCCGGCGGACTGTCCAACCACGAGATGAGCGAACGCCTGGGCGTCGGCCCCCAGACGGTCAAGACCCATGTCGCCGCGGTCCTCTCCAAGACCGGCTCCCGCGACCGCACCCAGGCCGTCATCGCTGCCTACGAGGGCGGCTTCATGAAGAAAAGCTGAGAACCCGGACACAATCGGGGCAGAGCGGAACGACCGGGGACCTTGGTACGTCCTTCTGGAGGATGAACAAGACGATCAGGCGTGCGTCGGTCTTCTGTCTGCTCCTGGTGCTGGCCCTTTTGGTGCGGGTCACCTGGGTGCAGGCCTACCAAGGCCAGGCCCTCGCAGACAACGAGAACAACCGGCGGAACCTCATCGGGCAGTACGAGAACCCGCTGGGCAACATCATCGTGGGCGGGGAGGCGATCACCGGCTCGGTGAAGACGGACGGAAAGGACTTCGGGTACAAGCGGACGTACGTCGACGGTCCGCTCTACGCGCCGCTCACCGGCTACAGCTCCCAGGCCTTCGGCACGAGCATGCTGGAGGGCGTCTACAAGAAGGTCCTGAACGGTTCCGACGACCGGCTCAAGACCGTGATGGACATGCTCACCAACAAGCGGGCCGCGCCGGGCAACGTGCTGACCACGGTCGACAAGGACGTGCAGAAGGCCGCGTACGACGCGCTCCAGGGCAAGCAGGGCGCCGCCGTCGCCATCGACCCGGCGACCGGCGAGATCCTCGCCATCGTGAACAACCCGTCCTTCGATCCGGGCAGCATCGCGGGCGCCAACGACACGGCGGCCTGGGAGAAGCTGATCGAGGACAAGGGCAAGGCGATGGAGAACGTGGCCCTGCGCAAGCCGCAGGCGCCCGGCTCCACCTTCAAGCTGGTCACCCTGGCGGCGGCCATCGAGAACAGGCTGGTCACCGACCTCGACGCGCCGACCGGCACCCCGGACCCGTACACGATCCCCGGAACCCGGACCCTGCTGCCCAGCGAAGCGGGATCCGCGGCCTGCAACAACGTCTCCGCGCGCACCGCGCTGCGGCTGTCCTGCAACAACGTGTTCGCCGAGCTGGCGCACAAGCTCGGCCAGGACAAGATGCGGGCGACGGCCGAGAAGTTCGGCTTCAACACGGAGATCGCGACCCCCGTCACCGCCCGGCCGGGGAGCAAGTACCCGACGAAGAAGATGTCGGTCGACCAGGTCGCGCAGACGGGTATCGGCCAGTTCGACGTGCAGGCCACCCCGCTCCAGATGGCGATGGTGACCGCCGCGATCGAGAACGGCGGCAAGCTCGTCGCCCCGCACTCCGTCTCCGAGGTCACCGACGCGAACGGCAACGTGCTGGAGAGCTTCAAGGACCCGAAGTCCGAGCAGGTCATGAGCGCCAGGACCGCGTCGATGCTGCAGGACGCCATGCGGACGGTCGCGACCGAGGGCGGCGGCAAGCCCGCCCAGGTGGCGGGTGCCGAGGTGGGCGGCAAGACCGGCACCGCGCAGCGCGGCGTGAACAACAGCCTGCCGCCGCTGGCCTGGTTCACCTCGTACGGCAAGCAGGGCGGCAAGCAGATCGCGGTTGCCGTGGTGATCGAGAACTCGGACACCGACCGCTCCGAGATCGGCGGCGGCAAGCTCGCCGCGCCCATCGCCCAGAAGATGATGGCGGCGTGGCTGAAGAAGTAGCCGCGCCGGTCGCCGCAGGGCGCGCCGGGAACCGACACGGTTCCCGGCGCGTTTCCTTTCCCATGATCAGGACCGCGCAACCCGCAGACCTCGACGCCATAGCCGCCCTCCACAGCAGGGCCCGGGCCACCTACTACCGCGGCCGCGTCGCCGAGCAGGCCTACGCGGGCGCAGCCGAACTCGCGCGGACCCGCGAGGGCTGGTCCCGGGCCGTCGCGCGGGCCGCCGCCGACGGCGGGGTGCTCTGCGCGGAGCTCGACGGCGAGCTCACCGGGGTCGCCGCCTTCCGCACCGCGGACGGCGAGACCACCCTCACCCAGCTTCACGTCGACCCGGCCCACTGGCGCCGGGGCACCGGGGCCGCCCTGCACGCCGCCTGCCTGGACGCCTGGCGGCGGACCGGTGTCGAGCGGGCCCGGCTGGAGGTCTACGAGCACAACCTCCGGGCCCAGGCCTTCTACGCCCGCCACGGCTGGCGCGCTGATCCGGCCGGGGCCGGGCGGTCCGGCTCCCACCTCACGCTCTGGCTCGGTGTCGGTCCGCAGGACCCGTCCGGGGAATGAGACGCTCCGCCAGTTGGTTGAACGGGAAACCGCCGCGGCTCGCAGCCGCGGCGTCCCACCGACCCCGGAGAGAAGAAGGATCATGCGCGTCGAGATCTGGAGCGACATCGCCTGCCCCTGGTGCTACATCGGCAAGGCCCGTTTCACCAAGGGGCTGGCCGAGTTCGCGCACCGCGACGAGGTGGAGGTCGTCTTCCGGTCCTTCGAGCTCGACCCGAACAGCCCGAAGGGCAGCACGGCGCCGGTCCTGGAGATGCTCGCCAAGAAGTACGGCCGCACCCTCGACGAGGCGCGCGGCATGGAGGAGCACGTCGCGGCCAGCGCCCGCGCCGAGGGGCTGACGTACCGCACCGAGGGCCGCGACCACGGCAACACGTTCGACATCCACCGCCTGCTGCACCTGGCCGCCGCCCGCGGCCGCCAGGAGGAGCTGCTCGACCTCTCCTACCGGGCGAACTTCGCGCAGGAGCGGTCGGTCTTCGACCCCGAGGTGCTGGTCGCTCTCGCGGTCGAGGCGGGCCTGGACGAGGCGGAGGCCCGTACGGTCCTCGCGGACGACACCGCGTACGCGGCCGAGGTGCGGGCGGACGAGCGCGAGGCGGCGGAACTCGGCGCCAACGCCGTGCCGTTCTTCGTCCTCGACCGCCGCTACGGGATCTCCGGCGGGCAGCCCGCGGAGGTCTTCACGCAGGCCCTGGAACAGGCCTGGGCCGGCCGCGAGCTCACCGCCCCCGCCGCCACGCCCGACGCCTGCGACCCGGAAGGCACCTGCGCCGCCCCCCAGGCCTGACCGGTCCCCGGCCCTGCCGGCCCGGCCCCGGCCTGACGCGGTCGTGCCCGGTTGCCGGCCGCCGGCCGGCCTGGCGGCCCAGGTGGCCGGGGCCGGACCCGGTCGGCGGCCGGGGAGGCGCGGGCGAGCACGTGCCGCTGCGCGGACCGTCTCCCCGCCCCGCCCTTTCACCGTTTCCCCGGGGCTCCGCCCCCGGACCCCCGGCTGACGGGCTCCGCCCCCGAGCCCCGGCCGGCGCCGGAAGGCCGCACGGGTCGTCAGTGCAGGGTTTCTGCCCAGGCTGCTTCGGCGGCCGCCACCGCCTCGGACGGGTCCGTCGAGAGGGCGGTGGACAGGGCCGTCAGGGAGGCCAGGACCGTCTCCAGCGATGCGGCCAGGCCGTAGTGGTTCACCCGGACCATCTCCCCGGCCAGCGCGCCGCCGCCCGCCGCGAGCGGAGCCGCCGGGCCGGCGGCGAGGGCCTTGGCCACCACCAGCGAGGCGTCCGCCACCCGCAGCGTGGTGGCCACCGGGGCCGCCTGCGAGGCCCGGCCGACGTACGGGGCGAGGCCCACCGCCACCGCGCCCGCCCGGGTCGCCGCCGCGGCGGCGGCGTGGCGGGCCGTCACGGCCGGCAGGCCCTCGGCCGCGATCCGGTCCAGGCAGGCCTCCAGCCCCAGCATCTCCAGCTGCGCCGGGGCGTGGGGGAGCGCCCTGCGGTCCGCGTCGATCCAGCGCTCCTTCCAGTCCAGGAGGGAGAGGTACGAGCGCCTCGGAGCGGCCGGGTTCTCCGCGAAACGGGCCCAGGCCCGCTCCGAGACCGACACCGCCGAGACGCCCGCCGGGCCGCCCATCGCCTTCTGGGCGCCGATCACGCACAGGTCCACGCCCCACGCGTCCGGGAGCAGCGCCTCTGCGGCCACCGACGCCACCGCGTCCAGCATGAACAGCGCTCCGTGGGCCCGTACGGCCTCGCCGATCTCCGCGACCGGGTTGGTGTTGCCGGTCGCCGCCTCCGCGTGGACCAGGGACACGAAGTCGATCTCCGGGTGCTCGGCCAGGGCGCGCGCCACCTGGCCGGCCGTCACCGCCGTGTCGAAGGGGACCGCCAGGTCCACCACGTTCGCCCCGCAGCCGCGCAGCCAGTTGCCGAAGGTGGTGCCGTAGGGGCCGGTCACGACGTTCAGCGCCGTCGAACCGGGCCGTGCCCCCGAGCGGATGCACCCCTCCAGCGGCAGCAGCGCCTCGCCCTGGGTGATCACCACGTCCGCGCGGGTGCCGAGCAGGTCCGCGACCCCCTGCTCGATCCGCGCGAAGCGCTCCGCGGTGAGCGGCGGAAGGTCCAGGAGGGGGTGGTTCACGGTGGTGCTCTCTTCGTCCGGGGCGTCTCGTCCGGGGCGTTCGGGGTGACCGCATGAGCCTACCCAGCACGCACGTACAGTGCGGGACATGACCGATGACGTGCTGCATGTGAAGGGGCGTGTGCTCGTCGGGCCCGACGACGCGCGCGACGAGCTCTGGGTGGTCGGCGGCCGGATCTCCTACGAACGCCCTCACGGGGCCCGCGAGATCACCACGGTGTCCGGCTGGGCCCTGCCCGGCCTGGTCGACGCGCACTGCCACGTGGGGCTGGACGCCCACGGTCCGGTCGACGCGGAGACCGCCGAGCGGCAGGCCCTGACCGACCGCGACGCCGGCACGCTGCTCATCCGCGACGCCGGGTCGCCCTCCGACACCCGCTGGATCGACGACCGCGAGGACCTGCCGAAGATCATCCGGGCCGGCCGGCACATCGCCCGCCCGCGCCGCTACATCCGCAACTTCGCCCACGAGATCGAGCCGGCCGACCTCGTCTCCTACGTGGGCCGCGAGGCGCAGCGCGGTGACGGCTGGGTGAAGCTGGTGGGGGACTGGATCGACCGCGAGGTCGGGGACCTGGCGCCCTGCTGGCCGCGCGCCGAGGTCGAGGCGGCCATCGCCGAGGCGCACCGGCTGGGCGCCCGGGTCACCGCGCACTGCTTCGCGGAGGACTCGCTGCGCGACCTGGTCGAGACGGGCATCGACTGCATCGAGCACGCCACCGGGCTCACGGAGGACACCATTCCGCTGTTCGCGGAGCGCGGGGTGGCGATCGTCCCGACGCTCGTGAACATCGCGACGTTCCCGAAGATGGCGGCGGGCGGCGAGGCCAAGTTCCCGCGCTGGTCGGCGCACATGAGGCGGTTGCACGAGCGGCGGTACGACACCGTACGGGCCGCGTACGACGCGGGCATCGGCGTGTACGTCGGCACCGACGCGGGGGGTTCCCTGCCGCACGGCCTGGTCGCGGCGGAGGTCTCGGAGCTGGTACGGGCCGGGATCCCGGCCCTGGAGGCCCTCTCGGCGACGACCTGGGCGGCACGCGAGTGGCTCGGCAGGCCGGGCCTGACCGAGGGGGCGCCGGCGGACCTCGTGGTCTACGACGCCGACCCGCGGGCCGACGTACGGGCGCTGGCGCAGCCGCGGCGCGTGGTCGTGGGCGGCAAGGTCCGGGCCTGAGCGGAGAGTTGACGCGGGCGTGACGCCGGCGCCCCGGCGGTCGTTGTGAACGGCCGCCCGGGGTGCCGGCGTCGGCGCATTCCCCGCCGTGCTGTGGCGGAAAAGAACTCCCGTTCCTTGTGATGCGCAGTTAATCGAATACATGCATGGAAACCACCCTTTGGGGTGAACTCACCTAAGGTCGCCGCTCGTTCACTCTCCGTGCGTAAAGATTCCGAGGGTCAGAGGCCGTCGGCGCGCGATGTCCCCCATTGGCGGCGCGACGGCTCCCATCTCCCCGGGGGTTCCACCACCTTGAACAGCAACACCTTCCGCATGCCCGCAGCCGTCCTGCTCGCGACGGGAGCGGTCGTCCTGCTCACCGCCCCGCCCGCCTCCGCCACCGGAGGCAGCGGCTCCACGGGCGGCGGCGAGGGCAGGGCCGGCGCGGTCGTCCTGCGTGCCGGACTGGACGTGGGCCTGCTCAACCAGACCGTCCACGTGCCGCTGAAGACCACCCTCAATGAGGTCAGCGCCCCCGCGACGGCCCAGAAGGCCGCCCTCTCCGTGACCCTGGACGGGGTCGAGGGAGGACGGCCGGTGAGCGTGCTGCGTGCCGACGTGGCCACCTCCAAGGCCACCGCGGACAAGACCCGCGCCGAGGCGGAGGCCAACCTGGCCAACGCCGAGGTCCATGTGCCGGGGCTGCCCCTGCTCTCCCTCATCCAGGTGGAGAAGGTCACCTCCAAGGCCGTGTGCGAGGCCGGCAAGAAGCCCGTGGCCGGCTCGAACGTGCTGGGCGCGGTGACCGTGCTCGGCAAGAAGGTCACCCTCTCGGCGGGCGGACCGACCAAGATCGAGGTCCCCAAGGTGGGCCTGGTCGGCCTGGAGCTCTCCGGCACCGAGACCACCTCCACCACGGCCGCCGCGGCCGCGCTCCGGCTGAAGGTGTCCGTGAACCCGCTGGACCTCAACGTGGCGCAGGTCGAGGGTGAGGTCGTGCTCGCCGAGGCGCACTGCGAAGCCCCGGCCGGTCCGGCCCCGGAGCCGTCGGCGAAGCCCGACGTCAAACCGCAGACGGCTGCCTCCGGGACCGGGGCCGCCCTCACCACCGACGCGAACCTGGCCGAGACCGGCGGGGGTTCGACGACCCCGTACGTAGCGGGCGGCGCACTGGCGCTGCTCGGCCTCGGCGCGACCGCACTGGTCGTGACCCGGCGCGGCCGCAGCTCGTGACCCACCGCTTGACCCCGTGGCCTCGTGACCCGTGACGGAGTCCCGGCTCAGCGGGTGGCGTGCACCAGCCCCTGCTTGTCGGCTCCGCGCGACAGCACGGCCTCGCTGACCTGCTTGTCGACGGCGGCGTACGCGGACTGCCTGGCGGCTCCGATCCCGGAGTCGGAGGGGGCGCAGGAGGCGCAGACGACGCGGAACGGCGGGTTCATGTCCGAGTACTGCGTCAGGTACTCGGCCTTGGTCACCTCCCAGCGGCCGGGGTGGGCGGCCGCCGGGGCGAAGGTGAAGCGCGGTATCGAGGACATGTTGCCGCGCGCCTTGTCGGCCTCGTAGAAGCTGGCGATCTGGTCGCCCATGCCGAAGACGACCCAGGTGCCGTTGATCTTCTCGTACGGCTGTGGCACGTGGTTGTGCGTGCCGAGGATCAGATCGATGTCCGGGAGTCCGTCCGGGCCGCGCGAAGCGGTCAGCGCCTGCGCCAGATCGCGCTGCTGCTGGTCGGGTGCCGTCTGCCACTCGGTGCCCCAGTGGACGCTGAGGACGACGACGTTCGCGCCGGCCGCCCGGGCCGCGCGGGCGTCGGCGACGATCCGGTTCTGGTCGAGCAGGTTGACGGACCAGGGCTTGCCGGCCGGGACCGGAATGCCGTTCGTCCCGTACGTGTAGTCCAGCTGGGCGACCTTGGCGCCGCCGGCGGAGAGGACCGCCGGGGCCTTGGCCTCGTCGGCGCTGCGGGCCGAGCCGACGTGCTTGATGCCGACCCGGTCCAGGTGCTCCAGGGTGCGGACGAGACCGTCGTAGCCGTCGTCCAGGGTGTGGTTCGAGCCGGTCGAGCAGCTGTCGTACCCGGCGTCCTTCAGGGCGTCGGCCAACTGGTGCGGGGCCTTGAACGCGGGATATCCGGTGTAGGGGCCGCCGGGCCGGCCGTACGGTATCTCGTGGTGGCATATCGCCAGGTCAGCGGCGGCCACCAGGGGCTTGACCCCCGCGAGTATCTTCCGGAAGTCGTGGCTCTGGCCGCTGCCCTGCGCATCGTCCGCGGCCCGCTGGACGATCGACGGGTACGGGATGATGTCGCCCGTCGCGACCAGCGTGAACGGTTTGGCGCCGGCGGGCGTCGTCGGACTCGCCTTGCCCGGGCTCGCCTTGCTCTGGCCGGGCTTGGTCCCGAGCCGCTGCTCGCCGGCGCCGCCCCGTCCCCCCTCGGCGTCGAGGTGGTCGAGCAGGCTCGGCAGGGCGAGGATCCCGCCGGCCACGGCCGCCACCGCGGTCAGCGCCAAGCCCGTTTTTGCTTTCGTCTTCATTCCGGCCCCCCGGGGTTCCCTGCTGATGCCGAGATCATCGCCTACCACCGCCCGCCCCGCCAACGGAGCCGGATCGTCCGGATAACCGCGGCGCCGCAGGTCAGAGCCGCCGACCGCGCCGTGGAGGCCGCCCGGGTGACCGGCCCCGTGGCCGGGAGGCGCAGGTCAGCGGGCGGTCAGCGCCAGGGCGTGGTCGAGGGCCTGGAGGAGGCGGCCCGTCGTGGCGCGGTCCCTGACCGCCAGCCGGAGCCAGGAGTGGTCCAGGCCCGGGAAGGTGTCCCCGCGGCGGACCGCGAAGCCCAGGGCGCGCAGCCGGGTGCGGATCTCCATGGCCCCCGCCACCTGCATCAGGACGAACGGCCCCTCCGCCACTCCCGACACCGTTATCTCCTCGAACTCCGCGAGCCCCGCCAGCAGATGGGCCCGGTCCACCGCGATCTGCCGGGCCGCGGCCTCCGCCTCGGCCAGCGCCGCCGGAGCCATACAGGCCTCCGCCGCCACCAGCGCCGGCGACGACACGGGCCACAGAGGCTGCGCCGCCGCCAGCTTCGCGATCACCTCCGGCTCGGCCAGCACGTAGCCGATCCGCAGCCCCGCCAGCCCCCACGTCTTGGTCAGGCTCCGCAGCACCACCAGACCCGGCACGTCCGTCCGCCCGGCCAGCGCCTCCCGCTCGCCCGGGACCGCGTCCATGAACGCCTCGTCCACGACCAGGATCCGGCCCGGCCGGGCCAGCGCGGCCAGCGCCGCCGCCGGGTGCAGTACGGACGTCGGGTTCGTCGGGTTGCCCACCACCACCAGGTCCGCGTCCTCCGGCACCGCCGCCGGGTCCAGCCGGAACCCGTCCGCCGCCCGCAGCACCACCCGCTCCACCGTGTGCCCCGCGTCGCGCAGGGCCGCCTCCGGCTCCGTGAACTGCGGGTGCACGACCACCGGCCGCTGCGCGCCCAGGGCCCGCGCGATCAGCACGAACGCCTCTGCGGCCCCCGCCGTCAACAGCACCCGCTCGGCCGGCAGCCCGTGCCGAGCCGCCACCGCCGCGCGGGCAGACTGCCCGTCGGGGTATGCGGCGAGAGCGTCGAGCGAAGCCGCGATGCGCTGCTTGAGCCACTCCGGCGGGGTGTGCGCCCGTACGTTCACTGCGAGGTCCACGAGTGCGCCGCCGTCGCCTCGCACCTCCGCGTCCCCGTGATGGCGCAGGTCATGGGCCTGCGCGGTGGCCACGGCGCAGGTCGCCGCGACCGAGCGGCGCTTCGGTACGAGCAGTTCCCCGCCGCCCGCGAGCGCCGCGGCCTCCGCCACCGAGGAGGTCCCCGCGGCGTCGCGCACCGTGTCGGAGGGGTGCGGTACGCAGATGCCCGCCAGCTCCTCGGCGGGATAGCTGAGCAGCGGTACGCCGAAACGTTCCGCCGCGCCCGTGATCCCCGCCTCGCCCGCCTTCGACTCCACCGTGGCCAGCGCCTTCACCGCACCGGCGGCCAGCCCGGCACCGCGCAGCGTCTCCTCGACCAGGGCGCAGACCTCCGCCACGGACACCCCCGCCCGTCCGCCGATCCCGACCACCAGCTGCGTCGCGTACTCGCCCACCGGGCTCATGCCCCCTCCGTAGTCGTCAATGGTTCGTGCCCCGCAGCCCGCGCGCACACGTGCGCGTGGGGCGAGGAGTCGGTATTCAGGGGCACATGGCCGTGATCGTGGCGTTGGGCGCGTTCCTGATGACCCTGGCGGGCGGATGGACGGCGCAGCGCGTCACCGACCGCCGCCACCTCGTGCTGGGCCTGGCCGGCGGGCTGATGCTCGGCGTCGTGGGCCTCGACCTGCTGCCGGAGTCGCTGCGCGCGGCGGGCCGCGAGGTGTTCGGCGTCCCGCTCGCGCTGCTGCTCTTCGTGACGGGGTTCCTGACCGCCCACGTCGTGGAACGCCTGCTGGCGGTACGGCAGGCCGCGCACGGAGCCGAGAACGGGGGCCGGGTCCCCGAGGTCGGGCTGACGGCGGCCGCGGCGATGGTCGGCCACAGCTTCGCCGACGGGGTGGCCCTGGGCGCGGCCTTCCAGGTCGGCGGCGGGATGGGCGTGGCCGTGTCGCTGGCCGTCGTCACGCACGACTTCGCGGACGGGTTCAACACGTACACGCTCACCCGGCTGTACGGGAACGCCCGCCGCAAGGCCGTGATGATGCTGTTCGCGGACGCGGTGGCCCCGGTGCTGGGCGCGGCGTCCACTTTGCTGTTCACCCTTCCGGAGGAACCGCTCGGGGCGTACCTCGGCTTCTTCGGCGGAGCCCTGCTGTACCTGGCGGCGGCCGAGATCCTGCCGGAGGCGCACCACAAGCACCCCGCCCTGTCCACGCTGATGTGCACGGTGGGCGGGGTGGCCGGGATCTGGCTGGTGGTGGGCCTCGCGGACTGAACTCACCTGGCCCGCGCCGCGGCTTCCGTGAACCGGAGGGCCACGGAGGGCTCCGAGGCCCAGTGCGTGTGCAGGTAGCTGGCGTGCACGCCCTGCTGTACGAAGCCCTCGACCCGGCGTTCGGGGTGCGTGAACCCCCAGGCGGGGGCGGCGCCGGCGCCGGGTTCGATCACCGTGCGGTGGAACTCGTGGCCGCGCAGCCGGGTTCCGGCGGCGGCCAGCGCGCTGTCCGACACCGCGACGGCCTCGCGGTAGCCGAGGGTCAGCCGCTCCGACATCCGCGCGTCGGCGTCCAGGACCCCGCACATGGGCCTGCCGTCGAGGGAGCGGGCGAGGTACAGCAGCCCGGCGCACTCGGCGGCCACGGGCCCGCCGTCCGCGGCGAAGGCCGCGACGGCCTTGCGCAGCGGCTCGTTGGCGGCGAGCTCGGGTGCGTACACCTCGGGGAACCCGCCGCCGATCACCAGGCCGGTGGTCCCCTCGGGCAGGGCCTCGTCCCGGAGCGGGTCGAAGGTGGCGACGTCCGCCCCGGCGGCGGTGAGCAGTTCCGCGTGCTCGGCGTAGGAGAACGTGAACGCCGGCCCGCCCGCAACGGCGATGACGGGTGCGGCGCCGCCGTCGGGGGCACTGCCCCAGAACCCCCGTGCCCCAGACGCCGGCGGGGCCGATTCGTCCCCGGCGGGGCTCGGGGCAGTGCCCCGGACACCCTCCAGCACGGCGGCGGGCGACCAGGCTTCGCAGGCCAGCGGCGGGGCCGTGCGGGCCAGGGCCATCAGGGCCTCGAGGTCGCAGCCGGCCCGGACCTGGTCGGCCAGCGCCGCCACCGAGGACAGCGCGTCCGACCGCCGCTCGGCGACCGGGACCAGGCCCAGGTGCCGCGAGGGCGCAGCCACCTGCGGCGCCCGCCGCAGCACGCCGAGCACCGGCATTCCGGCCTCCTCCAGCGCCTCCCGCAGCATCACCTCGTGCCGGTCGGACCCGACCTTGTTGAGGATCACGCCGCCCAGGCGCACCTGGGGGTCGAACGACGCGAAGCCGTGCACCAGCGCCGCCACCGACCGCGACTGCGACGACGCGTCGACCACCAGCACCACCGGCGCCCGCAGCAGCTTCGCGACCTGCGCCGTCGACGCCAGCTCACCCCGCCCCGCGGCCCCGTCGTACAGCCCCATCACGCCCTCGACGAGGGCGAGATCGCATCCTGCGGCCCCGTGCGCGAACAGCGGAGCGACCAGCTCCGGCCCGCACATGAAAGCGTCCAGGTTGCGCCCCGGCCGGCCCGTGGCCAGCGCGTGGTAGCCGGGGTCTATGTAGTCGGGCCCGGCCTTGTGCGGGGACACGGCGAGGCCGCGCTCGGAGAACGCCGCCATCAGACCCGTCGCGACCGTGGTCTTGCCGCTGCCGGACGACGGCGCGGCGATGACCAGGCGCGGAACGTGCAGAGTTGTCACCACTCGATGCCCTTCTGGCCCTTCTGGCCGGCGTCCATCGGGTGCTTGACCTTGGTCATCTCCGTGACCAGGTCCGCGAACTCCAGCAGCTTCTCCGGTGCGTTGCGCCCCGTGATCACCACGTGCTGGGTACCGGGCCGGTTGCGCAGCACCTCGATGACCTCGTCGACGTCGATCCAGCCCCAGTGCATCGGGTACGCGAACTCGTCCAGCACGTACAGCCTGTGCGTCTCGGCGGCCAGGTCGCGCTTGACCTGCTCCCAGCCCTCCTTGGCCGCCTGCTCGTTGTCGAGCTGCGCGTCCCGCTGGACCCAGGACCAGCCCTCGCCCATCTTGTGCCAGACGACCGGGCCGCCCTCGCCGGAGGCGCCGAGCACCTTGAGCGCGTTCTCCTCGCCGACCTTCCACTTCGCCGACTTGACGAACTGGAACACCCCGATCGACCAGCCCTGGTTCCACGCGCGCAGCGCCAGCCCGAAGGCCGCCGTCGACTTGCCCTTGCCCGGGCCGGTGTGGACGAAGACGAGCGGGCGGTTGCGGCGCTGGCGCGTCGTGAGTCCGTCGTCCGGAACGACGGTCGGCTGTCCCTGCGGCATTACGCGGCCCTCCTGGTGGTGTGGTGAGACGGGGAAGTCACTGCGGTACGTACGTTCTTCACGAGCCCGGCCAGCGAGTCGGCCCGCAGCCCGTCGAGCGTGACGGCGGGCCCGCCGAGGTCGGCGGCCAGTACGCCGGCCAGCCCCAGCCGGACCGGCCCCGACTCGCAGTCCACGACCACCGACGCGACGCCCTCGGCCTGGAGCAGCCGGGCGCTGCGGCCCGAGAGTTCGCGCGGGTCACCGCCGACGGAACCGGCCGAGGTGGCCCGCCCGTCGGTGACGACCACGAGCAGCGGACGGCGGCTCGGGTCCCGCAACCGCTCGATGCGCAGCACCTCGTGGGCCTTGAGCAGGCCCGCGGCGAGCGGGGTGCGCCCGCCCGTCGGCAGCTGCTCGAGCCGGGCCGCGGCCGCGTCCACCGAGGAGGTGGGCGGCAGCGCCAGCTCGGCGGCGGCGCCGCGGAAGGTGATCAGACCGACCTTGTCCCGCCGCTGGTAGGCGTCCAGCAGCAGCGAGAGCACCGCGCCCTTGACCGCGCTCATGCGCTGCCGGGCGGCCATCGAGCCGGAGGCGTCGACGAGGAAGAGGACGAGGTTGCCCTCGCGGCCCTCCCGGGTGGCCTGGCGCAGATCGTCCTTGCGCACGACCAGCCCGCGCCCGCTGCGCCCGCGCGCCTTCTGGTGCGGGGCGGCGGCCTGGACCGTCGCCGCGAGGTGCAGCTTCGTCAGGTGGCCGCGGGGGCGCTGGGCGCCGGTGGTCCGGCCGTGCGCGGTACGGGCGCGGGAACGCCGCCCGGACGCGCCCTCGCCGAGGCCCGGCACGCTCAGCATCTTGGTCCGGAACGGCTCGGCGGCCCGTACGGCGGCTTGCTCCGGCGCGGCGCCGTCCTGGGAGGCGGGCTGGGGCTCGGGGGACTCCGGGGCGTCCGGGGCGGCGGGGGCCGTGCCGTCCTGCGCCTCGGAGGCCTGGGGGGCCTCGGGTTCGGGCGCGTCGGGGCCGCTCTGCGGGGGGACCCCGCCGCCTCCGCCGTCGGGGCCGCCGTCCTCGGGACCGTCGTCGTCCGGACCCTCGGGCGCCGGGTCGGGCTCGGGCTCCGGCTCCTCGTCGGGGAAGCGGTCCAGGATCTCGTCGAGCTTGTCCTCGTCGAGGCCGGGCGCGTCGAAGGGGTTGCGGCGCCGCCGGTGGGGGAGCGCCAGCAGCGCGGCCTGGCGTACGTCCTCCTTGCGTACGTCGGTCCGCCCGGCCCAGGCGGCCAGCGCGGTCGCCGTACGGGCCATCACGATGTCGGCGCGCATGCCGTCGACCTCGAAGCCGGCGCAGGTCGCCGCGATCTGCAGCAGCGAGGCATCGCCGAGGCGGACCTCCGGGAGCAGGGCCCGGGCGGCCACGACGCGGGCGCGGACGTCCTGCTCGTCCCCGGCCCAGCGGGTCGCGAACCCGGCGGGGTCGTCCTCGTACGCCAGCCGGCGGCGCACCACCTCGACGCGCTGGGCGGGCTCGCGGGAGGCCGCCACCTGGACGGTGAGCCCGAACCGGTCGAGGAGCTGCGGGCGGAGCTCGCCCTCCTCCGGGTTCATCGTGCCGACGAGGAGGAAGCGGGCGGCGTGGCGTACGGAAACGCCCTCGCGCTCGACGTAGGAAGCGCCCATCGCGGCCGCGTCGAGGAGCAGGTCGATCAGGTGGTCGTGGAGGAGGTTGACCTCGTCGACGTACAGGATCCCGCGGTGCGCGTCGGCCAGCAGGCCGGGCTCGAAGGCCTTCACGCCCTCCGCGAGGGCGCGCTCGATGTCGAGGGCACCGACGAGGCGGTCCTCGGAGGCGCCGACGGGCAGCTCCACCATGCGAGCGGGCCGGGCCTGGCCCGGGCCGGGCTCGTGCGGGCCGTCCGGGCAGGCCGGGTCGGGGGCGGCGGGAGCGCAGGAGAACCGGCAGCCGGGAATGACGTCCACCTGCGGCAGCAGCGCGGACAGCGCGCGGACGGCGGTGGACTTGGCGGTCCCCTTCTCGCCGCGGACCAGCACGCCGCCGACCGCTGGGCTCACGGCGTTGAGCAGGAGCGCCAGCCGCAGGTCGGTCTGGCCGACGACTGCGGTGAACGGGTAGGGCGTGCTCATGCGGTGCCTCTCCTTGTGCGGGTACGAGTACGCGTGCGCGGGCCGGTGGCCGCGGGGCGGGGGCGGCGGCGTGCGGGTCTGCCGGGGGCTGCCGCTGCGCGGAGCTCTCCCCGCCCCGCGCCGGAGGGGGAGGCCGCCCGCAGGACCGGCGCCTTCACGGGGCCCCCGGGGGGAGGAACGGGAGGCCTGCCGGGGCACCCGTCTCGATCAGGCGGAGCAGGGCATCCGTGTCCGCGTGCTCGGCAATCAGATCGCCCAGCAGGTCCAGTTGTTCCTCCCGGAGGGAGGAGAACGACGTGTCCGGGGACGGGACGAAGCGGCGGCCCGACGCCGCGGCCACCTCGCGAAGGAACGCCCGGCGGAAGCCGTCCGACTCCAGCGAGCCGTGCCAGTGGGTGCCCCACACCGACCCGACCCGGCAGCCGTCCAGGAACGGCTCCCCGCCCAGGACCTCGGCCACCCCGTGGTGGATCTCGTACCCGGCGACCTCCTCGCCGAGCGCGGTCCCCGAAGGCCGCTCCAAGGTCTTCTCCCGCTCGAAGCGGATCCGCACCGGCAGCAGACCGAGCCCGTCCACCGAGCCCGCCCTGGACTCGACCTCGTCCTCGATGTGCTCGCCCAGCACCTGGAAGCCGCCGCAGATGCCCAGCACCGGGCGGCCCTCCGCGGCCCGCCGCGCCAGCGCGTCCGCGAGGCCGCGCCCGCGCAGCCACTCCAGCGCCTTCACCGTGCCCCGGGTGCCCGGGACCACCACCAGGTCCGCGTCGACCAGCTCCTCGGCCCGGTCCACGAAGCGCACCACGACCCCCGGCTCCGCCGCGAGCGCGTCGACATCGGTGAAGTTCGACATCAGCGGCACCGCGCACACCGCGACCCGCAGGACGTCCTCGCCGACCGGCGGCGCCACGACCGACTCGCGCACGGCGCCCCGCAGCGAGACCCGGAGCCCGTCCTCCTCGTCGATGCCCAGCCCGTGCCGGAACGGCAGCACGCCGTACGTCGCCCGGCCGGTGAGGGAACGCAGCATCTCCATGCCCGGCTCCAGCAGCGACACGTCGCCGCGGAACTTGTTCACCATGTAGCCCGCGATCAGCTCCTGGTCCTGCGGCGACAGCAGCGCCGTCGTCCCGAAGAACGAGGCGAAGACCCCGCCCCGGTCGATGTCCCCGACCACGACCACCGGGAACCGCGCGGCCCGCGCGATGCCCATGTTCACGATGTCGGTCCGGCGCAGGTTGATCTCGGCCGGACTGCCCGCCCCCTCGCAGATCACGGCGTCATACGTGCCCCGCAGCTGCTCCAGGCAGTCCGTGACCACACCGAGAAGCTGTTCCTGGCGCCCCCCGTGGTAGCCGCGCGCACTCATCTCGCCCACCGGCTTGCCCAGCAGCACCACCTGGCTGCTTCGGTCGCTGCCGGGCTTGAGCAGCACCGGGTTCATCAGCGCCGTCGGCTCCACGCACGCCGCCTGCGCCTGCATCGCCTGCGCCCGCCCGATCTCGGCGCCCTCGCGCGTGACGAACGAGTTCAGCGACATGTTCTGCGCCTTGAACGGCGCCACCTTCACGCCCTGCCGGGCCAGCCAGCGGCAGATGCCCGCCGTGACCACGCTCTTGCCCGCGTCCGATGTCGTACCGGCGACGAGGAGTCCCCCGCCCAGCTTGCCGCCACTCACGCGCGTCCCCTCCCCGCCACACGTGACACCGCACAGCGCAGTGCCACACACGCCCCCAGCGCCAGCCACGTCACCTGCCGTGACAGCCGCACCGCCCGTTCGATGTCCGCGACCTGCACCGGCCGCCCCGCCTCGCCGTTCAGTACGGCCCGGTGCTCGACCCGCCCCCCGTACGCCAGGGTGCCCCCCAGACGTACGCCGAGCGCCCCGGCGAACGAGGCCTCCACGGGCCCGGCGTTCGGGCTCGGGTGCTCGGCCGCGTCCGCCCTCCAGGCCCGTACGGCTCCCCGCCGGTCGGGTCCGGCGAGTACGGCGGCCAGGGCGGTCAGCCGGGCGCCGGGCCAGCCCGCGAGGTCGTCGAGCCGGGCCGAGGCCCAGCCGTAGCGCAGGTAGCGCGGGGACTTGTGGCCCACCATCGCGTCCAGGGTGTTCACGGCGCGGAAGGCCAGCAGCCCGGGGACACCGGCGGCGGCGCCCCACACGAGGGCCCCGACCACCGCGTCGGAGGTGTTCTCGGCGACCGACTCCACGACGGCGCGGGCCATCTGCTGCTCGTCCAGGGCCTGCGGGTCGCGCCCGCACAGGTGCGGCAGCCGCTCCCGGGCCACCTCGGCGTCCCCGGCGGCGAGCGCGCCGCCGATGGCGCGGGCCTCGCGGCCCAGCGAGGTTCCGCCGACGACGGCCCAGGTGGCCGCTGCGGTCAGGGCGATACGGGCGGCCGCGGGCCGGGAGCGCACGGCGCGGGCGCCCAGCGCACCGACGGCGGCCGCGCCCCCGGCGCACAGGAGGGTGTGGAGGAGGCCCCGGGCGCGGTCGTCGCGCCACAGGGCGCCCTCGACGGCGGCGGCTGCTCGTCCGAAGGCGGCCACGGGGTGCCCTCGGCGCGGATCACCGAGGATCCGGTCGCCGATCAGGCCCGCCGTGGCGCCGTACGCGAAGACGCGATCGGCACGCATGGTGGCAGGTATGTCCTCACTCAGGGTCCGCGCCCTGGTTCGACGTGTCCGGCGGTGGGAGTTCCTGGCTCCCGGGACGCACGTGCGCGTGCTCCCCGGTGACAGTGGCGGGACCGCGCCGGATTCGCACCGGACTTCCTCTCCATGCCGCCGTATTGGCTCGGGCAGTCCACCACGCACCGCGAAGGCCCGTCAACTCGCCGTTGACCTGCGGCGGGGCAGGTCACCACCACGGGCCGCAGGTACGGGAAAGCTCCCCCCGGGAAACCCGGAGGGAGCTTTCGTGCGCCGTGTCCGAATCGGTCAGCTGACGATCAGGTAGATCCCGTACGCCACAGCCGACGCGACGAGCGCGAAGCAGGCGTACGCGCCGCTGCGGGCCAGGGTGGCGGTGCCGCCCTGCTCGGTGGCGGTCTCGTGCTTGGAGAGACCCACCAGGCCCAGGGTGAACAGGGCCACGAGCGCGACGGTGGCGGAGAGGCTGACCCCGAAGACGGAGCCGAGTGCTGCCCAGTCGATCTTCATACTGCGGATTCCTCTGTCGTTCTCGGGGTCAGACCGCGGCGGCGGGAGCCGCCGGCGTGATCGGGGCGGCCGCCGGGATGGTGGCCTTCAGGGCGTCGTCCGTGACCGCGGCGGTCGTACCGGCGGCGGCCTCGGCGGCCATGGTCGGCGGGACCGTGACGGCGGCCATGGCCGTGGTGACGACACCCGGCTCCTCGGCCGTGGCCGGCTGCACGTCGTTGACGTTGCTGTGGTCGACGACCTGGCGGCGGGAGACGAGCCAGATGGCGACGCACGAGGCGACCAGGAAGAGCGCGACGGCGGCGACGCCGACGTCACCCGTGCGCATGACCAGCTCGGCGCCGGAGGCGACGACGGCCGCGGCCGGCAGGGTCAGGCCCCAGGCGATGAACATGCGGGTGGCGGTGGACCAGCGGACCACACCGCCCTTGCGGCCCAGACCCGCACCCATGACGGCGCCGGAGCACGCGTGGGTGGTGGAGAGGGAGAAGCCGAGGCTGGAGGAGGCCAGGATGACGCTGGCGGCCGATGTCTGGGCGGCGAAGCCCTGCTGCGGCTGCAGGTCGGTCAGGCCGCTGCCCATGGTGCGGATGATGCGCCAGCCGCCCAGGTAGGTGCCCATCGCGATCGCCATGCCGGCGGAGACGATGACCCAGACCGGCGGGTTGGAGCCGGGCGCGAGCGCGCCGCCGGCGACCAGGGCCAGGGTGATGATGCCCATCGTCTTCTGCGCGTCGTTGGTGCCGTGCGCGAGGGAGACGAGTCCGGCCGAGGCGATCTGACCGGCCTTGTAGCCCTTGGCGGAGGTCTTCTTGCCGACGTTCCCGCCCAGCTTGTACGTGACCTTGGCGGCCAGCATCGCGGCCGCACCGGCCACGATCGGCGCGGCGACCGCGGGGAGCAGCACCTTGGTGACGAGCGTGCCGCCGTTGACGGCGCCGAGGCCGGCGGAGGCGACGGCCGCGCCGACCAGGCCGCCCATCAGGGCGTGGGAGGAGCTGGAGGGCAGTCCGACCAGCCAGGTGACGAGGTTCCAGAGGATCGCGCCGACCAGGGCCGCGAAGATCACTTCTGGCTGGATGCCCTCTTCGTTGACCAGGCCCTTGGAGATCGTCTTGGCGACCTCCACGGACATGAACGCGCCGACGAGGTTGAGCACGGCGGACATGGCCACCGCCGTCTTGGGCTTGAGGGCGCCGGTCGAGATGGTGGTCGCCATCGCGTTGGCTGTGTCGTGGAAACCGTTCGTGAAGTCGAACACGAGAGCGGTGATGATCACGATCCCGAGGAGAAGCGTTATGTGCTCCATTTACCCAGGCTTCTGTTTGACGTCAGTGGCTCGGCGACCGTAGGCAACCTGGATGAACGGAAGGTGAACTGAGTCCGGCGGAGCGGTGTACCGGCCCGTCGTGCCATCGGCACCTTCATCCCGATTTTGGCGCTGATACGGCGATTCGTGCACGTCAACGCCGGGTGACCGGACGGTTTCACAAGTGTCCGAACCCTCTTCCGTCCGCCCCGCGAGGGGTCGGGGGGAGATGCAGATCACTCCCCGCCGGAGGCCCGCCGGACCGCCCGGGCCACTCGTCCCGTCCCCCGCCCGGCCGCAAGCGGAGCATTCCGCTCCAGTGGCCCGCTCGCCCTCCCGCCTCGACACTGGAGCCGTGCCTTCCGCCACAGTGACGGCCGCGGCCGTCGCCACCACTCTCGTCGGGGCCGGCGCCGTCGCGGTCGCGGCCGGCCGGTACGCCGCCGACGCCGCCCTGCGGCACGAGCCCGGCCGCCCCCTGCCCGGCGGGCCGCGGCTCAGCGTCCACTCCGCCGGCTCGGGGCGGATCACGCTGACCCGCTCGCTGGCCTCCCTGCGCCCCGGTACGTACGGGCTCACGGCCCCCGGGGTGCACGCCGCGGTCGGGCCCGTCCTCGAAGGTGCCGCGCCCGGCCCGGACACCGTCGTGCGCCGGCTCCTGGACGTCACCCACGGCAGCCTGGAGCCCGGGACCCGGGTCACCCTCACCCCCCAGGTCCACGCGGGCAACCCCCGTACCGCCCTCGGGCTCGAGCACGCCGACGTGGACATCCCCGGCGAGCTCGGCGGACTGCCCGCCTGGTTCGTGCCCGCCGCCCGCGACACCTGGGTGATCACCGTGCACGGGCTCGGCGCCGGCCGCGAGCACCCGATGGTGGTCATGCCGTTCCTGCACCGCCAGCGGCTGCCCGTCCTCGACCTCGCCTACCGCGGCGACCTCGGCGCCCCCGCCTCACCGGACGGTCTCGGCCACCTCGGCGAGTCGGAATGGCGCGACGTGGACGCCGCCATCCGCTACGCCCTGCGCTACGGCGCCCGCCGGGTCGTCCTGCACGGCTGGTCCACCGGCGCCGCCATGGCCCTGTACGCCGCGGAGCGCTCGGCCCTCGCCGACCGGATCTCCGGCCTCGTGCTGGACTCGCCCGTGCTCGACTGGCACACCACCCTGCGCGCGCTCGTCGCCGCCCGCCGCACCCCGGCCCCGCTGGTGCCGCTCGCGGTGCGGGCCGCCGAGGGGAGCGCCGGACTGCGCGCCGACCGCCGGGGAGCCGGGGCGGACGCCGCGGCGCTGCGCATCCCCGTCCTGGTCTTCCACGGCCCGGACGACACGCTCGCCCCCTGGGAGCCCTCCCGCCGACTTGCCGCCGCACGCCCCGACCTCGTCACCCTGACGACCGTCCGCCAAGCCCCGCACGGGGCGATGTGGAACGCGGACCCGGCCGGATACGAGGAGGCGCTGAGGCGCTTTCTCACCCCTCTTATGTGAAGGCCGTGTGCCGGACGGGACGGGGAGGGTGCATTCTCCCCGTATGTCCCTGCGGCGACCGGCGATAATGGCTGGTTCCGTTTGGGCTTTCGGCCGGTGACGGGCGAGACTGCTTCCGTGACGTCCCGAAAGCCTGATGAGCAGTTGGCTCGCGACTCCAGACTCCGACTCGTCTCCCCGCGTTCCGTCGCCGCGGCCCGCAAGGCGGTGACCGACCGACGCGCCCGTACCGCCTCCCGGCCCCCGGCGGGCACCCCGGCCACGGCGGAACTCGCGAACCGGGCCCGGGCCTCGCTCGCCGACGCCGTGCGGCTCGCCCGCTGGGCCGAGCTCAACCTCGGCGCCGGCGACGGAGGCCGGCCCGCCCCGGCGGGAGCACTGCCCGCCTCCGACGTGGAACGGGCCGCCGCCGAACTGAACCTGACGCACGGGCAGATCCGGGTCGGCTGGGACCGCGCCCGGCTCGCCGGCCTCGTGGAAGTGCACGGCGGCCACGCCCGGCCCGGCTGGCGGCTGCGCGCCTGGGACCGCGACGACACCGCCGTACTGCGGGGCTGGGTCGCGCTGTTCGACGCCTGGTCACTGGTCCACCCGGCCCCCGCCGACATCGCGCCCGCGGTCGTCGCCGAGGTGGTCGAGGCGATGCCCCAACTGCTGTCCCTGCTCCAGCTGTCCGCCGGTCCCGTGACCGTGCCGGATCTGCTGGACCTGCTCGGCCAGCGCGTCACCGAACTGCGCGACGAGCGGTGCGAGGTCCCCTACGACGCCCCCGCGCGCGAGACTTCGCCCTCTGACGGGGCAGCAGCGACCGTCGGAGCCGCGGCAGTCGACGCCGAACCGACCGGCGCCGACCCGACCCGCCCCGGGGCGACCGGCTCCGACGCGCCCGTCGCGGTCGCGGAGGCCACGGCCCATGCGGCGCCCGTCCCGCTCGCCCGGCTGCTGCGCTGGGCGCTCGGCGGACTCGCCGCCGTCGACGCCGTCACCCTCGGTCCCGCCCAGGCCGCTCTCACCCCGCTCGGCAGCTGGGCCGTCTGGGTCAAGCTCGAATAGATCTGCGTCGCCGCGCAGAGCCCCGCCGGGAACATCGAGCAGTCCGCCGCCGCGATGCTGCACGGCTGCGCCCGGCTCACCCCGGGACCGGCCCGCGCCGAGTACCAGGCCTGGCTCGCCGCCCGGCCCGTCGGCCATGCCGTCAGCGAGCTGCTGCACGCCGCCCGCGGCGAGGACGCCCTGCTGCGCGGCCTGGCCTTCGAGGCCCTGCGCGTGGTCGGCGCCCCGGCCGAACCCGAGGTGCGCGCCGCCGTCCGCGACGCCGCCCTGCGGCCGTACGCCCTGCTCTGGCTCGCGGAGCACGACGGGGTGGATCCCGACGAGGCCCAGGACGTGCTCACCGCCGAGGAGTCGACCTGGCTCTGGGTGGACACCGCGGCCGCCATCGCCGACCACGGCGAGGCCGACCTGCTGGCCCGCCACCTCGACTCGGCCGTCCGCACCACCGTTCCGCGGCTGCTGGACGAGGTCCGAGCGGTCGGCCATCCGCGCACCGTCCAGGTCCTGGTCGCGCTGGCCGCCGCCCACCCGGACCCGGCCCTGGCCAAGGCGGTCCGCCGGGCCGCGTTCCAGGTCCACACCGGCGGCGCGTAGCGCCCGTACGGGTACGTGCGCAGGAACGCGCCGCGGGTCTCAGACCTGCGGCGCGTACGTCCCGAAGCTCCAGATGTTGCCCTCGGCGTCCCTGGCCATGTAGTCGCGGGACCCGTAGTCCTGGTCGGTGGGCTCCATCAGGACCTCCACGCCGTGCTCCGCGGCCCGCCGGTGGTGGGCGTCCACATCGTCGACCACCACGTAGACCCCCACGGGCCCGCCGCCCTCCATGGCCTTGTCGAAGACGCTGCCGGTGCCCTTGCTGCCCAGCATCACCAGGCCGTTGCCGTACGCCAGCTCCGCATGCATCACGGATCCGTCCTCGCCCTCGTACACCGCGACCTGGCTGAAGCCGAAGGCCCCGGTCAGCAGCTTGATGGCCGCCTTCGCGTCGCGATAACGCAGCGTGGGACAGATGGACGGAACGCCTGCCATGACGACCACTCCCTCTCGTGACGGTGACCTGCGTCACAGCATGGCAGGCGGCGTCGACAGTCAGCGGAAGGTGTCGCACCGGGCCATGTCGCCCGTGCGGTAGCCCTGGTAGAACCACTGCTGGCGCTGCCGGGCCGAACCGTGCGTCCAGGACTCCGGGGTCACCCGGCCCTGGAACTTCTCCTGGATCCGGTCGTCGCCGACCGCGGCCGCCGCGTCCAGGCCGTCCCTGATGTCCTGGTCGGTGAGGGTCGTGATCAGCGGCCGGCCCGTGGACTCGTCCGGCGTCCTGGTCGCGTTGTGTGCCCACACCCCCGCGTAGCAGTCGGCCTGCAGCTCGACCTTGACCGCGTCGCTGTTCGCGCCCGGCTGTCCGCCCCGGGCCTTCTGCAGGGTGCCGGTCAGGTTCTGGATGTGGTGCCCGTACTCGTGGGCGACGACATAGGCCTGGCCGAACGGGCCGCCGCTCGCGCCGAACTTCGTCCTCAGGTCGTCGAAGAAGCCGAGGTCCAGGTAGACCCGCCGGTCGGCGGGGCAGTAGAAGGGGCCGACCGCCGAGGTGGCGGCCCCGCAGGCGGTGTTCACGCGGCCGGTGAAGAAGCGCGTCGACGCCGGGGTGTACCGGCCGCCGCGGCGGGTGAACTCCTCCCTCCAGAAGTCCTGGGTGCTGTTGACGACCGCGACCAGCCGGCAGTCCTCCCGCGCGTTCGCGTCCCGCCCCTTCTTGCACGACTGCTCCACCTGGCTGACGGACGACGAGGTCGCCGCCGGCTCCGGGTTGCCCGAGGAGAGCCCCAGCTCGTCCGGGCCCACGCCGAAGAGCAGCCCGAGGACCAGTGCAATGAGACCCGCGATACCGCCGCCGATCGTCGCCCGCCCGCCCGGGATGCGGCTGCCGCGTTCGTCCTCGACCTCGGAAGTGTCCAGATCGGCGTCGTCGTCGAACTGCATCCCGCACCGCCCTCGATTCCACGTGGCCGCCCAGTGGCGCGTATCACCCGGTCCATCCTGATACGTGCCCCGGCCCGCCCAGACGATCCTGGGGCCGAACGGGGGACCGGCGAGGGGGCGGACGGGGCGTGCGTCAAGGGCCGGACGCCCCCACAACCAGTTGCACGCCCCCGGTAGAATGCATCCCATGGCAAATCTCCTCGCGGATTAGCGGCGTCGAAGCATCGCGTCCTGCCCCCCTTCCGCCGTCCACCCGCCCTGGAGTATTTCCGTGATCACCGCCACCGGCGTCGAGCTGCGCGCCGGCGCCCGCGTCCTCATCGAGTCCGCCTCGTTCCGCATCGCCAAGGGCGACCGCATCGGCCTGGTCGGCCGCAACGGAGCGGGCAAGACCACCCTCACCAAGTGCCTCGCCGGCGAGGGCCAGCCCGCCGCCGGCTCCATCACCCGCTCGGGTGAGGTCGGCTACCTCCCGCAGGACCCGCGCACCGGCGACCTGGACGTCCTGGCCCGCGACCGGATCCTGTCCGCCCGCGGCCTCGACGTCCTGATCAAGAAGATGCGGATGAACGAGGAGCGCATCGCCACCGGTGCCGGCGCCACCCGCGAGAAGGCGCTCAGGCAGTACGAGCGCCAGGAGACCGAGTTCCTCACCAAGGGCGGGTACGCCGCCGAGTCCGAGGCCGCGACCATCTCGGCCGCCCTCAGCCTCCCCGACCGGGTCCTCGGCCAGCCGCTGCACACCCTCTCCGGTGGCCAGCGCCGCCGCGTCGAGCTCGCCCGGATCCTCTTCTCGGACGCCGACACCCTGCTCCTCGACGAGCCGACGAACCACCTCGACGCCGACTCCATCGTCTGGCTGCGCGACTACCTGAAGAACTACCGCGGCGGCTTCGTCGTGATCTCCCACGACGTCGACCTGGTCGAGACCGTCGTCAACAAGGTCTTCTACCTGGATGCCAACCGCTCCCAGATCGACGTCTACAACATGGGCTGGAAGCTCTACCAGCAGCAGCGCGAGGCCGACGAGAAGCGCCGCAAGCGCGAGCGCCAGAACGCCGAGAAGAAGGCCGCGGCCCTGAACTCGCAGGCCGACAAGATGCGCGCCAAGGCGACCAAGACCGTCGCCGCGCAGAACATGGCCAAGCGCGCCGACCGGCTGCTCGCGGGCCTGGAGGCCGTCCGCGTCTCCGACAAGGTCGCCAAGCTGCGCTTCCCGGACCCGGCGCCCTGCGGTAAGACCCCGCTGACCGCCGAGGGCCTGTCGAAGTCGTACGGCTCCCTGGAGATCTTCACCGACGTCGACCTGGCCATCGACAAGGGCTCCCGCGTCGTCATCCTCGGCCTCAACGGCGCCGGCAAGACCACCCTGCTGCGGCTGCTCGCGGGCACCGAGAAGCCGGACACCGGCGAGGTCACCCCGGGCCACGGCCTCAAGCTCGGCTACTACGCCCAGGAGCACGAGACGCTCGACCCCGACCGCACGGTCCTGGAGAACATGCGCTCCGCCGCGCCCGACCTGGACCTGGTCGCCGTACGCAAGACCCTCGGCTCGTTCCTCTTCTCCGGCGACGACGTGGACAAGCCGGCCGGTGTCCTCTCCGGCGGCGAGAAGACCCGACTGGCCCTGGCCACGCTGGTCGTCTCCTCGGCGAACGTGCTGCTGCTCGACGAGCCCACCAACAACCTCGACCCGGCCAGCCGTGAGGAGATCCTGGGCGCGCTGCGCACGTACAAGGGCGCGGTCATCCTCGTCACGCACGACGAGGGCGCGGTCGAGGCGCTGGAGCCGGAGCGGATCATCCTGCTCCCGGACGGCGTCGAGGACCTGTGGGGCCCGGACTACCGGGACCTCGTCGCCCTCGCCTGATCCCTCCCGGAGCCGTGATCCAGTTCCTTATGGATCATTCGGCTCAGGTGTGATCCATCATCTGAGTGAGACGGTCTCGTACCTCTGCGCTCTGTACGACGGCCCCGGCCGTGCCCGCACGGGCATGCGGCCGGGGCCGTCGTTTTTCGCCGTCCGGCCCCTGACCTGGCGATTCCCGGGGAGGGCGGAGAAGTGTGACGGACGTCATGCAGCGGAAGAGAAGATTCCGTTCTGCTGATGTGTCCACTGGTCGAGAAATGCCGTCGTACCGACCTTGCTGAATGGGTGGCCAGGAAGCCGGGGAGGGGTGATCATGAGAAGTCCAGAGCGCACTTCCCATGAGGAGGCACGGGTGGCCGAGACTCTGAAGAAGGGCAGCCGGGTAACCGGCGCCGCGCGCGACAAGCTCGCGGCAGACCTGAAGAAGAAGTACGACTCCGGTGCGAGTATCCGGGCGCTGGCCGAGGAAACCGGCCGGTCCTACGGATTCGTCCACCGGATGCTCAGCGAGTCCGGAGTCGTGCTGCGTGGTCGCGGTGGCGCGACGCGTGGCAAGAAGGCGGCTTCGGCCTGACCCGGAACCTGGCCGTCAGGCCCGGGGCCGGGGTGGAAGACGCTTGCCTGCCCACACCGCGGTTCCTTCGGTGACCCCCGGTCGGCCGTGTGGCCGACCGGGTGGTTACTGTGCAGTCACTTAGGCCGGGATTGCGGCCGACTGCACACCGGAGGCACCAGATGGCTCTGCTCGACAAGGACGGCGTACGGCTCACCGTGGACGACTCGGTCGCCACGGTGACACTGACCAATCCGGCCAAGCGAAACGCTCAGTCCCCCGCGCTCTGGCGGGCGTTGACGGAGGCCGGAAGGTCGTTGCCGGGCACCGTCCGGGTCGTGGTGCTGCGCGGTGAGGGCCAGTCCTTCTCCGCCGGACTCGACCGGCAGGCGTTCACTCCCGAGGGTTTCCAGGGTGAGCCGTCCTTCCTCGATCTGGCGCGCGGTTCGGACGAACTGCTCGACTCGACCATTGCCGAGTACCAGGAGGCTTTCACCTGGTGGCGGCGCAATGACATCGTCTCCATCGCCGCCGTACAGGGGCATGCGATCGGCGCCGGCTTCCAGCTCGCGCTGGCGTGTGACCTGCGGGTGGTCGCGGACGACGTGCAGTTCGCCATGCGCGAGACCAGCCTGGGTCTCGTGCCGGACCTGGCGGGCACGCAGCCTCTGACCTCCCTGGTGGGCTACGCCCGCGCGCTCGAGATCTGCGCGACGGGCCGCTTCGTGCACGCCGAGGAGGCGGAGCGGGTCGGGCTGGCCAACCTGGTCGTCCCGGCCGACGAGCTCGACGCGGCGGTGCAGGACCTCACGACGGCGCTGCTGGCTCCGCCGCGGGATGCCGTGATCGAGACGAAGGCGCTGCTCCGCGAGGCGGTGTCCCGCCCGTACGACGACCAGCGCTCGGCGGAACGCGCCGCCCAGGCCCGCCGCCTCCGCGACCTGGCCGGCCTCTCGGACTGACCTACGGGTGCAGCGCGGTGGCCGGGGGACCTGCCCCCGGACCCGCGCGCCTCGGACGCCGGCGGGACTGATGCGTCAGGGGATCAGAAGGGCCTTGCCCGGAACGGTGCGGGCTTCGATCGCGCGGTGCGCGTCCGCAGCCTCCGCCAGGGGGAACCTGCGCGCGATCACCGGGCGGAGCCGCCCCGCCGCCGCCTCGGCCAGCGCACGGCCCGCCAGGCGGGTGATCACCTCCGGCGGGAACTGGACCTCCGCGATCCCCCGCAGAGCGATCCCGCGCCGCTCCACCTCGGCCGGGTCCAGCTCCGTGAATCCGCCGCCGGGGGCGCCGTGCGCCGAGACCCGTCCGCCGTCCCGGACCAGCCCGAAGCCCGCCAGGCCCAGCTCACCGCCGACCCCGTCGAGGAGGACGTCCACCGGACCGCCGACCGCCTCGGTCCAGCCCGGTTCCGTGTAGTCCACCGCCCGGTCCGCGCCCAGCTCCCGGACCAGCGCCAGCTTCTGCTCACCACGCGCCGCCCCCACGACGTACGCCCCCGCCGCCACCGCCATCTGCACCAGCAGCGTCCCCATCCCGCCGGCCGCGCCCAGGATCAGCACCCGGTCGCCCGGCTCGATCCCGACGCCGTCGACGATGCCCGAACCGGTCACCCCGTCGTGCGCCAGCGCCGCCGCCTCCGCCGATTCCAGCCCGTCCGGGACCGGGACCAGCAGTTCCACCGGAACCCGGACCAGTTCCGCGTACGTGCCCTTCGTACCCGGTGCGGCCACCACCCGGCGGCCCCGCCAGGCCGGGTCCACCCCCTCGCCCACCGCGGCGACCGTCCCCGCGGCCGCGCCGCCCGGCACGTACGGCGGGTGGATGCCGAAGGACGCGCCCCAGCCCCCGCGGATCTGGGTCTCCACGTAGATCGTGTCCACGGCCTCTGCCCGGACCACCACCTCGCCCGCCCCCGGGACCGGGTCCGCCAGCTCGACCGGTACCAGGACCTCGGGACCGCCGTACCCGTCCACCCGTATCGCCCGCATGACATCCCCCTCGTTCGACGTTTCACATTCGACATTCGGCATTCGGAACGCGTCACGGCCTTTCGGCCTTGACCACTCGCCCCACTCTCGGACCTCGACCGCGGTTGAGGTCAAGCGGCGGCAGGAATCGGTCCCGGCCGACCGGCGTAGTCCCGGCGCGCCGGCGCGGCCGCCCGCTTACCGTGGTGAGGAGTGAGTCCATCCGCGCGAAGGGACACGCGATGACCGAATCCACATCCGGGGGCGCCTCCCGCAACCCGGCCGACCGCGGCCGCACCACCATCTCCGACGGGGTGGTCGAGAAGATCGCCGGACTCGCCGCCCGCGAGGTGGTCGGAGTCCATGCCATGGGCAGCGGCAGCGGCCTCTCCCGTACCTTCGGCGCCGTCCGCGACCGCGTCCCCGGCGGCGCGAAGTCGTCCGTCACCCGCGGGGTCAAGGCCGAGGTCGGCGAGGTGCAGACGGCCCTCGACCTGGAGATCGTCGTCGACTACGGCGTGTCGATCCGCGACGTGGCACGGGCCGTCCGGGAGAACGTCATCTCGGCGGTCGAGCGGATGACGAGCCTGGAAGTCGTCGAGGTCAACATCGCGGTCAGCGACGTCAAGCTCCCCGACGAGCCCGACGAAGAGCCGGAGTCCCGACTCCAGTGAGGGAGCCCGCATGAGGATGGCGGTCGTCGGCCTCTTCGCCGGCATTGCGCTGGCCTTCGCCGGATACTTCGGCGGTTTCGGGGCCTTCCTGCTGGTGGCGGCGCTCGGTGCCATCGGCTTCGTCGTGGGCCGGTTCCTGGAAGGGGACCTGGAACCCGGCGACTTCTTCCGCCCCCGCGACCGCGACAGGTGAGGCCCCTATGAGCACGCCACGGACGACCCCGCAGCGGGTGCCGACGGCCGACCGGGGGGCCACCCGGATCGCCGACCGGGTCGTCGCCAAGATCGCGGCCCAAGCCGCCCGGGAGGCGCTCGCCGCCCAGCCGGCCGGGCTGCCTGCGGCTTCGGGTGGCGCGCGCGCCGTCGGACTCCTCGGGTCCGCGGGCCCTGCCGGCGCCGGCCCGGCCGCTCCGCACGCCACCGTCACCGTGCACCACGACATCGCCCGCGTACGGGTGAGCCTCGAACTCGACTACCCCTGCGACCTGGCCGACCGGTGCGCGGCCGTACGCCGCCGGGTCGTCTCCCGCATCGAGGAGTGCGCCGGCATGTCCGTACCCGAGGTGGACATCGACATCGAGCACCTGCACCCCGCGCACGCCCCCGGCTCCGCCGCACGGGACCGGAAGCTGCGGTGACGGCGCCCGCCCCCGGCCGTGCCCCGGCCCCGGAGCCCGACCCGGCCCCCGCCCCCGGCCGTGCCCCGGTCCGCGCCCGCCGGTTCCGGTCGGCCCGGCGGGTCCCGGCCGCGCTGACCGCACTCGCCGTGCTCGGGGTGGCGGGCCTGTTCCTCTACGACCTCGCCGCGGTACGGGCCGGCCGTCCCGGTATGGAGTGGCGCCGCGAACTCGCCCACCAGCTGGAGCGGCAGACCCCAGCGGACCCGTGGGTGCTCGTGTGCGCCGGGGCCCTCGCCGTGGCCGGGGCGGTGCTCCTGTTCCTCGCGCTGACCCCCGGGCTCCGCGGGATCCTGCAGATGCGGACGGCGGACCCGGACGCCGGGGTACGGGCCGGGCTCGCGCGGAAGGCGGCCGCGCTGGTGCTGCGGGACCGGGCCATGGAGGTGTCGGGGGTGCAGTCGGCGCGGGTCGCGGTGGGCCGGTCCCACGTCACGGTCCGGGCCGCGTCGCACTTCCGCGAGCTGGACGACGTACGGGCCGACCTGGAGGCGGTGCTCGCGGTCGGCATCGAGGAACTGGGCCTCGCACATCCGCCGCAGCCGCGGGTACGGGTCACCCGGGCCCCCGTCGGGAAGAGGTGAGCGGGTGCTCGGGAGGGTGAACCGGATCCTGCTCGGGATCATCGGCCTCGTGCTGCTGGCGGCCGGGGTGGCGCTGCTGACGGCTTTCCGGCCGCTCGGAGGCCGCCACGAGCCGCTGCTCACGGAGGCGACCCGGCTGCGGTACTGGCATGCCGAGGGCTGGTGGTGGTGGGCGGTGCTCGCCGGGCTCGGGGTGTGCGTGGTGCTCGCGCTGTGGTGGCTGCTGGCCCAGCTGCGGCGCTCGCGGCTGCCCGCGCTGATGGTGGACACGGGGGACGGGGCGTTCGCCGTGCTGCGGGGGCGGGCGCTGGAGGAGGCGGTGGCCGCCGAGGCGGGGGCGCTGGACGGGGTCGCCCGGTGCAGCGTCGCACTGCGCGGGCGGCAGGGCAGACGCGGCCGGCGCGGCGCGCCCGTGCTCCAGGTGGAGCTGGAGCTGGAGCCGCATGCCGTCCCGGCCGATGCGCTGGCCGAGCTGGCCGGGCCGGTGCTGAACCACGCCCGCCGGTCGGCTGGCTTCCCGGAACTCCCCGCGGAAGCCCGCTTCCGGATCACCTCGCACCGGGCCCGCCGCGTTGCCTAGTGCGGGGCAGGGACGTCAGAAGCCGTGGCGGGAGCCGCCGTCGACCGGCAGCATGATGCCCGTCAGGTACGAGGCCGCGGGCGACAGCAGGAACGCCGCCGAACGGCCGAACTCCTCCGGGGTGCCGTAGCGCCGCAGCGGAATGCCGGATTCGTTGGCCGCACGGGCCGCCTCGGCGTCGCCCGACAGCGCGTCGAGCTCGCGGACGCGGTCGGTGTCGATCCGGGCCGGCAACAGCCCGACCACGCGGATGCCGCGCGGTCCGAGCTCGACCGACAGGGACTTGGCGAAGCCCGCCAGCCCCGGCCGCAGGCCGTTGGAGATGGTCAGGCCCGGGATCGGCTCGTGGACCGAGCCCGACAGGACGAAGCCGATGACCCCGCCCTCGCCCAGCTCGGCCGCCGCCGCGCGGGCCAGGCGGACGGCACCCAGGAAGACCGCTTCGAACGCCGAGGCCCACTGCTCGTCGGTGTTGCTCGCCGCCGAACCGGGGGCGGGGCCGCCGACGCTGATGAGGATGCCGTCCAAGCGGCCGAAGCGTTCCTTCGCGGTGGCCACGAGCGCGGCCGCCGCCTGCGGGTCCGCATTGTCCGCGGCGACCCCCACCGCGTTCGGACCCAGCGAGGCCGCCGCCTCGGCGGCGCGCGCAGCGTCGCGGCCCGTCACGATCACCTTCGCGCCGTCCGCCGCCAGTTCGCGGGCCGAGGCGAAGCCCAGGCCCCGGGTGGCTCCGGTGACGACGTAGACACGGTCCTTCAGTCCAAGATCCATGCCCGACACGCTACGCCGTCGGCGCCGGCTCCCGCTCGGGGGTGGCACCGGCCGCGGCGGCCGCCGACCGGTCGCGCTTCTCGCGCCGTACGAGGACCAGCCAGCCCACCGGCACCGCCGCGGCGAACAGCCACCACTGCACGGCGTACGCCATGTGCGGGCCGATCGAGTCGTGGTCGGGATCGGCGACCGTCTCCGGGCTGCCGCCCGCCGGGGCCGGAGCGGTGAGCTCCAGGTAGCCGCCGAGGACGGGCTTGCCCAGGTACTCCGCCTGCTGCGCGCTGTTGATCAGCATCACCTGGCGGTCCGGCAGGCCCTTGCGGTCCTTGATGCCGCTGCCGCCGCTCGTCTCGTCGGCCTTCAGCCGCCCGGTGACCGTCACCTCGCCGGAGGGCGCTGCCGGCACCGGCGGGTACGCACGCGGGTCGTCGCCGCCCGCCACCCAGCCGCGGTTGACCAGTACCACCCGGCCGTCGGCCAGCACCAGGGGGGTCAGGACGTGGAAGCCGACCTTGTCGTCGTTGTCGGTGCGCATCCGTACGACGACCTCGTGCGCGGTGTCGTACGTCCCGGTGGCGGTGACGGCGCGCCAGTAGTCGGCCCGCGGGACCCGGTGCCCGGGGGAGGTCACCTCGGTCATCGGCACCGGCTTTGCGGACAGGTTCGACGCGATCAGCTCGTTCTGGGCGACCCGGTGCTCATGGCGGTGGTACTGCCAGAACCCCAGCTTGATCATCGCGGGGATGAGGGCGAGGGCGACGAGGGTGAGGCACACCCATTGCCGGGTCAGCACAAAGCGGTACACGCCCACGACGGTACCCCCAGCCGGGAAGACCCCGGTGGCCGGGTGGCCGTCCGGGGTCGGGAAGGGGAAGGGGGGGAAGGGGAACCGGGCAGGGAAGCCGGAGGAGCGTCACACGCGGTCGACGATGCCCACCTTCCCTTCCGCGCGGGCGCAGTGCGCCCCGCAGAACCACTGGCCCTCGACCTCGACGCCCTGCCCGATGATCTGCACCCGGCAGTGCTCGCAGATGGGCGCCATGCGGTGGATGGCGCAGGAGAAGCAGTCGAAGACGTGCACGCTGCCCTGCGCGTGCACTTCGAAGGACATGCCGTAATCGTTTCCGCAGACCTCACAACGTGCCATGGGCCACAGGGTGGGACCCGACGGGCGCAACGCGGAAGCGGGTGCCGGGCGAGTCGCCCGACGCTCACCCGTCTGCCGCAGCCACGTCCCGCAGCAGTTGGGTGAAGGCCGCCTCGTCGACCACCGGCGTACCGAAGGACTTCGCCTTGACCGTCTTGGAAGTGGCCGAGTCGGGGTCGTTCGTCACGAGCAGGCTCGTGAGACGCGACACACTCGTCGCGACGTGCAGGCCCGCCTCGATCGCCCGGTCCTCCAGCAGCTCCCGGTCCACCGAGGTGTCACCCGAGAAGGCGACCCGCATGCCCTGCTTCAGCGGCTTGCCGTCCTCGAAGCGCCCCGGGTTCGGGTGCGGGCACGCCGGCCGCTTGCGCGAGGGCCGCCAGCTGCTGCTCCCGTACGAGGCCTGCTGCCCGATCCGCGGGGTGACGGGGGAGTCCGACCACTCCGTCAGCGGCCGGCATTCCAACAGGGGCAGCCGTACACCGTCCCGCGCGGCGGCGTGCAGCGACGGACGGAACGCCTCCGCGAGCACGCGGGCGTCGTCGAGCGCGTGGTGGGCGCGCTGCTGGACCACGCCGAAGTGCGCGGCGAGCGACTCCAGCTTGTGGTTGGGCAGCGGGAGGTTCAGTTCCTTCGACAGGGCGATGGTGCACAGCCGCTGACGGACCGGCGCGGTCTCGGCGGCCCGGGCGTACTCGCGGGCGATCATCTGCCAGTCGAAGATGGCGTTGTGCGCGACCAGCACCCGGTCCGCGAGCCGGCCCGCGAACTCCTCGGCGATGTCCTTGAAGAGCGGCGCGTCCTGGAGCATGTCGCTCGTGAGCCCGTGGATCCAGACCGGCCCCGGATCCCGCAGGGGGTTCACCAGGGTGTACCAGTGGTCCTCCACATTGCCCTGCGCGTCGAGCCGGTAGACGGCGGCGGAGATTATCCGGTCGTCGCGAGCGAGCCCGGTCGTCTCCACGTCGACGACCGCGTACCCCTCGGGGTACGCGGTCGGCCACGTCGTCTCTGCGGTCGTACGGTCGTCGAGCATGGTCACAGAGGATATCGGCACGGACTGACACCCGGGGCCCGATGGCCTGTCAGCGGTCGCCGCGCTCGCCCCGTCGGGCGCGGGTGCGGAATTCAGGTCCCCGGAGTGGTCGGGCCCGGGCGGCCGCAAACCGTTTTATCGCAGGGGCGGGTTCGGGGGCGCCAGCAGGGAGCGGACGAGGGCCCGTACGGACAGCAGGAACAGCCGTTCCGGATCCGCCGGGCGGGCCAGGGCGCGGGCGAGCTCCGGGTCGTCGGGGGCCACGGAAGGGTCCCAGAGGTCGCTCTCCGCGGGGGACTGGGCGGGGGAGCGCTCGCGATTGCGCTCCACGAGGAGGTAGCCGACGATCTGGAACTGGACCGCGCGCACCGCGTCGGCGGCCAGGGCGCCGCGCAGTCCGGCCGCGTGCACCTCGTGGACCAGGGCCTGCTGGGCCGGCAGGAACATCCGCTCGGTGAGCCCGCGTTCGTGGACCATCGCGATCAGGTGCGGCCGCTCGCGCAGCTCGCGGCGCAGGGTCCGGGCCACGGAGAGGATCCGCTCGGTGGGGGTGCGGCCGGCCGGCCGGATCGCGCCCATCTCCTGGACGGTCCGCTCCACGAGGGCGTCGAGCAGTGATTCGCGGTTGCCGACGTGCCAGTAGATGGAGGTGACCGCGGTGCCCAGCTCGGCGGCGAGCTTGCGCATGGTGAGGGCGCCCGGGCCGTGCTGCTTGACCAGGCTGGCGGCCGCCTCCAGTACCTCGTCGCGGGTGAGCGTGGTTCTGGCCATGGCCGTCCCACCAATCTGTCGGATCGTCAGTTCTGGTCCGTGCAGGGGTCTTTACCCTTCATCGGCGGCGGTGTAACTGTGTTACAGAACCGATCCGCTCAAGACGAGGGATGGTGCGAGATGGCACGCGTACGGTACGGAGCGCGCACCGAGGCCGAGATCACGGCGTCGCGCGAGAAGAGTTCCCGGCTCCCCGACATCTGGTCCACCGGCGTGGTGGCGGTCTGGGAGAGCGACCCGGACGTGGTGGCGGCGGTGCTGCCCCCGCCGCTCAAGCCCGCCGAGCGGCCCCTCGTACGGGCCAGCATCAGCAAGGTCGACCTGCCCGGCTACCCCCTCGGCGCCGGCTCGGTGGCCGTCGCCGCGCAGCACGGCGGGGTCGAGGGCTGGTACCCGCTGGTCATGCCGATGACCCACGAGCGGGCCCTGACCGGCGGCCGCGAGGTCTTCGGCGAGCCGAAGAAGCTGGGGGAGGTCGACGTCGGGCGCGAGGGCCTCGTCGTACGGGCCTCCCTGGCCCGGCACGGGATCGCCTTCGTGGAGGTGCGCGGGGCGGTGGACCGCGAACTGCCGCTGCCCGAGCCCGCCGCCAAGACCGACTTCTACTTCAAGTTCCTCCCGGCGGTGGACGGTTCGGGCTTCGACGCCGAGCCGGTGCTCGTCCACGTCACCCGCAACGAGAAGGTCCGCAAGCTGGAACACATCACCGGTGACGTGGTCCTGCGCGAGTCGATGTTCGACCCCGTCGCCGACCTCCCCGTACGCCGGATCGTGGAGATCACCATCGGCGAGAAGACCACCGACCAGAAGGGCCGCGTCGTCGAGCGGGTCAGCGCCCAGGCCCTCCTCCCTTACATCCACCAGCGCTACGACGACCCGATGCAGATCCTCGACGGCCCGCCCGAGGGGAGCGTCTGATGCGGCTCGAACCGGGACAGGTGGCCGTCGTCACCGGCGCCGCCAGTGGCATCGGCCTCGCCATGGCCCGCCGCTTCGCCGCCGAGGGGCTGAAGGTGGTCCTCGCCGACGTGGAGGAGGGCGCCCTGCACAAGGCCGCCGACGGGCTGACCGCCGACGGCGCCCAGGTGCTCGCCCGGCCCGTCGACGTCAGCGACCGCGACTCCGTGATCGCGCTGGCCGACGCCGCGTACGACGCGTTCGGCGCCGTGCACGTGCTCTGCAACAACGCGGGCGTCGGCTCCGGCGCCGAGGGCCGGATGTGGGAGCACGAGCCCAACGACTGGAAATGGGCCTTCTCCGTCAACGTCTGGGGCGTTTTCCACGGCATCCAGGCCTTCGTCCCCCGCATGATCGCGGCAGGCGGCCCCGGCCACGTCGTCAACACCTCCTCCGGCGACGGCGGCATCGCCCCGCTGCCCACCGCCTCCGTCTACGCCGTCACCAAGGCGGCCGTGGTCACCATGACGGAGTCCCTGTACGCCCACCTCAAGGCCGAACGCGCGGCCGTCGGCGCCTCCGTCCTCTTCCCCGGCCCCCACATGCTGCGTACCGGACTGTGGGAGTCGCACCGCAACCGCCCCGGGCGGTACGCGAAGGAGCGGCCGCGCAAGACCCCGTACCGCAGCCTCGACCAGTACGAGGCCGCGATGAAGCAGGCCGGCCACGAGGTGAACTTCACCCCGGTCGAGGAGGTCGCCGAGCACGTCGTCGACGGCATCCGCGCCGACCGCTTCTGGATGCTCCCGGCGAGCGAGCACAGCGACCGGCAGATCCGTGCCCGGTCGCAATCGATGCTCGACCGCGCCAACCCCGCCTACCTGGAGAGCTTCATCCTCGACTGACTCGCCTGAGGAGAGACCGTTGACCGACAGCAGTACGTACGAAGACCCGTACCTGATCATCTCCTCCGACTGCCACGCGGGGCTGCCGACCGAGCGGTACCGCCCGTACCTCGACTCCCGCTTCCACCCCCAGTTCGACGAGTTCCTCGGCCAGCGCGACGCCCGCCGCGCCGAGGCCACGAAGCTCGGGGTCCGCAACGAGGCCTTCGCCGAGAAGTGGTTCCACGACCACGAGGAAGGCCTCAGGGGCGGCTGGGAAACGGCGCAGCGCCTGAAGGAGCTCGACGGCGACGGGGTGGCCGCCGAGGTCGTCTTCCCCGACGCCGACGCCGTGGACAGCCAGACCGCCGCGCCCTTCGGGGTGGGCCTCGGGCTCTCCGGCGACCAGGACCCCGAGCTCGGCATGGCGGGGGCGCAGGCGCACAACCGCTGGCTGGCGGAGTTCGTCTCCGAGACCCCCGAGCGGCACTGCGGGGTCGCCCTGCTGCCCATCACGGGCGAGCCGTCGAAGGTCGTCGCCGAGATCCACCGGGCCAAGGAGTCCGGGCTCGGCGCGCTGATGATCCCCGCGATGTGGGTGGACAAGGCGCCGTACCACGACCGCCGCTACGACCCCGTCTGGGCGGCCGCGGCCGAGACGCAGATGCCGATCGTCACCCACTCGGGGTCCTCGCCCCGCCACGAGTACGGCGACCACCTGGGCATCTTCGTCTCCGAGGTCACCTGGTGGCCGGCCCGCCCGCTGTGGTTCCTGCTCTGGTCCGGGGTCTTCGAACGGCACCCGGGCCTGAAGTTCGGCGTCGCCGAATCGGGCTGCTGGTGGCTGCCGAACCAGCTGTGGTTCATGGACCGGCTCTACCTCGGCGCGCACGGCGGCAAGAAGCTGTCGCCGTTCGAGGAGCTCAAGCGCCCGCCGAGCGAGTACCTGGACCGCCAGGTGTTCGTCTGCGCGACGAACACCAAGCGGCGCGAGCTCGCGCAGCGCTACGAGATCGGCGTGGACAACATCCTGTGGGGCTCGGACTTCCCGCACCCCGAGGGGACCTGGCCGGGCACCCGGACCTGGTTGAAGAACACCTTCCACGACATCCCGGTAGGCGAGACCCGCCGGATGCTGGGGCTGGCGGCGGCGGACGTCTTCGGCTTCGACACGGACGGGCTGGCCCCGATCGCCCGCCGGATCGGCCCGACCCCGGCGGAGCTGGGCCAGCCGGCCGACCAGGCTTCCGTGGAGGCCTCCTGGTCCCGCTCGCGGGAGACGGGCCGCCACTGGCTGACGGGCCAGGACTTCCCCGTCCTGGGGGTGTCCTGATGGCAGACCGCTACACGGTCATCTCGGCGGACTGCCACGCGGGCGCCGACCTGCTGGACTACAAGCCGTACCTGGAGAAGCGGTACCACGAGGAGTTCGACGCCTGGGCCGCCACGTACGTGAACCCGTACGAGGACCTCCTCGCGGACACCGCGGACCGCAACTGGAACTCCGCGCGCCGGCTGTCCGAGCTCGAGGCGGACGGCATCGTGGCCGAGGTGCTCTTCCCGAACACGATCCCGCCGTTCTTCCCCAAGGCCTCGCTGATGGCCCAGCCTCCGACGGCCGCGGAGTACACGATGCGCTGGGCGGGGCTGCAGGCCCACAACCGCTGGCTGGCGGACTTCTGTGCGGACGCACCGGGCCGGCGGGCGGGCGTGGTCCAGATCCTGCTGAACGACGTGGACGCGGCGGTGAAGGAGATCCGCCGCACGAGGGAGGCCGGCCTGACGGGGGGCATCCTGCTGCCCGGCGTCCCGCCCGGCTCCTCGGTCCCCGAGCTGTACTCGGCCGCGTACGACCCGATCTGGGCGGTGTGCGACGAGCTGGACGTCCCGGTCAACCACCACGGCGGCTCGGCGTCCCCGCCGCTCGGCGACGAACCGGCCGCCCGGGCCGTCTTCATAGTCGAGACGACCTGGTTCTCGCACCGCGCTCTGTGGCACCTCATCTTCGGCGGGGCCTTCCGCCGCCACCCCGGCCTGAAGCTGGTCCTGACGGAGCAGGGCTCCGGCTGGATCCCCGCCGTCATGGAGATGCTGGACTACTACCACGGCCGCCTGGTGAACGCGGCTGCCAAGGCGGCCACGGCGGAGTCCAAGTTCGGCGCTGGCCTGGCGGAGTCCATGGGCAAGGGCCCGAGCGAGGTCTGGCGGGACAACTGCTTCGTGGGGGCCAGCTTCATGCGCCCCCACGAGGTCCCGCTGCGGGACCGGATCGGCCTCGACAAGATCATGTGGGGCAGCGACTACCCCCACGACGAGGGCACCACCCCGTTCTCCCGCGAGGGCCTGCGCATCGCGTACGCGGGCCTCCCGCAGGACGAGGTCGCCGCGATGGCCGGCGGCAACGCGGCCCGCGTGTACGGCTTCGACCTGGCGTTGCTGGACCCGCTGGCGGCGAAGCACGGGCCGCTGGTCTCGGAGATCGCCGAGCCGTTGACGGAGATCCCGCCCGAGGCCACCAGCCCGGCCTTCGCCCGAGGGGGCTCGGTCCGGGTCTGGTGAGCCCCCGGTTCCGCCCGGGGCGGCTCAGCTCTTGTAGACGAGCCGCTCCGGCGGGATCCGCTCGGTGCCGACCACGCTCGTGCGCCGGTCCACCTCGATGACCAGCTCGTCCGTGTCCGCGAACGGCGAGAGGTCCAGCGTGCCGAGGCACTCGCGCAGGACGAGCAGCCGCAGCCCGGGCAGCTCGGTCAGCGGTTCCAGCGTCCCCTCGAACACGCACCTGATCAGCACGAGTTCGGTCAGGTGCTGGTACGGCACGAGAGCCGCGACCGACACGGGCGCGGCGTGCCGGATCTGCAGGGAGCCCAGCCCCGGCAGCGGGAGCGAGCGGACCAGCTGCCGGTACTGCAGGCTGCCCGCGATCGTCAGGTCCCTCACCCCCGGCCACCGCTCGATCCCGTCGAGGGTCATCCTGCGGACGCCCTGCCACAGGGCCAGGGACGTCAGCCCCTCGGCCGCCGGGACGTCCCCGATCCACCGCTGCGCCGGCTCGAAGCCGATGACCAGGGACTTGAGCCCGTCGACCGCCGCCAGCGGGGCCAGCGAGAGACCTTCCCGCAGGTAGCCGAAGGCGAGGCTGTCCGCCGCCAGCTCGGCGACCGCCTCGATGCCCGTGACCTCCGGGCAGTCCAGCACGCCGAGGTGCCGCAGCGTCGGATGGCCGGCCAGTGGTGCGAGATCGGTCAGGCTCGGATTGCGGTGGATGACCAGCCACTCCAGGTCCTGCCGCCCGGAGATCTCCGCCGGGACGGCGCCGTTCCACGTGAGGTGGACCCGCCGTATGTGCGGCATCCGGCCGAGCACGGCCAGCTGCTCCTGCGTGCGCACGTGCAGGTGCCCGACGCGCACGGGGGCGTCGGCCAGGACCGCGTCCGCGTACGCGTCGGTGGGGAACCGCCCCCAGGAGTCGGACAGCTCGTGGACCACGTCGTAGCGGTCGTCCCTGCGGAAACCGGCGATGACCTGGAGCGCCCGCTCCCCGCCGACCAGCGCGGCCGTACGGATGACGGCGGCGGCCTGCTGCTCGTCCAGGCCCGTCGGTCCGGGCAGCAGTTCCAGGACCAGCTCGCCCGCCTTGGCCAGCTCCTCGGCCTGCCCCACGGAGTGCGGCGGCAGCAGGTGCGCCGTACGCGCCTCCACCTCGTGCCAGACCGCGGGGTCAAGTTCCGGTGCGTGCTCCAGGCAGGCCGCGGCCAGCAGGACCAGCCGGCTGTTGTCCCGCTTGACCTTGTCGGCCCGCCTCAGGAGCTGCCGGAGCAGGCGTGCGCGCTCGTCGGGGCGGGCGTGCCCGACCGCCATGCGGACCACGTCCTCCCACGCGTCCTCGTGGGCGTTGCCCACCAGCACGCCGAAGTCCCGCGCCTCCACGGCCGCCTTGGCCCCCAGGTAGTCCTGGAAGGTGCGGTGCACGAAGTGGACCGAGCCGGGCACCGGCTCCCGGAGCAGCCCGCTGCGGATCAGCAGGTGGCGGAACACCTGCTCGGCGCCGGCCGCTCGTACCTGGGGCATGGCGCCGAGCCACTCGCCCACCATCTCCTCGGCCTCCGTGCAGGACGCCTCCACCTGGCCGTTGCGGATGAGCCAGTACGCGAGCCGCTGGAGCAGCAGGGTCTGCTCGTCCCTGCTGAGGTACACCCCCTCGACACCGGAGATGTCGCGCTCGGTGTCCCGGCGCACGAGGAGCATGTCCAGGGCGGCGTCGTACAGCTCCTTGCGCGCCCTCGGCAGGTGCATGTGCCGGTCCCGGTTCAGGGCGCACAGCAAGGCGCACATGAGCGGGTTCGAGGCCAGCCATCCGAGGTCCCGGCGGGAGCCGACGGACTGGATCAGCGATTTCTCGTACCGGTCCAGGCTGTCCCGCTCCTCCTCGGAGCCGCACTCGGCGCGGGCGGAGTCGTGCCAGTGCGTGATGAACGCGCTGACGTCGGCACGCTCCATCGGCAGCAGGGAGAGGAGGGAGAAGGCCTGCCCGGTCAGCCAGTCCTCCGGGACCGCCGACGGACGGGTGGTCACCACGTAGCGGGCGTGGGGATAGGCGGCGAGCAGGGATCTGAGCCACTCCTCCGTGCGGTTGCGGAGTTTGGACGGCACCTCGTCGACGCCGTCGACCAGGACGAGTGCCCGTCCTTCGGACAGCAGGTTCTCGACCCATCCGTCCGGGGCCCGCAGCGGCACGCCCGAGGCACGCAGCCAGTCCTCCGGCATGGGCAGGCCCTCGGGCGAGTTGAACGAGCGCAGCCGCAGGACGAAGGGGACGAGCGCGTTCCAGTGGCGCAGGCCGAGCTGGAAGCTCCGTCTCGCCGCATTCAGGGCCAGCCACTGCACCAGGGTGCTCTTGCCCGAACCCGCGGGGCCGCACAGCAGTACGCGCTCGGAAGCGCTCAGCGCCGACTCGGTCTTCATCGCAGAGTGGCGGCCCGGCTCCTCCAGCAGCTGCTCGCCCGTCACCGCCAGGCTGATGTACGCCAGGTCCAGCGGCCACTCCTGGCGGGCCTGGCCGAGGGTCAGGCCGAACAGCTGGAGGCGGCTGTGGGTTTCGGCGACGTAGCGGGCGTACTGCTCCTCGAAGGCGTAGGCCGCACCGTCCGTGCGTTCCTTCATCCGCTCCACCGCACGCGCCAGCTCGCCGCTGCGGCGGATCAGTTCCACCTCCGCGCGCGCACCGAAGCCCGGCAGGGTCGTCACGTACTCCACCGCGTGCACGCAGCACAGTCGGACCAGGTCGCGGTAGACGGCCTCGGCCGGTTCGCTCAGGCCCGAGGCCGGGGGAACCGCCGCCGCCAGCAACGCAGGGTCCAGGTCCGCCGCGAAGAGGGACTGCGCGTCCAGCGGGCCCAGCGCCGCGAAGGCGTCGCCCACCGCGTCCAGCGCCGCCAGGCGCTCGTGTTCCGGGAGGCCGCGCGTGGCCCCGCCCAGCCTGCTCGCCAGGGTCTCGGCCAGGCGGCGCACCTCCGCGGCCCCCAGCTCCGCCGGCCGGCGCCAGCGCGGGGCCGGGGCGGCCGGATCCACCGCCAGCCCGGCCCCCGGGGACCGGCTCAGCAGGGCCTTCACCAAGGCCCCCGCCGCCGTACCCGCCACCCGTAAGAGAACCGTCTCGAAGCCCGTCATCCCCTGCCCTCCCCTTGGCCCGGACATCATCGCGTGAACCGCCGGTAACCCCGATGGATACCGATCGGTAACAACCCCTAGCGGCGCCCCCGAAGCCGCTCTATGGTGCGGGCATGCCGAACCTGCCCGATGTCGTGCTGTGGTCCATACCCGCCTTTGTGCTGCTCACCGTCATCGAGGTGGTGAGCTACCGGCTCCATCCCGACGAGGACGCCGCCGGCTACGACGCCAAGGACGCGGCGACGAGCGTCGCGATGGGCCTCGGCAGCATCGGCTTCGACCTGCTCTGGAAGCTCCCGGTCGTCGCGGTCTTCACGGCGGTCTACGAACTGACGCCGCTGCGCGTGCCCTTCCTGTGGTGGACCGTCCTGCTGATGCTGCTGGTCCAGGACTTCCTCTACTACTGGCAGCACCGGCTCCACCACGTCATCCGCATCCTGTGGGCGTGCCACGTGGTCCACCACAGCAGCCGGAACTTCAACCTCACCACCGCCCTGCGCCAGCCCTGGACCAGCGCCACCACCTGGTGGTTCTACCTGCCGATGGTCGCCCTCGGCGTGCACCCGGCCGCGATCCCGTTCTGCTACGGCATCAACCTGCTCTACCAGTTCTGGGTCCACACCGAGCGCATCGGCAAGCTGCCGCGGGCCTACGAGTACGTCTTCAACACCCCCTCCCACCACCGCGTCCACCACGCCTCCCAGGGCGGCTACCTGGACCGCAACTTCGGCGGGATCCTGATCATCTGGGACCGGATGTTCGGCTCCTGGGTGGGCGAGACCGACAAGCCCGTCTACGGGCTCACCAAGAACATCAGCACCTACAACCCGCTGCGGGTCGCGACCCACGAGTACGCCGCCATCGCCCGCGACGTCCGAGCCGCCGCAGGCTGGCGCGAGCGCGCCGGACGCGTCTTCCGCGGCCCCGGCTGGCAGCCCGCCGCCGAGGCCGCCCCGGCCACAACCGCAACCGCCACAACCGCAACCGCCGCAACCGCAACCGCCGCGCCCGCTCCCGCGCCCGCCTCCGAGGCCGCGGCACCCGCCGCCGACCCGGCCGCCGTACAGGAGACCACCGCGTGAGCACCGCAGAGTCCACCGGCCGGCCCGGCCCGTCCTGGGCCGCCGACCGGGCGGTGCCCGGCCGGGACCGGTTCGGCCGCACCGCCCTCGCGTCCTTCGCCGTGGCCGCCGCCGCCGACCTCGGGTCCCTGCTGGCGGACTGGCACCTCGGACACGTCATCGCCAAGCCGCTGCTGATGCCGCTGCTCGTCGTGTACGTGATCACGCGCGGCGCGCCCCGCCTGCTGGTCGCCGCCCTGCTGTTCGGCTGGGGCGGGGACCTGGCCCTGCTCTTCGACGCCGAGGCGGCCTTCCTCGTCGGCATGGGCTCCTTCGCCGTCGGGCACGTCTGCTACCTCGTCCTGTTCGGCAAGCGGCCCGCGAACCCGCTGCTCGGGGGCGCCTACACCCTGGCCCTCCTCGGTACCGTCGCCCTGCTGTGGTCCGATCTGCCCGCGGACCTGCGGATCCCCGTGGCCGGCTACAGCCTGCTGCTGACCGCCATGGCCTTCCGCTCCGGCGCCCTCGGCCTGCGGGCCGGCGTCGGCGGTGCGCTGTTCCTGCTGTCGGACACCCTCATCGCCACCGGCGTCGCCGAATGGCCCCAGCTGCCCCGCCCCGACTTCTGGATCATGGCCACCTACCTGGCCGCCCAGTACCTGCTGGCCACCGGCGCGACCACCCGCGGAGCAGGCGTACCGTAGGACGGTCATCAGTCGTACAACGCTGAACAACCCCGAGCCGGAGGACTGCACCACCATGCGCGCCACCGTCATCCACGCCCCGCACGACATCCGCGTGGAGGAGGTGCCCGACGCTGCGATCCAGCGCCCCGAGGACGCCGTCGTCCGCGTCCTGCGTGCCTGCATCTGCGGCAGCGACCTGTGGGCCTACCGCGGCGAGGCCGCGCGCCAGCCCGGCCAGCGCATCGGCCACGAGTTCCTCGGCGTCGTCGAGGAGACCGGCTCGGCCGTCTCGGGCCTGAAGTCCGGCGACCTCGTCGTCGCCCCCTTCATGTGGTCCGACGGCACCTGCGACTACTGCTCCGAGGGTCTGTACACCTCCTGCGTGCACGGCGGTTTCTGGGGCTCCGTCGGCTTCGACGGCGGCCAGGGCGAGGCCGTCCGCGTCCCGCACGCCGACGGCACCCTCGTGAAGCTGCCCGCCGCGGCCCTCTCCGACGACCACCTGCTGACCGGGCTGCTGGCGCTGTCCGACGTCATGGGCACCGGGCACCACGCCGCCCTGGGTGCGGGCGTCCGCAAGGGCTCCACCGTGGCCGTCGTCGGCGACGGGGCGGTCGGCCTGTGCGGCGTCCTCGCCGCGAAGCGCCTCGGCGCCGACCGGATCATCGCGCTGGGCCGCCACGCCGTCCGTACGGACATCGCCAAGCTGTTCGGGGCCACCGACGTCGTCGCCGAGCGCGGCGAGGCCGCCGAGGCGGCCGTGCGCGAGCTGACCGGCGGTCAGGGTGCGCACGCGGTCATCGAGGCGGTCGGCACCGAGCAGTCCATGCGCACCGCCGTGAACATCACCCGCGACGGCGGGGCCATCGGCTACGTCGGCGTCCCGCACGGCAGCGGGACCGGCCTCGACCTCGGCGTGATGTTCGACCGCAACATCAGCCTGCGCGGCGGCGTCGCGCCGGTGCGCGCGTACATCCCGGAGCTGCTGGAGGACGTGCTGAGCGGCGCGATCGACCCGGCGCCCGTCTTCGACCGGGCCGTGTCCCTGGACGAGGTCCCGGACGGCTACCGCGCGATGGACGACCGCAGCGCGCTGAAGGTGCTCATCAAGCCCTGACGGGCCCGGTGACGACGGGAAGGGCCGGCCCGGGGATTCCCCCGGGCCGGCCCTTCCGTCCGTCCAAGCGCTCGAGCGCCCCATCGTTCAGGCGTTCTGAGCGGCTACTTCACGGCCTTCAGCGCGTCCACCACGCCGTAGCCGTAGTAGCCGGTCTGGCCCCACTTGCTCTGGCAGGTGGCGGCGTCGACCAGCGCGCCCGTCGCGTCGTAGACCTTCTCCGGGCAGGCCGCCTTCGTGGCCTGGGCCTTCAGCATGGCCTGGAGCTGCGACGGCGTGGCCGACGGGTGCGCGCTCTTGAGCAGCGCCGCCACGCCCGCGACGTGCGGTCCGGCCATCGAGGTGCCCTGCTTGTAGCCGTAGCCGCCGCCCGGCAGGGTGGACAGCACGCGGCCGTTGGCGTCCGGCGTGGCCGGAACCTGCCACTTGTCTCCGCCGGGGGCGGCGACGTCGACCACGCCCAGCCCGAAGCTGGAGTAGTACGACTTGAAGCCCTGGTCGCCGGTCGCGCTCACCGTGACCACACCCGGGAGCTGGGTGGGCAGGTCCAGGCAGACGTGCGGGTCGATCGTGCGCGGCACCGGGGTGCCGTCGTCCGGGCTGGTGTCGTCGACGATCGCGTTCGACGCGAGGTCGTGGTTCGAGTTGCCGGCCGAGGCCACGCTGAGGACGCCCTTGCGCTCGGCGTACTTCGTCGCCCGGCCGAGGGCCTCCACCAGCGCCTTCTGGTCGTCGTCCGCCTTGCAGTTGTAGAGCCAGGGGTCGACGTAGTAGCTGTTGTTGGTCACCTCGATCCCCTTCTCGGCGGCGAACATGAAGCCGCAGACGACCGCCTCGGTGAAGAACAGGCTGGTGCCCGGCTCGCTCACCTTGATCGCGGCGACCTGCACGCCCGGCGCGACGCCCGAGATGCCGACGCCGTTGCGCGCGGCCGCGATGGTGCCGGCCACGTGCGTGCCGTGGTCGCTGCCGTCGGCGTACGGGCGCCACGCTCCCTCGGTGGTGTCCGCGACGCCGCCCACACAGTTGGCCGACTGGCCCTTGGAGAAGTTCGCCGCGAGATCCGGGTGGGTGTCGTCGACACCCGTGTCGATGACGCCCACCGTGACGTCCCGGCTGCCATCGTTGATCTTGTGCGCCTGATCGGCCTTGATCGCCCGCAGGTCCCACTGGTTGGGCTCCAGCGGCTCCTGACCGTCCGTGGCGGCCGATGCCGCCTTGGCGGCGTCCGCCGTGCTCAGCTTCTGCGTCGTGCCCTCCTCGGTGGTCTGCACCGGCTGGAGGGGGGCCGTCCGGGTGGCGCCGACCGACACGAACAGGCCGCGCTGCGCGCGCAGCTGCTTGGCGAAGTCCGGGTTCTGGGAGTGTGCGACGACGACCCCGATCTGCTCATAGGACGTCACCACCGTTCCGCCGGCCCGCTCGATGGCCTTCTGCGCGGCCTTCACCGTGGTGTACGTGCTCAGGTTCGCGACGTACGACAGTTTGGGGCCGGTGGTGTCGGGCTTCGCCGCGGCCGCCGTACCCGCCGTGTTGCCCAGCGGGGCGGCGGAGGCCGCGACCGAGGGCAGGAAGGCGAGCGAGGCGGTGAGCGCCAGGCCGACCGGTACGGCAATGCGCCGGCGGCCAGGTCCCAGATGAGCCATGGGTTCTCCACATCATCCGTGAAAGAGCCGTCCGCGCGTGGTCGCGCAGGACGACGGGTTCATGACAGGTGAACCTAGTGCCGCCGTTCGCCTTTGCGCCATCAGTTCGAGAAATCAGTTTCGGAAGAATCGACGGGTGTTGAACCGTCCCGCCGCGCCGGCCGTGCCGTTGGGCAGGGGGACTCAGCGCCACCGTCCCCCACACGGAGGTTGTTTTGTCCGTCGTCCCCACCGCACCCGCGTCACAAGGAGAACCCCCCGTGACCACCGAAGCAGCGCCGCCGCACGGCAGCGCGGGAACATCCACGGCGAGCCCCACGGCCGAAGAGTTCACAGCCGTCCAGCAGAGCGCCGAATTCGCCGAACTGCGTGGTTCCTACCGCTCTTTCGCCTTCCCGCTCACCGTGGCCTTCATCGCCTGGTACCTGCTCTACGTCCTGCTTTCCAGCTACGCCGGCGGCTTCATGGGGACCAAGCTCTTCGGCAACATCAACGTCGCCCTCGTGCTCGGCCTCGCCCAGTTCGCGACGACCTTCCTCATCGCCTGGCTGTACTCCCGGCACGCCGCCTCGAAGCTCGACCCCAAGGGTGCGGCGATCAAAGCGCGGATGGAGGCCGGCGAATGAGCGACACCCTCCCCCTCCGGCTCGCGGCGAACACCGCCGCCGGGGCCACCGAGCACCGGCCGCTGATCATCACCCTGTTCGGGCTGTTCGTCGTCGCCACCCTCATCATCACGATCTGGGCCGGCCGCCAGACCAAGGGCGCCGCCGACTTCTACGCGGGCGGCCGCCAGTTCACCGGCTTCCAGAACGGCCTCGCCATCTCCGGCGACTACATGTCCGCCGCGTCGTTCCTCGGCATCGCCGGCGCCATCGCGCTCTTCGGCTACGACGGCTTCCTCTACTCCATCGGCTTCCTCGTGGCCTGGCTGGTCGCCCTGCTGCTCGTCGCCGAGCCGCTGCGCAACTCCGGCCGCTACACGATGGGCGACGTCCTCGCGTTCCGGATGCGCCAGCGGCCGGTCCGCACCGCCGCCGGCACCTCGACCATCGTCGTCTCGATCTTCTACCTGCTCGCCCAGATGGCCGGCGCCGGCGTGCTCGTCTCGCTGCTCCTCGGCATCACCAGCGACGGAGGCAAGGTCGCGGTCGTCGCGCTGGTCGGCGTGCTGATGATCCTCTACGTCACCATCGGCGGCATGAAGGGCACCACCTGGGTACAGATGATCAAGGCCGTGCTGCTCATCGCGGGCGCCCTTCTCATCACCTTCCTGGTCCTGCTGAAGTTCAACTTCAACATCTCCGACCTGCTGGGCAAGGCGGCCGAGAACAGCGGCCAGGGCACCAAGTTCCTGGAGCCCGGTCTCAAGTACGGCAAGGACGCGACGACGAAGCTGGACTTCATCTCGCTCGGCATCGCCCTGGTCCTCGGCACCGCCGGCCTGCCGCACATCCTGATCCGCTTCTACACGGTTCCCACGGCCAAGGCCGCCCGCAAGTCCGTGAACTGGGCCATCGGCATCATCGGCGCCTTCTACCTGATGACCATCGCCCTCGGCTTCGGCGCCGCGGCCCTGCTCAAGCGCACCGACATCATCGCCTCCAACAAGGCCGGAAACACCGCGGCCCCACTGGTCGCCCAGGAACTCGGCGGCGGCGCGGGCTCCACCGGCGGCGCCGTCCTGCTCGCCGTGATCTCCGCGGTCGCGTTCGCCACCATCCTCGCGGTGGTGGCCGGGCTCACCCTCGCCTCCTCCTCGTCCTTCGCCCACGACCTGTACGTGAACGTCATCCGCAAGGGCAAGGCCACCGAACAGGAGGAGGTCCGGGCGGCCCGCTGGTCCACGGTCGTGATCGGCGCCGTCGCCATCGGCCTCGGGGCCCTGGCCCGCGACCTCAACGTCGCCGGCCTCGTCGCCCTGGCCTTCGCGGTCGCCGCCTCCGCCAATCTGCCGACCATCCTGTACAGCCTCTTCTGGAAGCGGTTCAGCACCCAGGGCGCGCTCTGGTCGATCTACGGCGGCCTCGTCTCCGCGGTCGTCCTGGTGCTCTTCTCGCCGGTCGTCTCCGGAAAGCCCACCTCGATGTTCAAGGACGCCGACTTCTACTGGTTCCCCCTGGAGAACCCGGGCATCGTCTCCATCCCGCTCGGCTTCCTGCTGGGCTGGCTGGGAACCGTCCTGTCGAAGGAGAAGGCCGACCCCCAGAAGTTCGCGGAACTCGAGGTGCGCTCCCTTACCGGAACGGGCGCGCACTGAGACCGTGCTCATGTGACATGGGCCGAACACACAGCGTGGCCGCGTCGTACTTCCGTACGATGCGGCCACGTCGCGTCTCGTTCATTTGGGCATCCCTACGCCTCACGCGCGTCGCGTAGGCTCGATTACGGCGCCAGGCGTTTCTCCGAGGTGGCGCGAACCTCTACGAACCGGACAGGGGAGGGGGCCTGAAATGCTTCTCGACACTTTTGGCCGCGTGGCCACTGACCTGCGCGTCTCACTCACCGACCGGTGCAACCTGCGCTGTACGTACTGCATGCCCGAGGAGGGTCTGCAGTGGCTCGGGAAATCGGACCTGCTGAGCGACGACGAGATCGTCCGGCTGATCCGGATCGCCGTCACGCAGCTCGGGATCACCGAGGTCCGCTTCACCGGCGGCGAGCCGCTGCTCCGCCCCGGACTGGTGGGGATCGTCGAGCAGTGCGCGGCCCTGGAGCCCCGCCCCAAGATGTCCCTGACCACCAACGGCATCGGACTCAAGCGCACCGCGCAGGCGCTCAAGGCCGCCGGCCTGGACCGCGTGAACGTTTCGCTGGACACCCTGCGGCCCGAGGTCTTCAAGACCCTCACCCGGCGTGACCGGCACCGCGACGTCATCGACGGCATGGCCGCCGCCCGCGAGGCCGGTCTGACCCCCGTCAAGGTCAACGCCGTCCTGATGCCGGGCCTGAACGACGACGAGGCCCCCGACCTGCTCGCCTGGGCCGTGGAGAACGAGTACGAGCTCCGCTTCATCGAGCAGATGCCGCTCGACGCCCAGCACGGCTGGAAGCGCGACGGCATGATCACCGCCGGGGACATCCTCGCGTCGCTGCGCACCCGCTTCGCGCTCACCGAGGAAGGCGCCGAGGAGCGTGGCTCCGCCCCGGCCGAGCGCTGGCTGGTCGACGGCGGCCCGGCCACCGTCGGCGTGATCGCCTCGGTGACCAGGCCCTTCTGCAGCGCCTGCGACCGCACCCGGCTCACCGCCGACGGCCAGGTCCGTACGTGCCTGTTCGCCACCGAGGAGTCGGACCTGCGCGGAGCCCTGCGCTCCGGCGCCCCGGACGAGGAGATCGCCCGCCTGTGGAAGGTGGCGATGTGGGGCAAGAAGGCCGGGTCCGGTCTCGACGACCCGTCCTTCCTGCAGCCCGACCGCCCGATGTCCGCGATCGGCGGCTGAGGGCCCCGGCCCGGGCGGCTCGAGGCGCGCCCGGGCGGTCAGAGTCGCTCGGAGCCCTCCGGCTGGACCCACTCGTCGAGCTTCACGACGTCCTTGAGGAAACCGCGGACCCCCAGGAACTGGGAGAGGTGTTCGCGGTGTTCCCCGCACGCCAGCCAGGTCTTGCGGCGCTCCGGGGTGTGCAGCTTCGGGTTGTTCCACGCCAGGACCCAGACGGCCGCGTCGCGGCAGCCCTTGGCCGAACAGGTGGGCGCGTCCACGGATTGCGCGGAGCCGGCGGATTCGGGGGAGTCAGGGGAGTTCACGCCTCAACCCTACAAACCCCTGTCACGGAAGGGCGACGCCGAGCAGCCACGGGGGGAGCTGCCCGGCGTCGGTCCGTCGCTCCGACGGGGGATGCGGAGCGCGTAGGCAGTATGTCACGCAGGACCCGGTGCGGTGCACCGGAACTTCATGATTGATCTGAGCTTTTATTGAGGTTTCCCGTGTTCAGTGCCGGACGCACAGGTGACGGGATGAAGTGCGAGGGCAGCGAGGGGGTCGATTCGCGCCCCGCGTTGGCGATGACCACGGCCACGTACGGCAGCAGCGCGCCCGCGATGAGCGTCACGATCGCCACGTGACGTTCCACGTTCCACAGGATCACCGTCGCCAGGACCGACAGCGTCCTGATCGACATCGAGATGACGTACCGGCGCTGCCGTCCCCGTACGTCCTCGTCGAGGCCCATCCGGGCTCCGGTGATCCGGAAGACCTCGGCCCCGTTCCGCTTCTTCCGCTCCACGCTCCACCGCCCGATCCGCCGGCCGGACACTTCCCGGTCCGGATCCTCCCACCGTACGCCGCCGGTCCCGTGGCGAGGAGAGGGGGTGTCCCCCGAACGGGGCCGTCCGAAATGCGCAGTACGCCGGACGGGTTGAAACTGGGCCCACATGCGCACAACGCGCCACGAGGAGGCTCGACATGTCATGGTTGTGGGCGATCATCGTCGGTTTCGTGCTGGGCCTCATCGCCCGGGCCGTCCTGCCGGGCAAGCAGCATCAGCCCCTCTGGCTGACCACCCTGTTCGGCATCGCCGGCGGCATCCTCGGCAACGCCGTCGCGGGGTGGATCGGCGTAGAGGAGACCAGGGGGATCGACTGGACCCGGCACCTGCTGCAACTTGCCGGAGCGGTGCTGATCGTGGCGCTCGGCGAGATGGTCTACAAGTCGCTCAAGGGCGGCAGCAAGCAGATGACCTGAGGGCGGCACGACGGAGGGGCCGGCCGGGCGTGGTGTCCGCACCGGCCCCTCCGCCCGCGCTCAGGTGTCAGGCCCCGGGCGTCAGCCCGTGACCTCGACCGCCGCCAGGTTCTTCTTGCCGCGGCGCAGCACCAGCCAGCGCCCGTGCAGCAGGTCCTCCTTGGCGGGGACCGCGTCCTCGGCGGTGACCTTCGCGTTGTTCACGTAGGCACCGCCCTCCTTCACGGTCCGGCGGCCGGCCGACTTGCTCGCCACCAGCCCGGTCTCCGCGAACAGGTCGACCACCAGGCCGGGCTCGGCGACCTTCGCGTGCGGCAGCTCGGACAGGGCCGCGGCCAGCGTGGCCTCGTCCAGGTCCGCCAGCTCGCCCTGGCCGAACAGCGCCTTCGACGCGGCGATCACGGCCGCGCACTGGCCGGCGCCGTGCACCAGGGCGGTCAGCTCCTCCGCCAGTGCCTTCTGGGCGGCGCGCGCCTGCGGCCGCTCGGCGGTCTGCGCCTCGAGCTCCTCCAGCTCCTCGCGGGACTTGAAGGAGAGGATCCGCATGTAGGTGGAGATGTCCCGGTCGTCCACGTTCAGCCAGAACTGGTAGAACGCGTACGGAGTGGTCATCTCCGGGTCCAGCCAGACGGCCCCGCCCTCGGTCTTGCCGAACTTGGTGCCGTCCGCCTTGACCATCAGCGGGGTCGCCAGCGCGTGCACCTGCGCGTGCGGCTCCAGGCGGTGGATCAGGTCGAGACCGGCCGTCAGGTTGCCCCACTGGTCGGACCCGCCCTGCTGCAGGGTGCAGCCGTAGCGCCGGTAGAGCTCCAGGAAGTCCATGCCCTGGAGCAGCTGGTAGCTGAACTCGGTGTAGCTGATGCCCTGGTCGGACTCCAGCCGCCTGGCGACCGAGTCCTTCGTCAGCATCTTGTTGACGCGGAAGTGCTTGCCGATGTCCCTGAGGAACTCGATGGCGGACATGCCCGCCGTCCAGTCCAGGTTGTTCACCATGACCGCCGCGTTCTCGCCCTCGAAGGACAGGTACGGCTCGATCTGGGCGCGCAGCCGGCCCACCCAGTTGGCGACGGTCTCCGGGTCGTTCAGGGTCCGCTCGGCGGTCGGCCGGGGGTCACCGATCTGCCCGGTGGCCCCGCCGACCAGCGCCAGCGGCCGGTGCCCGGCCTGCTGGAGCCGGCGTACGGTCAGCACCTGTACGAGGTGTCCCACGTGCAGCGAGGCAGCCGTCGGGTCGAAGCCGCAATAGAAGGTGACCGGACCGTCCGCGAACGCCTTGCGCAGCGCTTCTTCGTCGGTGGACAGGGCGAACAGCCCGCGCCACTTCAACTCGTCGACGATGTCCGTCACGGTTTCTCGACTCCTTCGAATGGTTTGCGTCGCGCCAAGGATTCAGTCTAGGTGGATCAGACGCCCTTGCTGACCGAGCTCATGTTGAAGTCCGGGATCCGCAGCGCGGGCATCGCGGCCCGGGTGAACCAGTCGCTCCACTCGCGCGGCAGGGTCTTCTCGGTCCGGCCCGCCTCCGAGGCCCGCGACAGCAGGTCCACCGGCGACTCGTTGAACCGGAAGTTGTTCACCTCGCCGACGACCTGGCCGTTCTCCACCAGGTACACGCCGTCCCGGGTCAGGCCCGTCAGCAGCAGCGTCGCCGGGTCGACCTCGCGGATGTACCAGAGGCAGGTCAGCAGCAGGCCCCGCTCGGTGGCCGCCACCATCTCCTCCAGCGACTTGTCGCCGCCGCCGTCGAGGATCAGGTTCCCGAAGCCGGGCGAGACCGGCATCCCGGTCATGGCCGCGCTGTGCCGGGTCGTGGTCAGCCGGGCCAGCTGCCCGTCCCGGATCCACTCGGTCGCCGGGACCGGCAGGCCGTTGTCGAAGACCGAGGCGTCGTCGCCCGAGCTGTGCGCGATCACGAACGGCGCGGACTCCAGGCCCGGCGCGTTCGGGTCGCTGCGCAGCGTCAGCGGCAGCTCGGACAGCTTTTCGCCGAGCCGGGTGCCGCCGCCGGGCTTGGAGAAGACCGTCCGGCCCTCCACCGCGTCCCGGGCCGCCGCGGACCACATCTGGTAGATCAGCAGGTCGGCCACGGCCGTCGGCGGCAGCAGGGTCTCGTACCGGCCGGCGGGCAGGTCGAAGCGCCGCTCCGCCCAGCCCAGGCGTACGGCCAGCTCCGCGTCGAGCACGGTCGGGTCCACGTCCTTGAAGTCCCGGGTGGAGCGGCCGGCCCAGGCCGAGCGCTGCCGGTCCGGGGACTTCGCGTTGAGCTCCAGGGTCCCGTTCGGCTGGTCGTGGCGCAGCCGCAGCCCGGTCGAGGTGCCGACGTACGTGGAGACCAGCTCGTGGTTGGCGAAGCCGTACAGCTCCCGGCCCCCCGCGCGGGCCCGGGCGAAGGCCTCGCCGAGGGCCGGGGCGAAGTCCGCGAAGACCGCCGAGCTCGTCTCGGCCGGGGCGTCGGTGAAGTCCGGCGAGGACGGGGTGCCGGTGACCAGCGGCTGGGCGTCCTCCGCCGGGCCTGCGCCCCGTGCGGCGGCCTCGGCGGCCCGGACCAGCGGCTCCAGGTCCGCGGTGGTCACGGCAGAGCGCGACACGACCCCCGAGGCCGTGCCCTCCTTGCCGTCCACCGTCGCGATGACCGTCAGGGTCCGGCCGCGGGTGACGCCGTTGGTGGTGAGCGCGTTGCCCGCCCAGCGCAGATTGGCCGTCGACTCCTCGTCGGCGATGACGACGCAGCCGTCGGCGGTGGACAGCTCCAGCGCGCGCTCGACGATCTCGTGGGGACTCGTACGGCTCATCGGCCGGCCTCCTGCGTGGTGTTCAGGATGTTCACGTCGCGGAACAGCGCGGACGGGCAGCCGTGCGAGACCGCCGCGACCTGGCCCGGCTGGGCCTTGCCGCAGTTGAAGGCACCGCCCAGCACATACGTCTGCGGCCCGCCGACCTTCTCCATCGACCCCCAGAAATCGGTGGTCGTGGCCTGGTAGGCGACGTCGCGCAGCTGCCCGGCCAGCCTGCCGTTCTCGATCCGGAAGAACCGCTGCCCGGTGAACTGGAAGTTGTAGCGCTGCATGTCGATCGACCAGGAGCGGTCGCCGACGACGTAGATGCCGCGCTCCACCCCGCCGATCAGGTCCTCGGTGGACAGCCCGCCCGGATCCGGCTTGAGCGAGACGTTCGCCATCCGCTGGACGGGCACGTGCCCGGGGGAGTCGGCGAAGGCGCAGCCGTTGGAGCGGCCCAGGTCGGTGAGCTTCGCGATCCGCCGGTCCAGCTGGTAGCCGACCAGGGTGCCGTCCTTGACCAGGTCCCAGCTCTGGGCCTGGACGCCCTCGTCGTCGAAGCCGACGGTGGCGAGCCCGTGCTCGGCGGTGCGGTCACCGGTCACGTTCATGATCGAGGAGCCGTACTTGAGCGTGCCGAGCTGGTCGAACGTGGCGAAGGAGGTCCCCGCGTACGCCGCCTCGTAGCCCAGCGCCCGGTCGAGCTCGGTGGCGTGGCCGATGGACTCGTGGATGGTGAGCCACAGGTTCGACGGGTCCACGACCAGGTCGTAGCGCCCGGCCTCGACGCTCGGCGCCCGCATCTTCTCGGCGAGCAGTACGGGGATCTGCTCCAGCTCGGCGTCCCAGTCCCAGCCGGTGCCGGTCAGGTACTCCCAGCCGCGCCCGGCCGGCGGGGCGATGGTGCGCATCGAGTCGAACTCGCCGGTGGTGGCGTCCACGGCGACGGCGGTGAGCTGCGGGTGGATCCGCACGCGCTGCTGCGTGGTCATGGTGCCGGCGGTGTCGGCGTAGAACTTGTTCTCGTGCACGGCGAGCAGCGAGGCGTCGACGTGCGCCACGCCGTCGGCGGCCAGCAGCCGGGAGCTCCAGTCGGCGAGCAGGGCCGCCTTCTCGGCGTCCGGCACCTCGAAGGGGTTCACGTCGTACGCGGAGATCCACGTCTTGTCGGCGTGCACCGGCTCGTCGGCGAGCTCGACCCGCTCGTCGGAACCGGCGGCCTTGATGACCTGGGCGGACAGCTTCGCCATGGCCACGGCCTGCGAGGCCACCTTGGCGGCGCCGTCCATGGTCAGGTCCACACCGGAGGCGAACCCCCAGCTGCCGCCGTGCACCACGCGGACCGCGTACCCGAGGTCGGTGGTGTCGGAGCCGCCGGAGGGCTTGGCGTCCCGCAGCCGCCAGGAGGCGTTGCGGATCCGCTCGAGCCGGAAGTCGGCATGGTCGCAGCCCAGCGCGCGGGCCCGGGCGAGCGCCGCGTCGGCGAGCGCCCGGAGGGGCAGCGCGGTGAAGGCCGCGTCGATGGAATGGGGCACGGAAGTCCTCCCGGAGTCGGGGCCGGTCGCCTCGATCATGTCGCGCTCGGGGCGCTTGTGCCTACATCTTTCTGTAGGGACTCGACAGACCCCGTACCGAGGCCCTGTGGGAGATCGATTCTGCGCACGGGCGGCCGGGCCTATAGGTTTTTGGTAATCAGACCGCTAGTCGAAAGGGTGATCCGTTGAGCCGCTCGGTTCTCGTCACCGGAGGAAACCGGGGCATCGGCCTCGCCATCGCCCGAGCCTTCGCGCAGGCCGGCGACAAGGTCGCGATCACGTACCGGTCGGGTGAGCCGCCACAGGAGCTCACCGCGCTCGGCGTACTGGCGGTCCGCTGCGACATCACCGACTCCGAGCAGGTGGAGCAGGCCTACAAGGAGATCGAGGACGCGCACGGCGCGGTCGAGGTGCTGGTGGCCAACGCCGGCATCACCAAGGACACGCTGCTGATGCGCATGTCCGAGGAGGACTTCGCCTCCGTCGTCGACACCAACCTCACCGGCACCTTCCGTGTGGTCAAGCGCGCGAACCGTGGCATGCTCCGTGCCAAGAAGGGCCGCGTCGTCCTGATCTCCTCGGTCGTCGGGCTGCTGGGCTCGGCGGGCCAGGCCAACTACGCAGCCTCCAAGGCCGCGCTGGTCGGCTTCGCCCGCTCGCTCGCCCGTGAGCTCGGTTCCCGCAACATCACCTTCAACGTCGTGGCCCCCGGTTTCGTGGACACCGACATGACGAAGGTGCTCACCGACGAGCAGCGTGCGGGCATCGTGGGCCAGGTGCCCCTGGGCCGCTACGCGCAGCCCGAGGAGATCGCGGCAGCCGTGAGCTTCCTGGCGTCCGACGACGCCGCGTACATCACAGGAGCCGTCATTCCCGTTGACGGCGGATTGGGCATGGGTCACTGATCACCATGAGCGGAATTCTCGACGGCAAGCGCATCCTCATCACCGGGGTGCTGATGGAGTCGTCCATCGCCTTCCACGCCGCCAGGCTGGCCCAGGAGCAGGGCGCCGAGGTCATCCTCACCGCGTGGCCGCGCCCGACGCTGACCGAGCGCATCGCCAAGAAGCTGCCCAAGCCGGTCAAGGTGATCGAGCTCGACGTCACCAACGACGAGCACCTGGCCCGCCTGGAGGGCCTCGTCCGCGACGAGCTCGGCGGCCTCGACGGTGTCCTGCACTCCATCGGCTTCGCGCCGCAGGACGCCCTCGGCGGCAACTTCCTGAACACCCCGTTCGAGTCGGTCGCGACCGCCATGCACGTCTCGGCGTTCTCGCTGAAGTCGCTGACGATGGCCTGCAAGCCGCTGTTCCCGGCGGAGGGCGCGGCCGTCGTCGGCCTCACCTTCGACGCGCAGTTCGCCTGGCCGCAGTACGACTGGATGGGCCCGGCCAAGGCCGCGCTGGAGGCCACCAGCCGCTACCTCGCCCGTGACCTGGGCAAGGAGAACATCCGCTGCAACCTGGTCTCGGCCGGTCCGCTCGGCTCGATGGCCGCGAAGTCCATCCCGGGCTTCTCGGACCTGGCGGACGTCTGGAACTCCCGCTCGATGCTGGAGTGGGACATGAGCGACCCGGAGCCGACCGGCAAGGCCATCGTCGCCCTGCTGTCGGACTGGTTCCCGAAGACCACCGGCGAGATCGTCCACGTGGACGGCGGCCTGCACGCGATGGGTGCCTGAGCGAGGCACTCGTACGTCCGTACGGCGGCGGCCGCGTCTCCCTTCCGGGAGGCGCGGCCGCCGCCGTACGTGCCGGTGGGGGCTGGATTCCGGCCGGGGTTCGATCAGATTTCCGCCCTCCGACCGGATCTTCCCGAGTCGAAAACCGGGACAGATGCCTGCAAACTGACCGGGCCGGGATCTTCCCGGCTCCGGCGGGGAGGAGGTGCGGCCGTGCGTGGGAGGCGGAGCCGAGCGGTATCGCTGCTGTTCACCTCGGTGGTCCTGACGGGCCTCGTGGTCCCGGGAGCCTTCGCGCAGCCCGAGGGGGGAGACCCGGCCCCCGGGCCCGAGGCGGCGGCCCCCGCCGTCGTGGACCTCGACGAGATTCCCGCAGAGCCGCCCGCACGGCCTCAGCCCCCCGCCGCCCGTGAGCTGTACGGCGCCGACTGCGACACGCTGATCGACGGCTCGCAGGTGACGGCGACCTGCCACAACGGCTATCCGGAGACCGACCTGGTCCGGCTGCACGTGGAATGCGACCGGTGGTGGGACCTGGACTCGGACAGCGCCGCCGTGGCCGTCGGGCCGGCCGGCCGCATCGAGCTCGCCAGCCGCTGCTGGAAGGAAGTCCGCTCGGCCTGGGTCACGCACCAGCGGCCGTGACCCTGCGGGCCGGTTCGCGAAGCCATCGGCCCGCCCGCGAACCCGGCCGCCCCGGCCGTGCTACTTCCGGCCGAGGCACGCGAACGGGTAGCCCGCCGCCTCCGACGCCGCCGTGTCCCCGTCCCCGCGCCGGATCGCCTCGATCAGCCGCGCGTGGTCCAGGTGCGACGCCGGATCCAGCTCCGTGCCGACGTCCGTGCGCAGCCAGTCCGCCACCAGGTCGCCGAGGTCCGCGTACAGCTCGATGAGCACCTCGTTGTGCGAGGCCGCCACCACCGCCATGTGCAGCGCCACGTCCGCCGCGACGAACCGCTCCGCGTCCCCGCTCGCCCAGGCCTCCTCGCGCCGCGCCAGCAGCGCCTCCAGCTGTACGAGGTCCCGCTCGGTCCGCCGCTCCGCCGCCAGCCGGGCCGCGGAGGACTCCAGCGTCGAGCGCAGCTCCGCGATGTGCCGCGGGTCGGCGCCCGCGAAGCGGCGGTGCATCACCCCGGCGAGCTCGCTGGTGGCGATGACGTACGTACCCGAGCCCTGCCGGATGTCCAGCAGCCCGTTGTGCGCCAAGGCCCGGACGGCCTCCCGGACGGTGTTCCGGGCGACGCCCAGCAGCTCCACCAGCTCAGGCTCGGTGGGGATGCGGGAGCCGACGGGCCATTCGCCGGACGTGATCTGGTTCCTGAGCTGGGCGATCACCTGGTCGACCAGCGCGGATCGCCGGGGCGAGGTCAGCGGCATACGGGCGGGGTCCTCTCGGAGGTCCGGACTGGGGGGTGACAACCAATCATCCCATGATTCTATGATGGTGTAATGCCCGACGAAGAAATCCAGACCATCGACCGGCCCCACGGCACGCGCACGGTACCCGCACAGGCCCGTCCCGCCGCTCCCGCGCGCCCCGAACCCGCCTGGCTGGGCCCGGTCCTCATCGTCGGCATCGTGCTGGCCGCCCTCAACCTGCGGCCCGCCATCACCAGCCTCGGCGCCCTCTTCGAGGAGGTCCGCGCCGGCCTCGGCATGAGCGGCACCGTCGCCGGACTGATCACCTCCGTCCCCGCCCTCTGCTTCGCCGTCTTCGGCGTCACGGCGCCCCGCCTCTCCCGCCGCTTCGGCCCGGCCGCCGTCGTCTGCGCCGGCATGGCCGCCGTCGCGGCCGGCCTGCTGATCCGGCCCTTCACCCACGCCGCCGCCGGCTTCCTCGCCGCCAGCGCCCTGTCCCTGGCCGGCATAGCCCTGACCAACGTGCTGCTCCCCGTCATCGTCAAGCGCTGGTTCCCGGACCGCGTCGGCACCATGACCGGCCTGTACTCCATGGCCCTGGCCGTCGGCACCTCGCTCGCCGCCGCCGCGACCGTCCCCATGACCTCCGCCCTCGGCGGCAGCTGGCGCACGGGCCTGCTCGTGTGGGCCGTGCTCGCGGTGGCCGCGGTGGTGCCCTGGCTGCCCGTCGCGGCGGCCGCCCGGCGGGAGAAGCGGGCCGCCGCCTCCGAGCCGGCCGCGCACGTACGGGCGGACGCGGGCCCGAAGATCGTCCGCAGCCGTACCGCCTGGGCCCTGGCCTGCTACTTCGGCCTCCAGGCCACCGGCGCGTACATCACCATGGGCTGGCTCCCGCAGATCTTCCGCGACGCCGGGGTCTCCGCGGGCACCGCCGGCGTCCTGCTCGCGGTCACCATGGTCATGGGCGTCCCGCTCGCGTTCGTCATCCCCAACCTGGCCGGCCGGATGAAGAACCAGGGGGCCATCGCCGCCGCCCTCGGCGCCTTCGGCCTCGTCGGATACAGCGGGCTCCATTTCGCCCCCGCCGCCGGCGCCTGGGCGTGGGCACTCCTGCTCGGCGTCTCCAACTGCGCCTTCCCGCTCGTCATCACGCTGATCGGGCTGCGCGCCAAGTCCCCGGCCGGCGTCGTCAAGCTGTCCGCCTTCGCCCAGAGCACCGGCTACCTCATCTCCATCCCCGGACCGCTCCTCATCGGCACGCTCTACCAGCACAGCGGCGGCTGGGACCTGCCCCTCATCCTCATGGCGGGCCTGCTGGTCCCGCAGATCGCGCTGGGCGTCCTGGCAGGCCGGGACCGCACGATCGAGGACGAATGCGGCATGGGAGACTGAGCGGCATGTCGCCCGTACTCGAACCGAACCCGCAGAACAGCCACAAGAAGCTCGGCATGGTGCTCGGCGCCATGCTCGTCGTGACCGTGATCATCTCCGTCATCGCGACCGTCGTCTCCCCCTGACAGCACCGGTGGTGGGGTTAACCCCACCAACCCTTAGGGGGACAGGTTCAGGGTCGAGTGGGGTGTGCCCCGGATGGGCCCCGCGCCTTCGGATCCATAGATTCGAGGAGAGCGAGCCAGTCCCACCCGCGCACCCACGGAGGCGGCCCATGTCGGCCCCCACGACTTCCCCGCACATCCCCGGCCCCGGACCCCGAGTCCACGGCGCGAGCGCCCGGCTGCACTGGTGGGCGCTGGCCCTGCCCGCGCTCGCCTTCGGCCTCCTGCTGCTGCTCCTCGCCGGCTCCGCCGAGGCCCACGCCGCCTCCGGTGAGGCCTCCGCGCTCCTCCACGTCACCGAACAGCTCCTGCGCGCCGTCGGCTGACCGGGGTGCGCCCCGAGGGGGCCGCCCCGCGCCCGCGCCGGCGTGCGCCGGGAGCCGCCCCGCGCCCGGGGCGCAGCCCCTCAACACCCTGCGCCCCATGGCCCGATCCGTGCGAAGCTGGGAGCCATGAGCGCCGACACACCCCGCAGGATCGTCCTCCTCCGGCACGCCAAGGCCGACTGGCCCGAGGTTCCCGACCACGAGCGCCCGCTGGCGGAACGAGGCCGCAAGGACGCACCGGCCGCCGGGCTGAAGCTGGCCGAGACGGGCATCACCTTCGACCTGGCCCTCTGCTCCACCGCCGCCCGCACCCGTGAGACGTGGAAGCTCGCCGTCCAGGAGATGCCGCACCGGCCGCGGACCTCGTACGAGGAGCGGCTGTACGACGCCTCGCCGGGCGAGCTCATCGCCCTGCTGAACGAGACCTCCGACGAGGTCAAGGACCTCCTCGTCATCGGCCACAACCCGGGCATGCACGCCCTCGCCGACGCCCTCGCCGGGCGGGCGGAGGGCGACGCCCTGGCCCGGATGACCCGTACCGGGTTCCCGACCGCCGCGTTCGCCGTCGTCTCCTTCGCCGGCTCCTGGAAGTCGGTGGAGCACGGGGTGGGTACGCTGCTGGACTTCTGGACCCCCGAGGACCACTGAGCACCCGTACGTACGGCCGACGTGAACGGGCCCCGGCGCGGATCGATCCGCGCCGGGGCCCGTCCTCGTGGTACGGAGGCGGCTCAGGTCAGACCCGCGGCCTCGACCTCTTCGCGGGTGACCCCGAGCAGGTACAGGACCGCGTCCAGGAACGGCACGTTCACCGCCGTGTGCGCGGCCTCGCGGACCACCGGCTTGGCGTTGAAGGCCACGCCCAGCCCGGCCGCGTTCAGCATGTCCAGGTCGTTGGCACCGTCGCCGATGGCCACCGTCTGGGCCAGCGGTACACCGGCCTCCGCGGCGAAGCGGCGCAGCAGCCGGGCCTTGCCCGCCCGGTCCACAATCTCGCCGGTGACCCGGCCGGTCAGCTTCCCGTCGACGATCTCGAGGGTGTTGGCCGAGGCGAAGTCCAGCCCCAGCCGCTCCTGCAGATCGTCCGTGACCTGGGTGAACCCGCCCGAGACCACGCCGACCTGGTAGCCGAGCTGCTTGAGGGTGCGGATCAGGGTCCGGGCGCCCGGCGTGAGCCGCACCTCGGAGCGGACCTTGTCCACGACGGAGGCGTCCAGGCCGGCCAGCAGCTTCACCCGGGCGTGCAGCGACTGCTCGAAGTCCAGCTCGCCGCGCATGGCCCGCTCGGTCACCTCGGCGACCTCGGCCTCGCAGCCGGCGTGCGCGGCGAACAGTTCGATGACCTCGTCCTGGATCAGGGTCGAGTCCACGTCCATGACGACCAGGCGCTGCGCCCGGCGGTGCAGGCCGGCCGAGACCACGGCCACGTCGACGCCGATGTGCGCGGCAGCGGTGGCCAGGGCCGTGCGCAGCGGCTCGGTCTCGCAGCCGGACACGGCGAACTCGACGGCCGTCACGGGGTACTTGGCGAGCCGGAAGATGCGGTCGATGTTGCCGCCGGTCGCGGTTATCCGCGAGGCGATGACGGCCGTGGACTCGGCGGTCAGCGGGTGCCCGAGCACGGTGACGTGCGAACGGCCGCTGCCGCGCGGCCGGTTGTCACCGGTACCGGAGAGGATCTCGGCCTGCATCTTGAGCGACTCGGCCCAGCTGTGGACGGTGGCCCGCAGCTCGCCCTCGGTGCCGGCGGCGGGCTTGGTGACGAGGGCGCACAGGACGATGCGGCCACGGGTGACGACCTGCTCGATGTCGACGACGTCGACGGAGTAGGCGGCGAGGGTGTCGAACAGCCCGGCGGTGATCCCGGGACGGTCCTTGCCGAAGATCTTGACGAGGAGGGTGGGGACGTCGGAGGTCTGCGAAGCGCTCATGGTGCCCTCACCGTATCTTCCCGCCGTCCGTGCTTGGACCCCCGTCCCACCTGCCGGAACCATTCTCCGGCGGAGTGCTCCCCGGCGCCGCCCGGTACGGGCGCCCGGGGGACGGCGGCGGGGTGAACGGAGATCGACGGGCAGGTGTCAGGGCCCTCGGGGCGGGCGGCCGGCCGCCCGTGTTCGATTTGGTACGGCCCGTCCCCTTTCCCGGGCGCCTCAGCCCGGGGGCCCGAGCGGTGGCGGTGGAGGAGGCGGTGGGGGCGGGGCGAACGGCGGACGGTGGGAGGGAGCCGGGCGCCCGGAGGGCCTGCGGGGCAGCCGGGTGACCGTGACGTCCCAGGAGCCGTCGGGCTCGGCGTACGGGTCGGGGTACGGGCTCTGCCCGGGGTTCGCGTACGGGTACGGCCGCCCCGGCGGGGGCTGGTACGGGGCCGTCGGCGCATCGGGCCCAGCCCCCGGCGGCGCCGGCACCGGGACCGGCCGCGGCGGGCGCCGGCGCCGCGCCAGCAGCGCCCCCGCCCCGCCCGCCGCCGCGCCCCAGGCCGCCCCGAGCAGCAGCGCGTACGGCGCCCTGCCCCGCAGCTCCACCCCGGCGTCCACCGCGTCCATGCCGAGCACCGACAGCGAGCCTCCCGCAGCTCCGCCGGGGGGACCCCCGACGGACACCCCCGTCAGCCACACCAGCACCGCCAGCACCACCCCGGTCACGGCCGACAGCCGCACCGCGCACCCCAGGACCCCGCGCCCCGGAGTCCGTGCGGCGGCCAGCACTCCGGCGCCGAGCAGCAGCAGCCCCGCCCCCGCAACCAGCAGCCAGGCACGCCCGTCGTACTCCGCGAGCCGGGCCACCGTCACCGGCTCGGGCGGCGCCGCCCCCAGCAGATCGTCCAGCGGATCCGGCAGCAGCCGGCCCGGCGTGCCCGTGGCCCGCACGTCAACCGGCACGAACAGCCCCAGCAGCATCCCCGTCCAGGCCCCGTTGGGCGCCCCCAGCAGTGCGGCGCCCAGCACCCGGCGCGGATGCTCGTCCCCCAGCGCCGCCCACACCGCCGCTGCGAGCCCGGCCGCCACCGCCACCAGCAACGCCACCACGAGCGCCGACACCGCGGGCCGCAGCCGCGCGAACGCCGCCGGGCCGCGCCGCGAAGCCAGCAGGGCCACCGCCAGTACGGCCAGCACCCACACTGCCGCGCCCAGCAGCGTCGGCCCGAACTCCACCGAGAACCCCACCCGGGCCTCGGTGCCGATCAGGTCCCCGATGCGGTCCGGGAGCAGCCCGCCGATGTCCCCGATCCCGGGGACCACCACCTCCGGCGGGGTCCTCGGCAGCTGCGGCCCGTCCAGGGTGACCACGTCGTGCCCGGCCCGGCCCAGTGCGGCGGCCTCGGCGACGAACAGCACCGCCACCGAGGCCGCCCGGGCGGCGAGTTCACCCGGCCCCGCCCCGGTCCGCACCGAGCGCAGGAAGATCCGGGCGAGGACCAGCGCCCCGGCCAGCCCCACCCCGAGCGGCATGACGTCCAGGGAGGTCTGCGCACCCGGGCCGGTGACCCCGAGGACCGACACGTCCCACGACGGGGTCACCGTCCCGCCGATCGCGAGGACCACCACGGCGGCCGTCATCGCCCCGGGGGAGCCTCCCGCGGTGTCGGCACCCAGCAGGTGGAGTCCCAGCGCGGCGACCCCGGCCATCACGACGAGGGCCCAGCCGGTGGCGGCGATGCCCGACAGGACCACGTCTCCCCAGCGAATGCGGCGCATGCGTGCCCCCGATGCGTGCCGAGCGTGTGCGGTGGGTCGAGAAGTCCCGTATCTCACTCTCCGGGTGACTTTCGACCCCGTCAACGGGCAGGCGTAGACGCCCCGGCAAGGCCCCGATTCCACATGTGGCCCCAGGCCTGAAATAGTTCCCCCGGATGTTCGCCATCCCTAGACTCCCTGACGTCGGACTCCCTGACGCCAGGGGGATTCTCGGGGGACCTAAGTGGGGCTGGAGTGCCGGAACTCGTACTGGAATTGAATGGAAGGACCTGGACGCTCGATCCGTCCAGGTCGTACTCGCTGGGGCGTGACCCCCAGGGAGACGTGGTGATCGATGACGCCCGGGTGTCGTGGCGGCACGCCACCATCGCCTGGAACGGCCGGGGTTGGGGCATCGAGGACCACGGCAGCACCAACGGCACCTACGTGCACGGTGCGCGGGTCCAGCAGACCGAGCTCGTGCCGGGCACGCCGGTCCACCTGGGCAACGCCACCGACGGCCCGCGGCTGAATCTGAGCGCCGCCGCGGCGCCGCAGCAGGCAGTACCGCAGCAGGCAGCCCCGGCCCAGCAGGCCGCTCCGGCCTACCAGGCCCCGGCCCAGCAGGCCGCCCCGGCGTACCAGGCCCCTGCCCAGGCGCAGCAGCCGCAGCAGCAGGCCTGGCAGCAGCAGCCGCAGCAGGCCGCCGCCCACCGGCAGCCGCAGCAGCCGCACTTCCCGCAGCAGCAGGGCGGCGGCGCGGGGGTGCCCGCGCAGGGCGCCGCTCCCGCGTACGGCGGTGACCGCAGCCCGACGACGTTCCACCAGATCGCCGTCGGCCGCGTCATGCGGATCGGCCGTGCGCTGGAGAACGAGCTCGTCGTCTCGGACCTCCAGGTCTCGCGCCTCCACGCGGAGTTCCGCTCCACGGGCGGCCGTTTCGAGATCCACGACCTCGGCAGCCACAACGGCACCTACGTCAACGGTCAGCCGCTGCCCAAGTCCGGCACCGCGCAGCTCGGTCCGAACGACATCGTCGGCGTCGGCCACTCGACGTTCCGGATCGTCGGCGACCGGCTCGAGGAGTTCGTCGACACCGGTGACGTCTCCTTCTCGGCCCGCCACCTCACGGTGACGGTCGACGGCGGCAAGCAGATCCTCAAGGACGTCACCTTCGGCGTCCCGGAGAAGTCGCTCATCGGCGTCATCGGCCCCTCCGGCTCCGGAAAGTCCACGCTGCTCAAGGCGCTGACCGGCTACCGGCCCGCCAACGAGGGCGACGTCCTCTACGACAACCGCAACCTGTACAAGCAGTTCGCGGAGCTCCGCCAGCGCATCGGCCTGGTCCCGCAGGACGACATCCTGCACAAGGAGCTGAAGGTCAGCACGGCCCTCAAGTACGCGGCCAAGCTCCGCTTCCCCGGCGACACCGCCGAGTCCGAGCGCGCCGCCCGCATCGACGAGGTCCTGCGCGAGCTCAAGCTCGACATTCACAAGGACAAGAAGATCACCGCGCTCTCGGGCGGTCAGCGCAAGCGCGTGTCCGTGGCGCTGGAGCTGCTCACCAAGCCGTCTCTGATCTTCCTGGACGAGCCCACCTCCGGCCTCGACCCGGGCATGGACCGCGACGTCATGCAGCTGCTGCGCGGCCTCGCCGACGACGGCCGCACGGTCCTGGTCGTCACCCACTCGGTGGCCGAGCTGTCGCTGTGCGACAAGCTGCTGGTCATGGCTCCGGGCGGTTCGGTCGCGTACTTCGGCCCGCCGGACGAGGCGCTGAACTTCTTCGGCTACACCACGTGGGCGGACGTCTTCTCGGCCTTCGAGAACTACCGCGACTACGACTGGGCCGGCCGCTGGAAGGGCTCGCAGCACTACCAGCTGTACGCCGCCGACCTCGACTCGGTCGCCCCGCAGCAGGTCGCGATGCCGCCGATGCAGCAGATGATGCCGCCGAAGGCGCAGGGCTGGGGCGACCAGCTGTGGACCCTGATCCGCCGCTACGTCTCGGTGATCGCGTCCGACAAGGGCTTCATGGCCCTCATGCTGATCCTGCCCGCGGTCCTGGGCGTGGTCTCCACGGTCATCCCCGCGACGTTCGGCCTCGCGCCGCCGAAGCCGCCGTCCCGGTTCAACGGCGACGCCGGCACGATCATGCTGATCCTCTGCGTCGGCATGTGCTTCTCGGGCGCCGCGAACTCGGTCCGTGAGCTGATCAAGGAACGGGTCATCTACGAGCGCGAGCGCGCCACCGGTCTGTCCCGGTCGGCGTACCTCATGTCGAAGGTGATCGTCCTCGGCTTCATCACGGCCATCCAGGGCGCTGTCATCTGCGTCATCGGCTTCGCCCCGCGCGACCTGCCCACCGAGGGCCTGCTCATGCCGCCGGCCGTCGAGCTGTGCCTGTCGGTCACCGCGCTCGGCTTCACGTCGATGATGTTCGGCCTCGTGATCTCCTCGCTGGTGAAGACCGCCGAGAAGACCATGCCGCTGCTGGTCATGTTCGCGATCGTCCAGGTCGTCTTCACCGGCATCCTGTTCCAGGTGTACGACTCGCCCGGCCTGGAGCAGTTCGCCTGGCTGATGCCGTCGCGCTGGGCGGTCGCCGCCGCCGGCACCACGCTCGACCTCGGCAAGCTCATGCCGCCGTGGGACCAGCAGAACCCGTCCAACACGGACCCGCTGTGGGAGCACTCGATCGCACAGTGGGGCGTGAACATCACGATCCTGCTGCTCATCGGCGTCGCCTGCGGCTTCGCCGTGCAGAAGCTGCTGCGCCGCCACGAGCCCGAGGTCATGCGCAACTAGCCCGCACCGCTGCGCGCACCCTCCCCGCCAAGAGAAACGCCTCAGGGCGGCACCCGGATACCGGGTGCCGCCCTGAGGCGCATGGGGGTGCTGGGGGTTGCTACGCCAGCGGCCCTCAGTAGGCGCTGTTGACGTTGTCGATCGAGCCGTAGCGGTCGGCGGCGTAGTTGGCCGCGGCGACGATGTTGGCGACCGGGTGGTACTGGTCCAGCGGGGTGCCGGGGACGTGGTACGCGAGGAAGGTCGGCTTGATGACCTGGAGCAGACCCTTCGAGGGCACACCGTTCTTGGCGTTGATGTCCCAGTTGTTGATGGCCCGCGGGTTGCCGCTCGACTCGCGCATGATGTTCTTGTACAGGCCGTTGTACGTGCCCGGAATCTTGTGCGCCTTCATGATCGCCAGCGACTCCTTGATCCAGCCGTCAAGGTTGTTCGCGTAGATCGGCTTGCGGACGGTGGAGCGGCTGGCGGCCGCCTTCGCCTCGCGGTCCTTCTTCGCCTTGGCGGCGGCCTCGGCGTCGGCCTTCGCCTTCGCGGCGGCGGCGGCCTTGGCCTTCACCGCGGCCTCGAGCTTCGCGGCGTCCGTGGCCAGCTTGGACTGCGCGGAGAGGTGCTGCACGGTCTTGGCCTGGACACCCTCGACGGCCTGGGTCCACGCCACGGGGGCAGCGGCCACGGTCGTACCCGCGTCGGCGGTGCCGGCCGGGACGAGGGTGGCGGCCAGGGCGGCGGCGCCGATGGTGGCAACGGCGGCGAAGGACATCTTGTGCGCCTTCGTCAGACGACGAATCTGGCCGGGGGTGCTGGTCTTGGACATGCGTAGCAACCTCTTCGAATAGCGGGAGCCGCAGGAAAGCACCGTTCGGATCCGGGATCCGCGGTGCTGTGCGACGAGAGCAATTCTTAGCGGCGGCAAAATCTTGTGGCAAAGGTGTGACGTACGATCCCGCTTAGTGGATCAGGGGGCGCCGACGGGCCCGGAATTCCGGGCCGCACGCTAGGCGCAGCAGTGCTCACAACGTGTTTACACGTCCACTAGGCGCCTTCGTAAGTGACGTGGGTCCTATGCGCGGGCTCACATCGGCCACGTAACGGTCTTACCGTGCGTTGCTCAAGCAATGCGCTATGTAACGGAATTCTCCACCCTGAGGACCACAAACCCCCACCACCCTCATCCCCAGGGCAGAGAAGGCCCCGGCGGCCCCTCCCCAAGGAGGAGGGGCACACCGCCCCCAGCCCTAGGGCTCGAGCCCGATCCCGCAGGTCAGAGCCGCTAGTACGGTGAGCCCATGACCGGTAGTCCCGTGTTCGGAGGACCCTGCGGCGGCCTCGCCGCCGTGAGCACCGCGCTGCTCGCCATGAGCCGCCGCCTGGAGGTCCGCGACGTCCTGCGCACGATCGTCGTCTCGGCCCGCGAGCTGCTCGACGCCGAGTACGCGGCCCTCGGCGTCCCGGACGACCACGGCGGCTTCGCCCAGTTCGTCGTGGACGGCATCACCGAGGACCAGTGGCGCCGCATCGGCCCGCTGCCCCGCCAGCACGGCATCCTGGCCGCGATGCTCCACCAGGACGGCCCCGAGCGGCTGGCCGACGTGCGCAAGGACCCGCGCTTCGAGGGCTGGCCCACCGCCCACCCCGAGATGTCCGACTTCCTCGGACAGCCCGTCCGCGACGGCGAGGAGACCCTCGCCGCCCTCTTCCTCGCGAACAAACGCAGACCAGGCGGCTTCACCGAAGAGGACGAGGAGCTCCTCGCCCTCCTGGCCCAGCACGCGGCGATCGCCCTCACCAACGCACGGCTCTACGAGCGCAGCCGCGAGCTCACCATCGCCGAGGAGCGCTCCCGCCTCGCCCACGAGCTGCACGACGCCGTGGCCCAGAAGCTCTTCTCGCTCCGCCTGACCGCCCAGGCCGCCGCCGCCCTCGTGGACCGCGACCCGGCCCGTGCCAAGGGCGAGCTCCAGCAGGTCGCCGCGCTCGCCGCGGAGGCCGCCGACGAGCTGCGCGCCGCCGTGACCGAGCTGCGCCCGGCCGCCCTCGACGAGGACGGCCTCGTCGCCACCCTCCGCGACCAGGTCCACGTACTCGACCGTGCCCACACCGCGCACGTCACCTTCACCTGTGACGGCGTACGGGCCCTCCCGGCGACCCAGGAGGAGGCGCTGCTCCGGGTCGCCCAGGAGGCCCTCCACAACGCCCTGCGGCACTCGGGCGGCGACCGCGTCGAGGTCACCCTCGCCCGCCGGGCCGCGGGAGCCGTCCTGACCGTCACGGACAACGGAAGCGGCTTCTCCCCTTCCTCGATCCGCTCGGCCGGGCGCCACCTCGGCCTCGTCTCCATGCGGGACCGGGCGAGCGGCGCCGGCGGCCGCCTCGCCGTGCACTCGGAGCCCGGTACGGGCACCACGATCGAGATGGAGGTCCCCGGTGGCTGACACGCCCATCCGCGTCCTGCTCGTGGACGACCACCAGGTGGTCCGCCGCGGCCTGCGCACGTTCCTGGAGGTCCAGGACGACATCGAGGTGGTCGGGGAGGCCGCCGACGGAGAGGAGGGCGTGGCCCGCGCGGAGGAGCTGCGGCCCGACGTGATCCTGATGGACATCAAGATGCCGGGCACCGACGGCATCGAGGCCCTGCGCAGGCTGCGCGCGCTCGCGAACCCGGCGAGGGTGCTGATCGTCACCAGCTTCACCGAGCAGCGGACGGTCGTCCCCGCCCTGCGGGGCGGCGCCTGCGGATACGTCTACAAGGACATCGACCCCGACGCCCTGGCCGGGGCGATCCGCTCCGTCCACGCCGGGCACGTGCTGCTCCAGCCGGAGGTGGCCGAAGCCCTGCTCTCCCAGGACGGACAGCCCTCGTCGAGCCGCGGCGGCTCCCTGACCGAGCGGGAGCGGGAGGTCCTCTCACTCATCGCGGACGGCCGCTCCAACCGGGAGATCGCCCGTGCGCTGGTGCTGTCCGAGAAGACGGTCAAGACGCACGTCTCGAACATCCTGATGAAGCTGGACCTCGCGGACCGCACCCAGGCGGCGTTGTGGGCGGTCAGGCACGGGATCACGGACTGAACCAGGCCGGACCGGGACGGAAACGGACCGTCCAGCTCCGATCCCAAATTCATACGGTCGGGTGGATGTCGCCCACATGGCGTATCCCGTTCGTCGGATGACCGTTCTTCATGACGTGCCGCGGCGGCTGGCCGCGGCAGACGTACTGGAGGACGAAGAACGTGAAGAACATCAAGAAGGCCACTGCCGTCACCATGATCGCGGGCGGCCTCCTTGCCGCGGGCGCCGGCGTCTCCTCGGCGCACGGCGGCGCGTCGGCCGAGGGCCAGGCCGCGGGCTCGCCCGGCGTCGTCTCCGGAAACCTGATCCAGGCCCCCGTCCACGTCCCGGTGAACGCGGTCGGCAACACCGTCACGGTGATCGGCCTGCTGAACGGCGCCTGGGGCAACACGGGCGTCAACGCCTGACCCCCCGGCACCGGCCCCGCTTCCCCCCACTCTCCCCGGGAAGCGGGGCCGCGGTGCGTTCAGCCCCGCTCGCGCTCCTCCACCGCCGAGTTGTACGCCGCCACCAGCGCCCGACGGGCCACCCGCTCCACCGGACGCAGCGCCTCCGCCCTCGCCGCCATCTCCGAGGCGGCCACCGCACCGCCCGGCCCGTGCTCGTACGCCAGCGACACCAGCAGGTCCACCCGCTGCGCCAGCGACAGCACCCGCACCGCCCGCGCCGGATACCCCGGCGCCAGCACCTCCCGCCCGGCCTCCGCCCGCGCCCGGTACGCCGACAGCGCAGCCTCCGCCACCGGCCCCGACCCCGCCACGTCCAGCCGGGTCAGCACCACCGTCGCCTCGCGCAGCGCCTCCGCCAGCTCCCGTTCCGCCTCACCGAGCGACGGCACGTCCGCGGGCGGGGCCTCCCGGACCGGCAGGCAGTGCCAGGTCACCGAGACGTGCACGTCCCCCTCCGGTCCGGCCTCCGCCACCTCCGGCACCAGACCCAGCGCCGCGCCCGCCGCGACCACCGCCTCCTCGGCGTCCAGCGCCCGCGCATTGAACTCCGCCGGCCCGCTCAGCCCCAGCGGATGCCCCGGCGCCGGCAGCGCCACCCGCAGCCCCGTCACCCCCAGCGCCCGCATCCGCCCGAGCGCCAGCGTGAGACCCACCGGACCCGACTCGCCCGGCAGCCCCTCCACCCGATGCACGGCGTCCTCGCCCACGATCGACAACACGGCCTCGTCGGGCGAGACCAGTCCGGCCAGCAGTGCGTTCCCCCAGGCGGCCAACCGCCCTGAACGTGGTTCGAAAAGCATTCCCCCACTTTACGGATCACCCCCGATCCGGCCCCGCGGCCCACCTGGCGCCCGGACCCCTCGCCGAGTGGCGTAGGTTTTCCCCTGGGGCTGCGCCTACCGGTGCACAGACGAACCGAGACTGCAAGGGGAGACAACACGCTCATGAGCGATGTTCTGGAGCTGGTGGACGTATCCGTGGTCCGCGAGGGCCGGGCTCTGGTGGACCAGGTCTCCTGGTCGGTGAAGGAGGGCGAGCGCTGGGTGATCCTCGGCCCCAACGGCGCCGGCAAGACCACGCTGCTGAACCTCGCCTCCAGCTACCTCTTCCCCACCAAGGGCTCCGCCACCATCCTCGGCAGCACCCTCGGCAAGCCCGGCAGCGACGTCTTCGAGCTGCGCCCGCGCATCGGCGTCGCAGGCATCGCGCTCGCCGACAAGCTCCCCAAGCGACAGACCGTCCTGCAGACCGTCCTCACAGCCGCGTACGGCATGACCGCGACCTGGCAGGAGGAGTACGAGGAGATCGACGAGCAGCGCGCCCGCGCCTTCCTCGACCGCCTCGGCATGACGGACTACCTCGACCGGAAGTTCGGCACCCTCTCCGAGGGCGAGCGCAAGCGCACCCTGATCGCCCGCGCCCTGATGACCGACCCCGAGCTGCTCCTCCTCGACGAGCCCGCCGCGGGTCTGGACCTCGGCGGCCGCGAGGACCTCGTACGCCGCCTCGGCCGCCTCGCCCGCGACCCGCTCGCGCCGTCCATGGCGATGGTCACGCACCACGTCGAGGAGATCGCCCCCGGCTTCACCCACGTCCTGATGATCCGCCAGGGCAAGGTCGTCACCGCGGGCCCCATCGAACTCGAGCTGACCTCCCGCAACCTGTCCCTCTGCTTCGGCCTCCCGCTCGTCGTCGAGCGCAACGACCACGACCGCTGGACCGCCCAGGGCCTCCCGCTGCGCTAGGGGCGTCCGCCGAACCCCGGGCAGGCACCGCCGGTACGGGCACGGTCGCACCCTGTCCCGACCGCGCCCGCCCGACCTACCATGACCATGTGGACATCGACGCGTGGCTGTGGTGGCTCATCGGCGCGGTCGGACTGGGCATCCCGCTCGTCCTGACGGCGATGCCGGAGTTCGGCATGTTCGCCGTCGGGGCGGTCGCGGCCGCCGTCACGGCGGCGTTCGGCGGGGGAGTCGTCGCCCAGGTCCTGGTCTTCGTCATCGTGTCGGTGGCGCTCATCGCCGTCGTCCGCTCGATCGCGAACCACCACCGCGAGCAGCGGCCCCAACACCGCACCGGAATCGACGCATTGAAAGGCAGAAGCGCGCTCGTCCTCGAACGCGTCGACGGCAGCGGAGGCCGGATCAAACTCGCCGGCGAGATCTGGTCCGCCCGCACCCTCGACGCGGACAGCAGCTTCGAACCCGGCCAGCAGGTGGACGTCGTGGAGATCGACGGAGCCACCGCGGTCGTGATGTGAGCTTGTGAGCCAAGGAGCCGACCCGCGGCGGCGAGGTCTGCGAGACTCGCCCAACGGGGCAGCACAGACAGCCGGAAGGGCACGGGGAACCGCATGCAACCGATCATCATCGTCCTGATCATTCTGGTGGTTCTGGTCTTCATCGCACTGGTCAAGACGATCCAGGTGATCCCGCAGGCCAGCGCCGCCATCGTCGAACGCTTCGGCCGCTACACGCGCACCCTCAACGCGGGCCTCAACATCGTCGTCCCGTTCATCGACTCGATCCGCAACCGCATCGACCTGCGCGAGCAGGTCGTGCCGTTCCCGCCGCAGCCGGTCATCACCCAGGACAACCTGGTCGTCAACATCGACACGGTCATCTACTACCAGGTGACCGATGCCCGCGCCGCGACGTACGAGGTCGCCAGCTACATCCAGGCCATCGAGCAGCTCACCGTCACCACCCTGCGCAACATCATCGGCGGCATGGACCTCGAGCGGACGCTGACCTCCCGCGAGGAGATCAACGCGGCCCTGCGCGGAGTCCTCGACGAGGCCACCGGCAAGTGGGGCATCCGCGTCAACCGCGTCGAGCTCAAGGCGATCGAGCCGCCGACCTCCATCCAGGACTCGATGGAGAAGCAGATGCGCGCCGACCGCGACAAGCGCGCCGCGATCCTCCAGGCCGAAGGCGTCCGCCAGTCCGAGATCCTGCGCGCCGAGGGCGAGAAGCAGTCCTCCATCCTGCGCGCCGAGGGTGAGGCCAAGGCCGCGGCCCTGCGTGCCGAGGGCGAGGCGCAGGCCATCCGTACGGTCTTCGAGTCCATCCACGCCGGCGACGCCGACCAGAAGCTCCTCGCCTACCAGTACCTCCAGATGCTCCCGAAGATCGCCGAAGGCGACGCCAACAAGCTCTGGATCGTGCCCAGCGAGATCGGAGACGCGCTCAAGGGCCTGTCCGGAGCCATGGGCAATTTCGGCCCCATGGGCGGCGGTTCCGGCTTCAACCCGCAGAACGCCGGCAAGTCCGCCGGAGCCGACGGGACCGGCGCCGGCAGCGGCGCGAACGGCACGGACCGGCGCGAGCAGCCGCCGATCGACTGACCCCCCGCCCCCCTGCGGACCGGCATCCCCTCCTGCATGATCAGTGAGGCCCCTCGACCTTCATGGCGGGGAGGCGACTCACTCATGCAAAGGGGATGGCCCAGTCCATGTCCATGTCCATCTGGGAATCGGCAGCGGTGTTCGCGGCCGGCATCGGCGCCGGCACCATCAACACCATCGTCGGCTCCGGCACGCTCATCACCTTCCCGGTGCTGCTCGCCACGGGACTCCCGCCGGTCACCGCCAACGTGTCCAACACCCTCGGCCTGGTGCCCGGTTCCATCAGCGGGGCCATCGGCTACCGCAAGGAACTCCAGGGCCAGCGCGGCCGCATCATCCGGCTCGGCGCCGTCTCCCTCGTCGGGGGACTCGCGGGCGCCGTCCTGCTCCTCACCCTGCCGTCGGACTCGTTCGACACGATCGTGCCCGTCCTCATCGGACTCGCCCTCGTGCTCGTCATCCTCCAGCCCCGGCTCGCCGCGGCCCTGCGCAAGCGCCAGGAAGCCGCCGGAGGCGACACCGGCCACCCCGACGGCGGCCCCGCCCTGCTCTCCGGAATGCTGCTCTCCAGCGCGTACGGGGGCTACTTCGGCGCCGCGCAAGGCGTGCTCTACATCGGCCTGATGGGCCTGCTGCTCCACGAGGACCTGCAACGCATCAACGCCGTCAAGAACGTCATCGCCGCCCTGGTGAACGGCATCGCGGCCGCCTTCTTCCTCTTCGTCGCCGACTTCGACTGGACGGCCGTGGTCCTGATCGCCGTCGGTTCCACCCTCGGCGGCCAGGTCGGCGCCAAGGTCGGCCGCCGGCTGTCGCCGACCGTGCTCCGCGCGGTCATCGTGACCGTCGGCGTCATCGCGATCGTCCAGCTGCTGCTGCGCTGAGCGACGTAGCACGTCTACGTCGCCCGGCGCACCGGCGATCATGCGGCGGAACCAGCCGGACCGGCCGTACTAGGCGGTCCGCTCCAGCCAGTCGGGCAGCGCATCACGGCCCCCCACCCCCAGGGCCAGCAGCATGGCGTCCGCCGGAGACGGCACGAACGGCTTCCGGAGGAGCGGCATCCCCGCCTCCTCCGGAGTCCGGGCCGCCTTGCGGTGATTGTCCTCGGCACAGGAGGCCACCGTGTTCAACCACGTGTCCCCACCGCCCTGGGCCCGGGGCAGCACGTGGTCCACGGTCGTCGCCCGCTTCCCGCAGTACGCGCACCGGTGCTGGTCCCGGACCAGCACCCCCCTCCGTGACCAGGGGGCATGTCTTCGGAACGGCACCCGTACGTACCGGCACAGCCTGATCACCCGGGGCAGCGGAAGATCCATGGAGGCACCGCGCACACGGAGTTCCGGATGCGACTGCTCGACGACGGCCTTGTCCTGGAGCACCAGGACCACCGCCCGGTTCAGCGTCACCGTCGACAGCGGCTCGAAGCTCGCATTCAGCACCAGCGTGTCCCGCATCTCGCCCACCTCCCGTGTGCAGGCCCGCAACCACACCGGCAGCAGGGCCCGCAACCACTCTGGCCGCGCGCGCCACGCGGGACAACGCAATAAAAATGCCCGGTCCTGGTCGCCTTTAGACCAGGACCGGGCAAACGCACGGCGAACGATCAGCTCGCAGGACCCTCGTACTCACCGATCAGCTGCGCCCGACCCAACGAGTGGAAGCGCAGGTTGAATCCGACCACCGCCGGCGAGACGTCCGGACCGGGGCCCAGCTTCTCCTGGTCCACCGCGTAGACGGTGAACACGTACCGGTGCCGCTCACCGGCCGGCGGAGCAGCCCCGCCGAAGTCGCTCGTGCCGTAGTCGTTCCGTACGTGCACGGCCCCGGCGGGCAGACCCTCGAACTTCCCGCTCCCCGCCCCGGCCGGCAGCTCGGTGACCGAGGCCGGCAGATCGAAGAGCACCCAGTGCCAGAACCCGCTGCCCGTCGGGGCGTCCGGGTCGAAGCACGTCACCGCGAAACTCTTCGTCCCCTCCGGGAACCCCTCCCACCGCAGGTGCGGCGAGATGTTCCCGCCCCGCAGGACCTGGGCGTCACCCAGTTCCCCACCGGGCTCGAGGTCCGCACTCTCCACGGAGAACGCGTGCACCTGAGGGTGGAAGTCGTGCGGAAGAGGTGCCCTGTTCTGCTCGGCCACTGCTGAACCTCCTGATCGCGAACCAGTACCGGACCGGTACCGGGCCCGAGCCTAGAACCAGTTGCGCTGCGAACCCACGGACGCGATCCACTGGTTGAGGTAAGCCGCCCAGTCGGTCTCCTGGTACGACTGCAGACCCACCTGGAAGCAGCGGTACGTGTCACTGCCCTCGGAGAACAGCCCGGACTTCTTGTCCATCTCCAGGACGACGTCCATCTCACGGCCGTCCGAGACGAAGGTCAGCTCGACCTGGTTCAGGCCGCGGTACTGCGACGGCGGCAGGAACTCGATCTCCTGGTAGAACGGCAGCGTCTGGCGCGTCCCGCGGATGTGCCCGCGCTCCATGTCCGCACTGCGGAAACCGAAGCCGAGCTGACGGAAGGCATCCAGGATCGCCTGCTGCGCCGGCACCGGGTGCACGTTGATCGGGTCGAGGTCGCCGGCGTCCACCGCACGCGCGATCTCCAGCTCGGTGCTGACCCCGATGTTCATCCCGTGCAGGTGCTGACCCCCGAAGTGGGTGATCGGCGTCTCCCACGGGATCTCCAGCCCGAACGGCACCACGTGCAGGGCGCCCGCCTGGACCTGGAAGGCACCGCCGAGGCGCTGCTTGGTGAAGACGATGTCCTGCTTGTACTCCTGGTCGCCGCCCTCCACCTCGACCCGCGCCTGCAGGCCGACGGACAGGCCCTCGATCTGCTGCTCCACGGACCCGCCCTGGATGCGGACCTCGCCCTGGACGATCCCGCCCGGCACCACGTTCGGCTCGGTGATGACCGTGTCCACCGAAGCACCGCCGGCACCCAGCGCCGCGAACAGCTTCTTGAACCCCATGCTCTGACTCCCCTTGAAGGCTCGTGCGACTACCGCTTACGAGTACACACTGACAAACGCGGAACCTTAGGCCCCGGTTGCAGGTGCGCGCGTTCCACTACGCTCGACCGGATGAGCGCGCGCCCCGACCGTACGCCCCTGGCCCGGTCCTTCTTCGACCGGCCGGTCCTCACGGTGGCCCCGGATCTCCTCGGCCGGATCCTGGTCCGCCGTACGCCCGAGGGCCCCATGGAACTCCGCATCACGGAGGTGGAGGCGTACGAGGGCGAGGCCGACCCGGGCTCCCACGCCTACCGTGGGCGCACCCTGCGCAACGCGTCGATGTTCGGTCCGCCCGGACATGCGTACGTCTACTTCATCTACGGCATGTGGTTCAGCCTCAACCTGGTGTGCGGCCCGCCGGGCCACGCGAGCGGGGTACTGCTGCGGGCGGGTGAGATCACCGTGGGCGCCGATCTGGCCCGCAAACGTCGACTTTCCGCCAGAAGCGACAAGGAACTGGCCAAAGGCCCGGCCCGCCTCGCCACGGCCCTCGCCGTGGACCGCTCCCTGGACGGCGCCGACCTCTGCGCCGGCCCGGAATCCCCCCTGGCACTCCTGACGGGCACCGCCACCTCACCCGACCTGGTGAGCAACGGCCCGCGCACGGGAGTCGGCGGAGCCGGCGCGGGCCACCCGTACCGCTACTGGATCACCCACGACCCGACGGTGAGCCCGTATCGCGCCCACGCGCCACGCCGCCGCTCAACTTGACTCGCCCTTGGCGGACGCCTAACGTAGCCCGAGCCGCTTGAACGGACCACTGCCATCAGCAGACCCCGGAGCGGCCAACCCACTACCTACGACGTACCCCTGGCGGGGTCGATTTCGGCATGCCCGAATTCGAATCCGTTGGCTCGATTATGAGTCGCAGGGGATAAGCGCTAAAGTAGTGGAAAGCCGAAAGGCAAAGGCCCCCAACGGCCACCGGAATTCAAATCCAAGTCGGAAACGGCGACGGAAATGATCTGGTAGAGTTGGAAACGAAGAACGAAGCCCGGAGGAAAGCTCGAGAGAGCGAGTACAAAGGAAGCGTCCGTTCCTTGAGAACTCAACAGCGTGCCAAAAATCAACGCCAGAAGTTGATACCCCGTCCACTTCGGTGGATGAGGTTCCTTCCGACCATGACTGGCCCGCTCTGCGTGTGTGTGCACCGGATTACCGGTA
>NZ_JNZY01000030.1 GCF_000717655.1 Streptomyces katrae
GGCTTTCCTCCGGGCTTTCGTTCTTGCGTTTCCGACTCTATCAGAGTCAGTCCCGCTTGCTTTCCGGGGTCTTCGCTTTCGCGCTTTCCCTTTCCGGCGATTCCGACTCTATCAGATCCTTTCGGGCCTGACCCCCAGTCAGCGGGTTGCGCCGCTTGGGCTGTTGGGCCCTTGCGGCGAGTGAGACAGTAGCGGATTCCTTGCCCCCGAACCTAATCGGCGGCTGCGTCCTCGGACACGGATTCCTCATTCGCAAATACGCATGAAAACGAGACGACACAGTGCGCCGTTCGTTCGAATGTGTAGTGCGGGATGGCTGTCCGGGGACCGACCGGAGTCGGCGCTCACGTCGGACAACTCGAAGAACCTTACGGATCTCGGACTCGCGTGTCAACTCCAGGACAGAGGCCACCCTGCAGGGCTAGCCTGGGGTCCATGACCACGCATGTGCCCACGCTCAGCCTTCGTTGGTGGGCCGCCTGACGGCGGCCGACCTTCCATACGAGCACGCATGCGCTCACGGCCGCCGCTTACGGCGGCCGTTTCTGTCTCTCCCCTCCCGGGAGTGGCTCGGTCGCCCGACGCGGCGGTCCGACACCCAGCCACGAACAGGGAGACAGGACATGAAGAGGATCTTCAGCGGGATCAAGCCGTCCGGGCATCTGACGCTGGGCAACTACCTGGGGGCCGTCCGGCAGTGGGTTGCCGCCGATCAGGCGCCGGACGAGGCGCTGTTCTGCGTCGTGGACCTTCACGCCCTGACCGTCGAGCACGATCCCGCGCGGGTGCGCCGGCTCAGCAGGCAGGCGGCGACGCTGTTCCTCGCCTCTGGGCTGGACCCGGAGAAATGCACCCTGTTCATGCAGAGCCACGTCGACGAGCACACCCGGCTCTCGTACCTGCTGGAGTGCACCGCCACCGACGGGGAGATGCGTCGGATGGTCCAGTACAAGGAGAAGTCCGCGCAGGCGCAGACGTCCGGGCAGGGCGTACGGCTGTCGCTGCTGACGTATCCCGTGCTGATGGCCGCCGACATCCTGGCGTACGGGACCGAGGAGGTCCCGGTGGGTGAGGACCAGCGGCAGCACGTGGAGCTGGCCCGGGATCTGGCGGTGCGGTTCAACCAGCGGTACGGGCACACGTTCACGGTGCCGAAGGTGACGCTGCCGCAGGTGGCCGCGCGGGTCATGGACCTGCAGGAGCCGACTTCGAAGATGGGGAAGTCCGGCGGCGCGGGGCCCGGCGTGGTGTTCATGCTGGACGAGCCCGGGGTGATCCGGAAGAAGGTCATGCGGGCCGTGACCGACAGCGGGGACGGAGGGGTCGTCTACGACCGGGCGACAAGGCCGGGAGTCGCGAACCTGCTGGACGTGCTGGCCGCCTGCACGGGCGGGGATCCGGCCGCGCTCGCGGAGGAGTACAGCGGCTACGGGGCGCTCAAGCGGGATGTCGCCGATGCGGTCGTGGAGGTGCTGCGGCCGGTGCAGGAGCGGCATGCCGAGCTGGCGGCCGACCCGGCGGCGGTGGAGAAGGTGCTGCGGGACGGGGCCGAGCGGGCGCGGGCCCTGGCGCGGCCGGTCGTGGACCGGGCGTACCGGGCGATCGGGCTGCTGGAGCCCTGACGGAGGCGCAGGTACGGGCCCCGCTCGAGCAGGAGCCCGTACCTGCGTGCCTCCTGGGTCAGCTGTTGCCGGAGGCGAGTTCGCGGCTGCGGTCGCGGGCTGCTTCGAGGGCTGCGATCAGGGCGGCCCGTACGCCGTGGCGTTCGAGTTCGACGATCGCGTTGATGGTGGTGCCTGCCGGGGAGGTGACGGCCTCGCGGAGCTTGACCGGGTGCTCGCCGCTGTCGCGGAGCATCACGGCGGCGCCGATGGCGGCCTGGACGATGAGGTCGTGGGCCTGGGCACGGGGCAGGCCGAGGAGGATGCCGGCGTCGGTCATCGCCTCGACGAGGAAGTAGAAGTAGGCGGGGCCGGAGCCGGAGAGGGCGGTGGCGGCGTCCTGCTGGGACTCGGGGACGCGCAGGGTCTTGCCGACGCCGCCGAAGATCTCCTCGGTGTGGGCGAGGTGTTCGGCGGTGGCGTGGCTGCCGGCCGAGATGACGGACATGGCCTCGTCGACGAGGGCGGGGGTGTTCGTCATGACGCGGACGACGGGGGTGCCGGAGGCGAGCCGTTCCTCGAAGAAGGAGGTGGGGATGCCGGCGGCGCCGCTGATGACCAGGCGGTCGGCGGGGACGTGCGGGGCGAGCTCCTCGAGGAGCTTGCCCATGTCCTGCGGCTTGACGGTGAGGATGAGGGTGTCGGCGCGCTTGGCGGCCTCGGCGTTGCTGACGGCCTCGACGCCGTAGCGGGCACGGAGCTCTTCGGCGCGTTCGGGGCGGCGGGCGGTGACGAGGAGTTTGGAGGCGGGCCAGCCGCCGCGGATCATTCCGCTGAGCAGGGCCTCGCCGATCTTGCCGGTACCGAGGACTGCGACTGTCTGGGTCATGCCCGATTCACCTCGCCGAACGTTCTTGCACGTGTGCTGCGTCTGCCTGCTCATCCTTGCACCCGTGCGCGCGGCGGCGAGGCGGTGTCCGCAGTGCGGTCAGGGCGTACGGCGGCGGAGGGTGGCCGCGCCGAGGGCGAGGACGAACAGCGCGCAGGCGGCGACGATCACGGCGTCGCGGACGAAGTCGGCGGTCATGTCGGTGTGGGTGAGGACCTGCGTCATGCCGTCGACGGCGTAGGACATGGGCAGCACGTTCGAGAGGCCTTCGAGGACGGGCTGCATGGTGTTGCGCGCGGCGAAGAGCCCGCAGAGCAGGAGCTGGGGAAAGATCACGGCCGGCATGAACTGGACGGCCTGGAACTCGCTGGCTGCGAAGGCGGAGACGAAGAGACCGAGCGCGGTGCCGAGGAGGGCGTCGAGCAGGGCGACGAGCAGGAGCAGCCAGGGGGAGCCGATGACGTCGAGGCCGAGGAGCCAGAGGGCGAGGCCGGTGGCGAGGAGGGACTGGACGACGGCGACGGCGCCGAAGGCGAGGGCGTAGCCGGCGATCAGGTCGCCCTTGCCGAGCGGCATGGCGAGGAGGCGTTCGAGCGTGCCGGAGGTGCGTTCGCGCAGGGTCGCGATGGAGGTCACCAGGAACATGGTGATGAGGGGGAAGATCCCGAGGAGGGACGCCCCGATGCTGTCGAACGTGCGGGGGTTCCCGTCGAAGACGAAGCGCAGCAGCGTCAGCATCAGTACGGGGACCAGGAGCATCAGCGCGATGGAGCGCGGGTCGTGGCGCAGCTGGCGCAGGACGCGGGCGGCGGTGGCGGCGGTGCGGGCGCCGCTGATTGCGGTGGTGGCGGTCATGGCGTCTGCTCCTGGGCGGCGAGGGTGTCGGCGTCGTCGACGAGGCGGAGGAAGCCCTCCTCGACGGTGGCGGAGTGGGTACGGGTGCGCAGTGCGCCGGGGGTGTCCTGGGCGAGGATGCGGCCCTCGCGCATGAGGAGCAGGTCGTGGCAGCGCTCGGCCTCGTCCATGACGTGGGAGGAGACGAGGATCGTGGCGCCGCGGGTGGCGGCGATGTCGTGGAAGAGGTTCCACAGGTCGCGGCGCAGGACGGGGTCGAGGCCGACGGTGGGTTCGTCGAGGACGAGGAGCTCGGGGGTGCCGAGGAGTGCGACGGCGAGGGAGACGCGGCTGCGCTGGCCGCCGGAGAGGTTGCCGGCGAGGGCGGCGGCGTGGGTGGTGAGGTCGACGTCGGCGATGGCGCGGGTGACGGTGGCGCGGCGGCGCTCGGCGGCGGCGCGGCCGGGGTCGAGGACGGCGGCGAAGTAGTCGAGGTTCTGCCGGACGGTGAGGTCGTCGTAGACGGAGGGCGCCTGGGTGACGTAGCCGATGCGGGAGCGGAGCTCGGGGTGGCCGGCGGGGCGGCCGAGGACGTCGAGGGTGCCGGTGACGTGGGCCTGGGTGCCGACGATGGAGCGCAAGAGGGTGGATTTTCCGCAGCCGGAGGGGCCGAGGAGGCCGGTGATGCGGCCGCGGGGGACGTCGAAGGCGATGTCGTCGATGACGGTGCGGGGCGCGCGGCCGGTGCCGCGCCGGACGGTGAGGCCGCGGGCGTGCACGGCGGTGGCCGTGGTCTCCGGCGAGGCTTGCGCCGTGGCCGTGGCGGCTTCTCGCTCTCGGTTATTCATCATGTGATGAATAATGCTCCTGGCGGTGCCGGGGCGTCAACAGGACGGGCCGGCTGAAGGGGCGGGGGCGGCCGAAGGGGCCGGGCGGCTACTTCTTCCGCTTGGGGCGGCGCGCGGCCGGGTTGCCCGTACGGGCGCTGCGGCGGCGGGCGAATTCGGCGATGGCGAGCTGGTACTCGGCGCGGCGCAGCTTCTCGCCGGGGGCTTCGGCGAAGCAGCGCAGGAAGTACGCGATGAGGGAGCCGATGAAACCGATCGTCTTCAGGCCCTTGAGGGCGGCCTCGTCGGAGGACGGGGCGGGACGGCGGTTGAAGGAGTCCCAGGTCTTGACGAAGGCGATGGAGCTCGCGATCGCGAAGAGGACGACGACGGAGATGCTGAGGAACGAGCCGACGTTGCCGATCTCCAGGCCCTCGTAGGCGAGGCGGAGCAGGACGGCCGCGGCCACGGCGGTGACGAGCGAGCCGGCGGCGAGGCCGACGCGGCGCAGGGCGTAGCCGCCGTCGTGGTTCAGCCAGGTGGTGCCGAAGAACCGGATCGGCTCGGGCTCGGGCCCGTCGACGCGGGCGGGAGCCGCAGGGGCCTGCACGGCCGGCTCGGCGGGGGTCTGGTCTCGCTGGTCGTCGTCGCTCACGCCAGCGATTATCCACCGCCCCGCCGACCCGGCCGGGGTCGTCTCACGTGGCAGACGGGCGGCCTCGGCTCAGGGCCTAGCCGCAGCGCGTGGCGACGTAGCCGTCGCTGCCCGTCTTCACATAGGCGTCGGACACGAAGCGGCCGTTGCCGATGCAGTCCCAGATGTCCGACGTGCCGTACGGGCCGGAGACGGTCGTGCCGTCGCACTGGCAGCGGATCGCGACGGACGCGCCGTAGGGCAGGACGTCGATGACCGAGTAGTTGGTGCCCGGGCCGCTGCGGACGTTCACGCGGTACCCCGGGGCGACCGGAAATGTCGGGAATCCGGAGTCGGCTGCGAGGCTCTGGACTTGGCTGGAATCATTCTCTGTCGTCATGCGAAATCTCCCCCCACGGGTGTTGCCGTGCGCAACTCGCGCAGGGTAGCAGGACCCTTGGAGATTCGTACGGGTCATCGACTAGGCTCCGGCGGGGGTGGTGAGCGGTGCATTCGCTGCGCGCGGACTACGTGGGCTTTCCGGAGTACGCCGGGCAGTACCGGCTCGAATCGGTGCTCGGCTCCGGAGGGATGGGAGTCGTCCATCTGGCCACCTCCGGCTCGGGGCTGAAACTCGCCGTCAAGATCGTGCATGCCGAGCATGCGGTCGATGCGGAGTTCCGGGCCCGGTTCCGGCAGGAGGTCACCGCCGCCCGGCGGGTGAGCGGGGCCTTCACCGCGCCCGTCGTGGATGCCGATCCGGATGCCGAACGGCCCTGGATGGCCACCCTGTTCATCGACGCCCCGACGCTGGCCGAGCGCGTACGGGAGCGGGTGCTGGACCCCGTCGAACTGGCCAGGCTCGCCGCCGGGCTGGCGGAGGCCCTGCGGGACATCCACCGGGCGGGTGTGGTGCACCGGGACCTGAAGCCCAGCAACGTACTGATGGCCCCGGACGGGGTGCGGGTCATCGACTTCGGCATCTCGCGGCCGGCCGACAGCGATCTGCGGACCGAGACCGGGAAGCTGATCGGGACGCCGCCGTACATGGCGCCGGAGCAGTTCCAGCGGCCGCGGGAGGTGGGGACGGCCGCGGACGTCTTCGCCCTGGGCGCGGTGCTCGTCCACGCGGCGACGGGGCACGGGCCGTTCGACTCCGACAGCCACTACCTCGTGGCGTACCAGGTCGTGCACGCCGAGCCGGACCTCAGCGGGCTGCCGGAGCGGCTCGTACCGCTCGTCGCGCGGTGCCTGGCGAAGGAGCCGGCGGACCGGCCCACGGCGGCGGAGCTGATCGCGGAGATGCGGGCGGTGGCGTACCCGACCTCCGAGGACACCCAGACGTTCATCCCGCGGCCGCGGGAAACGGGCGGGGCCAAGGAGACCACGCACCGGCGGGAGCGGATCGCCGTCGAGCCCGGTCCCGCCGGCCGGGGGCGGCGGCGCAGGGCGATGGTGGCCGCGGCGGTGGTGGCCGGGCTGCTGCTGGCGGGCGGGGCCCTGGGCGGGTACCTGCACTTCGGGGCGGGTGCCGGACCGCCGGGGAAGACCGCCGCCGGGACGAAGGCCGGTCCCGTGCCGTCGAAGCCTTTCGTCCCGTGGGCGGTTGCGCTGGGCGCGCCGGGGGCCGGGAGCCGGACCGGCGCCGGGTCCTGTTCCTGGGAGGCTGCGCTGTACTGCGCGGGGCCGGGGGTGACCGCGGCCCGGCTCGACCCCGCGGACGGCACGGTGCTGTGGTCGGTGAAGGCGGCCACCCCGGCCACGCGGACGGCGACGGCGACGGACAGCGCGCCGCTGCACGCGGGCGGGCTGGTCCTCGCGGTCGCCCCGGGCAGCGGGACGCTCCAGGCGCTGGATCCGGGTACGGGCGCCGAACGCTGGAAGCGGAGACTGCCGGACGGCGCGCGGGCGGTGGCCGCGGGCGGGCAGGTGCTGCTCGTGCCGCCGGACGGGAGCGTGACCGCGCTCGACGCGGCCAGCGGGGCCGTGCGGTGGACGAAGCAGCTCGGCGGGGTGGGCTCCGTGTGGTGGGGCGGAGGCCCGGGTTCCGCCGGGGCGCCGGTGATGTACGTGGCGACGCCGGACGGGGGCGGGGGCGGCGGTACGACGCAGCTCGCGGCGGTGGACCCGGCGAGCGGGGCGCTGAGCTGGCAGTTGCGGACGGCGGGGCGGCTGCGGCCGGCCGGCCTCGCGCAGGGCGGGCTGTTCCTGCTGGACAGCGACGCGGAGGCCAGGACCGGTGCGGTGGTCCGGGTGGACCTGACGACTCATGCCGTACGGCGGGTCCGGCTGTCGGCGCCGCTGTTCGACGCGGAGGCGTCGGTGGGCGCGGACGGCGTCGTGTACGTGGTGGGGGTGTCGGGCGGGCTGGTCGCGGTGGGCGCCGAGCGGGAGCAGTGGCGGCTGGAGACCGGCCTGGCCGTGGCGTCCCGGCCGGTGGCGGCCGACGGCCGGATCCACCTGGCGGCGCCGGACGGGCGGCTGTTGGCGGTCGATGCGGGCAGTGGGCGGCTGGTGGGGCAGACGAAGCCGCGGATGGGTGACGCGGGGGACGGCTTCGCGGCGGCGCTGCCTGCGCCGGTGTCTGCCGACGGGCGGGTGTACGGGACGGCACCGGACGGATCGGTCTTCGCGGTCGCCTCCGCCGACCCCGCCGGCTGGTAACCCGGCCGGGCCGCCGGTGGTGCCCGAAGCCCAGCCCGCCGGTGGACGGCCCCGCGCCGCCTGGCGGACCCGGCCGTGGTGGCCGCTGCGCGGGGCTGGTCCCCTACCCGCCCTTCCACCGTTCCCCGGGGCTCCGCCCCGGACCCGTGAAAGACCCGGGGGCCGGCCCCCGGACCCCGCGCCTCAATCGCCGGCGAGGCTCAAAGACCGGGGAACTCCAGCCCCGTCGGCGATTGAGGCCGGGGCAGCGCCCCCGGCAACGGCGCAGCACCCGAGCCGCTGCGCAAGGCCGCGTCAGGCACCCGCAAGCGGAGCCGCCTGCGCGCGTCCGCGTCGCGCACCCGGCAAGCGGAGCCGCGCCTACGCAGGACCAGGTCATGCACCCAGCAGGCGGAGCCTTGGTGGCCGGGCCGGTCAGCCGCCCAGCAGGGTGACGTCGCGGACTGCGCCCTTGTCGGCGCTCGTCGCCATCGCCGCGTACGCACGCAGGGCCGCCGAGACCTTGCGCTCGCGGTTCTTCGGGGCATAGACGCCGCCCAGGGCCTCGTGGCGGGCAGCCAGCGTGGCCTCGTCGACCAGGAGCTCGATCGAGCGGTTCGGAATGTCGATCCGGATCCGGTCGCCGTCCTCGACTACGGCGATGTCGCCGCCCGAGGCCGCCTCCGGGGAGGCGTGGCCGATGGACAGGCCCGACGTACCGCCGGAGAAGCGGCCGTCCGTGACCAGCGCGCAGACCTTGCCGAGGCCGCGGCCCTTCAGGAACGACGTCGGGTAAAGCATCTCCTGCATGCCGGGACCGCCGCGCGGGCCCTCGTACCGGATGACGACGACGTCGCCCGCCTTGATCTCCTTGCGGAGGATCTTGTCGACCGCCTCGTCCTGCGATTCGCAGACGACGGCCGGGCCCTCGAAGGTCCAGATCGACTCGTCGACGCCCGCCGTCTTCACCACGCACCCGTCGACCGCGATGTTGCCGCGCAGGACCGCCAGCCCGCCGTCCTTCGAGTACGCGTGCTGCACCGACCGGATGCAGCCGCCCTCGGCGTCGAGGTCCAGGGTGTCCCAGCGCTCGGACTGGGAGAAGGCGGTGGCGGAGCGGACGCAGCCGGGGGCCGCGTGCCACAGCTCCATGGCCTCCTCCGAGGCCGTGCCGCTGCGGGCGTCCCACTTCCCGAGCCAGTCCTCCAGGTTCTCGGAGTGGACCGTGGTGACGTCCTTGTTCAGGAGCCCGCCGCGGTGCAGTTCGCCGAGGATGGCGGGGATGCCGCCGGCCCGGTGGATGTCCTCCATGTAGTACGTGCCGCCGGGCGCCACGTTCGGCGCGACCTTGGCCAGGCACGGGACGCGCCTCGACACCTCGTCGATGTCGGTGAGGTCGTACTCCAGGCCCGCCTCCTGCGCGGCGGCCAGCAGGTGCAGGATCGTGTTCGTCGAGCCGCCCATGGCGATGTCGAGGGCCATGGCGTTCTCGAAGGCCTGGCGGGTCGCGATGGAGCGCGGCAGGACCGAGTGGTCGTCCTGCTCGTAGTACCGCTTGGTGATCTCGACGACCGTGCGGCCGGCGTCCTCGTACAGGGCGCGGCGGGCGGTGTGCGTGGCGAGGACGGAGCCGTTGCCGGGGAGGGCCAGACCGATGGCTTCGGCGAGGCAGTTCATCGAGTTGGCGGTGAACATGCCGCTGCACGACCCACAGGTCGGACAGGCGTTCTCCTCGATCCGCAGCACGTCCTCGTCGGAGACGTTCTCGTTGGACGCGTCGACCATGGCGTCGATCAGGTCGAGCTTGCGGACGGTTCCGTCGACGAGGATGGCCTGGCCGGCCTCCATCGGGCCGCCCGACACGAACACGACGGGGATGTTGAGGCGCATGGCGGCCATCAGCATGCCGGGCGTGATCTTGTCGCAGTTGGAGATGCAGATGAGCGCGTCGGCGCAGTGCGCCTCGACCATGTACTCCACGCTGTCCGCGATCAGGTCGCGGGAGGGCAGGGAGTACAGCATGCCGCCGTGGCCCATGGCGATGCCGTCGTCGACCGCGATGGTGTTGAACTCGCGCGGGACGGCTCCCGCGGCGCGGATGGCGTCGGAGACGATCCGGCCGACGGGGGCAAGGTGCGTGTGCCCGGGGACGAACTCTGTGAACGAGTTGGCGACCGCGATGATCGGCTTCCCGATGTCCTCGCTCGCTACGCCCGACGCACGCATAAGGGCGCGTGCGCCCGCCATGTTGCGGCCGTGGGTGACGGTGCGGGACCTCAGCTCGGGCATCGGGTTCACTCCCCATGAGTGCGGTGGCGCGAGGCGCCGGCCGCGACTTTACGACTGTGGATATGGCTCGGTTACGAGGCTACGCCCCTGGCCCGTCATGCGGACAGGTTGTCCGCATGACGGGACGCCCGGCTCATTCCTCGGTCAAGTAGCGCTGGAGGGTCGGGGCCACCAGGGCGACGATGGCCTCCGGGTCGGCGGACGCGAGGGGCTCGACCTGGACCACGTACCGCAGGAGCGCGATGCCGATCATGTGGGAGGCGGCGAGCTCGGCGCGGAAGGTGGGGTCGGGCACCTTGAGGTCGGCCGCGACCCGTTCCAGGACCCGGCGCAGGACCAGCCGGCGCAGCACGGCAGCCGCGGCCTCGTGGGTGAGGGCGGAGCGGACGACGGCGAGGAGCGGGGCCCGGGTGGCCGGGTTCTCCCAGACCCCCAGGAAATAACGCGCGAGCCGCTCGCCGATGCCGTCGGGGCCCTCTCCCACGATCGCGGGGAGGACGAGGGCCGGCTCCATCGTGACCTCGATGGCGGCGGCGAAGAGGTCGTCCTTGCTGCCGAAATAGTGGTGTACCAGCGCCGGGTCCACGCCGGCGACCTTCGCGATGCCGCGTACGGACGTCTTGTCGTACCCCCGCTCCGCGAACACCTCGCGGGCCGCGAGCCGGATCCGCTCCTGGGTGCCGGGGCCGTCGTCGGCCTCGTCCTGACGGGGCCGGCCGGGGCCGCGGCGCGGCTTGGCGGGTTCCGTCATGGCCGCGGGGTCCGGACCGGGGCGGCACCGGCACTGGCCGCGAGGTGCAGCCGGGTGAAGGCCAGTGCCTCGGCGAGGTCGGCCTCGCGCTCCGCGGAGGACATCGCGCGGCGGGTGTTCACCTCGATGACGACGTGCCCGGCGAAGGAGCTGGCCGCGAGACGTTCCAGCAGCTCGGCGCAGGGCTGGGTGCCGCGGCCGGGGACGAGGTGCTCGTCCTTGGCCGAGCCGTTCCCGTCGGCGAGGTGCACGTGCGCGAGCCGGTCCCCCATGCGGTCGATCATCGCGGTGGCGTCCGTACGGGCGGTCGCGGTATGCGAAAGATCGACGGTGAAATGCCGGTAGTCGTCCTTGGTGACGTCCCACTCGGGGGCGTAGGCCAGCATCTCCCGGTCCCGGTACCGCCACGGGTACATGTTCTCGACGGCGAACCGGACGTCGGTCTCGTCGGCCATCCGCCAGATGCCGCTGACGAAGTCCCGCGCGTACTGCCGCTGCCACCGGAAGGGCGGGTGCACGACGACGGTGGAGGCCCCCAGCCGCTCGGCCGCGGCCTGCGCGCGCTGGAGCTTGGTCCAGGGATCGGTGGACCACACGCGCTGCGTGATCAACAAACAAGGGGCGTGCACGGCGAGGATCGGCACCTGGTGATGATCCGAGAGCCGCCGCAGCGCATCGACGTCCTGGCTGACCGGATCCGTCCAGACCATCACCTCGACGCCGTCGTACCCGAGGCGCGCGGCGATCTCGAAGGCGGTCGCCGTCGACTCCGGGTACACGGAGGCGGTGGAGAGGGCGACTTTCGCGGTCGGGATCCGGACTGGTTTTGCCACGGGGACAGGGTACGGGCCCGACACCCTCCCCCGCCGTGACGACCACCACCCGAAGCGCACAGCGATCTGACGCGTCCTGCACCCCGATGATGGTCCGGTCGCTGCCCAACTCCGGCTGGGCCGACCACGACCCGGAACGGTCCTCCTCAGCAGCGTGAGGGTCCGGGGGGAGCCCAGTCGGCGGAAGTCGCTATGCCGGCCTAAGCGCGTAGCGATCTGATGCGTGCCGGCCGCCTGCCCGGCGCCGCTGGGTGGTCTGGTCGCCGTCCGGCTCCGGCTGGGCCTGCCCCGACCCGGGACGGGCCTGCTCATGGGCCCCGGCTGGGCATCCGGATCCCCCCGGAACCAAGGCTCGCGATCGCTGATGCTGCCCTGCTCAAGGCTTGTGTCCAGGTGACCGTCCTTTGGGGGGCTTCCCGACAGTCCTTGTCTTTCCGGGGCGGGACGGGCGGTCAAGAGGGGCCGAAGGCCCTCGCGAAGCGACGCGAAGCGCCCTTGAGGGCCCGGCCCGACACGGAGAGACGATGGGACTGGCGGGAAACCCCCGAACCCTCCCTGATCCCGACCCACGGGCATGCCGTCCCCCGGAGCCCCGGCCTGCCAGACAGCGCCTGCCTGAGCGCAATGCCGCCAAGCCCGACCCTGCGGGGCTACCGGACCCAGGGCCTCGATCCCGAGGGCGGCGGGTGGGCAACCAGCGCGCCCGGGCGGTGGAGCGACGGGGATGGAGGCGCCGCCCGCGCCGCAGGCCCCGTACGGGCCTCGCTACGGGAGGTGGTCCAGGCGGCGGAGGATGACGCCCTCGCGGAGGGCCCAGGGGCAGATCTCGAGTTCGTCGACGCCGAAAAGGTCCATCGCGCCCTCCGCGACCAGCGCCCCCGCCAGCAACTGGGACGCGCGGCCCTCCGAGACGCCCGGGAGGGCGGCCCGCTGCGCGGTCGTCATCGCCGCGAGCCTCGGGACCCACTCCTCCAGGGACTTGCGGGTCAGGTCCCGCTGTACGTACAGCCCGTCCGCCGAGCGCGCCGCGCCCGCGATGCGGGCCAGCTGCCGGAACGTCTTCGACGTCGCCACCACGTGGTCCGGCGCCCCGAAGCGGCTGAACTCGCCGACCGTCCGCGCGATCTGGGCCCGCGCGTGCCGCCGCAGGGCCCGTACGTCCGCCGCGTCCGGCGGGTCGCCCGGGAGCCAGCCCGTGGTGAGGCGGCCCGCGCCCAGCGGCAGCGAGACCGCCGCGTCGGGGTCCTCGTCGATGCCGTACGCGATCTCCAGCGAGCCGCCGCCGATGTCGAGGACCAGCAGCTTGCCCGCGGACCAGCCGAACCAGCGGCGGACGGCGAGGAACGTCAGCCGCGCCTCGTCCTCGCCGCTGAGGATGGGGAGGTCGACGCCGGTCTCGAGCTTCACCCGGGCCAGGACCTCGTCCGCGTTGGTGGCCTCGCGTACCGCGCTGGTCGCGAAGGGCAGCACGTCCTCGCAGCCCTTGTCCTCGGCGGCCTGCGCGGCCTCGCCGATCACCGATACGAGGCGCTCTATGCCCGCCGGGGTGACCGCTCCGGCCTCATCGAGCAGCTCCGCCAGCCGCAGTTCCACCTTGTGCGAGTGCGCCGGCTGCGGGCGCGCGCCGGGGTGCGCGTCCACCACCAGCAGATGGATCGTGTTCGAACCCACATCAAGGACACCGAGTCTCATACGAGGAAACGCTACTGTGCGGCTGGAGTATGGGTGGAGTAAGGGGCGCTTAGGCTTGGGTTTGTGCCAAATACGAAGAAGGCCAACAAGTCCAAGCCCGCCGGGAAGCCCGAGAAGGCCGAGAAGGCCGACGACCTCGAGCCGGCCGGCAAGGCCAAGCCGGCCAAGAAGGCGAAGCCCCGGGCCAAAACCCCGGTCGCGCGTGACGACGAGAAGGGGCTCGACTTCCCGCGGGCCTGGGTGGAGTTCCCCGACCCTGCCGACGCCGAGCAGGTCTTCCGCTGCGACCTGACCTGGCTGACCTCCCGCTGGACGTGCATCTTCGGCAGCGGCTGCCAGGGCATCCAGGCCGGCCGGGCCGATGACGGCTGCTGCACCCTCGGCGCGCACTTCTCGGACGAGGACGACGAGCAGCGGGTCGCCGAGCACGTGGCACGGCTGACCCCCGAGCTGTGGCAGTTCCACGACGTCGGCAGCGAGACCGGCTGGACGCAGCACGACGACGACGGGGAGAAGCAGACCCGCCGCTGGGACGGCGCGTGCATCTTCCTGAACCGGCCCGGGTTCCCCGCGGGCGCCGGGTGCTCCCTGCACATCCTGGCGCTGAAGAGCGGCCAGGAGCCGCTGGAGACCAAGCCCGACGTGTGCTGGCAGCTGCCGATCCGCCGGACGTACGAGTGGATCGACCGGCCGGACGACACCCGCGTGCTGCAGGTGTCGATCGGCGAGTACGACCGGCGCGGCTGGGGCCCGGGCGGGCACGACCTGCACTGGTGGTGCACGTCGGCGACGTCCGCGCACGGCGCCGGCGAGCCGGTGTACGTGTCGTACCGCGCCGAGCTGACGGAGCTGATGGGCAAGGAGGGGTACGAGGCCCTCGTGAAGCTGTGCGAGGCGCGGCTGTCCTCGTTGCTGCCGATGGCTCCGCACCCCGCGGACCCGGCGTAGCCGACAGCAGCGCCGGGCCCGTTCACGCCGCTCGTGATCAATACGCCTAGCCCGCAGGCCCGCCCGGGTCCACGGGTGGGGAAACCGTTCCTTCTGAGGCGCTCGGCGTCGGGGTGGGGGTCGGTGTGGGCGTCGGCGTCGGCGGCGTGGGGGTTTCCGTCGGCGTGGGGGTGGCTGTCGGGGTCGGCGTCGGGTGCGTGGGCTCCGTCGGCGTCGGCGCCGGGCGGCCTCGGCCCTGGATGGAGACCACCGCGCCGCCCGGGTCCACGCCGACCCGGGCGGACCAGGCGCCCACGGGCTGGGCTTCGGTGTCCACGGCGATCTGCAGGGTGATCGATTCTCCGGGGGCCAGCGTGCCCGCGGTCCGGCTCGCGCGCAGCCAGGGGGCGTCGGACCAGAGCCGCCAGTCCACCGGGGCCCCGCCGGACGCGGTGAGGGTGAGCAGGGTGGTGCCCCCGCGCGAGGAGGCGGCGACGGAGAGCCGGCCGGGGTTCCCGGACCGGTCGGGAGCCGCGGTCGGCCCGGTGCTGATCACCTCGACGGAGACGTCGGGGGTGTCCGGGGCGGCGCTGCCCGTGGCGAAGCCGGGCTCGCCGGTGGTGTGGGCGGTGTTGCCGGCGTTCTCGTACGCGCGCAGCGGGCGGCCGTCCTGGTACGGAACCGGGATCTCGGACTCGCTCGCGGAGATCCGGGTGGAATCCGCGCCGACGCTTTCACCGGTCTCCGGGGCGCCGCGGTACGCGGCCCACAGCGCGAGGACCGGCGCCGCGACCACGGTGGCGACGACGGTGGTGGTCACGGCCCGGGCGCGCAGCCGGTCGCGGCGGGCCGCGCGGTCCCGGGGGTCCATCGGGAAGCCCGTTCGGTCGAAGCGCGGGCCGGGACGGCGGCGGCGCCGGCCGCCGCCGCCGGAGCGGAGCATGGCCGCGCGGACGGCGGTGCGCGGGGCGGGGACCAGCGGGAGCGCCGCGTGGATGCCGCCGGTGCCGGGCCAGGGGGCGGCGGCATCGACGCGTTCGGCGACGCGTCGGCAGCGGGGGCAGTCGTCGACGTGGCGGACCAGCTCGGCACGCAGGGTGGTGGACAGGAGCACCTGGCCGTCGCCGGTGAGCCGGGAGACGGAGGGGCAGCCGCCGGTCTCGACGACGGCGAGGGCGGCGCGGGTCCGCTCCACCTCGCAGGCGGCACCGGCCAGCAGCTCCCGGGCGGTGGCGGGGGGCGTGCCGAGGACGGCGGCGAGTTCGGGGACGCCGAGGCGGTGGCGGACGGCGAGTTCGAGGGCCTCGCGCTGCGCGGGCGTGGTCCCGGCGGCCTCGGGCCAGGCGAGGCGGGCCAGCTCGGTGCGCCGGTAGGCATGCACGTCCAGGGAGCGGTGCGCCGCCGGCGCGCGCTCGGAATCCGTGCGCTCCGGCGTGCGCTGGGCGGAATGCGCTCCCTGCCGGGTCCGCCGGTGCTCGGCCAGCCGCTGCAGACATCCCCAGCGGGCGAGGGCGTACAGCCAGGCCCGCAGGCCCCCCTCGTCGGGACATCGGCCGGGGTGCCGCGCGGCGACGGTGAGGACGTCGGCGAGCACCTCGGTGGCGGTGTCGTGGTCGCAGAGGACCGACAGGCAGTACGTGAACAGGCCATCGAGGTACGGCTCGTGCCGGAAGGGGGGCGGGTGCTCTTCTCCTCCGGGGCCTTTGGGGCCCTCGGGAGGCGTGCGCCCGTGCGCCGGGGGTGCGCCGGTGCGCTGGGCGGGGCTCTCCTGGTCGCTGCTGTTCACCCTGGCGAAGGTAGGCCGCACGCCGGTGACGGCCGTGAAGCCTTCAGCTGTTTTAGCCCTTACGGGTGAACAGATCGAACCCGTGCTGACCGCGGCCCTGACGCCTGGCGTGCGGCGGGGCCACGGGCCGGGGCTCGGGCCGTGGCGGGGGCCGGGGCGCGGGCGCTGTCACAGGGTCCGGATACCGTGGGCCGCATGGCTGCCCGTACATCTCGTTCATCCGCCAAGGACCGGCCGTCCTACCGCTGCTCCGAGTGCGGCTGGACGACCGCGAAATGGCTCGGGCGGTGCCCCGAGTGCCAGGCGTGGGGCACCGTGGAGGAGATGGGCGGCGCGCCCGCCGTACGGACCACCGCCGCCGGGCGGGTCTCGGCGCCCGCGCTCCCGATCGCGCAGGTCGACGGCCGGACGGCGACCGCCCGCAGCACCGGAGTGGACGAGCTGGACCGGGTCCTCGGCGGCGGGCTCGTGCCCGGCGCCGTCGTCCTGCTGGCCGGCGAGCCGGGCGTCGGGAAGTCGACGCTGCTGCTGGACGTCGCTGCGAAGGCGGCCAGCGAGGCGCACCGCACCCTCTACGTCACGGGTGAGGAGTCGGCGAGCCAGGTGCGGCTGCGGGCCGACCGGATCAACGCGCTGAACGACCACCTCTTCCTCGCCGCCGAGACCGACCTGTCCGCCGTACTGGGCCACCTCGACGCCGTGCAGCCCTCGCTGCTGATCCTGGACTCCGTACAGACCGTGGCCTCGCCCGAGATCGACGGCGCGCCCGGCGGCATGGCCCAGGTGCGCGAGGTGGCCGGGGCGCTGATCCGCGCCTCCAAGGAGCGCGGGATGGCCACCCTGCTGGTCGGGCACGTCACCAAGGACGGGGCGATCGCCGGCCCGCGGCTGCTGGAGCATCTGGTGGACGTGGTCCTCAGCTTCGAGGGCGACCGGCATGCGCGCCTGCGCCTCGTACGCGGCGTCAAGAACCGGTACGGGGCCACCGACGAGGTGGGCTGCTTCGAACTGCACGACGAGGGGATCACCGGGCTCGCCGACCCGAGCGGGCTGTTCCTGACCCGGCGCGCGGAGGCCGTCCCCGGGACCTGCCTGACGGTGACGCTGGAGGGCAAGCGCCCGCTGGTCGCCGAGGTGCAGGCGCTGACCGTGGACTCGCAGATCCCCTCGCCCCGGCGGACCACCTCGGGCCTGGAGACCTCCCGCGTCTCGATGATGCTGGCGGTCCTGGAGCAGCGCGGCCGGATCACCGCGCTCGGCAAGCGCGACATCTACTCCGCCACCGTGGGCGGGGTGAAGCTGACGGAGCCCGCCGCCGACCTGGCGATCGCACTGGCGCTGGCCTCGGCGGCGAGCGACGTGCCGCTGCCGAAGAACCTCGTCGCGATCGGGGAGGTCGGCCTCGCGGGCGAGGTGCGGCGCGTGACCGGAGTGCAGCGGCGGCTCGCGGAGGCGCACCGGCTCGGCTTCACGCACGCCCTGGTGCCGGGCGACCCCGGGAAGGTGCCGGCCGGGATGAAGGTCACCGAGGTCGCGGACATGGGAGACGCGCTACGGGTCCTGCCGCGCGGGCGGTCGCGGGCGACGGCCAAGGAGTAGGCGCTGGTGACGGGGCATGAGGGGCCCGTACGGGGCCCCTCGGGAGCGCACCTGGCCAAGCCACGGCGGGCGCGCAGCGCACGCCGGTAGACTTTGTGCTGGTCCGCCCGGCCGTACGCAGGCGGCGCAACCCGCGACCGGAGGAGTGCAGTGGCAGCCAAGGACGGGGCAGCAGCATCCGGAAAGTCGGGCGCCAGCTCCAGGCAGGAGGCCATGATGCGCGCCTCGCTGAGCGCGGTCGCACCTGGTCAGCCCCTGCGTGACGGTCTGGAACGGATCGTCCGCGGCAACACCGGCGGCCTCCTCGTCCTCGGGATGGACAAGACCGTCGAGTCGATGTGCACGGGCGGTTTCGTCCTGGACGTGGAGTTCACCGCGACCCGGCTGCGCGAGCTGTGCAAGCTCGACGGTGCGCTGATCCTCGACAAGGACATCACCAAGATCCTGCGGGCCGGCGTCCAGCTGGTGCCGGACGCGTCGATCCCGACGGAGGAGACGGGCACCCGTCACCGCACCGCGGACCGCGTCTCGAAGCAGTGCGGCTTCCCGGTGGTGTCGGTGTCGCAGTCGATGCGGCTGATCGCGCTGTACGTGGACGGGGAGCGCCGGGTCCTGGAGGAGTCCGGGGCGATCCTGTCGCGGGCGAACCAGGCGCTGGCCACGCTGGAGCGGTACAAGCTGCGGCTCGACGAGGTCGCGGGCACGCTGTCGGCGCTGGAGATCGAGGACCTGGTCACGGTGCGCGACGTGACGGCGGTCGCGCAGCGGCTGGAAATGGTTCGCCGCATCGCCACGGAAATCGCGGAATACGTGGTCGAGCTGGGCACGGACGGGCGACTGCTGTCGCTCCAGCTGGACGAGCTGACCGTCGGCATCGAGCAGGAGCGGGAACTGGTGATCCGGGACTACGTGCCGGAGCCGACGGCGAAGCGCTCCCGCACGGTGGAGGAGGCGCTGCCGGCGCTGGACGCGCTGACGCATCCGGAGCTGCTGGAGCTCGGCATCGTGGCACGGGCGCTGGGGTACACGGGCTCGCCGGAGACGCTGGACTCGGCGGTGTCCCCGCGGGGGTACCGGCTGCTGGCGAAGGTCCCGCGGCTGCCGGGGGCCATCATCGAGCGGCTGGTGGAACACTTCGGGGGCCTGCAGAAGCTGTTGGCCGCGTCGGTGGACGACCTCCAGGCCGTGGACGGCGTGGGCGAGGCGCGGGCGCGCAGTGTCCGCGAGGGCCTGTCCCGCCTGGCGGAGTCGTCGATCCTCGAGCGCTACGTCTAAAGCGCCGGCGGGGCCGGAACGGGCCCGGGCGCCCCAGGGGCGGTCGGGCCGGAGCAGGCCCGGGCGCCCCCAGGGGCGCTAGTGCTGTGACCGGCAAGGTTCACCGGGTCGCGACGCCCGGCACGGCACCTCGCCGGCCACAGCACTAGTCCTGCTTGAGGACGAAGGAGGTTCGGGCTACCGGCATGCCCGGGGACTTGACCTCCACCACGTACGTGTCCGGAGCCGCGCTCCCCGCCGGAGGCGTCTGGCACTGGTCCGCCGCGCTGAACTTCCTGTCCCACTCCAGCGACTGCTTCGTCTCCCCCTGCGACGGCACCCGGAAGAACGCGTTGCCCGCGCCCGACGGGCAGTCCGCCGAAGACCAGACGGCCTTGCTGGTGCTCGCCTGAAGGATGGTCAGGACCGCCTGCTTCGGGCCGAGGTCGACCTTGCAGGTCGTGCCGGAGACATTGCGGGCGACCAGTTCGAGGCGGGGCTTCTCGCTCGTCTCGTACTCGTTCTTCACGCTCTTGACCTCCCACTGCAGCCCGCTCGGGGCGCACGTGGGAAGCGGGGAGTCCGCCGGGACCTGGGAGGTGGAGCCACCCGTACCGCCGCTGCCCCCGCCGGCGCCGCTGCCGGCGCCCGGAGCCGCTCCCGTGCCCGGAGTGCCGCCCGGTTCGCCGTTCTTGCCCGCGCCGCCGCCCGACTCCGCACGCCCGCCCGGCGCCTGACTGATCGCCGGCCCCGTCCCCGCCGGCCCGGGGGTGATCGAGGCGACCGGGTCGGGTCCCTTGTCGCCGCCCTTGCCGTTCGTACTCGACTTCCCCCCACCGGAACTGACGGTCCATACGGCGAGGAGCGCGAGCAGCGCGACAACGGACGCCAGCACAGCCCTCCGTCGCCAGTAGATGGAGGAGGGGAGCGGCCCGACCGGATTGCGCATAGATCCCACGGACGGAACTTTACGAGAGTCCGCGGCCCGATCTGCGCCCCACATGCCGCGCAAGCGGCTTGTTCTGCCGATGATCATCCTGCAGGCGGACGCCCGACCGTCGAGATTCGGCCAAGAGTCCCACGTCGGTCACGATCGCGTTTGAGTACGGTCGGTGAGCATCGACACCTCCGGCCTCTACCGCGACCTCACCGATTCCGCCCGCTCCGCACCCCGGCTGGGTGCAGTCGGCGTTCGAGGTCTGGACGGAGTACGGACTGCTGCTTTTCGGCCTGCTCTTCACGGCCGTTGTGGTGGCGGTCGCGCACCCGGGCCGGCCCGCGCGCCGTCGCCCTCGCCGTCCTCGCGCCGCTCGCCACCGCCGTCGCGTACGTCACCTCCGAGGTCGCCGCGCTCTACGTCCTCGCCTTCACCGGTCCGATCAGTACGATCACTGCCGCCATGCGGGCGAGCGGAGGGCGCGCCGCTGTCTGGTTCACCGGCCCGGGCCCCGCGCGGCAGCCCTGAAACGTGCCAGGATGCCGTCTGCCATGACTGCATCCACCAGCCCTTCCCCCGAGACGTTCCCCGACGTGACCCACGCGCTGCACTCCCCGGTCATCGCCTGGTTCGAGGAGCACGCCCGCGACCTGCCCTGGCGCCGCCCCGAGGCCGGCCCCTGGGGGGTCATGGTCAGCGAGTTCATGCTCCAGCAGACCCCGGTCAGCCGGGTCCTGCCGGTGTACGAGCAGTGGCTCGCCCGGTGGCCCCGCCCCGCCGACCTGGCCGCGGAGGCCCCCGGCGAGGCCGTACGGGCCTGGGGGCGGCTCGGCTACCCCCGCCGGGCCCTGCGCCTGCACGGCGCGGCCGTCGCGATAACGGAGCGGCACGGGGGCGACGTACCGAGGGAGCACGCGCAGCTGCTCGCGCTGCCCGGGATCGGCGAGTACACGGCGGCCGCCGTGGCCTCGTTCGCGTACGGGCAGCGGCACGCCGTGCTCGACACCAACGTGCGCCGGGTCTTCGCGCGCACCACGACCGGGGTCGAGTACCCGCCGAACGCCACCACGGCCGCCGAGCGGCGCCTGGCCCGGGCCCTGCTGCCCGAGGACGAGGGCACCGCGGCCCGCTGGGCGGCGGCCTCGATGGAGCTCGGCGCCCTGGTGTGCACGGCCAAGTCCCCCGACTGCATGCGCTGCCCGGTGGCCGGGCTGTGCGCGTGGCGGCTGGCCGGGAAGCCGGCGCACGAGGGGCCGCCGCGGCGCGGCCAGACGTACGCGGGGACGGACCGGCAGGTGCGCGGCAAGCTCCTCGCGGTGCTGCGGGATGCGGTCGGACCGGTTCCGCAGGCGGTGCTCGACACCGTCTGGGACGAGCCCGTGCAGCGGGCCCGGTCGCTGGACGGGCTGGTCTCCGACGGGCTGGTCGAACCGCTCGCCGGGGGGATGTACCGGCTGCCGCAGGGCCCCGCGGCGAACTGAGGCGGGCCGGAGCCGCGCCGGGCCGGACCGAGCTGAGCTGAGTCGGGGATTCCGCTTGTGTCGGGCAAACCCCAGCTCACGGCACTGTTACACAACCTATGGGTGTCCGTGCGTCCACCGAAGGCTGGCCCGCACAGGCCCGTGACAACCCCTCCGTACCTTCGAATGCGTAGGACACGGGGATGAGCGGTTGCACGGGACGGAGGCGGTCTGAGATGGCGCACGGCGAGGTACTCGGATTCGAGGAGTACGTACGCACTCGGCAGGATGCGCTCCTGCGCAGTGCCCGGCGCCTGGTCCCGGACCCCACGGACGCGCAGGACCTCCTGCAGACCGCGCTGGTGCGCACGTACGGCCGCTGGGACGGCATCGCCGACAAGTCGCTGGCCGACGCCTATCTGCGCCGCGTCATGATCAACACCCGCACCGAGTGGTGGCGCGCCCGCAAGCTGGAGGAAGTCCCCACCGAGCAGCTCCCGGACGCCTCCGTCGAGGACGGCTCCGACCAGCGCGCCGACCGCGCCCTGCTGATGGACATCCTCAAGGTTCTCGCGCCCAAGCAGCGCAGCGTGGTCGTGCTGCGACACTGGGAGCAGATGAGCACCGAGGAGACCGCCGCCGCGCTCGGCATGTCGGCGGGTACTGTGAAGAGCACCCTGCACCGCGCGCTGGCCCGGCTCCGGCAGGAGTTGGAGAGCCGGGATCTGGACATGCGTGCGCTGGAGCGCGGTGACCACCGCGGTGAACACACCATCCGGTACGAGGGGCGTGAGCGGTGCGCGGCCTGAACGGCCAAAGCTTGAGCGGCAGAAGTCCGCTGGTGCTGGTGTCGGCGGGGACGGTCGTCCTCGTCGGCACAGTGCTGTTCGCCGCCGGATGCGCCACCGGCGGCACCGGTCTGCGCGACGGCGGCCCGGCCCACACCGAAGCCGTCGCCAAGAGCGGCTCGCCGACGGCCGCCCCGCCGGACCACGTCCCGGCCACCACGGGGGCGTCGGGTGGTCCCGCACGGCGGGTCGACGCCGTCGCCCTGCTCCGGGCGGACCCGAAGGTCAGCGCCGAGGTCAAGCGGGACCTCAAGCCCTGCACGGGCAAGGAGTACCCGGTCGACGTGAGCTACGGGAAGGTCACCGGCGGCTCCGTCGTGGACATCGTCGTCAACGTGCTGTCCTGCGCCGATGCGCTGGGGCGGGGCTCGTACGTGTACCGGGCGGAGGGCGGGACGTACGAGAATGTGTTCTCGGACGAGCAGCCGCCCGTCTACGCGGAGATCGACCGGGGCGCCCTGGTGGTCACCAAGCCCGTCTACGGGAAGAGCGACGCCCTCGCCTATCCGTCGGGCGAGGACGTGATCACGTACCACTGGAACGGGGAGAAGTTCACCGAGCAGGACCGGGTGCACACCGACTACAGCAACATCGACGGTGCGGTCCAGCCGGCCCCGGCGGTCACCCAGAGGAACTGACGCCCCGAAGACCCGAAGACCAAGAAGTACCGACGGACCGAAGAAGCGAAGAACCGAGGCGAGGCTCCCGCATGGCCGAAACCCATGTCCTGTTCGTGGAGGACGACGACGTCATCCGCGAGGCCACGACCCTGGCGCTGGAACGCGACGGGTTCGTGGTCACCGCCATGCCCGACGGCCTGTCCGGCCTGGAGTCCTTCCGGGCCGACCAGCCGGACATCGCGCTGCTCGACGTGATGGTGCCCGGCATGGACGGCGTGAGCCTGTGCCGCCGGATCCGCGACGAGTCCACCGTGCCCGTGATCATGCTGTCGGCGCGCGCCGACTCCATCGACGTCGTCCTCGGCCTGGAGGCGGGCGCCGACGACTACGTCACCAAGCCCTTCGACGGCTCGGTCCTCGTCGCCCGGATCCGCGCCGTGCTGCGCCGCTTCGGCCACGCCGGCGGCCCGCAGAACGGCCGGCCGGGGGCGAACGGCGAGGACGGCTCCGAGGAGCGCGGGGTGCTGGTCTTCGGCGACCTGGAGGTCGACACCGAGGGCATGGAGGTCCGCAGGTCCGGCGCCCCGGTGGCGCTGACGCCGACCGAGATGCGGCTGCTCCTGGAATTCTCCTCCGCGCCCGGCACCGTTCTCTCGCGCGACCGCCTGCTGGAGAGGGTCTGGGACTACGACTGGGGCGGCGACACCCGCGTCGTGGACGTCCACGTCCAGCGGCTGCGCACGAAGATCGGACAGGACCGCATCGAAACGGTCCGAGGATTCGGATACAAGCTCAAGGGATGAGGCGCTTCACCCTCCGTACGGGGATCCGCTGGAAGATCACGCTCGCCATCGCCGCCGTCGGCGCGCTCGTCGCCGTGGCACTGAGCCTGGTCGTGCACAGTGCTGCCCGCGTCTCGATGCTCGAGAGCGCCCGCGACGCGCAGCTGGCCAACGTCAACGTCATCGCCCGCTTCGTCGAAGCCGGGCGCAAGCCGGCCCTGGGGGCCAAGGTCAACGACCCCGAGCTGCCCGCCGCGCTGCGCGAGAAGGCCCGGTCGGGGCGGCGCGGCACGTACATCCAGGAGTCGCGCAAGGGCGTGCCGGAGGTGTGGGCCGCGGTGCCGCTCGGGAACGGACAGGTGCTGTCGCTGCACAGCGAGTTCAAGGAGAGCGCCAACATGGTGCGCGACCTGGACCGGGCCCTGGTCGTCGGGTCGATCTCCGTCGTCGTCGCGGGCGCCGCGCTCGGCGTGCTCATCGGCGGGCAGATCTCGCGCCGGCTGCGCAAGGCCGCGGCCGCCGCGCAGCGGGTGGCGCACGGGGATCCCGACGTACGGGTGCGGGATGCGGTCGGGGGCGTCGTACGCGACGAGACCGACGACCTCGCGCGGGCCGTGGACGCCATGGCGGACGCGCTCCAGGAGCGGCTGGAGGCCGAGCGGCGGGTGACCGCGGACATCGCGCACGAGCTGCGGACCCCGGTGACGGGCCTGCTCACGGCGGCGGAACTGCTGCCTCCGGGGCGGCCGACCGAGCTGGTGCGGGACCGGGCGCAGGCGATGCGGGTGCTGGTCGAGGACGTACTGGAGGTGGCCCGGCTGGACAGCGCTTCCGAGCGGGCGGAGCTCCAGGACGTGGCGCTGGGCGAGTTCGTGAGCCGGCGGGTGACCTCGCTGATGCCGGAGGCTTCGGTACGGGTGGTCGCGGACGAGATCGTCAGCACCGACCCGCGGCGGCTGGAGCGGATCCTGGGCAACCTGCTGGCCAATGCCGCGCGGTACGGGCAGCCGCCGGTCCAGGTGGACATCGAGGGCCGGGTCGTCCGGGTCCGGGACCACGGGCCGGGCTTCCCGGAGGCGCTGCTGCGCGAGGGGCCGAGCCGGTTCCGGACCGGGTCGACGGACCGCGCCGGAGTGGGGCACGGCCTCGGGCTGACCATCGCGGAGGGGCAGGCGCGGGTGCTGGGCGCCCGGCTGACGTTCCGCAACGTGGCGGCTCCGGGCGGCGCGGACCGCGAGGGAGCCGCGGCCGGGGCGGTGGCGGTGTTGTGGCTGCCTGAGCACGCGCCGACGGCTACGGGAAGCTTCCCGGTCATCAAGGTCCAGGGCTGATCGCGAGCGGATCGGGACCGGGCCGTACGGCTGTGCGGACCGGTGTTTTAGCATCCGTGGCATGACCGACGGTACGAATCCCCCCAGCAACCCGCAGCCCGAGCCCACCCCCGGGAACGGGGGCTACGGGTTCCCGCCGGTCCCGCCGGCCTCCGCAGCCGGCTACGGCTACCCGCCCGGCACCCCGGCGCCGGGCGGCGGCACCTTCGGACCGCCGCCGGGCGTCCCCGCGGACGGCAGCGGCTACGGCTACCCGCAGCCGGGCGCTCAGCCCGGCCCGTACCAGCAGGCACCGGCCGCGGCGCCCCAGCCGTGGGCCCAGGGGCTCCCGGACATGGGCGGGCCGGCCGCGCCGGGCCCCGGGCTCCCCGGGCCGTTCGTGCCGCAGTCGGACCAACCGGACTGGGAGGCCATGGCCGACCGCTCGGCGGCCGAGAAGCGCAAGAAGCGGCTGTGGATGATCGGCGCCGCGGTGACCGTACTGGCGCTGCTCGCTGGCGGTGGAACGTTCCTGCTGCTGGGCGGCGACGACAAGGGCGAGGACGAGGCGAAGAACGACACGCCCTCCCCGTCGGTGTCGGCCTCACCCTCCCCCAGCGGGTCGAAGAGCAAGGTCCCGGTCGACAACACGCCGACCGTCAAGGACGACCCGACGCAGATCCGGGACCGCAGCGGGAAGGCCCCGCTGAAGATGGGCCCGGACGCCGGCGTCTTCCCGATCGAGAAGCGCTTCGAGATCCGGACGAAGGGCAACGAGAACTCGTACGCCGAGTCCGCGAAGGGCGTCGTGGACACGTCCAAGAGCTTCACCGTCTCGGCCCACGTCTGGAACCGCGCCCCGAAGGGACGCCAGATCGCCGTCAGCCAGGGCAACGAGAAGTCCTTCTCGTTCGAGCTGGGCCTGGACCAGGTGAACGGCAAGCCGACCTGGGTCTTCCGTGTCCAGACGGGCGACCAGGGCGCCGAGGCGACCGCGGTGACCGTGACCGGCGAGAGCCCCAAGATGGAGAAGACCTTCTCCACCCTGACGGGGACCTACGACGCCGAACGCAAGCAGATCGCCCTCTACGTCAACGGCAAGAAGACCGGCGAGGCCCCCGTCCCCGGCGTCTTCCAGGCACCGGGCCCGCTGCAGCTGGCGCGCTCGCGCCACGAGGACAAGTGGACCGCGCCGTGGAGCGGGGCCATGGAGACCGTGCAGACCTACGACGTGGTCCTCTCGCCCGCCCAGATCGACACCCTCAAGCCGGGCCGGGTCGACGCGAAGACGAAGCCGACGGGCTCCTGGCTCCTGTACTGACCTAGGTCAGAGGGCTCAGACGGTGACACCGGCGTTGCGCAGGAACGCGACCGGGTTCACGGCCGAGCCGTAGTTCGGGGTGGTCCGGATCTCGAAGTGGAGGTGCGGGCCGCTCGAGTTGCCGGTGTTGCCGGACAGCGCGACCTGCGTGCCCTTGGCGACCTTCTGGCCGATCCGGACCTTGATCTTCGAGAGGTGCGCGTACTGCGAGTACGTCTTGTTCGCGTGCTTGATCACGATGGCGTTGCCGTACGCCGGGCCGTCGCCGCCGCCGTTCGGGCCGGCCTTGACGACGACGCCCGCGGAGGCGGCCTTGACCGGGGTGCCGACGGGGCAGGCGAAGTCCTGGCCCGAGTGCTTGTGGGACCACATGCTGCCGCCCTTGCCGAAGGTCGCGGAGAGCGTGTAGCTGGAGACCGGCTTCTGCCACTTGGCGGTCTTCGCGGCGGCCGCGGGGGCCTGGGCGGCGCTCTGCGAGGCCGTGTCGGCGAAGGCGGCGGTCGTCCCGGCCCCGAGAGCCAGGACCGCACCGAGAGCGGTGGTGCCGATGGCGAGACGGGTACGACGGGTGCTGACGCGCTTCGCGAACATGTAAGGAGACCTCCGGGCCGGGGACAAGGACGGTGCGGGCATGAAGTCACCCGGCACGCTGGGAAGCGGATGCCGGGCTTGCCCATCCTTGGTAACCCGTGTCCCTGCGCATCCCCAAACGTCCCGATTACTACCGGGGCTCGTAGGCGCGGGGGGTGTGACGCAACCGGTTGACCGCTTCCCCACTGGGCCGAGGGCAAGGGTGAGTGGGGACAAAATGGACATTCCACCTACGAGACGTCCTAGTAGGTCCGTTTTGCCCTGTGTGGCTTGTCACCGGCGCGCGGCCTCCGGGGAGGCGCAAAAGGGGCGGCCCCGGAACCTTTCGGTTCCGGGGCCGCCCCTCGTGCAGCTCCTGCTTACGCGCCCTTGCTCAGGTCCGGGCCGGAGCCCGTGGCCTCGATCGGGGGGAGGTCGGGCAGGGCCGACTTCTCCTCGCCGCGGAAGGTGAACTTGGCTTCCTCGCCGTCGCCCTCCTTGCCCACGACCACGATGTGGCCGGGACGCAGCTCGCCGAAGAGGATCTTCTCCGACAGGATGTCCTCGATCTCGCGCTGGATGGTGCGGCGCAGCGGGCGGGCGCCCAGGATCGGGTCGTAGCCCCGCTTGGCGAGCAGGAGCTTCGCGTCGCCGCTCAGCTCGATGCCCATGTCGCGGTCCTTCAGGCGCTCGTCGACCTTGGCGATCATCAGGTCGACGATCTGGATGATGTCTTCCTGCGAAAGCTGGTGGAAGACGACCGTGTCGTCGACACGGTTCAGGAACTCGGGCCGGAAGTGCTGCTTGAGCTCTTCGTTGACCTTCGCCTTCATCCGGTCGTAACCGGTCTTGACGTCGCCCACGGCGGCGAAGCCGAGGTTGAAGCCCTTCGAGATGTCCCGCGTACCCAGGTTGGTCGTCATGATGATGACCGTGTTCTTGAAGTCCACGACCCGGCCCTGGGAGTCGGTCAGGCGACCGTCCTCCAGGATCTGGAGAAGGGAATTGAAGATATCCGGGTGGGCCTTCTCGACCTCGTCGAAGAGGACGACGGAGAACGGCTTGCGGCGCACCTTCTCGGTGAGCTGGCCGCCCTCTTCGTAGCCCACGTAGCCGGGGGGCGAACCGAAGAGGCGGGAAACCGTGTGCTTCTCGCTGAACTCCGACATGTCGAGGGAGATCAGCGCGTCCTCGTCGCCGAAGAGGAATTCGGCGAGCGTCTTGGAGAGCTCGGTCTTACCGACACCGGACGGACCGGCGAAGATGAACGAGCCACCCGGGCGCTTCGGGTCCTTCAGACCCGCACGGGTACGGCGGATCGCCTGGGAGAGCGCCTTGATGGCGTCCTTCTGGCCGATGACCCGCTTGTGGAGCTCGTCCTCCATGCGGAGCAGTCGCGAGGACTCCTCCTCGGTGAGCTTGAAGACGGGAATGCCGGTCGCGGTCGCGAGGACCTCGGCGATGAGCTCGCCGTCGACCTCGGCGACGACGTCCATGTCGCCGGCCTTCCATTCCTTCTCGCGCTTGGCCTTCGCCGCCAGCAGCTGCTTCTCCTTGTCGCGGAGAGAAGCCGCCTTCTCGAAGTCCTGGGAGTCGATGGCCGACTCCTTGTCGCGGCGCACGCCCGCGATCTTCTCGTCGAACTCGCGGAGGTCCGGCGGCGCGGTCATCCGGCGGATGCGCATCCGGGAGCCGGCCTCGTCGATCAGGTCGATCGCCTTGTCCGGCAGGAAGCGGTCCGAGATGTACCGGTCGGCCAGCGTCGCCGCCTGGACGAGGGCCTCGTCCGTGATGGAGACGCGGTGGTGGGCCTCGTAGCGGTCGCGCAGCCCCTTGAGGATCTCGATCGTGTGGGGGAGGGAAGGCTCCGCCACCTGGATCGGCTGGAAGCGGCGCTCGAGGGCCGCGTCCTTCTCGAGGTGCTTGCGGTACTCGTCCAGCGTCGTGGCACCGATGGTCTGGAGCTCACCACGGGCCAGCATGGGCTTGAGGATGCTGGCGGCGTCGATCGCGCCCTCGGCGGCACCCGCACCCACGAGGGTGTGGAGCTCGTCGATGAACAGGATGATGTCGCCGCGGGTGCGGATCTCCTTGAGCACCTTCTTCAGGCGCTCCTCGAAGTCACCGCGGTAGCGGGAACCGGCGACCAGGGCACCCAGGTCAAGCGTGTAGAGGTGCTTGTCCTTGAGGGTCTCGGGGACCTCGCCCTTGACGATCGCCTGGGCCAGGCCCTCGACGACGGCGGTCTTGCCGACGCCGGGCTCGCCGATGAGGACCGGGTTGTTCTTGGTACGGCGGGACAGGACCTGCATGACCCGCTCGATCTCCTTCTCGCGCCCGATGACCGGGTCGAGCTTGGATTCGCGGGCGGCCTGCGTGAGATTGCGGCCGAACTGGTCCAGGACGAGGGAGGTCGAGGGGGTGCCCTCGGCCGGGCCGCCGGCCGTGGCCGACTCCTTGCCTCCGCCGGAGTAGCCGGAGAGCAGCTGGATGACCTGCTGCCGGACTCGGTTGAGATCGGCGCCCAGCTTCACCAGGACCTGGGCGGCGACGCCCTCGCCCTCGCGAATGAGGCCGAGCAGGATGTGCTCGGTGCCGATGTAGTTGTGGCCGAGCTGGAGGGCCTCTCGGAGCGAAAGCTCCAGGACCTTCTTCGCCCGCGGAGTGAAGGGGATGTGGCCGGACGGGGCCTGCTGCCCCTGACCGATGATCTCCTCAACCTGCTGGCGAACAGCCTCGAGCGAAATCCCGAGGCTCTCCAGGGCCTTAGCGGCGACACCCTCACCCTCGTGGATCAAGCCCAGGAGGATGTGCTCGGTGCCGATGTAGTTGTGGTTGAGCATCCGGGCTTCTTCCTGAGCCAGGACGACAACCCGCCGCGCGCGGTCGGTGAACCTCTCGAACATCGTTTATCGCTCCTCAGAGCGGTCGGGCAGTTCGGGGTCGGTCCCCGCCCTGTCCTTCCGCATGCTAGTCCCGCGGGGCGGGACAGCTCATTCCAACTGCCGACATCCGTCCGCGGCTCACCCCCACGTCCGTGGGGAAAACCGGCTTCAACTGCCGACAACTGCTCCAACCCGATGGTGCGAGACGATGTTCCCGCAGGCCAGGCAGATACCCGTCACACGTGTACGCCGATGGCGAACGGACGCTGCCCAAAACAGCGTGTCGCCCCGTACCACTAGGAATGTCTTACCCGTAAGCACCGACACTCCATGCCGGTGGCACCGCTTCCCTCCGCTACGGGCGAACACGATTGCGTCCCGAATGTGGGACGCCACCCCGTCGGATGTTTACGTTCCGCATTGAAACCAGCGCGCTGCGTAACTCCGGGGCGGGTTCGGAGTTGCTCCCTGCATGGCCGTCACCGTTCCGCCGCCCCGCGTCGCACCCGAGGATTCACCCCCGGATTCGCCCCGGGACGCGTACGCGTCCTGGTACGCGGAGGTGCTCGGCTGGCCCGTCGCGGGCGGGCCGCCCGCCCGGCTGGTCACCGGGGCCCGGTTCGACGTACTCGAGCTGCCGGCCGATGCGGGGGCGGAGCTGCTGCGCAGGCCTCTCGCCACGGGTCCGGTGGCGCTCACGGGGGGCAGGATGCGCTTCCTGGTGGCCGCGGGGAGCGCCGACGAGCTGGAGGGGCTGCTCGACTGGCTGGAGTGGGGCGGGGTCGCCCTGGACCTCACCGCCCTGGGTGCGGGCGGCCGGATCACGGCCCCGGTTCCCCCGGGGCACCCGGAGGGAAGTCCCCGGGGGGCCGCCGTGTGGCTGCGACCCCCCGAGCAGGGGTGTGAGGCACTTCTGCCGTCCCTGCCCGGTCCCGGGCAGGCTGCCGGTCCCCGGCACGGTGGTGCCGGGCCCGATCTCGTACGCCTGGTCGCCGCGGCGGCGACGGAATGCCACCGGGCGCGCCTGTGGCGGCGTACGCCCCTGAGGAGCACCGCGGCCGGGCCCTGCACGGGCCGGCCGGGTCAGACCCTGACGGGTCAGGCCCGGTTCTCGTAGGCCTCGCGGATCTCCTGCGGGACGCGTCCGCGGTCGTTGACGCTCATGCCCTGGGCCTTGGCCCACGCGCGGATCTCGGCGGTGTCCGGGTTGCCGGACGTCGCGGCCGTCCGCGCCTTGGCGCGGCCGCCGGAAGCGCGGCCACCGGTGCGGCGGGCGCCCTTGACGTAGTCGGCGAGCGCGGAGCGCAGCTTCTCCGCGTTGGCGGTGGTGAGGTCGATCTCGTAGGTCTTGCCATCCAGAGCGAACGTCACGGTCTCGTCCGCCTCGCCACCGTCGAGGTCGTCGACAAGAAGGACCTGAACCTTCTGTGCCACCGGGATTTCCTTTCATCGAAAAGCAGTACGCGGAAAGGAAACCGCTTTTCCCTGGAAAACACAAACCCCCGGGGAGAGGTTCGAGACCGCAACGCGGCGGGAAACGTACGCGATTCGGACATAGGCCACAGGTGCGCGGAGCACGGGAAAAGCCGTCGTGATCGTTCAGAGGTGCAGAAGCATCCGGCTGTTGCCCAAGGTGTTCGGCTTCACTCGTTCGAGACCGAGGAACTCGGCGACGCCCTCGTCATAGGAACGCAGGAGCTCCATGTAGACATCCGTCTCGACCGGGGTCTCGCCGATCTCGACGAAGCCGTGCTTCGCGAAGAAGTCCACTTCGAAGGTCAGGCAGAAAACCTTCCGGACGCCCAGCGCGCGGGCGGTGTCCAACAACTGCCCGAGCAGCTGATGGCCGACTCCGGCCCCCTTCAAGTCGCGGTCGACGGCAAGAGTGCGTACTTCGGCGAGGTCTTCCCACATGACGTGGAGAGCGCCGCAGCCCACCACCTGACCGTCGGAGTCGCGTTCCGCGACCCAGAACTCCTGGATGTCCTCGTAAAGGACGACAGGGGCTTTGTCGAGGAGGATCCGCTGCTGCACGTACTGGTCGAGCAGGCGCCGCAGCGCGGGAACATCGCCGGTGCGGGCACGGCGGATCGTCACTGTTTTTGCCTGTGCAGCGGAAAACTCACCCATGCCCGGACGCTATCGCCCCGGCTCGGTCCCGCGCCCGGCGGAGTCCCCTTCGGCGGGAGCGGCTTCGGGGGGCGTCGCGGCAGGGGCTCCGGCGGCGGGCTCCGCCGCGGGCCCGGCGGCCACCCCGGTGGCCGGCTCCGCGGCCGGCTCTACGGCCGATCCGTCGTCGTACCCGACGATGCGGAAGGCGTCCCGGAGGGCGTCGCGCTGTTCCGCGGACATCATGCCGAAGAAGGCCACGAGGGCGGCCGCGGGGTTGTCGCTCGTCGACCAGGCTTCGTTCATCAGTGCGGCCGAGTAGGCGGCGCGGGTGGAGACCGCGGTATATCGATAGGCGCGGCCTTCGGCTTCCCGGCGGACCCAGCCCTTCTGATGGAGATTGTCCATAACCGTCATGACGGTGGTGTACGCGATGGACCGTTCCTGCTGGAGGTCTTCCAGGACTTCACGAACGGTGACCGGGCGGTTCCACTGCCACACCCGCGTCATGACCGCGTCTTCGAGTTCTCCCAGGGGGCGAGGCACAACAGCACGATAGTGCGGAATGTGCGGAATTGCCCGGCCATTCGGAACGCAACGCTCAACAAAATCGGGCGTACGGCTCTCGAAGCCGTACGCCCTGCGTGTGTCCGCGTGTGGCGCTTACTTCCCGGGCTGGGACTGCCGGGCGGCCTCGGCGCGGGCGATCACGGCGTCGACCGCCGCGTCTTCCTTGGCCTTGTTGGCGCCGCCCTGGCTCTTCACGATCGTCACGACGAGGGCGATGAAGAAGCCGGCCATCACTACGGGGGGCACGAGCGCGGAAACGTAGTCCATGCCCCCCAGCGTAGCTACCCGGCCGCGAGTCCGGCCGCCGGGGGCGGGGTGGGCTTGCGGCGCGGCGGGAACACCTCGCCGGGGGTCGGGATGGGCCGTTCGGAGGGCCGCTCGGGGCGCGGCTCCTTGGGGGCGGGTGCGGGTCGGGCCGGCTCTTCCTCGCCGTCCTTGCCCTCGCCGGCGTCCTTGGCGCCGTTCACGTCCTTGCCGCCGGCCAGGGCCAGCAGCCGGGTCCGGGGCGCCGGCGTGATCGAGAGCCGCCGCCGCACGGAGCGCTCGGCGATGTCCTGGGAGCGGGACAGCAGCGCCGCCGCGACCGGGTTGGCCCGCAGGGCGCGCAGGGCCGCGAGGTCGTCCGGCGCGGGCTCGTACCCCGCGGCCAGGGCGTCCTGGAGCAGCTCCAGGTAGCCGGAGAGGCTGCCGGGCAGGGCGCCGCGGTAGCGGACGAGGTCGGCGAGGAGGAACTCTCTGAGCCGCCCCGCCTCCTGGACCGCATCGTCCACCGACTGCGCGAGGCGCAGGCAGTCCTGGACCTCGGAGGTCGTCAGGGGGGCCGTGGAGGACTGGAGGGCGTGGGCGAGCGTTCGCCTGAGCACGTGCAGCTCGGCGGCGCTGAACGCCATGCCGCCGCGGGATCCGTAGGGCGTGGGCATGGGCCGAAGATACGCGCTAATCGGACAAAATCCCCTGAGCGGCGTGATTCCGGGCGCGCCGACGCCTACCCGTCCGCTTTGACGGCGTCGAGGAAGTCGGCCCAGGCGGCCTGGGTCGTGGCCAGAACCAGATGCGCCGGGTCGGCCCGGTCGGCCACGCGGACGAGGTGGCCGGGGGCCGCGGAGACGTAGACGCAGTTGTCTCCTTCGCCGCAGTACGTGGACTTCTGCCAGGCGGGGTGAGCGGTCATGGTGTCTCTCCTCCGGGGGACGGCTCCTTGCTTCCCGTGAAGGGACGGTAACTCCGAGAGGGGCCGACACCGACGACTTCGGCGGAATTCGGTGCGTCGTCGTTGCACCGGCCCCTCCCGGGCCCCCGTCTCCCCGCCCCGCCCTTGCGCCGTTCCCCGGGCCGTGCCCCGGTTACGCGTGGAGGTACGCCGTGAACGCCTCGACCGCCTCGGTCACGTCCTCCGGGGTCCAGGCGAGGCCCGGGGAGGTGACCTCCAGTTCCGTCGCCGAGACGCCCGGGACCACCGTCGGGGACCAGCGGCGGAAGAGGACCGTGCCCGTGTCCTCCGCCAGGCGGATCCCCGCCTCCGTCAGGCGGTCCGCCCCGTACGGCAGCCACACCTGGAACTGGTGCGTGTGCGGGATCTCCGGGTTGATGCGGAACCAGGGGACCCCGGCCGACTCCAGCGCGGGCCCCAGCGCCGCCGCCACCACGCGCGCCCGGGCCACGTACGACGGGAGGCGCGGGAGCTCCCGGTCCAGGCCGGCCAGCGCCGACAGCGCCTGCGGGAACTGGCGGAAGATCTGGCCCCCGTACCGGTGGCGCCAGACCTTCGCCTCCGAGATCAGCGACGCGGAGCCCGCCAGGGCCGCGCCGCTCAGGCCGCCGAGGGACTTGTAGAAGGACACGTACACCGAGTCCGCGAGCCCGGCGATCTCCGGCAGCGGCCGCCCGAAGTGCACCGTCGACTCCCACAGCCGGGCCCCGTCGAAGTGCACCACCGCATCCCGTTCGCGGGCCGCGTCGACCAGCGCCTCCAGCTCCTCCCAGGTGGGGAGCAGGAAGCCCGCGTCGCGCAGCGGGAGCTCCAGCATCAGCGTGCCGAAGGGCTCTGCCAGCGCCTCGACCTCCTCCGCCGTCGGCTGGCGCGGGTCCTTCGTCGGGTGCACCGTCCGCAGGCCGGAGACCAGCGACAGGGCCCCGCCCTCCCACAGCTCCGGATGGCTCATCGGGTGCAGCGCGACCACCGGGTTCCCGGTCCGCCCGGCCCAGCAGCGCAGCGCGATCTGCTGGGCCATCGTCCCCGACGGGAAGAACGCCGCGTCCTCCGTGCCCAGCAGCTCCGCGACCCGCCGCTCGAGCCGGGTCACCACGCCGTCCCCGTACAGGTCGGCCGGCTCGTCGGGATCCGGCGCCGCCAGACCCGACAGCAGCTCACCGACCGTCGCCTCGCGCAGGCTGCGGGAGAGCATCCGCTCGGCCCCGCGTCCCGCCGCCACCAGCCGCTTCGTCAGATCGTCGTCACCAGTCATGCCCCCGATCATCGCCGACAGGCCAACACGCCCAGGGGCTAGCATGGCGGCGTATCGTCCGGTACCCCCCGCGGACTGGAACGGAAGGCCCTCCCCGCGTGAACTCATCCCAGCAACCGCGCCCCGCCCGGCTCACCGTCGGCGTCGTCGGCGCAGGCCGGGTCGGCCCCGCGCTGGCCCGTGCGCTCCAGCAGGCCGGGCACCGGCCGGTCGCCGTGTCCGGCGTCTCCGACGCCTCCCGCCGCCGCGCCGAGCGGATGCTGCCCGACGTGCCGCTCGTACCGCCCGCGCAGGTACTGGAGCTGGCCGACCTGGTGCTGCTGACCGTGCCCGACGACGCGCTGCCGTCGCTCGTCGAGGGGCTCGCCGAAACCGGCGCCGTCCGGCCCGGCCAGCTCCTCGTGCACACCTCCGGGCGGTACGGGACGGCCGTGCTGGACCCGGCCCGCCGCGCGGGCGCGCTCCCGCTGGCCCTGCACCCCGCGATGACCTTCACGGGCACCGAGGTCGACGTCCAGCGGCTCGCCGGCTGCTCGTTCGGCGTCACGGCCCCCGAGGAGCTGCGGCTCGCGGCCGAGGCCCTGGTGATCGAGATGGGCGGGGAGCCCGAGTGGATCGCGGAGGAGAACCGTCCGCTCTACCACGCGGCCCTCGCCCTCGGCGCCAACCACCTGGTCACCCTGGTCGCCCAGGCCATGGAGCTGCTGCACAAGGCCGGGGTCGAGCACCCCGACCGGATGCTCGGCCCGCTCCTCGGCGCGGCCCTCGACAACGCCCTGCGCTCGGGTGACGCGGCGCTGACCGGCCCGGTGGCCCGCGGCGACGCCGGCACGGTCGCCGCGCACGTCTCGGAGCTGCGCAAGCACGCTCCCGCCTCGGTCGCCGGGTACCTGGCCATGGCCCGCACCACTGCCGACCGGGCCCTCGCGCACGGCCTCCTCAAGCCCGAACTCGCCGAGGACCTGCTCGGCGTGCTCGCCGATCCCGAGGGTGGGGACCAGTGACCGAGCTGCTGCTGATCGACACCGCGGAGGAGCTGCACAAGCTCCCGCGCACCGCCGACGGCCCCCGCGCCGTGGTGATGACCATGGGCGCCCTCCACGAGGGCCACGCCACCCTGATCCGTACGGCCCGCGAACGGGCCGGGGCCCGGGGCCAAGTCGTGGTCACCGTCTTCGTGAACCCGCTGCAGTTCGGGGCGAACGAGGACCTCGACCGCTACCCCCGCACCCTCGACGCCGACCTGGAGATCGCCCGGGAGGCCGGCGCCGACGCGGTGTTCGCCCCGGCCGTCGACGAGGTCTACCCCGGCGGCGACCCCCAGGTGCGGATCAGCGCCGGCCCGATGGGCGAGCGCCTCGAAGGGGCCACCCGGCCCGGCCACTTCGACGGCATGCTGACCGTCGTCGCCAAGCTGCTCCACCTCACCCGCCCCGACCTGGCCCTCTTCGGCCAGAAGGACGCGCAGCAACTCGCCCTGATCCGGCGGATGGTGACCGACCTGAACTTCCCCGTCGAGGTGGTCGGCGTACCGACCGTCCGCGAGGAGGACGGGCTCGCGCTGTCGTCCCGCAACCGGTACCTCTCCGCCCAGGAGCGCCGCAGCGCCCTGGCCCTGTCCCGCGCCCTGTTCGCCGGGCAGGACCGGCTCGCCGCGCAGGCCGCGCTGCTCGCCCGCGCCGAGGCCTCCCCGGCCAGCGACGAGCGGGCCACCGCCCTGGCCCGGCTCGGCGAGATCCGGGCCTCCGCCGACGCGCACGCCGTGTCCGCCGCGTCCGCCGCCGGCACCGGCCTGCCGGAGGCCGTACGGGCCGCCGCCCGCCACGTCCTGGAGGAGGCGGGCCGGCACGACCCGCCGCTGCTGCTGGACTATCTGGCACTGGTGGATCCGCAGGACTTCACCGATGTCGGCCCCGACTTCACCGGGCAGGCCGTGCTGGCCGTCGCCGCGAAGGTGGGGACGACCCGGCTGATCGACAACATCCCATTGGAGTTCGGAGCACACACGTGAGCACCCCAGGCACAGGCACCGCCGGTACCGGCATACGGCTGCACGCCAACGCCCCCGGCTGGGCCGTCGAAGCCGACGTCGTGGTCGTCGGCTCCGGCGTCGCCGGCCTGACCGCCGCACTGCGCTGCGCCGCCGCGGGCCGCCGTACGGTCGTGGTCACCAAGGCGCGGCTCGACGACGGCTCCACCCGCTGGGCGCAGGGCGGCATCGCCGCGGCGCTCGGCGACGGCGACACCCCCGAGCAGCACCTGGACGACACGCTGGTCGCGGGCGCCGGGCTGTGCGACGAGGCCGCCGTCCGGCTCCTCGTCACCGAGGGGCCGGACGCCGTGCGCCGCCTCATCGCCACCGGCGCCGTCTTCGACACCTCCGCCGAGACCGGCGAAATAGAGCTGACCCGCGAGGGCGGCCACCACCGCCGCCGGATCGCGCACGCGGGCGGCGACGCCACCGGCGCCGAGATCTCCCGGGCGCTGGTCGAGGCCGTCCAGGCGGCCGGCATCGAGACCGTCGAGAACGCCCTCGTACTGGACCTGCTGCAGGACGCGCAGGGCCGTACGGCCGGTGTCACCCTGCACGTCATGGGCGAGGGCCAGCACGACGGCGTCGGCGCGGTCCACGCGCCCGCCGTGATCCTGGCGACCGGAGGCATGGGCCAGGTCTTCTCGGCCACCACCAACCCGTCGGTGTCCACCGGCGACGGTGTGGCGCTCGCCCTGCGGGCCGGGGCCGAGGTCTCCGACCTGGAGTTCGTCCAGTTCCACCCGACCGTGCTCTTCCTGGGCCCGGACGCCGAGGGCCAGCAGCCCCTGGTGTCGGAGGCGGTCCGCGGCGAGGGGGCGTACCTGGTCGACGGCGACGGCGTCCGCTTCATGGTCGGGCAGCACGAGCTGGCCGAGCTGGCCCCGCGCGACATCGTCGCCAAGGGCATCATGCGCCGGATGCAGGAGCAGGGCGCGCAGCACATGTACCTGGACGCCCGGCACTTCGGCGCGCAGATGTGGGAGCAGCGCTTCCCGACCATCCTCGCCGCCTGCCGCGCCCACGGCATCGACCCGGTGACCGAGCCCGTCCCGGTCGCGCCCGCCGCGCACTACGCCTCCGGCGGCGTACGGACCGACCTGCACGGCCGTACCACCGTCCCCGGCCTGTACGCGTGCGGCGAGGTGGCGTGCACCGGCGTGCACGGCGCGAACCGGCTGGCCTCCAACTCCCTGCTGGAGGGCCTCGTCTTCGCCGAGCGCATCGCCGACGACATCGTCGCGGGCGCGCCCGCCGGCACCGGCCCGGGCATCCCGGTCCCCGCGACAGGCCCGCTGCAGCCCGCCGAGGCGCGGTACGAGGTCCAGCGCATCATGACGGAGGGCGCGGGCGTGCTCCGCTCCGCCGAGTCCCTGCGCACGGCGGCCGCCGCCCTCGAAGACCTGTACGCAACGGCGCTGACGGCGCTGGAGAGCGACGGCAAGACCGCCGTGCCCGGCACCGAGACCTGGGAGGCCACGAACCTGCTGTGCGTGGCCCGGGTACTGGTCGCCGCCGCCCTGCGCCGCGAGGAGACCCGCGGCTGCCACTGGCGCGAGGACCACCCCGACCGGGACGACGCCGCCTGGCGCCGCCACCTCGTCGTCCGGCTGTCCGCCACCGAGAAGCGGGCGCTGGTCGTCACCCCCACCGACTCCGCGGGCCTTCCGTCCGTACAGCACCCCCTGAGCCAGGAGCAGTCATCGTGAGCACCCCCGAACAGCACGACCACGAGCACGAGCACGCGGAGCTGCCGCTCCTCGACGAGTCCGCGGGCGGCTGCGGCGACGACTGCGGCTGCGGCGACGGCGAGGAGAGCGGCCTGGACCCGGCGCTGGCCCAGCTGCTGGCCGATGCCGGCCTGGACCCGATCGAGGTCGAGGACATCGCCCACATGGCGATCTCCGAAGACCTGGACGGCGGGGTCGACGTGACCACGGTGGCCACCGTCCCCGAGGACGCCGTCGCGCACGCCGACTTCACCGCGCGCGAGGCGGGCACGGTCGCCGGCCTGCGCGTCGCCGAGGCCGTGCTCTCGGTGGTCTGCGAGGACGAGTTCGAGGTCGAGCGGCACGTCGAGGACGGCGACCGCGTGCAGCCGGGCCAGGTGCTGCTGACGGTCAAGGCCCGCACCCGGGACCTGCTCACGGGCGAGCGCAGCGCGCTGAACCTGCTGTGCCTGATGTCGGGCATCGCGACGGCGACCCGCAAGTGGGCCGACGAGCTGGAGGGCACCAGGGCGAAGGTCCGCGACACCCGCAAGACCACGCCGGGCCTGCGCTCCCTGGAGAAGTACGCGGTGCGGTGCGGCGGCGGCGTCAACCACCGGATGTCGCTGTCGGACGCGGCGCTGGTCAAGGACAACCACGTGATCGCGGCGGGCGGTGTCGCGGAGGCGTTCAAGGCCGTCCGCGAGCAGTTCCCCGACCTGCCGATCGAGGTCGAGGTGGACACCCTCCAGCAGGTGCGCGAGGCCCTGGACGCGGGCGCGGACCTGATCCTCCTCGACAACTTCACGCCGATCGAGACCGAGGAGGCCGTCGCGCTGGTCCACGGCCGCGCGGTGCTGGAGTCCTCGGGCCGCCTGACCATGGCCAACGCCCGTACGTACGCGGAGACCGGCGTCGACTACCTCGCGGTCGGCGGGCTCACGCACTCGTCCCCGATCCTGGACATCGGCCTGGACCTGCGCGAGGAGCGGTAATGCTGCTGACCATCGACGTCGGCAACACCCACACCGTGCTCGGCCTGTTCGACGGCGACGAGATCGTCGAGCACTGGCGCATCTCCACCGACCCGCGCCGCACGGCCGACGAGATGGCCGTCCTGATGCAGGGCCTGATGGGCATGCACCCGATGCTCGGCAGCGAGCTGGGCGACGGCATCCACGGCATCGCGATCTGCTCGACGGTCCCGTCGGTGCTGCACGAGCTCCGCGAGGTGACCCGCCGCTACTACGGCGACGTCCCCGCGGTGCTCGTCGAGCCCGGCATCAAGACGGGTGTGCCGATCCTGATGGACAACCCCAAGGAGGTCGGCGCGGACCGCATCATCAACGCGGTCGCAGCCGTCGAGCTCTACGGCGGCCCGGCGATCGTGGTCGACTTCGGTACGGCGACCACCTTCGACGCGGTCTCCGCGAAGGGCGAGTACGTGGGCGGGGTGATCTCCCCGGGCATCGAGATCTCGATGGAGGCCCTCGGCGTACGGGGCGCCCAGCTCCGCAAGATCGAGCTGGCGCGGCCGCGCAACGTGATCGGCAAGTCCACGGTCGAGGCGATGCAGTCGGGCGTGGTCTACGGCTTCGCGGGCCAGGTCGACGGGGTCGTCACGCGGATGGCCAAGGAGCTGGCCGGCCCGCACGGCGACCCGGGCGACGTCCGCGTGATCGCCACCGGCGGCCTGGCGCCGATGGTCCTCGGCGAGTCCTCGGTCATCGACGACCACGAGCCGTGGCTGACCCTGATCGGGCTGCGCCTGGTCTACGAGCGCAACGCGCCGAACTTCGACTGAGGTCCTCGGTACGCCGCCGGCCGCCGGGCGGCGGCGTACCGCGGCGACTCACTCATCGCCGTTCTGAAGACTCGGGTCCGACCTGATGAATTAGCTTGGGCCCAACTCGTCGACAGGCACAGGACGGTCATATGGCCCGGGACACGGCGTACTTGAAAGTGGCCGACGCGCTGCGCGCACGGATCCGGGCCGAGGAGTGGCCCGTCGGCGCCAAGCTGCCGTCCCGGTCCCGGTTCGCCGAGGAGTACGCGGTCGGGCAGAGCGTCACGCAGCGCGCCCTGGAGCTGCTGATCATCGAGGGGCTCCTGGAAGGCCGCGCCGGCTCGGGCACGTACCGGTGCGCACCGCGCGAGCGGCTGCGCATAGTCCGCTCCCGGCGGCGCCGGCTGGCCGGGCTCGGCGGCGCGGGCGTGACCTGGGAGTCGCATTCCGCGGCCCGAACGCCGGCCCCGGAGCGGATCGCGGAGCGCCTCGCCGTCCCGCCGGGCGACCCGTGCGTGCTCACCACGTACGAGTTCCTGTCCGAGGGCCGGCCGGTGGAGATCTGCGAGTCCTGGGAGCCGATGGCGGTCACGGACGGCACCCCGGTCGTCCTGCCGGAGGCGGGCCCGTTCAAGGGGGCCGGAGTCATCGAGCGGATGCGCTCGATCGGCGTGCTGGTCGCCTCTTCGCTGGAGGTTCCCCGCCCGGGACGGGCGAACCAGCGGCAGGCCAATCTGCTCGGCATCAGCGTCGGCGACCTGATCACCGAGATCGAACGGACGTACTACGCGACGGACGGCCGGGCGGTGGAGACCGCCGACATCGTGGTCGCCGACCGCCGCTCCGAGATCGCGTACGAGATCGACTTCCACCCCGGAGACCGCTGACCGGGCCGCATCACGTGCGCCCCGGGGCGTGGCCCAGCCGGCACAGGGTGGCCCACCAGGGGTGCCGGGCCGCCCGGCCCTCGAGGACCGCCCGGAACTGGGCGTACGTACGGGCCGAGCGCAGGACGGCGACGTCGTCGCGGCCCGGCGGCGGGGGCATCGGGGCGCCCTGCTGGGAGGCGCGGTAGGTGTCGATGAGGTACTGCTCGATCGCTGTCATGCCTCCACCCTGGACCTGCTCGGGCCACCCCGCACGACGATTGACGCGCCGCGTCAATTGACCCGTGTCAGTCCAGGTCACGGGGGGTCCGGCAGGTGAGAATGGGCCGATGAGCGTCACCATCGACATCGCCGGGCTCCCCGCCGGACGCATCCGTTTCGCGCCCTCGCCGCTCTCCGAGCTCTGCATGACGCTGCACGGCCTGTCGCAGCCCGCCCACCACCCCGGTCTGGCTTCGTGGACCACCGCCACCGCGGCCGCGCTCGAGCCCTGCCTCGCGGACCGGCTGCTGGAGGGCGATTTCATGTGGCGCAGCTCCTTCTCCGACATCTTCATGGCCTTCGCGGGCATCCCCGGCGGCAGCGGCCTGCCCGCCGCGACCCTGGCCGAGGAGCTCGACGTACTCGACCGGATGGACGACGAGCGGTTCGTGATGGCCGCCCTGGAGCACTGCTGGCTGGCGCTGTACAACGAGGGCGGCGGGCCCTCCCCGCTGAAGAATCCGCAGGCCCGGGCCAAGGCGCTGGAGACGGCCGCCGCGCGCGGCCCCCGCCAGCTGGACTTCTCGCTGCGGCTGCTGGACGACACGGCTTCCGTACGGGTGTGGCTGCGGCGGCTCCTGGAGGACTGCGACGAGGCGTTCTTCGCGGAGACCTGGCGGCGGATCGAGCCGCAGCAGAGCGCGGACGCCCGGCACAAGACGGAGGTCCTGCGCCGCAAAGGGCTGGCGGCGACGCTGCACGAGGTGTCGCCGGCGCTGAGCGTCGACGAGGCCGCCACGAGGATCACCGTCGACAAGATGGTCCACGGCTCGGCGACCGCGACGGACCCGGAGACAGGCCCCGGCCTGGTCTTCGTGCCGACGAACTTCGGCTGGCCGCATCTGCTGGTGCTGCACGCGCCCGGCTGGATACCGGTGGTCCACTATCCGCTCCGCTCCCCCGAACTGCCCGAGCCCGGCTCGGTGGAGCTGCTCCAGCGGCGGATGGAGGCGCTGGCCCATCCAATGCGGATGATGCTGTGCCGGAGTCTGGCCCGGGCCCCGTACACGACGAGCGAGCTCGCGACCGTGCACGGGATCACGGCGCCGGAGGTGTCGCGGCACCTGTCGGCGCTGAAGAAGGCGGGCCTGCTGCACACCCGGCGCCAAGGGCGGTACGTCCAGCACCAGTTGGATCTGGGCAAAGTCGCCCGGATCGGCTCGGAGTTCATCGAGGGCATCCTGCGCTGAGGCCCTCCCGCGGCACAACAGGGCGGACAGTGGCCGGATTTCCACGGCGCAGATTCACCGATATGCGGAATTCATCAACCGGAAACAGCGAAAGCTCTGGCCAGATCGGCCACCCGGTCTATACCGTGCGTCCACCGTTCCCCCCGCGTACCGCGCACCGCTTCCGTCTGTCTGCTCGTCGTTGTCGTGGAAGGACCTCCATGCCCTCACGCCGTATAGCCGCAGCAACCGCCGCCCTGGCCGCCGCGGCCCTCGTCTCCCCGCTGGTGCTCGCCGGGCCGGCCGGTGCCACCGGCAGCCCGCAGAGCGATGCCGCCCGGGGCGACGCACTGGCCAGGAAACTGGTCAAGGACTCGACCGGCAAAGGTGCCAACAACCACCTGAAGGTCTTCCAGTCCATCGCCGACTACAACAACGGCACCCGCGTGGCCGGTTCCAAGGGCCACGTGCAGTCCGCCCAGTACGTCGAGGCCGTGATGCGGGCGGCCGGCTACAAGGTCTCGAAGAACGAGTTCGAGTTCGTGTACGTCGAGACCGTCGCCGAGACGCTGAAGGTCAACGGCGCGGGCGGGCGCGACGTCCCGATCAAGCTGATGACGTACACGGCGAGCGGCCCGGAGGGCGGGGTGAAGGCGCAGATCGCCGTCGCCCCGGTGGACGCGGACGGCACGAACGGCTGCGAGCCGGGCGACTTCGCCGCGGGCGCCTTCACGGGCAGGATCGCGCTGGTCAAGCGCGGCGGCTGCCCCTTCGCGGTCAAGCAGGCCAACGCGGCGGCGGCCGGCGCGGTCGGCGCGATCATCTACAACAACACCGAGGGCGCCCTCAACGGCACCCTGGGCGCGCCGGACGCGGGCAAGGTCCCGACGGGCGGCGTCACCCGGGCCGAGGGCGAGCGGCTCGCCGCCGAAGCCGCGGCGGGCCCCGTCGAGGTCACCCTCGACATCCGCGAGTTCCGGGAGAACCGCAAGACGTACAACGTCATCGCGGAGACGCGGGGCGGCGACGAGAACAACACCGTCTTCCTCGGCGCGCACCTCGACTCGGTCGCGGCGGGCCCCGGCATCAACGACAACGGTTCCGGCTCGGCCGGCATCCTGCAGGTCGCGCAGCGCCTCGCGAGCAGCCAGAACAAGATCAAGAACAAGGTCAAGTTCGCCTGGTGGTCGGCGGAGGAGTTCGGCCTGCTCGGCTCCGAGGCGTACGTCGGCGGCCTGACGGACGCGCAGAAGAAGCAGATCAAGCTGTACCTGAACTTCGACATGATCGCCTCGCCGAACGCCGCGTACTTCGTCTACGACGGCGACGACTCGGACAAGGTCGGCTCGGGCCCGGGCCCGGAGGGCTCGGCGCAGCTGGAGAAGGGCATCACCGACTTCCTCGACGCGCAGAAGATCCCGCACGAGGGCTCGGACTTCACGGGCCGCTCGGACTACGGCCCGTTCATCGAGGCGGGCATCCCGTCCGGCGGTACGGACACCGGCGCCGAGGGGATCAAGACGGCGGCGCAGGCGGCGAAGTTCGGCGGGCAGGCGGGTGTCGCGTACGACGTGAACTACCACGGCAAGGGCGACGACATCACGAACATCAACCAGAAGGCGCTGGACATCAACGTGGACGTGATCGCGAACGCGGTCGGTCACTACGCCTTCGACCTGGCCCCGCTGACGCAGCCGGTCGCCTCGGCGCCGACCACCGGCGGCAGCAGCGGCGGCGGCCTCCGCCCGGGCCACGACCACGAAGCCACCGAGTAGACGTTCCGCGGCTCCGCCCCCGACCCGGGGCGGAGCCCGGTGAACGGGAGAAGAGCGGGTGGGGGACGGCCCCGCGCAGCGGACTCGGGGTCAGGCCGGCCAGGGGGCGACCCCGACCGGCTGGATCAGCCAGGCGAAGTCGCCGAGCCCGCCGCGGGCGGTGAGTTCCGCCGCCTCGCCGGCGGAGGCGAGGGCCCGGACGTACCCCGCCGGGTCCGTGGAGGCCATCGCCAGCGGGGGGCGGGCCCCCGAGACCCCGAGAAGGCCCAGGGCCTCGCGCTGCGAAACCAGCACCGCCCCCTCCCCCGCGCACGCGTCCATGGCCACGTGAGCCGTCACATCGCACGTACCGTCCGGCACCGCCGCGACCTCCCGCCCCCCGCGAAAGCCCGTCAGGGTGCCGTACGGGGGCCGGGCGTCCAGGACGTGCGCGTAGTCCACGGCCACCGCCAGCCCCCGCTCCACCGAGCGAACGGCAACCGCCCACGCCTCGTCCCGCGCCCGCCCGATCTCCGACCGGCCGGGCCCAGGCCACCACCGCTCCAGCCATGCCCGGTCCGCGCCGGACACCGCCGGCCCGCGGCTCTCCGTACCGGCCCGGTCGACCAGTACGTAGTGCCCGTCCTCCGCCACGTCCAGCGGTACGTTGTCCAGCCACTCGTTCGCGAACAGCAGGCCCCGCGTCCCCGCGGGCGGCTCCGCCACCCACCGGATCCGCGGATCGAGCCCGTCCGGCCGCTCCGCCCGCTCCACCGCCCAGGCCCGCACCCGCGCCGCGACCTCCGCCGGGAGCGCGCCCAGCACGCCGGTCAGCAGCTCCCCCCGCCCCGCCCCGACGTCGACCAGGTCCAGCCCCTGCGGATGCCCGAGCTCGGCGTCCACCCGCTGCAGCAGGCGCGCCACCGCCCCCGCGTACAGCGGCGAGGCGTGCACGGAGGTGCGGAAGTGCCCGGCCGGGCCCGGCCCGCCCCGCCGGACGTAGAACCCGTCCGGCCCGTACAGCGCGGCCTCCATCGCCGTCCGCCACCGGACCGGAACCGGAACCGGAACCGGATCTGCGACTTCTCCCTGAGTGCTCATCCCCGAAAGGTTAAGCTCGGCCTCCACCTTGGGGAGTACACCTCCGTCACACGGATCGCACCTGTGGTTGACTCCAGCACCTATCTCCTTTGCCTACTCTGGGTTACGTGCAGCGCCTCTACGACTTCCTCCGCAGACACCCGACGGGCGTCGACAGCTTCTGGGCTGTCCTCCTCGTCGGGCTAGGGATGCTGCAAGTCGCCGAAGACAGCTTCAGCAGCACCACCGCGCGACTGATCGCCGTTCCCTCGGTGCTCGCGATGGGCGTCGTCGTGGCCCTGCGCCGCAAGTGGACGCTGCCGATGTTCTGGCTCGCCGTCGGCACCGGCGTCTACAAGCTGGTCACCCACACCGAGGTGATCAACTCCGACCTCGCGATGCTGATCATCCTGTACACGGTCGCGGCCTCGGCCGAGATCTCGCGCCGGATGTCCCGTACCGCGCTCGCGATCGGATTCCTCGCCTCCCCCCTCTACGCCCTGCGCTTCCAGGTAGACAAGGGCGACGCGCGCGCCGACTTCCTCTTCACGCTCTTCGCCATCGTCCCGTTCGCCCTCGCCTGGGTGCTCGGCGACTCCCTGCGCACGCGCCGGGCGTACTACGCCCAGCTCGTCGAGCGGAACCAGCGGCTGGAGAAGGAGCGCGAGGCCCAGGCCAAGGTGGCCGTGGCCGCCGAGCGCGCCCGGATCGCCCGCGAGCTGCACGACGTCGTCGCGCACAACGTCTCCGTGATGGTGGTCCAGGCGGACGGCGCCGCGTACGTCATGGACGTGGCCCCCGATCAGGCCAAGGAGGCCCTGCAGACGATCTCCGGCACCGGCCGCCAGGCCCTGGCCGAGATGCGCCGCCTGCTCGGCGTCCTGCGCACCGGGGAGCCCCAGGAGTCCGAGGACTACGTGCCCCAGCCGGACGTCGAGCAGATCGAGGTCCTGGTCGAGCAGGTACGGGCGGCCGGGCTCACGGTGGACTTCGAGGTCGAGGGCGCACCGCGCCGGCTGCCCAGCGGCGTCGAGCTCACCGCGTACCGGATCGTGCAGGAAGCACTGACGAACACCCGCAAGCACGGCGGCCCGGATGCCAGGGCGAGCGTCCGGCTGGTCTACTTCGACGACGGGCTCGGCCTGCTGGTCGAGGACGACGGCCGGGGCGCGGCCCACGAACTGTACGAGGACGGCGGCGCCGACGGCGCCGGGCACGGGCTGATCGGCATGCGCGAGCGGATCGGCATGGTCGGCGGCACCCTGGACGCGGGCCCGCGGCCCGGCGGCGGCTTCCGGATCAGCGCACTGCTCCCGCTCAAGACGAGATGACGAGGTCGAAATAACTGATGTCCATCCGAGTGATGCTGGTCGACGACCAGGTGCTGCTGCGCACGGGCTTCCGGATGGTGCTCGCCGCCCAGCCGGACATGGAGGTCGTCGCCGAGGCCGGCGACGGCCTGGAGGCGCTGGAGGTGCTGCGCTCCACGAAGGTGGACGTGGTGCTCATGGACGTCCGGATGCCGAAGCTCGACGGGGTCGAGGCCACGCGCCGGATCTGCGAGCGCGACGAGCACCCCGACGTGATCATCCTGACCACCTTCGACCTGGACGAGTACGCCTTCTCGGGTCTGAAGGCGGGCGCGAGCGGGTTCATGCTGAAGGACGTGCCGCCGGCGGAGCTGCTGGCCGCGATCCGCTCGGTGCACAGCGGAGACGCGGTGGTGGCCCCGTCCACGACCCGGCGCCTGCTGGACCGCTTCGCGCCGATGCTCCCGACGACCACGCAGGAGCCGCAGAACAAGGAGATCGAGCGGCTGACGGAGCGCGAGCGCGAGGTCATGCTGCTGGTCGCCCAGGGCCTGTCGAACGGCGAGATCGCGGCCCGCCTGGTCCTGTCCGAGGCCACGGTGAAGACGCACGTGGGCCGCATCCTGACCAAGCTGAACCTGCGCGACCGCGTCCAGGTCGTGGTCCTCGCGTACGAGAAGGGCCTGGTCCGCGCGGGCGGCGCCTGACGGCCTGGCCGGTCAGGTCATCCAGCGGTCCGGGCGGGCGTCCGCGCGGGAGGTGCGCGAGCGGGCCGCCTGGGCGTCCAGCAGGCCGGCGGCCTCGGCTGCCGGCCGCAGACGGGCCGTGACCGTGCCGTTCGCGCCGTTGTCCACATGGACGTCCGCCACGCCCCGGGCGCGCTCCCACGGGCCCTGGGTGAGCCGGACGCTCTGCACCTTGGCGTGCGGGACGATCTCCGTACGGCGGCACAGCAGCCCCTTGCGGGCGGCGAACACGTCCGCCGAGACGGCCAGCGCGTACCCCTTCCACCACACCGGAACCACCCACCGCGACCCGGTCTTCGGGGACGGGCCGAAGGCGAGGGCCGCGAGGTCCACACCCGGCAGCACCCGGGCGACGACCGCCTGGGCGGCGGCCCGCGTAGCCACCGGGACCAGGACCTCGTTCTTCGAGCCGGCCACCGCGAGCTCCACCCGCACCCACTCCCGGCGCCGCCAGAGCAGGGGCTCCACGATCCGTACGGTCTGCACCCGCCCCGGCGGTACGGTCTCGTGGGCCCGGTCCAGCAGCCCGTGGTCCAGGCGCAGCCCGTCCGGGGACTCGGCGACCCGCCAGTCGAACTCGGCGAGGAAGCGCCCGGCCGTACCCGCCCAGAGCCCGCCCAGCATGGGCAGCAGGGTGGCGATCGTCGCCCAGGGGTTCCCGCTGAACCACCACACGGCGACGGGGGCGATCAGCCCGGCGGCCAGCGCCGCCCACGCCGAGAGGGTGAGCAGCAGCGACACCGCCAGGTCCGCGGGGCGGACGCGCAGCAGCTCCTGCTGCGGGGCCTCGCCGAGCGCGACGGCCTCGGCGGGGGCGAAGCCGGCGGCCCGGGCCAGCAGCTCGGCGCGCAGCGCCACGGCCTCCCGCTCGTCGAGGAAGGCCAGCTCGTCCTTGTCCTCGGTGCCGATCACGTCCAGCCGCAGCTTGGCGACCCCGGCCACCCGGGCCAGCAACGGCCGGGTCACGTCCACCGCCTGGATCCGGTCGAGCCGGATGTGCGCGGTGCGCCGGAAGAAGAGCCCGCTGCGGATGCGCAGCTCGGTGTCGGTCACCGCGTAGTGGGTGAACCACCAGCTCAGGAACCCGTACAGGCCGAATACCACGACCAGGCCGGCCAAGGTCAGGGCCCGCAGGCCGGCCGGCAGCCCGACCACCCACCGCTCGACCTGTTCGCCCTGCTGGACGACGACGCCGACGGTCGCGGCGATCGGCACCCACGCCCGGCGCAGCGGCGTGAGCACGTGCAGCCGCCGCTCCACGGCGGCCGCGGATTCGGCGGTCACAGGCCCGCCGACCTTGCCTCGCCGAGCTCCGTCAGCCGGTCCCGCAGCCGCTCCGCCTCGGCCGGGACCAGGCCCGGAATCTTGGCGTCCGTGGCCGCGGCCGCCGTGTGCAGCTGTACGGAGGCCAGCCCGAAGCGCCGCTCCAGCGGCCCCGAGGCCACCTCGACCAGCTGCATCCGCCCGTACGGGACCACGGTCTCCTCCCGCCACAGCACGCCCCGGCTGATCAGCAGGTCATCCGCGCGCTCCGCGTACCGCCAGGACCGCCAGTTGCGGCCGAGCAGCACCCATCCCCAGGCCAGGCCCCCGAGCCAGAGCGCCCCCGCGGCCGCCCAGGCCGGGCCCGCCGTCAGCCCCAGCAGCAGGGCCGTCCCTGCCGCGAGCGGCACCGTCCAGATCACCAGCAGCAGCCGGCGCAGGTGGAGCAGCCCGCCCGGCAGCCCCACCCACGCGGGCCGGCTCGTCCCGCCCGCAGTCCCCGTTTCCATGCGTTCAGCGTAGGGGGGTGGCGCGTCGGCCAGGCCGGGCCCGCGGCGCCCGGCACCGAGCCTCCGCGCCTCGCCCTGATCTCCGACCTGACCGACGCGCCACCCCCGGCGGCTGCGAGAATGCGGCCATGACGGAGACCACGGTCGGCATCGGCGGCGCGGCGGAAAGCACCGACATGGTGCTCAACATCGGACCCCAGCACCCTTCCACGCACGGCGTGCTGCGCCTGCGCCTCGTCCTCGACGGCGAGCGGATCGTCAGCGCCGAGCCGGTCGTCGGCTATATGCACCGCGGCGCCGAGAAGCTCTTCGAGGCGCGCGACTACCGGCAGATCGTGATGCTCGCGAACCGCCACGACTGGCTGTCCGCGTTCTCCAACGAGCTCGGCGTGGTCATGGCGGTCGAGCGGATGCTCGGCATGGAGGTCCCCGAACGGGCCGTGTGGATGCGGACCCTTCTCGCCGAGCTGAACCGGGTGCTGAACCACCTGATGTTCCTCGGGTCGTACCCGCTCGAACTGGGCGGAATCACCCCTATCTTCCACGCGTTCCGTGAGCGCGAGGAGCTCCAGGCCGTCATGGAGGAGATCTCCGGCGGCCGCATGCACTACATGTTCAACCGCGTCGGCGGCCTCAAGGAGGACCTCCCGGCCGGCTGGCTCGGCCGGGCGCGCGCGGCGATCGCCGACGTCCGCACCCGCATGGACGTGTACGACAAGCTCGTCCACGGCAACGAGATCTTCCGCGGCCGTACGCGCGGGGTCGGCGTGCTGTCCCCCGAGGCGGTGCACGCGTACGGGGTCTCCGGGCCCATCGCCCGCGCCTCCGGCGTCGACTTCGACCTGCGGCGCGACGAGCCGTACCTGGCGTACGGGGAGCTCCAGGACGTCCTGAAGGTGGTCACCCGCACCGAGGGCGACTGCCTGGCCCGCTTCGAGTGCCTGCTGGACCAGACCCACAACGCGCTCGACCTCGCGGTCGCCTGCCTGGACCGGATGGCCGAGCTGCCGCCCGGGCCGATCAACCAGCGCCTCCCGAAGGTGCTGAAGGCGCCCGAGGGGGCGACGTACGCCTGGACCGAGAACCCCCTCGGCATCAACGGCTACTACCTCGTCTCCAAGGGCGAGAAGACCCCGTACCGGCTGAAGCTGCGCTCCGCCTCGTACAACAACATCCAGGCCCTGTCGGTGCTGCTGCCCGGCCAGCTGGTCGCGGACATGGTGGCGATCCTGGGCTCGCTGTTCTTCGTCGTGGGCGACATCGACAAGTGACACGTCGCGGGAACTCCCGTGATGGCGCGGGAGTTTTCTGCTTAGGGTGCGGGGATGACCCCTGGCGTACACGACGGCTACCTGCGGCGGCTCGGCTTCCCGCAGCAGCCCGGACCCACCGTGGAGGCGCTCTTCGCGCTCCAGCGCGCCCACCTCGAGCGCATCCCGTACGAGAACCTCGACATCCAGCTCGGCCGGCCGCCCGGCATCGACCCCGAGCTGTCCGCACGCCGCTTCGCGGCCGGGCGCGGCGGGTACTGCTTCCACCTCAACGGCGCCTTCGCGCTGCTCCTGGAGTCCCTCGGCTTCGAGGTGACCCGGCACCTCGCGGGCGTCCTCGGGGCGGCGGAGCGCGAGCGCCGCGACGTCAGCGGCGACCACCTCGCGCTGACCGTCCGGGTCGGGGGCGAGGAGTACTTCGTCGACGCCGGGCTCGGGGACGGCCCGTACGAGCCGCTGCCGCTGCGCGCCGGCATGCACCGGCAGGGGGAGTTCACCTACGGGCTGGGCCCGCTGAGGGGGGACGCGCCCGGCTGGAGGTACGTCAACGAGGCGAGCCCCTGCCCGGTGGTCAACATCCTCTCGGCTCCGGCGGCGACGGCCGATTTCCAGGCCACGCACGTACGGCTGTCGACCTCCCCGGACTCCGGTTTCGTACGGACCCTCGCGCTGCTGCGGCGCGACGCGCACGGGGTCGACGCGCTGCGGGGGCGGGTGCTGAGCCGCACCGATCCCGTGAAGGGGACGAGCGAGCGGATCCTGGACACGCCCGGGGAGTTCTGGGCGGTGGTGGGCGGGCTCTTCGAGCGGCAGCTCGACGATCTGACGGCAGCAGACCGGGCGGCGCTGTGGGACCGGGTGTGCGCGGCCCACGAGAAGTGGCTGGCCGACCGGGCGGAGGCGGGTACGGCTGCCCGGGGCGCGGGCTCCGGCAGCTGACGGCGGCGCCGATGCCGGTGCTCACGTCGGCGCCGGCGGCAGAGCGCACGGCAGTGCCGGCGGCAGTGCACACGGCGGTGCCGGCGGCGGTGCCGGCGGCGGTGCCGGCGGCGGTGCCGATGTCATTGCGGGAGTGCAGACTTGGGGCATGTCCCACTCCCCCAGACGGGCCTGCCCCGCATGCGGGCGCGACTGCGCCGTGACCGCCGGCCGGATCTCCCGCCACGACCCTCCCGCCGGGCGGGGCCGCGGCGACCTGGTGTCCTGCCCCGGATCCCGGGCGCGGGTGGTGCTCGGCGCATCGGCGCCGGCGCTGGACGGCTTCGTCCTGTCGGAACTGCCGGGTCAGCTGCCGCTGTTCTGAACGCCCGGCCCGGCCTGAGTACGCCGGTCCCGCCGATCTGAGTACCCGCGCGGATCCCCCGTACCGGCCGCGCCGACAGGATGGCGGCATGTCCTGGAACCCGCAGACCGCCCTCCTCGCCCCCACCCCCGAACCGCCGGCCGAAGCCGCCGCCCGGCGCGTCCGCAGGAACGCGGGGATCGCCGCCCTCCTGCTCCTGCCCGCCCTGGTGGCCGCGAAGGTCCTCGTACTGTCGACCGAGGCCGGCGGCCGCTGCCTGATGCAGGGCGGCTGCCGGCCGTTCCCCGGGGAGGTGTTCCTCGCGCTGCTCGCCGCGGTCGTGGCGTCCTGCGTGGTGGTGCAGTCCGCGCCCCGCAGGTTCCAGAAGCGCGCCCTCACGGCCCAGTTGGCCCTGGAGGCCCTGGCCGTCCTCACGGTCCTGGCCTACCCCTGAGCCCCGCCGCCCGGCGGCCCCACGGGCGGACCGGCTAGGAGATGGCCGTGCGCAGCCGGACGACGTCGATCGGCTCGGTCTCGTCGTGCGCCGTCAGGTCGATGACCTGGCCCACCGCGCGCTGCTCGGGGGTGGCCGGCTTGAAGCCCTGCTCCTTGACCGGCGGCTCGGCGGCGGCCCGGGCCGACTCCGCCTTGTGGACCTCGAGGGCCTCCGCGCCGACCACGTCGGCCAGGTCCTCGTTCTGGACCGATTCGATCACCGCTCGGGCCTGGGCCGCGGTCTTGGTGCCGAAGAAGTCGAAGCCGCCCTCGACGCGGGACGCCGAGCGGCGTACGGCCGAGTACGGGGCCACCGCCGCGGCCGGCCGGCGCGCCGGGACCGCCGCCGGAGCGCCCGTGGCGCCGTCCGTACGGGAGGGCGGTCCACCGGCCTCCAGGGCCCTGGGCTCGGCGCCCCGGCCCTCCAGCACCTTCGGCTGGGCCGGGTCCGCCTCGGCCTTGCGGGCGAGGGCCTTCATGGCCGCATGGGCCCGGGCGTAGCCGACGCTGGTGGGAGCGCCGCTCGACGTGCGCTCCTCGGAGACCGCCGGGAGCTCCTTGGGTGCCGCCGCCGGGGCCGCGGAGGCCTCGATGGCGAGCAGCCGGCGGCCCTCCAGGGCGCTGGCCCGCTCGGTCTCGGCGGTCGCGTACCGCCGCAGCAGCGCCGCGTGCTCGCCGCGCAGCCCCGCGAGTTCGACCCGCTTGGCGCGCAGCTTCGCGTCGAGCTTGGCGCGCAGCGCCCGGGCCTCTTCGAGGTCGGACTCGAGCTCGGCTATCCGCTCCTCGGTCTTCCACTCGTCCTTGACCCGTTCGCGCGCGAGTTCCGCGACGCGGCGCCCGGCCGAGCGGTCCCAGGCGCGCATGACGACGGCGCCGGCCACGCCCGCGGCCGCCGTCAGGGCCACGAGCAGGCGTAGCGGCAAAGGTTCCGCGATCAGCCAGGCCACGGCCGCACTGGCGACGGAGACTCCGGCCACGGTCGTCGGCGTGAGCAGCCGGTGCAGGGGTTCGGGATTGCGGTGGCGTCCACGGGGCATGGCCTGAAATTTACAGGGCGTGGGGGTCCAGTGGGGTAACTGCCCGGCAATCTGTGGCCGGGCAGTTACCCGTCATTTCTCCACCAAACCCGTCACTACTCCTACTTCGTCAGGCCCTTCGCCTTCAGATAGGCCTTCGCGACATCCGCCGGCTTCTCGCGCTGCGCGTCCACCTTCTTGTTCAGCTCGACGAGGTCGGCGGTCGTCAGGACCTTGGTCAGCTTGTCGAGGGCCGCCGCGATCTCCGGGGATCCCGCGTCCTTGGCGTTGACCACCGCCAGGACGTTGTCGGCGTTCTGGAGCTTCTTGTCGTCCTCCAGCAGGACCAGCCCGAAGCTGTCGAGCGTGGCGTCCGTGGTCGTGGTGAGCGCCAGCTGGTCGACGCCGTCCTTGACCGCCTGCTTGGCCTGCGGGGTGCCGACGCCCTTCGGGTCGATCCCGGAAACGTCGATTCCGTACGCCTTCTTCAACCCGGGCGCGCAGAAGGGCCGTACGGCGCATTCGTCACCCGCCGCGATCTTCACCTTCAGACCCGACTTGCCAAGATCGGAAAGAGTCTTCAGGTTGTTCTTCTGGGCGAATTCCTTCGATACCGCGAACGCGTTCTGGTCTACCGCCGGGCCCGCCGGCAGCACCTTCAGGCCGAGCGGGGCCGCCAGCTTCTCCAGCCCCGCGACCGTCGCCGCCACGTCGCTCGACGCGACGGGCTTCTCCTCCGGCGCCTTCGGCCCGTTCACCTTGGCGTTGAGGAACTCCGCGAGGGTGGCCGCGTACTCCGGGACGACGTCGATCTCGCCCTTCTCCAGCGAGGGCTCGTACAGCTCCCGGTTGTTCACCGTGGTGATCGAGGTGCCGTAGCCCGCGTCCTTGAGCACCTGCGCGTACAGCTCCGCCAGCACGCTGGACTCGGTGAACCCGGCCGCACCGATCACGACCTTGCCCTTGCCGGAGCCGGAACCCGGGTCCGAGGGCGCGGACGCGGCTGCACCGCTGTCCTTGCTCTTCTCCAGGCTGTCTCCGCCGCACGCCGTGAGCGAGGCGGTCAGGGCCACCGCCCCCAGTACGGCGCCGAGGACGCGCGTGGACTTGCTCATCTTTGCTCCTCCAAGGGAGTGGGAACGACAAAGGACGGACAGCGAAGGGAAACGCCGGCGGGCCGGCCGGAGGGTCAGCGCGCCGCCGGACGCGTCAACAGCCGGTCGGCCGCCACCAGGGCGCCCTCGACCAGCAGGGCGAGCGCCGCCACCAGCAGGGCCCCCGCGACGACCTGTGGGGTGTTGTACGTGTTGAAGCCGGCGGTGATGATCCGGCCGAGGCCGCCCTGGCCGACCATGGCCGCGATCGTGGCCGTGGCGATGACCTGGACGGCGCCCGAGCGCAGCCCGGTCATCACCAGCTGCCGCGCGAGCGGCAGTTCCACCCGCCAGAAGAGCTGGCCGCCGGACATGCCCATGCCCCGGGCGGCCTCCACCACCGAGCGGTCCACCTCCCGCATGCCGACGTACGCATTGGTCAGCAGCGGCGGGACGGCGAAGAGCACGAGGGCGGCGATGGTGGGCAGATAACCCGCGCTGCGCAGTGGCGAGACCATGAACAGGGCCAGCACCGCGAAGACGGGCACGGCCCGCCCGGCGTTGGACACGTTGACGGCGAGCGCCCCGCCCTTGCCGATGTGGCCGAGCCACAGGCCGACCGGGAGGGCCACCGCGCAGGCGATGGCGAGGGAGATCCCGCTGACGTATGCGTGCTCGCCGAGCCGGTGCCACACGCCGTTCTCCCCGGCCCAGTTGGCCCCGTTCGCCAGCCAGTCCCAGGCCTGTTCCATCACGCCCATCGCCTCATGCCCCCTTCGCCGTCCGCGTCAGGCGCGCGGCCCGGCCCGCCCGCTCCGTCCGCGCCGGCCGCGCCGCCCGGGTCCACGGCGTGAGCAGCCGCTGCAGGCCGAGCAGCAGCAGGTCCGCCACCAGCGCGAGCAGCACGCACAGCACGGAGGCGGTGAGCACCTGGGCCTTGAAGGAGCTGTTGACCGCCGGTGCGATGAGGTTGCCGAGGCCGCCCTTGCCGACGATGGAGCCGACGGTGGTCAGCGCCACCGTGGACACCGTGGCGATCCGCACGCCGGCGAGCAGCGCGGGCAGCGCGAGCGGCAGTTCGACCTGCCACAGCAGCCGCGCGGGCCCGTAGCCCATCCCGCGCGCGGCCTCCCGTACCTCCTCGGGGACGGCTTCCAGGCCGGCCATCGCATTGCGGACCAGGATGGTCAGCGAGTACAGCACCAGACCGGTCACCACGAGCGAGGCCGACAGCCCGAACAGCGGCAGCAGCAGCGAGAACATGGCGAGCGAGGGGACCGTGTAGAGCAGGGTGGTCAGGCCCAGCACGGGCGCGGCCCAGCGCCGGCCGCGGCGGGCCAGCAGGGCCAGCGGGAGGGAGACGGCGAGGCCTATGAGCACCGACACGCCCGTGATCCACACATGTTGGACCGTGGCGTCGGTGAGCTCCGGGGAGCGGGACGTGACGTAGTCCCAGCAGATCCAGTCGTTCTCCACCAGGCAGTTCTGCCCGGCCATGCCCTCACCCCCCTGCCTCCGCTGCGTACACCCGTCCGAACGGGGTCGGTCAAGAGCGACCCTAACCCCCTGCGCGGACAATGGCCGGAAAGCTTCGCACCGGGGTCATGCTCCCGTCACAAACAACCCGCAGTGTGTGGGGGAGGATGGGCAGGTGATCCGATTCGAGCATGTGACCAAGCGCTACCCCGACGGGACCACGGCCGTCGAGGACCTGTCCTTCGAGGTGGCGGAAGGCGAGCTGGTCACCCTCGTGGGCCCGTCCGGGTGCGGCAAGACCACCACGATGAAGATGGTCAACCGGCTCATCGAGCCGACCTCCGGCCGGATCCTGCTCGGCGGCGAGGACATCGCGAACGCCGATCCGGTCGAGCTGCGCCGGCACATCGGGTACGTCATCCAGCAGGTCGGGCTGTTCCCGCACAAGACGGTGCTGGAGAACACCGCGACCGTGCCCCAGCTGATCGGCACCCCCAAGGCCAAGGCCCGCGCCCGGGCGGCCGAGCTCCTCGAACTCGTGGGCCTGGACCCGGCCGTGTACGGGGGCCGGTATCCGGAACAGCTCTCCGGCGGGCAGCGCCAGCGCGTCGGCGTCGCGCGCGCCCTCGCGGCCGATCCGCCGGTGCTGCTGATGGACGAGCCGTTCGGGGCGGTGGATCCGGTGGTCCGCGAACGCCTCCAGAACGAGTTCCTGGCGCTGCAGAAGACGGTGCGCAAAACCATCCTGCTGGTCACGCACGACCTGGAGGAAGCGGTCCGGCTCGGCGACCGCATCGCCGTCTACGGCGCGGGCTCCATCGAGCAGTTCGCCCGCCCGGCCGCGGTGCTGGGTGCGCCGGCCACCGCGTACGTGGCCTCCTTCGTCGGCGCGGACCGGGGCCTGAAGCGGCTCGCGGTCACCCCCGTGGGGCAGGCCGACCTGGCGGAGGCCGACGGGAAAGCCCCCACCGCCGAAGTGGCGCTGGGGGCGAGTCTGCGCGAGGCACTCGCGCTGCTGCTGCAGGAGGACTCCGGCCGGATCGGGGTCACGGACCCGGACACCGGCGCGCTGGTCGGCGTACTGACCCCGGAGGGCGTCCACCGGGCCCTGCGCCGGGCCCAACTGCAAGAAGTCCAGGGGCAGGAGGCCTGACCCGGGGACTGCGGGTCAGGCCTGGATGCGGTTGCTCATCCACACCAGCATCGGCGGGATCTCGCGGCGCCACGTGTTGAAGTTGTGGCCGCCGCTGTCGAGGATGATCGAGGAGACCCGGTCCGGGCCCTTGACCAGCTTGATGAACTTCTTGGTGTCGCCGAGGTTCGGCTCCCCCTGCTCGCTGCTGGTGACCAGGAAGGACGTACCCGACGGCTGCTTGTGCTCGATGCTGTGCAGGACGTCCGCACGCTTCTTCAACTTGTCGTCGCCCTGGAACAGGTTGCCGGTCGTCGCGTCGTTCGCGGCGTCGTAGTACGCGGACAGACCCGCGGCGGCGCCGAAGGTCTGCGGGTAGTGCGCGGCGATCTTCAGGGCGCAGTAGCCGCCCGTGGAGTTGCCGATGAAGCCCATGTTCTGCGGCTTCTTGCCGACCCGGAAGGTGTCCTGGATGGCCTGCGGCAGGTCCTGGCCGAAGAAGGTCTCGGTCTGCGGTCCGCCGGGTATGTCCACGCACTCGGTGTCACGCGGCGGCGCGATCGTCGGGCGCAGCATCACCAGGATCATCGGCTTCATCTTGCCCGCCTTGGCCTGCTTGAAGGCCGTCATCGGGTAGTTCAGCCCTTTGATCAGGTTCTCGGCGGTGCCCGGATACCCCGTCAGCACGATGGAGGCCGGAAAGTTCTTGTCCTTGTGCTGCGGCTGGAAGTACTCCGGCGGCAGCCACACGTACCCGGGGCTCGTTATTTTCGACTTCTGCCCGGTTATGGCAACCTTCAGGATCTGTCCGCCCACCTGGGGCTGGGCGCCGCCCGGCACGTCGAGCTTCTGCTTGTCGACGACCTTGATGTCCTTGCTGCTCATCGAGTGGTCCACGACCTTGCCGACAGATGTCTGCTGGCCGAACAGGTCCGCCCACGAGCCGTAGAAGGAGAAGGACTTGTTCGCCGCCAGGCCGACGGCCGAGAACAGCGCCAGCTGGGTCGCGAGCAGGAGGCCGATCCGGCCGAGCAGCGCACGCCAGGTGCGGCCCGAGAGCCGGGGCCAGAACCACACCGTGGCTGCGAACAGCAGCACACCGGCGACGATGGCCAGCGCCAGAACCGTATTACTGGTGAGACCCATGAGCAGTCAGTCGACTTTCTGATGGCAGGACTAGTTTTTCTCGGCGGAAGAGTGAACCCGCTGGACCCGGATGTCGTCCTAGTGGACGCACCACACTCCGGAGGCTGTCGCGGCCTTCGGCCACATGATCTCTCGCGGAGCAACGGGAAGCGATGTCTAGCAGGATAGATGGCGATAAGTCGGGACAGGTTCCGAAGCAGGTCCGCCGAATCTTCCGCGGCCCACGACCGGAGACGGTGCCCGGCCTGGTAGGTACGGCCGTCATGATCGTCGGCCTTCTGGACATCGCGGCGGGCGTGTTCCCGCGGTTCCGGCACAGCCGGTTCCACGCGGTCACCGAGGTGCTGCCCGGTTCGCTGGGCCCGTTCGCAGCCGCCCTCGCCCTCAGCGCGGGCGTCCTGCTGCTCCTGCTCGCCCACGGCCTCAAGCGCCGCAAGCGCCGTGCCTGGCGGGCCGCCGTCGTCCTGCTCCCGGCGGGCGCCGTGGCGCAGTTCACGTACCGGCACTCCGTCATCGGAGTCGTCATCGCGGCGGTCCTCCTCGGGCTGATCCTGCGGCACCAGAGTGAATTCAAGGCGCTGCCGGACCCGCGCAGCCGCTGGAAGGCGCTCGCCAACTTCGTGCTGATGAGCGCGGGCTCCATCGGCCTCGGTCTGGTCATCGTCAACTCCCACCCGGGCCGCGTCGTCGGCCATCCGGGTATTTACGAGCAGATCAGCCACGTCGTGTACGGCCTCTTCGGCTTCGAGGGCCCCGTCGACTACGCCGGCCGCGTGTCCTGGACCGTGGGCTACTCCCTCGGCGCCCTCGGCATGCTGACCGCGCTCACCACCATCTACCTGGCCTTCCGCCCCGAGCACCCGGCCGCCCAACTCACCGCCGACGACGAGCTCAAGCTCCGCGAGCTGCTCGCCAAGCACGGCGGCCGCGACTCGCTCGGCCACTTCGCGCTCCGCCGCGACAAGGCCGTCGTCTTCTCCCCCAGCGGCAAGGCCGCCGTCACCTACCGCGTCGTCTCCGGCGTGATGCTCGCCTCCGGCGACCCCATCGGCGACGTCGAGGCCTGGCCCGGCGCCATCGAGCGGTTCATGGAGGAGGCCAAGGCCCACTCCTGGACCCCGGCCGTCATGGGCTGCAGCGAGACCGGCGGCGAGGTGTGGACCCGCGAGACCGGTCTGGACGCCCTGGAGCTCGGCGACGAGGCGATCGTCGACGTCAAAGACTTCTCCCTCTCCGGACGGGCCATGCGCAACGTCCGCCAGATGGTGAAGCGCATCGAGCGCAACGGCTACACCACCAAGGTCCGCCGGGTCAGCGAGCTGACCGACGAGGAGCTGGAGCAGGTACGGGGCGCCGCCGACGCCTGGCGCGGCACCGACACCGAGCGCGGCTTCTCCATGGCCCTCGGCCGCGTCGGCGACCCGGGCGACGGCGACTGCTACATCGCCACCGCCCACCGCGTGGAGGAGGGCGACGCCAGCCCGTTCGGCGACCTCAAGGCCGTCCTGCACTTCGTCCCCTGGGGCAAGGACGGCATGTCGCTGGAGCTGATGCGCCGCGACCGCGCCGCCGATCCCGGCATGAACGAGCTGCTGATCGTCGCCTCCCTGGAGGCCTCGCCGTCCCTCGGCATCGAGAAGGTCTCGCTGAACTTCGCGATGTTCCGCTCGGCCCTGGCCCGCGGCGAGAAGATCGGCGCAGGACCGGTCCTGCGGATGTGGCGCAGCCTGCTGGTGTTCCTGTCGCGCTGGTTCCAGATCGAGTCGCTGTACAAGTTCAACGCCAAGTTCAAGCCCCGCTGGGAGCCCCGCTTCGTGGTCTTCCGCACCACCCGCGACCTGCCCCGCATCGGCTTCGCCGCGATGCAGGCCGAGGGCTTCGTCACGCTGGCCCTGCCCCGGCTGTTCGCCAGCCGGCGCCGCCCCAAGCCGGTCCGCACCTGCGCCCACACGCACCTGACCGCGAAGGTCCCGGCCCAGGTTCAGCCCGAACGCGAGGTCCAGGTCGCCTGACCCCCGGCCCGGGCCCCCGCGCCCCGGCCCCCCGGAGCCCGGCCCGCCGCACCCGCGGCGCGCCGGGCTCCGGCGTTTCCGCGCAAGGGCTCGGGGGTTTTCGCCTACGGGCTCCCGCGTTCGCGCACCCGGGCGCCGGAACCCGCGTACGGCCCGGTCAGGGACGCGGCCCTACCCTGGAGCCATGAACATCAAGCGCGGGGCCGCCGGCAGGGGCCGGGTCGCAGGCCTGCCGGAATGGGACCGCTGCGGGGTCATGGGCGTCGTCAACGTCACCCCGGACTCCTTCTCCGACGGCGGGCGCTGGTTCGACACCACCGCCGCCGTCAAGCGCGGCCTCGACCTCGTCGCCCAGGGCGCCGACCTCGTCGACGTGGGCGGCGAGTCGACCCGCCCGGGCGCCTCCCGCGTGGACGAGGAGGAGGAGCTGCGCCGCGTCGTCCCCGTGGTGCGCGGCCTGGCCTCCGAGGGGGTCACCGTCTCCGTCGACACCATGCGGGCCTCCGTCGCCGCCCAGGCCGTCGCCGCCGGCGCGCTGCTGGTCAACGACGTCAGCGGCGGGCTCGCCGACCCCGGCATGATCCCGGCCGTGGCCGCCGCCGAGGTGCCGTTCGTCGTCATGCACTGGCGCGGCTTCAGCGACGGCATGAACCGCCTCGCCGTCTACGAGGACGTCCTCGCGGAGGTCACCGCCGAGCTCCGCACCCGCATCGACGCGGTCGTGGCCGGCGGGATCGCCCCCGAGCGGCTCGTCGTCGACCCCGGCCTCGGCTTCGCGAAGATGGCCGAGCACGACCTCGCCCTCGTCGCCCACCTCCCCGAGCTGCGCGCCCTCGGTTTCCCGCTGCTGGTAGCCGCCTCGCGGAAGCGTTTCCTCGGCCGGATCCTGGCCGGCGCCGCCGACGCCGCCCCGCCGCCCGCCCGCGAGCGCGACGCCGCCACCGCCGCCGTTTCCGCCATCGCCGCCCACCAGGGCGCCTGGGCCGTACGGGTCCACGAGGTACGGGCGACCGCCGACGCGGTTCGGGTGGCCCGCGCCGTGGAAGGGGCCCTGTGATCCGCCCCGCCGGCGGAGGGACCCGTACGGCAGCCAGGAGAGGGGAACGGTGAGCCTTACCGACATCGAAGCCGTCGAAGAGGTCAACACGGCCTTCTACGAGGCCATGGAGCGGGGGGACTTCGACGCACTGTCGGCGCTCTGGCTCGAGGACGAGATCTCCTGCGTGCACCCGGGCTGGCCGGTGCTCTCGGGCCGCGGCGAGGTGCTGCGCTCGTACGCGCTGATCATGTCCCACACCGACTACATCCAGTTCTTCCTCACCGACACGAAAGTCGCCGTCATAGGCGACACCGCACTGGTGACGTGCACGGAGAACATCCTCAGCGGCGGGCCCGCCGAGGACGGCGGAGAGCTCGGCCCGCTCGTCGGCCAGCTGGTCGTCGCCACGAATGTGTTCCGACGCACATCCGGGGGCTGGCGGCTCTGGTCCCACCACGGTTCTCCCGTCCTGACGGACTCCGACGAGGACGAGGAGGAGGACTCCGCCTGACCCCTCCGGCGGGATCCGGGGGCTTTCGCAGGTAAATTCGAAGACGGACGACGCCGACCGCACTCGGCGTAGGCCCATGGATCCGGGGAGTCCCGGACCGGAAGCACCTACGAAAGCAGGAGTGATTCGCGTGGATCGTGTCGCGCTGCGCGGCCTCAAGGCTCGCGGGCACCACGGCGTCTTCCCCCGGGAACGCGAGGAAGGCCAGACCTTCATCGTCGACCTGGTGCTCCACATCGACACCCGCCCCGCGGCGGCCGACGACGACCTGGCGAAAACCGTGCATTACGGGGTAGTCGCGGAGGAAGTCGTCGATGTGGTCCAGGGAGAGCCCGTCGACCTGATCGAGACCCTCGCCGAGCGGATCGCCCAGCAGTGCCTGAAGCACGAAGCGGTCGCAGAGGTGGAGGTCGTCGTCCACAAACCGGACGCCCCCATCACCGTCCCCTTCGACGACGTGACCATCACGATCACCCGGAGCCGCGTGTGAACAACGGACTGAACGCCCAGAGCGACCCCACCGTCCAGCCGGTGCCCGCATCCGTCGTGGAGACGGTGGATGCGGCCGACACGACCCTGTCCAACCCGAAGTGGGCCGTCATCGCGCTCGGCGCGAACCTCGGCAACCGCCTGGAGACCCTCCAGGGCGCCATCGACGCCCTCGGCGACACCCCCGGCATGCGGGTCAAGGCCGTCTCCCCCGTCTACGAGACCGAGCCGTGGGGCGTCGAGCCCGGCTCCCAGCCGTCGTACCTCAACGCGGTCGTCCGCGTACGGACCACGCTGCCCCCGTCTTCCCTGCTGGAGCGCGGCCACGCCATCGAAGAGGCCTTCGACCGCGTCCGCGACGAGCGCTGGGGCCCGCGCACCATCGACGTCGACATCGTGTCGTACGCCGAGGTGGTATCGGCCGACCCGGTCCTCACCCTCCCCCACCCGCGGGCCCACCAGCGGGCCTTCGTCCTGGCCCCGTGGAACGACATCGACCCCGGGGCGCAGATCCCCGGGCACGGCCCGGTCGCGTCCCTGCTGGCCGGAATCGGCCTGGTCGGCGTCACGCCGCGGCCGGACCTGGAACTCCGCCTCCCCGAGTAGTCGTTAACCTGTGGCTGCAGCCTGTGGACTGCGGCGGCTGACGACTTGGCGCGGAAAGCGGGGAACGGGCACGTGAAGCAACTGAGGCCGGCGGTCCTGGCGGGGATCTTCGCCGTCGCCGGGGTGCTGTCCTGGGCGGGCGCCCGGCTGTGGAACGCGTACGGGACCCTGCCGGGCGTCCCGCTGGCCGCGCCCATCGTCCTCGGCGCCATCGCGGTCGTCCTGCTGGCCACCGCCCTCTCGCTGCGGTCCCGCCTCAAGGCCCAGCGCGAGCGGCGGCCGGGCGCCAAGGGCGTGGAGCCGCTGATGGCGGCCCGCGCGGTCGTCTTCGGACAGGCCAGCGCCCTCGTGGCGGCCCTCGTGGCGGGCATGTACGGCGGCGTGGGCGCCTTCCTGTGGGCCAACGGCCTGGAGGTACCCGCCCGCCGCGACCAGGCCTGGTACGCCGCCTTCTCGGTCCTGGCCGGGGCGGCGGTCATCGCCGCCGCCCTCTTCCTGGAGCACGTCCTGAAGCTCCCGGAAGACGACGACACCAGCCCCCACTCCCCCTCCCGCGCCTGAAGCGGCCTCCGGCCGGGGCCGGGGGCCGGGGTCAGCTGGTCAGCTGGTCAGCGCGCCATGATCAGGCTCATGGCCTCGTTGCGGGTCGCGGGGTCGCGGAGCTGGCCGCGGACCGCCGAGGTGATGGTCTTCGCGCCGGGCTTGCGGACCCCGCGCATCGTCATGCACATGTGCTCGCACTCGATGACGACGATGACCCCGCGCGGCTCCAGGATCTCCATCAGGGAGTCCGCTATCTGCGTGGTCAGCCGCTCCTGCACCTGCGGGCGGCGGGCGAACACGTCCACGAGGCGGGCCAGCTTCGACAGGCCGGTGATCTTGCCGTCGGTGGACGGGATGTAGCCGACGTGCGCGACGCCGTGGAACGGCACGAGATGATGTTCGCAGTTGCTCATGACCTCGATGTCCTTGACCAGGACCATCTCGTCGTGGCCCAGGTCGAACGTGGTCGTCAGGACCTCTTCGGGCTTCTGGTAGAGGCCGGCGAATATCTCCTTGTACGCCCGCGCCACGCGCGCCGGGGTTTCGAGGAGGCCTTCGCGGTCCGGGTCCTCGCCGACCGCGATCAGAAGTTCGCGGACCGCCGCCTCGGCGCGCTTCTCGTCGAACTCGCCGATCGTGCCCTCGTCACCGGTCAGGGTCACTGGGTCGGTCATCTCTTCCTCGTTCCTGTGTGCACTGGCGCTCGCGGACACGCAAAAGTGCCGCGCCCCCCAGGCTAGAACCTGGGGGGCGCGGCATCCATTCCGGGACGGTCCGGCCGAGGGCTACTCGGCGCGGTCCTCCGGGGACGGCTCCTTCTCCACGGACACGGCCGGCGCGCTCGCCGCCGTGCCGTTCGCCGAGTTCGTCAGCTGGAGCTCCTTGGGAGAGAGCACCGGCGGACGGGTCGACGGGGTGCGGTGCGAAGAGCCGGTCCACGCCGGGCGGGCCGGGCGCTTCACGATCGTCGAGAAGACCTCGGCGATCTCCTCCTTGCCCAGCGTCTCCTTCTCGAGGAGCGCGAGGACCAGGTTGTCGAGGACGTCGCGGTTCTCGACCAGGATCTCCCAGGCCTCGTTGTGCGCGGTCTCGATGAGCTTCTTGACCTCTTCGTCGACCAGCGCCGCGACCTCTTCCGAGTAGTCCCGCGGGTGCGACATCTCGCGGCCCAGGAACGGCTCGGTGTTGTCCCCGCCGAACTTGATCGCGCCGAGGCGCTCGGTCATGCCGTACTGGGTCACCATCGCGCGGGCCGTCGCCGTGGCCTTCTCGATGTCGTTCGCCGCGCCGGTGGTCGGGTCGTGGAAGACCAGCTCCTCGGCCGCGCGCCCGCCCAGCATGTACGCGAGCTGGTCGAGCATCTCGTTGCGCGTGGTCGAGTACTTGTCCTCGTCGGGCAGGACCATGGTGTAACCCAGGGCCCGGCCGCGGGACAGGATCGTGATCTTGTGGACCGGGTCGGAGTTCGGGGAGGCCGCCGCGACCAGGGCGTGGCCGCCCTCGTGGTACGCGGTGATCTTCTTTTCCCGGTCCGACATGATCCGGGTCCGCTTCTGCGGGCCCGCCACGACGCGGTCGATGGCCTCGTCCAGCATGTGGTTGTCGATCAGCTTGCGGTCCGAGCGGGCGGTCAGCAGCGCCGCCTCGTTCAGGACGTTGGACAGATCGGCACCCGTGAAGCCGGGGGTGCGGCGGGCGACGGCCGAGAGGTCGACGTCCGGAGCGACCGGCTTGCCCTTCTGGTGGACCTTGAGGATCTCCAGACGGCCCTGCATGTCGGGACGGTCGACCGCGATCTGCCGGTCGAAGCGGCCCGGGCGCAGCAGTGCCGGGTCGAGGATGTCCGGGCGGTTCGTGGCGGCGATCAGGATGACGCCGCCCTTCACGTCGAAGCCGTCCATCTCGACGAGCAGCTGGTTCAGGGTCTGCTCGCGCTCGTCGTGGCCGCCGCCGAGGCCCGCACCGCGGTGCCGGCCGACGGCGTCGATCTCGTCGACGAAGACGATCGCCGGGGCGTTGGCCTTGGCCTGCTCGAACAGGTCGCGGACACGCGAGGCACCGACACCGACGAACATCTCGACGAAGTCGGAACCGGAGATCGAGTAGAACGGCACGCCCGCCTCGCCGGCGACGGCACGCGCCAGCAGGGTCTTGCCGGTGCCGGGCGGGCCGTAGAGCAGCACGCCCTTGGGGATCTTCGCCCCGACGGCCTGGAACTTGGCCGGCTCCTGCAGGAACTCCTTGATCTCGTGGAGTTCCTCGACGGCCTCGTCCGAGCCCGCGACGTCGGCGAACGTCGTCTTCGGGGTGTCCTTGGTGATGAGCTTGGCCTTGGACTTCCCGAAGTTCATCACCCGGGAGCCGCCGCCCTGCATCTGGTTCATCAGGAACAGGAAGACGACGACGATGAGGACGAAGGGCAGCAGGGAGAGCAGCACGCTGAGGAACGGGCTGGTCTTGTCCGGCGAGACGGTGTACCCGTTCGGGATCTGACCGGCTTCGTACTTGGTCTGGAGGTCCTTGGCGAGCCCGACGCCCTGGTCCCCGATGTAGTTGGCCTGGAACTTGGTGCCGTCGTTGTCGCCGAGCTTCTGGTCCTTCTTCAGCTCGATCTTGATCATCTGGCTGTCACCGGTGGTGAGCTTGGCGCTCTCCACCTGGCCACTGTTGATCGCCTTGATGACCTCGCTGGTCTCCACCGACTTGTAGCCGCCGCCGGAGCCGACGACGTTCATCAACACGACCACGGCGAGGACGGCCAGCACGATCCACATGACCGGCCCACGGAAGTATCGCTTCACGTCCATCCATACGGGGCGCCAGGCGCCCCGTCCCTCCTGCCCGTAGGTAAATGCTGCTGTGAGTAAAGACTGTTCTTCGGAATGTACCCCTGTATTGTCACCCGCGGCCTCGTGGGACGGCTGACAGAACTGCTTTCCCCTGCTCCAACGGCAGGAATCGTTCCAGGGTTCCCCTGTGCGGGCCCCGACCGGGGCCCGCGGCGTCAGCCGCCGTAGACGTGCGGGGCGAGGGTCCCGACGAACGGCAGGTTGCGGTACTTCTCCGCGTAGTCGAGGCCGTAACCGACGACGAACTCGTTCGGGATGTCGAAGCCGACCCACTTCACGTCGATCGCGACCTTGGCGGCGTCGGGCTTGCGCAGCAGCGTGACGACCTCGAGCGAGGCCGGCTGGCGGGAACCCAGGTTCGACAGCAGCCAGGACAGGGTCAGGCCCGAGTCGATGATGTCCTCGACGATCAGGACGTGCTTGTCCTTGATGTCGGTGTCCAGGTCCTTGAGGATCCGGACCACACCGGAGGACTGGGTCCCGGCGCCGTACGAAGACACCGCCATCCAGTCCATGGTGAGCGGGGTGGACAAGGCGCGCGCCAGGTCCGCCATCACCATCACCGCGCCCTTGAGGACGCCGACGATGAGCAGGTCCTTGCCCGCGTACTCCGCATCGATCTTCGCCGCCAGCTCGGTCAGCTTCGCGTCGATCTCTTCCTTGGTGATGAGCACCGACTGGAGGTCGCTGCCCATGTCCTTCTCGTCCACCCGCATCACTTTCGTCGACGGCCGGGGCTCCGGGGGTTTCCCCCGGAGGACTCAGCCGTGGTTCAGCACCAATCAGCCCTGCCGGATGACAAGTCTGCCACCCTGCCGCTGGGCTTCGACCCGGCCGGGCAGGTTGATGGCGCCCTGACCCCGCCATCCGGTGATGAGCCGGTCCACTTCCTCGATGTGGCGGGCGAAGAGGGAGCCTGCGGGGGAACCGGCCGCGACCACGGCCCTGCGCAGCACGCGGCGGCGGACGGCCGGGGGCAGGGCGTAGAGCTTCGCGCACTCCAGACGGCCGTCCTCGTCCCGCACGCCGGTCTCGGCCTCGGCGGCCCAGGCGTCGAGGGCGTCGGCGTCGTCTCGGGACAGCTGGGCGGTGCGGGCCAGCGCCTCGACCACGCCCTTGCCCAGCGCCTTCTCGAGGGCGGGCAGTCCCTCGTGGCGGAGCCGGGAGCGGGTGTAGGCGGGGTCGATGTTGTGCGGGTCGTCCCAGACCGGGAGGGACTGGACCATGCAGGCCTTGCGGGCGGTCTGCCGGTCGACCTGGAGGAAGGGGCGGCGGTAGCGGTGGCTGCGGCCCGGGCCGCCGGAGACTTCGGCCATGCCGGACAGCGAGCGGATGCCGGAGCCGCGGGCGAGCCCCAGCAGGACGGTTTCGGCTTGATCGTCCCGGGTGTGACCGAGCAGCACGGCGGCGGCTCCCAGGCGGTCCGCGGCCTCGTCCAGGGCGGCGTAGCGGGCGTCGCGGGCGGCGGCCTCGGGCCCGCCGTCGCGGCCGACGCGCACGGCGACGGACTCCACCGGGTCGAGGCGGAGCGCGGTCATGCGGGTGACGACCTCGGCGGCGCGCAGGTCGGAGCCCACTTGGAGCCCGTGGTCGACGGTGATGCCGCCGGCCCGGATGCCGAGCTTGGGCGCCTCGAAGGCGAGGGCGGAGGCGAGCGCCATGGAGTCGGCGCCGCCGGAGCAGGCGACGAGTACGAGTGGCGGAGAGCCGGCTGCGGCGGCGGGGGTCCTCCCGGACGGAGCCGTGGAGAGGCCGGCAGGACGGTCGGTGAGGTCGGTGAGGACGTCGTGGAGTACGCGGCGGACCGCCAGGCGTATCGCCGCGACCGCAGGATGGGGACCCATGTCCGGTGCCCTTCGGTGGAGTTCGGATGCCTCGAAGGCTGGGGGTGTGGTGCTGGAACCGCTGCTGTTCGGTGCTGTTCGACGCTGCCCGGTGCCCCGGCCCCCGTGAGGAGCCCCCGCCGGGAGCCCCCGCGAGATGAGGGGTTGTCACTCAGAGTGCGTCGATGGTGACAGAACCGAGCCGTTCCCTGAGCATCGCACGGCCTTCCACGCCTCACGGTCCCTCGGACGGGTGACGCTGCTTCCCCCAGTGAGACATGTTTACGCCCCCTGAGTCACTCCCCTTCGCTTCTATTCGCCCTTGCGGTGCACCCGCGCGACCCAGTCCGCGGGCTTGGCGATCTCCGCCTTCGTCGGCAGTGTGTTCGGTGAGGTCCAGACCCGGTTGAAGCCGTCCATGCCGACCTGGCCGACGACGGCGCGTACGAAGCGCTCGCCGTCGCGGTACTGGCGCAGCTTGGCGTCGAGCCCCAGCAGCTTGCGCAGCGTGGCGTCGAGGCGGCCCGCGCCGCTGGCCCTGCGCTGCTGGAACTTCTCCCGGATCTCGGCGACCGAGGGCACCACCGCGGGGCCGACCCCGTCCATGACGTAGTCGGCGTGGCCCTCCAGCAGGGACATGACGGCGGTCAGCCGGCCGAGCACCTCGCGCTGCTCGGGACTCTGGACGAGCTCGACCAGGGAGCGGCCCTCGTCGCCCTGCTCGGAGTCGGGGCGGGCGCCGGCGAAGGACTGCGCGGCCTCGCGCAGCCGCTCGAGGATGGTCGCCGGGTCCATCTCGGTCGCGCCGAGGAACGTCTGGATCTCGCCCTCGAGGTGGTCGCGGAGCCAGGGAACCGCGGTGAACTGCGTACGGTGCGTCTCCTCGTGCAGGCAGACCCACAGCCGGAAGTCGTGCGGGCGCACGTCCAGCTCGCGCTCGACGTGCACGATGTTCGGGGCCACGAGCAGCAGCCGGCCGCCGCCCGTGGCCGAGCCCGGCAGGTCGCGGCCGGCCGGGGCGAAGGTCTCGTACTGGCCGAGCACGCGGGAGGCCAGGAAGCTGAGCAGCATGCCCAGCTCGACGCCGGTGACCTTGCCGCCGACCGCGCCGAGGACGGCGCCGCCGGGGGCGCCGGCGCGGCGTTCCTGCATCTTGCCGAGGAGGGGGGACAGGAGCTCGCGGAAGCCGGCCACGTTGGCCTTGACCCAGCCGGCCCGGTCGACGACGAGGACGGGGGTGTCGGGGACGGCCGTGCCCTCGGGGATCATCCGCGTGAACTCGCGTACGTGGCGTTCGGAGGTCCTGGCATGCCTGCGCAGTTCCGCCACCACGGCCCGGGCCTCGTCGCGGCTGACCTCGGGACCCGGCCGCACCAGCCGGGCCGCGGTCGCCACCGCGAGATTCCAGTCGACCATCTCGGCACCACCGATGCTCGTCATGCGTCAACGGTACGTGGACCAGCGCCGATGCGGAGCCCCCCGGAATCCCTACGAGGCGCGGGCGACGGCCGCCGCGAGCTTGTCGAGGCCCTTCTCCGCGGCCCCCGCGTCGGTGGTGTTCGCGGTCAGGAACGCGAAGGCGAGGAGTCGGCCGGAGGGGTCGACGACGGTCCCGGCGAGGGAGTTCACCCCGTTCAGGGTGCCCGTCTTGGCCCGGACGAGGCCGGCGGCCGGGGAGCTTCCGGCGTTGCGGCTGCGCAGGGTCCCGGTGAATCCGGAGACGGGCAGTCCGGTGAGCACGGGCCGCAGCTCCGGCCGCTGCGGGTCGGCGGCCTTGGCCAGGAGCCCCGTCAGCAGGGCGGTGTTGATCTTGTCGGCGCGGTTGAGGCCGCTGCCGTCGGCGAAGCGGGCGCCGGCGGTGTCGACGCCGAGGCCGGTGAGCCGGTCCTTGACGGCCTTCTCCGCGCCCTCGAAGCTCGCGGGCTGTCCGGAGGCGAGGGCGGTCTGGCGGGCCAGGACCTCGGCGATGTCGTTGTCGCTGTTGGTCAGCATCCGCTCGACGAGCCCGGCGAGCGGGGTGGAGAGGGTGGTGGCGAGCGGCTGGGCGCCGGCGGGGGCCTTGGCCTCGGCGGGGTCGGCGCTGACCTTGATGCCGCGTTCCTTGAGAAGGGCGGCGAAGGAGCGGGCGGTCTCCTCGGCGGGGTCCTCGACCCGCTCGACGGGGCCGGAGGTGGAGTCGTCGGGCCGGCCCTCGTCAGCCGCCAGGGCCGTGACCAGCGCGATGTTGGGGTTGTGGCCGATCGGGTGGAGGGCGGGTCCGGTGAAGAGGGTGTCGTCGTAGCCGAGCCGCACGGTGTCGGTGCCGGCGGCCTTGAGGGCCTGGGCGGTGTCGGCGGCGAGCGCGACGAGGCTGCCGCCGGATCCGGCGGGGCTCTTCTTCTTGGCCGTGAGGGAGGGGTCGCCGCCGCCGACCAGGACGATCTCTCCGGGGCCGGCGCCGGGGGCCACGGTGGTCCGGATCCGGTGCTCGGGGCCGAGCGCGGCCAGCGCTGCCGTCGCGGTGGCGATCTTGATGGTGGAGGCGGGGGTCATGGCCTCGCGCGCCCCGGACTCGAAGAGCACCTGGCCGGTGGCGGTGTCGACGACCGAGGCGGTACGGACCGTCCCGAGCGCGGGGTCGGCCAGGAGCGGCCGCAGGGCCGCGGCGAGCCTCCCGGGATCGGTGGCCGCGACCCCGCTCCCGGCCTTGAGCGCGGCGCCGGAACCGATGCCCGGGAGCACCCCGGGAGCGCTGGGCGCGGCCTGCGGAACGACCCCGCCGCCGTGGTCCGCGCCGTGATCTGCGCCACCCGTAAGGCCCCAGGAGGCGGCCCTGTCCCGCTCGGCCTTACGCTGGCCGGAGTCCCAAGGACCGGCAGCGGCCACCGCAGCCACCGACAGGGCGAGGCCGGCGACGGCCGACACCGCGATGAGCTGCCACGTCTTGACCAATGGCACCTCGGACCAGCCCCTTTCGCGATCACACATATGCGTGAGGGACACTTAACCACTGCGTCTTGCCGCGAGCATGGCACCCCACCCGCAGGGCTGGGCCGGACGCGCGCGCAGATGAATCAATGCAGTCTCGAAGCAATGAAGCTGATCATGGAGGAGCAGGACGTGGAGTTCGACGTCACCATCGAGATCCCCAAGGGTTCGCGGAACAAGTACGAGGTGGACCACGAGACCGGCCGGATCCGTCTGGACCGTCGCCTCTTCACCTCCACCAGCTACCCGGCCGACTACGGCTTCGTCGAGAACACCCTCGGTGAGGACGGCGACCCGCTGGACGCCCTCGTCATCCTGGACGAGCCCACCTTCCCGGGCTGCCTGATCAAGTGCCGCGCGATCGGCATGTTCAACATGACCGACGAGGCGGGCGGCGACGCCAAGCTGCTGTGCGTGCCGGCCTCGGACCCGCGCGTGGAGCACCTGCGCGACATCCACCACGTGTCGGAGTTCGACCGCCTGGAGATCCAGCACTTCTTCGAGGTCTACAAGGACCTGGAGCCGGGCAAGTCGGTCGAGGGCGCCAACTGGGTGGGCCGCGCCGAGGCCGAGGCCGAGATCGAGGCCTCCTTCAAGCGCCTCGAGGCGCAGGGCGGCCACTGAGCCGTGCCGGGTGAGGGGTAGGCGGGATCTCCCCCCGGCCCCGTGACACCCCGGGCGGTACTCCCTCACGGAGGGGGTGCCGCCCGTTGTCGTACCCGGCTCCGGTCCGCAGCCGGGCCGGTATCGCCGCGGATGGCAGCGTTCCGCATACTGGTACCGCGGGTGATCACGGAGGGGAGGACGCGTGGCGGAGACCGACGGGGCGCAGGACAGGAAGCCCACGTCCGACGAGGCGCACAGCGCCTTCACCCCGCCGCCCGGAATCGAGCCGGAGCCGGTCGACGCGGACCAGCCGACCTCGGAGTTCGCCGTGCCGGAGGGACTCCCCCCGGTGCCCGCAGAACCCGAAGGCTCCGCGTTCGCGCCGCCGGCCACCTACAGCGCCCAGAACTCCCCGCCCGCCCACCTTCCCGGGCACGGGCTCCCCGTCTCCCGCATGACGGAGTCCCCCTGGCAGGACCGCATGCGCACCATGCTGCGCATGCCGGTCGACGTACGGCCCGTCCCCGAGGCCGTGCACAAGCACAGCGAGACCGGGCCCGCCGTTGGCCGCGTACTGGACCTGACCCTGCGCATCGGCGAGCTGCTGCTCGCGGGCGGCGAGGGCGCCGAGGACGTGGAGGCCGCGATGTTCGCGGTGGCCCGCTCGTACGGGCTGGACCGCTGCGAGCCCACGGTCACCTTCACGCTGCTGTCGATCACCCACCAGCCTTCCCTCATCGACGACCCGGTCTCGGCGAGCCGGACCGTGCGCCGCCGCGGCACCGACTACACCCGCCTGGCCGCCGTCTACCAGCTGGTGGACGACATCAGCGCGCACGAGATCGAGCTCTCGCTCGAGGACGCCTACCGGCGCCTCGCCGAGATCCGCCGCAACCGGCACCCGTACCCCTCCTGGATCCTCACGGCCGCCGCCGGGCTGCTCGCCGGGGCCGCCTCCACCCTGGTCGGCGGTGGCGTGTTCGTCTTCTTCGCGGCCGCGATCGGGGCGATGCTCGGCGACCGGCTGGCCTGGCTGTGCGCCGGGCGCGGGCTGCCGGAGTTCTACCAGTTCGTGGTGGCCGCGATGCCGCCCGCCGCGATCGGCGTGGCCCTGAAGCTGGCCGAGACCGACGTACGCGCCTCCGCGGTGATCACCGGCGGGCTGTTCGCGCTGCTGCCCGGGCGGGCCCTGGTCGCCGCCGTGCAGGACGGCCTGACCGGCTTCTACATCACCGCCTCCGCCCGGCTGCTGGAGGTCATGTATCTCTTCATCGGCATCATCATGGGCGTGCTGGTCGTGCTGTACCTCGGGCTCCAGCTCGGCGCCTCGCCGAAGCCGGAGGAGGTCCTCCAGATCACCCAGCGGCCGCTGATCCAGATCGCGGCCTCGATGGTGCTGGTGTTCACGTTCGCGATCCTGCTCCAGCAGGAACGTTCCACCGTGTGGATCGTGACGCTGAACGGCGGGGTCGCCTGGGTGACCTTCGGGGCCCTGCACTACGCGGGCGGCATCCCGCCCGTGCCCTCCACGGCCATCGCCGCCGGGCTGGTCGGCCTGTTCGGCCAGCTCTTCTCGCGCTACCGCTTCGCCTCGGCCCTTCCGTACACGACGGCGGCCATCGGCCCGCTGCTGCCGGGCTCGGCGACGTACTACGGGCTGCTGCTGATCGCCGAGAACCGGCTGAACGAGGGCCTCGGCTCGCTGGTGAACGCCGCCGCCATCGCGCTGGCCATCGCGATCGGGGTCAACCTCGGCTCCGAGACCTCGCGGCTTTTCATGCGGATCCCGGGGGCCGCCAGCGCGGCCAAGCGCCGCGCCGCGAAGCGTACCCGCGGCTTCTGAGGCCCTTTCCGTCCAGCTGATCGTTCAACGGCATTCCGGTTTCCGGAATGCCGTCGCCGCGGCATGGACGCCTTTCCGGAAAACCGCGGTGCGGGTTCCGGGAAATCAAGGAATGCGTCGAAACAACCTGTCAAGTCCCGAATTCGCGGGACATGCCTTCGTGCGGCGGCCCGCGCTTACTTGAGGCACGGGCCGACCAGGTTCGTGAGATCCCGGCACCGGCCGGACCAGCGCCGGAACCGGGATACACCCCTCTCGACGCACAAGGAGAATCCCATGCCGAAGACAGCCTTGACCCGGCATTTCGTGACGTTGGCGACGACGACCGCCCTGGCGGCCGGAGTCGTGGCGCTGCCCGCCAGCGCATTCGCCGCGACGCCGCACAAGACTGCCGCAGCCAGTCACACCGACCTCGTCAACGACAAGAATGACGGCCGGAACAAGAACCGCAACGGAAAGCAGAACAACAACAAGCACGGAAAGGGAAAGGGGAAGGGGAGCGGCGGGCACAATAAGCATCCGGCGCCGCCGAAGCTGCCCTTGCCGCCGCTGCCGCCGAAGCTTCCGATACCGCTGCCCCCGGGACCGGTGCCGCCCAAGCTGCCGATCCCGCTGCCGCCACTCCCGGGCCTGCCGCTGCCGAAGCCGCCGCTGCCGCTGCCCCCGGTGCCGAAGTTCCCGATCCCGGTGCCGAAGATCCCGCTGCCGCCGCAGCCGCCCAAGCTGCCCTTCCCGCTGCCGCTGCCGGTACCGCCGAAGCTGCCGATCCCGCTGCCTCCGGTACCCAAGCTGCCGATCCCGGTACCACCCAAGCTGCCGATCCCGCTGCCTCCGGTACCCAAGCTGCCGATCCCGGTACCGCCCAAGCTGCCGATCCCGCTGCCTCCGGTACCCAAGCTGCCGATCCCGCTGCCGCCCGTACCGAAGCTGCCGATCCCGGTACCGCCGCTGCCGTTCCCCCTGCCCTTCCCGCTGCCCTTCTGACCCCCACAGCAAGGACTCGAGGAGACCGCAGGACCAACGGCAACAGCACGAGGGCGGGCGCCCCCAGGGGGCGCCCGCCCTTCGCGCGGCTCCACCGCCTACGGCGGCCCGGACTGCGTTCTAGCGCTTGGCGTGGCGGCGGCGCTCGCCGCCGGCCGGCGCCGCATCGGCGCCGCCGTTCGCCTTCGCCTCCTTGCGGGCCTTCAGCACCTCGAAGATCACCGGGATGAGCGAGAGGAGGACGATCAGGACGAGGATCGCCTCGATGTTGGTCTTGATGAAGTCGATCTGGCCGAGCCAGAAGCCCGCGACCGTGAGCCCGGCACCCCAGGCGATACCGCCGATGACGTTGTACGTCAGGAACGTGCGGTACTTCATCGAGCCGGCGCCCGCGACCATCGGGGCGAACGTACGGACGATCGGCACGAAGCGGGCGAGCACGATGGCCTTCGGGCCGTGCTTCTCCATGAACTCGTGCGCCTTGTCCAGGTTCTCCCGCTTGAAGAGCTTCGACTTCGGCCGGTTGAAGAGCTTCGGCCCGAAGACCTTGCCGATCATGTAACCGACCTGGTCACCGACGATCGCGGCCACCGAGATCAGGGTGCAGACCAGCCACAGCGGCTGCTTGATGTACTCGCCGTTCGCGACCAGCAGGCCTGCCGTGAACAGCAGGGAGTCGCCGGGCAGGAAGGCGAACAGCCCGGACTCCGCGAAGACGATGACCAGGATGCCGATCAAGCCGTAGTGCGAGATCAGATAGTCCGGGGACAGCCACTCAGGGGCGAGCGCAAGCGTGTACACGAGTTCCGGGCTCTCCTGGATCGGGGGTATCGCGGCGGGCGTCCGCGGGTGCATCGGACATGACGGCGGTTTCAATTATCAACGCACAGGACCCCCTCCCGGTTCCAGTCAGCGGGAGGGGGCCGTGTGGGGAACATCCGGCTTTCTACACCGCGCGGATGGCGTTCGCGACGATCGCGTCCCGTACGAACACCGCCAGACCGGGACGGATCGTGTCGTAATAGGCCGTAAAGCGCTCGTCCGCGACGTACATCTCACCCAGGCACGTGTGCATCTCGTGCGAGCAGGTGTAGCAGTTCCGGTCGATCCACCCGCGGTGCTCCTCGGCCACGTCCATGGCCTCGTCGGATTCCGCGGACGCACCGGCGTCCAACAGCTCGGCGAACCTCCGGTTGATCCCGTCCGCCTCGGCCTGGAAGCGCTTCCAGTCTTCCTTCGTGTAGGTGGCCGCCCGGCGGGCGGACTCCTTGTACGCGTCCGTGTCGCCCCAGCGCTGGTGCGCCTCGTCCGCGTACTCGTCGGGATCGAAGTCCCCGAAGACCTCGAACTTCTCCTCGGGCGTGAGGTTGATGCCCATTCTCTCTGCCTCCATGGCGTGCTCCACGGCCTCGGCCATCTGCTGGAGCCGGGCGATCCGGTCGGACAGGAGGGCATGCTGCCGGCGCAGGTGCTCCCTCGGGTTCGAGTCCGGATCGTCCAGCAGGACCGCGACCTCTTCGAGCGGGAAGCCGAGCTCCCGGTAGAACAGGATCCGCTGCAGCCGGTCGAGGTCGGCGTCGTCGTAACGCCGGTGACCCGCGCTGCTGCGGCTGCTCGGGGAGAGCAGGCCGATCTCGTCGTAGTGGTGCAGGGTGCGCACCGTGACTCCGGCGAATCCGGCGACCTGTCCCACGGAGTAGCTCATCGTTTCCGCTCCTCTGGTCGGGTACGCCCTTCACTCTGAGTCCTCACGCCACGTGAGGTGCAAGTCCTCTCCGGGGCGGGTCCGCGGGACGGGCCGGAGCGGGGCCGGATCCGAGCGGCCCCACACCCCTAGCGCGCAGGCGGCCAGGTGTCGCCGTTGGCCGCGGCCACGAGCTCGAAGGCCGTCTTGCCGTCCAGCGACTCGCGGACGACGTCCGCGTGGCCGGCGTGGCGCGCGTGCTCCTCCACCAGGTGCAGGAGCAGCCAGCGCATCGAGACCCGGCCCTCCTTCGGGAACCACGGCGCCTCGGGGAGCGGGAACGTGTCGTCCAGGCTCGGCACTGCATGGATGAACTTCTCCAGCTCCTCCACGACCCCGTCCCAGAACTCCAGGATCCCCGGGATGCTCTCGCCTTCGACCAGGCGGAAGCTGTCTCCCCAGGTCTCCTGCGTGCGCTGCCGCTCGTTCGGCAGCTGCTGCGCCATCCGCAGCCAGTTCAGCTCCGTCTCCGCGACGTGCTTCAGCAGCCCCGACAACGACAGCTCGCTCGCGCTCGGGCGGCTCGCCGCCTGCTCCTCGGTGAGGCCGAGCACCGCCCGCCGCAGTGCGCCGCGCTGGGCCTCCGCGAAGGACAGGAGCGCGCCGCGCTCGTCACCGTAGGACTCTGCCGGAACGTGAGTGACCATGCTGATCTACCGCCTTCTCGGTGTGCTCCTGCTGACAAGAAACACGCTACGGAGTGATGCGGTCAGGTTCTGTCCTCAACCCGGGTCATTCGGTGACGCCTTCCGGCCGGATCGCCGGCAGTGCCGTCTGCGGCTTCGGAAGCAGGGCCTTGGACAGGTCCTGGCCGCCCTTCTCGTCGAGCCCGTACATCGCCTCGTAGATCTTGCGCACCGCCGGCCCGGAGGCCCCGGAGCCCGTACCACCCTGGGAGATCGTCATGACGATCGCGTAGTCCTCGGTGTACGAGGCGAACCACGAGGTGGTCTGCTTGCCCTGGACCTCCGCGGTGCCCGTCTTCGCGTGCATCGGGATCTGCTTCTGCGGCCAGCCGCCGAACCGCCAGGCCGCGCTGCCCGTGGTGGCCACCGAGGCGAGCGCGCCGTCGATGTCGTCGCGCAGCTGCGCGTCCATGGGCAGCCGGCCCTGCTCCTTGGGCGCGATCTCCTTGACCGAGGTGCCGTCGGCGCTGACGATCGCCTTGCCGACGCTCGGCTGGTGCAGCGTGCCGCCGTTGGCGATGGCCGCGTAGATCGACGCCATCTGGATCGGGGTGACGAGGGTGTCGCCCTGGCCGATGGAGTAGTTGATCGCGTCGCCCTCGCGGAGCTGATTGCCCTGGCGGCAGTTCTCGTACGCGATCTTCTCGGCGTACGAGCCGTCCTTCTTGCCGTCCCGGCACCAGGCGGCCTTGTTCGCCTCGAAGAAGTCCTTCTTCCACTGGCGGTCGGGGACCCGGCCGTTCACCTCGTTGGGCAGGTCGATGCCGGTCGCCTTGCCCAGGCCGAACTCGTGGGCCGTCTTGAGGAACCAGTCGCTCGGGTCCTTCTTGGGGTTGATCCCGCCGTCCTTCTTCCACTCCTTGTCCGCGAGGGCGTAGTAGACGGTGTCGCAGGAGACCTCGAGGGCCCGCCCGATGGTGATGTCGCCGTAGCCCTGCGACTCGAAGTTGGTGAAGTTCTGGCTGCCCACCGAGTACGAGCTGGGGCAGCCGTACCGCCCGTTGAAGGGGTACCCGGCGTTCACCGCGGCGGTCGAGGAGACGACCTTGAAGATCGAACCCGGGGCCGCCTGGCCCTGGATCGCGCGGTTGAGCAGCGGGTAGTTGGAGTCCTTGTCGGTGAGGGACTCGTAGTCCTTGGCGGAGATGCCGCCGACCCACGCGTTCGGGTCGTAGGTCGGGTTGGAGGCCATCGCGACGATGCGGCCGGTCTTGGCCTCCATGACGACGACCGCCCCTGAGTCGGCCTCGTAGTTCCTGCGCGTGTTCTTGTCGTACCCCTTGCGGGCCTCGATCATCGCGTTGTTCAGCTCGCGCTCGGCCACCGCCTGCACCCGCGAGTCGATCGAGGTGACGACGTTCGAGCCGGGCGTCGGCTTGTCGGCCTGCGCCTGCCCGATGACCCGCCCGAGGTTGTCCACCTCGTAGCGCGTGACGCCGGCCTTGCCGCGCAGCTCCTTGTCGTATGTGCGCTCCAGGCCGGAGCGGCCCACCTGGTCGGAGCGCAGGTACGGGGAGTCGGTCTTCTTGGCCTTGGTGATCTCCGCGTCGGTGACCGGCGAAAGGTAGCCGAGCACCTGCGAGGTGTTGGCCCCGTCGGGGCCGGCGTAGCGGCGCAGGGCGGTCGGCTCGGCGGTGATGCCGGGGAACTGTTCGGCGTGTTCCCTTATCTCCAGCACCTGGTCCGTGGTCGCCTCGTCGGTGACGGGGATCGGCTGGTACGGGGAGCCGTTCCAGCACGGCTTCGGCGTCTTGGCATCGCACAGCCGGACGCTGTTGACCACGTCCTCGGGATCGAGGCCGAGGACGCCGGCGAGCCGGGTCAGTACGCCCTTGCCTTTGTCCTTCATCCTGGTGAGGTCGGTACGGCTGGCGGAGACGACCATGCGCGTCTCGTTGTCGGCCAGCGGGACCCCGCGGGAGTCCAGGATCGAGCCGCGCACGGCGGGCTGGACGACCTGCTGGGTGTGGTTGTTCTTCGCCTCGTCCGTGTACTCCTGGCCGTTGCGGACCTGGAGGTACCAGAGGCGCCCGCCGAGGGTGAGCAGCAGCGAGAAGACGACCACCTGGATCACGACCAGGCGGTTCTGGACCCGGGGCGTGCGCCCCGTCTCCGGAATGTTGCTCAACTCAGGTCTCCCCCGGAACGCTGCCCGCCGCTGACTCGCACGAGTCTAGAGCGAGCGCGGAAGGGGAAGCGCGGTCAGAAGGGGAAACTCGTCCTGCCGTGCTGCACCGAGATCCACTTCTGGGTGGTGAACGCCTCGATCGTGGCCTCGCCGTTCAGCCGGCCCAGGCCCGAGGACTTCTCCCCGCCGAACGCGGCGAGCGGCTCGTCGCCGATGGTCGAGTCGTTGACGTGGATCATCCCGGTCTCGATCCGCTGGGCGAAGCGCACGCCCCGCTCCACGTCCCGCGTGTGCACGGCGCCGCTCAGCCCGTACGGGGTCGCGTTGGTCAGCCGTACGGCCTCGTCCTCGCCGTCGAAGACCACCAGCAGTGCCACCGGGCCGAAGATCTCCTGGCCGAGCAGCGGGGAGTCCTCGGGGAGGCCGGCCAGCACGGTCGGCTCGACCAGGTTGCCGCGCGTAGATCCGCGGACGAGGGCCTGCGCCCCGGATTCCACGGCCTGGTCCACGAGCGCGGTCAGCGCGTCGGCCTGGAAGGAGTTGATCAGCGGGCCGATGTGGGTGTCCGCCTCGCGGGGGTCACCGGTCTTCAGGCTCCGCACCCGGGCGGTGAACTTCTCGGTGAACTCCTCAGCGATCGAGGCGTCCACGAGGATCCGGTTGGCGGCCATGCAGACCTGGCCCTGGTAGACGAAGCGGCTGAAGACGGCCGCGTCCACCGCGTAGTCGAGGTCGGCGTCGTCGAGGACGACGAGGGCGCTGTTGCCGCTGAGCTCCAGGACCGTCCGCTTGAAGTGCCGGGCGGCGACGGAGCCCACGTGCCGGCCGACCCGGTCGGAGCCGGCGAAGGAGATGACCTTCGGGACGGGGTGCGTGAGGAGCGCGTCGCCTATCTCGGCGATGTCGGTGACGAGCACGCTGAGGAGCCCGGCCGGCAGGCCCGCGTCCTCGAAGATCTTGGCTATGACCCCGCCGCCGACCACGGGTGCGTTCTGGTTCGGCTTGATCACCACGGCGTTGCCCAGCGCCAGGGCCGGGGCGACCGACTTCAGGGTGACCAGGAACGGGAAGTTGAAGGGGCTGATCACGGTGACGACGCCGACCGGGAGGCGCTGGACCCGGTTCTCCTTGCCCTCGACGGGCGAAGCGAGGATCCGCCCCTCGGGGCGGATGGCCAGCTGGATCGACTCGCGGATGAACTCCTTGGCGAGGTGGACCTCGTACTCGGCCTTGGGACGCGTCCCGCCGAGCTCGTCGATCATCGCCTCGATGATCTCCTTCTCGCGCTCCTCGGTGATCCGCAGGGCGCGTTCCAGGACGGCGCGTCTGGCGTACGGGCTGGTGGCGGCCCACTCTCTCTGGGCGCGCTCGGCGCCGAGGTAGGCCCGGTCCACCTGCTCGACGGTGGCCACGGTGATGGCCGCGAGCTTCTCCCCGTTGTACGGGTTGACGTCGATGATGTCCCACGAACCGGTGCCGGCCAGCCATTCGCCGTCGATGTACTGGTGAGCCAGGTCGTCGAATATGGACATGCCATCCCTTACTGCGAGCGCGCACCCGTGCGCTGCACCGGAGACCGATCGGTCATCATGCACTGATCAGACGTCATACTACGTGCGAATCAAGACAGTTGGAGCAGGCCACGGAGAAGATCCCGGGTCCGGTCAGGGTCGGGGCAGTCGGCCTGAAGCCGCTCCATCGCCCGTTCGTACTGCGCCACTTCCTCGTCTTTGTCCAGGTAGAGGGCACTGGTGAGCTGTTCCAGATAGACGATGTCCTGGAGGTCGGACTCCGGGAAGCGCAGCAGGGTGAAGGCTCCGCTTTCGCCGGCATGGCCGCCGAAGGAGAACGGCATCACCTGGAGCTGCACGTTGGGTCGCTGGGAGACCTCGATGAGGTGCTCCAACTGGCCGCGCATGACGTCGCGGTCGCCGTACGGGCGGCGCAGCGCGGCCTCGTCGAGGACGGCGTGGAAGACCGGGGCGCTCTCGGAGACGAGCACTTTCTGGCGCTCCAGGCGCAGCGCGACACGGCGGTCTATCTCGGCCTTCGTGGCGCCGGGCATGCCACGGCTCACGACGGCCTGGGCGTAGGCCTCGGTCTGCAACAGGCCGTGGATGAACTGGACTTCGTAGATCCGGATGAGCGAGGCCGCGCCCTCCAGGCCGATGTACGTCTGGAACCACCCGGGCAGTACGTCGCCGTAACTGTGCCACCAGCCGGCCGCGTTGGCCTCGCGGACCAGACCCAGCAGGGACTCCCGCTCCGCGCCGTCCGTGACTCCGTAGAGCGTGAGGAGGTCCTCCACGTCCCTTGCCTTGAAGCTCACCCTTCCCAACTCCAAGCGGCTGATTTTCGATTCGGATGCGCGGATCGAGTAGCCGGCCGCCTCACGGGTGATGCCGCGGGATTCTCGGAGTCGCCTGAGCTGAGAGCCCAGGAGGATGCGGCGCACCACAGAACCGCTTGCTTCTGCGGTCACTTGTCCTGCCCTCCCCATCGCCATGTGTACGCGTGGTCTGCGCGTGGTGTGCGTCGCCGGGGCCCCCGTACCCCAGGGCCCGCAGTCTGCCACCAAAACGCATCGGCCCGTACTCGTTCTGTAACGGAATCCCGCCCGTCGCAGAAGAAGTCCGTAAGTATGCGTAGGAAGAAATGAGCAAGAACCATCACGGGAGTGGACAGGTCCGGCGCGTGCACGTGCATCTGCCCTTGCATCCAGCTTCTGCATTGGGAACGATGGTGCCGCGCACCTGCGTGCTCTTCGCGCCGGCGCCGGACCCACCCCGCAGTTCTTTCTGGACGGAGCGCGCCGCTCCGCCCGCGAATCCCGGGAGTGCCTCGCATGGGGACGAATGGATCGACCATGCTCGAGCCGTTACGGCAGGGGCTGCCCCCGGTCGACCCCACGGCTGTCTCCGGGTCCGCCTCCTGCGCTCTGCCCGCCCGCTTCGAGGCGGTGCGGGGCGCCCGTTCGTTCACCCGGTCCACCCTGTCCCAGTGGGGCCTCGACGACCGCTTCGACGACGTGGCCCTGGTCGTCTCCGAACTCGTGACCAACGCGCTGCGCCATGCCCTGCCGGAGGACACCAGGCCGGCGACCGGCGGCGCGGGCCAGCCGGAGGCCTCGGTACGGCTGCACCTGATGCGGTGGAGCACCCGGCTGGTGTGCGCGGTACGGGACCCCAGCGAAGACCGGCCGGGCGGGTCGTTCGCGCCGGAGCGGACGCAGGAGAACTGCGACCTGGAGTCGGGGCGGGGGCTGTTCCTCGTGGATGCGTACAGCGACAGCTGGGGCTGGCACCCGCTCGCGGGACGGCTGACCGGCAAGGTGGTCTGGGCGCTGTTCATGCTGCACGAGTAGGCAGCGGCACACGCAGGCACATACGGGCATACGACGACTGGCCGGGGTTGATCATTTCGATCAGTCCCGGCCAGTGCACGTGCATGGCTTGATCGGTGCGCCGTTCCTCGGGGCGATCGGACGATGTGCCGATCGGTCGATCAGGCGATTCAGGCGATCAGGTGGTCGAACTCGCCGTCCTTGACGCCCAGCAGCAGTGCCTCTATCTCGGCCGGCGTGTAGACGAGCGCGGGCCCGTCCGGAAAGCGCGAGTTGCGCACGGCGACAGCTCCACCCGGCAGCTTGGCGAACTCGACACAGGAACCTTGCGAGTTGCTGTGTCTGCTCTTCTGCCAGGTCACTCCGTCGAGTTCTGCAGCTGCCATCCCGTTGTACGCGTGGTCCACAGGAAGCCCCCGATAGTGCAGATGTCAACTGCACCGGATCATAGCTGTGTTCATAAGCGCATGCATGGGCAGATGCACGTGCACGCGGAGGGTGCTCCCCTGATCACTGTCAGGGAAGAACTCGGGTGGATCAGGGGCGAATCAGACCCTTATAAGGATTGAATCAAGGCGCACGGGGATGCGCGGGCCTGCACGGCACGCCCTTCAGTACGCGTCGAGCACTCCCCCAGTACCCGTTCAGAACTCCTTCAGATTTCAAGAAACTGCCGATATGGCCCGCTCCCTGGGCAGGTCGATGCGCCTCCTGAGGTCGGAGACCCAGGCCCTGCGAAGCGAGGCCGGCGAGCGCGAGACCCCCTAGCGGGGCAGCGGGCGGCGCTTGCCGCCCATGTGCGCGCGGTCGGCGGCGGCCGTGCCGTCCTCCCAGCCCGCGTGGTCGGTGGCCCCGCGCAGCCGGGTGGTCGTGGTCCGGGGGAACATCTCGTCCGCCCGCGAGGTGACGGCGACGTCACGGGCCACCAGGGCGGGCAGGTTGTCGGGGGCCTCGGCGACGGTGTGCTCGGCCGTCTCGGCGAGGCGCTGGCCGAGCCGGCTGGCGTACGCGAGCAGGAAGGACTGCCGGAACGTCTTGGTCCGCTTGCGCCCGCCGGAGCGCTGGGCGGCCTCGGCGCGGGTCATGGCGGCGGTCCCCTGCACGAGCAGGGACGTGTAGAGCAGCTCGACGGCCTCCAGGTCGCTCTCGAACCCCACCACGGTGGAGAACTCGTAGGCGCTGTTCCACACAGCCCGACAGCGGTTGGCAGTGGCGACGGCGTCCAGCAGCACGGCCTTGGCCTCTTCGTACGGCGCCTCGACCCCGATCCGGCAGGCCGCAGGCACCTGAGCGGGCCCCTGGCCGCTCGCCGCGAGCACCGCCTCGTCGACCGTGTGCCGGGCCATCAGCTCCTGCGCCTTGGCGCTGAGCGCCTCGGCCTCCTCCGGGAAGGTGGTCGCCTCGGCCTTGGCGAGCAGGGCCCGGATGCGGCCGAGCATGCGGGGCTCGATGTGCGCGTGCTCCAGGGCATCGCCGGCCGGGTCCCCGGGCAGGGCTCCCACGGGCTCGACGGAGGGCAACCGGATCAGCAGCCGGAAGACCTCGAGCAAGGCCGTGGCAAGGCTGAACCGATCGGCCTTCTCCCGCTGCACGAGCCGTTCCCCGTACTCGCCGTCCTCTCCCCACCACACCTCGGCATCGGTCCACCGCTCGGGGAGCCGGGCGTACCGGCGCGCCTCGGCGGCGATCAGGTCGCGGGTGATCCGCAGATGCCTCTCGCCGAGGTCCCGCCCCACCAGCCGGAGCACGTCGGCGGGCTGCCACCCCCGCTCCCAGGCCTGCCGTACGTACGCCTCCCCGCGCCCCAGCAGCTCCCGCCCGACCCCGCCCCACCGCCCACCGTCCCCGACGAGCACCGAGGCCCCGGCATCCAGCCCGGCATCGTCCTGGCTGTAGAGGGCGGCTTCACAGGCACGATCGACAATCTCTCTCACCCCCTCAGCTTTACACGCCCCCACCCCTGTCTCTTATACACATCTCCGAGCCCACGAGACTAGG
>NZ_JNZY01000031.1 GCF_000717655.1 Streptomyces katrae
CCCGCCACATCAGCCAAACGGCCACCTCCCCCGCCCCAAAACCCGACATCCGGTACCTGGACACCCCTCCGGCACGCCCTGTAGCAACTCCCCATGACGATCAACGGCGGCATCTCCTTCTGGTACGCGACGGACCAGCAGGCCCCCCAGCCACCTCGCGCCCCCCTCACCGGCCACGCCACGGCCGACGTCGTCATCGTCGGCGGCGGCTACACCGGCCTGTGGACCGCGTACTACCTCAAGACCGCCGCCCCCGACCTCCGCGTCACCGTCCTCGAGCAGAAGTTCTGCGGCTACGGAGCCTCCGGCCGCAACGGCGGCTGGCTCTACAACGGCATCGCCGGCCGCGACCGCTACGCCGAACTCCACGGCCACCAGGCCGCGCTCCGCCTCCAGCAAGCCATGAACGACACCGTCACCGAAGTCATCGACGTGGCCGCCGAAGAATCCATCGACGCCGACATCCACCGCGGCGGCGTCCTCGAAGTCGCCCGCACCCCCGCCCAGCTCAGCCGCCTCAAGGCCTTCCACGCCGCCGAACTCGCCTTCGGCGAGACCGACCGCGAGCTCTACGACGCCACCGACACCCGCGCGCGCATCGACATCGCCGACGCCGTCGGCTCCAGCTGGACCCCGCACGGCGCCCGCATCCACCCCCTCAAGCTCGTCAAGGGCCTGGCCGCCGCCTGCGAACGCCTCGGCGTGGTCATCCACGAATCCACGCCCGTCACCGAGATCGCCCCCCGACGGGCCATCACCCCGTACGGCACCGTCCGCGCCCCCTACGTCCTGCGCTGCACCGAGGGCTTCACCGCAGCCCTCAAGGGCCAGAAGCGCTCCTGGCTCCCGATGAACTCGTCGATGATCGCGACCGCCCCGCTGCCGCCCGAGGTCTGGTCCCGCATCGGCTGGGCGGACGCCTGCACCCTCGGCGACATGGCCCACGCCTACATGTACGCCCAGCGCACCGCGGACGACCGCATCGCGATCGGCGGCCGCGGCGTCCCGTACCGCTTCGGCTCGCGCACGGACACCGACGGCACCACCCAGCAGTCGACGATCGGTTCCCTGACCGCGCTCCTGACGTCCTTCTTCCCGGTCCTCACGGGAGTGGAGATCACCCACGCCTGGTCGGGCGTCCTCGGCGTCCCCCGCGACTGGTGCGCCACGGTCACCCTGGACCGCACGACGGGCCTCGGCTGGGCCGGCGGCTACGTGGGTTCGGGCGTAGCCACGTCGAACCTCGCGGCCCGCACCCTGCGCGACCTGGTCCTGGGCGAACCCTCGGACCTGACCACCCTCCCCTGGGTCAACCACCGCGTCCGCCGCTGGGAGCCGGAACCCTTCCGCTGGCTCGGCGTCCAGGCCCTCTACGCGGCCTACCGCGAGGCGGACCGCCACGAATCCGCGACCCACACCCCGACCACAACCCCCTTGGCCCGCCTGGCGAACCGCATCTCGGGCCGCCACTGACGACAAAGCGGAAGGCTCCGGGTGATCACCCGGAGCCTTCCGCTTCTGTACGAATTCCCAAGATCATCAAGCCTCTGACCAGGGACGGAGCCGCCTGTCGGAATCGAACCGACGACCTCAAGATTACAAGTCAAGCGCTCTAGCCAACTGAGCTAAGGCGGCACACGTGACACTGCGCAGCGCACAGAATCGCCTTCACTTTACACAGCGACCAGACCTCACCGCGAAGAACTTTCCGCTATCGGGCCGTCAGGCCGGGGAGGAGCAGCGGCCGAAGCCACAGGTCAAAAGCGAGGTGCTCTGCCCTCACGTCGTCCCGCCCACGGGGTACCCGGTGCGGGCCAGCTCCGTGACCGCACGGGCGGGCCCCAGGTTCGGGTTGAGGGCCTTCAGCGTGTCCTCCGTCAGGGGGCGCAGGTCCCAGACGTGCCGGATCGCCGCCGGGTCGAGGGTGGTCCCGTAGTAGTCCTCGGCGAAGGAGCGGTAGGCCTCCGCGGTGCCGGCCGCCAGGACGTGGAAGAGGTGGCCCGTGCCGTCGTCCGTGTCCGCGGGGATCTCCACCGGTCCCGCCCGCCAGGCGGTGTCGGAGGTCTCCCGCCAGAACACCACGGTGGCCACATATACGTCGTCGTCACAGAAGGCCGGCTCCCTGAGCAGCGGCCGGAACGCCTCCGGCAGGGTGTCCACGAGCCCGGGCCACAGGGCCATGTCCTCGTTCGTGTAGGGGCTCATCCAGGACTCGTGGTCGAAGCCGCGGCCGAAGACTCCGTCGGACGTGAAGAGGATCGCGTACTCGTCACCCGCGCCGTTGTTCATCAGCGCGGCCTCGACGCCCGGACCCCACCCGGGGTCGTAGTCGAAGAAGCGCCCGCCCCGGCCGTCCATGAGAACGTCCAGGGCCGCCAGCGCCCGGCAGCGATCGCGCAGGACCGGAACGTCGGGGAGGACGCGGATCAGTTCGTGGACGTCGCGAGGACGGTGCGTGCCGGTCATGCCCGTCATCCAAGCAGCGGGTCCGACAGATCGCACAGAGTTCGAAGTCACGGCCTCGGGGGTGCTGACAGGAGGAGGGGCGCCCGGTAGCGTCGGGCGGAGTCCTTGTTACTGGACTAGACCTTCCACTCGGATCGTCCGGCACGTTCCTGCCGGTAGAAGGGATTCATCACCATGGCTTCTGTCACCTTCGACAAGGCGACCCGGCTGTACCCCGGCGGCGACAAGCCCGCCGTCGACGAGCTTGAGCTGCACATCGAGGACGGCGAGTTCCTCGTCCTCGTCGGCCCGTCGGGCTGCGGCAAGTCCACCTCGCTGCGCATGCTGGCCGGCCTGGAGGACGTCAACGGCGGCGCCATCCGCATCGGCGACCGCGACGTCACGCACCTGCCGCCCAAGGACCGGGACATCGCGATGGTGTTCCAGAACTACGCGCTGTACCCGCACATGACCGTCGCCGACAACATGGGCTTCGCGCTCAAGATCGCCGGCGAGGACAAGGCGACCATCCGCAAGAAGGTCGAGGACGCGGCGAAGATGCTCGACCTCACCCAGTACCTCGACCGCAAGCCGAAGGCGCTCTCCGGCGGCCAGCGCCAGCGCGTGGCGATGGGCCGTGCCATCGTGCGCAAGCCGCAGGTGTTCCTCATGGACGAGCCGCTGTCGAACCTCGACGCCAAGCTGCGCGTGTCCACCCGTACGCAGATCGCCGCGCTCCAGCGCGACCTCGGGATCACCACCGTCTACGTCACCCACGACCAGGTCGAGGCCATGACGATGGGCGACCGCGTGGCGGTCCTCAAGGACGGTCTGCTGCAGCAGGTCGACACCCCGCGCAACATGTACGACCGTCCGGCGAACCTGTTCGTCGCCGGCTTCATCGGTTCCCCGGCCATGAACCTGGTCGAGGTCCCGATCGCCGACGGCGGCGTGAAGTTCGGCGAGACCGTGGTCCCGGTGTCGCGCGAGGCGCTGTCCGCCGCCGCGGACGCGGGCGACCGCACCGTCACGGTCGGCGTGCGCCCGGAGCACTTCGACGTCGGCAGCGAGGGCGGTCTGACGATCACCGTCAACGTCGTCGAGGAGCTCGGCGCCGACGGCTACGTCTACGGCCGGACCACCGAGGCCGCGGGCGGTCAGGACATCGTGGTGCGCGTGGGCGGCCGCCAGGTGCCGGAGAAGGGCTCGACGCTGCACGTGGTGCCGCGGGCCAGTGAGATCCACGTGTTCTCGACGTCGTCGGGTGAGCGGCTCTCCGACTGACAGCCCGGACAGGCAGGACGACAGGGGCGCTTCCTCCCGGGGCGCCCCTGTTCGCCATCCAGGGCAGACCGGCCCATTCGGGCCCACTCGTCAACCCTTAATTCGAAAAGCCACGTCGAACCATCCCCCGACCGGGTGACTGAATGTCGCCAAATCTTCACCGAGCGCTAATCTCGCCCTCGTGACCCACACTGCCCGCCGTATCGGCCGTTCCCTCGCCCTGGTCCTGCCCGTCGTCCTGGTCCTGTCCGGGACCCTCGCGGTCACCATGGTCCCCTGGGCGGACAACACCCCTTCCCAGATCCTGACCGCCTCCGCCGAGGACGTGTCCGTCCCCGCGAAGCCCCGCGCCGCGCAGGACGTGCTGCGCGAAAAGCTGCTGAGCGAACTGCGGCAGGGCGAGACGCCGGGTGACGTACTGACGCACCTCCAGCGGGAGGTGGACCGGCGGCCGTCGCTGGCCGAGCACTGCGTGGGGATCGCGCGGGCGCTGGGGCGGGCTGCGGTGGATGCGTACGGTCCGACGAAGGCGCAGTCCTTCGCGCGGCCCGTGTGCGACACCTCGTACGCGACGGGTGTCGCCTCCATGGGCTGACGGGCGTCGCCGTACTCTCCCGGGCCGGGGCCCCTACCCTGACGGCCATGACCGACCTGCCTCCCGTGTCCCGCTCCTCCGTTTCCGCGGCCGCGTTCCCGGCCTCCCTCGCTCAGGCGCCTGCTCAGGCGGTCGTGTTGGCGGGTGGCCAGGGTTCGCGGCTGCGTCCGTATACGGACGACCGGCCGAAGCCGATGGTGGAGATCCCGGGGACCGGGGTGCCGATCATCGGGCACCAGCTGGCGTGGCTGGCGGCGGAGGGGGTGACGGACGCCGTGGTGTCGTGCGGGCATCTCGCGGAGGTGCTGCAGGACTGGCTGGCCAAGGCCGACCTGCCGCTCAGGGTGACGACGGTGGTGGAGGAGGAGCCGCTGGGGCGGGGCGGCGGGCTGAAGTACGCGGCCCGGCACCTGCCGCATCCGGACCGGGCCTGGTACGCGACGAACGGGGACATCTGGACGCGGTTCTCGCTGCGCGAGATGGCGGCGTTCCATGCGGAGCGGGGGGCGACGGCGACGCTGGCGCTGGCGCGGCCGCGGATTCCGTGGGGGGTGGTGGAGACCAACGAGTTCGGGCAGGTCCTGGACTTCATCGAGTCGCCGCCGTCGCCGTATCTGATCAATGCGGGCGTGTACGTCTTCGGTCCCGAATTCGCGGCGCTGCTGCCGGACTTGGGTGATCACGAGCGTACGACGTTCCCGCGGCTGGCCCGCGAGCGGCGGCTGGCGGGCTTTCCGCTGCCCCAGGGGGCCTACTGGCGGGCGATCGACACGGCGAAGGACCTGACCGAGGCGGCACGGGAGTTGGCCGCGCAGAGCGGCTCCTGAGGCCCTGCCCGTACGTACGAAGCCGGGGCCGGCGCGCTGTGTGCGCGCCGGCCCCGGCTTCGTTTCGTCCCGTCCCGCCGTCAGCCGAGGAGGCCGCCGACCAGGCCGGGCTTCTTGGACGGCGCGTCGCCGCCGCTGCCGCTGCCCGAGCTGGAGGACGGCGGCTTCGGGGTGGACTGCTTGGGCGTGCTGCCCGAGGTCTGGCCGCTGCCGGAGCCGCGGGTCGCGGTGGGCGACTGCGAGCCGGTGCCGGCGGTCTCCTTGGTGGTGGAACCGCTGCCCGCCCGCCCCGACTTGGCCGCGGGCGCCGAGGCGCTGGCGGTGGGTTCGGCCGGCTTGGAGGGCTGCTGGGAGGCGGGCTGGCGCTGCTGTTGCTGCTGCTTGGCGGGGGCCTGCGGGAGCGGGGAGCCGGGCAGGTAGTTGCTGGGGGCCTGGCCGGGTCCGGGGACGGTGACCACGGTGGTGGAGCGGACGGCGCCGCCGAGGAGCGAGCCGACGAGGAGGGTGAGTCCGCAGACGACGGTGGCCATGATGGTTCCGCGGCGCAGGACGCGCCGGCGCAGCCGCCAGATCTCGGAGCGGGGTCCGAGGGTGCGCCAGGCTTCCCCGGCGAGACGGCCGTCGAGGGAGTAGACGGGGGCGCCGGCGATGATCAGCGGGCTCCAGGCGGCGAGGTAGATGATGTCGGGGGCGTCGTAGGCGGGGACGGTCTTCCAGCTCACCGTCATGAGGAGCGCGGCGGACAGCAGGGCGCCGACGCAGGCGGCGAACCGCTGCCACAGGCCGAGGACCGTCAGGACGCCGACGACGACCTGGAGGAAGGCGACGCTGAGGCCGGCTCCGACGGGGTGGGCGAGGGCGAAGTCGCGCAGGGGTTCGGCGAGTGCCCAGGGGTGGAGGGTGCGGAGCCAGGTGACCATGGAACCGCGTTCGCCGCCGTCGAAGTAGACGGGGTCGCACAGCTTGCCCATGCCGGCGTAGATGCAGATGAAGCCGAGGAAGACGCGCAGCGGGAGGAGGACGACGCCGAGGTTCATGCGGCGGCCGGGGTAGTACGAGGCCTGCCCGCGGGTGTCGGAGGAGGCCCGGCGGGAGTCGGTGCCGGGTCCGGCGTCGTGGCCGCCTTGGCCGCCTTGGCCGCCGTGGCTGCCTTGGCCGCCTTGGCCGCCGTAGGGGCCGCCGCCCGCGTACCGGGCGTCGTACGGGAGGTCGCGCACGGGGGTCAGCCGGCGGGTATCGTCCGGGTCTCCGTAGGTGCGCTGGCCGATGACGGTCGGCGTGGCGAGGGTGTCCTCGGCGAGGTCGTGGGCGAGGTCGATCCGGGGGATGGTCTGGGTGATGCCCCCGTCGTATTCGTCGTGGCCGCCGTGTCCGCGCCCGTGTTCGCGTACGGCCTGGATGAGTCCGCCCATGGCGGCGGTGTCGCCGGGGGCGGACCTGCCGCTCCAGACGACGGGGGCCCGGCGGCGGCCGGCACCGGCGGCGGCGACCACGGCGCCGCCGAGGACGGGCACGCGGCCGGGGGCGTTCGCGGGCTTGGAACGCGCGCTCGGGCTCGGTGCGAGCCGCACGCGGAAGCTGGCGTGGTTGACGATGACCTGTGCGGGATCGCACGGCACCTTGACCATGCTCAGCGCGGGCTGGTCGTCGAACCCTGACGTTCTGGTGTCCACACTCATCTAACCGAGTGATCAGTGTTTAGGACACTGCCTTGACAGGAGGGATGTGTCCGAGACCCGTCAAGATCAAGCCACCCCGCCCGAAAGGGGCGGGGTGGCACGCTCACGGGTCAGTTCCTATGAGCCAAGTGGATCAAGGCGGCGGGGCCGCCCGGGGATCAGACGCGGCCGCGGGTGGCCCGGCGGCGGGCCGCCTCGTAGAGCACGACGCCCGCGGCGACACCGGCGTTCAGCGACTCGGCGCCACCCGGCATCGGGATGCGGACCAGGTAGTCGCAGTTCTCCCCGACGAGGCGGCCGAGGCCCTTGCCCTCGGAGCCGACGACGATGACGACGGGACCGCCGAGCGCCTCCAGGTCCTGCACCTCGTGCGTGCCCTCGGCGGCGAGGCCGACGATGGCGATGCCGGCCTTCTTGAAGTCCTGGAGGGCGCGGGTCAGGTTGGTGACGCGGGAGACCGGGGTGCGGGCGGCCGTGCCGGCCGAGCTCTTCCAGGCACCGGCGGTCATACCGGCCGCGCGGCGCTCGGGGATGACCACGCCGTGGCCGCCGAAGGCGGAGACGGAGCGGACGATCGCGCCGAGGTTGCGGGGGTCGGTGACCCCGTCGAGGGCGACGATCAGCGGGTCGTCGCCCTCGTCGTACGCGGCGGAGGTGAGGTCCTCCGGGTGCGCGTACTCGTAGGGCGGGACCTGGAGGACCAGGCCCTGGTGGTTGAGCCCGTTGGTCATGCGGTCGAGCTCGGGGCGCGGGGCTTCCATCAGGTTGATGTTGCCGCGCTCGCCGGCGAGCTGGAGGGCCTCGCGGACGCGCTCGTCGTTGTCGATGAACTGCTGGACGTAGAGGGTGGTGGCGGGGACGCCGTCGCGCAGCGCCTCGAAGACCGGGTTGCGGCCGACGACCATCTCGCTGGTGCCCTTGGGGCCGCCGCGGCGCGGGGCCGGGCGGCGCTTGGCAGCCTGGCGGGCCATGGCATTGGAGATGCGGTTCGCCTTGTGCTTCTTGCGGTCCTCGGCCTTGGGCGTGGGGCCCTTGCCTTCCAGGCCCTTGCGCCGCTGGCCACCGCTGCCGACCGTGGCGCCCTTCTTGTTGGACGTGCGGCGGTTCCTGCGCTGGCTGTTCCCGGCCATGACCTCTACCTGTTTTCGTTGGTGCTGCGATATGTACGTATGAAGAGTGTGCCGCCCGGAGCGCCGGGCGGCACAACATGGCTGGTCCGGGCGGGCCCGGATCAGCGGGGGCCGAGGGTCCAGCGGGGGCCGCTGGGGCTGTCCTCGATGATCAGACCGGACTGGTTCAGCTGATCGCGGATGGCGTCGGCCGTGGCCCAGTCCTTGCGGGCCCGGGCGGACTCGCGCTGCTCCAGGACCAGGCGTACGAGCGTGTCGACCGCGCCGTGCAGTTCCTCGCCCCGGTCGCCCTCGCCCGCCCACTGGGGGTCGAGCGGGTCCAGTCCGAGCACGCCGAGCATCGCGCGCACTTCGGCGAGGCGGGCGACCGCCGCGTCCTTGTCGTCGGCGGCGAGGGCGCTGTTGCCCTGGCGGACCGTGGTGTGGACGATGGCGAGCGCCTGCGGGACGCCCAGGTCGTCGTCCATGGCCTCGGCGAAGGCGGGCGGGACCTCGGGGGCGGGGTCGACGGTCTTGCCGGCCTTCTCGATGACGCGCTGGCAGAAGCCCTCGATGCGCGCGAACGCGGACTCGGCCTCGCGCAGCGCCTCTTCGCTGTACTCGATCATCGAGCGGTAGTGCGGGGTGCCGAGGTAGTAGCGCAGGACGATGGGGCGCCAGTTCTTGACCATCTCGGAGACGAGCACCGAGTTGCCGAGGGACTTGGACATCTTCTCGCCGGCCATGGTGACCCAGGCGTTGTGGACCCAGTACCTCGCGAACTCGTCGCCGAAGGCCTTCGCCTGGGCGATCTCGTTCTCGTGGTGCGGGAAGATCAGGTCCAGGCCGCCGCCGTGGATGTCGAAGGCCTCGCCGAGGTACTTGTGCGCCATGGCGGAGCACTCGAGGTGCCAGCCGGGGCGGCCGCGGCCCCAGGGGGTCTCCCAGTCGGGCTCGCCGGGCTTGCTGGCCTTCCACATGGCGAAGTCGCGGGGGTCCCGCTTGCCGGTGATGCCTTCCTCGGCGGGCTGCTGGAGGTTGTCGAGCTCCTGGTTGGACAGGGCCAGGTACCCGGGGTACGAGCGGACGTCGAAGTAGACGCTGCCGTCGGCCTCGTACGCGTGGCCGCGCTCGATGAGGCCGCGCATCATCTCGATCATCTCGGTGACGTGGCCGGTGGCCCGGGGCTCGTAGGTGGGCGGGAGGCAGCCGAGGGCGTTGTAGCCGTCGTTGAAGGCCCGCTCGTTCTCGTAGCCGATGGACCACCAGGGGCGGTTCTGCTGGCCGCCCTTCGCGATGATCTTGTCGTCGATGTCCGTGACGTTGCGGATGAAGGTGACGTCGTAGCCCCGGTACGTGAACCAGCGGCGCATCATGTCGAAGTTGAGGCCCGACCGGATGTGCCCGATGTGCGGGGCCGCCTGGACGGTGGCGCCGCAGAGGTAGATCGAGACGCAGCCCGGGACGAGCGGGGTGAAGTCGCGGATCTGCCGGGCGCTGGTGTCGTACAGGCGAATAGTCACGGCATCCAGGGTAGTGGGCCTGCGGCAGTGCCCCGCGACCCTTTGAGGGCGCGGGGGCGCTTTGTTGCCGAAGAGGTGTCGTCGGGGACCCGCCGGGACGGGCTACGCAGGGTTCGTCCGGTACACCAGTGCGGTGGCGATGGCGGCGAGCCCCTCGGCCCGGCCGGTGAGGCCGAGGCCGTCGGTGGTGGTGCCGGAGACGGAGACGGGGGCACCGGCGGCCGCGACGAGCGCCTTCTGCGCTTCTTCGCGCCGTTTGCCGATCTTCGGGCGTACGCCGATCACCTGGATGGCGATGTTGCCGATCTCGAAGCCCTCGGCACGGACGATGCGGGCGGCTTCCGCCAGGAGGGTGACGCCGGCGGCGCCGGACCACTCGGGCCGGGAGGTGCCGAAGTGCGCGCCCAGGTCGCCGACTCCGGCGGCGGAGAAGAGTGCGTCGCAGGCGGCGTGGGCGGCGACGTCGCCGTCGGAGTGCCCGGCGAGGCCGTCCTCGCCCTCCCAGAACAGCCCGGCGCACCACAGCTCGCGCCCGGCCTCGAAGGCGTGCACGTCGGTACCGATGCCGACCTGGGGGATCAGCGGGGCGGCGGAACCTGCGGAGCTAGTACGCATCGGTGGCCCTCCTGCGGGCGAGTACGGCCTCGGCGAGGACCAGGTCGAGCGGGCGGGTGACCTTGAAGGCCTCTTCGTGGCCGGGGACCACCATCACGGTGATGCCGAGCTGTTCCACCATTCCGGCGTCGTCGGTGGCGCCCTCGCCGTTGACGGCGATGGTCTCGTGCGCGCGGGCGAGGGTGGCGAGGTCGAAGCCCTGCGGGGTCTGTACGGCGCGCAGCCGGGCCCGCTCGGGGGTGGCGACGACCGGCTCGGGCTCGCCGGGCTCCCCGGGCTCGACCTCCTTGACGGTGTCGGCCAGCGGCAGCGCGGGGACCACGGCCGGCGAGCCGTCGCGCACGGCCTCGACGACGGAGTCGACGGTGTCCACGGGGACGAGCGGGCGGGCCGCGTCGTGGATGAGGACGGAGGTGATGTCCGAGGGGAGGGCGGCGAGGCCGGCGCGTACGGATTCCTGGCGGGTTTCGCCGCCGGGGACGACCAGGATGTCGGTCCGGTCGGGCAGGGCGTGCTCGTCGACGAGCCGGCGTACGTCGGCGGCGCCGTCGGGCGGGGCCACGACGACCACGAGGGAGACGGCCCGGGAGCGGGCCATCGCGCGGACGGCGTGGATGAGCATGGGGGTGCCGCCGAGGGCCCGCAGGGCCTTGGGGGCGCCAGGGCCGAGGCGTACCCCGCGGCCGGCGGCCGGGATCACCGCGGCGGTGCGGTGGGGGCGCGTTTCGTCAGACATCAGTAGCTCCGAGCCAGGTTTGTGACTTCGGCCGACATGGGTATGGCCTGAAGGGTGCCGGGTGCGACGCCCTCGCCCCTTCCGTGACGACCGGTCGAGCAGGCTGTCCGGACCCGGCACGCCGGTGGAAAAAGATGTGGGTGCAGACATGCCGCAGCGCCCGGCAACAGCCCTCTCGTGGAGGAGAGGGCGTGTCATCGGGCACCGCGGCACAACCGTGTGAACGCTGTTTTCCTGGGCGGCACGCCGCGTCAGGACGCGAGAACCTCGTCGAGGAGGGCTTCCGCCTTGTCCTCGTTGGTGTTCTCGGCGAGCGCGAGCTCGCTCACCAGGATCTGGCGCGCCTTCGCGAGCATGCGCTTCTCGCCCGCGGAAAGCCCGCGCTCACGCTCACGACGCCACAGGTCACGCACCACTTCGGCGACCTTGATGACATCGCCAGAAGCGAGCTTCTCCAGATTTGCCTTGTAGCGCCGGGACCAGTTCGTCGGCTCTTCGGCATACGGTGCACGCAGCACCTCGAAGACCCGGTCCAGCCCGTCCTGGCCGACTACGTCGCGAACGCCGACGAACTCCGCATTGTCCGCAGGCACACGAACCGTCAGGTCGCCCTGGGCGACCTTGAGCACCAAGTAGGTCTTGTCCACGCCTTTGATCTGGCGAGTTTCGATGGCCTCGATCAGCGCGGCCCCGTGATGGGGATAGACCACGGTGTCGCCAACCTTGAACGTCATGTGACAGGTACCCCTTCCGTGGCTATCCAGGGTAACACGAGAACTGACTGTTATGAATGGCGTTTTCGCAGGTCAGGGCACATCTCGGGGCTTGACAACAGCGACACGAACGTGCTGCGAAGGGCTTCCGGAGGGGGGTATTCGCAGGTCGGAGGCGCTGTGCGGACCGGGCGAAACGACCACGCTACACCCGGGCGATGACCCCGCCCCTGTGTCGTACGTCCCGTTTTGCCGGTTTCGAAGCCGGGAAACCGAACTACTCCGTTCGACTGGCGACCACCCGTACGGAGCGGTTCCGGCCCAATCCGGAATTGATCACGGAGGGCCGTTCGAAGGAATCCCGGAATTGATCACGGCAGGCCGGGAGGGCGATATGCGGGCGGCACATGATCGGCAGATGAACGGCGGGGGAAGTGCCCGGCGGAAGGGCGGACGGGAGAGCCGGCGGAAAGGAAGATCGCGGGGCCGGCAGAGGGCGGCCCGTGCGCTGCGGAGGGTCGGGTGCGGGGGCAGGGCGGCGGCTCGGTAACCTAAGCGCGCTGACACACCCTTAGGACGGCTTTACCTCGGCCGCCCTGGGACTGCCCACCCTTCCGTTCCGTACGTCCAAGGAGTTGCCGCCGCCGTGAGCCGCAGCCTTCGACGCGGCGCCCTCGCCGCCACCGCCATCGTGTTCTCGATCGCCTCGCTGGCCGCTTGCGGTGCAGGCAACAACGCGGAGACGCTCCAGATCAAGCCGGACAACGCCGCCGTCACCAAGGGCGACATCAAGATCCAGAACGCGCTGGTGATCACTCAGGCCGAGAAGGGCAAGAAGGGCCCGGCCGCGGTCTCCGCGACGGTCTTCAACTCCGGCGACAAGCCGCAGACCCTTGACGCCATCACCCTGCCGGGTGGCAAGTCCAAGGTCGTCCTGAAGGGCGCCGAGGGCGCAGCCGGCAAGGTCACCGTGCCGGCCGGCGGCTCCGTGGTCATCGGCGGCAAGGGCAACGCCTCCGCCGTGATCGAGGGCGGCGAGGCCGTGCAGAACGGCAACGCGCAGAAGGTCGTCTTCCAGCTGAGCAAGACGGGTGACGTGGAGATGGAGGCGTTCGTCGTCCCGGGCTCCGGCATGTACGCGGGCTTCGGCCCGACCGAGGCCCCGGCCGCGGCCCCCGGCTCCACCCCGTCGGGCAGCCCCTCGGGCACGCCGTCGGGCAGCCCGTCCGGCTCCCCGGCCACGACCCCCTCGGGCGCCGCTTCGGGCACCCCGTCGGGCGCGGCCTCGGGTTCGCCGTCGGGTTCCCCCTCGCACAGCGCCGGCCACTGAGCCGGTAGCACCCCGTACGAAAGGGGCCCCCTCCGCTCCGGCGGAGGGGGCCCCTTTCGTATACGCACCACAGATCACACCTGCCGGCTGCGGCTTACCGCTCGGACTTGTGGCCCAGGCCGCGGACCGTCACCGGCAGCGCGGCGCGCCCGGGTCGGGCTCGAGGCCCTCCCGCGTGCGCCCCTCGCGCCGCTCGGCCCTGGAGGCCTCCCGGGCTTCGGGCCGCCGGGCCGGCTTCCGGCCGGCCGTGGCCGGCCCGGAGCCCCGCACCACCGCCGGAGGTTTACGGCTCGAACTTGTAGCCCAGCCCGCGGACCGTCACCAGGTAGCGCGGCGCGCCCGGGTCGGGCTCGATCTTGGCGCGGAGGCGCTTCACGTGGACGTCCAGGGTCTTGGTGTCGCCGACGTAGTCGGCGCCCCAGACCCGGTCGATCAGCTGCATGCGGGTCAGTACGCGGCCCGCGTTGCGCAGCAGCATCTCGAGCAGGTCGAACTCCTTGAGCGGGAGGTCCACCTTGGCTCCGGCGACGGTGACCACGTGGCGGTCGACGTCCATCCGTACGGGGCCGGCCTCCAGCGCGGCCGGGGTGACCTCCTCCGGCTCGCCGCGGCGGCGCAGGACCGCGCGGATGCGGGCGACCAGCTCCCGCGACGAGAAGGGCTTCGTGACGTAGTCGTCGGCTCCTATTTCCAGCCCGACGACCTTGTCGATCTCGCTGTCCTTGGCCGTCACCATGATGACGGGGACGTTGGAGCGGCCGCGCAGCTGCCGGCAGACCTCCGTGCCGGGCAGGCCGGGGAGCATCAGGTCGAGGAGGACGAGGTCGGCGCCGTTGCGCTCGAACTCGTCGAGCCCGTCGGGCCCGGTCGCGGCGATGGCGACCTCGAAGCCCTCCTTGCGGAGCATGTAGGACAGGGCGTCGCTGAAGGATTCCTCATCCTCGACGACGAGCACTCGGGTCACGGAAGGACCTCCGGGGCAGGAATGGCTGGTTCTGGTTCAGGCAGGGGTGGGGTGGCCGGGTGTGGGAGCGGGCTCCCCGGCCGGGGCGGCCGTGGATGCCGGGGCCTGCGCGGCTGCTTCCGGCAGGCGCAGGGTGAACGTGGAGCCCTGACCCTCCGAGCTCCATACGGACACCTCCCCGCCGTGTGAGGCCGCTACGTGCTTCACGATCGCGAGGCCCAGACCGGTTCCTCCCGTGGCGCGGGAGCGGGCCGGGTCCACGCGGTAGAAGCGCTCGAAGATGCGCTCGCGGTCCTTTTCCGGGATGCCGATGCCCTGGTCGGTCACGGCGATCTCGATCAAGTCTCCCCCGGGTGCCGCGACCCTGCGTCCGGCTATGCCGACGCGGGTGCGGGCGGGGCTGTAGTTGACGGCGTTCTCGACCAGGTTCCCGAGGGCGGCCGCGAGCTGTCCGCGGTTGCCCCAGACGCGCAGGTCGGCGGTGCCGCCCGCGGCCATGGTGATGTGCTTGGAGGACGCCGTGTGGCGGCAGCGGTCGATGGCCTCGGCCACCAGCGTGTCCACCCGTACGGGCTCGGCGTCCTCGAGCGGGTCGTCGTTCTGTACCCGGGAGAGGTCGATGAGCTCCTGTACGAGGTTGATCAGGCGGGTGGCCTCGATCTGCATGCGGCCGGCGAAGCGGCTGACCGCCTCGGGGTCGTCGGCGGCGTCCATGACGGCCTCGGACAGCAGCGAGATGGCCCCGACCGGCGTCTTCAGCTCGTGCGACACGTTCGCGACGAAGTCGCGCCGTACGGCCTCGATGCGGCGGGCCTCGGTGAGGTCCTCGACCAGGAGCAGGACGAGCCGGGAGCCGAGCGGGGCGACGCGCGCCGAGACCGCGAGGGCCTCGCCGCGGCCGGTGCCGCGTCGGGGCAGGTCGAGCTCGACCTGGCGTATCTCCCCGTCGCGGCGGGTGTCGCGGGCCATGTGGAGCATGGGTTCGACGGCCAGTTTGCCGCCGCGTACGAGCCCGAGGGCGTATGCGGCGGACGAGGCCTTGACGACCGCGTCCCCCTCGTCGAGTACGACGGCGGAGGAGCGGAGCACGGAAAGGACGGTGTCCACGCCGGGCGGGAGCACCGCGTTGATGTCGGGGCGCATGGAGCTCCGGGTGGGGCGGGCCTGGTCGCGCTCGCTCCAGCGGAACGCCAGCATCGCGATCACACCGGTACAAAGCCCGGCGATCGCTGCAGCTGCGGCGACCGCCGCGTTCACGTCCATGGATCCAGGTTAAGCAGGCACGACGGCACTTCCACAGCCGTTCGGGTGGCACCTCGAACAGTCGTCGCCCAGAGTTCACCGTGACGACGGGGTTGATTCACTTGTGATGCCGGAGTCGGACGCGTTCGCAGCTCACCGTGTCAACGTGGGGGCATGAGGCCGCCCCGGCCCGGCCCGTGGGGCAAGAGGCAGAGCAGGCAAGAGAGGGACAATCCATGCGTGACGCGTACCACGAGGAACTGGACTCGATCGGAGAAGGCCTGGTCGAGATGGCGCGGCTCGTCGGTTCGGCGATCGGGCGGGCCACGACGTCCATGCTCGACGCCGACCTGAAGCTCGCCGAGAGCGTCATCGCCGCCGACCAGAAGGTCGACGACCTCCAGCACGACCTGGAGGCCCGTGCCATCGCGCTGCTGGCGCGCCAGCAGCCCGTCGCCACCGACCTGCGCATCGTGGTGACCTCGCTGCGCATGTCCGCCGACCTGGAGCGCTCGGGCGACCTGGCCCAGCACGTGGCCAAGCTGGCCCGGCTGCGCTTCCCGGACACGGCGGTGCCGCGCGACCTGCACGCGACCATCCTGGAGATGGGGCAGCTGGCGCAACGCCTGATGGCGAAGGCGGCCGAGGTCATCATCACGAAGGACGTCGACCTGGCGCTCCAGCTGGAGCACGACGACGACGAGATGGACCAGCTGCACCGCACGCTGTTCCAGCACCTGATGGACGACCGCTGGAAGCACGGCATCGAGACCGCGGTCGACGTGACCCTCTTGGGCCGCTACTACGAGCGCTTCGCGGACCACGCGGTGTCGGTGGCCAAGCGCGTGGTCTACCTGGTGACGGGCGAGCACGCGGACGAGCTGCAGGCGCCGACGCAGGTCGAGGGCGCCTGAACCGTTCTGCCCCTGTGCGCCGTTGACGCGCCGGTGCGGCTGGGCATGAATGAGGGCGAAGGCCAGTACGACTCCCTGTACGCCGCCTGCGAGGAGGATCCATGCCCGATTCCCCCGTCCCCATCATCCCGGAGCAGGAGCAGCCGCCGAGGCCGGAGCCCCTCCGCCTCACGCTGCTCGCAGCCTGCGGCTGCGGCTCGGGCTGCGGCTGCGGCTGCCAGTCCGGCGCGCCCTGCCAGTGCGGCGGCTGACCCCGCCCGGCCCCGCATCCCGTACGTGAAGGGCCCCGACCGCATTCCTCGGCCGGGGCCCTTCGTCTGCACGTGCTTCGTGACCGTGTGCGCCCCGGATTGACGCAGTGACGGCACGTCAGCATGAGTAACGCGAGCCGGCGAAGGCTCTGCGGCCGGACGATCCCCGCGCTGAGGGCCCACCGTGGGCCCGGAGCAGACGAGAGCCCCCGACCTGCACCGTACGCGCAGGTCGGGGGCGTGATCGCTCTTCTTACTTCTTCTTGCCCTGGTTCTTGACGGCTTCGATGGCGGCCGCCGCGGCGGTCGGGTCGAGGTAGGTGCCGCCCGGGTTGAGGGGCTTGAACTCGGCGTCCAGTTCGTAGGCGAGCGGGATGCCGGTCGGGATGTTCAGACCTGCGATGTCGGCGTCGGAGATGCCGTCCAGGTGCTTGACCAGGGCGCGCAGGGAGTTGCCGTGCGCGGCCACCAGGACCGTGCGGCCCGCGAGGAGGTCCGGGACGATGCCGTCGTACCAGTACGGGAGCATGCGGACGACGACGTCCTTGAGGCACTCGGTGCGCGGGCGCAGCTCCGGGGGGATGGCCGCGTAGCGCGGGTCCCCGGACTGGGAGAACTCCGTACCGTCCTCGAGGGCCGGCGGCGGGGTGTCGTACGAGCGGCGCCACAGCATGAACTGCTCCTCGCCGAACTCGGCGAGGGTCTGCGCCTTGTCCTTGCCCTGGAGCGCACCGTAGTGGCGCTCGTTCAGGCGCCAGGAGCGGTGGACCGGGATCCAGTGGCGGTCGGCGGACTCCAGGGCGAGCTGCGCGGTGCGGATCGCGCGCTTCTGGAGGGACGTGTGGACCACGTCGGGGAGCAGGCCGGCGTCCTTGAGCAGCTCACCGCCGCGGACCGCCTCCTTCTCGCCCTTCTCGTTGAGATTGACGTCCACCCAGCCGGTGAACAGGTTCTTCGCGTTCCACTCGCTCTCGCCGTGGCGGAGGAGGATCAGCTTGTGCGGTGCGTCGGCCATGCGTACGAGCCTAATGGACGCGCGGGGGCGCTCGCGCGCGGTGTCCACGCCCGTGGATTGACGGTGCGCGTCAATCCGGTGGCCTTCGCGGACCCCCCACCCGTAGGTTGCGGTGAGCAGGAGCGCCACTTACATCGCCGGGGGGATTCCGTATGTCCGTTGCCAGTCTCAGACGGGCGGCGCGCGAGAGCGTGTCGGGTCTGCCACGGGAGTTCTGGTGGTTGTGGACCAGCACGCTGGTCAACCGGCTCGGGGCCTTCGTCGCCACGTTCCTGACCTTGTACCTGACCGTGGACCGGGGCTATTCGGCCTCCTTCGCCGGACTCGTGGTGGCGTTGCACGGGCTCGGCGGGGTGATCTCCTCGCTCGTCGCGGGCGTGATGACCGACCGGCTGGGCCGGCGCCCTACGCTGATGGCGGCTCAGGCCTCGACGGCGTTCTCGGTGGCGCTGCTCGGGTTCATGGAGCACCCGGCGGCCATCGCGGCGGTGGCGCTGCTGGTCGGCATGACCTCGAACGCCTCGCGCCCGGCGGTCCAGGCGATGATGGCGGACATCGTCCGGCCGGAGGACCGGGTACGGGCCTTCGCGCTGAACTACTGGGCGATCAACCTGGGCTTCGCCGTCTCGGCGACGGCGGCGGGCTTCGTCGCCGAGTACAGCTACCTGGCCGGGTTCCTCGGGGAGGCGGCGCTGACGCTGGTCTGCGCGGTGCTCGTGTACGTGAGGCTGCCGGAGTCGCGGCCGGATCGGACCTCCGCGGAGAAGGCGGCCGCCGAGCCGGAGATCGGGCTCGGGACGGTGCTGCGCGACGGGCGCTTCATGGGCGTGGTCGGACTGTCGTTCCTGATCTCGCTGATCTTCACGCAGGGCTCGTTCGGGCTGCCGCTGGCCATGGGCTCGGGCGGCTTCTCCACCGGGGACTACGGGCTGGTCGTCGCCGTCAACGGGGTGCTGATCGTGCTCCTGCAGCTCCCGGTCACCCGGTTCCTCGAGACGGGCGACCCGCAGAAGCTGCTGGTGGTCTCGGCGCTGCTCGCCGGTTACGGGTTCGGGCTGACGGCCTTCGCCGGGTCGGTGTGGAGCCTGGGGCTGACCGTCTGCGTGTGGACGCTGGCCGAGATCATCAACTCCCCGACCCAGATGGGCCTGGTCGCCCGGCTCTCCCCGCTGCACGGGCGCGGCCGCTACCAGGGCATGTACACGATGTCCTGGGCAGTGGCCTCGCTGGTCGCTCCGCTGATGGCCGGGTCCATGATCGACCGGTGGGGCGCGGGCTGGCTCTGGGCGTCCGTGGCGCTGCTGGGCACGGTGGCGGCGCTGGGCTACTGGCTGCTGATGCGGAACCTGGCCGGAGCCGAGCCCGGGTCCGTGGTCTCGGCATCGGCTGCGGCGCCGGCGGCCCCCGCCCCCGCCCCGGCCACCGCCGTCGAGGCCTAGGCCGGGTCAGGACGACGGCTGCGTCAGGTGCTTGAAGGCGTCCAGGTTGTACGTCGGCTCGCCGCGCGAGACGCGCCATTCGTACTCGCGGCGGATCGCGCTCGCGAAGCCCAGCTCCAGCAGGGTGTTGAACGCGCCGTCCGCCGCCTCCAGGACCGTGCCGAGCAGCCGGTCCAGGTCCTCCGGGGTGACCACGGACAGCGGGAGCCGGGCCGTCAGGTAGACGTCGCCGAGCCCGTCGACCGCGTAGGCCATCCCGTACAGCTTGAGGTTGCGCTCCAGCAGCCAGCGGTGGACGCCCGCCTCGTTCTCGTCGGGGTGCCGGATGACGAAGGCGTTCACGGACAGGGAGTGCCGGCCGACCCGGACCGAGCAGGTGGTGCTCAGCTTGCGGGTGCCGGGGAGCTGGACCACGTACGAGCCCGGCTCCGGGTTCTCCCACGCGAGTCCGGCCTCGGCGAAGGTGCTCTCGATGATCGCGGCGGTGTCGGCGGTGTCAGCGTCAGCCATGGTGGGAGCGTACGCGACGGCGGTGATCGTGCATGGCTGCGGTGTACACGTCCGCCGTGCCGCTCGCCGCCGTGTCCCAGCCGAAGAACTGCGCGTGCCGCGCGGCCTCGGCGCCCATCCGGCCCGCGAGCCCCGGGTCGTCCACGAAGCGCCGGAGCTCCCGTGCGTAGTCCACCGGGTCGTGCCCGGGTACGAGGAGTCCCGTCACGCCGTCGTTGACGGCGACCGGCAGCCCGCCGACCTCGGCGGCCAGCACCGGCGTGCCGGTGGCCTGGGCCTCGATCGCCACGAGTCCGAAGGACTCGCTGTACGAGGGCATGACCAGCACGGACGCCGCCCGGAACCAGTCGGCGAGGGCGTCCTGGCGGACCGGCGGGTGGAAGTGGACGAGGTCGGCGATGCCGAGCTTCGCCGCGAGCTTCTGCAGCCCCTCCGGCTTGGCGAGGCCGCTGCCGCTGGGGCCGCCGACGACGGGGACGAAGAGCCGGCGGCGGAGCGAGGGGTCCCGGTCGACGAGCTCGGCGACCGCGCGCAGCAGGATGTCGGGGGCCTTGAGCGGCTGGATCCGGCCGGCGAAGAGCGGGATGACGGCGTCCTGCGGCAGGCCGAGGCGGGCGCGGGCGGCGGCGCGGCCGTCGCCGACGGTGAAGCGGTCGAGGTTCACGCCGGGGTGGACGACGGCGACCTTGCCCGGGTCGGCGTCGTAGTGCCGGACCAGCTCTTCGGCCTCTTCGGTGGTGTTCGCGATGAGCCGGTCGGCGGCGGCCACGATCTGGGTCTCGCCGATGACGCGGGCGGCGGGCTCGGGCGTGTCGCCCTCGGCCAGCGCGGCGTTCTTGACCTTGGCCATGGTGTGCATGGCGTGGACGAGGGGGACGCCCCAGCGCTCGGCGGCGAGCCAGCCCACATGGCCGGAGAGCCAGTAATGGGAGTGGACGAGGTCGTAGTAGCCGGGCCGGTGGCCGGCCCAGGCCTGCATGACGCCGTGGGTGAAGGCGCACAGCTGGGCCGGGAGCTCCTCCTTGGCGAGGCCTTCGTACGGGCCCGCGTCCACGTGCCGTACGAGGACGCCGGGGGCCAGCTCGACCACGGGCGGGAGGCCGCCCTCGGTGGCGCGGGTGAAGATCTCGACCTCGATGTTGATCGCGGCGAGGCGCTTGGCCAGCTCCACGATGTACACGTTCATACCGCCGGCGTCGCCGGTGCCGGGCTGGTGCAGCGGTGAGGTGTGCACGCTGAGCATGGCGACGCGGCGCGGCTTGCGGTGGTGGCCGACGGCCGGGAGGCGCAGGCGCGGCGGGTCGTGGCGGGTACCGCGGGCGGCGGCGATCCGGCCGCCGAGGCTGCCGCCGAGGCGGGACACGTACTGGCTCAAGAGAGCAGTTCCTCTCGCTCGGACGGCGGCGTGCTGGACGGGACGGGCATGCAGGGCAGCGCTGCGGAGCGCGCGGGGGCGCCCTCCAAGGAGTGCAACCGGTACGGCCGTGTCCCGCATTCCGGGAGCCGGTGTTTTTTCCTCGCTGTTTGCGGCGCGGTCTGCCCTCTTTTCATCCGGCGGGGGCCCTTTTTCCTCCGGCGGGGGCCCTCCGCTTACGCTCGGCGCATGTCCTCCCGCTCCGCCCCGCCCCCGCGCCGCCCTGTGGGCACGGTGACCCGCGGGACGACGAACCCGAACCGGCTGCGCCGGATGGACCGCTGGATCGCGGCCACGCACGGGGCGGTGCTGCGGCGCGCGCAGGCGCCCGTCGCGGTGGACCTCGGCTACGGGGCCGCGCCGTGGACGGCGGTGGAGCTGCTGGCCCGGCTGCGGGAGGCGGCGCCGCGCGTACGGGTGGTCGGCATCGAGATCGAGCCGGCGCGGGTCGCGGCGGCGAAGCCGTACGAGCGCGAGGGGCTCAGCTTCCGGCACGGCGGGTTCGAGGTGCCGCTGGAGGGCGGGGCCCGGCCGGCGCTGATCCGCGCGGCGAACGTCCTGCGCCAGTACGACGAGGAGCAGGTGGCGGCGGTGTGGGAGCGGCTGTGCGCGCGCCTGGCCCCGGACGGGCTGCTCGTCGAGGGGACTTGTGACGAGATCGGGCGGCGCCATGTGTGGGTTGCGCTGGGGCCCGAGGGGGCGCGCACGGTGACGTTCGCGACCCGGCTGGGCTCCCTCGAGCGCCCTTCGGACCTGGCGGAGCGGCTGCCGAAGGCGCTCATCCACCGCAACGTGCCGGGCGAGCCGGTGCATGCGTTCCTGCGCGACTTCGACCGGGCGTGGGCGGCGGCCGCCCCGTACGCCTCGTACGGGGCACGGCAGCGCTGGATCCGGACGGCGCGGGCGCTGGCCGCCGACTGGCCGCTTGCGGACGGCCCGGGGCGGTGGCGGCAGGGGGAACTGACGGTGCACTGGGAGGCGTTGCGCCCGGCGGGGTGAATGTGACGCGCGCGGGGAACCGGTTACCGGGGTGGCCCGTTGAGCCGTCGGGATGTGTGTGGGGGACTGGGGAAGATCGGGATGGCGCCTGTGAGGGTGTTGGAATTCACCGACTCGTGGCACCATCCCGAAGGCAGCGCAAAGTTACTGATGAATAGTCAGATCTGATGTCGGATCCGGTGCGGATCTGACGTCGGGTCGGACTCGGGGCACCTTGGGGGGACCATGGGGACCGTGGAGCGTAGGCGGCGCAGCGGTATGTCCGCTCTCACGCTGCTGTGTACGACGGCGCTGCTGGCCGTGGTGGGCATGAGCGGTGCGGCGCAGGCGGCGCCGCTTCCGGAGCCGGGCGCCAAGTCCCTCGAGCAGGTGCGCAAGGAGATCGACGAGCTGTACCGCCAGGCGGGCACGGCGACGGACGCGTACAACCTCGCCGACAGTGAGGCCAAGGCCCAGTCCGCCAAGATCGTCGAGATCGCGAAGCAGGTGGCGGCGGGTCAGGACCGGATCACGACCCTGAAGAACCGTGCGGGAGCCGCCGCGCGCGCCCAGTACCGCTCGGGCGGGATGCCGGCCGGCGCGCAGCTGGCGCTGAGCGGCACCCCGAGCCAGTTCCTCGACGGGGCGGACCGGATCCGCCGGGGCGAGAAGGCCGCCACGGACCTGATGTCCGAAATGAACCGCACGCAGAGCGACTTGCAGCAGTACGCGAAGGACGCGAGCGCTCAGTGGGAGAAGCTCGAGGCCAACCGGATCAAGCAGGAGACCTCGAAGAAGCAGATCGAGGAGAAGATCAAGGCGGCGGAGGCGCTGGAGAGCAAGCTGCAGGCCGAGGAGAAGGCCCGGCTGATCCAGCTCGAGCAGGAGGCGCAGTACAAGGCGCAGACGGCATGGCTGTCGACGGGCGTGCTGAAGGAGATCAACAGCTCGGCGTCGGAGTCGGGGAAGAAGGCGATCCAGTACGCCACGGCGCAGATGGGCAAGCCGTACGTGTGGGGCGCCGAGGGCCCGGACTCGTTCGACTGCTCCGGCCTCACCTCACAGGCCTGGCGCGCGGCGGGCAAGGGCATCCCGCGCACCTCGCAGGAGCAGCTGCGGCTGCTGCCGAAGGTCGCGATCAAGGACATGCGGCCGGGTGACCTGATCATCTACTTCGACGACGCCAGCCACGTCGGCATGTACGTGGGCGACGGCGCGATCGTCCACGCCCCCCGCCCGGGCCGCAGCGTCACCCTGACGGGGGCGGGCTCGATGCCGATCAAGGCAGTGGTCCGCCCGGACGCGTAACCGCAGCCCGCGGGGTGGGAAAGGCCGTGCCGGAGGGAACCCGCGGGGGGTTCCGCGCGTCTCGCCAGGCGGGACGACGACGGCCTCCGTCGTGACGTTGGTCATTCAGTGGTCAGTCAGTGAGGCGCATTCCCCCGCGATAACGGCATATGACGGCGGCCTTGGCCCGGAACGCCATTCCGTTCTGCGGCCACCGACCGCTAGGGTCTGCCGGACGCACCCTCGGGGGGAGGGAAGGAACCGGAGACGATGGCCGTACCCGTACCGCGGCAGAGGGAGACCCCCGCCACGGAGAGCGCGCAGGCCGCCCAGGCGGTCCTGGCCGCTCAGCTGCCCGCGGCGCCGCACGCCACCACACCCCAGGCGTCCCTGACCCTGCTGGTGATCGAGGACGATCCCGCAGGCGGGCTCACGGTGCCCGAGATCCTCGACGCCGACCGGCACCGCATCCGGCTCCGCACCGCCCGCAACCTCACCGAGGCCGCGCGCCTGCTCACCCACGACGTGCACTGCATCCTGCTGGACCTCTCCCTCTCCGGGACGGGGTCCACCGCCGGCGGCTCCCGTACCGCGGTCGTCGACGAGCTGGCCACCCTCCGCGAGGTGCTCCGGATCGCGCCCGGCCACGCCGTCCTCGTCCTCACCGCCGAGGCCGACGCCGAGCGCGCCGCCGAGGCCGTCCGGGTCGGGGCGCAGGACTTCCTCTTCCGTGACGAGCTGGACGGCCGCCTCCTCAGCCGGGCGATCCGCTACGCCGTGGAGAGAAAGCGGGCGGACATCGCCCAGTACAAGCTTGCAGAATCGAAACTTCGGGCCCAGGAGAACGCACGCCTCGAGCGCGGCCTGCTCCCCAACCCCCTCCTCGAGGGGTCGGACCTGCGCTTCGCCGCCCGCTACCGCCCCGGCCGCAGCCGCGCGCTCCTCGGCGGGGACTTCTACGACACCGTCCGCACCCCCGACGGCACCGTCCACGCGATGATCGGCGACGTCTGCGGCCACGGCCCCGACGAGGCCGCCCTCGGCGTCGAGCTCCGCATCGCCTGGCGCGCCCTGACCCTGGCCGGTCTGTGCGGAGACGACCTGCTGGCCACCCTCCAGGAGGTCCTGGAGGTGGAGCGCCCCTGCGAGGAGATCTTCGCGACCCTGTGCACGGTGGACATCTCCCCCGACGGCCGCCGAGCGGGCCTGTGCCTGGCCGGCCATCCGGCGCCGCTGATATCCCGGCCGGGCCGCCGGGCGCAGCTGCTGCCGTACGAGAACAGCGGTCCGGCGCTCGGCCTGCTGCCCAAGGCCCGCTGGCCCCGCCGGCAGGTCGAGCTGGGCGGCACCTGGAGCCTGATGCTCTACACCGACGGCCTGATCGAGGGCCGCATCGGAGACGGCAAGGAGCGGCTCGGGCAGGACGGCATGGTCGAGATGATCAACCGGCACCTGGATGAGGGTCTGAGCGGCGAGGGCCTGCTGGAGGCCTCCGTCACCGAGGCCCGGCGCCTCAACGGCGGCGAGCTCACCGACGACGTGGCCGTGGTCCTGCTCTCCCGCGCGGAGGGCTGACCGGCGGGCGAGCGGCGGCGGGTCAGCGCCCGCCGTTGTACGGGCCGTACGGGCCGTCGCTGCTGCTGCCGCCCTTGCGCCGGCCGCCACCGCCCGAGACCTGCTTGAGGGCCGGGCGTACGTCGACGAAGAAGACGATGGTGGCCACGAGGCCGGCGATCTGCAGGAACAGCATCCCCAGGAAGAAGTCCACCAGCACGGTGACCCCGAGGATGACCAGCCAGAACGTCTTGGTCTGCTTGTCGGCGGCGCGGTACGCGTCCTCGCGCGCGAGGACCGCGAAGACGAGGGCCACGACGGCGAGCGCCAGCATGGCGAACCCGAGCAACGGGAGCACTCCGTTATCGAACCCGTTCATCAACATCGCCTTTGACCGCCCTCTCACGCTGCGCACGCCTGATGCCGCCTGCCTCCACGCTACCGGCAGAGCGGCCCCCGCAGACGACAACGGGCCGGACACCCCGCTGGTGCCCGGCCCGCCGTCACGGAATCCGCTTCCGGTCCGCGGTTCAGCTCTCGTCGCCCGCCATGACGGCGGCCTTCTTCGTGTTGTTCCTGCGGGCCGGGGACTTCCGGGCCGAGGGCTTCTCCTCGTCGGAGCCCGCAGCCTCGGTGGAGGCGTCGGCGGGCTCTTGCGCCGGCTGCTCCGGCTTCGGCTCGACGGCGACCGCGATGTCGACGATCTCCTCGGAGACCTCGCCGCGCCAGGTGCGTACGGCCTGCTCGCCGTGCTCGGCGACCTTGTCGTACGTCTCCTTGGCGCGCACCGCGTACTCGGCGGCCACGCCGACGCCGCGCAGCGCCAGGTCCTGCGCGGTCTCCCCGAGCTTCTTCGGGTCGATCGCGGTGAGCACCTCGGCGAACTTGGCGGTGACCGCCTCCTGCGCCTCCCTGGCCTTCTCCTGCACGATCTTCGGGTCGGTGTTCTTCACGGCCTCGATGCGTGCGGGTGCCTCGGCGCGCAGCTGCTCGATGAGCCCGGGCACCTTCTTCGCCTGCTGCACCGCGAGGTCGGCGGTGCCGGCGGCGAAGTAGAGCGGAGTCGGGTCGGTGAGGGTCTTCTTCAGGTCATCGGCGATGGCCATGTGGCTGGTCCTCCCGGATCACAGTTCAGTTCGTAGGGTGCATGTCGGTGTCGTCGTCGTCCGCGCCGGCCGGTTCGGCCTCGGCCGCGTTCTCCTTGCGGAACGAGTCGTAGATCTGGAGCAGCACCTGCTTCTGCCGCTCGTTGATGGACGGGTCGCCGAGTATCGCGGCCCGCGTCTCCACCTCGTCGCGATCCCGCTCGTCGAGGATCCCGGCCTGCACGTACAGCGTCTCCGCGGAGATCCGCAGCGCCTTGGCGAGCTGCTGCAGGATGTCCGCGCTCGGCTTGCGCAGCCCGCGCTCGATCTGGCTCAGGTACGGATTCGACACCCCCGCCGCGTCGGCCAGCTGCCGCAGCGAGAGCTGGGCCTGCCGCCGCTGTTCGCGGAGGTACTCGCCGAGATTTCCGACGTTGAGCGATGCCATGCGTCGATCCTGCCGGACTTTGCTAACTATTGCAAGCGTGTGCTTGCAAAATCACCCAGCGGTGCGCGGCTGGTTGAAGCGCAGCATGTTGCCGGCCGGGTCGCGGAACGCGCAGTCGCGGACCCCGTACGGCTGGTCGGCGGGCTCCTGGAGCACCTCGCCGCCGGCGGCGCGGATGCGCTCGAAGGCGGCGTCGACGTCGTCGGTGGAGAAGATCACGCCGCGCAGCATGCCCTTGGCGAGCAGCTCGGCCATCGCCTGCTTGTCGGCCGGCGAGGCGTTCGGGTTCGCGGCCGGCGGTTCGAGGACGATCTCCACGTCCGGCTGCGCGGGCGAGCCGATGGTCACCCAGCGCATCCCCTCGAAGGCCACGTCGTTGCGGACCTCCATGCCGAGGGCGTCGCGGTAGAAGGCGAGCGCCCTGTCGTGGTCGTCGACGGCGATGAAGCACTGGGACAGCTTGATCTCCATGCCACCGACGCTAAGGGCGGGCGCCGGTTTCCGCTCCTCCGCCCGCGGCCGTTCCCCTTCTGACCGGCCGGGTGTGGATCTTGGCGATGCACGCCGGGACGGCCGCGCCGGGGTCGTGGCGGCGGGCCCGGTACGCGCTCGGGCTCTCGCCGACCAGCTCCGTGAAGCGGGAGCTGAACGACCCGAGCGAGGTACAGCCGACCTCGAAGCAGACCTCCGTCACGCTGAGGTCGCCCCGCCGCAGCAGCGCCTTGGCCCGCTCGACGCGGCGGGTCATCAGGTAGCTGTACGGGGTCTCCCCGAAGGCGGCCCGGAAGCTGCGGGAGAAGTGCCCGGGCGACATGAGGGCGACCCGCGCCAGCGCCGGGACGTCCAAGGGCTGCGCGTAGTCCCGGTCCATCGCATCCCGGGCCCGCCGCAGCCGCACGAGATCGTCGAGGTTCACCCTGCCAGCCTAAGGCGGCGGTGGCGACGGTGGCGGGAGACCGCGACCACCGCCAAAGAGGGGGCGCGGCCGGGGGCTCAGGCCGTGCGGGTGCCGATCACCACCGTGGCGTGCAGTTCCTCCGACGTGGTCGCGCGGACGGCCAGGCCCGCCGCCGAGAGGGCCGAGGCCGTCCGCGGGGACTGGCGGGCGCTCGTCTCGATCAGCAGCCGGCCGCCCGGCGCCAGCCACGGCAGGGCTCCCGCCGCGACCCGGCGGTGGACGTCCAGGCCGTCCGCGCCGCCGTCCAGGGAGGTCAGGGGCTCGTGGTCGCGGGCCTCCGAGGGGAGCAGCCCGATCTCCTCCGTCGGCACGTACGGGGCGTTGACCACCAGCAGGTCCACCCGGCCGCGCAGCGAGTCCGGGAGCGCGGCGTACAGGTCGCCCTCGTGGACCCGCCCACCGTACGGCGCCACGTTGAGCCGCGCGTACGCCAGCGCCGCCGGGTCGATGTCCGCCGCGTGCAGTTCCACCCGGGCGCCCAGCTGCGCCGCCACCGCCGCGCCCAGCGCGCCGACCCCGCAGCACAGGTCCAGGACGACCGCGTCCAACCGGCCCAGCGCCACGGCCTCCTGCACCAGGAACTCCGTGCGCCGGCGCGGTACGAACGCCCCCTCGCCCACGCGCATGCGCAGCCCGCAGAACTCCGCCCAGCCGACGACGTGTTCCAGCGGTTCGCCGCCGGCCCGGCGGGCCACCAGGTCCGCCAGGTGGCCGTCGTCCCCGGCGGCAGCCGTCAGCAGCTCCGCCTCCTCCTCCGCGAAGACGCAGCCCGCCGCGCGCAGGGTTTCCACAATCGAAGCCACGTAGTCCAGCCCACTCCTCGGTCGTCCACCAACGATCCCATGCCCTCTCACGCCCCCTCGTGCCCGCGGCATCAGAACATCGTCGGGCACCACGGGCGGCGGGCCGTGCGGAACACCGCGTCAGCGAGCGCCAGCGCCCCCGGCCGCTCCTCCGCGATCCGCCCCAGCGCCCCGAGCCGCACCGCCGACTCGTCGCCGAGGTACAAGGAGCCCAGCTCCGACACGTCGAGCCGCAGATCCGCCGGCTCCTCGGTGACCGTGCACTCCCCCGTGCCCGCGTCGAGCCGGTAGCGGCCCGCGGCCGGCCCCGCCGCGTCCGTCACCTCGAGCACGAGGACCCCGGGCACGGCGTACGTCCGCGCGCCCAGGGCCCGTACGACGTCGATCACCCGCACCCACAGGAAGTCCGAGGCGGTCACGATCGTGGCCGCGCGCGGGTCGGGCAGCAGGTGCGGGACGAGGTCGTCGGGGGCGCGGTAGCCGGTGCGGACCTTCAGCACCCAGTCGATGGAGCACAGGAAGTGCCACAGGGCGCGCTCCGCGTCCGGCGTGACGGCGATCAGCTCCTTGACCTGCACGGTGTTGAGCGGGACCTTCGCGTCCGTCCAGTGGTCATCGGACGTGTACACGGCGATGCCGGCCGGCTCGCCGTCCGCCGTCCGGTACACGGCGTGGAACTTGTCCTTGTACGGGCGCAGCGACGTCTCCTCCAGCCCGCAGGCCAGGCGCCACCAGCGCGCGTCCCGGCTGACCGCGCCCGGCGAGAGCGCCCGCAGCCGCTCGTGCAGCCCGGGGCCGAGCGCGTGCGCCTCGGCCACGTCCACCAGCTCGATGCTCCCGCCGTCCGCGGGCCCGGACCAGCGCGGATCGAGCCCGGTGCGGCTCACGTCGATCTCCCACTCGGCGATCGAGGCCGCGGACCCGAAGCCGTACCGCCCGTAGATCGGGTACTCGGCGGATATCAGCGTGGCCACCACGTCGCCGCGGGCCTGCGCCGCCGCCAGCCCGGCGGCCATCATCCGGGTCAGCAGGCCTTGGCGGCGGTGCGTGGGCAGTACGGCGACATTGGTGACGGCGCTCGCGGGCACGGCCGCGCCGCCCGGGACGGTCAGCTCCTGGGCGAAGGAGCGGAAGGTGGCCACGCAGCGGCCCGTGCCGGCGTCGAAGGCGCCCAGCGTGCGCTCCAGGTCGGTGTGCTCGGCCCGCTGGGCGATGTCGGACTCGGTGACGCGCTCGGGGCGCAGGAAGCCGGTGTTCACGGCTCTGAGCCACTCGGGGAGTTCGGATGCGGCGATCGGCCGGACGTCTGCACTCATAACCGGCCACGCTAACCGCAGCCCCGGACGGAGTCGCCCGAATTTCCCTGCGCCTGGACCGCCTACACCAGCAGGTCGTCCACCTGCGCCTCGCCCTCCCGGTAGCGCCGGGTGATCTCCGCACTGCAGTCGTCCGCCGTGCGCTGCAGCTGCTGCCGGCGCCGCGAGACCTGCTGCTCGTAGCCCACCAACCGGCCCATCGCGTCGTGCAGTTCGCCGTCGGTACGGGCGTCCAGGTCCGACAGCTCCACGTCGGACAGCATCTCCGCGGCCAGCAGCCGGAACTCCTCGCTGTGCGGGGTGCCGAGCGTGACGTGCCGGGCGGAGGCGCTGCGGCTGGAGGGCGCGTCGGCGAGGATCTCCGAGAGCCGGTCGACCACCGGCGGCTCCGGGGGCACCGGCGCCTCCGGGTCGCTGCGCCGGGCCAGTTCGGCGCGCAGGATGTCGATCCGGCCCTGGAGGAGTCTGCGTACGTAGCTCAGATCGGCCTCGTCGCGCTGCGCGTCGCGGCGCAGCGTGCGCAGTTCCGGCAGCCCGAGCGCGGTGGCGGGCGTGGTCGGCGCCCGATCCTCGCCCGTGCGCTGCGCGGGCGGTCGGACCGCGCCGGCCGGAGTGGCCGCAGTTGATGCAGGTACGGGTGATGCAGGTACGGAGGTACCCGAAGTATTCATGTGAACGTGTCCGTCCCCTCGACCGGTGCATGGGGTCTCGCCCGGCCCGTGGGACCGGAGGGAAGCACCGCCTGCGTGCATCGTGCCACTCTCCGTGGTGCAGGTGCAGTCCCACCCCACCCGATCGGCCCCTGATGGGTGCACGCCTGATACACAAGGTGGTATGCGAGCAGTGGTGCAGAGGGTGAACGGCGCGAGCGTCGTCGTGGCCGGCGAGACCGTGGGCGAGATCGTCGGCGAGGGGTTGTGCGTGCTGGTGGGGGTGACCCACGACGACACCCCGGAGAAGGCGGCGCAGCTGGCCCGCAAGCTGTGGTCCGTACGGATCCTGGAGGCGGAGAAGTCCTGCAGCGACATCGGTGCACCGCTGCTGGTGATCTCGCAGTTCACGCTCTACGGGGACGCCCGCAAGGGCCGCCGCCCCACGTGGAACGCGGCGGCGCCCGGCGAGGTCGCGGAGCCGCTGGTCGACGAGGTCGTCGCGCAGCTGCGCGCACTGGGGGCGACGGTGGAGACGGGCCGGTTCGGCGCGGACATGCGCGTCTCGCTGACCAACCACGGCCCGTTCACCATCGTCATCGACGTATAGTGCCGTGGCCTTTCCGGTCACAGCACTGGACGCCGTTACGGCGCCACGACGACCTCCTGCGCGGCGGCCGTCTTCCCGGCCAGCAGCGGGGCGTCGACCGGCACGTTCCGCTTGACCAGCGCCAGGGCGATCGGGCCCAGCTCGTGGTGGCGGACCGCGGTGGTCACGAAGCCCAGCTGGCGGCCCTCCTCCCCGTCGGCGGCGAGCCGGATCGGGGTGCCGTGTGCCGGGAGCAGCACCTCGGAGCCGTCCAGGTGCAGGAAGACCAGGCGGCGCGGGGGCTTGCCCAGGTTGTGGACGCGGGCCACCGTCTCCTGGCCGCGGTAGCAGCCCTTCTGGAGGTGCACGGCGGTGCCGATCCAGCCGAGCTCGTGCGGGATGGTGCGGTGGTCGGTCTCCAGGCCGAGCCGCGGCCGGTGCGCCTCCACGCGCAGGGCCTCGTACGCGAGCAGCCCGGCGGCCGGGCCGTGCGCGGCGGCGAAGGCCTCCAGCTCGGCGCGGGGCAGGAAGACGTCGCGGCCGTGCGCGGTCTCCCGTACGGCGTACTCCTTGGCGACCTCGGCGATGGAGCCGGCCGGCAGGTGCACGACGGCGAAGTCCTCGGTGCGGTCGGCCACTTCGACGCGGTAGAAGAACTTCATCGACTCCAGGTAGGCGATGAGCGCCTCCTGGGTGCCGGGCTCCACGTGCGCCCACACGGTCTCGCCGTCGTCGACGAGGTAGAGCGCGTGCTCGATGTGGCCGTTGGCGGAGAGGATCAGCGCCTCGGTGGCCCGCCCGGGCGGGAGTTCGGTGAGGTGCTGGGTGAGCAGCAGGTGCAGCCAGCTCAGTCGCTCCGGTCCGGTGACGGTGACGACTCCGCGGTGCGAGAGGTCGACGAAACCGCGGCCGTCGGCGAGCGCGCGTTGTTCGCCGTAGAGCTCTCCGTAGTGGGCGGCGACGCCCTCGTCGCGGCCTTCGGCCGGTACGGCGCCGGGGAGATGGAGCAAGGGGCTGCTGGTCATGCCACCAAGCCTACGACCCGGCCCGGCCCGCTCCTATGCCGGAGCGTCGTGCTGCTTTGCGGCGCACTTCTTGCAGAGCCCGAAGATCGCAAAGTGTTTCATGTCGGTCTCGAAGCCGAAGGTGGCGCGCAGCTTCGCGGTGAACTCGGCGGCGATGTCCACGTCCGCCTCGATCACCTCGGTGCACTCGCGGCAGACCAGGTGGATGTGGTGGTGCCGATCGGCGAGGTGGTACGTGGGGGCGCCGTGCCCGAGGTGGGCGTGCGAGACGAGCTTCAGCTCCTCGAGGAGCTCCAGCGTGCGGTAGACGGTGGAGATGTTCACTCCGGAGGCGGTCTTGCGCACGTGCGCGAGGATCTCGTCCGGGGTTGCGTGCTCCAGCGTGTCGACCGCTTCCAGCACGAGCTGGCGCTGCGGGGTCAGCCGGTATCCGCGCTGCCGCAGGTCGGTCTTCCAGTCAGCACTGCCGGTGTCTCCGATGGTCCCCACCCGGCCAGTGTAAGCGCGCGAAGGGGACCACGGGCCGGCCCGTGGTCCCCTTCTTGCACAGTCTGTGGAAAGCCGTTCGACGCGTCGGAGGCTCAGCGGCTCAGCGGAAGAAGGCGATGCCGTCGTCCGGCATGTCCGGCAGGTTGCGCGCCATCTCGGCGACCTCCTCGGGCGTGACGACCTTCTTGAGCTGGGCCGACATGTACGGACGCAGCTCGACGTCCGGCGTGGCCTTCTCGCCGACCCACATCAGGTCGCTCTTCACATAGCCGTAGAGCCGCTTGCCGCCGCTGTACGGGCCGGAGGCCGCGGTGCGCGCGACGGCGTCCGTCACCAGGTCGATCTGCGGCTTCTGGTCGGCGAGCTCGCCGTACCAGACCTCGACGACGCCCTGGTCGCGGACCATGACGATCTCGACCTTGCGGTCCTTGTCGATGCGCCAGTAGCCGGACTCGGACTCCAGCGGCCGCACCTTGTTGCCGTCGGCGTCGAGGACCCAGCTGTGGGAGGTGTACTCCAGGAAGTCCCGGCCGTCGTGGCTGAAGACGACTTCCTGGCCGAAGTTGCACTTCTCCTCACCGGGGAAGTCGAAGACGCCCGCGCCCTCCCAGGTGCCGAGGAGGAAGGCGAGGGGGACGAGGCCCGGGTTCAGGTCGGACGGGATCTGGATCATGTGTGGCTGCTCAGGCGATCTGTGGGGAGGGGTTCCGGGTCCGGGAGGGCGGCCGATCGGAGATCAGCGCTGGCCCTGGTACAGCTTCTTCACTGCGAGGCCGGTGAAGGCGAGCACGCCGACGCAGACCAGGATCAGCAGGGAGGTGAAGAATGCCTCAAGCACGGGGTGCTCCTCGGAGTGATGGGGGCGTGTACGGGGCCGGTCCCCAAGCCTACTGGCCCGGGGGCCGGCGCACTCCGTGAGGTAGGCCGCAGCCGCCTCCTGCGAGCGGTCAGCCCAGCAGCTGGCTCTGCAGGACCACCGTCTGGTGGAAGGGAACGGCGGCCACCTCGCCCTTGCGGGTCTGGAGGATCACGGCCTGGACGTCACCCGCCTGGAGGCATCCGAGCTTGGTCTGCTCGTCCCCGCCCGCGGACTTGGGCTCCTGGTACAGGCTGATGGCGCTGCTGCTGAGGGTGCCGGCGTAGCCCACCGTCTGCCCCTCCATGGTGGGCTGCGTGCTCTTGACCTTGCTCCAGGCCAGGTCCATCTCCAGGACCGGGGCGCCGGCGAGCTGCGTGTTGATGTTGCAGCCGCGGAAGGTGTTCACGAAGCCCGAGGAGTGGAAGCGCAGCAGGTAGATGTGCGTGCGCGTGCCGTCGGGGGTGATCCAGCCCCGGCCGGCGATCTGGCGCAGACCCTCGTACTCCAGGCCCTCCTTCAGCTTCGCCCGGCTGTCGGGGGCGTACTCCTCGAGGAAGGCGTCGGTGGACACCAGCCGGTCCTTGTCCGCCTTGAGCCCGGCATCCGGCCCGGCGCCCTCGGGGGCGGGCAGCAGCAGACCGGTGAGCGGCGCGTAGTGCCTGTCGTCCTTGTTGTCCTTGCCCGCGGGCAGCGGGGCGCCGGCGGGCAAGGCGGGCTTGGCCAGAGCGGGGTAGACCCAGCGGCCGTCGTCCTTGGTGGACAGGCCGGGGAGGTCGGTGCGCTCGGCCCGGCTGATCCCGTACGTGACCCCGGTGCCGACGGCGGCGAAGACCACGACGGCGGCCGTCCACCGCAGGGCGGCGAACAGCTTGCGACGGTCCTTGGGGGCGGTCGGCGCCGCTGCCTCTGCCGGCGCCGCTGCCGGCGGCTCCGCCACGGCAGCGGTGTCGGCGGTGTTCTGCTCGGTCACACGGACTCCCCGGGGGACTTCAGGTGGTTCAGCTGCTGCTTGAACAGGCCGGCGGCGTCGTTCGCGGAGAGGGGCTTCGGCCCGTACATCCGGAAGCTCACCAGCACGTCGCCCTGGAGGGCCTCGCAGTCGATGGTGTCGATCTTGTTGTGCTCTTCCTTCTTCTCTTTGCCGAGGACCGAAAGCGAGCACTTGGCGTCGGGGAAGCCCTCGATCTTCGGCGCGTCGCGGTCGCCGCCGAGCAGCTCGAGGATCTTCTTGCTGAACTCGGAGAACTTCGCGAGGGCCTGCGGGTCGGCCTGGGTGAGCTGGATCTCCATCACCTGCTGGTCGCGGAGATGGTGGTAGCTGCGGGCGGCCACGCCTTTGAGCTTCAGTCCGTCCAGCGCCTTGTCCCGTTCCGCCCGCTCCTCGCCGGAGAGCCCGGTGTCCGCGTCCTTCACGGCCTGGAGCGCCCGCTCGCCCGACACGTAGAAGTCGTTGCCCTCGGGGTCGAGGTCGGGACCGAGCTCGAAATCTGCGGAGAGCGGCAGCAGCTTGCCCGTCAGGGCGTTCGGCGGCACGGTCGGGACCGGCTCCGGCGTACCGGCGGGCCTGGGATCGGCGCTCGCCGCGACCCAGTACCGGGTCGGCGCGGTGCGGTCGGCGTCGGCCATCCGGCCGGCGGCCCAGAGGGCGCCGCCGGCGAGGACGGCGATGCCGAGCCCGCCCGCGATCAGCGCCACGGTCCGGCGGCTCCCCGCCCGCGGCGCGACGGCGGACGCCGCCTCAGGGGCGGTCGCTTCGGCCGGGGCGGTCACCTCGGCCGGGGCGGTCGCCCCGGTCGGTGCGGTCGCCCCGGTCGGTGCAGTCACCTCGGCCAGTACGTCCGGCGCAGCCGTCTCGGTTGCCGCGATCGCCTCGGCGGCCTCAGCAGGCTCGGCCGCCTCCGCCGTCACGTCCTTGCTGTCCTGCAGGTCGCTCACAGCCGCTCCCACTGTCGCTTCGCGATCTCGACGATGTCCTTCTCGTCGAGGACACCGCGGTTGTTCATGTAGCTGACCTCCATGACGATGTCCCCGCGCCGGGCGAGGACCCGGGCCGCCTTCACCGGGAGGTAGCCCGGCTTCTCCCGCGGCGCGGAGTCCACCCACAGGTGGCCGAAGTCGGCGGGCACGCCGGGCAGGTCCTTGCCCGAGTTGCCCGCGTACCTCTCTTCCGCCAGGTAGTCGTGGGCGTGCTGGTACCAGTCGGCACCGGAGCGGTCCCGGTACTGCAAGAGCCGGACGGTGACGAAGTTCCGGTCGTCCTGCGCCCATTCAAGTTCGGCGATCCGCCGTACGTCGTGCCGGAGCTGGCCGCCGAGGCCGCCGCCCGGCTTCTCGTAGTAGTCCGCCGAGAACTCGTCCGGGGACACCGTCCCCGACGAGCGGACCTCCACCCCGGCCGGGGCTTCGATCAGAAGCTTCGCCAGGTCGTCGTCCGTCTTGTGCCAGCGGTTGGCGTTGAGGGAGCGGGCGCTCGTCGACTCGTTCGGAGCCTGCGGCTTCGGCTGGTCGATCTCCTGCTGCGCCAGCGGCGGCAGCGGGGTGGGCTCGCGGTCGTACTGGATCGCGTAGCCGGTGACCGTACCGGCGAGCACGCCGAGCACGGCGGCGCCGGCGATCAGGAGGACCGTACGGCTGCGGCCGCGGGGGCGGCGTGCTGCGGTCTCCTCCCCTTCCGGCTGCTCAGGAAGGGTCTGTTCGTGTTCCAAAGGAAGTCCCCCCACAGGACGTGAGGCACTGGGTGGGTACCCGTGCGTACCCATGACCCGTCCGCGAGGGGAGCAGTTGTACGAATGCTTGTCACGTTTTGATGTCTGGGGCCTTCAGTCCTCGTGACGCCGCTTTCCGTCCAGTTCGTCCCACCACTCGTCGGACTTCGGGTCGCCCGAAGGGTCGTCCCACCAGCGGTCGTCCGGCCCGCGCCGGTTCGCGATCATCGCGGCGACCGGCGGGATGACCATGGCGACCACGCACAGGGCCACGGCCGCCTCGACCGAGAACAGCCGCACGAAGGACCAGGCGGAGACGAACAGGAAGATGCATCCGCCCATGAGGAGGAAGTAGACGCGGCGCCGCCGGGCGTACATGCCTCCAGGGTAGGCCCGCAGCCGGACGGCGCGAAGGGCCGCACCCCGTTCCAGTGGCGTCCAACCCCCTGGGGTGCGGCCCTTCGGCCGGTTCAGCTGCCGCTGCGTGCGCAGCGCGGGTCGTCAGACCGCGATCGCCACGTCCGTCACTCCGCCGGCCTCGGCCACGACCACGGCGCGGTCCGCCTGGGCGCCGGGGACCAGCGCGCGCAGGGTCCACGTGCCGGTCGCCGCGTAGAAGCGGAACTGGCCGGTCGCCGAGGTCGGGACCTCGGCCGTGAACTCGCCGGTCGAGTCGAGCAGGCGCACGTACCCGCTGATGGGCTCGCCGTCCTTGGTCACCTGACCCTGGATGGCGGTCTCACCGGGCTTGAGCGTTGCGAGGTCGGGCCCGCCGATCTGTGCTCCACACATGTTCTCTGTCCTGTCCTAGAGAGGTCGTACGGTCTACGGGGCGTCGCGTGCCCGGGAACTACTTGTTGGCGCCGAGCTCGATCGGCACGCCGACCAGCGAGCCGTACTCGGTCCAGGAGCCGTCGTAGTTCTTGACGTTCTCCTGGCCCAGGAGCTCGTGCAGCACGAACCAGGTCAGCGCGGAGCGCTCACCGATGCGGCAGTACGCGATGGTGTCCTTCGACAGGTCGACCTGCTCGGCCTCGTAGAGGGCGGTCAGCTCCTCGTCGGACTTGAAGGTGCCGTCGTCGTTGGCGTTCTTCGACCACGGGATGTTGCGGGCGCTCGGCACGTGGCCGGGGCGCTGCGACTGCTCCTGCGGGAGGTGCGCCGGGGCGAGCAGCTTGCCGGAGAACTCGTCGGGCGAGCGGACGTCGACCAGGTTCTGGGCGCCGATCGCGGCCACGACGTCGTCGCGGAAGGCACGGATCGAGGCGTCCTGCGGCTGGGCCTTGTACTGGGTGGCCGGGCGGTTCGGGACCTCGGTGCCGTCGACCAGGTCGCGGGAGTCGAGCTCCCACTTCTTGCGGCCGCCGTCGAGGAGGCGGACGTCCTGGTGGCCGTACAGCTTGAAGTACCAGTAGGCGTAGGACGCGAACCAGTTGTTGTTGCCGCCGTAGAGGACGACGGTGTCGTCGTTGGAGATGCCCTTGGCGGAGAGGAGCTTCTCGAAGCCCTCCTGGTCCACGAAGTCGCGGCGGACCGGGTCCTGGAGGTCCTGCTTCCAGTCGATCCGGACGGCGTTGGTGATGTGGTTCTTGTCGTACGCGGACGTGTCCTCGTCCACCTCGACGATCACGACGTTGGCGTCGTTCAGGTGGGCCTCGACCCAGTCGGCGTCTACGAGGACGTCGCTGCGGCTCATGGTGTTCTCCTCCGGGGCAGTGTGCGGCGGGGCGTGCTGTGCAGGTGCAGTGCAGGTGCTGCGGAGCGGTCTGCAGGTCCTGGGTGCTGCTGGTGCGTGCCGCGGCGGGCGGCGCCCCTCGGACACTGCGCGGGGAGGCGTCAGCGGGGAGGAGGGGGCGGCTGCGGTGCGGTCACGCGGGAAGGACGGTCGTCCGGCTGATGGAGCGGAAGCGCTCACAGGTCACATGGATCGACAGAGCATGGCGGCGACGCGACACAGGTCTACTGCCCGTCGCTTCGTGAGGTCCGCCTGCTGATGCTTCATAGCCATGGATCGTAGGGACGAATCGGCCGCCCTGTCACCGGCGTGTCATATTCCGAGACGGGATCGTCCGAATATTGGGATGCATATGCCCCCGGGCGGCTGCCGCACCGCCTCCGGGGGCCTTCGCAGGGCCCGTCCTTCTACGGATCGGACCATGCCGTCTCACGATCCGGCCAGCACCACGTCCGATCCGCTCAGCGTGAGGTGGACACCGGCCTCGTCCGAGGTCAGCGTGGTCAGCTTGAGCCCGGACGGCAGTCCGCCGTCGAGCCGGCGGTCGAAGTCGGTCTTCTTGCGGACCGCGCTCTCGATCCCGGGCAGGCCCTCGCCGGGCACCTCGTCGGCCCGGACCCGGACCATCTTGCCGCCGCCCGGCGCGTCCACGAGCGTGACGGTCGACACCACGCCGGGGGAGAGCTTGCGGCCGAGGACCTCCACCGTCGCCGTGACCTTCACCTTGCCCGGCGCACCGCCGTAGGTGACCGTCACACCGGTCTGCGAGGCCTCGGTCAGGTCCCGGTACGTGACGAGGGCCGTGCCCTCGGCCCGCTCGGCGGTGCCCCCGCTGTAGTCCCCGTTCAGCTTCACGCTGCGGAAGCTGGCGTCGAGCTGCGAGAGCCGCGTCTTGCGGCCGTCCGAGACGGCCTCGACGCCCTTCAGCTTCACGTCGACGCGGTCGAGGTCGTGGCTGAGCGCCTGGGTCAGGAAGGGGAACCCGTGGATGTCCACCTCCGTGCTCCCCGCCAGCCCCTGGCGGGCCTGGATGCGCTCGGCCAGCCGGTTCTCGGCATAGTTGACCGCCCAGCGGTCGGCGCCCGCGAACAGGGCGCCCAGCACCACTCCGATGATCACAACAACACGCAGGAACCGCACGTGCCCCTCCCCCTGTAGATCGGTACGTGCGTTCTAGTGGACCATGATCGGCCGTACGGAGGCCGTCAGCGGCGGTGTGATGCCTGCCGCGGCCGGCCGGCCGTACGGGAGGTCCGGCCTCAGCCCACGACCCGTCCGATCAGGTAGACGGCGGGAGCGGCGGCCGCCAGCGGCAGCGCGACACCGGCCGTCATGTGGACGAACTTGGACGGGTAGTCGTACGCGGCCACCCGCAGCCCGATCAGCGCGCACACCCCGGCGGCCAGCCCGACCAGCGCCCCGCCCACCCCGACGGAGGTCAGTCCGCCCACCGCGATGCCGGCGCCGGTGGCCGCGGCCAGCGAGACGCCGACGGAGGCCGGCGTCGGCAGCGGCAGCGCGCGGGTGAACACGGCGACCGCGACGGCCGCCGCGCCGACGCTGACGGCGGCGGAGCCGGCGGCCAGGTAGCCGGCGCAGACGATGGCGAGCGCGGCGGAGGCCACGGAGGCCATCAGCCCGTACATCCGCTCGTCGGGGTCGGCGTGGCTGCGCAGCTGGAGGACCAGCGTGAGCAGCACCCAGGCCCCGAGGGTGCCGATGATCGCGCCGGGGCCGTACGGGTCGCCCAGGGCGAGCACGGCGGCGTCGGCGACGAGCGCCCCGAGGAAGGCGAGGGCGATGCCCTGCCGGGCGGGCCACATGCCGTTGAGCCGGAACCAGCCGGCCGCGGTGAGCGCCTGGAGGGCGACCAGCGGGGCGAGCAGCGCGAGGTCGCCGAAGGCGGCGGCACCGGCCAGCAGCAGCCCGAGGGCGGCGGTCAGTATCGCCGGCTGCGGGCCGGGGTCGATGATCGGCGAGCGGCCCTCGGCCCGCGCCTGGGCGGGATCGACGGCGCGCAGGGTGTTGCCGGCGAGGGTGGGCGGGGAGTACCCGGGCTCCTCGCCCGGGATCTCGGAGCCGACGGGGCCCGCGGGCTGCTCCGCCGGAGCGGGGGCGGCCGTGGCGGCCGGCTCCTCGGCGCCCGGGCCGGGGCCCGGGTACGGCGGCAGGAAGGCGGTCTGCTCGGCGGCGTCGCCCGCGGGCGCGGCAGCCTGCGGCGGGAGATAGGCCGTCTGCTCGGCGGCGGAACCCTCGCCCCAGGCGGCACCCCCGCTCGGCGCCCAGTCGGCGGCGGGAGCCTGGGCCGGGGCGTGGGCTTCGGCTGCGGGCACCTCGTCGCGGAGGCTGCTCGGCGCCCAGTCGGCGGCAGGGGCCTGCGCCCGGGCGGCGGGAGCCTCGTCGCGGAACCAGCCCTCGGGCGCCACGGGCGGCGCCTGCGGCTGCGGGCCGGCCGTGTCGTGGCCGGGGTACGGCGGCAGGTACGCGGTCTCGGCGGCCGCGGCGGCATCCCGGCGCCCGGCCGCGGCCGGGCCGGGGTAGGGCGACGCGTACGGAGTCTCGGCGGCCGCCGGCGCCCCGGGGCCGGGGTACGGCGGGAGGTAGGCCGTCTGCTCGGGGGCACCGGCCGCCTGGGGCGGGAGGTAGGCCGTCTGTTCGGCGGCGGAACCCTCGGACCAGGCCGCGCCCGGGCCGCCGCTCGGCGGCCACTCGGCCGCGGGCGCCTGGGCCTGGGCCTGGATCTGGGCCTGGGCCTGGGCCTGGATCTGGGCCTGGGCCTGGGCCTGGACGGCGGGGGCCTCGTCCCGGAACCAGCCCTCGGGAGCGACCGGCTGCGGATCGGCCGCGGCCGGGCCCGGGTAGGGCGGCAGGTACGCGGTCTGCTCGGCCGCCGCGGCGGACCCGGCCGGCCACGAGGTGCCGGCGCCGCCCTGGGGCCAGCCCTCGGGGGTCTGGGCCTGGGGATGTGCCTGCGCGGCCGGGGCCTCGTCCCGGAACCAGCCCTCGGGAGCCGCGGGCTGGCCGGGCAGCGCCCCCAGCGGCGGCTGGACCGGCTGCACCTCGTGGACCGGCTGGTAGCCGGTGTCCCAGGTGTCCGACTGCCAGGTCTGGGTCCCGTACGGGTCCTGCCGGTCGTTCCGGGGCTGCTGCCGGTGCTGCTGTCGTTGTTCCTCGGGAGTGCTCATCGGTTTCCGCTCACCCGCCCGCGAACGGCGGGAGCACCTCGACGGTGCCCCCCTCGGTCAGCGGAACGGCATCGTGCGGGCGCTTGCCCACGGGCTCTTCGTTCACGAGGAAGGAGCAGCGCTGCAGGACCCGGGTCAGCTCCCCGGGGTGGCGCTCCCGCACGGCGTCGAGCGCCTCGGCCAGTGTCTGCGCCGAGTACGGCTCCTCCGCCGTCTTGGCCGCGGCCTTGGCCGCCGCCCAGTAGCGGATGGTTCCGGTTGCCACTGCAGCTCCTATCGTCGGCTCTCTACCGTCGGCCTCCATCATGAACCCTCCGGCGCGCTGATCCGGTGCGCCTCCGCGCGCCCCGTATGCGCCCGGGCGGCCCGCCGTACGTCCATCGATCCGGTGAAACCGGGGCATAAGCTGGGCGTAAGGGTGGCAGGAACCACAGCAGAGGCCAGGCCGAAGCCTCGGCCCCGCACCAGCGGGTGGGCTATTCTGCTGGCGAGAGGATCCGGGCAACGTTGCCCCCGGGTCCTTTTGTGCTTTCAGCACGTTGAACGGACCGAGAACAGTGGCGTCCGTCCGGGACCCCAGGGCGCGGGGACCGGCAAGGCGCCGCACGCACCACGTACGAAGCAGTGCCGCGAAAGTCCTCGACGGGACCGAGGAGGAACCGACGTGATGGACCAGCGAACCGTGCAGAACCGCCCCACCTGGGCAGGTGGTCGGGCATGAGCTCTCTCCTGCTGCTGACCAATGCCCTGCAGCCGTCCACCGAGGTGCTGCCCGCCCTCGGCCTGCTGCTGCACAACGTCCGGGTGGCCCCCGCCGAAGGCCCCGCGCTCGTGGACACCCCCGGCGCGGACGTCATCCTCGTCGACGGCCGCCGCGATCTGCCGCAGGTGCGCTCGCTGTGCCAGCTGCTCCGCTCCACCGGCCCCGGCTGTCCGCTGATCCTCGTCGTCACCGAGGGCGGCCTCGCCGCCGTCACCGCCGACTGGGGCATCGACGACGTCCTCCTCGACACCGCGGGCCCGGCCGAGGTCGAGGCGCGGCTGCGCCTCGCCACCGGCCGCCAGCAGCTGGGCTCCGACGACTCCCCGATGGAGATCCGCAACGGCGACCTGTCGGTCGACGAGGCGACGTACTCGGCGAAGCTGAAGGGCCGGGTCCTCGACCTCACCTTCAAGGAGTTCGAGCTCCTCAAGTACCTCGCGCAGCACCCGGGCCGGGTCTTCACCCGGGCCCAGCTGCTCCAGGAGGTCTGGGGATACGACTACTTCGGCGGCACCCGGACGGTGGACGTCCACGTAAGGCGGCTGCGCGCGAAGCTCGGCCCCGAGCACGAGTCGCTGATCGGTACGGTCCGCAACGTCGGCTACCGCTTCGTCACGCCGGAGAAGGTCGAGCGGGCGGCAGCGGAGGCGGCGGCCAAGGCCGCGGCGCAGGCTTCGGCCCAGGCGGCGGCCGGCGTCCCCCGTATGGAGGAACCTCCTGTGATCGTCCAGTCGGCAGGACGGCCTGCCCAGAGGTAGGTCACCCCGCGTAGACTCCCGAGCGTGGCCAAGGTGACGCGGGATGACGTTGCACGACTTGCGGGTACGTCTACCGCCGTCGTGAGCTACGTCATCAACAACGGACCCCGGCCGGTCGCCCCGGCCACGCGCGAGCGTGTACTCGCCGCGATCAAGGAGCTGGGCTACCGCCCGGACCGCGTCGCCCAGGCGATGGCGTCACGGCGCACCGACCTCATAGGCATGATCGTCCCCGATGCGCGGCAGCCGTTCTTCGCGGAGATGGCGCACGCGGTCGAGCAGGCCGCCGCCGAGCGCGGAAAGATGGTCCTGGTCGGGAACTCCGACTACCGGGACGAGCGCGAGGTGCACTACCTGCGGGCCTTCCTCGGGATGCGGGTGTCCGGGCTGATCCTGGTCAGCCAGGGCATGAGTGAGCGGGCGGCCTCGGAGATCGAGGCGTGGGACGCGCGGGTCGTGCTGCTGCACGAGCGGCCGGAGGCGATCGACGACGTCGCCGTCGTCACGGACGACATCGGCGGCGCGCAGCTCGCCACCCGGCACCTGCTCGAGCACGGGCACGAGTACGTCGCCTGCATCGGCGGGGTGGAGAACACCCCGTCGGTCGGCGACCCGGTCGCCGACCACGTGGAGGGCTGGCGCCGGGCGATGCAGGAGTCGGGCCGCTCGACGGAAGGCCGCCTCTTCGAGGCCCCGTACAACCGGTACGACGCGTACCGGGTCGCGCTGGAGGTCCTGTCGGGCCCGGACCGCCCGCCGGCGATCTTCTGCGCCACGGACGACCAGGCGATCGGCGTCCTGCGCGCGGCGCGCGAACTCCGCATCGACGTGCCGGGGGAGCTGGCGGTGGCCGGCTTCGACGACGTCAAGGAGGCGGCCCTGACGGACCCGCCGCTGACGACGATCGCCTCGGACCGCCCGGCGATGGCGCGGGCCGCGGTGGATCTGGTCCTGGACGACGCCCTCCGGGTGGCCGGATCCCGCCGGGAACGCCTGAAGCAGTTCCCGTCGGCCCTGGTGATCCGCCGCTCCTGCGGCTGCCACTAACCCTTTTCACATGCCCCGCAGGGCTCGGCCCTGGCGGCCCCCACCCTCTTCGCGTACCCCTCGCACCACCCGGCCCTGGCGGTGGGCCGGCCGGCTTATGTCGGGCATACGCGGTTCTGTCGGGGTTCTCAGGGGGGACTCAGGAAGCTCTCATGATCCGCGGACAGAGTCGTGGTCATGACCGAGAGCCTCCGCCGCGACGGCGAGTACCCGCAGGAGAACGGCCCGACCCAGAGCGCGCCCCTCGGCGGGGCCTACCCGCCGCCGCCCGCCTACCCGCCCCCGGCGGCACCCGGCCGGCACGAGGCGCACCAGCCCCCGGCAGCCCAGCCCCCGGCAACTCCGCCGCCCCTTGCGGGCCCCGCGCACGCGGCCCGGGCCCGGCGGCCCGTGGCGCTGCTCGCCGCCGTGGCGCTGGCCGCCGCCGTCGTCGGGGGTGGCACCGCCGCCGCCGTGCAGCAGCTGCTCGGCAGCCAGGCCCGCAGCGGCGGCGGCGTCAACGGCACCAACGTCTCGCGGTCCAGCAGCGGCACGGTCTCCGGAGTGGCCGAGCAGGTCAGCCCCTCCGTCGTGCGGATCGACACCCGCACCGGCTCCGGCCAGGGCACCGGCTCCGGCATCGTGGTCACCGCCGACGGCGAGATCGTCACCAACAACCACGTGATCGACGGTGCCACCGAGATCCAGGTGACGATGAGCGACGGCAAGAAGTACACCGCCAAGACCGTCGGCAGCGACCCCGACAAGGACCTCGCCCTCATCAAGCTCCAGGGTGCTGGGGGCACCTCCCAGGCCGAAGGCCTGGGGGGCGGCCTCAAGCCGGCCAAGCTCGGCGACTCCGACGGCCTCAAGGTCGGCGACCAGGTCGTCGCCATCGGCTCCCCCGACCGCCTCACCGGCACGGTCACGAGCGGCATCGTCTCGGCCCTGAACCGCGAGGTCAACGTGCCCAAGTCCGAGCAGCAGGCACCCCAGCGGCAGCGCAGCAACGGCGGCGGCTGGCCGTTCTCGTACGACGGTCAGCAGTTCAACGGGAACACCGGATCGAACACCACCTCGTACAAGGCCGTCCAGACGGACGCCTCCCTCAACCCGGGCAACTCCGGCGGCGCCCTCGTCAACATGAACGGCGAGATCGTGGGCATGCCCTCCGCGATCTACTCCCCCTCGAGCGACAGCTCCACCGCCGGCAGCGTCGGCCTCGGCTTCGCCATCCCGGTGAACACGATCAAGGCCGACCTGGCCTCCCTCCGCAAGGGCGGCACCGGTAGCAGTGACAGCAACAGCGTCGGCGACGGCTTCGGGACCTCCTCCTAGGGCTGCCGTGCGAGCCTGGTACGACCGACCACGACCCCTGGGGGACCGCAGATGATTCCGGCCGAAGGCGACCCGCACCGCATCCTCGTCGTCGACGACGAGCCCGCCGTGCGGGAGGCGCTGCGCCGCAGCCTCGCCTTCGAGGGGTACGCCGTGCAGACCGCCGTCGACGGGCTCGACGCCCTCGACAAGGCGGCCTCGTACGAGCCCGGCCTGATCGTCCTCGACATCCAGATGCCCCGTATGGACGGACTGACGGCGGCCCGCCGGCTGCGTGCCGCCGGCAGCACCACCCCGATCCTGATGCTCACCGCCCGCGACACCGTCGGCGACCGCGTCACGGGCCTCGACGCGGGCGCCGACGACTACCTCGTCAAGCCCTTCGAGCTCGACGAGCTCTTCGCCCGCGTCCGCGCCCTGCTGCGCCGCAGCGCGTACGCCGTCCCGCGGCCCGGCGGCGTCGAGGCCGAGGAGACGGACACGCTGGCGTTCGGCGACCTGCGCATGGACCTCGCCACCCGCGAGGTCACCCGGTCCGGACGCCCGGTGGAGCTCACCCGCACCGAGTTCACGCTGCTCGAGATGTTCCTGGCGCACCCGCGCCAGGTGCTGACCCGCGAGCAGATCCTCAAGACCGTCTGGGGCTTCGACTTCGAGCCGAGTTCCAACTCCCTGGACGTGTACGTGATGTACCTGCGGCGCAAGACCGAGGCCGGCGGCGAGCCCCGCCTGGTGCACACCGTGCGCGGGGTGGGCTACGTCCTGCGCGCCGCGGGGGCCGGCGACTCCGGAGGGCACGAGTGAGCCCGGTCGCCCGGTTCCGTGCGCTGCCGCTGCGCTCGCGGCTCGCGCTGCTGGTCACGGTCGCGGTGGCGGTCGCCGTCGCGGCCGTCGCCGTCGTCAGCTGGTTCATGGTGCGTACGCAGCTGAAGGGCCAGCTGGACAGCTCGCTGCGCTCCACCAACGCCAGCGCGCAGGCCAATCAGACGCTGCCCCAGCTCGGCTGCCGGGAGCAGGTGCCCGGCGCGATCGTGAACAACCTGAGCGCGCAGGTGCAGATCGTGCTGCCCACGGGCGGGCGCTGCTGGGTTGACGGCAAGAACACCCTCCCGGTGACGGGGTACGACCTCGAGGTCGCCCGGGGCGAGCGCGGCCCGGTGCTGTACGACGGCCACACCACGGACGGCACGCCCGTACGGGTCTACACCCAGCCGGTGAACGTCACCGGCCCGGTGGGCGGCAGCGTCGCCATCTCGGTCGCCAAGCCGCTCGCCGACATCGAGAAGCCGCTGTCCACGCTGGCCTGGGTGCTGCTCTTCGTCTGCGGGGTCGGTGTCGTCGGCGCGGGCGCGGCCGGCCTGTGGGTGGCCCGTACGGGGCTGCGGCCGGTCGACGAGCTCACGGGCGCCGTCGAGCACATCGCCCGGACCGAGGACCTCACCGTGCAGATCCCGCACGACGGCGACGACGAGATCGCCCGCCTGTCGCGGTCCTTCAATTCCATGACCGCGGCGCTCGCCTCCTCCCAGGAGCGGCAGGCCCAGCTGATCGCGGACGCCGGCCACGAGCTGCGCACGCCGCTGACCTCGCTGCGGACCAACATCGAGCTGCTCGCGCGCAGCGAGGAGACCGGCCGGGCCATCCCGCCCGAGGACCGCAAGGAGCTGCTGGCCTCGGTCAAGGCGCAGATGACGGAGCTGGCCGCGCTGATCGGCGACCTCCAGGAACTGTCCCGTCCGGACGCGGCCCCGCCCGCCAGGCTGGAGGTGGTGGCGCTGCAGGAGATCGTGCGGACCGCGCTGTCCCGGGCCCGGCTGCGCGGCCCCGAGCTGGACTTCACGTCCGACCTGGAGCCCTGGTACGTGCGGGGGGAGGCGGCGGCGCTGGAGCGGGCGGTCGTCAACGTCCTCGACAACGCGGTGAAGTTCAGCCCGCCCGGCGGCTCGGTGGAGGTCTCGCTGCGGGCGGGCGAGCTGACCGTACGCGACCACGGTCCCGGTGTCCCGGCCGAGGACCTCCCGCACGTGTTCGAGCGGTTCTGGCGGTCCCCGTCGGCCCGGGCCCTGCCGGGCAGCGGACTCGGGCTGTCGATCGTGGCCCGTACGGCGCAGCGCGCCGGCGGCAGCGCCGAGCTGCGCGCCCCCGTGGACGGCGGCCCGGGCACGGAGGCCCTGCTGCGCATTCCGGGGGCCCCGGCCCCGCCGCCGGCCGACCGGCCGGACCCGGCCGGCTGACAGGGGCCGGACCCGGCCCGGAGCCGGACCCGGCCCGGGGCGTCCCGGCCGAGTACCGGGCTCAGTTGTGCCGGATCAGGGAGGCGACCAGGCCCGAGCGGGTGTTCGGAAAGTCCATCGGGACGATCCCCAGCCCGGTCCGGCCGGCCAGCTCACCGCCGTCGACGAAGGCGTGCACCTGCGGGTTGAGCCGGTCGGAGTTCCAGCGCGGCGGCATGTAGGCGGCGGTGCTGACGTAGTTCACGAACAGCTTGCCGGGCTGCTGGACGGCCTTGCGGAAGTGGTTCTCGATCCGGCCGCGCTTGGCGAAGGGCTCGGTGTTGTAGTCGTCCTGGATGTCGAAGACGTTGCCGTCGCCGTAGCGCAGTCCGGGCAGGCCGCCGTTGTCGGCGAGGAGCACGACCTTGCCGCGGGCCTCGCCGAGGGTGGGCAGGCTGTCGGCGATGCGGAAGAGCGGGCGCCAGCCGCGGTGGTCGAGGTAGTCGTCGAAGACGGCGCGGAAGGTGGCGTCGCTGTCCGCCGAGTACTCCTGCTTGAGCCGCATCAGCAGGGTCTCGGAGGGGTGCGCGGCAAGGAAGTTCGCGCAGGCGGCGAGGACGTCGCCGAACATCAGGTCCTGGAAGAAGGCCGCGTGGTGGATGGCGAACGAGCCGCCCGTGACGCGGCAGCGGACGTCGAGGAAGCGGATCCCGGAGTCGAGCTGCTGGGCGATCGAGATGTTCTGGCAGGCGACGTAGAGGCCGCCCTTGGTGGCGCCGGAGTCGTGCGTGCCGGGGATGGTCATCCGCTGCAGGGCCGTTGAGTCGCCGAGTCCGGCCATCCAGTCCTGCGTCCCGAGGGCAGCGCGGGTGCCGAGCGTGCGCGCGGAGGCGGGGGCCGCCGCTCCGAGGCCCACGGCCGTGCCCGCGCCCGCCGCCATCGCCCCGACCAGAAATGCCCGACGATCCAGTGCCATGTCCGCCCCTTTGCCGACCCGGTGATGGATTCCCAGCCACGGCTGGGAGGTGCCCCCGGATTCTGGCGTGCGGGACCCGGCTTTACTACCCTCCGGTAGCACTCACCTTTCGAGCAACTCGGCCATGGTGCGCAGCCCTTGGGCGAGCTCCCGCCCGTTCGGCGCCTGCTCCGGGTCGGTCAGGGTCTGCACCATCACCCCGGTCAGCAGGGCGATGTGCACCGACCCGAGGGCCCGTACGTCCTCCTCGGCGACCGCGTCCTCCGGCACCCCGCGCAGCTGCGCGGCCACCATGCGGCGGGAGCGGCGCTGACCCTCGGCGAGGGCCGCGAGCAGCTCGGGCGAGGACTGCGCGTGGACGAAGGCCTCGACGTTGGCGATCCAGAGCCAGCGCATGTCGCCGAAGTCCTGGATCTTGCGGTCCCAGGTGTCGGCGTACCGCTCCTCGGTGGTGTCGCCCTGGCCCGCGAGCCGACCGGACCCGGCGGCCCATTCGTCCATGGCGGCGAACAGCGCGAGGTTGAGCAGGGCCTCGCGGGAGCCGAAGTGGTAGCCGATGGCGGCCATGCTCACCTTCGACGCCGCGGCGATGTCGCGCACGGTCGTGCGCGAGTACCCCTTCTCCTCCAGGCAACGGCGCGCTCCGGCCAGCAGGTCCTCGCGATTTCCCATGCCGGGATCGTAGCCGTGCAGCGACTTGGGCAAGCGCCCAAGACAAACGTATTGCGCACCTGCCTAAACACTGGCAGTCTTCCTTGCGTCACCGCCACAGCAGGACACACAGGGGAGAGCGGAACCATGCGCCACACGCTGACGATCGACGGCCGCACGCTGTCGTACCGGGACTTCGGCGGCCCGGGCCGCCCGCTGCTCGCCCTGCACGGGGGCATGTCCGAAGGCCTCGCCTTCGCCGGCCTGACCGACGTCCTGGGCAACGACTGGCGGGTCATCGCCCCCGACCAGCGCGGCCACGGCGACTCCGGCCGGGCCGCCGACTACGGCCGCGCCGGATACGTCTCCGACGCCGTCGCCCTGCTCGACCACCTCGGCCTCGATGCCCCCGTCGCCCTCCTCGGCTACTCCCTCGGCGGGCTCAACGCCGTCCACCTGGCAGCCGCCCACCCCGAGCGGATCTCGGCGCTCATCGCCGTGGATTCCACCGTGGAGGTCCACCCCGTCCCGCAGGGGGCGGTCTTCGACTTCCTCCACGGCATGCGGTACACCGCCCCCACCCGCGAGGAGCTCCTCGCCGCGGCCGGGCCGGTGGGCTCCCGGTTCGTCGAGCAGGTGCTGCGCCCGCTCCCGTCCGGCGAGGGCTGGCGGCTGCCGTTCCACCCGCAGGACATGCTCGACTCCATCGAAGGCTGCCGCGGCGACCACTGGGACGCCTGGCTCGCGAGCAGCTGCCCGGCCGTGCTGATCCACGGCACCGGCAGCCAGGCGCTCACCCAGGACACGGCCGACGCGATGGTCGCCCGGCGGCCCGGGACCTCGTACGCGCCCCTGGACGGGGACCACTTCGTGCCGTTCACGGACCCGGCGGGCTTCCACGAGGCCGTGGGGAAGTTCCTCGCGACGCTCTGACGGCCATGACCGTCCCGTCACGGGGGTACGGGGCAGATGCCGAAGGGGCGGCGGGCCGCAGGGCCCGCCGCCCCTTCGGGGGTGGTTGTTGCGTACAGACCGTCGCCGGTGCCGTACGCAGGTGTTACTTGACGACCGTGATGCGGTCCGCCGCCGGCGGGGCGATCGGAGCGGCCTCGGTCGACTTCGCCAGGTAGGCGTTGAACGCCTCCAGGTCGGGCACGCCGACCAGCTTGTTCTTGTGCTCCTTCAGGACGGTGAAGCCGTCACCGCCGCCCGCGAGGAACTCGTTCATCGCGACCCGGTAGGTCTTGGCGGGGTCGATCGCCGCGCCGTTCAGCTTCACCGAGTCCACGACGATGCGGTCCGCGCCCGTCTTCGTCATGTCCAGGGTGTAGGTGAAGCCCTTCGAGACCTGCAGGATCTTCGGGTTCGCGCCGTTGACCGGGCCGCTGACCTGCTGCTGGAGCGCGGTGATCAGCTGCGCCCCCGTCAGGTCGACGATGTTCATCAGGTTGTTGAACGGCTGGACCGTGTAGGACTCGCCGTACGTCACGACGCCGTCGCCCTCGGCGCCCGCGGCCTTGTAGGCCAGGTCGGCGCGGATGCCGCCGGGGTTCATGATGGCCAGCTGCGCGCCGCCCTTGGCCGCCGGGGCGGTGGCCTCCAGCTGCGCGTCGGCGATCAGGTCGCCGAGCGGCTTCTCGGGCGCCTCGGAGCCGCGGCCCGCGATGTCCGCCGAGATGTAGCCCATCGGACGGCCGGCGACCGGGGCCGCGAGCGCGTTCCAGCGGGTGATCAGCTCGGTCATGTCCGGTGCCTTGGGCTGGTCCCGGGTGACGACCTTGTTGACCGGCTTCGGCGCGAGGGCCGCCGTACGGACGATGTCCTTGGTCTGGCGGTCGTACGTCAGCGTGGTGTCCGTGAACAGGCGGCCGTAGGAGGCGGCCGAGGTCACCATGCGCGGGTTGCCGGCCGGATCCGGGATGTTGCAGGCGTACGCCTGGTGCGTGTGGCCGGTCACCAGCGCGTCGACCTTCGGGTCCACGTTCTTGGCGATGTCCACGATCGCGCCCGAGATGCCGGCGCCGGCGCCCGGGGTGTTGCAGTCGTAGTTGTAGGCGCCGTTCGCGGGCAGGCCGCCCTCGTGGATGAGCGCGACGATCGACTTGACGCCCTGCTTGTTCAGCTCGGCGGCGTACTTGTTGATCGTCTCGACCTCGTCGCCGAACTTCAGGCCCTTGACGCCCTCGGCGGTGACGACGTCCGGAGTGCCCTCCAGGGTGACGCCGATGAAGCCGATCTTCACGTCCCCCTTCTTCCAGATGAAGGTGGGGTTCATCATCGGACGCTTGGTCTTCTCGTCCGTGACGTTCGCCGCGAGGTACTTGAACTCGGAGCCCGTGAACTCCTTGCCCATCTCGAAGCAGCCCTCGACCGGGTGGCAGCCGCCGTACGCCATGCGGCGCAGCTCGGTCTTCCCCTCGTCGAACTCGTGGTTGCCGACGCTGGTGACGTCCAGCTTGAGCTTGTTGAGCGCCTCGACGGTGGGCTCGTCGTGGAAGAGACCGGACAGCATCGGGCTGCCGCCGATCATGTCGCCGGCCGCGGCCGTGACGGAGTACTCGTGGCCCTTGCGGGCCTCGCGCAGGCTGGTCGCCAGGTACTCGACACCACCGGCGGGTATCGCCTTGGCGGTGCCGTCCGGCTGACGCTCGCTCACGGTGCCAGAGGAGCCCTGCGGCGGCTCCAGCGTGCCGTGGAAGTCGTTGAACGACAGCATCTGCACATCGACGGTGCGGCTCTTGCCGGCACCGCCACCACTCGCGGCACCGGCCGGCAGTGCGGCCGCGACCATCGCTCCGGCCCCGGCCGTGACGGCGATGGCGGCGAAGGTCAACCGGCGGGTTCGGCGGTGCCGTTGTGGCGTCGCTGACATTTAGTCCCCTTTTGGACAGCGGTGAAACTCGGGAGGTCGGCGGCAGCCTATGGTCAACGCGCGTAGCACGACAGGGGGTAAGGGTGTCAGCCTGGTTACATGCAGAACACGGCTCACCGTCGGCCCGCTGCACGCACACCACCGCGGGCGCCTCCCGCGGTCGTACGCTCGATGCATGACTGACGACGCAGCAGCGGCCCTGGAGCCGGGACGCCAGATTGAGACCCTCGACGAGCTGACGGGGGAACAGGCCACGGCCGTGCTCACCCTCATCGAGGACGCGGCGCGCACGGACGGCACGACCGCCGTGTCCGAGCAGGGCCGTCTCCAGCTGCGCGGCGGGCGCCGCGAGGGGATCCGGCACTTCCTGCTCACCGAGAAGGGCCGGCTCGCCGGATACGGGCAACTGGAGGACACCGACCCGGTGGAGGCCCCCGCCGCCGAGCTCGTCGTCCACCCCGCGCTGCGCGGGCGCGGACACGGGCGGGCGCTGGGCTCGGCCCTGCTGGCCGCCTCCGGCAAGCGGATCCGGGTATGGGCGCACGGCGGCAAGTCCGCCGCCCGCCACCTCGCACAGGTCCTCGGCCTGACCCTGTTCCGGGAGCTGCGCCAGCTGCGCCGCCCGCTCGGCCCGGAGGGGCCCCCGCTGCCCGAGGTGGTGCTGCCGGCAGGAGTGACCGTACGCACCTTCGTGCCCGGCCAGGACGACGCGGCCTGGCTCGCGGTCAACGCGGCCGCCTTCGCCCACCACCCCGAACAGGGCGCGCTGACCCAGCGGGACCTGAACGACCGCATCGCGCAGCCGTGGTTCGACCCCAAGGGCTTCTTCCTCGCCGAGCGGGACGGGGAGCTCGTCGGCTTCCACTGGACGAAGGTCCACGCCGAGGAGCGGCTCGGGGAGGTCTACGTGCTCGGCGTCCGCCCCGGCGCCCAGGGCGGCGGCCTCGGCAAGGCCCTCACCGCGATCGGCCTGCACCACCTCGCCGGGGCGGGACTGCCCACCGCGATGCTGTACGTGGACGCCGACAATCCGGCGGCCCTCGCCGTCTACGAGGGCCTCGGCTTCAGCACCCACGAGGTCGACCTGATGTACCGCACCGAGAGCTGAGCCGCAGCCACGGGGGATGCCCGTACGGGTGCGCCGGAGGCGCGCGGGGCCCGTACGGGTGTATTCCGGGCGCGGAAAAGACGTACTCGTGCACCACCCGGAGCCTGGAAGCAATGCGCCATTCACCGGACCTTAAGACGCGCTTGCGACTCTCCCCGCATGCAGCCCCGACTCCCACTGACGGCGACCACTTCCGACGCGCCCGTCCTGCCGCTTGCGCGGAACAATGGAGTCATGAGCCACCAGCCCAGCGCAGGCCCCACCGAGGTCCCCGCCCAGCACCCGTCTCACACGTCCACCGCCGCCTCCGCCGGTCCGGCGCCCAAGCCTGCGCGGATCGGCTCCATAGCCGCGCACCGCCCGCATTCCGGCCAGGGGCCCGGGCTGGCACCCGATCTCGACGCCGACCTGGACGCCTACGACGACAAAGAGGGCGGCGAGCTCCCGCCGGGGCGGTTCCTCGACCGCGAACGCAGCTGGCTGGCCTTCAACGAGCGGGTCCTGGAGCTGGCCGAGGACCCGGCGACCCCGCTGCTGGAACGCGCCAACTTCCTGGCGATCTTCGCGAGCAACCTCGACGAGTTCTTCATGGTCCGCGTCGCCGGCCTCAAGCGCCGCATCGCGACCGGCGTCGCCACCCGTTCGGCCTCCGGGCTGCAGCCCCGCGAGGTGCTCGACCTGATCTGGACGCGCTCGCGCGAGCTCATGGCGCGGCACGCCGCCTGCTTCCAGCAGGACATCTCGCCGCAGCTCGCCGAAGAGGGCATCCACCTCATCCGCTGGCCGGACCTCACCGAGAAGGAGCAGGCCCGCCTCTTCACGCTGTTCCGGAACCAGATCTTCCCGGTGCTCACCCCGCTGGCCGTGGACCCCGCGCACCCGTTCCCGTACATCTCCGGGCTCTCCCTGAACCTGGCCGTCGTCGTCCGCAACCCGGTCAGCGGCCACCGCCACTTCGCCCGCGTCAAGGTCCCGCCGCTGCTCTCCCGCTTCCTGGAGGCCTCCCCGCAGCGCTACGTCCCCCTCGAGGACGTCATCGCCGCGCACCTGGAGGAGCTCTTCCCCGGCATGGAGGTGCTCGCGCACCACATGTTCCGGGTGACCCGCAACGAGGACCTCGAGGTCGAGGAGGACGACGCCGAGAACCTGCTCCAGGCCCTGGAGAAGGAGCTCATGCGGCGCCGCTTCGGCCCGCCGGTGCGCCTGGAGGTCGAGGAGTCCATCGACCCCGGCATCCTGGACCTCCTCGTGCAGGAGCTGAACGTCTCCGCCGCCGAGGTCTACCCGCTGCCCGGCCCGCTGGACCTGACCGGCCTCTTCGGCATCGCCTCCCTGGACCGGCCCGAGCTGAAGTACCCCAAGTTCGTCGCCGGCACCCACCGCGACCTCGCCGAGGTCGAGTCCGCGTCCGCGCCCGACATCTTCGCCGCGCTGCGCGAGCGGGACGTGCTGCTGCACCACCCGTACGACTCCTTCTCCACCTCGGTGCAGGCCTTCCTGGAGCAGGCCGCCGCCGACCCGGACGTCCTCGCGATCAAGCAGACGCTGTACCGGACCTCCGGCGACTCCCCGATCGTGGACGCCCTGATCGACGCCGCCGAATCCGGCAAGCAGGTCCTCGTGCTCGTCGAGATCAAAGCCCGCTTCGACGAGCAGGCCAACATCAAGTGGGCCCGCAAGCTGGAGGAGTCCGGCTGCCACGTCGTGTACGGCCTGGTGGGCCTGAAGACCCACTGCAAGCTGTCGCTCGTCGTCCGCCAGGAGGGCGACACCCTGCGCCGCTACTCCCACGTCGGCACCGGCAACTACCACCCCAAGACCGCCCGCCTGTACGAGGACCTCGGCCTGCTCACCGCCGACCCGCAGGTCGGCGCGGACCTCTCCGACCTCTTCAACCGGCTGTCCGGGTACTCGCGCCGCGAGACCTACCGCCGGCTGATCGTCGCGCCGCGCTCGCTGCGCGACGGGCTGATCTCGCGCATCGACAAGGAGGCCGCCCACCACCGGGCGGGCCGCCCCGCGTACGTGCGGCTCAAGATGAACTCGATCGTCGACGAGGCCCTGATCGACTCGCTCTACCGGGCCTCCCAGGCAGGAGTGCCCGTCGACATCTGGGTCCGCGGCATCTGCGCCGTGCGCCCCGGGGTCCCCGGGCTCTCGGAGAACATCCGGGTCCGCTCGATCCTCGGCCGCTTCCTGGAACACTCCCGGGTCTTCGCCTTCGGCAACGGCGGCGAGCCCGAGGTGTGGATCGGCAGCGCCGACATGATGCACCGCAATCTCGACCGCCGCATCGAGGCACTGGTCAGGGTCGCCGACCCGGCCCACCGCGCGGCACTGGACCGGATGCTGGAGACCGGGATGTCCGACTCCACCTCCTCCTGGCACCTGGGCCCGGACGGCGAATGGACCCGGCACAGCACGGACCACGAAGGCCAGCCGCTGCGGCACGTTCAGGAGATGCTCATAGACGCCCGGAGGCGCCGGCGTGGCTCTGCCAAACCATGACCTGACAGCGCGCGGAGAGGGCTCCGCGGGTGACGTGCTCGGCACGTACCTGCGGGCCCAGGCCACCGCCTTCCTGCGCGGGCTCCGCCTCCACGAGGAGAGCGGGGCCGACGCCGCGGAGAGCGGCGATGCGGCGCGCAGCCTGCGGGGGGCTGCGCGCCGGATCAGCGGGTCCCTGACCACCTTCCGGGTGGTGACCGAGTCCTCCTGGGCCGACGGGCTGCGCACCGAACTGGTGTGGCTGTCCTCGACCCTGGCGGACGAGCACGCGTACGCCGCCCGGCTGACCCGGCTGCTGGACGCCCTGCACCGGCTGTCGGGCTCGCCGGACGTGCCCGCGCCCCGCGGCGCCTCGGGTGCGCTGACGGTGGGCTCGGCGCGGGCGGCCGCCCTGCTCGAGCGGCAGCTGACGCTGGCCCGGACCCGCGCCCACTCGGCGACCCTGCAGGCGCTCGGCTCGTCCCGGTTCCACGCGGTCGCGGACGCGGTGGCGGTCCTGGCCTCCGAGGTGCCGCTGGACCCGGCCGCGGCCCGGGGGCGGGTCGACGAGGTCCTGGTCCCGCTGGCGGAGGTGGCCCGGACCCGGCTGGCGACGGCCGTCTCGGCGCTGCCGCATGCCGCCGAGGCCCACCCGTACGACCCGGACCAGGACGGCTGCTGGCACGAGGTGCGCCGACTGCTGCGGGTCCACCGCTACGCCCGGGAGGCCCTGGGCGAGGACGTGGCCCGGCTGGCGGTGGCCGGCGACGCCCTGGACCGCCACCGCGACGCCGCCGAGGCCGCGGCCGCCTCGGCGACGGCGGCCCGCACCCCGCGGATCGCCCCGGCGACGGCGTACGCGCTGGGGGTGCTGCACGCGGACCAACGCCACGAGGTGGAAGCGGCCCGGTTCAGGTTCCAGGACCTGTGGCAGCCTGCGGCGGCCCCCGCCGTCTGACCGAACGGAATCAGCCACCCTCGGGCGGTCACATAACGGTAACGGCGGGACAACGGCGGATGACACTGCAGCGCAAACCCGCCCCTCCACACCAGGCCGTCCGCCATGGTTCACCGTCCGTTCATTTGCCCCGGTCGGCCACTTCACCTGATCTGCCTAATTTCAGTGGTGCACGGAGCGCGTCGCGGACCGGAACGAGCGGCACGTCGTGCAACCGACGTAGTCCTCTTCGCACGCCGCCCCGATACAGAAAGCGGCCGGCGGCTTCTGGAAGGAACACCCGAAAGTGAAGCTTCAGCGCAAGAACATGCTTCGTGCCTCCGCCCTCGGGGCGCTCGTCGTGTCCGGCGCCCTGGTCCTCACGGCGTGCGGCTCGGACGACAACACGAAGGATGGCGGCGCCAGCGGCAAGCCGTCGGCCGCCGCCGCGGGCGACATCAAGTGCGACGACGCCAAGGGCAAGCTCCTGGCCTCCGGCTCCTCCGCCCAGAAGAACGCCGTGGACCTGTGGGTCAAGGCCTACATGGCCGCCTGCCCCGGCGTCGAGGTCAACTACAAGTCCTCCTCCTCCGGTGAGGGCATCGTCGCCTTCAACCAGGGCACCGTCGGTTTCGCCGGCTCGGACTCGGCGCTGAAGCCCGAGGCGGTGGAAGAGTCGAAGAAGGTCTGCACCGGCGGTCAGGGCATCGACCTGCCGATGGTCGGCGGCCCGATCGCGCTCGGCTTCAACGTCGCCGGCGTGGACAAGCTGAACCTGGACGCCGCCACGATCGCCAACATCTTCAACGACAAGATCAAGAAGTGGGACGACGAGGCGATCAAGAAGCTGAACCCCGGCGTCACGCTTCCCTCCACCGCGATCCAGCACTTCCACCGCTCCGAGGACTCGGGCACCACCGAGAACCTCGGCAAGTACCTCAAGGCCGCCGCTCCCGAGGCCTGGACGTACGAAGCCGCGAAGAAGTGGCCGGCCCCGGGCGGCCTCGGCGCCAGCGGCTCCGCGGGTGTCGCCACCCAGGTCAAGCAGGTGGACGGCTCCATCGGTTACTTCGAGCTCTCCTACGCCAGCGCCCAGGGCATCAAGACGGTCGACCTGAACACGGGCGCCGCCGCTCCGGTCAAGGCCTCCGCCGACAACGCCTCCAAGGCCATCGCCGCCGCCAAGATCGCCGGGACCGGCTCGGACCTGGCTCTTAAGCTTGACTACACCACCAAGGCCGAGGGTGCCTACCCGATCGTCCTGGTGACGTACGAGGTCGTCTGCGACAAGGGCAACAAGCCCGAGACGCTCGCCACCGTCAAGTCCTTCCTGAACTACACCGCCTCGGACGCGGGTCAGAAGGTTCTCTCCGAGAACGGCTACGCGCCCATCCCGGCCGAGATCAACACCAAGGTCCGCGAAGTCATCAAGTCGCTGTCCTGATCACTGAACCCCAGGTGCCGGGCAGCTCCCGTCCGAGCTGCCCGGCCTCCGGGGCCCTCCCCTCCACCCAGGGGATCCGGTGCACCGCCGCCAGGGGGTCTTCCCCCCACCCAGACCGGAAAGACCATGGCTTCCACCACACCCACCCAGATAGACCAGGCTCCGCCTGTCTCCAAGAGCGCGAGGTCCACCGGTCGTGCCGGTGACAAGATCTTCGCCGGGCTGTCCAAGGGCTCCGGCATCCTGCTCCTGGTGATCATGGCGTCGATCGCCCTCTTCCTCACCTACCGTGCCTCGATCGCCCTGTCGAAGAACGAGGGCAACTTCCTCACCACCTTCGACTGGAACGCGTCGGCCAACCCGCCCGTCTTCGGCATCGCCGTCCTGCTTTTCGGCACCGTCGTCAGCTCGATCATCGCGATGGCCATCGCGGTTCCGATCGCTGTCGGCATCGCCCTCTTCATCTCGCACTACGCGCCGCGCAGGCTGGCCGCCCCCCTCGCGTACGTGGTCGACCTGCTCGCCGCCGTGCCGTCGATCATCTACGGCATCTGGGGCGCGCTCTTCCTCGTCCCGCAGCTCGGGGGCCTGAACCTCTGGCTCGACGAGTACATGGGCTGGACCTACGTCTTCGACAAGACCCAGGTCGGCGTCGCGCGCTCCCTCTTCACCGTCGGCATCCTGCTCGCGATCATGATCCTCCCGATCGTGACCAGCGTCAGCCGCGAGGTCTTCCTGCAGGTCCCGCGCATGAACGAGGAGGCCGCCCTGGCCCTCGGCGCGACCCGCTGGGAGGTCATCCGCATGTCGGTGCTGCCCTTCGGCCGCTCCGGCGTCATCTCCGCCTCGATGCTCGGCCTCGGCCGCGCCCTCGGCGAGACCATGGCCGTCGCCACGGTCCTCTCCCCGAGCTTCCTGATCAACGGCCACATCCTGGACCCCGGCGGCGGCACGTTCGCCCAGAACATCGCCGCGAAGTTCGACGAGGCCAACGAGTTCGGCCGCGACGCGCTGATCGCCTCCGGTCTCGTGCTCTTCCTGCTCACCCTGCTGGTCAACGGCGCGGCCCGGCTGATCATCGCCCGACGCAAGGACTTCTCGGGGGCGAACGCCTGATGAGCCACGCACTCCAGGACCAGCGCCCCACCGGGGCCCGCACGTCCGTAGCCCCCGCCGGCCTCACCCGCGGCGGCCTGCCCCGCTGGGCGCCGGCCGCCATCGCCGCCCTCTCGATCGCCCTCGGCTGCGGCATCGGCGTCGTCGCCGACCTCCACAGCAAGATCCAGTGGGGCCTGATCGCCTCGATCCTGTTCGTCGCGATCACGTACACCGCCAGCGCGATCGTCGAGAACCGCCGCCAGGCCAAGGACCGCGTCGCGACCTCCCTCGTGTGGGTCTGCTTCGTCCTCGCCGTCATCCCGCTGCTCTCGCTGATCTGGACCACCATCAGCCGCGGTATGGAAGCCCTCTCCGGGGACTTCCTCAGCCACTCGATGAACGGCGTCACCAGCTTCGAGGAGGGCGGCGGCGTCTACCACGCGCTGCTCGGCACCATCGAGCAGGTCGCCCTCGCCACCGCGATCGCCGCGCCGATCGGCCTGCTGACCGCCGTCTACCTCGTCGAGTACGGCAAGGGCCGGCTCGCCAAGGCCGTGACGTTCTTCGTCGACGTCATGACCGGCATCCCGTCCATCGTCGCGGGTCTGTTCATCCTGACGACCTGGAACCTGGCGCTCGGCTTCGGCCCGTCCGGCTTCGCCGGCGCCATGGCCCTGTCGATCCTGATGATGCCCGTCGTGGTCCGCTCCACCGAGGAGATGCTCAAGCTCGTCCCGAACGAGCTGCGCGAGGCCGCCCTCGCCCTCGGGGTGCCGAAGTGGCGCATGATCCTCAAGGTCGTGCTCCCCACCGCCATCGGCGGCATCGCGACCGGCGTCATGCTGGCCGTCGCCCGCATCGCCGGTGAGACCGCGCCGATCATGCTGCTGGTCTTCGGTACGCAGCTGATCAACGGCAACCCCTTCGAAGGTGCTCAGTCCTCGCTCCCGCTGTACATCTGGGAGCAGTACAAGGTCGGCAGTGACGCCTCCTACGACCGGGCCTGGGCCGCAGCGCTCGTCCTGATCGCCTTCGTCATGATCCTCAATCTGGTGGCCCGCGGCATCGCCCGCTGGAAGGCCCCGAAGACCGGTCGCTGACGCGACCAATGAAAGCGAAGTGACCCTCATGGCGAAGCGAATCGACGTCAGCGGACTGTCCGCCTTCTACGGCGCCCACAAGGCCATCGATGACATCTCGATGACCGTGGAGCCCCGCTCCGTGACCGCCTTCATCGGCCCGTCCGGCTGCGGCAAGTCCACCTTCCTGCGCACCTTGAACCGCATGCACGAGGTCACCCCCGGCGGCCGCGTCGAGGGCAAGGTGCTGCTGGACGACGAGAACCTGTACGGCGCCGGTGTCGACCCGGTCGCGGTCCGCCGCACCGTGGGCATGGTCTTCCAGCGCCCGAACCCCTTCCCCACCATGTCGATATTCGACAACGTGGCGGCGGGCCTGCGCCTCAACGGCAGCTTCAAGAAGTCCGAGCTCGCGGACATCGTGGAGCGGTCCCTGAAGGGCGCCAACCTCTGGAACGAGGTCAAGGACCGCCTGAACAAGCCGGGCTCCGGCCTCTCCGGCGGCCAGCAGCAGCGTCTGTGCATCGCCCGCGCCATCGCGGTCGAGCCGCAGGTCCTGCTGATGGACGAGCCCTGCTCGGCCCTGGACCCGATCTCCACCCTCGCGATCGAGGACCTGATCGGCGAGCTCAAGGAGCGCTTCACGATCGTCATCGTGACGCACAACATGCAGCAGGCCGCCCGCGTCTCCGACCGGACCGCCTTCTTCAACCTCTCGGCGGTCGGCCAGCCCGGCAAGCTCGTCGAGATCGACGACACGGACCGGATCTTCTCGAACCCGTCCGTGCAGGCGACCGAGGACTACATCTCGGGCCGCTTCGGCTGAACCGGAGCCCCTCGGATGTGAACACGTCCTGCGGTGCTGCATGGCGGTGCCACCGCAAGGCGAAAGAAAAGGGCCGGCTCCCCCTGGGTGGGGGGAGCCGGCCCGACTTCGTTCCCGGGCGCCGGGGCCCGTGGATCAGTCCTCGTCGCCGCGGTCGCCGTCAGGGCGGGCCGGCGGGGCCGACACGGTCCCCGGCCGGGCGACGAGCGAGTCGGTGCAGTTGGGGATGGCTCCGGCCGGAGCGCAGTTGTCCGGGTGGTTGTTCTCCACGGTGGTGCGGGTCAGGGTCACCGCGCCGCCTTCGGTGCGGATGCCGCCGCCGCTTCCGGGACCACCGCTGGCGGTGTTGTCATGCACCTTGGAGTCGCGCAGTGTGGCCGTGGCGTCCTCATCGAGGCTGATGCCGCCGCCCTGCAGGGTCGCCAGGTTGTAGCGCACCTTGGTGTTGACGAGTGTCAGCGTGGTGCCGGATCCGACGTTGCGGATGCCTCCCCCTCGGACGGCGCTGTTGTGCTCCACCACGGACCGGGTCAGAGTCGCCGTGGCGCTGTTGAACAGGGCGCCTCCGTTGCCGGTGGTGGCGGTGTTGTCCTGCAGCCTGGAGTCGGTCACGGTCAGCGTGCCGACGAGGTTGTCGATGCCGCCGCCGAAGCCGCTGGCGGTGTTGTGGCGCACCGTGGAGTGATCGAGATTCACCGTGCCGTTGCCCTGGTTGCTGATGCCGCCTCCATTGGCGGAGGTGTTCTCGCTGATCTCGGAGCGGGCCACCGTCACCGTGGCGCCGAGATTGTTGATGCCGCCGCCCTCGGTGCTCGAACGGCCGCCGATGATCCTCAGCTTCTCCAGCTTCACCCGCACCCCCGCCCCGCTGACGGTCAGCGTGCTGCCGGCCTGGTTGCCGTCGAGGACCGCGTCCGCGTCCTGCCCACTGGTCAGGGTCAGGTTCTTGGTGATGGTGAAGGGGCCCACGCAGTGCCCGGACAGCCGCAGGGTGGCACCCGCCGCCGCGTTGTTGATCGCGGTCTGCAGGCTCTGGCTGGAACAGCGGACCGTGATGCCCTCCGTGGCGTGCGACGGGGCCGCACCGACCAGTCCGGCCAGGCCCACCCCCATCGCCGTGGCCGCGACCGTGATGAGCTGCCCCGAGCGGACTGTGCGCATGCCTGTTCTCCTGTCCTCGTGTGCCTGACGGAGGCTCACGCTAGGCAGCAGGGACCACGATGGCCGGTGACAGTCCGCAGGGGTCCCCCGGATGACCGAGCGGTGTGCGCCGAAAGGCGGGCGGCATCAGGGGGACGCCCTGGCAGGGGGCCGGCTAGACGAAGGCCAGGTCGACGATCCAGAAGCTGAGCGCGGCGACCAGCGCCGCGGCCGGCATGGTGATGAACCAGCCCATGACGATGTTCTTGGCGACGCCCCAGCGGACCGCGTTGACCCGCTTGGTCGCGCCCACGCCCATGATCGCCGAGGTGATCACGTGGGTCGTGGAGATCGGCGCGTGGAACAGGAACGCCGAGCCGAACATGATCGAGGCGCCGGTGGTCTCGGCGGCGAAGCCCTGCGGCGGGTCCAGCTCGATGATCTTGCGGCCCAGGGTGCGCATGATGCGCCAGCCGCCCGCGTAGGTACCGAGCGACAGCATCACGGCGCACGCGAGCTTGACCCAGACCGGGATCGCGTCGCCGTTCTCCTGCACATCGGCGATGACCAGGGCCATCATCACGATGCCCATCGTCTTCTGCGCGTCCTGCAGGCCGTGGCCGAGGGCCATGCCGGCCGCCGAGACCGTCTGCGCGATACGGAAACCGCGCTTGGCCTTGTGCGGGTTGGCCCGGCGGAACATCCACAGGATGGCGACCATCACCAGATAGCCGACGACCAGGCCGACGACCGGTGAGACGAACATCGGGATGACGACCTTGTCGACCACTCCCGACCAGATGACCTCGGTGCCGCCGGCCAGCGCCGCGCCCACCATGCCGCCGAACAGCGCGTGCGAGGAGGACGAGGGCAGCCCGAAGTACCAGGTGATCAGGTTCCACACGATCGCGCCGACCAGCGCCGCGAAGAGGATCCACATGCCCCGGTTGCCCTGGGGCGTCTCGATCAGGCCCTCGCTGACCGTCTTGGCGACGCCGCTGCCCAGGAAGGCACCGGCGAGGTTCATCACCGCGGCCATCGCGAGGGCGGCGCGCGGGGTCAGCGCGCGGGTCGAGACCGAGGTCGCGATCGCGTTCGCCGAGTCGTGGAAACCGTTGGTGTACGTGAAACCGAGCGCGACACCGATGGTCACGATCAGAGCGAAGGTGTCCACGAGGTTCAGGACTCCTTGACCGCGATGGTCTCCACCGTGTTCGCGACGTGCTCGAACGCGTCGGCCGCCTCTTCGAGCACGTCGACGATCTGCTTGAGCTTCAGCACCTCGATGGCGTCGTACTTGCCGTTGAAGAGCTGTGCGAGCAGCTTGCGGTGGATCTGGTCGGCCTGGTTCTCGAGGCGGTTGACCTCGATCCAGTACTCGGTCAGGTTGTCCATCGTCCGCAGGTGCGGCATCGCCTCGGCGGTCAGCTCGGCCGCCCGCGCCAGCACCTCGATCTGCTGCTCGACACCCTTGGGGAGCTCCTCGACCTGGTAGAGGACGACCAGGTCGACGGCCTCCTCCATGAAGTCCATGATGTCGTCGAGCGACGACGCCAGGTTGTAGATGTCCTCGCGGTCGAACGGCGTGATGAAGGAGGAGTTCAGCTGGTGGAAGATCGCGTGAGTGGCGTCGTCCCCCGCGTGCTCGGCTGCCCGCATCCGCTCCGCGATCTCGGCCCGGGCGGAGGAGTCCGCTCCGAGCAGTTCCATGAGGAGCTTGGAGCCCGTGACGATGTTGTCCGCGGATGCGGCGAACATGTCGTAGAAGCTCGTCTCCCTGGGGGTCAGACGAAATCGCACGTGAGGTCCTCGGGCTGCATTGGATTCGGTCAGGCTGATGCTAGGCGCATCCCCCGGCCACGGCTAACCGGCGGTTCCGGGCGGTTCCCCAGTGTCCTCCATCAGGCAGAGTGAGGACCACGGGCCCCTGCCCCTTCGCCCGGGGCCCGGTACCCTATACCCATGAGGGGTATGTACACCCCTCAGGTCCGGACCACGGGAGGACGCATGACTGCCATCGAGGCGGAAGGCTCCGGAGCCGACGTCGCCGCCACCGCCGGCGCGGTGCACGGCTACCACCACCAGAAGGACGAGCACCTCAAGCGGCTGCGCCGGATCGAGGGCCAGATCCGGGGTCTGCAGCGGCTCGTCGACGAGGACGTCTACTGCATCGACATACTCACCCAGGTCTCGGCGAGCACGAAGGCCCTCCAGTCCTTCGCGCTCCAGCTGCTCGAGGAGCACCTGCGGCACTGCGTCGCCGACGCGGCCGTCAAGGGCGGGGACGAGATCGACGCCAAGGTCGAGGAAGCGACGAAGGCCATCGCGCGCCTGCTGCGCACCTGAGCCCTCCGGCCCGCGCTGCGGATGCGGCTACAGCCCGAGACCCATCAGGACCTCGTCGATCCGGTCCTGGCTGAGCCGCTCCTCGTCCGCCGCGGAGGCCGCGATGATCAGTTCGCCGCACAGCTCGATCTCGGCGAGCGCCACGTGGTCCTGCACCGTCGTACCGCCAGCGGGAGTCACGCGTGTCACCTCAATCTGCCGTCATCGGTCATCGGGCCATCGGTCGTCGACGCTCGATTTCTCAGCGTAGGGAGGACGGGGCGCTGTGCGCATGACACGGATGGACCATTTCCGGATACCGGGCCATGGCCCGATCGCGCCGCCCCGGGACCGTCCGGCCGGCTATTCGGCGATCTTCCCGGCGTAAATGTCCTCGCTCGCGGGCAATACGACGGTCACCGGCGTCCCGAACCCGTAGAGCAGCGTGGTGGAGGAGACATCGATCACGCCATTGTTGACGTAGGTGAAACGGTGCCGGACCTTCCGCAGCCGGCCCTCCTCGTCGAGATAGACGTCGAAGGGGACCACGTCCTTGCTGAACCCTTTCGCCGCCGCCTCCAGCGCCCCGCGGACCGCCGGTGAGGCGCTCTTCGCGGCCTGCCCGATGTCGGTGGTCCCTCGGTAGTGCCGCACCTTCGTGCCCGCCACCTCGGTCTCGCCCACGTACGTCGCCTCCTGTACGCCGCGCAGCAGCTCGGCGGCGGCCAGCGGATCGGTGGCCCCTCCCGTGACGAGGTTGCCGTCCGCCAGGGCCGTCGTGTCGACGCGGACCCACTTGTCGGCGGGCACGCCCGCGCCCCGGTTCTTCATGTAGAGGGCGCCGGGTACGAGCAGCTCGGTGATGGGCCGGTGCTCGTCCTTGCCGGCCGCGTCGGCCGGGAGCATCACCAGGAGCTGGCCCATCCGGTTCTTGAAGTCGACGCCGCCCTCGCCGCGGATCGTGACCCGGGTCCCGCCGGTGGCCATCTCCATCGCCGTACGGGCCTGCGCGCTGCCGGTCTTCGCCAGCAGGTCGGCGGCTCCCCGGACGATCGCGGCCGGGTCCGCGGCGGGCCGGTCGTCGGCCTGGCCCGGGCCTCCGCACCCGCTCATCGCGGCCACGGTCACGGCCATGCCGAAGGCGAGCACCGCCTCACCCGCCCGCCCGCGCCGCCGCCTGTGCTGGTGCACCACCATCGCCTGCCAACCCCCAACGCGTGACCGCTGTTTGCCCGAGGCCCCACCCGCTCCGGTTAACGAGGTCCGGGGTTTCCCGTCACGGGCCGCCGCGGTCCCGGGCGCGTCCCGGACCCAGTACCGTGGGGGTGTGGATCCGCACACCAAGGCGTCGCTCGTCCCTCCGCTTGAAGCCGTGCCGCTCCCCCGCACCACCGGGCGGCCACCCGCCGGGCACACCACGAGCACCGCCGAGCGCGGTTCGTTCTGCCTGGCCCTCTGCACCTGCGGCTGGAGAGGCCCGGCCCGCCGCTCCCGCGACCTGGCCCGCAAGGACGCGGACCGGCACACCTCGGGCTAGCTAGGGGCAGGGGCTCGGGCAAGGTCCGGGGAGCTTCTTGATCGCCCGTTCGGACGGCCCGGCTGGCCGAGGCCCGCGGGAGCGGATGCCCTGGAACCATGCCAGGACCCGCACCCCGCGTCGCCGCCCTCCTCTGGGCCCTGCTCATCGCCCTCACGCCCGCCGCCGTCGCCTCGGCGAGCCCGACGGGCTCGGCCGACGGCCCGGCCGACGTGGCCCTGGCCGTCGGAGCGACCACCACCGCGTCCGTGGCCACCGGTCTGTGGCTGCGCTCCCGCTACCGCCGCGAGGGCGGCCCGGAGGGCCACGGCGCGGAGGGCGGCGACCCGTGACGCCCCGCCTCCGGCCCAGAGCGGTCCGGCTGTGCTTCGGCGGAGCGGGGCTGTGCCTGCTGGCGGCCGTCCTGATCTCCGTATGGGACGCGTACGGCCGATCCTGAAAAGCTACGCCGCGAGGTCCTTCTCGTGCGTCAGGCAGCCCGGCGGCGGGGTCTGGGGCTGGGCGAGGTCCACCGGGCGGGGCAGGGCGCGGCGCTTGGCGCGGACCAGCCGGCCGGCGCGCGGGGCGCGGGCCACCGCCCGCACGAGCGGGTTCAGCAGTGCCATCGCGAGCGGCGCGAGCACCAGCACGACGGCCGTGCCGAGCGCGAAGCCGCCGATGACGTCGGTCGGGTAGTGGACCCCGAGGTACACGCGGCAGACGCCCTCGGCGAGGGCCAGGCCGATCCCGATGAGCCCGATCTTGCGGTTCGCGATGAACAGGCCAACGCCCAGGGCCATCGCGAGGGCGGCGTGGCCGCTGACGAAGGAGAAATCGCCCGGGCCGGCGTACGGTGCGAGCACGTCCAGGCCGCTGTGCTCGGCGAACGGCCGCGGACGCCCGACGAAGGCGCGCAGCGGGACGTTCACGAGAAGCGCGAGCGCGGCGGCGATCGGGGCCCACACCAGCGCGGCGAACGACTCGACGGCCGTGGACTCGTCCTGCCGGCGCGCACCGTGCCAGCACCACAGGACGAGGAGCACCAGGGCCAGCGGGATCCCGTACGCGCTGACGAGACCGACGGCCCGGTCGACCCCGTCCGGGGCGTGCCGGGCCAGTCCGTTGATGTCGTACAGCAGGCTGACGTCCACGTTCGGCCCACTACTGGTGAGTCCAGCCATGGCGATGCGGCCCCTTGCCCTTGCTCGGTCCCCTCGGGCGCACCCCTGTGTGCGCCCCTGAACCCCCCCGTTGATCAAGCCTGCGTCCATGGAACGCCCGTTCTGAACGCCACGTTCCACTCTCCACCGAATGATCACGGCAACGTTATCGAAGAGTGACTCATCGTCGCAGCTCAGGGCCTCGGGTTGACGCAGCGTGGCGAAGGGCGCGGCTAGGGGGACTTGGCGTCGGCGGTGCGGTCGGGAAGGGCCTCGGCCCCGTCCTTCGTCACGCGGGTCGCGCCGAAGTAATCGGGGGTGTCGATCTTGTCGAAGCGGATCACAGCGCCGGTGTACGGGGCGTTGATCATGTATCCACCGCCCACGTAGAGGCCGACGTGCCGGATCTCCCGAGAGTTCGTCAGATCATCGGAGAAGAACACCAGGTCACCGGGCAGCAGTTCGCCGCGCGCGGGATGCGGCCCGGCGTTGTACTGGTCGTTGGCGACGCGCGGCAGCTCGATCCCCACCGATTCGTACGCCGCCTTGGTCAGCCCCGAGCAGTCGAACCGCCCGTCCTGGTCCGGCGTACCGTTGCCGCCCCACAGGTACGGGGTCCCCAACTGCTTCTGCGCGAAGTAGATGGCCCCGGCGGCCTGCTGCGAGGGCGCGACCCGCCCGACCGGCCGCTCGAAGCTCTTCGCGAGGGTCGTGATGGTCTTCACGTACCCCTGGGTCTCCTTGTACGGGGGCACACCGCCGTACTTGATGACCGCGTACGCCCCCGCGTTGTAGGCCGCGAGCATGTTGCCCGTCGGGTCCCCGGGCACCCCCGCCACGTCCTTGGCCAGCTCGCAGTCGTACGAAGCGGCCGAGGGGATCGCATCGTTGGGGTCCCAGATGTCACGGTCGCCGTCACCGTCCCCGTCGATGCCGTGACCGGCCCACGTGCCCGGGATGAACTGCGCGATGCCGCGGGCGTCGGCCGGGCTGACGGCGCTCGGATTCCAGCCGCTCTCCGAGTACAGCTGGGCGGCCAGCAGCGCAGGGGTCACGGCCGGGCACAGCGTCCCCCACTTCTGCACCAGGTTCTGGTACTTCGCGGGTACGGCCCCCTTGGCCAGTCCGACCGCCCGGCCCCCGGCCGCCCCGGCACCCACGAGGCCGGCCGCGGCGGAGTACGTACCCACCACGATCAGCACGAGGAAGCTCAGACAGAGTCCGATCCCGATCCCGCTCGCCATCCAGAATCTGCGCACCCGTCAACACTCCCCCATCCCCGTCACCTTCACGTGCGAATCGCTCGTGTCGCCGGAAGCGCTAGCCCACTCGGAAGCCCGTGCAGCGGATGCTCGCGTACTTCGTAGGATCATCTTCAACGTGGTAGAAGACCACCGTCCAGTCCCCCGGGTCGTTGGCGAGGGGCACGCCGGGGTACGTCTTGCCGTTCACGTGCTCCGCGAAGTCGTCCGGGTACTTGAGCGTCAGGAACTCGCCCGTCTTCCACTTGCCGTAGATGTCGACGGGCTTGCTGGTGAAGCCCACGGCCCGGTTGTCCATGGGGAAGGGCTTGCCGGTGAACGGGTCGAGGTCGTGCGGGGACCTGACCGCCACCGACACGTAGTACGGATCGGGTCTGGTCGCGCTGTTCTCCGCGTACTTGATGCGCATGCTGATGTTCACGGACTTCCCCGAGACCTCGGCGCCGGCCTGCATGTCCGCACCGGGCGGCTTCTGCTCCGGCCCCAGGTTGCACGCGCCGGTGCCGTGCGCGGCGCGCTCCGGGTCGGTGGAGGGCAACCAGAAGTAGTGCGAGATCTGGTTGCCCTCGATGTACTCGGCAGGCGGCTTGCCGGCGCTCTTGGACACCGAGGGCGCGGCGCCCCCCGCGGCCGGCGTCTGCCCGGGCGTACCCGTGGCACCCGCCGCACCGTCCTTGCCCCGGCTCCCCTCACCGTTCCCGTCGAACGGGGCCAGCTTCCAGGCCGCCAGCGACAGGGCCGCGACCACCGCCACGGCCGCCACCCACACACCCGTCCGCCCACGCCGCGGCGGGATCCCGGCCGTGTACTGCGTCGGCGTGTAGCCGTACGGCAGGCCCGGCCCCTGCGTCCGCATCTCGTGCACCGGCACGGCCTCGCCCAGCGCGCCCAGCCCCACGTACACGGGATCGTCGATCAGCGCGTCCCGTACGCCGCACCGGCCGATCACCTCGGCCAGGGCCGGCCGGGCCGCCGGGTCCTTCGCCACGCACGCCTCGATCAGGGCCGCCAGCCCCGGCTCCACCCCGGCCACGTCGACCGGCTCGTGCACCGCCCGGTAGCTCACGCTCGGCGCGGCGCCCGTACCGAACGGCGGCCGCCCGGTCGCCGCGTACGCGAGGGTCGCGCCCAGCGCGAAGACGTCCGCGGCGGCCCCCGCCTCGGCCCCGAGCAGCACCTCGGGCGCGGTGTACCCCGGGGTCCCCGGGGCCTGGCCGTCCTGGGTTAGGGCCGTCTCGCCCACGCCGCGCGCGATGCCGAAGTCGATGAGCTGCGGGCCCTGCGCGCCCAGGATGACGTTCTGCGGTTTGAGGTCCCGGTGCGTCACCCCGTACGCATGGACGCTCGCCAGCCCCTCCGCGAGAGCCGCGAACAGCCGGCGGCAGGTGTCCGCGGGCAAACCGCCGCGCTCCGCCACGGCATGACCGAGCGTCGGACCCGCCACGTACTCCGTGGCCAGCCAGAACGGCGGCGCCTGCAGCGAGGCGTCGATCAGGTTCGCCGTGTACGCCGACCGCACCGCGCGCACGGTCTCGGCCTCACGCCGGAACCGGGCCAGGGCCTCGGGGCGGCCGGTGATCTCGTCCCGGATCACCTTCACGGCGACCAGACGCCCGCCGGGCGAGCGCCCGAGGTACACCTGCCCCATCCCTCCGGCACCGAGCCGGGCCAGCAGCGCGTGCGCCCCGATCCGGGCGGGGTCGAGGTCTCTCAGGGGCTCCATTGACCCGAGCCTGCCACACCGACTGCCGTGCCACGGAACCGGGTTGACCACGAAGGCCGCCGCGAACGCGTCACGCTGAGCGCGCTGCCGGGAGCGCGGTGCCAGGAACGCGGCGCCAGGAGCGCGGTGCGACGAACAGGCTCTGCGCGCTCCGCCCGATCGGCCCCTTCTCGTCGTGCAGCCGGGCGTCGGCGAGCCCGATCCCGCCCGCGTCCACACTCGTACGGGCCTCCACGCAGGCCCACTCGCCCACCGGGTGGCGGTGCAGGTGGACGGTCAGGTCGCCGTTGATGAACACGTACCGCCCGAAGTCCATGACCGAGCTGATCCCGTTGCCCGAGTCGGCGGCGATCAGGACCCGGTCCAGCGGCCTGGTCTCCTCCCCGGCGACGAGCGGCACCTTCATCCGCATCCAGCACGTGCCGGGGCCCAGCTCCACGAACGCGCCCTCCGTGAACCGGGTCTCCATCGCCGAGTGGTAGCCGGTCTCCCACGGCACCGGGAAGAACGGCGTCACCTCCACCTCCCCGGGCGGCGGCAGCTGCGGGCCCGGGGCCACCCCCGGCACGGCCTCCTCGGCCACCCGGATCCGCAGCGCCCGCGCGAGCATCACCGGCGCCGCCCCGGCCGGGGCGAGGGCGGCCTCGACCACCTCCGTGCCGCGGCCGGCCCGGAGCACCGACGTGGTGATCTCCAGCGGGCCGATCGGCACCGGCCGCAGGATCTCGTACGTGATCCTCGCGATCCGCATGTCCGCGCGGGCGCCCTCCCGCTCCTCCACGGCCCGGCCGAGCAGCGCGGCCGGCGGCCCGGCATGCTGCGAGCCGGGGTCCCACGGCCCGCGCGTGTACTCGGTGGCCAGGAACCGCCCGGCATCGACCCGTTCGAAGAACGCCTCGGAGATCGCCATGCCCGGCACGCTACCGACAGGTAACCCGCCCCGCCAGGCCTTCACGGAACAACGGGGCCTCGGCCGGAACACCGGCGCAGCACCTCAGCGGGCGAAGCCCAGCCCGACCCCGAGACCCACCAGCACCGAGCCGATCGCCCGGTTCAGCGCCTTCTGCGCCTTCAGCATCCGGTCGCGCAGACGGGAGTTCGAGAAGAACAGCGCGACCGCACCGAACCACCCCAGGTGCGCCGCCGACATGAACAGCCCGTACCCGGCCTGCTGCCAGACCGGCGTGTCCGGGTTGACGACCTGCGTGAACGTCGACACCACGAACAGCGTGGTCTTCGGGTTGAGCACATTGGTCAGGAACCCGGACCGCAGCGCACCCACCCGGGTCAGCTCCGGCTTGGACTCCAGGTCCACGCTCAGCTCGGCCCGCGCCCGGAAGGTCCGGATCCCGATCCACACCAGGTACGCGGCACCCGCCAGCTTGATCGCCGTGAACAGGGCCGTGGAGGAGGCGATCAGGAGACCGACCCCGAGCATCGTGTACGAGACGTGCACCAGCACGCCGGCCGCGACACCGGCCGCCGCGAAGAGCCCGGTGGGCCGCCCGTACAGATAGCTGTTCCGGACGACCATCGCGAAATCGGCGCCGGGACTGATCACGGCGAGGAGGGTGATGACGGCAACTGCGATCACTTCTGTCATGTACGGATGCTCACCGCACCGGCCCCCGCGATCAACCGGGTTCCGTACACGAATACTCGAGACATGAACACGACGCCTTCCTCCCCCTCCACGGCACCCGCGCCCCTCTCGCTGCGCCCGTTCCGCCCCGCGGACGACGCCCCGGCCCTTCACCGCTGGATCACCACCCGGGCCGAGCTCGTCACCTGGGCGGGGCCCTCCTTCACCTGGCCGCTGGACGACGCCCAGCTCACCGCCTACGCCGCCGAGCCGGACCGCCACACCTGGACCGCGGTCTCCCCCGACGGACGCCCCCTCGGCCACATCTCCGTACGCGGCTCCCGCCTGGGCCGCGTCCTGATCGCCCCCGAGGCGCGGGGCCGGGGCCTCGGCGAGACCCTCCTCACACTCGCCGTCGCCCGCGCCTTCGACGAGCTGGGCCTGACCTCGCTCGACCTCGGCGTCTACGCCCACAACACCGCGGCCGTACGCCTCTACGAGAAGCTCGGCTTCCGCACCGAGCAGGTACTGGAGGACGTGGAGGAGGTCGACGGCGTCCGCTGGTCGGCCCTCCAGATGCGGCTCACCGCCCCCGACCGGTGACAATGAAGGGGTGTCCGCCACTCCCGCCACGCCCGCCGTCCCCTCCGGGGCCGCCCTCCCGGCGCTCCCCGTCCTGCAAGCAGACTGCTCGAACTGCTTCGCGCTCTGCTGCGTCGCCCTGCCCTTCGCCAAGTCCAACGACTTCGCGGTGAACAAGGCCGCCGGAACGCCCTGCAAGAACCTCCGGCAGGACTTCCGCTGCGGCATCCACACCCGGCTGCGCGACAAGGGATTCCAGGGCTGCACCGTCTTCGACTGCTTCGGCGCGGGCCAGCAGGTCTCCCAGGTGACCTTCGGCGGCCGGGACTGGCGTACGCACCCCGGCACGGCCGCCCGGATGTACGAGGTCTTCCCGGTCCTGCGGCAGCTGCACGAGCTGCTCTTCTACGTCACCGGCGCGCTCGCCCTCCCGGCGGCCGCCCCGGTCCACGCGGACCTGAACCGCGCGCTCGCCGAGACCACGCAGTGGACCGCCGCCGACGCGGACGCCCTCACCGCCCTGGACGTGAGCGACCTGCGCGGGCGCATCAACACGCTCCTCCTGCGCGCCAGCGAGCTCGCCCGCGCCAAGGCCCCGGCCCGCAAGAAGAACCACCGCGGCGCCGACCTGATGGGCGCCCGCCTCGCAGGCGCGGACCTCCGCGGCGCCAACCTCCGCGGCGCCTACCTCATCGCCGCGAACCTCAACGGCGCAGACCTCCGCCTGGCGGACCTGATCGGCGCGGACTTCCGCGACGCCGACCTGCGCGGGGCGGACCTCCGCGACGCCCTCTTCCTGACCCAGCCCCAGCTCAGCGCAGCCCGGGGCGACGCCAGGACCAAGATCCCCCCGACGCTGGCCCGCCCCGCGCACTGGCCCGCGTAACCCGCCCCGGGAACCCGGACTCCCGCCGCTTCCGGGCTCAGCCGCCGATCGCGCCCAGCCTGGCCTCGACCCGCCCGCGCAGCAGCTGGTACTCCTCCCAGCGCCGCGGCAGCCGCCCCTGCGGCCGCGGCCCCATCAGCCGCCCCTCCGTCACCACCTGTCCCCGGCGGAACTGCTCCCGCGTCAGGTCCACCTGTATCCCCCCGGGGAGCACGTTCCACGTATGGAACCCCTGCTGCTCCCCCTCGAGCCAGACCTCCCCGACCATCAGCCCGCCCCCCATCAGGTCCTGCACCACCAGCGAGGTGATGTCGCAGTGCCCCCAGGCAGGGTTGTCGGCCGTCCAGGGCGCCCGCTCGACGTCATCGGGCGAGCAGGTCTCGGCCGACCACCCCGCTCGGATGGCCGCTTCGATGTCCTTCAGGGTCCACGGAGTTGCGGTCGTCATCCGTCCACTGTGCCGCGCCCCACTGACAACGGCCCTCAGGGCCTGATGATGGCCGTCCACCCCGACGGACAGGTGAGCGCGCCCGTCCCCGTGTACGTGCAGTGGTTCTCGAACACGTCGCCCTGGGTCGTCAGCACCTTCACGAACACCGTGGCTCCCACGGTGTTGACCGACACCCCGCACGCGTTCCGCGGATGCCCCGGGTTCAGCGCCGTGGTGAGGTCCCGCCAGGTGTAGGCGCCGACCGGCGCCGTGTCGCGCACACCGAGGAACGTCCTGCCCCGGTGCAGGACGGCACTGAACTCCAGGTTGCTCGCCCCGGGGGCCGTGTCGATGTCCTGGCACGGCCCGTGCGGCCCCCGCGGCCCGGGTGGACCAGCCGGCCCCCGGTCACCCTTCGGCCCGCGGTCGCCCTTCGGCCCGCGGTCGCCCTTCGGCCCCCGGGCACCCTTGGGACCGGCGCACGAACTGGCAGGCGCCGCCTTGCCGGCCTTCCTCGTCTTGACGACCTTGACGGCCTTGGTGGCCTTGGCGGCCTTGGCGGCCTCCGGGGCCGGCAGCGTTCTCGCATCCGGCTCAAGACACCTGCTGCCCCAGCCGGGCGCCACCGCCACGACAGCCCCCTCGGCAGCCGCCGCCGGGACCGAGGCGCCCATGAGCGCGACCGCCAGCGGAACTGCGAATCCGCCGGCCAGCCACGCACGCCGACCGGCCTTCACTGCGGAACCCATCCGTCACTCCTTGCGTCGTCCCATCGAACGGCCTGGAGCATCTCCCGCAACACGCCGAAGAGATGGAACGACTGACGGAATGTCGGACGAACGTCAGCGGCTCGGCCCAACGACACGCCCGCACACTGCGCCGAACGGCGGCCCCCCGAGCGGCCCCCCGCAAGCCGAGAGGGCAATCATTGCCCGGGGTCACCCCCCGTGATACACAGAGTGACCATACGTTCTACAGAATGCCCACCGCCCGTGCCCAGGTCAGAGCGCGCGAGCGGGCCAAGGGCCGGGAGATCGGGTAAAGAGAGCCGTCAAGTCGACGTACGACGACGGTTTCATCAGCGAAGATAGTACGTGACCCCTGCCGTCGGGCACGGGCGACCGGAACTACCCATACAGGGGCGGTGAGTTACATGATCCTGGCAGCCGAAAAGGGCGACATCACCACCATCATCGGCGGAATCGCCCCGAACTGGGGGCCGTTCGGCAGTCTCGGCAACGAAGCGAAGGTCATGATCGAGGTGGTCATGGCCGTTGCGATCCTCCTCTGCCTCGGCATCGCCATCTGGGGCGCAGCCAAGCAGCGCATCGGCGCGACCGCCCTGCGCGACACGTTCAGCGCGGAACAAGGCAAGGGCCTGATCGTCGCCGGCCTCACCGGCGTCTTCATCATCGGCTCCCTCGGCACCCTCTTCACCATCGTCTACGGAATGGCCGTCTAGCCGGGCCGCCCACCGGCTGCCGGACCTGATGAGGAATCACCACACCACCGTCGTACGACGCAGAGGGGGCGGACACGGAATGAGCAACGAAGACCAGTACGGCGGTGGCGACGGCTACGGCGACGTCGGCGGCACGGGCCAGACCCGCACCCGCCTCCCCGACGCCCCCTCGGACCCGTACGGCACCCCGCGCCGCACCCCGCGCGCCTCCCGGGGCCTGGTCACGGTGGTCGGCGTGGTGGTCCTCCTGATCGCCGCGATCGCGTTCGCGAACCAGTCCGGCGACACCCCCACCACCCCCTCGGCAGAAACCACCCCCCCTGCCCCCGCCTCCACCCAGGCCACGGGCACCCGCCCGGTGGACGGCAAGAACGGCGGCATCCCGAAGGGCTTCGCGCACGACGAACAGGGAGCCCAATCGGCCGCCGCCAACTACGCGGTCGCGCTTGTTTCCGCGGACATCCTGAAGCCACAGGTGCGGCGCCAGATCGTCCGCCAGGTCTTCGTCGCGGACAAGGTGTCCGAGCTCGAGAGCAGACTTGATCAGGCCTACGGCAAGACGTTCCTGGACCAGGCCGGACTGGACGCCAACGGAAATGCGGCGCAGGGCCTGACGTACATCTCTCGGACCGTACCGGTCGGCACCAAGACGACCAAGTACTCCGACACCACTACGTCCATCGACGTCTGGTGCACAGGCGTTTTCGGCACTGCAGGCGTCGGCTCCACCAACCCGGTCAGCAACGACTGGTTCACCATGACGCTGACTCTCCGCTGGGCGGAGAACGACTGGAAGGTCGAAAGCTTCGCCCAGAAGGACGGGCCGGCCCCCGTCCACACGGACCGCACGGCCTCCACGGCCGAGGAGATCGCAAAGGCTGCAACGGAGTTCGGAGGGTTCACCTATGCCCGGTAGCCGCACCCTCCGCCTCACCGGGGCCCTGGCCGCTGTACAGGCGACAGTTGTGCTCCTGTCGGCCCGCGCCTCCGCGGCCCCCACCCCACCGACGTCCCCGTCCCCGTCCCCTTCGGCCTCGCAGCCCAATGACAACCGGTGCGACCTGATCGTGGGCCCGGCCAAGGACTACTGCGAGCGCGGCAGCGGAGCCACCGGCGGAGCCCCCCGCACAGGCCTAGCGCCCAGCGACCCGGCCGACGCCCTCAACCCCCTCGCCTCCCTGGCCAAGGGCTGCGCCGACGCCGCCGCCTGGATCGTCACCGAGCTCAGCAAAGCGATCAACGGCTCCGCCAACGTCGACTTCACCAACGGCGCCTTCCTCAAGCAGTACGCCATCGTCTTCGCCGCCTCCACCATCCTCACGCTGGTGCTCTGGCTCTTCGCCGTCGCCAAGCGCGCCATCCGCGGCGTCCCCCTCACCACCGCCATCTCCGAAGCCGTCGGCTTCCTCTGGCTCACCGTCCTCGCCTCCGCCTTCACCCCCCTGATCCTCTACACCGTCGTCTCCGCCACCGACGGCGTCACAGAAGTCATCGCCTCGGCGGGCGGCGGCCAGACCGACGTCTTCTTCGGCTCCTTCATCGAGGCCCTCAAGAAGGGCGACTCCATCGGCGGCGGCCCGATCATGCTGATCGTCGTCTCCCTCGTCACCGTCCTCGCCGCCGGCGTCCTCTTCCTCGAGCTCTTCATCCGGGCCGCCCTCCTCTACGTCGGCGCCCTCCTCGGCGTCGTCGTCTACGCCGGGCTCGTCGACCGGAACCTCTGGGGCCACGTCCGCCGCTGGGCCGGCATCATGATCGCCGTCATCCTCGTGAAGCCGGTCATCGTCATCGTCCTCGGCCTCGCCGGAGCCCTCGCCGGCGAGAAGGGCCCCAATGCCTTCTCCGCCGTCGTCTCCGGCCTCGCCATCATCCTCCTGGCGATCTTCGCGTCCGCGATGATCTACCGCTTCGTCCCCGGCTTCGGCGACGAGATCGCCTCCGCCCGCGCGGGCCGCAGCAAGGCCACCGACGGCGCCCAGGCCGCCGCCGTGATCAGCTCTCCGGCCTCCCTCGTTTCCCAGGGCATCAAGACGCACAGCAGCCGCGGCGCCCACCGCGGAGGCGGTGACGGCGGCGGCTCCGGCGCCCCCCGCCCCGCCAACCCCCTCTCCGGAGGCGTGGCCGCCCACAGCAGCCGCCCCACCTCCGGCGGCGGGGCCGGCGGCGGATCTGTCCCCTCCGCCGCACCCCCGCCCCGCACGAGCTCGAGTACGAGGAACCCAGGAGGTGACGGGCGTTGACGACCCAGTCACACCAGCTGCACCCGGTCGCGCCCCGCCGCACGTATCTCATCGGCCGGGCCCGGCCGAACGCGATCGTCGGCAAGAACCGCGAGAGCGGCGAGATCGCCCTGATCATCGCCGGCGCGTTCCTCGGCATGATGAGCGGCCTGCTGGTCCCCGAACTCACCCTGCGCATCGTCAGCCTGGCCGGCTTCCCCATGGTCGCGCTCGCCGCCGTGTACGTCCCGTACAAGGGCCGCACCTTCTACAAGTGGTTCGAGATCAACCGCAGCTACAAGCGCACCCTGCGCCGCGGCACGACCTACCGCTCCGGCGCCATGGAAGCCGGCGTCCGCGCCGCCGACGGCCGCGAGGTCGAGGTCGGCCCGCCCCCCGGCATCGGCCGGATCAACTGGCTCGCCGCCCCCTTCGGCCCCGACGAGATCGCCGTCCTCCTCCACGCCGACCGCAGAACCGTCACCGCCGCCATCGAGATCGAAGGCCCCGGCGTCGGCCTGCGCGACAGCGAGGACCAGGAAGCCCTCGTCGACCGCTTCGGCACCCTCCTCAAGCACGTGGCCAACGGTGACGGCTTCGTCACCCGCCTCCAGATGCTCGCCCGTACGCTCCCCGCCGACCCGGACGCCCACGCCAAGGACGTCGCCCAGCGCGGCGACACCCACGCCCCCGTCTGGCTGCGCGACTCGTACGACCAGCTCCAGTCGATGGTTTCCACCTCCTCCGAGCAGCACCGCGCCTACCTCGTCGCCTGCATGCACTACACGCGCGAGCTCGCCGCCGAGGCCCACACCATCGCCCGCGCCGGCACCCCCCACAAGGGCCGCAAGCTCGACCGCGACGCCGGCCTCGCCATCGTCATGGCCCGCGAGCTCACCGACATCTGCGCCCGCCTCGCCGAGGCCGACATCCGCGTCCGCCAGCCCCTGGGCCAGGGCCGACTCGCCTCCCTCGTGCACTCCATGTACGACCCGGACCACCCCATCGACCACATCCAGGCCATGACCAAGCGCAACGCCTGGCCGGCCGAGCTCGACGCGGTGGAACCCACGTACCTGCAGGCCAAGACCCGCGAGTCCTCCACCCGCGCCCCCTGGTGCCACGCCACGGCCTGGGTGAAGGAATGGCCGATGACCCCGGTCGGCGTCAACTTCCTCGCGCCCCTCCTCGTCCACACTCCGGACGTGATCCGCACCGTCGCCGTCACCATGGATCTGGAGCCCACCGAGGTGGCCATCGAGCGCATGCTCACCGAGAAGACCAACGACGAGGCCGACGCCAGCCGCGCCGCCAAGATGAACCGGACCGTCGACCCCCGCGACATCGCCGCCCACGGCCGGCTCGACCAAAGAGGTGAAGATCTCGCCAGCGGTGCGGCGGGAGTGAACCTGGTCGGGTACATCACGGTGTCGTCGCGATCGCCGGAGGCCCTCGCCCGTGACAAGCGCACCATCCGCGCCTCGGCGGGCAAGTCGTACCTGAAACTCGAATGGTGCGACCGCGAGCACCACCGCGCCTTCGTCAACACCCTGCCGTTCGCCACCGGCATCCGACGCTAGCTGGAGGGAAGTGCCGCCCATGCGAGATCCCATGTCCGCTCTGACGGACGCCTTCACCAGCTTCCTGTTCGGCAAGGTCGAGACCACGCGCCTGCCCGTACGCACCTCCACCGGGCAGGCGCAGGCCGTCTACCTGCCCACCGCCGCACCCGGCCTCGGCGACTCCGGCGTCATCATCGGCCGCGAGGTCTACAGCGGCAAGGGCTACATCTACGACCCCTTCCAGCTGTACGGGCAGCAGCTCCCGGCCCCGCACTGGCTGGTCCTCGGCGAGTCCGGCAACGGCAAGTCCGCCCTGGAGAAGACGTACGTACTGCGCCAGCTCCGCTTCCGGGACCGCCAGGTCGTCGTCCTCGACGCCCAGGGCGAGGACGGCGTCGGCGAGTGGAACCTCATCGCCCAGCAGCTGGGGATAACCCCCATCCGCCTGGACCCCATCGCCGCCAACGACGACGGGATCCGCCTCAACCCCCTCGACCCGGCGATCACGACGACCGGCCAGCTCGCGCTGCTCCGGACCATCATCGAAGTCGCCATGGGCCACGGCCTCGACGAACGCTCCGGCTTCGCCCTCAAGGTCGCGCACGCGTACGTCGTCGACGCCATCCGCGACCGCCAGCCGGTCCTCACGGACATCGTGGAACAACTCCGCCATCCAAAGGCCGAGTCCGCGGAGGCCATGAACGTCGACATAGACGATGTCCGCGCCTGGGGCCTCGACGTCGCCCTCGTCCTCGACCGCCTGGTCGACGGCGACCTCCGCGGCATGTTCGACGGCCCCACCACCGTGGGCATCGACCTCGACGCCCCCCTCATCGTCTTCGACCTGTCCCACATCGACCGCAACTCGATCGCCATGCCGATCCTGATGGCGATCGTGGGCGTCTGGCTGGAACACACCTGGATCCGCCCGGACCGCAAGAAGCGCATCTTCCTGGTCGAGGAAGCCTGGCACATCATCAACAGCCCGTTCGTGGCCCAGCTGTTCCAGCGCCTCCTCAAGTTCGGCCGCCGCCTCGGCCTGTCCTTCGTAGCCGTCGTCCACCACCTCTCGGACGTCGTCGACGGCGCGGCCGCCCGCGAGGCCGCGGCCATCCTCAAGATGGCCTCGACCCGCACGATCTACGCCCAGAAGGCGGACGAGGCCCGAGCGACGGGCCGGGTCCTGGGCCTGCCCCGCTGGGCGGTGGAGATCATCCCGACCCTCACTCCCGGCATCGCGGTCTGGGACGTCAACGGCAACGTCCAGGTGGTCAAACACCTGATCACCGAGGCGGAACGCCCCCTGGTGTACACGGACCGCGCCATGACGGAATCCTCAGCCCAGCCCCAGCTCCCCGACGACCTCCTGGCAGCCGAACTGGAGGCGGAGGAAAGAGCCCTCCTGATGGAACGCCACCGCAACGGCGGCCCGGGCCCGGCAACAACGGTGGCGTAATGCACGACGAACGGAACGGAAAACCAGGCGGCATCCCGGACGCCCTCCTCCTCGCCCTCCTCGCCTTCCTCCTGGGCCTGGCGGCCCTCGTCTGGACCTCCACCGGCCTGGCCGCGCTCTTCTCGAAGGGCGCCTGGCCGTCCACGGTGACGTTCACCCGCACCCCCGGCGCAGTCCGCGCCCTGATAACCCAACCGCACGACGTCCCAGGAGCCTGGCCCGACACGGCGCCCTCGGCCCTCTCGGGCTGGGGCCTCTTCTGGGGCCTCTTCATCAGCCAACTCCTGGTTCTCTTCGTCCTGACGATCTTCGCCATGGGCATCGTCGCCCGCACGAAATCCCGCCGAGCCAACCCCACCGGAGCGCCCGTCCCAGCCGGGGCGCACCACCCGGCCCAGCCGCCCGTCCCAGCCGGGGCGCACCACCCGGCCCACTCGCCCATTCCAGCCGGGGCGCACCACCCGGCCCACCCGCCCATTCCAGCCGGGGCGGCCGATCCAGCCCCGGCGGCGTTCGAGGGGCAGGGGCCCGGGGGCAGCGCCCCCGGCAACTCCCGCCCGGCGACCCCGACCCCGCTCCCCGGCCCGGCCCCGCTGCCCATCCCGGCCGGGCCGGCCGATCCAGCCCCGCCGGCGTTCGAGGGGCAGGGGCCCGGGGGCAGCACCCCCGGCAACTCCCGGGCCAGCCTGGCCTACGCCGCTCCCCCGGAGCGCCACCGCCTGGCCGCCCAAGCCCTGGCGGCAGCCCCCGGCGCGGCCCTGGTCCTGACCTCCTCCCCCGCCCTCTGGGCAGAGACGAAGGACGCCCGCGCCAAACTCGGCCCGGTCCTCCTCTACGACCCCTCGCACCTCTGCGACACCCCGGCCCGCATGCACTGGAACCCCGCCGACGCCTGCGCCGACCGCGACACCGCCGCCGCCCGCGCCACCGCACTCCTGGCCCCCGTACGCCCCCAGGCCCGCATGGACGCAGCCGTCGCCGACACCGCGGAAACGCTCCTGCGCAGCTGGCTCCAGGCCGCCGCCCTCGACGACCGCCCGTTCAAGCAGCTGCACCGCTGGGCCCAGGGCAACAGCGCCCAGGACCCGGTCCGCATCCTCCGTACGCACCCCCAGGCCGCCCCCGGCTCCGCCGGCGAACTCGAGAGCGCCCTCACCGCGCACCCCGAACGCCGCGAGCAGGCCCAGAGCCTGACGGCCCGTGCCCTCTCCTGCCTCACGTCCATCCACATCCGCGAGGCCTGCAACCCGAACCGAACAGACGCACTCACCCTCGCATCGTTCGTGAGCGAAGGGGGCACCCTCTACATGGTGGGAGAACCGCTGGAAGACCCCCGCACCCACCCGGGTGCGATGCCCCTGCTCACCGCACTCGCCGCGAGCGTGGTCGAGCACGGCCGCCGCATGGCCGCACGGTCATCCCACGGCCGGCTCGACCCACCACTGACGCTGGTCCTCGAGGACGTCGCGGCCGTGGCCCCGATTCCCCAGCTCCCCGAGCTGCTCCAGGACGGGACCCTCCCCCTGCTCGCCCTGTGCCGCAGCCGCGAACAGGCCCGCGCCCGCTGGCCGGAGGCAGCTGCGCTCCAGTACTAAGGGCTGTCCCGTAATCCCCGGCGGATCAGCGCACGGCGTCAGATGCGGGGCATCGCAAGGCGGAGGGGCGTCCGCATACTGGGCGTATGCGGACGTTCCGACAACGCAGCGAGGCGCCGTAGCTGTCGTCGTGCGCCCGCCGGGGACTACGGGACAGCCCTTAGGGACGCGGCAGCACGTACTCGAACTCCTTGGCCCCCGGATCCGCCGGCACCGGTACGACCTCCCCGCTCGCCCGGAACCCGATCCGCCGGTAGAACGCCCCGGCCCGCTCGTTGTCCTCGTGCACGAAGAGCCGTACGCGCTCCAGCGCCGGCCCCTCCAGCGACCAGGCCCAGTCCAGCGCAGCCGCGAACAGGCCGTCGGTCACCCCGGTACCCCGCTGCTCCGCCCGTACGAACACACCCACGACATGCCCCTGGGTCTGCTCGACGACCCGCTCGAAGAAGTCGCTGGTCCCGCCCTCCTCGACCAGGACGGTCACGGACCCGACCCACCGGCCGTCCGGAGCCTCGGCCACGAACTGCCGCGCGCGCCGCCCGTGCGAAGCCCCCTGCGCCCGGTCCTGCCAGAACTCATCGGCCCTGGCCTCCGCTTCGGCCAGGGTCTCCAGGAAGGCCACCGGCGCCGCCGGATCCCGCAAAGCGGCGATCCGCAACTCCTTGACCTTCTCCCATTCGTCGCCCCGCACCGCACGCATCACATACTGATCCATAATCGCGGATCCAATCACAGGACTGATGCACACTGCATCCATGAATCCACACGTCCGGGCCCTCCGCCACGTCACCGATCGCGCGTCGGGGCCCCCACTGGACCCGACCCTCACGGTGACGCTCAACTTCCACCCGGACCGCGTCTTCGGCGACCGCCCGATCCTCACCGCGCTCGCCGAGGACGGCGTGTACCGTTCGCAATTCGTCACGGGCACCAGCAACGGCGGCCTCACCGCCCATGCAGGCGGAGCGCGTTGGCACTGGGAGAGCCGCATCTTCGGAGGCGCCTACGACGACGCGCCGGCCGAAGCCCGCCCCGTCTACGGCGCCTTGAACTTCCGCCGCCGCCCGGTCGGCGCCGCTCCCCGCTTCGGCTCCGCTCACTTCCGCCTCACGGCGGAGGCCCTGCACCGGACCACGTTCTGCTATCCGGACAGCTACCTCGAGCCCGAATCCTTCGGCGTCGCGGACCGCATGTCCCTGATCGCCCTCGCGGAGGCCGACGACCAGGACGCCCTGGACGACTACGTCGAGGCCCAGATCCACGCCCCCGTCCGGCTCGACCGTGACGTCGCCGCGCTCGTACTGGACCCCAGCTATCGGGACACCGAGGTCGAAGCGGCAGCCGAGAAGCTCCCCTGCGCGCTCGAATGGCACGCCGGCTTCCACCTCACCGTCGAAGAACTCCGCCGCCACCCCGACTACCGCGGCCAGGCGTACGTCGACCTCGGCGAGGCCATCGCCGTGGCCGGGAACCTGACGCCCCGCATCCTCGGCGAGGCGGCCCGCACCGGCCGGTACGACGAGCAGGCCCTGAAGCGGGTCTGGCACTGCCTGGCCCGTTTCGGCCAACGCCCGTAAACGCAGAAAAGCCCCGCACCATAAGGTGCGGGGCTTTCCCACAATGATTGTTCGGCGGCGTCCTACTCTCCCACAGGGTCCCCCCTGCAGT
>NZ_JNZY01000032.1 GCF_000717655.1 Streptomyces katrae
CGTTGCCCCACTCGCATTCGTCCCACAGCCGGCGCTTGGGGCCGCGCACGTACTGCTTCCACCGGTCCAGGGCCAGGATGACGTCTCCTGGCTGCAGGTAGTTCCGGGTGTGCTCGAGGCGGGCGATCTCCGCCACCGTGCGCCCGGAGAGACCGTCGATACCCGGTCTCCCACCGTGTGCCCGGAGCTGCCGCGGGAAGGCGGCCCGGAGGTGTCCTGGCCGTCTACGCGGCATGGACCTTTCTGATGGTCGTCATGCGGCCCATGCTGCCATGGCGTGAACGTGGCCGAAGACGCATGCTCCCGTGGCATCGAAGAGCAGGACGTTCCAGCGGGCGAGCGGTTTGTACGTCCGGCGGGGCCAGGTTTTCGGGCCGGCAGCCTGCCATTCCCCTCGGTCACCGACATGGCTGCGCGGGACCGCCGACGTACGCTGCCGGAGCTCCACCACTTCAGCCGCCGACTGGGAGTACCCGCGTGAGCGAGCCATCGTACGGATCCGGCGCCGAAGTCGGGGAGGCCTGCCTGTGACCAGGCCTGTTGCACGGTGGCCGTATTCCCTCGGCGGACGCCGGCCTATTATTTGCAAAGATTCGCCTGAAATGCCGGTTTGCCTGAAGCTTGTTCAGCGGGAACTCGCGGGTCGTTCTGTGCGCTTCAACTGGGGATGTCCGTGGGTTCGGTGGGGCGGACATGGAAGGGGGCTGCGGCCAGGCGGCGGGCTTCGGCTGTGACCTCAGTATCGATCTGAGCTGCTGCTTTGTCGCCGCCGTATTCGAGGAAGGCGTACTTGTCATCGAGTTCGGCGAGCCGTGCTGTCAGGGCCAGCTCATGCCCGTAGCGCTGGTTGATCCGGAAAGTGAGCTCCCAAGGTTTTAGCCCGCCGGACAGCATGCGTCGTGCGAGCGCTCGTGCGGCGGCTTCTTGGCCGGCCTCACTGGTGGCCGGATAGAGAATGAGGCCGAGCTCATCGAGCGCTTCGGGGAGCAAGTCGTGCACGTCGTAGTCCGCCTCGGCGCGTGTGCAGGCTGCCAGCACCCGAAGTCCGGGGCTGTCGAGGCCGGCGACGAGCGCGTCACAGGCCGCGCTGACGACATCGCTTGCAGGGATCTCACCCACGCTCCAGAGAGCGGCGCGGTCCTGTAGTTCGCTGGCTGCTGCATCGGTCGACGGCATCCGCCCATGATCCCTTCACTCTGGGGTCATGTGCGAACAGGTTTCACTGGTGCTGCTGCTCGGCAGCTTGCTCCAGCAGGGCCCGCGCGGAGCCTGGGCCTCTTCGAGCTGCCGGTCGACGCGGAGACGTTCTAGCGTTGCGTCCTGCCCGCGCATTCGAGGTGTTGATCCAGTGCTTGCTGACGCGGCCAGTCTTCGTGGCGGTCTGGTTGTTGAGCTTTCCGATTAACCTCCGGTGGCCGGCGAAGGAGGTTCGTTCCCGGTGACGAGGGTGACTTGGGCGGTCCATGACCAAGGCTCCGGGGGCGGATCCCAGGTCACCTCGACGTCGGTGTCGTGGAAGTCGCGCGCGAGTTCCACGACCATGACTACCGCAGCGGCGCGCGCGTCCTGCGGGTCGGTATTGATCGGAACGTCCAAGCGCCCGCAGAGCATTCCGCCTTCCACGGGTTGGATGCTGAAGCGCCATCCCTCCGGCGTCGCCAGCAGGACGATCCCCTTGGGAATTCCCCAGGCGGGCCGCTTCTTCTTCTCCTTCTTGCGTCTCACCATGCCGCTATCCAACCTCGTCGGGATGGTGGCGATGAACGGGGGCGGAGGGACTGCTGCCGCGGCGCGGTTCGGTGCCGGTCTGGCCGTGGTGGTCGGGCACCGCCGCCACCAAGGCCGATGTCGAGCGCTGTTGGCAGTCCTTCCTCCGCCGCTTCGACCTGGAGCACGCTTTCCGCCTGTTCAAGCAGACACTTGGATGGACCAAGCCCCGTCTCCGCAGCTCGGAGGCTGCCGACCGGTGGACGTGGCTGGTGATCGCCGCCCATGCCCAGCTCCGGCTCGCGCGAGCCGCTGGCCACCGATCTCCGGCGGCCCTGGGAGAAACCGGCTCCGCCGAACAGGCTCACGCCCGCCCGGGTCCGCAGGGGGTTCAGGAACCTGTGCACCAAGACCGGCTCCCCGGCCAGTGCACCGAAACCGTCTCGTCCGGGGCCTGCCCGGGCGCCGGGTTCGAAGAACGCCCGGCCACCCGTCATGACGGGGGCAGAGTCATAGCCACCGGCGAGGCGGACAGCCACCCCGCACACCACCAAACCGCGGCACACCGAGGAGCGGCAAACTGGACGGCCTGGACCATGTGCAGCGGGCACGAGGCCGAAGAATTTCACGGGGTACGTCGGTGGATCTCAGTTCAGTGATCATCGCTGTCGCAGGCGTCGCAGGAACCCTGGGAGGGGCGCTGCTCACCCAGCGCGGCTCCGAACGAGCGAAGCGTCTGGAGATAGAGCTCGTCCGAGACCATGAGGAGGTCCGCGAGGCCCGTTCGCTGCGACGCACCTGCTATGTGGAACTCAACCGGGATGCTCGGCAGTTCACCACCGCACTCAACCGCCACCTGCACGTCATGAGGGAACGCGGCGTGGCGGAGGGCGACAGCGACGCACTCGAGGAAGCGAAGAACGCGCACCGCGATCGATACTCCGAAGCACAGATGATCGCCCCCGAAGAAGTACTCAGGCGAGCGAGTGTCGTCAATCAAGCCCTGAACAAGGTCTACGGCCAGGTCAAGCGCCTCGAACGCGGTACCCCCGAACCAGGCGAAACGATGGAGACGGCGGCCCAGGCCCAGTACGAGGTCTGGGAGATGCTCCGAACTATGAGAACCGCTATGCGCCACGACCTCGGTGTGTCGCATCAAGATTGAGAGCTGGCGCAGCTGGCGCTCAGCTCCGTGCGAGCTGCGCCGTCCTGATCAGCTTTTCAGGCAATCCAGCTGCGCGCAGGGCGTGCGGTAGGACGCCCCCCCCCCCACGTGCTCTCGTCGACGTTGACGTTCGTGCCAGCCGGATCGGCGATCCCGGTGCCGGGCGTCTCGACCCTATGGACCAGCTTCTTCACGTTCCTGGGCTCGTTGGTGATGTGCTCGACGGGACGCGGGCTGTCGGTGTCGGTGTCGGTGGTGATGCTTGTGGTCGTCGTGGTGGGAGTGGCGAAAGCGGAGGAGGAGAGCGAGACGCCTCCACCGGCCAGGAGGGGGTGGCGATGAGTAGGGGGCGACACGTCGGGTCCCGGTGGCGGTCGTGGGCGAAGGCTCCTCAGGAAAGTACGGAGTGCGCAGGGGCAGGTTGCCCGTCTGTCGGCTCTGCCGGCGTTGAACCGTGACGATGGGCAGCTTGCTCCAGCAGGGCCCGCGCGGTGTCATCAGTTCACTCGGCGGCAGCGACCGGCCGTCCCGGCGCTTGGGGATCACCGCCGGTCCGGCGGTCCCGCACCGACCGCTGCTCGTATGCCGGTGATGTCTTCGACGCTAGGGTGGCAGGGCACGTGACGGCCCAGAGGAGCAGACCAGAGGATGATCACCCAGATTCGGATCGACGGCTTCAAGTCGTTCCGCGACTTCAGCCTCGATGTGCCGCCGACGCTCCTCCTGTTGGGCCCGAACGGAGCCGGGAAGTCGAACCTCTTCGATGCGCTGCGCCTGGTCGCCGGCATCGCCGACCGCGGCTTCGAGGCAACGGTCCGCGAAGACTCCCGGCTGTCCCCGGGCAGTCTGTTCCACCGGGGCGCCGATGGGCCGGGCCACACGCTCGCCATCACCATCGGAACACTGATCGCCTCGCAGGACGGCCCACTCCCGGTCCGTATCCGCCTGAGCGTGGGCCGCATGCCGAACGGCAAGGTGGGAGTGCACAGGACGAGCGCCATCTGGGTCAGCAGCCTCGTCAAACCCGGGTGGATGTCGAACGTGGGGCTGGATGAGGAAGCGCAGTCTGCCGTCGCGCAGGCGCGCTCTGCCTTCCTCGCCCGCACGGACGACGTGGACTATCTGGCTTTCAAGGGGAACATCGGCCCTGCCTGGGATCCGCAGGCTCTGGGGGACTTCGAAGGCGGCGCCGAAGAGGACGGTGAAAGGTACGCCGAGGACTTCGCGGTGGCGCCGGGCGCCGAGCTGCGCGCACTGGTGGCCCGTGAGTGCGCCTCCTGGCACCCCTTCGTTCTCGATCCGGAGGCGCTGCGCACGCCGACGGCTGCCGTCGCCACCGGCAGGACCACCCCGGACGGCGGCAACCTGGCGGCGGTCCTGCACCGCATCAAGGACGAGTCGCCCGGCAACTGGAGGCGGTTCGTCGGGGATCTGGCCGCGCTCATCGACGGAGTGCAGGACATCCGGCCGCTGTACGACCGGCGCCGGGATGAATATGACTTCGAGGTGGAGTTCAGCAACACGGGCTGGATCAGCCCGCCCGCCCTCTCCGACGGCACCCTGCGGATGGTGGCCCTGCTCGCCGCTGCCGCGGACCCGGTCTGGCCGTGCGGGATGTACGTGGAGGAGATCGAGAACGGCATGCACCCCGAGCATGTCGCCGATCTCGTACGCAGGCTCAGGCGAGGCACCGGAGTGACACCGGACGCCGCCGCCCCCGCCGCCCCGTACCGGCAGCTCATCGCCACCACGCACTCCCCGGCCCTGCTGGCAGCGCTCCGCGACGACCTCTCCGGCAGCCTCGTCTTCATGGAGCAGGCCGACAGGGTGGATCCGCAGACGCAGAGCGTCGTCCGCACGACCGTGGCCCGTCCGCTGCGGGCCTTCGATCCGGAGCGGGACCCCGGCGAGACGGTCTCACCGGAGCACGTGGAGAGGCTGCTGAGGAACCTGGGCCGGGGGGCGTCGTGACGTACAAGTACCGGCCGCTGCAACCCGGGCTGCTCGTCGAAGGCAGCGACGGGCCCTACCTGGCGAGCCTCGTCAAGCGCCAGCTGGACCGGCTGATCCAGCAACGCAGCTCGCAAACCGTGGAGGTACTGCGGTGCGAAGTGTCCGGCGTACGCACGAACGACAAGCCGGAGCGGGTATTGCGCGCGGCCGAGGAACTCGCCCGGGACTGCGACGTGGTCTTCGTCCATGGTGATGAGGACGCCCGCGACGAACGCCTGAAGCTGGTCGCCGAGCTGGAGCAGAGGCGGGGACTGGTCGCACGGGCCGGGGTCTCGGTACCTCTCGTTCCGGTGCTCATGACCGAGTCCTGGATGCTGGCTGACCGGAAAGCCCTGGAACAGGTCGTCGGAGCCGAACCCCTGAAGGCGTACCCGTACACCGCGCCCTCCGCGCTGGAGGGCCATGTCACGATGAAGGGCTGCAAGGAGAAGCGGAACCCCAAGCAGGTCTGGAGGGCCCTCCTCGGGCCGGACGGCCGCGACGTACTGAGCGACAGCGCGGAACTGCTCGTACGGCGCACGAACCTCGAGGTGCTCGAGCAGCTCCCGTCGTACCAGAAGTGGTGCGAGGACACCGCGCGGGCGCTCCGGACCCGGAACTTTCTGTAGCAGCGCAATTCCTGGCCGGGTGAACAACGGCCATCCACCGGCACCGGTGTTGCCGGCCCGCTCCCGCCCTGCCTCCGTCCGCTCCCTGGAGCGGTACGCCCCGCTCCGGCGTCGACGCGGGCACCCGGAACCGTCGTGTCGAACGCGACGTCAGCGCCGCGCCGGGCGCCACGCAGCTGTCCGACCCGCCCCGTTCTGCGGCTGGTTGTATAAGGGCATGAACGCCATACTCACCAGCCTGATCGCGGTCCTCGGCACCCTGCTCGGCTCCACCGTGACCCACGTGTTCCAGCAGCGCTCCGCCCGGCGGACGGAGGAGACGGCCCGCGATGAGCGCCTGCGGCAGGAGCGGCTGGACGTGTACGGCACGTACGCCGGGCTGCTCGTCGAGTTCCGCCAGGCCATGCTGCACCACTGGTTCTGCGTCCGGGACGGAAAGGACGCGGACGCGGAGGTCGCCTTGCGGGGGCGTTCGTTCGAGCGGCGCTCCGCGGCCCAGAATGCGTTGTTCCGGCTGCACCTGATCACGGAGGAGCCCGAGGTGCTCGCCGCGGCGGACGCTGCGTTCACGGAGGTGGGCAAGCTGGACCGCCCCGTCGACCGCGAGGCCCTCATCCCACGGCGCAACGCCACCAGCGATCTGATCAACGCGTTCGTCACGACGGCCCGTCGGTACGTCTAGGGCCTGTGCGCGTGATCGTTCGGCTGTCTTGAGCGGTCGTCGATCCAGATGGTTGCGGCCCGGAGGCGGAGGCCGACGAGGTGGCTGTCCGCGTCTACCTGGGCACTGCCACCGCCGCAGTTCTCAGCATGTGGCTCCGCACATGATCGGCCGGACGAGTTTTGGCTGCGAGGGCGAGGGCGAGGGCGAGGGCGAGGGCGAGGGCGAGGGCGAGGGCGAGGCGAGGGCGCCGGGCTGCCCGGCTTAGCCGAGGTAGTCGAGCTGTAGTACGGCGATGGTTCGGGTGTTGTGCCCGACGAGGAGGATGGCCCGCACGTCCGGCGTGATGATCTGACGAATCACTTTGTCATCAACGCCGTAGGGGTGTGTCGCGTCCAGCGGGTGTTCGCAGGCCATGGCGAGGGCTCGGGTGAGGTTCTCGCTGGCCTGCGGCGGGAGGGCGTCGTAGACGGCCTCGGCGGCTGGGTCCAGTTTCAGCGCGTACACACGCCCATACTCTCAGTTTCAGGCCGCGCCGCGGGCCGGTCCGGGTTCTCCGAGGATCCGGTGGGTGGCGTCGATCCATTCGCCGGGGAGTTGTTCGCCGCGCTCGTCGAACGCGGCCAACTCGCGGGCCTGTTCGACGGCGTGCAGGGTGCCTTTGGCGATGCGCTCCCACTTGGCGAAGACGGTGAGCAGCTCGTGGGCCGGCGCTCGGTTGATCTCGCCAAGGAAGCGCTGGGCGAGGTCAGGGCTGCCGAGCGCGTCGCGGATCCGTTCGATTGTCCACGGTGTCTCGCCCATGACCGCCTCCTCGCAGTTGGTGCGACCACGGTATCGCAGGAGGCAAACGTGAGTGGGCTATCGATCGGGTCTTGCGTGCGGGTCTGGTGACCCGGGCACCGCTGCCGCGTTGTCCAGTCCTGGCCTACGGTGTGCGTTGCCGGATGGGTACCCGGGCCTCGCCCCAAGCTGTTGAGCGAGGACTGGGCGCGGGCCCTGAGGGTGCTGCCGGGTGTGCTGGGGGACGAAGTGCAGTCGGAGGATGTTCGGCGGGCTGTGGGTGAAATGCCGTTCCGGCAAGGGCCCGGCTCGCGTAGGCCGCTGCCCCCGTGAGGCGACGCGGCTTCGTGTTGTGCAGCCATCCCTGACCAGGCGTGGGGACCCGCTTGCCCTCGGCCGCCCCATCGCGGCGTTCGCTCCTCGCTGTGGTATTGGTCCAGCAGGATGCGGTTGAAGTTGACCAGACTGGGGAGTTCCATCCGCTTTCGCAGATCGTGTACCGCCTCGTCGAGGCGTTGGGCTTCTTTTGTCGTGCGGCGGCTTTGCGCTGGTCTCGCAAGACTGTTGCAGCGATGGTGGCGCCCAGCAGGATGAGGCCGCTGGTGGCGATGACGGGGAGGGCCCAGTCGGGCAGGCTGCTGGTCTTGCTGTTGGTGGATACGTAACTGGGCGCGAGGATGATCACCACGCCCAGGGTGAGGGCCCCCGTAGCGATCGTGGCTTGCGTTTTCCGTCGGTACTGCAGTTCAGCGAGGTCCCGTTGTAATGCTGCTTGGGTTTCGGCGGCCGCGCGTGCTTCGAAGTCGTCCGTGTACTTGTGTGGCGCGGGCTTGATGTCTGTCATGCGCTACCAGACTCCTCGGGTCCGAACGCTTCGCCCATGTCGAGCGGGGCCTTCGGGTTGCTTAGCTTGTGGGGTCGTGGGCCAGGTCTCGTTGTGAAGGTCCGTGCTGGGCATCTTGAGGATCGTCTTGTGGCAATCGCCCCGGTGGTCATCGGCGAAGGGGTGCTCGGCGCTGTGCCCGAGCTGCTTGAGGAAACCGTCGAGCTCTTCCCGCAGAAGGGGCCATTCGCCTTCGGGGTACTGCTGCTTGAGCCAGGCCTCGAGGGCGCGGTCGCAGGCTCCTTGTGTGCGGCGAAGAGCGGGGTCTGTCCCATGGGGCCGTCGTCTTGGCGGTCCATACGTCTGGCCCAGACGAGGTTGCCGGCCGTTGACCTGCTGGCGGTAGACATCGCAGATGACGGTGGGGCAGTGCATGGCCTCGGGCGGGCCGCTGCGGGGCACGTATTCGATCACGACTTCTCCACGATGGGCACGGGTTGGGCCCTGGTAACCATCAGGGGAGCTTGGTGGCGGCCTTCTCGTAGTCGGCGGCTTGCGCTGGTGTGAGGAGTCGGCTGACACGTACCAGGGTCCCCCCGTGGAGGTAGTCGTATTCGGCGAGTGCGGGCAGGGCCTTGCTTGCCGCCTGGATGTATTCGGCGCGGGCTTTGGCTTCGGCGGCGGTCGGGAAGACTTCGATGCTGCCGCCGAGTTCGAGGGCGTCGGCTTCGCGGCCTTCGGTTTGTTCGGCGGGGATCCGCGCGTCGGTGAATGTGATCTTTGAGGTGTAGCCGTTGGGCCGGCCGAGCATGTGGTTCTGATCGCTCTCGGCGGTGACGGTCGTGCCGAGTTTCGCGGAGGGTACGGCGGCGGAGACGGCAGCGAAGGCGCTCGAGGCGTCACCCCCGGCCTTGCCGGGGGCGGGCGCGGCCTCGGCGGCTTTCCCGTTCGGGGCGGCCTTGGGCGTAGAGCTGGTGGCACTGCTGCACCCTGCGAGCAGGATGGCGGCGACGGCGGCTGAAGTGGTGATGGCGGCTCGGTTCATGGGATCCCCTGGGGTGCGTGAGGGCCCTATCTGACCGGCTGCTGAGGAGGGATGGGGCGAGTGTTGCCGTTTCGTGACGGCGATGGGGCGCGCGAGCCGCCGGTGCGCGCCCCTTGCGGGGCCACGGCCGGGTGATCGCCAGTCGGCGTCGGGCCGCCGCGGTCCTGCTGCTCGGCCATCACCGTGTAGCCGAGGTTCATCAGGCGAGCATGTACAGCTCGAGGTGGTGGGCTTCGCCGGGCCCATCGCGGAAGCCTTGGACGAGGCGGGGGTCGGCCTGCTTGGACCGGTAGCCGGGGTCCCAGTCGACGCCATCCCAGTCGGAGTGCGCGTGGCCGGCGTCACCGGGCTGGCGGGACACGTCGGTGGCGCGGATGCGGATGGTCACGGTCGGGGCTCCTCTGTCGATCCGGGGCAACAGGAACGGGTCGTCAGGGTTCGTGCCGCGGCACGCGGCGCAGTCCTCGGCGTCTCCAGCGGTGCGCGCCGCTCGGCGTACAGGCGCGCGCGAGGATCTCTTGACCGTCCTGCTGCAAGAGGTCGAAGGCGACGAAGTAGGCCGGCCAGCGCGCGGTGAGGCCAGCGGCGCCGCAGGTGGCGTCGGCGCTGCAATGCATCCAAGGGCAATCCACCTGCCCCGGTGTCCCAGACCACCAGTTCGCCATCGAGGACCAGGCCGTGCGGCAACTGTGCCTCGGCGGCCGCCGGACACGCGACAGCAAACCTTCAGCGGGAACGACACCGGCCTTCAGCAGAAGAACTACACCCCACAACCCGACCACCAGGCAAAACCCACCTGAAAGCCCTGTCGCCAACCACTGCACATCACACGTCGCCCATCAAGAGTCCGAAGAAGCATTCGGGCTGGTCTGACAGTTCTTCACCACATCGTGTGGCTCGCCGTATCTGCGCATTGGGGACTGTAAACGAGCTCTGTTAGCTGGTCTTGAGCCGGAGAGATGCTTCTTCATGACTCCAGGTGTACGGACCCGGGTGTTTCGCGAACGTTTTGCACGTCAAGGCCCCTTACGACAGGCCCCCTAGGGCGAACCCCAGCCCCATCGCGACGAACAACGCGCCCAGTGCGCTGAACAGCCACCAGAAGGCGGTGCCCTCGGCCGGGAGGGTCCAGCGTGACGGGTCTGCCTGGTCGTATCGGACCTCGACGCGGGCACCGACGGGGAGGGTCCTGGCCTTGGGCCGAGCGATGTTCGTCCGGGTTTCCATTGCGCGGCCGTCGCCCGTGCTCCAAGTGATGACCGGGTAGTACACGGTGGTTCCGACGCTCCGGCTGGTGCTGCCGGCATCCGAGGCCGGCGCGATCCGGGTCTCCTCAAGACGGGTCACCACGCCCCGCGCAGTGCTGCCCTCCCTCAGCAGGAACCGGACGCGCCGGATCTTGAGGGAGGCGACGACGCCGATGACCGACCCCGCGGCGGTGAAGACCGATGCGAAGAGCAAGAGGACCTGGGAAGCAGACACAGGGGCGTCTCGATTCTGGAGCCGAAGAACTCCTGACAGCATGCCAGTGCGGCGATCTCCCCTTGCGGCAGGCCCGTGGCCGGGACGGCCCTCAGCGCAGCCCGCCAAAGGTCTCCTCCCGGAGGAGGAGACCGGACCGGGGCGCAGGTCCCGGACCAGGGGGTGGACGGGACCGGGGTCCTCGTGCCCTTGGGCGATGTGCCGTACCAGGGCGGGTTCCTAGCCTCGGGGCATGCGATCACACGAAGCGGACGATGCTCAAGGAGACCCCGTGACCACTGTCAGCCCCGCCGCACGCCGCGCCTTGGCCGTGGGCCTGACCCTCGCCGCCTGCCTCACGTCCTCCCCCGTCCTGGCCACGGCCGCCGAGACCCCCTCCCAGGACAGCTCCGGGGCCGGACTGGACCGGTACTACCGCCAGCACCTCGGCTGGGGCAGCTGCATCAAGGGCCCCGACGACACCACGGGCCGCGATCTGGACCAGGCCGGCGTGCAGTGCGCGGACGTGACCGTGCCCCTGGACTACGCCGACCCCCGGGGGCGCACGATCACCGTGGCGATCTCCCGGCTCAAGGCCACCGACACCCGCCACCGCATCGGCGCGATCCTCCTCAACAACGGCGGTCCGGGCGGTCCCGCGCTCCAGTCCCCGCCGCAGGCCCGTGCGTCGATGAAGGAGGTCGGCGCCCGCTACGACATCGTCGGCTTCGACCCGCGCTTCATCGGGCGCAGCACCGCGCTGGACTGCGGCTTGCCCGTCGGCATGACCTGGCTGTCCGCCGGCACCGGCCGGGCGGGCTTCGACCGCCAGGTCGCCCTGCAGAAGAGCCTGGCCGACAAGTGCCGGGCCACCGACGCCGCGGTGCTCCCGCACATCACCACCCGCAACACGGCCCGCGACATGGACGTCATCCGCGGCACGCTCGGCGAGCGGAAGATCTCCTTCCTGGGCTACTCGTACGGCACCTACCTGGGCACGGTCTACACGCAGATGTTCCCCGGCCGCCACGACCGGATGGTGCTGGACGGGGCGATCAACCCGAGCGACTACCGCCCCCGGCTGCTGAAGGGCACCGAGCACGAGAACGAGAAGGCGCTGTCCGACTGGGCCGCCTGGGCCGCGGAGCACCACGACACCCACGGCCTCGGCCGCAGCCGCGCCGAGGTGCTCGCCGCCGTCGACCGCATCGTCGCGGCGGCCGCGCGCGGTCCGCTGACCATCGGCGCCGGCGCCGATGCCTTCCGGATCGACGACAGCCAGGTGCCGCTCCTCCTCTTCTCGGGCATCGCGGACGACACCGCCCCGGCGCGGGCGTCGTTCGGCGAGCTGCTTTCCGTACTGGCCAAAGCCGCGGAGGGCCGGCCGACGACGGTGCCGCCGATGCTCGTCCCGGAGCTCCGGTACGTGCTGCGCGGTGAGGGCGAGCCCACCGGCGCGCAGTCCGCCGTCATCTGCGGGGACGTGGCCGGCGCGCGCGATCCCGAGCTCTACTGGCGGGACATCGAGCGCAACCGCACCGCGCACCCGCTGTTCGGCGCTCTGACCAACAACATCAACCCGTGCGCCTTCTGGGACTCGCCGCGCGAAGAGCCCACCCGGGTGCGGCGCGATGCCCCTGCACTGATCGTCGCCGCCACCGGTGACCCGCGTACGACGTACAAGGGAAGCGTCGAGCTGCACAAGCAGCTGCCGAGCTCCAGGCTGGTCACCCTCGAGGGCGCCAACCGGCACGCCCTCTTCGGGCGCTACGGCAACGCCTGCGTGGACGACCAGGTCAACCGGTACCTGGCCACCGGCAAGCTGCCGGCGAGGGACCGGACCTGCGTCAAGCAGGCGGGGTAGCGGCCCGCGCTTCACGTTCCGAGCGCGGGCCAGCAGCATTCTGCGGTTGTTCGTCGCGGTCTTGGCGAACGCCGACTTGAGGGGAGACGCTCTCGCATCGCCCTGACTGGATTCTTGCGGGGGCCCGTACCCCGGGTGGCTTTGCGGCCCGAGGCAACGGGGTGAGCGGCGCGGGTACCCACCTCGCGCCCTCCGGTCAATGGGTCAGCTGGCTCGCACTGGAGCCCACAGGCTGACGCTCCACACGTCCCCGTGGCCCGCGTGACAGCCCCTTTCCTCCTCCTCGTCGTCCACGACGAGTACGGAGACGCAGGACTTCTCCGCCCGGTACTCCAGGAAGCCTCCCTGGTCGCTGAGGGTGAACTCCGGGACCGGAGGGGTCTCTGAGAGCGTCTGCACGACCTCGGCCCACGCGGTGTACGGTGCGAACCCGACGCCCGTGCCCGCGGCCCACCGGGCGGCCAGCTCGGGGGCGTTCGCGAGGCGGTGCAGCTCGATCGAGCCGCCGGACATCACCCACTCCTGCCCGGGGTTGAAGTAGAACTCGACGAACCCGTAGTCGCGGCGCAGCGAGACACCGCCCTCGCCGACGACATCGACGTGGCGGTGCGGCAGGGCCCGGTCGACCTCGGCGAGGGTGGAACCGATGCCGATGCCGTGCAGGCGCCCGGTCGCGATGAAGGAGGCGAGGAATTCAATTCCGGTCACGGCCAGTTCTCCAGTTTGTCGATCAGGGCCTGCATCTCCGCGGAGCGGTTCTGCGAGTTGCCCCAGTTGTGGGTGTCCATGTGTTCCTTGGCCGACTTCGCCTTGGCCAGGAGGTCTGCGCGCAGCTTGGGGTCGTTGTTCACCGCGTCCACGGCCTGCCGGACGCTCTTGTCCGAGGCCCAGCCGTCCTCCAGTCGAATGGGGGCGCCCTGGATGTTGCCGTCCTTGTCCACGGTGATGCTGACCTCGTGCTCCCCCTTCTTGAGCGGGATGTGGATGTGCGCGCCCTTCGTCGCCCAGTCGGAGGCGACCGGGGACACCCGGATCTTGCAGGGCTTCAGGCCGAGGGGGTCGGACCAGGTGTGCGGGTTGTGCACGTACGTCGCCGGATTGGGGGCGGGGTCGAGGCCGAGCGGGTCGTTGCTGAGGTAGCGGGCCGTCTCGGGGTCGTAGTGCCGGTGGAGGTTGTAGTGGAGGCCGGTTTCGGGGTCGAAGTACTGGCCGGGGAAGCGCAGGGGCGTGTACGCCGTGCTCCCGCTCGCCCACGTCGTCGTACCCCAGAGCGTGCTGCGGGTCCGCCAGGCGAGGTCGCCGGACTCGTCGACGAGTTCGGTGGGTGCACCGACGAGGTCGGTCACCATCGCGTAGAACCGGTCGTCCACGGCATCCTGCGGCGTGTCGACGCCGATCCTGCGCTCGGTCTGCGCGACCGGCCGCAGCCCCAGGTGGTCCCAGGTAAGTGCGACGGGCAGCGGCAGGGCGCCGCCCCGGCTGACCTGTTCGCACAGCGTGGCGCCGTCCCAGGTGAAGAGGGTTTCCTCGAGGACGCTGCGGCCGTCGTCGGCGAGCCGCTGCTTGGAGGCACGGCGGCCGAGCGGGTCGTAGCGGTAGCGCCACACCGTGCCGTCCGGCGTCACGGTGGAGGTGAGCCGGTCCTCCGAGTCCCAGGTGTAGTGCCAGGTGTCCGGCTTGCGCGACAGCCGCGTCTTCTGTCGCAGGACGGTGCGGCCCTGAACGTCGTGCTCGTAGCGGACGTCGCCGGCCCGCGTGATGCGGGTGCCCTCGAACGCCCGCGGGCCGGTCGCCTCATGGCCGGGGTGGCTCGTGGGCCAGGCCGCGGCGGTCTGGTTGCCCGCCGCGTCGTACGCGTACGTCTCCGACCAGCCGGCGGCGTGCACGGCGGTGACGCGGCCCATCGCGTCGAGGTCGAAGCGGCGCGTCCCGGAGAGCTGGTCCTCGACGGCGGCCAGATGCCCGTCCGCGCGGTAGGAGTACGCCCGACGCTGGAGGGTGCGGCTGCGCCCCGATATCTGCTGTTCGGCGAGGCGTCCGCCCGCGTCGAAGCGCTGGGCGAGGGCCACCGTCCCGCCGAGCCGCCGGACGAGTTCCCGGCCGGCCGCGTCGCGCTCGAAGGCGAGCGTACGGCCGCAGGAGCTGAGTTCGGCGGGGCGGCCGGCGGCGTCGTAGGTTCGCGTGGTGACGGCGCCGCTGGGGGTGGTCCGCCCCGTGAGCCGGCCCAGTGCGTCGTAGTCGTAGGTCAGCTCGCGGCCGTCCACCGTCTCGGACTTCAGCCGTCCGTAGCGGTCCCGCATGCGTACCAGGGTGACGTCCGCGTTCACCGCCACCGCGAGTTCGTCGAAGACGTCGTATTCGTAGGTGGTGACGGAGCCCTCGCTGTCCTTCCGGAGGACCTGGCCGAGCGCGTTGCGTTCGAAGCGGGTGGTCTGCCCGAGCCCGTTCACCCGCTCGGTCAGCCGTCCGGCCGTGTCGTACCGGTAGCGCAGCGAGCGGTCGTCGAAGTCGGTCTCGGACATGGTCCGGCCCGCGGCGTCGTACTCGTACTCCCACGTCAGGCCCTGAGGGTTGGTGACGCCCGTGAGCTGCAGGTTGACGTTGTGCCGGAACTCGTACCGCGATCCGTCCGAGTCGGTCCGGGCCACCAGCAGGTCGAAGTCCGTGTACTCGTACTCGGTGCTCTGGCCCAGGGCATCGGTGTGCGTGCGGCAGTTGCCCTCGCCGTCGTACGTCCACGTCTGGCGTGCGCCGTCCGGCTCGGTGCACGCCGCGAGCAGGCTCTCGACAGTCCACTCGAATCGGGTGACCGCTCCCAACGGGTCGGTGATGGTTGTCGGCCTGCCGAACGCGTCGCGTTCGTAGCGCGTGACGGCGCCCAGCGGGTCGGTGACCTCCATGGGCAGGCCGGCCGCGTTGCAGCGAACGCTCGTGGTCGCGCCGAGCGCGTCGGTCACCGAGGTGAGGTGTCCCGCTTCGTCGTAGGCGTAGCGGGTGGTCGCTCCGATGGCGTCCGTGTACGAGGTGCGGTTGCCACGCTCGTCGTAGGCCTGGCGGACGACGGTGCCGTCGGCGTGGGTGAGTCGGACGGGCAGGCCGAGTTCGTTGTGCTCCGCCCGCACCCGCCGCCCGTCCGGGCGCACGACCCCGGTGAGCCGCCCCTCGTCGTCGTACTCGGAGAGCGTGAGGTGGCCGAGGGGGTCGGTCTGGGAGAGCAGCCGGTGGTGGCGGTCGTATGTGGACCGGGTGACCGCCCCGGTCGGGTCGATCTGCCCGACGACCTGGACCCGGTCGTTCACGAGGTAACGGGTTGTGTTCCCCAGCCCGTCGGTGATGGACGTCAGGCGCAGGCCGGTTTCCGGGTCGGTGTCGTCCCAGGTGAACCGCGCCGCCATGTGGCCGTTGCCGCCGGCTTGGGCGGTGCAGCGGTGGCGTTCGTCGTAGACGTAGTCGAACCGGCCGCCGTTGGTGTCCGTCCACGAGGTGATCCGTCCGTGGACGTCGTATCCGAAGCGCAGGGGGCGGCCGCAGGAGTTGGTGACGTCGGTGAGGTGGCCGTCGGTGTAGCCGTACCGGAGGATCTCCTGGTCGGTGCCGTCCTGCGCGGCCGCGGCGAGGTGCAGGGCGGTGACGCGCCCGTCGGCAGTGGTGATCTTCAGGTGCTGGCCGCCGTGGTGGACGACGGCCCGCGGTGCGCCGCTCGCGTCGTACTCGAACGCGATCCACCGGCCGTTGCGGTCGTCGATCTGCGTGAGGAGCGCCAGCTCGCCGTCGGGGTGCTCGGTGAAGTGCCGGACGTGGCCGGTCTCGGGGTCGGTGAGCGTGTACGTGCCGCGGTCGCGGTCCAGGGCCCAGCGGCGGCGCCCGTGCGTCGGCAGTACGGGTACGCCCGGGGCCGGGTGCGGGTACGCCAGCAGGCTGCCGTCCTCGCAGATGAGGACGACGCCTTCGGAATCGATTTCCAGCCGCTGGTCGATGGTCGACGACCAGGACGGCCCGAACCACATGCCGGCCCGGTAGGACGACTCGAAGGTCCGCGTGAACACCAAGGGGAAGGATCCCGGAAGCGCGATGTCGGTCTGCGGCAGGACCATCCGGCCGGTGGCCATGTCGACGGGGTCTCCGTCGCACACGACCTCCTTGGGCGACCGACCCGTGCCCTCGGGGTCGCCGCCGTGGGCGCCGCGCCCCTTGCCGGTCGGCACGTCGTCGAGGTGCTTGGCGATCGAGCCCACTTTCTTGAGGGAGCCGAGGCCCTTGGAGCCGACGAGTTCGGGGAGCATCTTGCCGATGCCCTCGGAGGGGTCCTTCATGAACTCGTCGAGCATCTGCTTGCCCGCGCCCCAGGGATCGTTGACTGCGGTGACCAGGCCCGCGGCCGTCGAGTTGAGGTGCGTCAGGTATTCCGCGGGGTGTGTGAGGTTGTACGGGTCCATCGGGTTGAGGCCGCGGGCGAAGGTGAGGATGCCGGCCGTGCCCTTGACGACGCCGCCGGCCAGGTGGGTCTTGGCGAGTTCCAGGTAGTCCAGGCCGTCGCCGAGCTGTTGGGCGTACGAGGGCTTGGGCGGGGCTGCGTCGCGGGCCGCGCGGACGGCCGTACGGGTGGTCTCGGCGACCTCGTTGCGCTGCTTGCGGGCGCTGTCGAGCTTGTCCTGAGCGGCGTTGGCCAGGGCTTTGCCGGGGTCGACGAAGTCCTTGGCGTCGACCGGCCTCGGCGGCAGGGGGTCCTTCTTCTCCTTCACCGCGTCCTTGTAGACGTTGACTTGCTTGTTGTGCGCGTTTCGGGCGTCGGTGGAGACCTTCTGGGCGTGTTCGTACTCCGCCAAGGCCTCCTTGGCCTGGCCCTGGGCCCATTCGACGGTCTCGGCGAAGCGCCCCATCGCCTCGGCGGCCTTCCCGAACGCCTCGGCCGCCTTGAACCAGCGGGGCGGCTCCTTGGCCACCGCCTTCTGGAAGGCGTCCGCGGCCTTGCCCTTGAGGCCGTCGGGCTCCCCGATGCCCTTGAGACCGTTGCCGACCTGCTCGAAGGAGGCCTTGAAGTCGTTCAGGTGCGAAACCTGGGCGCGGATCTTGGAAACGCTGCCGTAGACCAGCTTCTTCGGGTCGTCGGTCTGGCCGAGTTCCATCTCGGCGACGTCCGCGCCGAGCACGTTGGCGGCGGAGCGGCTCTTGTCGCGGATCCAGTCGCCGGCGTCGTCGAGTCCGACCTCCTCTGCCAGGTCGGCCGTCTTGTCACCGGCCCACTCGACGGCGTCGCCGACCTTCTCGACCGCGTGCTCGGCCTTGTCCTCGATCGAGTCCGGTATGAAGTCCCGCCAGCCCATCAGTTCCCGCCCCCGTTGCCCTTCGTCTGCTCCAGCAGGTCCTTCAGGGATCCGATCTTCCCCGTCGAGGTCACCGTGTCCTTCGTGTCGGACCAGGTCTTCTTGATGTCCTCGGCGCCCTTCTCGAAGGACTCCTGGCTGTAGTCCGGCTTGTAGACGTCCGCGCTGAAGATGTCCCCCCAGCTCTTCTGCTCGATCTCGTCCTCGGTTGCGTGCGGGTTCCCGTAGCCGGCGTTGACGGCCACCTTGAACGCGCCGTGGATGTACTGCTCCTCCTCCCACACCGTGCCCGCGGCGATGCCCAGGTTCCCGGCGAGCGTGGAGGCGTCCTGGATCAGAGCGCGCACGCCCCACTCCCAGCGCTCGCAGAAGCCCTCGAAGTCGGTGGCCAGGCCGGCGTGTCCGGCCTCCATCCCCGTCATGGAGAGGTCACTGAGACCCTCGCCCTGCGAGGCGCCCGCCGCGTCGGAGGACTCGCGCAGCTCGGAGATGGCCGCACGCAGGCCGTCCCGGATGTTCTTGACGGCTGCGGGAGAGACCTCGAGGTCCCCGTCGCCCGCCATCAGGCCACCTCATCGGCATCGAGGTCGACGGCGTACGCGTCGGGGACGATCCCCTTGACCGGAGGGAAGAACATGGACCCGTCCTCGTCGGCCACGTTCACGGCGACCCCCGCCGGACCGCCGACCATCGGGACCACCGCGTCCACGAGTCGGGCGCCCAGGATCGCGACGTACTCCCACTCCCGGTCGCCGGCGCCGCGCGCCCGCGCGAACCGGGCCAGCGCCGCCTCGTCCGTGAAGGCGTAGAACCAGCGGATCCCACCCTGGACGGCTGACATCAGGCCACTGTGGGCGATGCCGCCGGACTCGCCAGACTCGTCGGCCGGGAGGGTCAGCGGTACGAGCAGCGCGGCGCGGCGGAACTCGCCGACCAGCCGCGCCGGATCACCGCTGCCGTCCCGGATGGCAGCTATTTCCTCTGTCAGTTCCATGGCCCTCATCCCCCCGTGTGCCGCTCAGCGCCCGATAGAAACCGTACCTCGTGTGCCGGTCTCGCTCGGTTGGCCGGACAGCCCCACGCCGACCCCGACCGACGAGATTGCCTCGAACCAAGCAGCCGTACGCTCCGCCGGATCGGTCGGGCTTGCGGCGGCCCTCGGCCGCGTCAATTCCGCGTTCCAGTTCGTCGCGATCGGGTCCGCGCCCCCTCGCCGCGACATTCGGAGGGCTGATGGCATCGGTGGTCGGTATCCGGCCGGTGTTCCTGTGCCTGAGCGCGGTCGCCGCGCTGACCGTCGTCCTGCTCAGGCCGTGGCGCCGGCAACCGGTGTCCGTGGTGGCGTGAGCCCCCCGCCGCTCCGGCAGCGGCTCCAGGCGTGGCGGCCGCCCCCCTGAAGGCGGCGTAGGCGATTGGTTGCCGACGTGCTCAGCGGCCGACTACGGCGCACAGTCACATCGGCCACGCTCGTCGCATCGGTTCGGCTCATGGATGACTCGATGTGGGCGGGAGTGCGGGAGCGGGCGCACGCTCCCATCGCTGCGCCAGCCGGCGACCGCGCCTCTGGCGCGATAGGGCACAGGTTCTTCCTCGAGGACCCTTGAACCCGGCCGAGCTGGCCGACGCAAGCTCGCCAAGGCCATCAAGGTCGGCATCAAGGCCTTCAAGATCTACAAGGAAGTCAACAAGGTCTGCGACGCCATCCACGACGCCGAACGCGGAGATTCCCGCGCGGCTGAGGTGATGTCCCGGGCCAAGAAAGCGGCCAAGGAAGCCCGCGAAGCCGAGGCGAAGGCTGCCCATCGGCAGGGAGAAAGCCGGCAAGGAAACCGCCACCAACAGCGCAGGCACCGGGAGCAAGACCGCTCGAGAAGGATCCGACGCCGAGTCGGGCGCAGGCTCCGCCTAATCGCACAGCAGCGGCGGGGCGGACGCAGAGGCGGGGGTGGCCTGCAAGCTCAACAGTTTCCCCACCGGCACCCGCTTCCAGGGTTCCTAGTGATTCTGAGTCCCTTCAGTCCCTGAGATCGTCTTCTCCGCGCGTGCGGAGGTGTTCCGTACGTGGAGAGGTGCGCCTTTGCTCGCGCGGAGAATCTGTTCTCCCGCGATCAGGTAGCCCGGATGCCGCATTTTGGTTCAGCGGCTGGCGGTGATCCACCGAACGAGGGCTGCGTTGGTCGTGTCGTCGAGTGGGGACAGGAGGCGGAGGGCTTCCAGGTCGCCGGGGAGTGGGGGAATGCCGACGGTGGTCAGCGCCGCGTGGAGGTCCAGGCGCCGTCGGTCCCAGGGCTTCAGGGCCCGGGCGCGGCGTGGGTCGGGTGGCTGCGGGTGTGCGCGCGGATTCTCCTCGTGGTCGGAGGGTGGTCTGTCTTCTTCGCCTGGTTTCTGTGGTGGGACGTCGCAGGGAATGGGCTGCACGGAGTCAGCGCCGGGGGAGCGGTAGGGGTCGAGGGTCAGCTGAGGGACCGTGACCGCTGACGGGGAACACTGCCAGGGCTCCACATGATCCTCCTGAGGTCGGGTGTGCCGCTGCTTTTCCGAAGTGCTGGAGGCGCCGCCTGGGGTTGGGGCGGGCCTGGGTGAGTTTGTGCGCTCTCAAGCCGAATCGCGTCACCCGCACGTGTCTCGAAAGGGTCCACGGTGTGTGCGGCAGAGGTGCGGTGCAGGCCTGATGGCGTCGGGCGGTCATGCGCCCAGGGGTGGGGGGTGGCGTGCCGCGGCTGGTTGCCGCGGCACGCGGCGCCGGTAGTTGGCAGTTCACGGTCCCCGATGGTGTGGCTGCCGACCCGGGTTAGCGGCGGTGGTAGTCGTGGTGTCCGCGGCCCCAGGTCTCGGTGTCGATGACGTTTCCGCGGTCGTCGCGGAGGGTGGCGGTGTCGCGCTCGTCCCAGATCTGGTGGCGGCGGTCCTGGTAGACGTCGCGGTGGGTGTTGCGTCCGTTGCCGGTGTGGACCTTGACGCTGGAGCGGCCGTCCAGGCGGAGGTGGTTGAAGCGGTAGCGGTTGCCCTGCTGGTCGGTGAGGGTGAAGCCGTGCAGGTTGACGGCATTGCGGCCGGTGTTCTTCACCTCGACCCATTCGCGGTTCAGGGTGCGGTTGTCGCGGCCGCGGCTGTCGTGCTGGACATCGCCGATGACGATCGAGGAGTGCGGGCCGCGGTGGCCGGGCCTGTCGTCGTCGTGGGCGGCGGCCGGGATACTGGCCGCGCCGACCAGGGCGCCGGCGGCCAGGACCGTGGCGAGGAGACGGCGGGTGGAGAGAGAAGCAGACATGCAGATGGCTCCTTGAACAGTCAGCCCAGCCCGGCGTTGTCCAAGCTGGGCGGGCTCCGTGCGGGTCCCGGTGTATTGCCGGGGAGCCACACTTTGGCCCGCACCACCGCTGACTGCCACAACTTGGGATGTCTGTTTCTCAATGCGGACATGTCCGTAACTCTCTCCTGCAAGGGGCAGCCGTCAAAGTCCAGTTGACGTGAATAGAGCGAAGTTCGGGGGCAGTCGTTGCGTTGCCGAAGTGAGAGGGTTTAGGCCACATAAGCAGTTCATTCACGCCGTGTCGTGTGCTGTGCGCCGAATGGGTTCCGGCTTCCGTAACAGGCACTTCTGCCATTTCCTCGCACACAGTTACGCTTCTCCGCTCTGTTGTGCGGGACTAGGGTCCGTCTTCAAACTGATCTTGCCCAGACAGGAGTGACGCGGTGTGACCGCTGCTTCGTAGGAAGTGGCGGTCTTGTCGTACCGGGTGGCGATGCCGCGGAAGCCCTTGAGCTGGTTGAAGCAGCGTTCGACGAGGTTGCGTCGGCGGTAGATCTCCCGGTTGAAGCCTGGTGGCCGGCCACCGCGGCTCCCGCGATGGTGCCGGTGCCGCTGCTGGTCGACCTTTTCGGGGATCGTGTGCGCGATGCCGCGTTGCCGCAGGTAGCTGCGGAAGCCGCGAGAACTGTATGCCTTGTCCGAGCAACTCCCACTCTTGATCGGTGAGTTCATGGTGGCGTATCACCCCACCGTGATCCACGGCCCGATGATCTTCGAAGACGGACCCTAGCCGGTCCGCTAGCAGCTTCATAAGCACCCCTGAACGCCGCTCGTACGCCTCCAGATGTCGCGCACAGCCCCCTCCGCGGCTTAGGAAGTGTCCGGTAATTCTTCCGGCAGTCCCTCCTGTTCTTCTTCCTGGTGTCTGTGCCCGGCTGTACCGATCATCGGTACAGCCGGGCGGGCCCAGCCAAGGCCCTCCTGGAAGTGGAGACATTCGTGGGCGTCAAGCATCGACGGCTCAAAGTGTCGCCTTCATTGAACCGGTGGCCAAAAAGGAGTGTTCTGCATGAAATTTTCACAGCGTGGTCCGCGCCGACTCGGAGCCCTCACAGCGGCCGGTATCGCCGCGGTCTGCATGACCGCCCTGTCCGGCGCTCCGGCCACGGCGGCCTCGGGGCCGCAGTGGATCTCCAGCGGCGCATTCTCCGGCTACGTGTTGTGCGCCAGCCCGAACACCGAGTTCGTGTACATGGCACCCACCAGCGCGGCCACGGGCAACACGTACTGCCAGTGGCTGCAGTTCGGCCCAAACACCCAGTTCACCCTGTACAACCTGGGCAAGAATCAGGTGATGGCCTACACCGACGGTAACGAGGGCCTTGTCGTGATGGAGAACAACGGCACCTCCAAGAACCCGAACAAGGAGCTGTGGTCGTGGGGAGGACAGGAGGGCTGGGGCGCCGCGGCCCTGCAATCCTTCTACGACAGCGGACAAAACGTCGACGCCAAGGCCCCCGCCGGGGACTACCCCCGCACCGACCCCGTCCGCACTCGCGGCTGGCGCCACGGCCACCAGCGCGAACTCACCTGGAACGAAGTCACCCCCAGCTGACCCTCCCACGACCTGGGAACAGGCCGGCGACCGGCGTCGCCGAGAAAACGACCTAGACTGGAAAGCACCTCCGCCCTAGACCCGCGCCGCGCCGACCGCACAAGATCCGCAAGTGAAGGTGCCGTCCGGGACCGCCGCAATCGGTCCCGGACACACCCATTCTCCCGCAAGGCGGGGCTCGGTCAGGCCTGCGGGGCACCTAACCTGGCGCACACACGGCTTGGGTGGTTTGCTGTGCGCGGACGCGTACCTCGACCGCGGTACGAGCAGCGTTCGGCCCGTGAACGCGCAGCCCGAGACCGTGTCAGCGCAGCCGAGGCCGAAGGGGGAGCCCGATGCTCGGAACGTCCGCCGGCGTGGGACGGCACGCTGCGTTCCGGCCTCAGAGGGCGCGGAACGCCTAGGGGACTGCCGCATTGGTCGGCGCGAGGGTCCTGTCCTTCGCCGGGGCCGTTGTGTCCACGCGGCTGATCACCCGCGAGGTACGGCGCAGACGAGCCAGCAGCTCCGTCGCCTCGTGGTCGGTCAGCAGCAGCGATTGGGCGATCTTGCGGTCGCTGTGGCCGCTTCGCACCATCTCCAGCATCTGGTGCTCGGTCACCGACAGGGCGGGAGTTACGGGGGGCGAAGGGCGGGGCCGGATCCCCACTGCGCTCAACGCCCGTCGCACCCGACCGGCCAGAAGGACACTGCCACAGGTGTCGGCCAGCTCCAGTGCCTCGGTCAGTGCCCGGCGTCCGCGATCGCTCTCGCCGATCCGCGTCAGGCCGGCTCCCAGTTCGTACCACGTACGGGCCAGCTCCAAGCGTGCCGGTGAACGTTCCAGCGCGGTTACGGCTTCTTCCAGCAGAGCCAGTCCTTCCCGCCCGCCCGTCACCACGCCCAGGCAACGCAGCGCCGTCCCGATCGCTCGATCGGTGCCCCACCGGTGAGCCAGCTCGACTTCTTCGGTGGCGAGCTCGCGCGCCTCCCGCTGTCGTCCGAGCGCCAGCAGGCAGGTGGCGGCCTGCGACCGCCAGGGCATCATGGCGAGATTCGTCACGTGCGCGTATCTCTCCTGAGCCCCGTAGTCCAGCAGGACGGCGAGGGCGGCACTGTGTTCTCCCCGTTCCGCCAGAAGGCGGCTACGCACCAGAAGCGTCGGCCCCTGCCAGAGCCACCCCGCGTGTCCGCTTTCCGCTTCCGAGGCCAGCGCTTCGGTGGCCAAGGCCCATTCACACCGCTCGATCAGCGATTCACCCACCAGAGCCGTCATCCCGAGCCCGACTCTGCGTTCGAGCCCCCCGGCGGCCTCTTGACCCGGATGTCCGAAGTCCGGAGTGAGCCCGACCTGGCGGCCACGGCGGGTGCGGACGGTCAACTGCCACATCATGGCCGCGGAAACCAGCCGGAAGGAGCCCCACCGCTCCCCCAGGCTTGCCACCTGGGCGAACCGTGCCGCCGCGTCGTCAAGGCGGTCAGTGGTCACGAACCCCATCCCGGCAAGACTGACGAGCATTTCGGCGCCGTCCCTGACGGCGATCCCGCCTCGCAGTGCCCGGTCGAGAAGGTCGTTGGTGACCGCGGCGCTTGCCTCCCCCGTGACGGCCGCGGCTGACAGCGCCGCCAGGACCGCGCACTCTCCGGGTGTGGCACCGGGCAGGTCGTATGCCCGTAGCCGCTCGGCGTGCTTGCGCGCCGCCGCCAGTGTGGACATGTCCTCGTAGCCGATCAGCAACATCTGCGCCTGCAGATACCACGACACCTCTCGGCCGAGCCCCGTGCCGTCATCCGCCTGGTGCAGCTCTTCGACGGCTCGCGCGAGCACGTCGACGGCACGTGCGTGCTCGTGCCCGCCGACGAACAAGGCACCGGCGAGCAGGTGGGCGGCCTGTGCCCGCGCGTAGGGATCCGTCAGCGTCGAGAGAGCCTGCGTCAGGTGGTGCATGGCCGCCGTGTCGTCGACCAGTGCTTCGGCGGCGCCCAGTTCTAGCAGCAGAGGGCCTTGTTGTGCGACGGTCATGGGTTCCCGCAGCGCCCGGCGGAGGTAGGTGGCGGTGGTCGCCGGGGCTCCCCGGCTGCGTGTGAGGCGGGCCGCCTCCCGTAGTGTGTCCACCCTCCACTGCTCACCGCTGGGTTCCGCCAGCAGGAGATGGGTGGCCACCCTGTCCCCCGCCGCCCCCTCGCGCTTGAGCAACTCTGCTGCCCTCGCGTGTCCGGTGGCTAGCTCGACGGGTCCCATCACGGCGTCGGTGATCGCCCGGCGGATCAGGGGATGGTCGAACCGCGGTACGTCACCCGGTGCCAGGACGCCGATCCTCTGCAAGCTGCGGCCCTGCTCCTTAGCCTCCGCCTCGGCCAGACCCGCGAGTTCGGCCACGATATGCCAGGCGACCCCGTCTTCGAGCACCACGAGAGCCCGGGTCAGTTGCCGGACCGGCTCCGGCTGGCTGCTGAACCGCTCCACCACGGTTACGGCCAGGATCTGACCCTGGAACTCTGCGACCCGGGACGCGTGTTCGGCGCGGGGGGTGACCGCGTGGTCGGCCAGGGTACGCAGCAACTCGCGTAGCAGCAGCGGGTTTCCCTGCGTCGCCGCCGTGCAGGCGGAGACGAACTGCGGATCGGCGTCGTGCCCCAGAGCCGTCCGCACCATTGGCGCGACACTGTCGGCGGTGAGGGCAGGCAACCCGATCTTCCGGCAGTGCGGCTGTGCGGCGATGCGTTGCAGCAACGGCTGGGCCTCTGCCCCGGTGCCCGCACGTGCCGCCAGCACCACCACCAACGGCAGGCTGCGCAGCCGCCGCACCACATACTCGAGCCAGCGCACCGAAGGCCCGTCCGCCCAGTGAACGTCGTCGATCACCAGCGCGATCGGGCCGTCGTCGGTGACATGCACCATGAGCCAGTACAAACTGTGCAGGACGCTCAGCGTCGACTCCGCTGACAGCCCTTCCTCTCCCCCACCGGTGCCCTCCACGCGCAAGGCGTGCGACGCAGGTTCGGCGGGTCCTGAGAGCAGTCGTTCCCGCCCGGCGTCATCGGTGCCCGCCAACAGCGGCTCGGCCAGCTGCCGGACGACCGAGAAGGCGAAGTTCTGCTCCAGCTCTGCGCCACTGGCCTGCACCACCCTTAGGCCGTGCTCCTGCTCATCGGCCGCCCAGGCGTTCAGCAGGGAGGTCTTCCCCATGCCCGCGTCCGCCCGCACCAGCACCACTGTGCCCTGACCGGCACGCGCCACCCGCGCAGCGTGCGCCAGCACCGCCAACTGGTCGGTCCGCTCGGCAAGAGCAGCCCTCCTCGCCTCACCGCTGGTGGCCGACGGAGCAGGCGGGCCGGAGCGCCCGGCCGTGAGTAGGGCGCCGGCGTCGGCACCCTCCAGCCCCAACGCAGCGACCAGCATCTGTACGGTGCGGCGTTGGGGCCGATCGCGGCGGCCCCGCTCCAGGTCCCTGATGGACCGTGCGGTCAGACCGGCCGCCTCGGCCAGCTCCTCCTGCGTCAGGTGCGCCGCACGGCGGAACTTCAGCAGAGCCTCACCGAACGCTTGCAATGAGCACCACCGTCGGCAAGGCGTCGACCTTGCACTGCGACCGCAACGAGCACGGCCACCCTTGCTCGACCACTACGGCGCCCCCCTCGGCGGCCACTACCCCCGCTCCTCGCGACGCCGTTCGGGCGGAGGCCGGCCGGAGCGACCATGTCCATGGTCCTACCTGTTGGTAACAGGAACCGGACCATACCGGCGATCTCCATGCCGCCCAAGGGAGCCGGACCGGTTTGGCGTCTTTCCGACGGTACTTGTACGTCGAGGACTCGAAGCGCACGGCCGGTCGGCTTCATCCGGCCGCGGAGCCGCCGGCCGCAGTCGGCCCGGTCCGGCCGTGCGGCACCGCGTGGTGGAGTCGCAGGCGACGAGCTGGAACCGGGACGCCTCCGCCTACACCCCGCTGCGCTTCCCGGGCCAGTACCACGACCCGGAAACCGGCTTCCACCACAACTACTTCCGCACCTACGACCCGGAAACCGCCCGCTACCTGACAGGCGACCCGCTGGGCCTCGCTCCCTCCCCGAACCCTGTCGCCTATGTCAGCAACCCGCACGTGTGGGCGGACCCGCTGGGGCTCAGCCCCTGCCCGCAGAAGGGCGAGGAACGGAAGGCCCTGGGGCCTTCCGAACGCGGTGACACCGTCCCGCACCTGGAGGGGTCGACGATCGTCGCGCGCTTCGCCAAGCCGGGGGAGGAGTTCAACATGGTGATCTCGGTCGGTCAGACGAGGCCGGGCGGATTCGGAACCTTTGATGACGTACCCAACCTGCAATTCGTTCGCGATCAGATGGCCATCCGCACCGACTGGAAGGGTGACGACCTGCTCCTGCAGCGCTACCGCATCTCGGAGGGGGACCCGATCCTCGTCCAGGAGAGCATCATCGGACCCCAGATGGACCCGAAGCTGGGCCCTCTGCCCGGCGGCGGGACTCAAATAGAGATCATGGAACGATCGGACCGATCCCGGCTGATCCCAGTCGGCCCACCCACGGAGATCCCCAAGTGACAGAAGCAGAACCCGGCCTCGTGGTTGCCTGGACCCAAGGCGACACCACGGTCCGGTGGAGCGGCCCCGCCGGGAACGTCGAGAAGCAGTACGAGCTTCCGCCGCGGTCCGTCGTGGCGTGGCGTGAGTACGAAGAGACACTGGTGCTGGTGGTGGAAGCGCTGGACTTCGCACCCTTCACCCCGTCGGACAACGCAGTGGTCTTCCGGGCCGACGGCTCGGAGCGGTTCAGGCTGCACCCACCGCGCGACCTGTTGTACGACGCGAGCAAAATGCACGGCTTCTACGACGCCTTCCCGCAGGACGGGCGGCCCCTTCTGATCATGGTCGCGCGCAATGCACCCGATTTCCAAGGCCGCATCGACGTGGAGACCGGCGAGATCGTGGACACCAACCACTGGCGATGAGCCGGAGGAAGAGTGTCAGCTAGCAAGGCCTGAAGCGGTATGGCTGTGCGGCGTCGGCGACGCAGTACGCCAGACGCAAAAATGGTGTCGCACAGCCGTGACCGTGCCGAAGGCCCGCGCGCCTCTAGTGCGGGCCTTCGGGACGCCTGGAAGCGGTGTGCATCCAGGGGAACCTCACCCCCGCGAGGACGGCACCCGCCGCTCCTTCGACCGTGCCGGGTACAACCGGCATACCGCGACGATCACCATCCGTCAGCCCCGACACAACGCCGAAAACCTCGGTAATCCCGGGCGTGAAGCTCGTGCGGCAGGTGAAGCTGATGCCGGAGGCCGACGAGGCCGCCGCGTTACGCTTCACCCTGCGTACGGTCAACGAGGCCGCATGCTGGGTATCCGGCGTGGCGTTCGAGCATGGCGTACCGCGTGAGTACGAGCTGCGGAAGCACACCTACGCAGAGTTGAAGATGCGGGGACTGGGAGCGCAGGCCGCCCAGCACGTGATCAAGAAGACCCGCGACGCCTACACCACGTTGAAGGCGAACATCCGCGCCGGGAACCTCGGCAGGCCCGGCTCCAGGCGTCGGATCAAGGCGGAATCCAAGCCGGTCACGTTCCGCCCCGAGGTTGCACAGCCGTACGATGACAGGTGCCTGTCCTGGCAGTACGACCAGCAGACCGTGAGTATCTGGACGACGGCCGGGCGTCTCAAGAACGTCCGCTTCGCGTGCTCCCCGGACGCGCTCAGGATGCTTCGCGAGCACCGCAAGGGCGAGTCCGACCTCGTCGAGCGCGATGGCGTGTTCTACCTGGTCGCCGTCTGTGACATCCCCGAGCCGGACGTGTACGAGCCGGACGGTTACGTCGGCGTGGACCTCGGGGTCGTCAACATCGCCACCACCACCGGCTACCGGGCTGCCGGACGCGGCCTGAACCGGACCGGCACCGGGCCCGGCAGCTCGAACTCCGCCGCACGCTCCAGGCCAAGAGCACCAAGTCCGCGAAGCGTCTCCTGAAGAAGCGCTCCCGGAAGGAAGCCAGGCATACCGCCCACGTCAACCACATCGTCGCGAAGACCATCGTCACCGCCGCTGAACGCACCGGCCACGGGATAGCCCTGGAAGACCTCACGGGCATCCGCAGCCGGGTACGGCTCCGCAAGGACCAGCGGGCATCTCTGCATTCGTGGAGCTTCCACCAGTTCGCCGCCTTCGTGGAGTACAAGGCGAAGCGTGCCGGGGTGCCGCTGGTGTACGTCGATCCGGCGTACACCAGCCAGCAATGCTCCGAATGCAGCCACATCGACCTGAAGAACCGGGTCGATCAAGCGACGTTCGTGTGCCGGTCCTGCGGGACCCTCCTGCACGCGGACGACAACGCGTCCCACAACATCGCCCGCAAGGGCGAGACCGTGTGGACTGCGGGGCGTGAGTCACGCGTCCCTGCCACCCCCTAGGGGTGTCTGGACGGAGGAGCCAACCCAGCAGCCAGCTGGACGCTACCTCCAAGCCTGGCCCTTTAGGGCCGGGTCAAGTTGACAGTGCCCGGATCTGCTCGATGATCTGCATCGGGCTCTTCTCCAGGGTGAACCAGTCGGCAACGATGATCCGGCCTGCGTCCTGGGTGTGCTCAAGTGCGGCGTCCAGGGCGGGCTGGAGGTCGGCACTGATCCGGTTCTCTTCGCACATGTGGAGTGGATGCTTCGCTACCACGGCATGGCGCAGGCCGCCTGAACTGAAGACCAGTGCGGGCAGGTCGCTGTCGAGGAGGGTGTCCTTCAGCATCTTCTGGAGGCCGGTCAGGGACCGGTAGGCGCGGTCGGTGGAGGTGCTGGCGAGACCGCCGGAGAGGACGGTCAGCAGGTCGCCGGCGAGCCGCCAGTCGAGCAGGGGGTGGTAGGCCATGTTGGAGTAGTCGCGCAGGCAGCGGGGGCACGAGGAGGTGCAGATGTCCGCGTGATCGGTCTGCCGCAGTGCGTCCAGGTACGTGTGGACGGCCTGCATGAAGCGGGCGATGATCTCCGGGCTGCCGAGGTGGGTGCTGAACCCCGCCCCGTTCTCAAGGGCATCGGCCAGGAAGGCGTAGGCGACGGGGTTGCCGGCGGGGTGCGGTCCCGTGTGGATTCCGGCGAGCAGTTCCTGCCGGCCGACATCGAGGAAGTTGGCGGCCGCGCTGCGCAGGAGGAATGCGAGCGAGTACCAGGCGGCCCGCCTGCCGTGGCTGATGTCGCCTCCGAAGGCGGGGGCAGCGGGGACGACGTTGAGCCGGTAGCCGTGGACTTCGTCGATGGCGGCTGCCGGGCCGAGGAAGAAGAAGTCCGTGGGCAGGACGGCCCCCAGGGCCACCTGCAGCTGATCGTCCTCGCCCGGGCCGGGAACGCGGTATCCGCCCCAGGGACCCGAGTTGCGGCGCAGCGAGAACAGGCCGCCGTTGTTGTCGTTGACGATGTACCGCTCGCCTGGTCCGGAGTAGACGTCCGCCTTCTCCCAGGAGGTGAAGTCGAGGGCCGCGAGGTCTGCGGCTGCCCGGGATGAGACTGTGTTCGGGGTCCAGGCGAAGACCCCGTCGAAGTCGCGCGGCGCGCTCGCCCGGAACCCGGCGGGCTCCCGCAGGTCGACGATGCCGTACTCGCCGGACCGGCACATCGGGCAGATGCTCTCGCTGTCGGACGGCGTCTTCTCGACGTGGTTGCAGACGCGGCACAGGCCCACGGTCCGGGCGTTTTCGAGTGGTTCCGCCACGGGCCTCGGGCCCCTGGGCAGGGGCTCGAAGTCGGTGACGCCGGTGACGGTGTAGACCTTGCCGTCCTTGACTACCTCGCTGCCCGGTGCGAACTGGGAGACGGACATGGCGATGTCCCGGTCGATGGTGCCGCCGGGCGGCCAGGGGAACCTCTTCTGCGGGACGTCCAGGTAGAGCTGCCTGACGCGGGTCGGGAAGCCGAACATGGGCAGCAGGCCCGCGTGTGCGAGCCGCTCGCTGAGCTCCTCGGAGCCCGTGGGCCTGGCTGCCACCTCAGTGATGTTGTCCAGCAGCTTCTCCCGCCACTCGCGGTCGAAGAAGTCGGCGGACTGGAACGGGGTGAAGGCGGTGAGGGCCTGTGCCGTCGCGGCCAGAACGCTGCTCTGCTGGTCGAGCCAGTTCCGTACGTCGGGCAGGGCGGCAGCCCAGTCCCGGGCCTTGCCGAACTCGCCGTGCACGCTGCCTGATCCGCCATGGGTGTCGAGGTCGCGGAACGCGAGGCGCAGCACTTCGGCGGCCATGGCCCGTTTCAGGATCTCCGGACGCTTGAGGGTCAGGTAGGGCGGGGGCGTGGGGTCGTTGGTGATGGCGGACGGGTTGGCGAAGTAGTGCTCGTCGTGGCTACGGCCCCGGCAGACCGTGAGGGCGGCCGCTACCGGAGAGGACCGGCGGCCGGCACGTCCGACCCGCTGCTGGTAGTTGAAGCGGCTCGGCGGCATGTTGGCCATCAGGACGGCGGAGAGCGGGCCGATGTCCACGCCGGCTTCCATCGTGGTGGTGACCGACAGGAGGTCGATTCCGTGCACGAGGGGAATCTCGGGCGGGTCGTTGAGGAAGACCTGCTGGAAGCGGGCCTGGCGGGCCTGGGCGTCGAGCCGGTCGGTCTGGCCCGTCAGCTCGGCGCAGTTCAAGCGGAAGGCGGCGCGGCTGCTGGAGGCCTTCCAGGCGTAGTAGTCGCCCGCTTCGGGGTTTGCGTCGGGCGACGGCTTGGCGGGGAGCTGGCTGCGGCACCGCGTGCAGGTTCCCGCGCTCGGTGTGAGGTGTCGGCGCCCGCAGTGGGTGCATGTCCAGGAGTGGCCGGGAGAGGGCTGTACGGCCGTCTTCCTCGGGTCGATGAGGTATTCGTGTACGGTGCCGCTGCCCCAGGCGGCTTCTGCCTGGGCCTGTACGTCGTCGGGGTGGATGCCCTGGTGCTCGGCGACGGCGGCCCAGAATTCCCTGAGCCGTGGCGGGGGCTTGGGCCTGCCTTCGCGGAGGCTGGTGAAGCGGCGCAGTTCAGCGAGGATCCGCAGGCTCGCGCGGCCGAGCCCGTCATGGTCGGGTGTGGCCGGAGCGGTGGCAATCGAGCCCAGGCCGAGCGACTCGATGTCTCGGCCGGCGCCGGAGAACAGGGATTCGAGGGTGTTCTCCAGGAGGCCGTCCTCAGAGCTGAGGGCGGCCTGCGCCGCTTCTGAGGTGTTCGCTTGGAGCGCGGGGGGCTGCTGTTCCCAGTCGAAGAGCTCGTGCCACGGCCGCTTCCCGACGCTTTGAACACTCGGCTTCGGTCCGGCGGGGTTGACTCCCAGGGAGAGCAGCCGCGTGTTGACGTGCACCTTGGCCAGGGAGTCGAGTGTCGGCGGGGAGGAGAGCCGTGCTGCCGCCGCGGCCGCGGCGGCTTCCTCGCCGTCCATCAGCGCCATGCGCAGCTCGGCTAGATCATTCTTGTTCCGCGTACGCAGGCGCGCGATCGCGTCGGCAGTGGCCGGGGTCTGCGCTCCTTGTGTATCGCGGATGTGGGCGACGTCCTCGGCAGCGGCGGCTGACTGGCCGAGTTCGTCCAGGGCGAGGAGGCGGACGAGGTCTTGGTAGTGGCGCAGTTCCATGCCCGCGGAGAGCTTCGCGGCATCCTGCCGGCTGTCGGTGAAAACGATCAGCTTGCGTTCAGCGGGGTCGGTGAACTGCTCGGCCAGCTCGTCCGACAGGACCTGGTTGATTTTCTCGAAACCGGTCCTCATCGTCCGGATGGGTGAGGTCAGCCGGACGGGGTCCGTGATGGGCCGGCGCGTGCGGTCCTTGGTGTAGACGCGCTCCCAGTCGGCTCCGCAGCAGGGGCTGCGGGTGGGGAAGGGCGGGAGGGAGGAGAGGGCGAGCCTGCTCTGTCCGGTCTTTTTGTCCGTGGGGGTGGTTACGTGGAAGCTCCAGCCGGTAAAGCCGGATTCCCGGTTGTGCAGGTGGCCGGTGGCCGGATCGTAGACACTGCGCCGGAAGGCGAACGTGGCGCTGTCCTTGTCGGCGCTCCACTCGGCGTCGTCGTCCGCGCGCTGGGGCTTCGTGGACGGCCAGTACACGACGTAGTTGGCCGCCGTACGGTCCTTGCCCGCCTGGTCGGGGACCCGGGAGAGATCGGGGCTGTCGGGGAGCAGGACCGATTTGAAGAGACTGCCTCCGGTGGCGTTCTGGGGGGCGTAGCCGCCGAGCATCGCCTCACCGCAGGACTGGCAGTACAGCAGCTCCAGGACGCGGGCGCCGCAGTCGCAGGAGGTGCGCGGGACGGAGTAGATCCTGCCCACGGACCGTTCGGCGTGCCGCAGGTGATCGGGGACTTCAGAGCACCGGCGGTCGGTGCAGGCCCACATGCCCGCGACGTTGCGGAAGAAGAGGTGGATGCGGATCCGGGGCAGGCCGCTGGCTCCGGCGGCTGCCGCGGCGCGGATGGCGGTTGCCGTCCCGTGCAGGGCCAGGCCGGCCTCCTGCGCGCTGCTGGCGGGGAAGAGCTTCCAGGCCAGGGAGGCGGCGGCCATCGAGGGGGCGGAGGGTGCGCTGGATCCGGCGCCGAGTGCGCTGGCCAGCGCGTCTGCCGCGCGGGTCGTGTCAAGCAGCTGGGCGGCCTCGGCCGGATCGGGTTCCGTGCGGGAGTACTCTGCCAGGCGGCCGGCCGCGCCGGAGATGTTTTCGGGGCCCTGGGCGCGGGGTGCGGCCTCTCCGGGGATGAAGTGGAAGGAGCCCTCGTCTGCGGCGAAGAACTCCTGGAGGAAGCGCCTGTCCGTGTCGCGCGTCTCGTCGAGCGAGGCGGATGCGGCGAGGATGCGGAGCTTCTCGGGGCGCTGGCTGAGGCCGAGCCGGTGGAGGAGATTGCGGATCAGGTATGCGGTCTCGGTGCCCTGCGTGCCGCGGTACATGTGCAGCTCGTCCAGCACCAGGGTGAACCGGGCGTCCTCGTACGCGTCCAGCCACTGCGCGGTGCTGCGGAAGAAGTCCTCGTCGCGGCTGCGCTGGAGCATCACGTTGAGCATGGAGTAGTTCGTGATCAGGATGTCGGGGGACGCGTGGTACATGTCCCACCGGCTGCGCATCTCCGCGCCGTCCAGGCGGGGGGCGAAGTAGCGGATGTCCTCATTGCCGCTGTCCTCGGCGGCTTGGCGGGCGCGCTCGCCTCGGGCGGCGGTGGCTTTCAGGTAGGTCCGCAGCTCGTCAACGGCGAAGAGCTGGTCCGGACTGCCGGTGACAGGCGTGCTGCCGGTGAAGCGCCCGAAGTAGAAGCGGTGTCCCTGGCGGTGCTCGTCGAGCCATGCGCGGACCAGGTCGCTGTCCAGGGCGCGCCTGAGCCTGACGAGCTGGTCGTCGACGAGCGCGTTCATCGGGTAGAGGATCATCGCCCGGACCGCGGGGGCATGCCCGCTCTCGCCCTCCCGCTGCGGGCGGTATTCGGCAGAAGCGCGCTCCCACCACCGGCCGGGTACGGCGGGGTCGCCCTTCCAGTCCCGTGACTCGCGCAGCAGATCGGCCAGGATGGGGATGAGGAATGCCTCGGTCTTCCCCGATCCGGTGCCTGCGGTGATCACTGCGTTGCGCCCGGGGGCCATCGTGCTTGCCAGAGCCCGTTCCTGGTGGGTGTAGAGCTGCATGCCCTTCTCGAAGAGCCCGCGCTCGGCGAACTCAGCCAGCTCTTCGGGTGCCTTGGCTGCCTTGGCCGATTCGGCGATGCTGTGTCCGGTAAGGGCGTACTCGGGCCGGAGTTCGACGAAGGGGTCGGCGTAGACGCCGCCGGGCTGGTCGAGCAGGGCCCGGCGTTCGGCCTGGAGGGCGTCGTCGCGGAGGCGGAAGGCGGTGTCGTAGTAGCGCAGGTAGGCCTCGACCAGGGATTTGTGCGTGGCGAAGGCGTCGAGGCCGGGCAAGGGCGTGCTCATGCGGTCTCCAGGCGGCGGTGCAGGGTGTGGGCGATGCGCTCGGCAACGAAGAAGGGGACTCCGTCGTAGTGCTCTGTATCCGCCGTGCGCAGGCTCGCGAGCCCTGTGCACAGGACGGCTGTGCGTTCGTGGGCCAGTGGCAGGGGCGCCCTGCGGTCGGCGGTCAGGCGTCCCAGGGCGTTGCGTCCCACCTGGCCGGGAACCGGGCGGTCGGCCTTCCAGCGCAGGGGGAGCGCTGAGGGGCGGAGGGCGTGGTGGATGCCCGCCCTCCGGTCGACGCTGTGCCAGGTGGGTTCCAGGGGAGGGACGCGCGTGCGGGGGCCGGGTGCCGTCTGGCGGGCAGGCTCACGCAGGAGCGCGTACCGGTCGAGCTGGCCGAACTGCTTGTACTTGTACAGGCCTGGTACGGGGCGGCGGCCGACGGGGCCCACGGGGCGGAACCGGCCAGTGAGGGGATCGAGCAGTTCAGCCGCGCTGTCGTATGCCGGCGGAGCTGTCTCCGGTCCGGGGTCGAAGGCGTTGAGGGACCGGGCGGCGGACTCGGCTGCGCAGGGCACGACCGCGGCGCTGACCTCCGCGGCGAATTCGTGGAGGCGTGATCGCTCCGTGTACTGGAGCCACAGAGCCGTCGGCAGCGGTATCCCAGAGCGCTCATGCTGCGGCGCAGCCACTGCCCCGCGCTTGGTGTAGAAGCCCGGGACGCCGGGGCGGGCGCCGGTGAGCACAGCGGTCTGGGTGTTCCCGGGCAGGTCGGTGACCTGGCAGGGGTTCGCATACCAGCGGCCGCCGCGCCAGTCGACGGTGGCGGCGCCGAGCGCCTCAATGCGGCTGAGCCACCGGGTGACGGGCTGCCTCTCACAGCCGCTGGCCCACGAGGCGTCACGGATGAGCACCGAAAGGGATCCGGTGCCCTGCTCCGCCATCCAGGAGATGAAGAGGTCAGGGTCAAACACGCGTGAAACTCCCTTGCGGGAACTGGCTCAAGGCCGCTTCCCGGTAGCGCTTCCACAAGGCGGCGTGGGGAACCCCTGCCAGACTGAAGAGAACGATCTTGCTCCAGAAGTCCTTGGCTGCTCTGCTCAGGGTCCCGAAGTCCGGTTCCTGCGGCCGCAGCAAGGCGACGTCTGTCCTCGTCTCGTCAATGGAGACCAGCCACACGGCCTCGGGCGGGACCGGTACGGATGCTGTCCCGCCGCCGCACAGGGCGGGAGCGCGCTGCTTCCACCACGCGGGCTCCGGGGGCCGCCGGACGGGGATGAAGTGTCCTTGCGCCGTCAGGAAGCGCGCGTCTGCGCCCAGCGGGACGGCAGCGGTGCCAGCGGGCGCACCGCAAGGAGAACCGGGCAGAGGTCCTGCCTGGGGATCCGCTGCCGGCTCGAGGTAGAACTCGGATTCCGTGCCGCCGACGGCGAGCACGTGCCGGCCTGGGGCCAGGCCTCTGCCGCGCAGCACCACCAGGCCGTCGTCGGGGACGGCCAGCTGCTGGCCGTCCAGAGTGACCAGTCCGGGCTCGCGGAACTCCTGGGAGACCGCCGCATCGGGCTCCCCGCCGTGCAGGAACAGAGAACGGTGGTGCCATTCCTGGTGCACGCGCAGTCCGTTGCGCAGGCTCAGGCGCCGGCCCGGGACGTGGCGGATGTTCTGGAGGCCGGATCGGGACAGAGCGTCGGTGAGCGCCGTCTCGTCGGAGAACTGCAGCTCCGGGGAGGCCTGCCAGCCTGGAATCGGGACGGTGCCAGGGCGGTACCACCGGTGTCCGGTATCCGTCAGCAGCCTCCGGACCTTGCTCTCGCCGGAGGGGGTGAACAGGAACACGTACGGCTCGAAGACGGTCAGCACGTCCGTCTCCGTCCAGCCCCCGGCGACCGGGTCCTCGCGCAGTGCCAGGACATCGCGGCCGCTGACGATCCGTACGGCGCTCTTCGCCCCGCGTGCGGTGAGCCCGGCCCGCAGGGCCTGGGCCACGCCGGGTACCACCCCGGAGAGTGTGTACGCCCGGTCCCCGTCACCCGAAGCAAGCTCCAGCGTTCCGCCCGGGTGCCGGAGGGAGTCGCGGTCCACGCCGGGCACCGCCTCCGCGTGCCAGCGCACCTCCCACCCCGTGAAGTCCTCCTCGAGTACGACGCGCAGGGGCACCCGGAGCAGGCCGCCGTCGATACGGTCTTGGGCGGTGGTTCCGTCCCAGCCCTCGAGCAGCGAGGCAAGCAGGGGCTCCAGGAGATGGCTCTCGGACTGGGAGCGGAGCGCCTCGAGAAGCCGCGGGGACAGGCCCCTCGGATCGGCGACGCTCCAGCCTTTGAGCTTCTCCAGCAGTCGCGCGCCAGGCACCGGCTGGCCGGGGGACAGGCCGGATGCCTGGAAGAACCGGATCAGGGCCGCGTGATCGGAAGCCCTGACCAGTGCCTGGGACTGGGCGTAGCCGATCTTCCGATAGGTGGCGTTCTCCCTGATCGTGCTGAGACCGCGGGCCCCGGCCTGTGCGCGGAGCCATTCGTCCAGGTAGCCCCACTGGTCAACAACGGCGCTGTAGTGGCTCTCAAGACGTCCGCGGTGCCGGTCGCCGCCCCAGGAGGGCCTGAGCACTTCAGCCAGGCGCGCGTAGTACGCGGGAGCTCCGGGTCCCCGTTCGCTCCGCTTCATGTTGGCAGCCGCCAGGACAGCCGCCGCGAGGAGCGGCAGGCAGGGCGGCGGGCCCTCCTGCCTGCCCCGCCTCCATCTCAGGCACTGGTCGGCGACCGGCGTATACGGGTTCTCGTGCCAGGCGAGCACGGAGCTGACCGCGGGGCCGAGTTCTTCGACTGCTTCCCCGCCCTGAAGCGTCTTCAGCTCTGTCTGGTCGATGAAGAAAAGGACCGGGGTATCCCTGCGGTCCTCGCCGAAGAAGGCACTGGCCAGGCGGTCCTGCCACCATTCGAATCCCGCCCAGTAGCTGTTCGGCTTCCCAGGGGGCGGTGCGATCGTCATCGTCGCGCTCCGCGGCGGCGGCAGGCGCGGGCTGTACCTGCGGCCCGACTTTGCGCAGGCAGCACAACAACCGCGCGCACGTGCATGAAAAGCCCCCCACCTCACGAAACCGTGCTGATGAGCAGACAGCACGCCACAGATTTATCACCTCGCAGTCTTCTGTTCATAGTTACCGGGTTTCTCGCCACGAGATGCAGTCAGCTGCTTATGTGATTGTTCAAATGCCTGCAGATTCAGTCGTGCTGACGGACAATGAGAGAATTTCTGTGGCCCTGCAGGAGCTTTCCGGGCCGTCTTCGCAGCGCATCACGCCAACCGTGTGACGTTTTTCCAGCCAGCGGCCCGCTGCAGGAGCCTGACATCGACCGACAGGGTCGCCAGGCCCGCGGGGCCGTAGAGATGGAGCACCGTGACCGGGTGCCCTCCGCCCGCGGCGATGCCGTGGACGGGAGCGCCCGTCAGCAGCGTATGGACGAGGCCGCCCGTCTGCGGGTCCCAGAGCCGCACACCGCCGGCGTCTCCTGAGACGAGCAGGGTGCGGCCGCCGGGCACGGGCAGGCCGGCCATGGCAAAGGTGTCCGGGGACTCCCAGGTGGCGATCCTGGTCCGGCTGGCAAGGTCCCAGACACCGATGTGCCTGCGGTTCGACATCGCCAGAAGCGGGCCGCCGTCGCCCTGCAGGCTGCACAGGACGCTGCCGTAGCCGTCTCTGTGGTCCCAGCAGGGCAGTACACCGGTGCGGCGTCCGGAGGCCACGTCGATGAGAACGAGGTCCTGGCCGGCACCCGCCACGACGGTGACCTCGCCGGATGGCGAGGGGGGCAGGGTCCCCAGCAGGCAGACGGGGGAATCGCCGACGTCGGGGCTGAGCGGGACCGTGCTAGTGGCGGACCACCCGTCCTCATGGTGCAGAACCACTGAGGTGAGCTCTGTGATGTTGCCCGCGGTGCCCGCGGAAACAGCCATCGGCAGGCCCTTGCCCGTCCAGGCGGTGCAGGAGGACGAGACGGACCGCGACTGGTCTCTGCGGCCCGTCATCACCATGTCCCCCGACGTAAGATCCCAGACGGACAGGTCGCCGTTCGGGTCGCTGACCGCCACGCGCGCCCCTGAGGAAACGAGCGGCAGGACCTGGCTGACGAGACCTGTCCCGATCCGCTTCAGCCGGACTCCCGTCGCGGCACTGTGCACATCGAGCGCGCCACGCGTCGCCAGGACGACGGCATCGCCGCCCGGGCCTTCACCGGATGCGGGCAGAACCGACCTGCACACGGACCATGTGGGTGTGCGCCGCCGGTGCTGGTCCAATGAGGGTCCCGGGTACACCGAGTCCGCCAGCCCGTCCTCATGGAGCGGCCCGCCGAAGCCGGGATCCCAGATCCGGATGCCCTGCGGGCCAGCCGACACCACCCTCGGGCCCGCGGGATCTTCAAGGACCGCAAGGGCATCCACGGAAGCCATATCGGCATCGAACGAACGGGCTGAATCCGTCCCGAGGCCCTGCAGCGTGATGCGGCCGCGTGCGACATAGGCGAATGCCGTCCCGCCGGGTCCCGCCACCGCCGCGCCGCCGCCTTCACGGGTGATCACCACCGGCTCAGCGGTGAAGGGGTTCCACACCTGCAGGGGTACCAGGGGATTGGGGGACTCTGCGATCAGCACGTCGTCTTCAGCGCTGTCCGGCCGGGCGACGCCAACCACACCCGACACCCGGCCGCCTCCGAACGAAGCACCCGCCATCGTGCCCGATACCGGGTCCCACAGGCGGATGCCGTCCTCACCGCACACGGCGACCAGCGCCTCGCCGCTCCTGCGGCGCACCACCGCAGTCAGCCGGCGGGAAGGCCCCTGCCCGCGGCCGTACTCCCGGGTGATGCCGTCCGGGAACCCGGAAGCCACAGACAGCCTGTCCGCGCGCGGCCTCCACACGAAGGCGCCGCGGCTGGTCAGGACGCACAGCTTCCACAGCGCGGAACCATCCGCCAGGACATGCACGTCAAAGGCGCGGGGCAGCGGCATCTGCGCGATGCGCTGCCCGGATACCGGGTCGTAGATCCGCACGTCACGCTGCCCCAGCGTAACGAGGAAAGTGCGTCCGCCGGTCGCCAGGATGGTGCGTAGCCGGTGCACCGGCCCCGTGTCCAGATCCGCGACGCGCCTTCCCGTCCTGGCGTCCCAGACCCGGACACCGCCTGCCTCCGCCGCGACGGCGATCAGCTGGCGCCCGTCCAGCGCCGGCACCACGCAGAGGGCGTTCGTCTGCCCCGGGGCTGGCGCCAGGACGTTTACGTGCGCTGTCCAGTGCCCCCACAACAAGGTCACCGGCAGGCCGTCCAGCGCGCCGGCCCGCAGTCCGGCTTCCCCGCCGGAGCCCCGTACGGCGCGCTGGAAGGCCATGCTGCCCATACGCGAGGCGTAGCCGGTGTCCGCATCGGCGTACGGCTCGATCAGCGCCGCAGCCGTCAGGTTCCGCCGCTCAGGGTCCCCGGTGGGAAGCGGCAGCGCGAGGCGGGCGCGCAGGGTTCCGGATGTCTCCTGGGCGAGGAGCTCCAGCGGCACCTCACGGTCGGTCAGGATGCCCCCGGCCGCTGCGTGGTGCAGGAAGTGCCTGCGAACATACGGATGCGCCAGGTGTGGCCCGGCACGCTCCACCAGCCCCGCAAGGGCGCGGGTGACCGCGGCCTGCGCAGCCATGTGCGCGCGCGGCCCGTCCGGGGACGTTTCTGCCGCCGGGTCCGGGTCCGGCAGCCAGCCGCGTCCCGTCAGCAGCAGGTCGGTCAGCCGCTGGTGCACGGGGCGGTAGACGGTACGGGCATCCTCCTCAGCAGTGGCGAGGTAACCCGTGAGGCGGCCGGACCGGAGGGTGCGGATGGCATGGTCAGCCGCATCCGTGTCCGCATAGCCGGCACCAAACGCCTCGCAGGCCAGCGCAGCCGTGACGGCGGGCCAGACCTCCGACCACGGCAGTCCGGCCCCCGGCGCGAACGCGGTCGCGCGCAACGCGGTGACCAGCAGGCCGGCACCGACCCCCTCAGCGGCGGCTACCGCCTCGACGTCCTGGCGCAGGAGCCCGGTGGTGCCGTCGGCAAGACGCCTCAGCCAGCCCGCTTCGCCGAGGTCCTGGCGCACCGCGGCCGTTCTCAGCTGGTCGGCGGCGATCCTGGCGTCCAGGAAGGAGGGCGCGACCGCATCCGCGATATGCCGTGCCGCCGCCTCGGCAGCCTCTTGCGCTCCCCGGTAGGGACTGGTCTGCGGCGCGCACAGCAGGGCGGCGGTGTAAGCGGCGATATCAGCGGTGCAGTCGCGGCCGTCGGTCCGCAGGACCCGTACGGCCGTTTCCTCCGTGCCCAGGGCGTCGGCTGTACGCAGGGCGTCGGCCAGCTTCCGGAGCAGCTGGTCCGCCCGCTCGTCGTGCAGGGCCGCCCCGGACGCGTACACGGTTTCAGGCGAGCTGCGGACGCCGACCACGAGGCGGACGGCCCGGCCGGTACCGCCGTCGGCAGTCAGCCGCGACAGCGGGACGATGACATCGCCCACGCAGGCGAGCGGGTCCTCTGCCTCGTCCAGTGCGTCGATGACGATGCTGACAGGACCGGCCGGGCTGGAGGAGGCCCTCCCGGCCAGCAGGCCGAGCAGGGTCTGCAAGGGGAGCTCGCGGCCGTTGGGGGCGCTGCCGAGCGCGGACAGCAGCTCTTCCACCAGCACCCGCGCGGACTTGTTCCGCGCCAGGACCGCAACGTCGACCGCACCGGGGTGGGGCCGCAGACCGTCCGGGATGCCCGCCACTACAGCTGCGTACTTCGGATCGGCCGCGAAGCCGGCGTCAGCCAGGGTTACAAGGCGCGCCAGGAGGGCCGACTTCCCCGAGCCGGCAGCGCCGGTCACCACGAGGACACCCTCGCCTTCCCGCACGAAGGCGACCATGCGCGCCATCGGCTCGGCCCGGCCGCTGAAGTACCAGCCGGGATCGCCCGTCCCAGCCCGCCCAGAAGCCCGCTCCAGCCAGAACTCCTCCAGCGGGCCGGCCTCAAGCGTGAGCTGGCGCAGCGCCGGACTCGCCGTACCCTCCACCGCCTGGAAGCGCGGGTTGGGCAGACAGGCACTCGGAGCCCTCCCGCGCGAGTGCGGCACGATCCACTCGGCGCTGACCAGATCCTTCTCCACGCCCTCGTCGTCCACGCCCACCTGGTGCAGGAGCTGTTCCCACTCCGCGAACGACAGGTAGGGGGCGGTGTAGCCGACGGCCTCGTCCCGCATCCGCTCACAGGCCAGGGCGATGCGCCGCGTAAAGGAACCGACCAGCGGCCGCTCATAGTGGTTTCCGGCCGTGACGACAGCCGTCCCCTTCAGACTGTGGCGTTCGGGGGACAGGTCCTCGAACAAAGTACTGAGCTCAGCCCGGAGTGTGCCGGACTCGCACGAGTCGACGAGCACCAGCACATGTTCGGACTCACTGTCGAGCGCCGCGGTGATGAGCTCGCTCGTCGGGAACGCAGTCGCCAGCAGCCGCTCCTCCTTCGTCTTGGGCAGCATCAGATAGTGGCGGGGCGCCCGGCGGCGAAGCCCGTGACCGGTGATGTACACGACGACGGCCTCCCTATAGCTGGCCGCCGCCAGATTCTGGGCGTGCAGGAAAGCGCGCAGCTCGTCCACGGAGCGCGGCGGCGGATCCGCCCGCACCACCTCGAAGCGCCGCTCGTCCCCGAGCGAGGGATCCGCCAGCCATCCGGTGACCCGCTCCACCTGGGCGGCGACACCCTCCAGGAACCCCGCCTGCCCGTCCTCGTAGCCGTCAACCGCGACGACCACCAGCCGCCTGCGGACGATGCCGTCCATTGCTTCCGCGCTCAACTGCGTCCCCCTGCTCAGCGGCGCCAGCCTAACCCGGCCCGTGCGGCCAGCCGTTGGCTCTCGCTACGATCAGCCTCCTACGGCCGAAAGCCGGCGGATGGGGGAACCATGAGCGCGCTGCAGATCGTCGGAGTGCACGGAATCAGGCAGGGATCGGCCGCGACGACCGCAGGGCTGAGCGACAGCTGGCAGACCACCCTTGACGCGGCACTGTCCGCTGATCCTGGCAGCGGGATCAGTGCCGTGGTGACGGTCCCCTCCTACCAGACCGTCTTCCCGCGGACGCCTACCAGGTTCGTGCGGCTCGGCGGCCAGGAGGCGGGCGCACTGTCGGACGACGCCCCCATCGACGAGGAGGAAGAGGCCTTCATTCTCCGGGCGCTGGCCGCCTATGCGCCCTCCGCTGCCGAGGACGACTCCCCCGAATCCGGTCTCACTCTCGGGGAAGGGCCGCTCACGCCCCGGATCGTGCGCAGGATCCAGGCCGTGGACCGCCAGATGGGCAAAGGCGTGACGGGCCGCATTCTGTGGCTGGTGCGCGAAGCCCACGCCTACCTGCGCAACGAGGAGACGGCTGCCGCCGTACGCGCGGCGGTTGCGGGGGCACTGGCCGCCACGGGCGCCCGCTTCGTCGTTGCCCACTCCCTGGGCAGCGTGGTGTTCTACGACATGCTCCGCCGCGGAGAGGCCACGGAGGTGACCACACTGGTGACATGCGGGTCCCCGCTCGGCTGGCTGGCCGGCCGCAAGGGCATCCATACGGAAGACGAGCCGCTGGCCGTCCCCACCGGTGTGGAGTGGACCAACCTGCACGCCGCGAAGGACTTCGTCACAGGATGCGCAGGCCTGTCCCGCTTCGCAGCAGGCGTCACGGACATCGAGGTGAACAACGGCGCGTTCCCCTTCTGCCACGACGTCCACCGCTACCTCGACAAGCCCGCCCTCGCCAGCGTCATGGCCAAGGCGCGCACCGCCTGAAGGAGCAGACCGGTTCACCCGGACCCTCGCGTCCGCCGACGGAGGAACGGGCGTGGAGGAGCCTGAATCGTCGAAGCCGTCTCGGGCTGGTCCGTGGCGAGATGGCCGCTGTCGGAGTTGTTACTGACTCTTCCCTTGCACCCGATGCCACATCAGGTGCCTTGTTGTCAGCGGTCGCGCAATTCCCCAAGACCTTCGTGATCAGCTTCACGTAATTCCCCATTGGCGCTGGGGGTGCGAGTCGACCAGGAGCAGCACTGCTCGGTGGAGCGGCCGAGCGACGCACGGGCTGCTGTCGTAGGCGGGTGAGAGTCTGGGCCCGTGCTGATAGAGGGATTTGAGAATGCTTCGGTCGTAGCCGGGGAAGAGCTCCTGGCGTTGCCGGGGTTCTGGGCGGCTTACCTGATGTGGCTGAGCCAGACGGAGGAGGACGACGACACCACTCCAGGATGGTTCGGTGTCGACGGAGCCGATGCCGATGCTGCCTGGGAGGCGCTGAACGGTGAAGACCAGTGGCCTGTCTTCCGGATCCCGTTCGCGGGGTGACGGAGGCGGCCATGGACAGATAGGCGGGCCAGTCGGGCCGCATCGGCTGTGGCACCAGCGTCTGGGCCTGGAGCACAGCCGCGTCCACTGCCTTGGTGCCTTTCGGATGCAGGACGGCCGCGGTGATGCTGCGGGTGGCCACGTCCACCGCCATCGTCAGCTCCGGCCGCCGAGCCTGGCCGTCCTCGCACACGACCATCACGTCCAGCAGAGTGCTGTCCATCATCACCAGCTCACCGGGCAGCGTCGCGACCGTCGGAGTGAACACCGGCACCGGCCGGGACGCGCGCCGCCGTTCCCCGGCGGCCGTCGCCGCCAGCCCCTCCTGCCTCGGCGAGAGACCGCACCAGCCGGTTGAACGTGGCCATCGGCGGCACCGCCACCGTTCCGGGCCCGTGGGTGTCCTCCAGCAGCCACCCCACCTGGCGCCGCAGCCGGCTCAACGTCGCCGTGGAACGCCCCTGCTGCTCCTCCAGCGCCCGCTTGATCGCGGCCACCACCCGCGGATCGGCCCGCCCGAACGCGGACCGCTCCCGTTTCAGCCGGCCGTCGACGAGACCCATCCTCCCTGCTCGCGGTGGCGGGCTCGCATCCGGCCCACCGTGGCTACGCTGACCTGCTCCCCGGCTGCGGTCAGCTCGGCGGCCTTGGCCGCCTCCCGTTCGGCAAGCCTGTACATGGCGGGGTCGTACTCGGGTCGGGGTGGCCAGTCCCGGTGGGGCCGGATGTGGCCAGTCTCGACCTCCAGGATGTGCCGCTCCCAGGCCGGGGCCTTCTCCCGGACCGCGGCGTCAAGCCCGTCCAGCGGACCGTGGACGGGAACACGCGGCGGCCGCCCCGGCCGGCGGGGGTCCAGGACAGCGAAGTCCTGGGTCCTGGCGCCCTCCTCGGCGACCAGTCGGTAGCGCTGCCCGTCCAGGCCGGCCAGAACGTGGACGCCACCGTCGAACCGGATCCGGTCCCCGACTTCGATGACGGCTGCCGGACGCTTCACCGCTCTGGGTGCTTGCGCCGACCGGCCGGCACGGCGGTCACGAGAGTCTCCTCGAACCCTGACCGATCTGGGGGAGCGGCGGGACGGACCAGCCGTGCCGGCGTGCTATTTTTGTGAGCGATCGTTCAACTATGGGGGTACCGGTGGGCCGCAAGCAGCTCTGGGATCAGGCGGACGTACTGGCCCGCGCCATGCGACTGTTCCGCCGCCGCAGCTACCTCGGGGCCTCGCTGCGGGACATCGAGGAGGCGACCGGACTGCATCCGGGCAGCCTCTACCGGGTCTTTCAGAGCAAGGAGGGCCTGTTCTGCGCCGCACTGGACGCCTACAACGACCAGGTGGTGCAGGGCCGCGTCCACGCCCATCTCCTGGAACCGTCGGACCCTGTGGCGGGCATCCGGTCGTTCTTCACCTCGACGTTCGAGACCGGCCTCGATCCCGATCCGGGATGTCTGCTCACCAACACCGCGGTGGAGTCCTTCACCGTTCCGCAGGCCGCCGCGGGAGTGCACCGAGGGCTGGAGACGATCGAGTCCGGCTTCGCCGACGCGCTGACGCGCGCCCGCGCTCTGGGCCTGCTGTCGGCGGATCTGGACGTCGAGGTGTCGGCAGCCCGGCTGCTGGCGCTCTATCAGGGCCTGCTGGTGCTGGTCCGGGCCGGCGCCCCCGTCACGAAACTGCACACCATCACCGAGGGCGCAATGGCGTCGATCGGCTCCGACAAAGAAGGACAGCGATGAGCGACTCGCAGCAGCTCTGGACGAACTACGCCGCGTGCTGGTCGGCCGACCCCGGCGAGCGGCTTGCCGCACTCGGCGCGGTCGCGGTCGAAGACGTCGCCTATCGGGACCCGGGCACGGAGGTCGGCGGGCTGACCGAGCTGGCCGCCTACATGGCCGGATTCGCCGGAGCCTTCCCCGGTCACCGATTCCGTATCGACGAGGTAGTCGAGCACCACGACCGGTCGCTCGCACGGTGGACCCAGCTCGGCGAGCAGGACGAACCCGCCATGGCGGGCGTGAGCACCGCACTCCACCGCGACGGCCGGCTCGCTGACATCACCGGGTTCTTCCTCCCCGCGTAAGCGGATCCCGCAGTCTCGCCCAGCCTGTCGCCGACAGGCTGGCGCCGCTCGGCGAGGTCACCGGCCACCGCCACTTCGGTGGCCGGGCACTGCTCCGACACGAAGACCGTGTCCTCCGTCGGGGCACCGACCGCAGCCGCCGACCGGGCTGCCGTGCCATCTCGGGCAGGGGCGTGGTCCGTGTCAGCGTTGCGGGAGTCGGCAGACTCTCGACACGGCGACTCAGTGGTGCCGTCCCCGCTCCGATCCGGCGAGGGCGGAGCCGCTCGCGGCCTGTTCGGGGAGCCGCCGTAGCTTCGGGTGGGCCCGTCAGGTGGTCGTCCAGCGTTGCACCGTCTCTTGGTCGTGGGTGAGCCAGGTGCCGTCGCCGAGGGGCACGGCTGCAACTCCCGGAGCCTGGGGGTAGTCCAGTTCGGCGACGGGCTCGAGTGTGCGTGCGTCGAGGAGGAGGTGGATGCCCTCCTCCGCCCACTGCTCCTCGGCCGCCACGACCAGGATCCGGTTGTCGTCGACGAAGCCCGGGGTGTAGCCGACGAAGACCCACTCATCGGGCAGTACGTTGCGGGCTTCGACGATGACGTCGTCAGCGCCGTCCTGCGTGCGGCAGAGGTATCCCCCGCCGACGTCCTGGCTGACCAGCACCCCGTCCGCACCGAGTCCGACGTAGGGTTCTTCAGCAGTGCCCGCCGCCCGGACGCCGAGCCCGCCGGCCGCGTAGGTGACCAGGAGGCAACGGGCGCCGTCCTGGCCCATGGAGGCGGTCAGCAGGACCTCGGAGCGTGCGTCCGGGAACTGCTGGAAGGCGTAGGTCGCCGAGAAGGTCGGCAGGACGTGCTCGCTGAGCACTTCGCCGGTGGCCAGGTCGAGGGCGCGGCAGATGTCGCCCGCGGAGAGCCCATCGGGTCCGACGGGACCGGCCATGGTCGCCAGGAGGACTCGGCCGGCGGGGTCGGGGGTGCACGCGCCAGCGGCCTCGGGCGATTGCTGCCAGTCCCGGTGACGGTGCTCCCAGCGGACGGTGCCGTCGGGCTCGTGGACGGTGACGGCCTGGCGGGTGCTGATGGCCAGGCCTCCGTCGGGCAGCGGCGAGCAGTACGGGCTGGGGTCGTCGGGAGCCGGGTCGGCCCACACGGCGCGGTCGGCGAGCACCCGGGACGGGTCGGTGCCGACCCTGCCGACGGTGATCGTGCCCTCGTGCCGGGTCACGAGCCGGTGCGCGCCGTCGCGCAGGAGCCAGCCGTCCATGTTCCCGAGCGCCTCGGCGATACCGGGCAGGGATTCATGGGCGAGCAGCCGTACGGGTACGCGGGGGTGGTTCATGTGCTCGTCCTAGTTCGGGTCCGGGGTATAGCGGCTCGGCCAGTAGAACTGCCGCCGGTGGGTGGGTTTGTCGTCACCATACGTCGGCCCCGCGAGCATGCCCTCGATGCGGATGATGGGAGCACAGAAATCGGGACAGACGCTGCGCATGGCCGCGCCGTGGGTGGGCAGCCAGTCATCCGAGCCCTTGCTGTGCAGGCGGCTGAGGTAGTGGAGGATGTTCTGCTCCGCATGCCCGCCTGGGACTTTGGGCGGTGTCGGGGGGAGGTACTGGTCGTTCGGGAGTGGGTACAGGCCCATCTCCTGGGCCAGCTTCCGCTGGGCGGGAGTCAGTTTACTCTTGCTGGTTCCGGCGACGATGAGGACGTCCTTGCCCTTGTGGCGTGTGGCGATGATCGCGACGGTCTGCCCCTCCCGTTGCCGCTTGTTGGGCAGGACCTGGGAGATCTTGTGGGCCATGTCTTCCAGGCCCTGCATACAGGGCGCCAGGCCGAGGGGGTCGGCCTCTGTGGCGGGGTTGGTGACGTAGCCGGCGGGGTTGGGGGCGGGGTCCAGGCCGAGGGGGTCGGGGCTGACGTAGCGGCCGGTCTCCGGGTCGTAGTGGCGGAAGAAGTTGTAGTGCAGACCGGTTTCGGGGTCGGCGTACTGGCCCGGGAAACGCAGAGGGGTGTGGGCGGTGGCGTCCCGGTTCCAGGCGGTGGCGCCCCACTGCGTGGCCCGGCTGTGCCAGGCGGTGGCGCCTGTGTGGTCGACGAGTTCGGTCGGTGTGCCGACGAGGTCGGTGACGATTGCGAAGAAGCGGGAGTCGACGGACTCCTGGCCTTCGGCGGCGTTGTGCGTTGTACGGTGCTCGGCCTGGGCGATCGGGCGGTGATCGTCGTACTCCCAGGTCAGGGTGGTGCCGGTGGCCGAGTCGGTCTGTTCCGCCAGGCGACTGCCGTCCCAGCTGAACAGGGTCTCGGCGACGACGGTCCCGTCGGGGGCGTGCTGCCGCTTGGCGGTGCGGCGGCCGAGCGGGTCGTAACGGTACGTCCACCGGGTGCCGTCGGGTGTGGTGCACGCGGTCAGCCGGTCTGCGGCGTCCCACTCGTAGCGCCAGACGTCCGGCTTGCGGGATATTCGCTTCTTGCGCCGCTCGACGATGCGGCCGGCCGCATCGTAGGTGTAGTGGAGTCCTCCGGCGGATGTCAGCCGGTTTCCGCTGTACGCGCGCGGCCCGCGGGACTCGGGGTGCGGGGCCTGGTCGGGCCAGTGCGCGGACGTCTGGTTGCCCTCGCTGTCGTAGGCGTAGGTCTCCGTCCAGTGGTGGGCCGAGATGCGCAGTGGGCGTCCCGCCGGGTCGAGTTCGTAGTGCCTGCTGCTGCCTGTCAGCCCGTCGGTGACGGTTTCGAGCCGGTCGTCGGCACGGTACGCGTAGAGGCGGGAGCTGAGGGTCCGGCCCTGAGCGGTGAGACGGTGCTCCCGGACCCGGCCCGCGGTGTCGTAGGAGGTGCCCAGGACCACGGGCCGCTCGGGGCTGCCGAAGGACCGGGCCACTTCGCGGCCTGCGGCGTCGTGGGCGAACGTGATGCCGTATCCGTGGAGGGCGAGGTGCGTGCGGTTGCCCGCTTTGTCGTGGGTGAGGTGGGTGGTGGCCCCGCTGGGGGTGACGCGGCGGGTCCGGCGGGAGAGGGCGTCATAGCTGTACCGGCTGGTGCGCCCGTCGACGGTCTCGGCGACGGTGCGGCCCATGGCGTCCCACTCCAGGGCGAGCCTGGAGCCGGCGGAGTGTGCCTCGGTGAGGCGCCCGGACCGGTCGTAGACGTACGTGGTGACGGCGCCGTCGACGTCACGGGCGGTGACCCGGCCGGCGTCGTCCAGGTAGGTGGTGACCTTCTGACCCAGCGGGTTGGTGCGGGAGCGCGCACGGCCTGAGGGGTCGTAGGCGTAGCGCAGGGTGCGGCCGTCGAAGTCGGTTTCGGAGACCAGGCGCCCGACGGCGTCGTACGCGTAGCTCCAGGTGAGTCCGGCAGCGTTGTGCACCTCAGTGAGGCGCAGTTCGGTGTCGTAGCGGAACTCGTAGCGCGCTCCGTCAGGCGTGGTGCGGGAGGACGGCTGGTCGAAGTGGGTGTACTCATAGCGGGTGACACCGCCGTTGGCATCGGTCTCGGTGAGGCAGTTGCCCTCCCCGTCGTAGGTCCATCGCTGGGTGGCGCCGTCGGGACGGGTGTGTGAGGTGAGGTGTCCCTCAACGCTCCACGTGCATGTGGTGACGTCGCCGTCGGCGTCCGTGACCGAGACGGGCCGGCCGAAGGCGTCGCGGGTCAGGGTGGTCGTTCTGCCTTGGGCGTCGGTGTGGGACAGGACCATACCGGCGTCGTCCGAACGGTAGGTCTGGCAGATGCCCAGCGGGTCGGTGACGGCGGCCAGGGCGCCGTTCGCGTCATACGCGTACCGGGTGGTGGCCCCGTCCGGGGTAGTGAGGGTGGTGTTGTTGCCGCGGTCGTCATAGGTGCGGCGCCACACGCTTCCGTCGGCAGCGGTCACAACGGTGGGCAGACCCCGATCGTCGTACTGCATGGTGGCGAAGGAGCCATCCGGTTCGCGTACGGAAGTGAGGTTGCCGTGCTCGTCCCAGGTGTAGCTGACGGTACGGCCCTGGCTGTCGGTGCGGCTCAGGAGCCGGTCGTAGCGGTCCCAGACCTGGCTGACCGTGTTGCCCAGGGGGTCGGTCTCGGCGACGACCTGGAGGAGGTGGTTGAGCAGGAAGACGCTGGTGGCGCCGGTGGAATCGGTGTAGCGAGTAACGCGGTTCTCGGTGTCGTAAGCGAAGGAGGACGACAGGTAGCCGTCCGGCCCTACGGTCTGTACGACGCGGCCGGCGCTGTCGTACACATACCGGAAGGTCGAACCGTTGCGGTCGGTCCATGAGGTGATGTGATCGCTGTCGTCGTAGGAGAAGCGGAGCGGCAGGCCGGACGAATTGGTCACCGCGTTGAGACTGCCGCGTTCGTCGTAGCCGTACGTCATGACGGTGACCGGGCCCGCCTGGGTACGCAGCAGAAGCGAGTCGATACGTCCGTGGCTGACCACGATCTGAACCCGGTAGCCGCCGTGGTGACTGACCGTCGTGGGCGCTCCATCGCTTCGGCGGGTGAACGTGATGCCGTTGCCGTGGCGGTCCTCGATCCCGGTGAGCCAGTACGCCGGCGAAGTGTTGTACGGGCTGCCCGTGAAAGAGCGCGTTGTACCGCTGTGCGGGTCCGATATTCGATAGGTCGTCTGCGCGTCGGCCTCCTCGCTGTACGAGAGAGGCAGCCTGGGCCCTTCGAGCGGCAGGACGGGATCGCCGCCTTCCTCCGGGAAACGGGGGTAGACGAGGAGTGAGCCGTCCTCGCGCGCCCAGATCACACCGCCACCGAGCGGGTCGGCTTCCAGGCGTTCGTCCAGCGTGGATGCCCAGCTGCGGCCGAACCACTGCCCGTAGCGGTACCCGGAGAGGTGGGTCCGGCCAAGGGTGAGCGGCAGGGTGCCGGGGAGGGCGAGGTCGGTCTGGGGCAGCGTCATCTCGCCCGTGGCTACGTCGACCGGGTCGTTCTTGCAGGTCTTGCCATTCAGCGGGATGCTGTTGCGCCGGGGATCGTCCTTTGCGCCATGCAGCGAGTCCGGCTTCGTACGGACGTCCGCACCGTTCTTGCGGTGGTTTACACCTCCACCTGCGCCGCTCTTGCCCTCGCCACCTCCGCCGGAACCTTTCTTCTTGATGCGGTTGAAGTCGTCGTGGAGGGCTTGGTCGTTCTTCTTGTGATCGGTGGATATCTGCTTGACGGCCTTCGGGAGGGTCTTTCCGACGTGGTCGCCCATCGCCTTGGTGGCTTTGCTGAGGGCTGCCATGGCCTTGTCGGCGACGGGATCGATGGCCTGCGCGATGGAGTCGCGGCCGCGAGTGCGGCCATGGTGGTGCTTGGCTTTGGTCAGCTTCGAGGTGGTCTTGCCGTGGATGCCGGTGCTGACGTGGGTGAGGTTGTTGCCCGCGCGGTGGTGTTCGTCGTGTTCGATGTGCAGGTCGATCAGACCGGTGCCGGTGCTGCCCGTGGTTGCGCCATCGGCGGATGCCAGGTGGAGCGACTCCTTGCCCGACTGGACGCCGTCGCTGAAGCCGTCCTTGCCTGCCTTCTTCGTCTGATCGAGGTCGACGCCGTCCTGGATGCCCAGGGCCATGGAGCCAAGCTGGACGACGAGGTCCGCAGCCATACCCTCCAGGGCGGCGACAGCCGGTTCGGTCATGGCGGAGACGATGTAACCAACGGCTTCCTCGGCGCATTCTTTGATGAGGCGCTTGATGACTTCCTGCGTAGCGCGCATGGCGCCTGCGCCGATCAGCATCGACAGACCACCGGTGACCGGTATGAGGGAGAGGGCGATGCCAGCCTCGGAAGCCAGATATCCCAGTTGGACCAAGGCCGCGCCCTTCATGGCGACAACGGCGTCGGCCGCCAGTTCCATCGCCCCGGCGATGGTGCGGGCCGCGCCGGCAATGTCCTTGAAGTGCTTGCCCTTGACCTTGTTCCAGTGCCGGTTCAGAGCCTCGATCGACTCGCCCTTGCTGGCGGACAGCAGGCGTTCGACGTGGTTGTTGGCGAGCTGGCCGTCGTCCAGGAGGTCGTCTGCGAACTCACGGAGCGCGTCGGCCATCTCACGGTAGGCGTCCTCATCGACGTTGGGCCAGGCCACACCGATCAAGTCAAGCAGTGTGTCCGCCCAGTCGGGCACCGTAACCGACATACCCCACCCCCGTGGTCAAATCTGATCAAACAACCGAACAGTCATACCACGGGGCCACTCTGACGGGTGATCCGCATCTGCGAACCGGACACCCAGTGCACATGGAGCCGCCGAGGTTGACGTGGCGCGACACCCACATCGCACTTTGACGCCCCGGCCCTCTGCTGCTGGGGAATGCCCTTGTGTCGTCGTCACTCTCGCGCCGGCCGTAGCGGAGCACGGTCCTGCACGGCTCCTTGAGAACTGAACGTGTGCTCCCGATTCCACGCCTGGCGGCCCTGCCGACGCAGGGGTGGACCGGGGGCTGGGCGCTCGCACGGTCTGCCCCCGCGGGCTCGTCGGGTTCGGGATCCTCGTTGGATGAGCTACCGCACGGTGACGCGTTTTTCCTCACGAGCTTCGAGCTCTGGACACGGCGTGCGCCCGTGCGGCCTTGCGGTGCCGCGCACGGCTGACGAGGTGGCGGGCCTTGGAGCCCTGGAATTAGTGCGCCGTGCGGCCCCGCGTGCTCGTCTTCGAGAACGGCACCGGAGAAGGGGCGGGATCCATGGACGTGTTCTGCGGGATCGACTGGGCGGAGGGACACCACGACGTCGCGCTCGTCGATGACACGGGCTGGCTGCTGGCCAAGTGCCGGATCAACGATGACCTGGATGGCTACCGGGTGCTGCTGGATCTTCTGGCTGAGCACGGCGACACTGCGGAGACGCCGATCCCGGTGGCCATCGAGACCAGCCGCGGCCTGCTGGTCGCCACGCTGCGGCAGGGCCCCGGCAGATATACGCGGTCAACCCGATGGCTGCCTCCCGCTACCGCGACCGGCACGGAGTCAGCCGCAAGAAGTCGGACCCGGGCGACGCCCTGGTGCTCACGAACATCATCCGCACCGACGCGCCGGTGCACCGCCCGCTGCCCGCCGACACCGACCTGGCCCAGGCCGTCGCCGTCCTGGCCCGCGCACAGCAGGACGCGGTCTGGAACCGGCAGCAGGTCGCCAATCAGCTGCGGTCTCTGCTCAGGGAGTACTTCCCGGCGATGATCGAGGCGTTCAGGGACAAGCCGGGAACCCTGACCCGCCCCGATGCCCGCCGCATCCTGGCCGTTGCGCCCACACCTGCTCTGGCCGCCAAGCTCCAGATGTGGAGGCTGACCGCCATGCTCCGGCGGGCCGGCCGCCGGCGGGGCATCGAAACGGACGCCGAACGAATCCAGCAGCTCTTCCGCGAGGAGGCCCCGCGGCAGCTGCCCCTCGTCGAGGACGCTATGGGCAAGCAGGCACTGGCCCTGCTGCTGCAGCTGGACGCCGCCTGTCAGGCGGTCGATGACCTGGCGCGGGCCACCGAGGAAGCCTTTCGGTCACACCCGGACGCGACGATCATGCTGAGCTTCCCCGGGATCGGTCCCCAGGTCGGTGCCCGCATCCTGGGCGAGATCGGCGACGACCGGACCCGGTTCGCCACGGCTGGAGGGCTGAAGGCGTACGCCGGCCGACCTGCTCGCCAAGGGCGTCTCCCCGAAGAAGGCGTTCAAGGCCGGCGCCCTCGGACGCCGCGTGATGGTCACCGGCGTCGACTTCGTGTTCCGGCCGCAGCCGACGATCTACCTGGCGCTGGGGGATGAGGAGACCCGCAGGGTGATCGAGGCCGCGCACGAGCGGGCGATCGTACGGGTGCTGGAGTGGATCGAGGACGAGGTCGCGGTGATCCGGTACGGCAAGGACGGCATCTACCGGGTGAGGCCGCCCGGCGGTCTGGTCGCCGCGCGCTTCCGCCACTACGAGGCACGCTCCGGGATGCCGCTGCTCCATGACCATCTGCTGCTGTCGGTGAAGGGACAGCGCCTGGACGGGAAGTGGGGCTCGATCCACACCACGGCCCTGCACGAGGCCACCGTGTGCGCCTCCGCGCTCTACAACGAGCTCGTTGCTGCAGAGGTCTGCGAGGCGCTCGGGCTGGCGACCGAGCCGCGCATCGTCACCCCGGGGCGCCGGCCTGTGATGGAGATTGCCGGGGTGCCGCACGAGCTGATCCGCCGGACCTCCCGGCGCAGCGACCAGATCGCCGCCTGCCTGGAAGAGCTGGAGCACGAGTACGTCACCGCCGTCGACGACGACGGCGAGCTGAAGTTCCTGCCCGTGGTCTCCGAGCGGGCCCGCGCCAAGCTGAACGCCATGGCCGCCCGCAAGACCCGCCCGCCCAAGCAGAAGACCCTGCCGCTCGCGCAGTTGCGCGCTTGGTGGAAGGCGATCGCGATCCTCACCTCCGGGGTGGCCGCCGACGTCCCGCGCGTCCCCGGTATCGCAGACGAGGCACACCGCCCCGTCGACTGCGCCGGGCGCCTCAGGAGGCGGTCTGGGCGGCGAGGGGCTTGTCGGGGGTGGTGGTCGGGGTGGGTCTGCGGAGGGACTGGTCGGAGTTGAGGACCGCCCGGTAGAGGGCGTGGATGTGGGGAGAGGGTTCGAGGCCGAAGCGGCCCGAGAGCTCGTTGCGCAGGTCGCGGTAGATCTCCAGGGCTTCCACGCGGCGCCCGGCGCGGTAGAGGGCCAGCATGAGGTGGGCGTGCATCTGCTCGTGGGTGGGGTCTCCGGCCGCGTGGGTGAACAGTTCGCCCAGGAGTTCGTAGTGCCGTCCCAGTCGGAGTTCGGCGTTGATGCAGCGGTCGAGTACGGCCCGGCGGCGCTCTTCCAGTTCCCTCGCGCGGATGGTCAGCAGCGGTCCGGTCGCCAGGTCGGCGAGGGCCGGGCCGCGCCACAGGGCGAGGGCCTGGCGGAACCGGGTTGCGGCCGCGGCGTCGTCGCCGGCTGCGACCGCGCGGTGGCCGCGCTCGGCCAGGCGCTCGAACTCGTCGGAGTCGACCTGGGTGAGTTCCGGGTTGAGCTGGTAGCCGCCGGGCCGTGTGACGATCACGACTCTTGGGTCGGTGGCGGGCGCGCCTGTCGTGGCGAGTGCGCGAAGTTTGCCTATGTAGGTGTGGATGGCTGCGCTCGCGCTGCGCGGAGCCTGCCCGGCCCAGAGTTCCTCGGTACATTCCGTGAGCGACACCAGGCGGCCGCGGTGGAGGGCCAGCAGGGCGAGCAGTTTGGCCTGTTTCGTTGCCGTCGGGGTGACATCGACTCCCTTGATATGCACAAGTAACGAACCCAGCACCGAGATATCCATCAACCCCCCCGAAGTTAGTGGTTAGCCACTAGTCACATAGCCTAGAAACTTCTGAACTGAGTTGTCAATGCACATTCATGTGACGTGGGCGGCATCGGCGCAGGTGGAAGGCTCTTTCGCGTACCGCCGGGCCGGTGCTGCGAAGCGGAACTAAAGCCTCACGCAAGCCCGCCTCCACCACGCCGCGAGTGTCCCTCCAGCTGGTCTCCACTGCTCCGGAACTCCCCCTTCATCCAGCTCCTCATCGGCGCGTTCCTGTCTCTACGGTCTCGTCAACTGCACCGACCACATCGGCGATGACGAGGAGTGAGGCCCGTGCCGGCACAACGAGGCTCACCGTCCGGGGCCTCCTGGAAGCAGTACGCGGACCGTGAGTTCGACGGTGAGACGCTGCGCATCTGGGAGCGCCCCACCGACGACCCGCACGCACCGCGCATCGCTCTGGTGCACGGGTTCGAGGAGAGCCGGCAGAGCTGGGAGCCGCTCACCGCACACCTGTCCCCGGATCTGCGCCTGTACGCCCTGGACCTTCCCTGGCGCAACGGATCGCAGCACCGGTGGGCGAGCGGCGGGACCTCCCCGGCCTGGCTGGAACGCGCCCTGTCGCTCCTGCCCGGACGGCCGGACCTGATCGTGGCGCACTCCTACGGGGCGACCACCCTGCTCGACCTGCTGACCCGGCGGGTCGAAGCCGCCCGGGTCCCGTCCGTGCTGGTCGCGCCGGTCTTCCGGCCGGACGACCGCCCGATGGACCCCGGCTTCTTCGACGAGGCGGTCCAGCGCTTCCGCGGGGTGCTCGCCGACGGGCTCCGCGCCCAGATGGGGCCGCGTGCGCAGACCGTTCCCGTGGACATCCTCGCCTCCATGGCGGACAAGGTCCGCGAACGGGTGGAGCCGCACGGCTTCCTCCAGTTCTACGCGACCCTCGCGCGCTGCCCTGACCTGCGGCTTGAGGACGTCGACGTACCCGTACTGATGATCAGCGGAACTCGCGATCCGTCCGCTCCCCCGCAGGCCGTCGACGCGCTCCGCTCGCGCATCCCGCACTTCTCCCTCCATCAGGACCCCGGCTTCAGTCACTTCTGTCAGTTGCAGCAGCCGGGCCCGGTGGCAGAGGCGATCACCGCCCAGCTCACCCGGCTGGGTCTGCGCCCCATCGAAGAGGAAGCGAACCACGCATGACCGCACCCGAAGACCGCCTGTATGACGTCGTCATCAGCGGGGCGAGCATCGCGGGCTGCGCCGCCGCCGTACTGCTCGCCCGGCGTGGCGTGCGGGTCGCCCTGCTGGAACGCCGGTCCGACCCGGCCGCGTACAAGGTGCTGTGCACGCACTACCTCCAGCCCTGTGCCTACCCGGTCCTCGACCGGCTCGGGCTGGTCCCGGCGCTGGAGAAGGCCGGAGCCGTCCACAACGAGGCGCGCTGGTACACCCGGTGGGGGTGGATCGAGCCGAAGGCGGCGCCCGGCGAGCCCAGGCTGCCGTACGCCTACAACGTCCGCCGCAGCACGCTCGACCCGCTGATCCGCGCCCACGCGGCGGACACCCCGGGTGTCGACCTGCTGCTCGGCCACAACGTCACCGGTCTGCTCCGCGAAGGCGGGCGGGTGGCGGGCGTGAAGGTCAACGGGCCGGACGGCGAGCGGGAGATCCGGGCGCGCCTGGTCATCGGCGCCGACGGCAAGGACTCGGCCGTCGCCAAGCTCGCCGAGCTGCCCACGCGTACCCATGAGAACCAGCGCTTCAGCTACTTCGCCCACTTCCGCAACCTGCCCCTGAAGGACGGCATCACCCACTCCTGGTTCCTGGAGCCGGACGTGGCGTACGCGATGCCGAACGACGACGGCGTCACGATCGTCGCCGTCATCCCCGACAAGAAGCGGCTGCCTGCCTTCCGTGAGGACCTGGAGGGCAGCTTCATGCAGTTCGTACGCGACCTGCCCGCAGCGCCCGACATCGACGCCGCCGAACGAATCACCAAGATCACCGGAACGGTCAACTATCCGCTGCAGTCGCGCAAGCCGGTCGGCCAGGGCGTCGCCCTCATCGGGGACGCGGCCGTCACCGGCGATCCCCTGTGGGGTGTCGGCTGCGGCTGGGCGCTGGAGTCCGCCCAGTGGCTGGCCGATGCCGTGGGGCCGGCCGCGACCGGCCGGGGCGATCTCGACGGTGCGCTCCTCGCCTACGCCAAGCGTCACCGGCGCAAGCTCGGCGGCCATCAGCACCTGGCCGCCGACTACGCCACCGCCCGGCCGTTCAACCCCTTCGAGCGGCTGATGTTCTCGGCGGCGGCCCGCGATGACGCGATGGCCCGCCACATGCACATGTTCGCGTCGCGGCTCATCGGGCCGCTGCGCTTCCTCAATCCGATCGCGCTGGCGAAGGCATCCGCGGTCAACCTGCGTTACCGCGGGGCTCCCGCGCACCTGTCGCACCGCGCTTCGTGAGCCGGTTCCCGCCGCTCACACCCACGTCGCGACGCACCTCCCGTCACTGAGAAAGGCATTTCACCATGAGCACCGACACGACCTACGCCCTCTCCGCCGAGCAGGACACCATGCTGCGCGAGATCATCATCGAGGTCCTGGAGCTGGAGGCGGGCGAGCTCACCGACACCAGCGGCTTCATCGAGGACCACGACGCCGACTCGCTGCTGGCCATCGAGATCCTCGCCCGCATCGAGAAGGACCTCGGCGTGGTCATTCCGCAGGACGACCTGGTCGAGATGGGCAACCTCAACGGCGTCCGTGCCGTGGTGACCCGCAGTCTCGCGGGTGGCAGCAATGTCTGAGCCGGGCACCCGCAGGGTCGTGGTCACCGGGCTCGGCGCGGTCAGCAGCGCCGGCATCGGAGCCGCCGAGTTCACGGCGGCGATCCGGGCGGGAGCGCCCACGACCTCGGAGATCAGCAGCTTCGACACCACCGGGTTCCCGCACGTCCACGCGGGTGAGGTGAAGGACTTCGAGCCCCGCGAGTGGCTGCGCCGCATCGACCCCGGCCAGTGGGGCCGCAGCAGCCAGTTCGCGGCGTCCGCGGCGCGACTGGCAGTCGCCGACGCCGGGCTGGCGGAGGAGGACCTCGCGGCGGCCCGGGCGGGTTCGGTCATGGGGACGACGAGCGGTGAGTCCGCCGTGATCGAGGAACTCGTCGCCGAGTGGGCGGCCGACAGCCTCAAGTCGATGACTCCGGGGCGGGTGGCCGCGGCCCCCGCCGGGCGCATCGCCGCCGCGGTCAACCACGAGCTCGGCCTGACCGGGGAGGCGCTGACGCTGGCCACCGCATGCTCGGCCAGCAACTACGCGCTCGGTTACGCCTACGACATGGTCGCGGGCGGCGACGCCGACTACATGCTGGCCGGCGGCGCGGATTCGCTGAACCGCTGGGCTCATGCCGGATTCTTCCGGCTGGGCGCGCTCGCGGAGGAGGTGTGCCGCCCCTTCGACGTGGACCGCAGCGGCATCCTGACGGCCGAGGGCGGGGTCGCCCTGCTGCTGGAGCCGTACGAACGGGCCGTCGCCCGGGGCGCCCGGATGTACGCGGAAGTGCTCGGCTACAGCGTGAACTGCGACGCCGAGCACATGGTGCACCCCGACCCGACCAGCATCGCCGCCTGCATCCGGGACGCGCACCGCAACGCGGGCGTCACCCCGGAGCAGATCGACTACATCTGCGCGCACGGCACCGGCACCCGCACCAACGACGCCACCGAGGTGGCCGCGGCCCGCGAGGTGTTCGGCGACCGCATACCGCCGATCAGCTCCATCAAGTCGATCATCGGTCACACCATGGGCGCGGCCAGCGGCTTCGGCGCGCTGATCTGCTGCCAGGCCCTGTACGAGGGCTTCTTGCCGCCCACCGCGAACGTCGAACAGGTGGACCCGGCGCTCGGTGCGGGCGTGGACCCCGTACCGGGCAGTGCGCGGCCGGCCAGGCCGCAGGTCGTGGAGAACCACGGGTTCGCGTTCGGCGGCAACAACGCCATCACCATCCTCGGGAGAGTCTCATGAGCAGCGCCACGGCCATGGTCGCCGCGGAGGAGGTCGCGTCGGGGCACGCCCTCGGCCGGACGGCGGCGCTCGCCGTCACCGCGGTCGGCGTCGCGACGCCGGCCGGCCTCGACCCGGTGGAGCTCGCCCGCGCCGTGCTCGCCGGGCGTCAGGGCTCCGCGGACACGGAGGGCCTCGGTGACGAGGCGCTGCCGCCGCGGGGGGCCCGCGTGGTTCCGGAGCTGCAGAACGCGTTCGCAGAGCACATCGGCCGCAAGGGCAACCGGCACCTGGACCGGACCACCCGGCTCGGGCTGCTCGCCTGCCAGTTCGCCCTGGAGGGGCACACCGGGCCGGTGGGTCCCCGTACCGGGGTGGTGCTCGGCACCAGCACGGGCAGCATCCGCAGCTCCAGCGAGTACTCGATGGAGACGCTCCGTCAGGATCGCCCGTACCTGGTGAACCCGAGTCTGTTCCCCAACACGGTCATGAACTGCGCGGCGGGCCAGATCGCGATCCGGCACGGCCTGAAGGGTGTGAACGCCACGCTCGCGGGCGGCCACCTCGCCGGGGTGCAGGCCTTGCGCTACGCCCGCAACGCCCTGCGGCAGGGGCATGCAGACCGTCTCCTGGTCGGCGGTGTCGAGGAGTACTGCGCGCAGAGCGCGTGGGGCTGGCACCGCTCGGGCGCGCTCGGCATCGACGCCCCGGTGGGCGAGGGAGCGGCGTTCCTGATGATCGAGCCAGCCGCGGCGGTGCACGCGGCGGGCCGCCGGGGTCTCGCCCGGATCCTGGCCTGTGAGACCGCTTTCGCCGGCGGGCGCGGGCTGGGCGACGCGCTGGCCGCCGTGATCGGCGCCGCGCTGGTCCGCAGCGGGAAGGACCCGGCCGAGGTGCAGGCCGTGTCCCTCGGCTCCACGGGCCAGAGGGGTCTGGAGCTCGTCGAGCAGCGCGCCGTACGCGCGGCGCTGGGCGGGCGGCTTCCGCAGCGGGTCATCCGGGTCAAGGACACCGTCGGTGAGTGCTTCAGCTCGGGCGGCCCGCTCCAGATCGCGGCGCTGCTCGGTGCATGGCAGGACCAGGGTGCGGCCGCCGCGGGCGAGACCGCGGTGGTGACGGCGGTGTCCCAGGAGGGCCAGGTCGGGTGCGTGGTCCTCGACACCAATGAGCTCGGTACCGGTGAGCTCGGCGCCGGTGGGCTCGGCGACTGACACCGGCGGAACGTGAACGGCGGGGGCCGCGAAAGCGGCTCCCGCCGCATCGGTTGACGGCTTGCAGGCCGGAAGGGCGGAGAGGTACCCATGATGTTGACGCAGTCGCGACCCGCGCCTGTCCTCCGTGAGCTCACGGACGTACCGGAGCAGGATCCGGGGCAGCTGGTCGCACGCTGTCTGGCCGGCTCCCAGGAGGCGTGGACGGCGCTCGTGGAGAGGTACGCACGGCTGGTCTGGACGGTTGCCCGGTCCCACCGGCTGAGCGACTCCGACTGCGAGGAGGTCTTCCAGCTGACCTGGCTGCGCGTGCACCAGAACCTGGCCCGCATGCACACCCCGGAGCGGTTCCCCGCCTGGCTGACGACGTGCGCGCGGCGCGAGAGCCTGCGCCAGTACGAACGCACGGTGCGCTACGTGCCCGTCGAGGACATGACCACCCTGGACCGGGACCGGGACCGGGACCGGGACCGGCGCACGGAGTCCGGTCCTGAGGAGGCGCTGCTCGAGCGGGAGAGCCGCGCCGAGATCCGTGCCGCGCTGGCCCGATTGTCCGAGCGGGACCAGGCGCTGCTCGCGCTGGTCAGCGCCGATCCGGCGCCCAGCTACGACGAGGTGAGCCTGCGCCTCGGCATAGCCCGCGGTTCGGTGGGGCCGCTGCGCGGTCGGGCGCTGCGCCGGCTGGCCGGGCAACTGGACCGGGAGCGGGAGCGTCAGGCGGAATCCGCTTCGGCCCGGGGGACGCATGCCGGGTGGACCGAGCCGCCCGAGGGCGCGGGCCAGGCACTGATCTGACGTACCAGTGCGGCGGAGGGAGTGCCCACCGCCGCCCGCAGCCGGGCGAGCAGGGCCTCGGCGTCCGCGTCCGTCTCCGACGGCCGTGTCGGCGTCGGGGTGCTGTCATCCGGCATACCGGTGCTCCTCGCTCTGTCTCATACCGCCGTGTCGAGTATCCGTCCCGGCGGTATCCGTCTGTGGCGGATGTGACGCGTGCCGACGGGGGCGGCGGCACTGGCCGTGTACCCGTCGGGGACTTCGAGATCGATGATCTGCGGCCCGCCCGGCACCTGGACGGGCGCGGGCCCCATTCCGTGCGCCAGCCCCGTTCCGGCGGCCTTGAGCCATGCCTCCCGGCGCACCCAGGTACGCAGGAACGCCGCGGGCCGCTCGCCCTCGGGCGCGGCTTCGATGGCGCGGAGCTCGTGGGGGGCGAGCCACCGGGACACGGTGTGCCGCGTGCGGTCCAGGACGGGACCGGATTCCACGTCCACGCCGACGGCGCCGCCCGTCGTGAAGGCGTAGAGCACGCCGTCGCCGGAGTGGGACATGGAGAATTCGAGGCCCTGGTCGTTGCTGACGTACGGGCGGCCGTGGGGTCCTGCGCAGACGGGGCACGCCGCGCGGGCCGGTGTCGGCTCCCCGCGTGAGGCGGGGAGGTAGCCGGCGAGCAGCAGGCGCAGACCGGCGTGTGCGAAGGCCCGGCGGTGGCGGTGCAGGGACCGGCCCGGCCGGGTGGCCCGCTGCCACTGCCGCTGTCCGTCGCCGTCGCCGTTGCCGTCTTCGTCGCTCGGGTGCAGACCGGGCCGTGGGGTCGCGCCCGGCGGCGGCACGGAGAGCCACCACGTGTGCAGTTCGCCCGTGCCGGGCGCCGGGTGCGCGGAGGTCACAACGCCACGCCGCCGTCCACTTGCAGCACCTGGCCGGTGATGTAGGAGGCCTTGTCGGAGAGCAGGAAGGCGGTGAGGTCGGCGACTTCCCGGGCGGTGCCGAAGCGTCGCAGCGGTACCGATGCGAGGGCTTCCTTGGTCGCCTTCTCGCTGAGCTGGTCCGTCATGTCGGTCTCGATGAAGCCGGGGGCGACCACGTTGACACGGATGCCGTGACGGGCGAGTTCCTTGGCGAGGGTGCGGCTCAGGCTGTTCACGCCGCCCTTGGACGCGGCGTAGTTGGCCTGGGTGGCGTGTCCGTAGACGCCGGCGACCGAGGAGATGTTGACGATCGCGCCGGCGCGCCGCTTGAGCATCCCGAAGCCGACGGTGCGGCAGAAGTTGAAGGTTCCGGTGAGGTTGGTGTCGATCACGCTCTGCCAGTCGTCGACCGGCATCATCACCAGGTGGTTGTCCTTGACGATCCCGGCGGAGTTGACCAGCCCGTAGGCCGGGCCGAGGGCGGCCTCCGCGCGCTTGACGAAGGTTTCGACGGACTGGTGGTCGGCGACGTCGCAGGGCTCGTGGAAGCAGTTCGCCCCTTGGGCCCTGACGAGTTCGACGGTCTCCTCCGAGGCGGCGGACGCGCTGCGGCCGCAGAAGGCGATGTCGTATCCCTCGGCGGCGAGTTGGACGGCGATCGCACGGCCGATACCGCGTGATCCTCCGGTGACGATGACGAGACGGCCAGAGCGCTGCGGCATGGCGGGGGTTCCTTCACAGATCGGGATCAGGTCGGGGTGCGGCGGTGGAAGCAGGGGGGACGGGGGCCCTGTCAGGGGCTGGGCAGCGGGGCGCCGAGGCCCACGTACACGTCGAGCAGATCGTCGGAGAGCCAGTACTCGGCGATGCGTCCGGTGTCGTCGAGGCGGAGGATGTCGGCGCCGCGCAGGGTGACCGGGGTCCCCGGGGCGGCGGTGACTCCGGCGGGCCGGCCGTGCTGCCAGCTGCCCTGGAAGATCCACCGGCCGATGACGTGGTCGCCGTCGGCGAACGGCCCCAGGTCCGTCCGGATACGGGCGTTCTCGTAGGACGAGCGGAAGGCGTCGATCCAGGCGACGAACTGCTCGGACGTGCGGAGGGTGGCCGGGTCGGGCATTCCGTACTGGGGGAGGTGCAGGACGAAGCCGGGGGCGAGGATCTCGTCGGCCCGTTCCCGTCGGCCGTTCCAGAGTTCCATCCACTTGTCCCACAGCTCGGTGTGCCGGTCGTGCTGCCGCGGAGTGGTCGCAGTGCTGGGCATGGTGCTCCTGGGGGTGCGGGCGGATCGTCCGTCCCTACAGAGCGCTCGGAACGCCGCTGGATACACCCGTGCGCCGGAAGGGGCGCGTACGCACGGAAGCCGGGCGGGCACGGCGTGGTGAGCCGTGTCCACCCGGCTTCCGTGTGACGGATCCGGCGTTCGGGGGCCCGAGGGGCAGGCCTCCGGGCGAAGGGTCTGGTGGGGCAGGCCGGACGTCAGCCGGCCTTGGGGCGATCGGACCGGAGCACCAGGGCGACGAGGGCGGTGGCAGCCGATGCCGCGGCGGTGAACCACCAGCCGTAGCGGAACGCGGTCAGTGCGGCGTCGGAGCCGACCGGGTTGCCGATGAGCACCACCAGGATCGACACCCCGAGCACGAAGCCGACCTGACGGAACATGTTGTTCAGGCCGGAGCCGGTGGCCACGGCGGTCGGAGGGAGGTCGCGGGTGCTGGCGCCCATCAGCGGGGCGAGGGACAGGCCCATGCCGATCCGGGTGAGCAGGACGCCGGGGAGCATGCCCAGCAGGTAGTTGGACTCCACGGATATGCCGAGGGCCCACCAGGCGGCGCCGATCGCGATGACCGTCGACCCGAGGACGATCGAGAGCACCTGCCCGATCCGCGCCACGAGCTTGCCGGACAGCACCGACAGGAACGGCAGCAGCAGGTTGCCCGGCGCCATGGCCAGGCCGGTGGAGAGCGCCGACCATCCCCAGACGTTCTGGCACCACAGCGACACGGACAGGACGGTGGCGGCGAAGCTCATGTAGTACAGCGCGGCGGCGAGGTTGGCGATGGAGAAGTCGCGGATCCGCAGCAGGGCGAGGTCGATGACCGGGCTGGCATGCCGGCCGGAGCGGAAGAGCAGTGCGGCGACGAGGACCACGGCGGCGGCCAGGCAGCCGAGGACCCGGGCCGAGGTCCAGCCCCAGTCGGGTGCCTTGATGATGCCGAGGGACAGCAGTCCGATGCCGCCGGCGAGCAGTACGGAGCCGAGGAGGTCGGGCATCGGCCGGCGCTGTCCGGCGGGGCCCCGTCCGGAGGCGAGCACCTTGCCGCCGACGACGAGGGCGACCACGCCGATCGGGAGGTTCACCAGGAAGATCCACGGCCAGGAGACGTTGACGAGGACGCCGCCGACGAGGGGCCCCGATGCCGCGGCGACGCCGGCGGCGGTGGCCCAGACCCGCATGGCCTTGGCGCGTTGCTCGGGTCCGTAGGTGACCATCAGCAGCCCCATGGAGGTGGGGCCGAGCGCGGCGGCGCCGACGGCCTGGAGCACGCGGGCGGCGTTGAGCATCTCCACCGATCCGGACACGGCGCACAGTCCGGAGGCGAGGGTGAACAGGAGGAGGCCGGTCAGGAAGACGTTCTTCATGCCGAAGCGGTCGGCGAACCGGCCCGCGGGGATCAGCAATGCCGCGAAGACGATCGCGTAGCCGTTGAGGATCCAGGACAGGTCGGCTACGGACGCGCCCGTGAAGTCGGCGCCGATGGCGGGGAAGGCGACGTTGACGATGGTCAGGTCGAGGGTGGAGACGATGATGCCCGCCGAGATCGTGCCGGCGGCCAGGATGCGGCGCCAGTCGCGGCGCGGGGTCCGGCCGGGCGCTGCGGGGGCCGGCCGTTCGGTCACGGGGTGGGTGCTCATAAAAGTCCGTTCAGGGTGCTGGGGTTCAGGGGTGCCAAGGCCGGTCAGTCCTTGATGAGGCCGAGCTGCGTGAGGAGCCCGAGGGTGTCGGCGACGGTCCAGTACTCGGTGAAGCGGCCGTCTTCGATGCGGAGGATGTTGATGCCCACGTGCTCGGTCGGCGTGCCGATCGGAGCGGTGGCGCCCGGGGTGCCGCCCCGGTGCACGGCGGTCGCCCGGTAGCGGCCGGCGACCATATCGCCGTCGACGATCGGACCGGGCTCGTCGGTGAAGTGCAGTTCCTCAAGCGCCCCGCGGGTGCCCTGGATCCAGGCGACCAGACCCGCGCGGTCCACGATCTGGTCGACGTTCGCCGTCTTCATGCGGCCCGCGAGGCTGGTGCCGTGGACGGTGAACTTGTCGGCGAGCACCTCGTCGGCGCGGGAGAAGTCGAGCTCGCCGTTCCAGAGGGCGTTCCACTTCGCCCACAGGGCGCGGGCGGCCTCGGGGGACGTGGTGGCGGGAGCGGATCCGGACATGTGGGTACCTCGCAAGGCTCGTAACGGAAGTCGGGGTGGCTGGGGGGGAGGTGCCGCCTGGGGACGGCGGGGGTCCCGAACCCCAGGCGGCAAGAGGTGACCGACCGCTTGCAGAGCGGCGCCACAACCGGGAAGATAGTACTTAGTCACTACTCAGTCAACGCCGCCCGTCCCCCCGCCGGGCAAGGCAAGAAGCAGGTGCGTGGTTACATATGGGCATGCAGAGAATGACGGGCGCCGATCGGCGGAAGCAGATCTTGGGAATCGCCTCTGAAGAATTCGCCCGAACCGGCTTCTACGGAACATCGGTCGAAGTAATTGCCCGGGCAGCCGACATCAGCAACCCTTACGTATTCCGGCTCTTCGGAACGAAGCGTGGTCTCTTCATCGCAGTTGTCGAGGCGATGTTCGACGAGATCGTCGAGAACTTCAACCGGGCCGCCGCCGAACTCGGAGGTACGGACGCCCTGATTGCGATGGGCGAGATGTACCGCACGCTCGTCCGCGAGGACCGCACGTTCCTGCTGATTCAGCTGCACGGTTTCGCGGCGTGCGACGACCCCGAGATCCGGGCCGCCGTCCAGACCGGGTTCGGCCGCATGTGGCATGCGGTCCAGAGCAGGTCCGGGGCGGACGACGTCACGGTCAAGCAGTTCCTGTCCCTGGGAATGATGCTCAACGACATGGCCGCCATGGACCTGTGGAACCTGAACGAGCCCTGGGCCGAGGCCTGCGTGGCGGTGCTGCCCGTCGAGAACTGGTCGCCCTGACGGCTGCGAACGGCCCCTGCCACACGGCGGCCCTCGTGTGCGGACCCGTCTCCCGCCGCCCAGGGGCCGTCCCCCCCACAGGCCGGGCGGACCCGCGCCGCGCACACCGCGCCGCGCGCACCCGGCCCAGGTGTATCCCGGAGCGGTCCGGTGAGCTCTGTTCCCCACGCAGTGGCCCGCACGGGGCCACTCGGGTCGAGAGACCGAGTCCGGGACGGGAGCCTGTTGATGCGCTTCAGCGAGGCCGTGACGATCAACGCGGCCGTGACATGGCTGCCGGAGCCGAGCGGGAGCCCCGCCGCGAGGGCGGCGGAATTACTGGTCCCGCAACCGCCGTCCGCGCTCGACATGGCCGTTTCGGCGGCCCGCGACGCATTGACGCTGGCGGGCGTCGAAGGCGTCGAGATCGACCTGCTGATGCACAATTCGCTATCCCGGCACGGTGATGATTCTCGCTGCCCCGCTCACGACGTGGCATGCCGAATAGGCGCGATCGCCGCCGTTCCTCTCGGAATTCAGCAGGGCTGTCACTCCGGAACGATGGCCCTTTACAGCGCCGCGATCCAGCTCGTCACGGACCCCGCGGTCGAAACCGTCCTGGTCACGACCGCCGACGCACATGCCCCCGCGGATTCCGGTGGGGGGACGAGCGGACACGCCGCACATCACGACGGTGCCGCCGCAGCGGTTCTGAGCAGCTCCGGGAGCGGTCTCCGGCTCGTCGCCCAGGTGGTCCACGCAACGGCGGACGGGGACGCGTCCGCCGACGCCGGACCGGACGCGGTACGCAAGGTGCTCACCCAGGCGCTGGCCGAAGCCGGGCTCGCCGCCGGCGACCCGCGGATTCGCCAGGTCGCCCTGCCCCGGCTCGGAGCCCCGACGCTGGAGTCCGTCTACCTGCCAGTGGTGCGCGAGACCCTGACGGGCACTCCGCGGCCGGTGCCCGCGCGCACCGGTCATCTCGGGTGCGGGGACACGCTCGCCTGCCTGGCGGACATCACGGACCAGCGGCTCCTCGATCCGGGTGAGTTCGCGCTGGTGCTCACCGGAGACGGCGGCTTCACCTGGTCCTGTCTCGTGGTGCAGCAGCCGGAGCGCGGCGAAGGGAGCCACCGATGAGCGGGACCGGGACGCCGACGGAGTCGAGGGCGCGGACGGCGGAACTGCAGGCGATCCGCGAGCAGGCCAGGCGCGGGCCGAGTGAGAGGGCGACCGAGGCGCAGCATGCCAAGGGCAAGCTGACGGCGCGGGAGCGCATCGCGCTGCTGCTGGACGAGGGTTCGTTCCAGGAGGTCGAGCAGTTGCGCCGGCACCGGGCGACCGGGTTCGGTCTGGAGGACAAGAAGCCCTACACGGACGGTGTGATCACCGGCTGGGGCACGGTCGAGGGCCGTACGGTCTTCGTCTACGCGCACGACTTCCGGATCTTCGGCGGCGCGCTGGGCGAGGCGCACGCGACGAAGATCCACAAGATCATGGACATGGCGATTGCGGCGGGTGCTCCGCTGGTGTCGCTGAACGATGGTGCGGGTGCCCGTATCCAGGAGGGCGTTTCCGCGCTCGCCGGGTACGGCGGGATCTTCCAGCGGAACACGAAGGCTTCGGGTGTGATCCCGCAGATCTCGGTGATGCTCGGCCCGTGTGCGGGTGGTGCGGCGTACAGCCCCGCGCTCACGGACTTCGTGTTCATGGTGCGTGAGACCTCGCAGATGTTCATCACGGGCCCGGACGTGGTCAAGGCGGTGACGGGCGAGGAGATCTCGCAGAACGGGCTCGGTGGCGCCGACGTGCACGCCGAGACCAGCGGCGTCGCGCACTTCGCGTACGACGACGAGGAGACCTGCATCTCCGAGGTCCGCTACCTCATCTCGATGCTGCCCTCCAACAACAGGGAAAACCCGCCCTCGTACCCGAGCGAGGATCCGGCCGGACGGCGCAACGACGTACTGCTGGACCTGGTGCCCGTGGACGGGAACCGTCCGTACGACATGGTGAAGGTGATCGAGGAGCTCGTCGACGACGGCGAGTACCTGGAGATCCACGAGCGCTGGGCCCGGAACATCATCTGCGCGATGGCCCGGCTCGACGGCCAGGTCGTCGGCATCGTCGCCAACCAGCCGCAGGCCCTCGCAGGCGTCCTCGACATCCACGCCTCGGAGAAGGCCGCACGTTTCGTGCAGCTCTGCGACGCCTTCAACATCCCCATCATCACGCTCCTGGACGTTCCCGGCTTCCTGCCCGGCGTCGACCAGGAACACGGCGGAATCATCCGCCACGGCGCCAAACTCCTCTACGCGTACTGCAACGCCACCGTCCCGCGGATCTCCCTGATCCTGCGCAAGGCCTACGGCGGCGCCTACATCGTCATGGACTCGCAGTCCATCGGCGCGGACCTCACGTACGCCTGGCCCACCAACGAGATCGCGGTCATGGGCGCCGAGGGCGCCGCCAACGTCATCTTCCGCCGCCGGATCGCCGAGGCCGACGACCCCGAGGCCATGCGGACCCAGATGGTCAAGGAGTACAAGGCCGAGCTGATGCATCCGTACTACGCGGCCGAACGCGGTCTCGTCGACGACGTCATCGACCCCGCCGAGACCCGCGCCACCCTCGTCAGCGCCCTCACCATGCTCCGCAACAAGCACGCCGACCTGCCGTCCCGCAAGCACGGCAACCCACCGCAGTAGGAGGAAGAGACACGTGAGCACTCCCGCCGTCGCCGCTCCACTGCTGCGCGTCGAGAAGGGCAACCCCGAGGCCGAGGAACTGGCTGCGATCACCGCGGTCCTCCTGGCCCGGGCCGCTCCGCAGCCCGGGGCGCCGGCCGCCCGGTCCGCCGGCTCCACGGCGGGCCGACGACGGCCGCAGCCGATGCCGGCCTTCCGCGCGCCGCATTCCTGGCAGAGCTGAGCACTCGTCACACGGCCTTCGTCCCCCTTGCCTTCCGGGTGAGGCGGATCACGGTGGCGCGGTGTCCTCGCCGCCGTGACGGGCCGCTCTGTCCGGGCGACCCGGGAACAGAACCTCGACAAAGGAGCCCGAATGCGTTTCGGGAACAATCCCACCATCCGTGCCGTGTCCACCTGGCTGCCGGACACCCGCCAGACGGCGGAAGCCGCCGTGCGCGCCGGACTCGTCTCCGAGGACGACGCACGGGCGACCGGTGCCCGTGAGGTGCCCGTGTCCGAGGACGCCTCCGGCCCGGAGATGGCCGTACGGGCAGCCCGGCGAGCCCTCGCCCTCGGGGGTGTGGCCGGCGCGGACCTCGACATGGTGGTCCACGGCTGGATCTACCACCAGGGCCAGGACTTCTGGTCCCCGGCCCACTACGTGGCCCACCAGTTGGGAGCGGTGGACGCGATCCCGATGGGCGTCCAGCAGATGTGCCACGTGGGCGCGATGGGCCTGCACACGGCGGCGGTCCGGCTGGAGGCCGACCCGTCGGTGCGCACCGCGCTCGTCACCACCGGCGACCGGTTCACCGCGCCCGGCTTCGACCGGTGGCGCAGCGACTACGACGCGGTCTTCGGCGACGGCGGCACCGCGGCCGTGCTCGCCCGTTCCGGGCCGGGGCTGCGCATCGTTTCGTACGCCACCTCGGCGGCTCCGGAACTGGAGACGATGTACCGCGGGGACGACGGCTTCAGCCCGGCTCCGCTCACCCACTCCGCGCCGATAGACGCCCGGCGTACGAAGAAGGCCTTCCTCGCGTCGGGCGGCATGGCCCGGTTCGGCGAGATCGGCCCGCAGAAGGTGCGCAGCACGCTGATGACGGCGCTGGCGGAAGCGGGCCTGACCCCGCACGATCCGCGGATCCGCTGCGCGACGCTGTCCCGGCTCGGGCCGAAGACGATCGAGCTCCTCTACCTCCCGATCATGGAAGACGTCCTCAAGGCGGAGATCCTCCAGCTCGGTGGGCAGACCGGACACCTCGGCGGCGGGGATGCCCTGGCCAACCTCGCCCACGTCTGGGAGGAGGACCTGCTCGCGCCGGGTGAGTACGCCATCAGCTTCAGCGGTGGCGGCGGCTTCACCTGGTCCTGCCTGATCGTCCAGCGCGTGGTGGCCTAGAACTCCCGTCACGGGCGGGGGGTGTCCGGGGTGCGCAGGCGGCCCGGGGTGGTGCCGAGGCGTTGGCGGAGCAGGGTGGTCAGGGTCGAGGCGTTCTCGTAGCCCACCCGGCGGGCGACGGCATCCGTGGGCAGATCCGTGGTGCGCAGCAGGTGGGCGGCCTGTTCGAGCCGGATGGTCTGGGCGAAGCGCAGGGGCGACACCCCCAGCACCCGGTCCACGGCCCGCTGCAGGGTCCGTTCGCTCGCGCCGACCGCCCGGGCCGCGTCGGCCATCCGCAGGGGTTCGTCGATGTGCTGCCGCACCCAGCGTTCGAAGGCGCTGACCGTGGGATCCGTGCGGGCGAGGTGGCTGGGGATCGCGTAACCGGCCTGGGTGGGGCGGTCGTCGACGACCAGGTAGCGGGCCGTGAGCTCCGCCAGCACGGGGCTCGCCTGCCGGACCAGGGCGAGCGCCAGGTCGAGGTGGGCCATGGCGGCGCCGGCGGTGATCACTCCGTCGGCGTGGGCCAGCATGTTGCTCTCCTCCAGTCCCACCAGCGGGCAGGCCTGCCGGAAGGCCGGGGCCAGCCACCAACTCGTGGTGGCGGAGAGCCCGTCCAGGACCCCCGCCTCGGCGAGGAGGAACGTGCTCGTGCAGGCCGCCGCCAGGGGAATGCCGTCGGCCCGGGCCTGGCGCAGGGCCTCGCGCTGCGGACCGCGCTCCGCCGACGCCACCCAGTCCAGCAGCGGCTCCGGCTGCTTGGGGCCGGCGCCCGGCACGACGAGGAGATCGGGCCGTGGGGCGTCCTCGACGGCGACGGCCTCGATCACGTGCCCGGAGGCGGTGCGCACGGCGCCGGAGCCGCTGACCCGGGTCAGCTCCCAGCGCGGCGGGGGATGGGGCAGCTCGCCCCGCAGCTCATTGGCCATCTGGAGGACGTCGAGGACCGTGGCCAGCCCGGAGTCGAAGAGGCCGTCCATGACCAGCACCGAGATCCGCATGTCGGAAACGGTAAAGCATCCGGCGGATCCGCCACTGAGCGTGGTCAGGGGCCCGCTCCTACGGTGGGCGTACCGCACGGCGCGCACCGCACGGCGCGGTCCGCCACCGTAGAAGGAGAGCCTCCATGACCAGCGCTTCCGTCCCCGAGACCACCCGCGTCGGCCTGCTCGCCCGGATCGAGGCCAAGCCGGAGCACGCCGACGACGTCGAGGGGCTGCTCACCGGAGCCCTCGCCCTGGCCCAGGAGGAAACCGGTACCACCGTCTGGTTCGCCCTGCGCCTCGGCCCGACCACGTTCGGCGTCTTCGACGCCTTCGGCAGCGACGAGGCCCGCACCGCCCACCTCCAGGGCAGAGCCGGCCGCTGGACCACCAGCGGGCCTGCCGCCAGCGCGGCGACCGCGTCCGGCCGCCGGTCGCGGCCGAGGCCTCCCACCCTCGGGCCCCGGGCCTCGAAGCCGGCCAGAATTGAGCCGCGAAGCGGCTCAACCAGGGGTCTGGAGCGAAGCGGAAGACCCCAAGGCCGAAGCCCGCGAAGCGGGCGCCGGCCTCGCCCCGCGCGGGGCGGGGCCTCACCCTCCGTCACCGGCCGCGCAGCGGCCGGCCTCCCTTCCCCAGCGCGCAGCGCTGGGGGTCCCGCTCCTTGTCGTCCCTGGCCCTTGCTCGGTGACCCGAGAGAAGGGTCAGGACGTCGGGAGTGCTGTAGTCGGCAGCTTGCCTGGCTTTTGCTTCGACCGTTTCGTGGTCTCCGGGCCTGGCCAGCATGCCCTCAGCCGCTGATGGTTACGCTTTCGATGATGATGCTGTGGTCAGATTTGCTGGTGGGAGTGACGGTGCACCAGTTTCTGGTCTGGTTGCTGAAGATGTAGTCGATCTTGGCCTCGATGGCTGGGGTGGTCCCGGTGGCCGCGGTGGTGTGGGTGGGGCGTCCGGTGCGTGAGGAGCCGTTCTGGTCGCATTCCTGGTAGCCGGGGGTACTGGGGCCGGTGGAGTAGAGGCCGACGGGCCAGACACCCGGGGCCGGGTTCTTCGGGTCATCGGGGGAGCGTGAGTTGAAGTCTCCGCCGAACACCGTCTTGGGGAAGGTATCGACGATCGTTTTGATCTCGGTGAACTGCTGGCCGCGGAAGTCCTGGGTGGGGTTGTTGGGGTTGGCCCCGACCCTGGTCGCGTGGACGGTGCACAGCCGTACGTCCCAGTTTGATGCGGTGGCGCAGTGGAAGGGGGTCTGCTGTCCGGCGGTCGGCTGGGTAGTCGGGTATGTGCGTGCGTCGATGATCTGGCCTTTGACGACGATGGCGGTGCCGATCCGGTCGGCACGCCCGGTGTCCTCGCCGCAGCGGCTGTTCTTTCTCGTTCCGTCGTTGTTCAGCCACTGGTAATTGTCGAAGGCCTTGCTCCAGCCCGGGCCAAGCTTGGTCATCAGCAGGGTGAGGTCGTCTTCGCAGACTTCTTGGAGCAGCACGGCTTCGACGCGGTTCACCGCGACCTGGGTGGTGACCACGTTGGCTTTGTCTTCCGGTGTGCCGGTGCCCTCGCAGTGGTAGGAGGAGCGTTGGGGCCCGCACATGTTCCAGGACATGACCTGAAGGCTGTGGGGGAAGTCCTCGACCGCATAGGGCATGACTTCCGGACCACCGGTGGCGGTGGGCTGGGCGAGAGCCGAGACGCCTATGCCGGCGAGGCCGATGGCGGCGGCGAGGGCAGTGAGGGTCTTGCGGGCGCGGTGTCTCACGCGGGTTCCTTACAGTGGGCGCTGATTGGTGCTGGTTCGACGGTAACCCCGCCCCCGCCGGGGGCGTGGTCCAGATATGGCGGGGCTGCTGAGCCAGGCGTGTCACCTGGCTGGCGCCGACCCCGTAGCGGCAGGTGGGCGTGTTCGGATTGTCCTTCATCGTCCGGTAGGAAGGCACGGCGTGTGTGTACCGAAGGGCCCGCTTGGCTTTGGTCACGGGTTGTGGCTCTGGCTCAACTTCTGTGGAGCAGTAACGTTGCGTGCTGCCGAAACCCCGCTCACCTGACCTGGGGTCCAGGTGGCGTCCCGCCCGTCCAGGGATCACCGCAGGCGTACTGCGCCCCACGCCCTCGGCTGCGTGCTTGTTGCGAGAGGATGGGGTGGTGATCCGCCAGGACCCTGAGGTACAGGCTCTGTTCCGCCGCTATCGCCCCCCGCGCGCCGCTACCTGAAGCTCGGCGGAGCAGTACTTTGTATGTCGCGCGAGGAGTACGAGGCGTTCGTTCATGCCTGGCCACTGACGCGAATGCTGTCTCCGACGCCGAGCTCACCATCCTCTTCGAAGGCAGCTGGCGCGAGCGGCGGACCGCGGCACGGCTCGCCGTCGTCTCGCGCCGTAACCACTTCCGCGAGCATCTGGGAGCGCTGCCGCTGGAGAGCGAGGTCTGCTGCGCGGGCGGAGCCTACTGCGTGGCGCTGGCGAGTTTCGGCACCGCACGGGACGCCGACCTGCTCGCCGCTTACCTGGATCGCTACCTGCGCCGGCCCGACCTCTCCTACGACCAGCCCACAGCCATGGACGCCCTCGCGTACACCGACTCCGTCCTGCACGGCGACCGGGCCAGGCACTTCCTCCAGGAGGGCGGCATGTCGCCGCAGTGGTTCCAGGACGCGCCCCACATGCACGGCGATGACGGCATCTCCACCTACCTGGGCGGTATTCGCCTCGCCTGCGCCGTCATCGACGAATGCGCCGACCCCTGACCCCCATTGGCTTTGTTCGCTTCAAAGGTTGACTCCCTTCGCCCGCGCCCGAGCTCCAGGGCAGGCTCAATCCGGCGATGACGGCGGCGAGAGAGTGGAGGCTGGGCAGGTCGTCCTGTCGAACGGCGTCGAGCCACTCCGGGAGACGCTCGCCCTAGCGGTCAGTGAGCATAGTCGCGAAGGACCGGACGTGACGGGTAGGGCGTTGAGCTCAGGGCACTGGTTGCGGACGGTCTGGAGCTGGAGCTGGAGCTGGAGCTGGAGCTGGAGCTGGAGCTGGTCGGGCTCGGCGAGGGTTTCCGGGCGTATGAGGACCATCCGGACACCGTGCGGGGCGACGGCGGCCGGGCGGTCACAGGTCGTGGTGAGGTGCGCTTCTTGTGCACTCCGCTGCAGCACCAACCGGATCACCGGCATCGTGAAGGCCATACTCGTCCTTCACCACGAACATGAGACTGGGAAAGGCTCACTCACTTCCTGACACAAGTGGTGTGCCCGCGCTTTCGGCTGAGCCCACCACTAGGTTTCTATTCTTGCTTGCGCTGCTCAAACTCTTCCAGTAGTTGGAACAACCTTTCTACCGCATGGGCGTCGTCGTCCGAATTCAGTTGGTGCCAGTCAAATCCGGCCCAGTCATAAACTCCGGATTCTCGGAGAACTAGGTACGGCCAGAAAAGATTTGACCCACTTCCGTCGGACTTGCGAGCGACCCACTCACTGAAACCGCCGAGAAGCGACCCTGTGAGCCCCGTGTCATACCCCACCAGGAATGCGACGTAGTCCGAGAACGAGCCATTTAGCCCATACATTCTGGGCCGGAGACGGGCGTTCTTGATTACGGGGTCCACAGTGTTTCACCTTTACTCATTCGGGGTGAAGGTGTAGCGATTCGAATTCGGCACACGGGTGAGTTTCCCGAAAGTTCGATCATACAGCTCGGCTGCGTCTTCCCATTGAGCCATGTACTCGTCCATGCTTTCACCGAGACGTCCGGTCCAAGCGTCAAAGACCCTGCCGTCCTTGACCGCAACAAAATGCTCATCCCACGTGACATCCTTGCCCCGATACCTCCACATCTGGTGACCCATTCCGGGCCGGACAGAGATACGCATTACCTCGCCGCCACCGAGCACATCGATGATGTGGAGCGCGCAGCCCTCACATCCACCCTTGTCCGTGGGGAGGTCAGTGGTCTCCCTCGCCCGCCACGAGTCGCCGAGATCGGGAACACAGTCAGCATTGTGGACGAGAACCGGGGTCGCGCCTGCCAGCACATAGTACGTATGGAGATCATCTACAGTCAGGTTGTACGTACGCGCATGCTGCGCATAGGTGCGATTTGCCGTGATCCGGACCTTGTCGCCGCTACTGGTGAGCAGTTCGTCGCCAGGCCCGAACTCGCGCGCTTCGAGCCACCTGTTGACCGTCGGACTCCAGAACGGGTGCTCGAATGTTGCCGTGAGCTTTCGCGGCCCTTGCCTGGTTTCGATGGTCAGTTCATTGAAGTACTTGTCATCCTCGGTGGCGATACTCCTGGTTACTTTCTTCTCCACCGAATAGCCGCTCACAGGGTCCGTGGCGCGAACGCTGTCGCCGACCTTGATGTCTTCGATATTGCGGCTGCTTCCGTTACCCATCAGGACTCTGGTGCCCGCCGGGAAACACTTGCATCCCTTCAGGGAACGGTACAGAAGAGCGAACCCGGCACGCAGGGCCCGAATTTTGGAGTTGATGGCGACGTCTCGGGTGAGTTCGGCGCACGCCCAGAGGCCATCGAGGCCACTCCCATTGAAGCAGGTGTACAGGTTGCTGAGCCCGAGGAGTTCGTTGCCGATGAACCGTATGTCGTCGTTGTAGGGCTCGAGTGCTTCGCCGAACTCGGTTGCGAGCATGCATGCGGGCTTCTTTATGCACCAGTATGCGTATTGCTTGTCGGTCATGCAGTCGGTGCCGGCGAATCCGCACCTGTACTGGCGTCGCGCTTGCTCCCCGGGGTCGTTGCGCCGTCGTTCCTCGGCTTCCCAGTACTTCTGGGTGTAAGCGTCGTAGGCCTCCTTGGAGGCTTGGAGCGCGGCGCCGAAGTCCTTGCCAGCGGCGAGGGCGGAGTCCTTGGCCCGGGCGGCTGCCGCCCAGGCCAGTGATGCAGAGGTGCGTGCGGACTGCGCGGATATCTCTGCGTCGGCGGCCGACTTGCCGGCTTCGTCCGCAGCCTTTTCGGCGCGGGCGGCGGCGTCGCGGGCGGCCTTCGCGGATTGTGCTGCCCGGTTGGCTGCTTCCTTGGCCTTCGCTGCGGACGCTGCCGCCTGGTCGGCGAAGGTTTTGGCCGCGGCTGCAGATGCGGCGGCTTGCTGGGCGTAGTCGTTGGCTTCATCCGATTTGTCGCGGGCCAGGGCTGCGACCTTCGCGGCTTCGGCTGCGTCCTGATGAGCAGTCGCGGCGATCTCGGCGGATTCGGCGATCAGCGCCAGTACGCGTTCTTGGTGGTTGGCTGCCAGGAGGTCCTTGCGCTGGGCTCGGTGCTGGCCGTTCTGGATGAATTTGTGCACTTCGGCGTCAGAGCTGTGCACGGCGATACGCGCGGCGGCTGCCAGTTCCGGACCGCCGATGGAGGCGAGCTCCGCAGCGCGTACCCGTTCGTCTTCGACGCGGGCTGTGTGCTGTCCGGTCTCGATGAACTGGCGGTACTGTGCGGGGTCGCCCGACTTGAGTGCTTTGCGTCCTGCTTCTTGCAGGATCGGGCCGGCCCCGTCGATGATCTGCGCGATGTGGACGCCGAACTCGTCCGCGCCGACCTGGTACTGGCCGGTGGTGAGGAAGGCGGTGACGGCCTGCGCGTTGCTCTTCAGGGCCTGCTCGGCGGCGCCGCGGATGCTGGCGGCTCCTGCGTCCTCGGCCAGGCGTGCGACGAGAGCGCGCTCGTCTTGCTGGGCGGCTTCCGTCCAGCCGGTGCGGGCGTACTGGTTGATGTCGGTGTCCGAACCGGCGAGGGCGACGTGGGCGGAGATCTCGCTCCACCCGCCCTGGGTCTGCGCGGTCTTCAGGGCCACCTTGCGCGCCTTGGCCGCGATGGCCTTGACGTCGACTCCGGGTTGGGCTGCTTCGACGGAGAGGGCCTTCGCCTGGGCCGTCAGGTCCTTGGTCTGCTGGGCGGCCTGGGCTTTGTCCTTGCGGCGCTGGTCTTCCTGTGCCCGCAGGTCGGTGGCGTGCTCGAGGCCGGCGTTGGTCCGGCCGAGGAGGCCTTCGGCCTCGATCTCGCGGGCGAGCTTGTAGACGTCCCTTGCCTTGTCGACCGCATTGGTGGCGTCGATCGCGGCCGTGGCGGCTGCGGCGGCGTGTGCGGTGGATTTCGCTGCTGCGTCGGCGGCCTCTCCGGCATGTTCGGCGGCATCGTCGGCTGCCTTCGCGGCGTTCTCGGCATGGTTGGCCGCGGATTCGGCGGCAAGCCGGGAGTCGCGGGCGGCGCCTGCTGCCCTCCTGGCGAGATCGGCGGCCTTCGAGGCGGCTCGCTTGGCCTCGTTGGCGTAGCGGCGGGCGCTGTCGGCGGCGGCCCGGGCCTGGGCGGAGCTGGCGCCGGCGGCGTCGGAGGCATCTCCGGCGTCGGTGGCTGCCCCTGCGGCGGCAAGCGAGTTCAGTGCGGCGCCGACTGCGGCCAGTGCGGCGTCGGCGGCACCGTTGGCGGACGCCTCGGCCTGGGCCGATGCCTCCGCGATACCCCGCACCGCCTTGACGATGTCGCGTGCGTCCTGGGCTGCCTCGCGTGCCTTCTTGGCTCCGAACGCGTTGGTTGCCGCGTCTGCTGCCGCGTTGTTGGCGCGGGTGGCTGCCTTCGCGGCGGAGGCCGCGGCACTGGCTGCCTGGGCTGCTGCGTTGGACGCAACGCGGGCGGCGTTGGTGGCAGCACGGGCTGCGGTAATGGCCTGCTGGGAAGCGGAGGCCGCCGGCGGGCGTACTCGGCGGCCCGAGATGCGGCCGCTCCGGCCTTCACCGCGTCGTCCTTGGCGTTCCTGGTCTCCTGCGCGGCCGTCAGTGCTGCCAGCTTGGCCTGCTCCGCCGCCTTGACAGCACGGTCCGATTCGGTCTTGGCCGCGTTGGACTCTTCCTTCGCCTGCCGGCCCGCTTCACGGACCTGCTGGGCTAGCTGTGCGATCGTGGCGTGCTCTTCGTCCGCGGCGCGGGCTGTGTGCTGCTCGACCTCCAGGAAGTCGCGGATCTCCTCGGCCGAGCCCCGTAGGGCGATACGGCCGGCCGTGCGGACGTTCTCGCCGCCGACACTCAAGATCTGGGCGACTTGGACACGCTGGTCTTCCTCGCGCCAGGTGTATCGGCCTTCCCGCAGGAAAGCTTCGACCTGGTACTGGGAGCCTTTGAGTGCGGCGCGGCCCTTTTCCTGCTCCATGGGGCCCGCGGTATCGATGATCTGGGCGACCTTGAGCCGCTGGTCCTCTTCGAAGGGTGCCTTCCACCCCTCTGCCAGGAACGCCTTTGCATCGGCGGGTGTACCCGTGTATGCCTTGTGCGCGGCTTCCTGGAGGTTGGGGCCGCCGACGCTGCCCATCTGGGAAGAGGCAACTCGGTCGTCCTCGACGGCGATCTGGGCGGCCTGTTCGAGGAACCGCTTGACGTCGTCGTCGCTGCCGGTCAGGGCGACCTCTGCGCCGGCTTTGATGCCGGGGCCGCCGTCCTTCCACAGCTGGACCACGCGGCCGCGGTCGGTGGGCGGAATGACGTAGCCGGCGGCGGGCGGCGGGGTGACTGGTTCTTCGGCCACGGCGGGTGCTGCGCTGAGGAGACCGGCTAGGAGTGCCAGAGGTACCGCGGTACTGCCGATCACACGTCTCGTGCTGCCGATCAGCCCAGCTGGTCTGCGGCGCAACGGTATGCGCTTCAATCTCGTCTCATTTCATCAACGGCAGGTGGGCTGTTCTGCGAACAGGCCGCCTGCCGTACGTGACTTGCTCCGCCCCGCACCGGGAGGGTGGTTCCGGTGCGGGGCGAAGCGGTGAGTCAGGTGTGTCGCCTTGGTGGTGATGCCGGGTGGCCGGCAGGGCCCGGTTCCGGGATCAGGGAGTCCAGGTGGCGGTGATGGCGATGGAGCCTGGGGTGCCGCTGGTGCCTTGCAGGTCGACGGTGCTGGTGGTGTTCCAGGTGCGGTCGGTGTGGCGGATGGTGTGCAGGGCCTTGTTGTCGGCGGCTGTGACGGCGAGCTGGAGTTCGCCGTTGACGGAGGCTGCGGCGACGGACTTGGCGGTGATGGTGCCGAGGATGCCCTGCAGGTCGCCGAAGGTCTCCCAGTTGCCGTCGCCCTTGCGGATGGCGTGGTACTGGTGGGTGCCATTGTCGGTGGCGATGATGATGTGGGCGTCGCTGCCGGTGCCGGCCATGGTGACGGCGGTGATGGGGCCGGTGGGGTTGGCGGCTCCTGCGACGTTGCCCCAGATGCTCCACTTGCCCGCAGTGTTGCGGATGGTGTGGAAGGCCTTGCCGCCGGAGATGGCGGTGACCTGGAGCTGGCCGCCGGCGCCAGCGGTCGCCGCGGCGGTCACGGTGCCGATCGGGCCGACGGCGGAGGCGAGGTTACCGAAGATGGTCCACTCGCCTGCGCCGTTGCGCATGGTGTGGAAGATCTTGCCGTCGGCGACGGCAACGACGTGCACGTCGTTGCCGATGGAGACGGCGGATACCTGGGTGAGGTTGCCGAGGACGCCGGCGACGTCGCCGACGTTGCCGAAGCCGGTCCACGTGCCGTCTTCCTTGCGGATGGTGTGGAAGAGGCCGCCGTTGTTGCTGATGGCGAGGACGTGGGTATCGCCGTTGATGCCGGCGGCGGTGGCGGAACGGATGCCGCTGATGTTGCTGGCCTTGCTCTGGACGTCGGTGAAGCCGGTCCAGGAGCCGTCGGGCAGGCGGATTCCCTGGTAGAGGCTGCTGCCGGACTGCACCAGGGTCTCGGTCTGCCAGCCCGCGACCCGGGCACGGTAGCCGTCGATCCACTCGCGGAGGTCATCGACACGGGCGGAGACGGCGCCGGTGCGGGTCTCGGCGGCATCGGTGCCCAGGCACCCGCCCTGCCAGGACCGACTGTTGACGCCAACAAGCTCACCGGCCGAGTTCAGCAGCGGACCGCCGGTGTCGCCCTTGCACAGGACGTCGGTGCCCTTGCCGCTGATGGCGAGAGTGGTGGCATCGGCCGAGGCGGTGGTGAAGGCACCAGTGTGGAGCTTGCCCGGTACCCACTCGGTCTTCGTACGCCCGAACCCGGCGGCCGTCAGTTCGGCCCCGGCTGCCGGAGCGGCGCTCGCGCGCTTGACGCCAGCGATCCCGGTGACGGGTGCGGCCAGGCGTGCCAGGACCAGGTCCCGGTCGGTGCGCGGGGCGAGCTCGGTGACCTCGACGGCCTGTCCGCCGTTGAGGGTGGCGGTGGTCTTCAGCGCGGGCTTGCCGGCTGGCACCGCGTCGCCGGGCGTGGCACCGAAGCAGCTGGCGGCGGTCAGCACCCAGGTGGCGTCGATCAGCGAGCCCGTGCAGGCACGGCCGTTCGCCGCGTCGCCAATGGTCAGCCTGACGGCGTAGGTGTGTTGACCGGCCTGTGCCTCAGGGCCGGTGAGGGCCTCGGCCGGAGCGACCGCAATCAGGCCTGTTGCGACCGTGGTGCCCGTGAGCAGAAGGCCGGTCAGCCGAGTGGAACGGGGACGGGGGAAAGGCATGGACATTCCTTCGAGGCAGAGTGTGAGGGCCGCGGGCGGCGTGTAGTTTCCCGGGGCGGGCAGAGATTCAGCCGGTGATGCGGATCTCGACGAGGACGCTCCGGGCGCCCCCGACGGTGCCTTCGCCCACGCTTGCGTAGCCGTCCTTGGGGATGTTGACGGTCTGAGTGGCGCCGTTGGCCGTGAGGTCAGCGCTGAGCGGGTGATCGGCGGCATCGATGGCATAGACGCGGGCCAGCTCGAGAGTCAGCTGGCCGCTCGTGGAGTGAGCAGTGAAGCAGTAGAACCGCTGGCGGTTCACGTTGGGTTCGACGACTGTGACGACTCGGATCTGCTTCTTGGTGTCGTCACAGTCGGCCAGCGTGATGTTGCCGTCACCCCGGATCAGCTTGATGCCCTTCTCGGCCAGGATCTGCGCCGAGTTGGGGTAGTTGAGGTCCTCGACCGCGAAGGGTGCGGGAGGCTCGGCCGCCAGCGATGGGGCGGAGGTAACGGCCGAGGCGGTGGCGGTGTAGGCGCCGATGGTGCCGAGGGTGACAAACAGCATGGCGGCGACGGTCAGTCGACGGGCGCGCGAGAGCACCAGCGATGTCCTTTCAAGGGCGGAAAGAAGGTTGATGATGTGCCTGGTATCCCGGTCAACTCGACTCGGTTTAGGTATAGGAGAGATAAAGGCGCAAGTGTAAAAATGTCGCCTCTCTTCCGCACTGTCAAACCCGGGTTGTGTGAAAATGATCACTGCCGCTACAGGGTAACCGTGGGTCGATTAGCCTCGCGCGGGGCGGGGTTCGGTGGGGCGGGATACATGGATGCTGTCCTTTTCAAGCCGGATCTATGCAGGTGGGGCCGGGTGAGGTGAGTAGGTTGCGCAGGAATGCGGAATCAGAAGTTCCTTTTGTGAACTTCTCAAATGCTGCAAGCATAACGAGTTGTGGACTCGGGACTTCTCGACGTTACGGTCATTTCATCCCGTTTCCTGCATGGTCTTCAGCGCGTGAATTTTCGAGCTATTCACCAAGGCTGCGGATTCCTTGGCTTCGACGCCACCTTGATTCACTTGGAGAGGTACGGGTCTCATCGCTGACTCGTTGGGCATTCCTGCCACCTGCGACACCGCGGGTGATTGTCCCTGGGGCGCTGCGGTAGTTGTTATCGCGGGTGGGGGTGTCGTTCGTACTGGTCAGGGTGGGTTGGGTCCTGGTGGT
>NZ_JNZY01000033.1 GCF_000717655.1 Streptomyces katrae
GGCGACGTATTCGGAGTAGCGGTCGCGGTCGGGGCCGTGGACGTACACGACCTGGACGCGGTTGCCGGTGCTGCCGTCACCGTCGCACTGGACGGTCTGGCCGGCGGGCCCGGCGGCCACGGCCTGGCCGCTGCCGCCGGCGGGCGCCGGGGCCTTCGACGCCGGGGCCTTGGCGGTGGCGGCGTCGGCGGCGGGCGCGTCCTGAGGACGCCCGCCGCCTCCGGCGGCAGCTGCTTCGCCGGACTCCGGGCGGGCCGGATCGGCCGCCACGGCCTTCGTCTTGACCGCAGGGGCGACGTCGGCCTTGATGTCGACGTCCTTCGGCGGGGCGTCGGGGCCGTGGCTGCAGAGCCCGGCTTCCGTGCGGTAGACGCCGACGCACTTGTCGCCCTTCGGCGCGGCCTTGAGGCCGTCGAAGACCATGCCGCGCGCGGTGTCGTTGGCGGGCGCGTCTGCGATGGGCGCCGGCTCCGCGTCGCGGACTGGTGCGGCGGCCGGTACGAGGGTGTCCGCGGCTGCGTCGGCCTGAGTGGTGGTCCCCGCCTGGGCGTTGTCGCCCAGTCCGGAGTAGGCGATGCCCCCCGCTATCACTGCCGCCGATGCCATGGCGGCGGTGAGGAGTATCAACCGGCGGGGCTTGCGCCGGTGTTCACGTCTCTTTCGACGGTTACCCGTCATGCGCACCTCAAATCCTTGGTCGGAGGAGTGGGTGCACGAAACCCTGCCAGACGGGCGAGGTGGAGAATTCGGACAAACGGGAATGGGCTTTGAGGTATCTGACCGTTACCTTGGCGGTCAAATTTGATGAACCGTCAACTCTGTTTAGCAGCAAGCTAGTTATGCGTGTAGACCAAGAAAGGTCCAGGCTTTTTCGATGGCGTCGTTATGGAATCGAGATAATCGATGAGGCTTGTTGACGGCAATTCAGTCAGTGATTCACCTATTTCCTACCGGCCGAATTCCTCCTGTTACGAGCAGTGAGGAATCCCTCCGCTCCGCCTGAGGATGACGACTCGGTGATGCGGAGGCCTTGATGCGTGACGGGTCCAGTCGCCGGCGGGTTGTGCAGCCTCGGCCCGAACTGAACTCCTATGCACGGACTTTCGTCTCGTATCCCGTCGCACTCACGCCCCCTGCAGGGGCGATCGGCACACACCGGGCCCGTGTGTCACCGGTGGACCCTTCCGCCTCCTCGCCATCCTGGCCCGGGTTGGCCGTCATCGACTGGACGGCGTGCGGGTGCGGTTCGCCGGTATGCCGGGAGGTGCCTCTGCGGGAGGGCCTTCTGCGAGGGTGTGGTCCGCCGTGGCAGGGCGTCGATGGGTGCTGTGGACCGTGTTCATGAGGTGGCGCAGGCGGAGGCCGTCTGGGGCGACGGTGGTGACGAGTGCGGCAGGCCCTGCCAGTGGGGTGAGGATGGCTTGGCCGTCTTCCGGCGCGTCCCTGAGCACCTGGATCTTGGGTGGCTTGTTCTCGAAGGCGGGATCGACGCTGAGGATTTGTCCGGTCGCTCGGTGGTGGCCCAGGACGGCAGGCCCGTCCCAGCCTGGTGCGCCTGGGCCGTATTCGGCTTCCTGGTCAAGGAGTACGTGTTCTCCGTGTCGGACGGTGAGCCGGGTAACCACGTGGCCCGGAAGTTCACCGGTGCGTCCGAGTACCTGCTCTTCGCCCAGGAGGAGCCGTGCGGTGGGAGCGAGATCGATGGTCCACGGCTGGTGAAGGTTGCTGCCGGCTGCGCAGATCAGCGGCTTGGGCAGCCAGTGGAGCTCCGCGTGCTCTTCCACGGTCAGGTGCACGTCGTAGGTGGCGTGTGCCGTGGTGGGCCCTTTGAGGGCGAGGGTTGCGGGGGTCGAGGCGATGTGGAGCTGCGAGTGATGCTGGGCGATGGCTTCGATGCGGAGCCGGTCGCCGCCGAGGGGGGCGCTCATCGCGCCGACGATGCATACGCGGGCCTCGGTGCCGCGGGAACGAAGGCGCCGGAGTTCGAAGGGGCCATCGCCGTCGAGGACGGGCAGGGTGGTGTCCGGGCTGTGTCCTACGGATCCTGACCCCGTGGCACGGCAGCAGTGGCTGGGCTTCCCTGGCCTCCCGGTCCGCGCCGGAAACGCTCGACCGCTGGTCCGACGGCTCACCATGGACATGCGCGGCTTCCTTCGCGCCCTGCGAACGGTTGGCGGTCGGCGGGTACTCGGCGGTGGGCAGGCGGACGGCGGCCAACGGGGTGCCGGAGTCCAGTGCGATGCGCACTCGGTGTACGACGCCGGCTGTCTGTACGGCCGTGGCTGACGCCGCCTCCGCATGGGCAGCCTGAAGCCGGTGACTGGATGGTGCCTCTCGGATGTCCACTCGCATCACCAGAGGCGAGCGGTGGTCAGCTGTCGCTGCGGTAGAGGTTTCGCGGACCGACGTCACGCGCGGCCTCGAATCGACCAACGAGGGCCCTTCGGGGCCGTCGAAGAATCTGCCCTCGGGAGCAGGCGTAATCTGCTTCGCCACCGGGGCGCCCAGCCGGTGCTCCAGGCCGGTCCACCTCACCTCTTCATCTGGCGCGAGCGAGGGAGGAACGGCCATGGCCAACGCTGAACTCCCCGGCCCCGGCTCCCAGTAGCCGACGACTCCCGGCTACGCCGACGCGGAGGGGAGTGCGTGGGGGAGTGTCGCGCGCCCCCTGGGTGATCGCCGCGCGCTGGTGGAACCCTCGGCTGAGCCGAGGGTGGCTGAGAGGGATGCATGGGGTTGGAAAGGTTTCTCCTGGCCAGAAAGTGCTTGCGTCAATGCTGTTCAAGCTGCAACCGCGATCGTCCGATGCGTCGGAATGGCCATCCAGCGCAAAGCATTTCGTACCGTATGATTTATGCGCGTTCGGTTGCTATGTGCCGGTGACGTGCAGCTAGCTTGGGCCGTATGCCGCCGCGGATGCGGTGGCGGAGGCCGACATGAGGAGACGTCATGAAGAAGGCGTACGAAGCTCCGACGCTCGCGCGACTGGGTTCCTTCAGGAAGAAGACCGGGCTGCTGGGTCGCTCCGGCAATGACCGCCTGGTCCTCAGCAAGAACTGACGGTCGACGGCTCGTCGATCCGAAGCCATGACTGAATCGCACGAAAGTGCGGCTCCGGGCCCCGGCGACGCGAACTTCGCGGTCTTTCCCGACCGCGAGGACGCAGCCGCCGTGGCCCGGCGCTTCGCCCGCCCCGGCCTGCGCACGCTGTCCCACCCGTCGGGTCGGCCCTGGCTGGTCGGCCACTGGCACGACGACGAAATCGTCACCGCCCGCGCCGGCTCCACCGCCCTCACCCTCATCGGCTGCTGCCCGCTCGACGCCTCCGGGCTGCAGCGCCACGCCGCAAAAGTGCAGGACGTCACGCAGCTCGACGCGCTGGCCCGCGCGCTGCCCGGCAGCTTCCACCTGGCGGCCGCTCTCGACGGGCGGCTCAGGGTGCAGGGCACCGCGTCCGGACTGCGGCTGGTGTTCCACGCGCACATCGACGGCGTCGCAGTCGCCGCCACCCGCGCCGACGTACTCGCCGCCGGGCTCGGCCGCGAACCGGACGAGGAGCGGCTGGCCGTCCGACTGCTCTGGCCGGTGCCCCACCCCCTCGGCGAGGAACCGATGTGGCGCGGCATCACCGCTGTGCCTCCGCAGGATGCTCTGATCGTGGCCGCCGACGGGCGTACGGTACGACACTCGCGCTGGTGGTCACCGCCGGAGCCCGTACGGACACTCGCGGACGGAGCGCCGCAGGTCCGCGAGGCCCTCACCGAGGCCGTCGATGCCCGCACCCGCAAGGGCGGCGTGGTCAGCTGCGACCTGTCCGGCGGACTCGACTCCACTTCGATCTGTTTCCTCGCCGACCGCTCGCCGGCCCGTGTGGTGGCCAGTACCTGGCCCGGGCGCGACCCCGCCGACACCGATCTGCAGTGGGCCGAGCAGGCCGTCGGCTTCCTCCCGGACGTCGAGCACGTGGTGTGGGATGCCGATGCCTCCCCGCTCGTCTACGACGACCTGCTGTCCATCGACGACCTGCTCGACGAACCCACCATCGGCGTCATGGACCGCTCCAGGGTCCTGCACCACCTGCCGGGCATGGCAGAGCGGGGCAGCCGCCTGCATCTGACGGGCATCGGCGGCGACCACGTGGCCTGGTGCTCCGAGGCGTACTACCACCGCCTGCTGCGCACCCGCCCGCTCACCGCCGTGCGCCAGCTGCGCGGCTTCCGAGCCCTCTGGCAATGGCCGCTCAGCGGCACGGTCCGTGCGCTGGCCGACTCGCGTCCCTACGGGGCGTGGCTGGCGGACGCCGCCGGCCGGCTGCGTGATCCGCAGCCCGCCACCGTCAGCACCAGCCTCGCGTGGGGCATGCCGCCGCGCCTCTTCGACTGGGTCACCCCCGACGCGGAGCGTGCGGCGAGTCGGGCACTGCGCGAGGCCGCCCGGGGCGTGTCCCCGCACCACCCGGACCGTGGCCTGCACTCCGACCTGGAACAGATCCGCTCCGGCACGCGCATCATCCGGCAGTGGGACCGGATGGCGGCCCGTGCCGGCGTACCGATGGCCTCGCCCTTCCTCGACGACCGTGTCATCGAGGCGTGCCTCGCGGTCCGCCCCCACGAACGGGTCACACCCTGGGCGTACAAGCCCCTCCTGACCGCCGCCATGCACGGCATCGTGCCCGAGCCGTGTCTGCGGCGGACCAACAAGGCTGCGGCCTCCATGGACGCGGCAGACGGCCTGCGCGCGCACCGGGCCGATCTCATGGCGCTCTGGGAGGACTCCCGGCTCGAACGGCTCGGCTTGGTGGACGGCGACGTGCTGCGCCGCCTTGCCCAACGGCCGTCCACGCCCGGGCTGCGCGACGCCATCCTTTACTCCACGATCGCCTGCGAGGTATGGCTGCGCGGCCTTCCGCCCGTGAAGAAGTCCGGGGCGGAGCCGGCGGCGGCCCCGCTGTAGTCCGCGCGGTCTTAGACCAGGCCCTCGACCAGGCCCTCGACAGAACGGAACACACCATGCCCCTGCGTTTCGGCGCCGACGTCTCCACGGCCGACACCGACTACGGCACGGTCCTTCTCGACGAACGCAACGGCCAGTACTGGGAGCTGAACCCCACCGGCACCCTGGTGGTCCAGACCCTGATGGGGGGCGGCGACGAGGCGGCCGCAGCAGATGCGCTCGTCGCGGAGTTCGACATCGACCGCTCGCAGGCGGAGCAGGACATCGCCGCCCTCGTCACCGAACTGCGTGCCTCGGGGCTGGCCGTATGACCACGCCGAGCGCCCTGGAGCGGCCGCCCGGAGTGCCCTTCGCCCGGCGCACGGCCGCGCGGCTGGTCCTGCTGCCCGCCATCGTCCTGTCGCTGCTGCCGCCGCGCCGCATTCGTGCCGTGCTGGGCGTCCTCCGGCGCGGTGCCCGGCCCGCCGCCGCCGCCGAGGCCAAGGGGGCCCGGGACGCGATGTGCGCGGTCAGCCTGCGCTGTGCCGGGCCGCGTGGCTGCCTGCCCCGGTCGCTGGGCGCCGCACTGCTGTGCCGGCTGACGGGCAGCTGGCCGACGTGGTGCACCGGGGTACGAGTCGTGCCCCCCTTCACCGCGCACGCCTGGATCGAGGCCGAGGGCCGCCCTGTCGACGAGGGGGTGCCGGACGACTACTTCACCCGGCTGATGGCGGTCGCCCCGGTGAGTCGACCGGCTCGGTGACCGAGCCTGCGCAGGGGCCACGCGAGCCCTCGGTGTGGGGCGCGGTCGCGACCATGTACGGTCTCACCGCCGGGCACCGGGCCGCCGCCGTCACGGCCGCCGTGCTCACGCTGGTCGGTTCGGCCCTCGGACTGGCCCAGCCGCTCGTCGCCAAGAACGCCGTGGACGCGAGCGGACACGGACGGGCACTCGGGCCGCTCCTCGCGCTGCTGGCGGTGCTGTTCGTCGCCGAAGCCGCGACAGGGGCGGTGGGACGCTTCGTACTGGAGCGCATGGGTGAAGGCGTCGTGCGCCAGCTGCGCCACGGCCTGGTGGCGCGGCTGTTGCGGCTGGAGATGAAGGAGCACGGACGGCACCGGGGCGGCGATCTGATCTCCCGCGTCACCGCCGACACCACCCTGCTCAGGGAGGTGGTGTCCCAGGCGCTGGTCGATCTGGTGACGGGGGCTCTCGTCGCGGCGGGAGCGGTCGCGCTGATGGTGTGGATCGACCCGCTGCTGCTGCTCTTGGTCGCCTTGACCGTGGCCGCCGCCGCCGCGGTCGTGGCCTCGCTGCTGAAGGGCATCCGGGCGGCTTCCGAACGGATGCAGAGTTCCGTCGGGGCGATCGCAGCCGATCTGGAACGCGCCCTCGGCGCCTTGCCGATGGTCCGCGTGCACCGTGCCGAGGGCCGCGAGGCGGCGCGTATCGGTGAGCGCGTCGAATCGGCGTACAGCGCGGGCGTGCAGACCGCGAAACTGGCGTCGGTGATGAGTCCAGCGGTCGAACTCGCCGTCCAGGGATCCTTCCTGCTCGTGCTGGTCATCGGCGGTCTGCGGGTGAACGGGCACGACACCTCGCTCGGCGACCTGGTCGCCTTCCTGCTCTACGCGTCCTACCTGGTGCTGCCGCTGTCGTCGGTGTTCCGCGCCGTCGGGCTGATGCAGCGGGGGATGGGTGCCTACCAGCGGATCGAGCACGTGCTGGACCTGCCCGTGGAACCCGCGGAACCCGCGGAGCAGGCCACTCCGGCCGTTGGCGCCCGCACGCTCCCGCAGTCGCCGTACACGGGGCAGGCCGGGACGCCGCCGGCGCTGGCCCTGCGTGACGTCCACTTCGGGTACGACCCGGACCGGCCAGTGCTGCACGGCGTCTCGTTCGCCGTCCCGCACCGCAGGCAGGTCGCCCTCGTCGGCCGGTCGGGCACGGGCAAGAGCACGATCTTCGCGCTGGCCGCCAGATTCTACGAACCGGACTCCGGAACCCTGCTGTTCGGCGGACGGCCCGCAGTAGAGCTGAGCCGCAGCGAGTGCCGGGCCCGCATCGCCGTCGTCGACCAGAGCACCCATGTCGTCCATGGCACCCTCCGGGACAACATCACGTACGCCGTACCCGACGCCGACGAGGCCGAAGTCCGGCGCGTGGTCGAACTCGCCAGGCTGGATGGGGTGGTCAGGCGGCTGCCTGGCGGCCTGTCTGGAGTCCTCGGTGAGCGCGGGAGCACGCTGTCGGCCGGAGAACGGCAACGGGTCGCCCTGGCCAGGGCACTCCTCGCCCGACCGGCCCTCCTGCTGCTCGACGAGCCGACGTCCCACCTGGACGCGATCAACGAGAACGCCCTCGCCAAGGTGATGCGGGACGTCGCCGGGGAATGCGCCCTTCTGGTGATCGCGCACCGGCTGTCCACGGTCCAGCACGCCGACCGGATCATCGTGCTGGACAACGGCCGCAGCGTCGCCGCAGGCTGCCACGGGGAACTGCTTGCCACCAGCCCCTCGTACCGGGCGCTGGCCACGGGCCAGATGCTCCGCCCCGCAGGCTCCCCGGGCGCTGCGCCGAAAGCCCCGCCGGGCACGCGCCCCAGCCCCTGAGCTTGGGGCTCGCAGCCGTCTGGTCGCACCGCGGGTAGATCCGCAGTACCCGCAGCCTGGTGCAGTCGTCGATCGCGGTGAACCGGTAGTACTTGGCCCGGCGAGGGGTCTTGGGGGGCTATACCGGTGACCGGAGCCGGGCTCTGCGACGCGGCCGGGGCGCCGATGGGCTCGATGAACTTGACGTCGATCTGGACGCGGTTGCCAGGGAGCTGCTTCTCGTAGCGGATGTGGCGCCGGTCGTGGCGCTTGTAGCGCTGAGGCGGGCAGCCGGTGAAGGCCCAGCCGTTTGAGGATGCGGTGAACGGCGGAACAGGCGATGCCGATGTTGTGGTCCGCTTGAGGTACATCCTGATCTTCATCGGGCCGAAGTGGTAGTTCCCCGAAGGCGGACAATCTTGTTCACGATGTCTGGCGTCGGTGGCGTTTGGGCTGTGGTGCGGCGCGCTGGAGCGGTCGCGCAGCCCTTCGACGCCTTCCTCCTGGTAGCGCCGCTGCCACTTGTAGAAGCAGTTGCGGCTGATCCCGTAGTACCGACAGGTCAGTGAGACATTCCCGGTGACTTCCTCGGCGTGTCGCAGGACCGCCAGACGTCGCTGGGCCTGGCGGTCCTGCTGCTGTTGCGGCGAAGGGGGGCATGGTAGATCTCCGTCACGGTCGGAGACCCATGTGTAACCAACGTCTGGCAGTTTTATATCTGGCCGGTGGAGGTGCTGACTGTGGAAACTGCTTGTCACGGCCTTCTGCAAGGCTTAGTTCGCGCGCGCTCGGCCGGTCTATGGAGGTGCGCGGCCCGGCTCCCGGTCGACCGCCTTCGCTCCGGGTGGCCGCCAGACCGCCAGAGAGAGGATGATCAGGGGCTCCCCTCAGAGGCGCTGCGCAGGCTTGTGTAGTCGCCTCAGCGGGTCTAGGTAAACGGACGGAGCTCTCTGGACCCACCCGATGGTGTGTCGGAGAAGTCAGCGAGTGGTCAGCATGAGTCCTGAAAGACCTGAGGACAGCTGACCGAACATGCGAATCGTTGTAGGCTCCGGAGACCGCCCTTGACCTGCGTGAAGCAGGCAGGGAGCTGACATATCGGGAGTATTCGCATGCTTCGTACCATGTTCAAGTCCAAGATCCACCGTGCCACGGTCACCCAGGCCGACCTGCACTACGTCGGGTCCGTGACCATCGATGCCGATCTGCTCGATGCGGCGGATCTGCTGCCCGGGGAGCTCGTCCACATCGTGGACATCACCAACGGGGCGCGGCTGGAGACGTACGTCATCGAGGGCGAGCGCGGTTCCGGGGTCATCGGGATCAACGGAGCCGCCGCGCACCTCGTGCACCCCGGGGACCTCGTCATCCTGATCAGCTACGCACAGGTCGAGGACGCCGAGGCGCGGGTGTTGAAGCCCCGCGTCGTGCACGTCGACGCGGACAACCGCATCGTCGAACTGGGCGCGGACCCGTCCGCCCCGGTGCCGGGAACGGACCAGGAGCGCAGCCCCCACGCGGTGGCTGTCTGAGGGAGTCGGGGACCATGTCGCAGACCGGGACCATCGAGTTCAAGGACGATCGCAAGGCCGGACGGCTGCTCGCCGTCGAGGACGGGGAGGTCGTCGGCCTCATCGCGTACTTCGTGCTCGATGCGGCGCCCCACGCCCTGGTGGCGGTGCACACCATCGTCGAGCCGGGGCACGAGGGGCGGGGTATCGCCGGGGACCTGGTGAAGGGGTTCTACGGGATCGCCGCCGCCGAGGGGGTGCCGGTGGTTCCGCTGTGCCCGTACGCGGCGAGCTGGGCCGCCCGCCACCCCGACCGGGCGCCCGAGGCGCCGGCCGGTCTCGTCGCGGCGGCGAAGGCGCAGCTCGACGCGAGCCCCGACCTCTGGTGACGAGCCTGACGCTGCTGCACACCTCACCGGTCCACGTGCCGGTCTTCGACGCCCTGCGGGACCGGGAGCACCCCGGTGCCGTGCTGCGTCACCTCGTGGTGCCGGAGCTGCTGGACCGGGCCCGTACGCAGGGCCCGGACGCGGTGGCTCCGGACCTGCGGGCCCTGCTGGCCGGCTCCGACGGCCCGGTCCTCGTCACCTGCTCGAGCATCGGCGGCGTCGCGGAGTCCCTGGCCCCCGAGCTGGGGGTCCCGGTGCTCCGCGTCGACCGCCCGATGGCCGCCGAGGCCGTCCGCACGGGCCCGCGCATCGTGGTCCTGGCCACCGTGGAGTCGACGCTGGCCCCGACGGCCGCCCTCGTGGCGGAGGAGGCCGAGCGCGCCGGCCGCCCGGTGTCGGTCCGTACGCACCTGGTCGCCGGAGCCTGGGACCGCTTCGCGGCCGGGGACACCGCCGGCTCCCTCGACCTCGTGGCCGAGGCGGCCGACGCCGTCACGGACGCGGACGTCATCGTTCTGGCCCAGGCCTCGATGGCCGGCGCGGGAGCCCTGACCACGACGCCCACGCCGACCCTCTCGAGCCCGGCCCCGGGCCTCGCGGCGGCGCTCCTCGCGCAGCCCGGGTGATCCGAGAGGCCGCCGGGCGTACCGGGCAGGATCCGGGGAAGGTGGGTCATATGGTGCGAAACGAAGAACAGACGCAGCCGCCCGTCCCCGGGCCGGATCCTGTGCCGCCCACGCCCGAGCCGCATCCCTTCCCCGACCCCGAGCCCATCCCGCGGCCGGTGCCGCCGGTACCCGCGCCGGTGCCCGAGCCCGATCCGGTACCTCCGCCGCCCGGGCCCGCGCCGATCCCGCAGCCCGGGCCGCTCAGCCGGGACCGGGCGCGGGGCCAGGTGGCCCGGAGCTGGGCCGTCCGGAGCCGGGCCGTACGCAGCTAGGCCGTACGGACCTCCGAGCGGTCGCCGCTCCAGAGGGTGTGGAACGAGCCCTCGCGGTCGGTGCGCCGGTAGGTGTGCGCCCCGAAGAAGTCCCGCTGCCCCTGGGTGAGGGCCGCCGGGAGCCGCTCCGCGCGCAGCGCGTCGTAGTACGCCAGTGAGGCCGCGAACGCCGGAGCCGGGATGCCGTGGCGCACCGCCGCCGCAAGGACCTCCCGCCAGTCGTCCTGCGCCGCGCCGATCTCCTGCGCGAAGCCCGCGTCCGCCAGCAGGCTCGGCAGGTCCGGCTGCGCGTCGTAGGCCGTGCGGATCCGGTCCAGGAACGCCGCCCGGATGATGCAGCCGCCCCGCCACAGCGAGGCCACCGCGCCCGGGTCCACGCCCCAGCCGTACTCCTCGCTGCCCGCCAGGATCTGGTGGAAGCCCTGGGTGTACGAAACGATCTTCGAGGCGTAGAGGGCCTGCTCCACCCGGGCGGCGAACGCGTCCGCCGCCTCCGCCGACAGCGGCGCCGCCGCCGGGCCCGCGAGCCCTCGGGCGGCCGTACGCAGCTCCGCGTGGCCCGACACCGAACGGGCGAAGACCGCCTCAGCGATACCCGACACCGGCACGCCCAGGTCCAGCGCGATCTGCACGGTCCAGCGGCCGGTGCCCTTCTGCTCGGCCGCGTCCGCCACGACGTCGACGAACGGCTGCCCGGTCCCGGCGTCCGTGTGGGCCAGCACCTCCGCCGTGATCTCGATCAGGTACGAGTCCAGCCGGCCCCGGTTCCACTCCCGGAAGGTCTCCGCGATCTTCGCGGGGGAGTAGCCGGCGACCTCGCGCAGCAGGTGGTAGGCCTCGGCGATGAGCTGCATGTCGGCGTACTCGATGCCGTTGTGCACCATCTTGACGAAGTGTCCGGCGCCGTCGGGGCCGACGTGCGAGACGCACGGCGTACCGTCCTTGGCCTTCGCCGAGATCTTCTCCAGCATCGGACCGAGGGACGCGTACGACTCGGCCGAGCCGCCCGGCATGATGCTCGGGCCGAGCAGCGCACCCTCCTCGCCGCCCGAGATGCCCGCACCCACGAAGTGGATGCCCTGCTCGCGCAGCTCCTTCTCGCGCCGCCGGGTGTCCTCGAAGTGCGCGTTGCCGCCGTCGATGACGATGTCACCCGGCTCCAGCAGCGGGGCGAACTCGCGGATCACCGCATCCGTCGGATCCCCGGCCTTCACCATGATGATCAGACGGCGCGGCCGCTCCAGCGCGTCCACGAATTCCTTGGCGGACCCGGCGGCGACGAAGCTCCCCTCGTGCCCGAACTCCTCCACCAGTGCGGTGGTCTTCGCGGCCGTGCGGTTGTGGACGGCGACGGTGTAGCCGTTGCGGGCGAAGTTCCGGGCGAGGTTGCTTCCCATCACCGCGAGCCCGGTGACGCCGATCTGGGCCGTGCTGCTCATGCGTGCGCTCCTGAGTGCTTCGATGTGCGGGTGGAAGCGACGCTACATGGGCAGAGATGCCCGGAGATCTCGCGCCGTGCGAAAGAATGTCAACTTCCTTGGAAGTGAGCCCTGTTGCGCCCCTTGTCATGCTCTGATCGCGCCGTTAGGTTGTGCGGTTCCTGATGTCTTCAATGGGGGCTCCCATGGGTGTACGGGGTCGGCACCGCCGGTACCAGCCGAGCAGCATCAACCGCGCCTCGCTCGTCGTCACCGCCGGTGGCGCCGGGCTTGCACTCCCTCTGATCAGTGCCGGAAGCGCCCACGCCGCCTCGGTGGACACCTGGAACAAGGTCGCCGACTGCGAGTCCACCAGCAGCTGGCACATCAACACCGGCAACGGCTACTACGGCGGACTCCAGTTCAGCCAGAGCACTTGGCGCGCCTTCGGCGGCACCGCGTACGCCGCCCGCGCCGACCAGGCCACCAAGGACCAGCAGATCGCCGTCGCCGAGAAGGTCCTCAAGGGACAGGGCCCGCAGGCCTGGCCGGTCTGCGGGAAGCAGGCCGGCCTCTCGCGCAGCGGCCCGGCGCCCGCCGTCTCCCCGCAGGGCCAGGGCCAGGGCGTGAAGGTCCAGGTCAAGGTCCAGGAGGCGAAGCCCGCCGTCCCGCAGACCAGCACCCCCCGCCCGACCGGGACTTCGGTGCTGCCCAACCCGTACGTCGTCGCGCCCGGCGACTCCCTCTCGGCGATCGCCACGAGCCAGCACGTCGAGGGCGGCTGGCAGGCGCTGTACGAGACCAACCGGGCCACCGTGGGCAGCAACCCGAACCTGATCTTCCCCGGTCAGCGGCTCACCCTGCGCATCACCGCCGCTCCCGCCCCGCCCACGGCCCCGCCCGCGCAGAACCCCGAGAAGCCGCCGCGGACGGCCGAGCCGGTCAAGCCCGTGGAGCCGAACGCGCAGAAGCCGGCGGAGAAGCCCGCAGAAAAACCGGCGGAGAAGCCTGCCGCGAAGCCCGCCGAAAAACCTGCCCCCGCCTCAGTGCAGCAGAAGCCCGCCCCGGGCGGCTTCGTCGCCCCCGTGGACGCCGCCGTCGGCACCTCGTACCACGTCGCGGGTTCCTCCTGGTCCAGCGGCTACCACACGGGCGTCGACTTCCCGGTGGCCACCGGGACCTCCGTCAAGGCCGTCGGCCCCGGCGACGTGGTCTCCGCCGGCTGGGCCGGTGCGTACGGATACCAGGTCGTCATCCGGCACGCCGACGGCCGGTACTCCCAGTACGCGCACCTGTCGGCGCTCGGGGTCAAGGCCGGGCAGCAGGTCTCGGGCGGCCAGCGGATCGGCCGCTCCGGCTCCACCGGCAACACCAGCGGACCGCACCTCCACTTCGAGATGCGCACGTCCCCCGGCTACGGCTCCGACATCGACCCGCTGAAGTACCTCCGCGGCCGCGGCGTCGGCATCTGACCCCCGTGCGTGCGGCGGAACGACCATGAGCAGGATCAGGCCGGCCACCGCCAGCACGGCACTCGCCAGTGCCGCCGCCGTGCCCGCGGCCCCGTACCGGAAGCCCTCATCGAACACGGAGATGCCCACAGCGGCCGCGACCACCGGGTTCACCACGGTCACCGTCGCCAGCGGCGCGGTCAGCCCCGCGCCCCGGTAGGCCGCCTGCGACAGCAGCAGTCCGCCGGACGCCAGGACGGCGATCGCCGCCAGGTCGGGCCACAGCGGGCCGAGCTCGCCCCCCGGGGAGAAGCCCTCGGCCACCGCCTTGGTGAACACGGATGCCATGCCGAAGGCCGTACCCGCCGCGGCCGCCAGCAGCACGCTGCGCAACACCGGCCGGTGCATCCGGTGCGCCGCCACGAAGAGCGCGGCCACCCCGGCCCCGGTGACGATCAGCAGCAGGCTCCGCTCCCCGCCCGCCAGGGGCTGCTCCGTATCCCCGTCCCCGCCCGTCAGCGCCAGCAGTCCGGCCAGCCCCACCGTGGCCAGCACCGCGCCCCGCCAGGCCGCCGCACCCGCCCGCCGGTGTACGAGGACCGCCGCCATCGGCAGCGCGAAGACGATGGTCAGCGCGCCGAGCGGCTGCACCAGGCTCAGCGGTCCGTACGCGAGGGCCACCACGTGCAGCAGCGCGCCCAGGCCGTTCAGCCCGACCGCGCACCACCAGCCGGCCCGGCGCAGCGGCGCGTACGGGCGGTCCGGGGTGCTCGCCGCGACCTGTTCCTGGACGATCGCGCCGCCCGCGTACGCGACGGCGGACACCAGGCAGAGCAGGACCGACAGCGCTAGGGCACTCATGAATGCCACAATGCCCGACCTGAGCTGCCTATTCCTCCCCCTACAGGCGGTCATCGGTCATACCTCGGGCATACTCCGAAAGGAGTACATGCCCCCTCGGGTCCTGCCCAAGGTGACGGCCCCGTCGCGGTGCGTGAGACGCGGGAGAACGGGTTTGGTCCCGGGCGCGTCGGATCCGTACAGTGGCGGTTTTGGGGACTTCCGCAGCAGGCGGTTGCGGACGAGTGATCAAGGAACGGCAACGGCCATGACGGTGACCGAAGACAACCACGTGACCGGGGACGACCACGGCTACGGGCCGGGCATCGACCCGGACCGCATGGCCGTCTGCCTCAGCGTGCTCGACGAGCTCGACCAGCTCGACGTCGACCACCCGGACGCCATCACCGTACGCCGTGCCACCGCGGGCATCTACCGCACGGTCAAGCAGCGCCGCCGCCAGGAGCGCCGCGCCGCCAAGACCGCCAACGACAAGGCCGTCACCGAGGCCACCGCGACGGGCTCCGCCGAGCGCATCGACGACGAGACCGAGGGCATCCTGCCCTCCTCGGTCACGGAGGCCGGCCGGATCGCCGGGATACTCCAGCGCCCGCGCTCCTGCTACGTCTGCAAGACGCGCTACGTCGAGGTCGACTACTTCTACCACCAGCTCTGCCAGGAGTGCGCCACCGAGAACCGCGTGAAAAGAGAGGCCCGCGCCGACCTCACCGGCAAGCGCGCGCTGCTCACCGGCGGCCGGGCCAAGATCGGCATGTACATCGCGCTGCGGCTGCTGCGCGACGGCGCCCACACGACGATCACCACCCGCTTCCCCAAGGACGCCATCCGCCGCTTCAAGGCGATGGACGACTCGGCGGACTGGATGCACCGCCTGGAGGTCGTCGGACTGGATCTGCGTGACCCGGGCCAGGCCGTGGCGCTCGCCGACCAGGTGGCCGAGGCCGGCCCGCTCGACATCCTGATCAACAACGCGACGCAGACCGTCCGCCGCCTGCCCAGCGCGTACGCCGCGCTGGTCGAGGGGGAGAGCGCCCCGCTGCCGGCCGGCGAGCTCCCCGCCCACCACGTCATCGGCGCGTTCAACTCCGGTGCGGTCGACGGCTTGGCGGCGCTGCCCGTCGGCGTGAGCGGGCTCGACGCGCAGAAGGTCGCCGACCTCGCCCTGGTCGCGGGCAACGCGAGCATCGAACGGCACCTCGACGGCACCGCCATCGACGCGGGCGGCCTGCTGCCCGACGTGGTCGAGACCAACACCTGGGTGCAGACCATCGACCAGATCTCCCCGGTGGAGCTGCTCGAGACCCAGCTGTGCAATTACACGTCGCCGTTCATCCTGATCAGCGCGCTCCGGCCGTCGATGGCCGAGGCCGCCCGCAAGGCGTCCAGCGGGCGGGCGTACGTGGTCAACGTGTCGGCCATGGAGGGGGTGTTCAGCCGCGGTTACAAGGGCGCGGGGCACCCGAACACCAATGCCGCCAAGGCCGCGATGAACATGGTGACGCGGACCAGCGGCCAGGAGATGTTCGAGACCGACCGCATCCTCATGACCTCGGTCGACACCGGCTGGATCACCGACGAGCGCCCGCACTTCGACAAGCTGCGCCTGGCCGAGGAGGGCTTCCACGCCCCGCTCGACCTGGTCGACGGTGCGGCCCGGGTCTACGACCCCGTCGTCCGCGGCGAGTCCGGCGAGGACCTGTACGGAGTCTTCCTCAAGGACTACGCGCCGGCCAACTGGTAGGCCGGCCGTCCCGTGCCCCGGTCCCTCTCGAGGGGGCCGGGGCACGGTCGTTTCACGGCGTGCGCTCGTACGCCCCGGCCGCCACCAGTTCGAGTACCGGACGCCAGTCCTCCATCGCGCCCGCGTCGAGCCCGACGACCTTGCCCGCGTCATCCGCTTGGCGCAACGTCACGGCAGCCTCCGCATCGGGGTCGGCCGCGAAGGCCCGGACCTCCGCGCCGTCCATCAGCCCGCCCTGCGCGCGCAGCGTCAGCGCGCTCTGCGGGGACAGTGCCCGGCCGGGCTCCACGGCCGCCAGGTAGCGTTTGGCCGGGACGTGCAGCCGCACCAGCCGGGCCACCCGTTCCCCGAGCAGCGGACGGATCGCCTCCGCCGCATGGTCGGCGTGGCCCGCGTCGTCTCCGGGGAAGAGCAGATGACCGAGGTCGTGGACGAGTCCGGCGACCTGGAGCTCCTTGTCGAACGGATGCGAGCGGCGCAGCAGTGCAGCAGTCTGGAGCCCATGATCGTGCAGATCGACCGGGTCTCCGCTGCGGCCGGGCGTGTCCCACGCCCCTCGGCACGCGAGCAGCAGCTCCATCAGCTCCTCGACGCTGTCGACCCTCGGCACCTCCGGCACTCCGGACCTCGCCACCGCCGCTCCTTCCGCCGCCCTCACTCCGGTCCTGCTACTCGGGTCGAGCAGACCACCCGTCACGGGCCCACCGGCGTACGACTTCCTGAACTCGCGGAGAAATCAAGCCGTCGAGTGGATTTTGCCAGTCTATTGAGCAGGGACGCGCTCATATGTGTACTCTGAGTGGCACAAGACGGCCGCATCCAGGCCACGCTCCACCAAGGCGCCACCGCGTCCGGAAACCCTTTATCCCTTGTGCCCGGCGCGCGGCTCGCCCTCCGGGTTACGCGACACAAAGGAGTGCGCGGTGACAGACACGACGACGAAGCCCGACGAGACGCTGGGAGAGCGCCCCGCAGGACGGGTCCGCCCCCACACCGACGAGCTCGGCAGCCTCGAAGTCTGGGCCCGGTCCGCCCCCATCCGGCTCGCGGGCTACGAGGACGACCTGGCGGAGTCCCACATCCTGCGCGGCATCGACTAGTCCCACGACGTCCGTTCCCCAGGACGTCACACAGCGCCCCCGAGCCGACCCGCGACGGGGGCGCGGTGCTGAGCCCGATCGTCCGAAGCCCTGGACGGGTTCCCGTCGGCCGTACGCCGTGAGCGTCATCGCTGTGGGCGATCAAGACTTCCGGCCGGTCCCCGCCCCCGGCACGCTGGCCGCATGAAGCTACTGATGCTGGGCGGCACCGAATTCGTCGGACGCGCGATCACCGAGGACGCCCTGGCCCGGGGCTGGGAGGTCACCGTCTTCCACCGCGGCCACCACGCGCCCCCGCCGGGCACCTCCGCCCTGCACGGCGACCGCACCGCGCCCGGCGGTCTGGACGCCCTCGCCACGGGCGAGTGGGACCTCGTCGCCGACACCTGGGGCGGCGCCCCCACCGCCGTGCGCGACAGCGCCCGGCTGCTGAGCGGCCGGGCCGCGGGGTACGCGTACGTCTCCAGCCGCTCGGTGTACAAGTACCCGGCCCCGGCGGGCCTGGCGGAGGACGGCCCGCTGGTCGACGGCTCGGCCGACGCCGACGGCACCGCCTACGCCGAGGACAAGCGGGGCGGTGAGATCGCCGCCGCCGACGCCTTCGGTGACCGGGCCCTGCTAGTGCGCGCCGGCCTGATCATCGGCCCGTACGAGAACGTCGGCCGGCTGCCCTGGTGGTTGAACCGGACCGCCCGCGGCGGCCCCACCCTGGCCCCCGGCCGGCCGGAACTCCCGCTCCAGTACATCGACGTACGCGACCTCGCCGCCTGGACGCTGGACGCCGCGGAGGCCGGGCTCGGCGGCCCGTACAACGCGGTCTCCCCGCCCGGGCACGCCACGATGGGCAGCCTGCTCGAAGCCTGCTCGGCCGTCACCGGCGGCGGCGCCGAGCTCCGCTGGACCGACCCCGCCCGGATCGAGTCGGCCGGTGTGCAGCCCTGGACCGAACTGCCGATCTGGCTCCTCGAGGGCGAGCCGCACCACCACATGTACGGCGGCGACGTCACCAAGGCGCAGGCGGCGGGCCTGAAGTGCCGCCCGGTGGAGGAGACCGTGGCCGACACCTGGGCCTGGCTCCGTTCCCTCGGCGGCGCCGCACCCCAACGCCCCGACCGCCCGGCCCCCGGCATCGACCCCGAACGCGAGGCGGCGCTACTCGGGCTCTGACCAGGACGCTTCGGTGAGGCGGGTCGGCGGGAGGTATTCGCGCAGCAGTCTGCGGTGCCACCAGGCGCCCGTCTCGCGCAGCTCCCGCCAGGTGGTGAACCGGTAGCGGTACAGCCTGGCCCGCACGTACACCGGCGGGGCGTCCGGGAAGGGGTTGTGGCGGATCAGCCGCAGCGTGTCCCGGTCGCCCGCCAGCAGCCGTTCGACGAACGGCCCGAACCAGTCCCGCGCATAGCCGGGGGAGAGCGCCGCGAACCACATCAGCCAGTCCAGCCGCAGATGGTACGGGGCGAACTGGCGCGGCATCCGGCGCAGATCACCCGGTTTGCCCCTGAACCCGTACTCCCGCCACGCGCCGTCCTCCCGCGGGACCCGGTCCGCGGTGCCCTCGACCACCACCTCGTCGCGGATCCGGCCGACCGAGCCGAAGGCACCGTACGTGTTGACCAGGTGCAGGGGGTCGAAGGACCGGTTCATCACCTGGCGCCGCGAGACCATGTTGAGCACCGGATGCCGGCTCAGCACCAGCACCAGCACGGTCACCGCACACACCAGGACCGCGTACCAGACGGGCGCCGGGCGTGACGCGTCGGCCGGCGGCGGCCCCGTGAGCCCCGTGAAGTCGACCGCCGGCAGGGCCGCCGTGATGGTGATCCAGTTCAGCCAGGCGAAGTTGCCCGACAGCACCAGCCACAGCTGCGTCGCCACGATGATCCCGGCGGCGTACGAGGCCACCGGCTGCGGAGTGAACAGCAGCACCGGGACCACCAGTTGGGTCACGTGGTTGGCTGCGCACTCCACCCGGTGCAGCGGCTTCGGCAGGTGGTGGAAGAACCAGCTCAGCGGCCCCGGCATCGGCTGCGTCTCGTGGTGGTAGTAGAGGCAGGTCAGCTTGCGCCAGCACGAGTCCCCGCGCATCTTGATCAGCCCCGCGCCGAACTCCACCCGGAACACCACCCAGCGCAGCAGCCACAGCACCAGAACCGGGGGCCCGACCTGCGCATTGCCGAGGAAGACCGCGAGGAAGCCCACCTCCAGGAGCAGTGACTCCCAGCCGAAGGAGTACCAGGTCTGCCCCACGTTCACGATCGACAGGTACAGCAGCCACAGCAGCGCCCACATCCCCATGGCCGCGCCCAGCGGAACGGCGTCCCCCGCCCCCGCGGCCAGGGCCGCGGCCACCGCGGCCCCCGCCCAGGCGCAGCAGGCGAAGAGCCGGTCCGAGTAGCGCAGTTGGAACAGGCTCGGGGCGTGTTTGAACGGCACGTACCGCACGTAGCGCGGCACGGGCAGCATGCCGTGCGCCCCGATCAGTGCCCGGAACTGCAGGGCGGCCGCGACGAAGGCGAAGAGGTAGACGCCGGCGAGGGCCCGCTGGAAGACCAGCCGGCCGAGCCAGTAGCCGGGCGCCGTGAACCAGTCCATCCCCTCCAGTATCGGGCGGATCAGCCCGCGGCGGCCACCCTGCGCACGGTTCGGCCCAGCCGGCGGGCGTAGCACAGCTGGAGGAAGGGGATCACCGGGTCCGCGAGCCGGGTGTACCAGACGGCGGGCCGGCTGAAGGCGGTGACCTCGAACCACACCGTGCCGTCCGGGTCCCGGTGCACCATGAAGGACTCCTCCCCGCACTCCGGGTGGCCGGCGAGCGTCCCGTACGCGAAACCGGCCCGGTGGGGTTCGTAGGCGGTCCAGATCACCTCGCACGGGGCGTCGATCCGCAGCGGCCCGAAGCCGATCCCGACCACCACCCGGCTCCCGGGCTGCACGGCGCCGTGGCCGGCCCGGACCAGCAGGCCCGAGGCCCGGTGGGCTGCGAAGGTGGTGACGGCGGTCCCGGCGGCCTCGAAGACGGCCTGCCCGTGGCCGATCCGGGTGCGGTGGTGCAGGTGGTGGTATCCGGCGGGCAGCGGGCGCCGCCGCGTCGCACCTCGGTCGGGGTAGTTGACGGTGTCACGGCCGGCGCTGATGAGGCGGGTCATGGCGTGATCTCCATTCGGTCGATGGTCAGCCGGCGCCAGGCCAGCACCGAGCACAGGGCGAAACCGAGCGCATTGCCGAGGCCGTGGGTGGCGGCCATCCAGGTCAGGGTGGGGTGCGTGATCCCGGTCGCCTCGCCGAGCGCCCACCACAGGGCGAGCAGCATCGTGGCCACCAGGACCGCGGCCGAGGTCGCGAGCAGCGCCCCGGTGGTGCGGTTCCCGGCGGCGGGCCGGATCTCCCGCCAGGTCAGCAGCGCCACCACCCACATCCCGCCGGTCAGCACGACCGCGCCCGCCAGCTCCGCCCAGTCGTCGACGAAGTAGCCGAGGAGGACGAGCAGGGTCCCGGCGGGGACGCTGTACGCCGCCCAGCGAGACAGTGCCGTGCCGTGCGCGGGCGTGCCGGCCCGGCACACCAGCCCGGCGACCAGGGCGGCCGTGAACCCGGCGAAGTGGAAGTGCGGCACGGTCAGCGCCAGGATGTCCAGGCCGAAGCCGAACAGCCGGTACCCGGCCCGCTCGGCGACGAGGGCGGTCCCGGCGACCGAGGGCGAGACCAGCGCGGTGAACACGGCGATCTCGGCCGGCGCGGGCGTGCGCGTTCCGGTGGCCGGCATCCGCAGGGCCCGCACCAGCCGGGCCGGGGCCCGGGTGGCGAGCGCCAGGGCGGCCGCGGCGTACAGAGCGGCGAGCACCGTCGCGGCGGCGCCGCGCGGCAGCCAGAGGCACAGGGCCCCGGGGGCGGCGAGCAGCGGCCAGATCCGCGCGATCCCGCGCAGCCCGGCCGGGTCGATCAGGCGGAGGCCGGCGGGGACGACGTAGAGCATGCCGAACGTGACGATCAGATGTACCAGTACCGTCACCGTGGACTCCCCTCCGGACGCAGCCCGAACGCTTTGAACGCGTTCAACTCACGGGCGTGACCCTACGAGGTTATTTGAACTTGTTCAAGACCTCGCCCTGCTTCCGTCCCGGCGCTCCGGTTGCGGCCCTCCCGTAGATGCGGCAGACAAGAGGGAGCAACCGGGGCGAAAAGGGAGATTTAAAGTGCACGTACGGACACCCCGTCAGGCGCCGCGTCGTCATACACCGGCCCGCGCAGCCCTCTTCACCCTCCTCGGTCTGCTCGCCGCGGCCTGCGGCAGCACCGAGGAGCCCAAGAGCGCGCCCGGACCCGAGAGCCAAGAGGTGCTGCTCCAGCCCGTGGCCACGGCCGGGCCCGACCCCTTCACCACCTCATCCGCCACCCGCGAGTCCGCCCCCGCGCAGCCCCCGCTGCCCAATCCGACCGGCCAGGGCATCCGGACCGTCAACGCGGCCACCCCCGGCCTGTACGGCGGCACCCAGCGGCTGGGCAGCTGCGACGTGGAGCAGCAGCTGCGCACCCTCACCGAGGACGACACCAAGGCAAAGGCCTTCGCCGAGGCCGCCTCCATCGAGACGTCGAAGATCCCCGAGTTCCTGCGCGGCCTCACCCCGGTCGTGCTCCGCGCCGACACCCGGCTCACGAGCCACGCCTTCCGCGACGGCCGCGCGGCCGGCTTCCAGTCCGTCCTGCAGGCAGGCACCGCCGTCCTCGTCGACGACCACGGCATGCCGCGCGTCCGGTGCGCCTGCGGCAATCCGCTGCTCGCGCCGCGCGCCCCCAAGGGCTCCCCGGTGGTCAAGGGAGACCAGTGGAGCGGCTACCAGACCCAGCAGGTCATCGTCATCGAACCGACCCCGAACCCGGTCAAGAGCCTGGTCATCGCCAACATCGCCGACAACACCTGGCTCGAGCGCAAGACCGGCGACAACGGCGCCCAGGACCGCACCCCGCAGGTCGTGCCCGCGTACAACCCGGCGGACGGCATCCCCGTGGGCCCCGTGTCGCCCGGCGCCGCCTCGCCGGAGCCGTGTGCGCCGCCCGAGACGGACACCGGCGCGAACGCGGGCACAAACGGCCTGGCCCGGACCGCCCCGCCCGCCCCGCCGAAGCCGCCGGCCGGTCCCGCCGGCGTCCCGGCCCCCCAGGCCACGGACTGCGTACCGCAGGGCGAGCAGGCCGGGCCGGACCGGCCTGACGCGGGCACGCAGCCGGCCCCGCAGCGACAGCAGCCCGCGCAGCCGCCGGCGCGTCCGCGGTCCGACGCCCCCGGGAACCAGCCGGGCGACGCCCCCGGGAACCAGCCGGGCGACGCCCCCGGGAACCAGCCGGGCGATGCTCCCGGGAACCAGCCGGGCGACGTCCCCCCGGACGCCCTCTCGGACGTCCCCTCCGACCTGCCCCCGCAGGGCCCGGGCGACCCGGGGATCCCGCCGGACTCCGGCGGCCCGATGCAGCCGCCGAACGCCCCGTACGACACCGACGACCCGTTCGCCCCGCACGACCCTTTCGGCGCCCCGGACCTGCGGAAGCCGCTCGCGGACGCCGCCCGCACGCTGGAGAGCGCCTGACCGGCCCGTGTGTCATGGTGGATCGGTGCCGACCACCGTATCGCTGCCGGACGACTGGCCCGCACACCCGGACCGGTCGCTCTCGCTGAACCGCATGGGCAGTTTCGACTGGGACCTGGACACCGGTCTCCTGCACATGGACGCAGCGGCCCTCGACGTCTACGACATGACGCCCGAGGAATACGACGGACGGCCCGAATCCCTCGCCCCGCGCGTCCCGCACAGCGAGGCGACCCGGCTCGACGCCCTCGTCTCCAGCGCACTCAAGAGCGCCGAGGACAACTACGGCGCCTACTTCCGGATCCGCTGCCATGACGGCCGGCTGCGCTGGACGCACACCCAGGGCCGGGTCATGCGCGGCCCCGACGGCCGCCCGTTCCGGATCATCGGCATCGTCCGCGACGCCACCGAGGAGCTCAGCCACTCGGCGGAACGCCTCGGCCTCGACGAGGAACGGCGCCGCCAGACCTCGGTCGTCGAGAGCACCACCGCCGCGCTCGCCCACGCCCGGACGGTGCAGGACGTCATCGACGTCATCGGCGACGCCCACGGCCTGGAGCGGCTCGGCTCCATGGGCATGGTCATGGGCCTGGTCGAGGCCGGGCGGATCCACCTCGTGGCCGAGGGACCGCAGGACAGTTTCGTACCCGGCACCCGGTACACCCGGATCGACGAGCAGTACCCGATGAGCGAGGTCGTCCGCTCGCTGCAACCGCGGTTCCTCGACTCCGCGAAGGAGTTCGCCGAGGGCTATCCCGAGTTGTGGTCGAAGATCTCTTCCATGGAGATCTCGGCGGCCGCCTACCTGCCGCTGATCGCCCAGGCCCGCCCCATCGGCGCGATCGGACTGCTCTACCAGGACAAGGACGGCTTCACCCAGGAAGAGCGGAACCTGCTGGTCGCACTGGGCAGCAGCATCGCGCAGAGCCTCCAGCGGGCGATGCTGCTGGAACAGGAGCACGACCTGGCGGAAGGCCTCCAGCAGGCGATGCTCCCGCGCCGTATCCCCTCCGTGCCGGGCGGGGAGATCGCCGTACGGTACCGCTCCGCCCGGATGGGCCAGGACATCGGCGGCGACTGGTACGACGTCGTCCCGCTGCCGGGAGGCCGGGTCGGGGCGGTCATCGGCGACGTCCAGGGCCACGACACGCACGCGGCGGCGGTCATGGGCCAACTGCGGATCGTGCTGCGCGCGTACGCAGCAGAAGGCCACTCGCCGGGCACCGTCATGGCCCGGGCCTCGGTCTTCCTGCACGAACTCGACACCGACCGCTTCGCGACCTGCACGTACGTGGAGGCCGACCTCACCACGGGCGTGCTGCAGCTGGTCCGGGCCGGGCACATCGACCCGCTGCTGCGCACCCGGGACGGGGACTGCCGGCGGCTGCCGGTGGAGGGCGGGATGCCGCTGGGCCTCTCGGCGGAGTTCGGCCGCCTGGAGTACCCGGTGACCACCCTGGAACTGGACCCGGGGGAAACGCTCCTGCTCTGCACGGACGGCCTGGTGGAACATCCCGGCGCCGACCTGGACGACGGGATCCGGCTGCTGACCGCGCTCGTCCGGAGCGGACCGGCGGACCTGCCACGGCTGGCGGACCGGCTGTGCGGGGTGATCGACGAGCGGGGCGGCGACGACGACATGGCGCTGCTCCTGCTGCGCCGCCAGGCGGAGGAGGCCCCAGGGGGCGGCGGCCGCCTGCAGCAGCACGTGGCCCCGGGAGACCCGGAAGCCCTGGTCGCGGCCCGCCACATGATCGGCGCGGCGGTCCGTTCGTGGGGCGCGCGGGAACGGTCCGACGAGATCGAACTCGTCGCGGACGAGCTCATCGTGAACGCCCTGATGCACACGGACGGCCCGGCGATCGTGACCCTCCGGGTCCTGCCGGGCGCGCAGCGCAGGCTCCGCGTCGAGGTCGAGGACCGCTCCAGTGCCCTGCCGCGCCGCCGCGAGGCAGGCGAATCGGGCGTCTCGGGCCGCGGCCTGATGCTGGTGGACCGCCTGGCGGACGTCTGGGGCGTGGAACCCCGGGGCAGCGGCAAATGCATCTGGTGCGAGTTCATCATGTCCTGACCCGCGTCGCGAGTTTCCCGGCCGGCACAAAATGCGTTGCTGCGGCGCGCGGCGATGCCGGACGATCATCGTGATGACCCAGATGACTGATGACGTCCGCCGGCTGATCAAGGCCGGAGATCTTCCCGGGGCCGCACGGAGCCTGCGACCGCACGCGGAGACCGCGCCCCTCGCCGACCTCGCGAAGGCGACGGGATACCTGGCCGAAGCAGCCGGGTTCGACGATCTCGCCAAGGCCGCGAAGGCCGCCGCCAAGAAACCCCGGAGCCCCCAGGCGCTCTACGACTTCGGCTACGGCTGCGTCGAGCGCGGGATCCCCTTCCTCGCCGTGGCCCCGCTGCGCCAGGCGCTCGGCCTGGTACCCGATTCCCGGCAGCTGCTCCAGGAGCTGGTCTCCGCCCTCGAGGGCGAGCAGCGGCACGGCGAGGCCGCCGCGTTGCTCGCGGGGCGCGGGCCCGGGCTGGCGCCCTGGCCCGAGGGGTACCTGCTGGTCCACAACGCCCTCTTCGCGGGCGACCTCGACACCGCGCGCCGGGCGGCCGCCGGCCTGCCGGACCCCGAGGACCCCATGTGGCTCGGCGCCCGGGCCCGCCAGCGGCGGATCCTCTCCCGGGCCGCCCTCGCCGAGGCGGCCGGCGGCCTCGGCGGTCAGGACCTGCGCGGCTGGCACTTCGCCCTGACCGGCGGCCTCCTGGCCACCCTCTCCCCGTACGGCTTCGACGCCGGCATGACCGGCCGCTACGCCTACCTCGGCGACGACGCCGCCCTCTGCCGTCGCGGCATCGACCGGCTCGGGCTCGTCCTGGACGCGGCCGGCCGTCGTCCCGCCAGCGTGTCGGTCCTGCCCGGCCGGGCCTGCACGGTCATCGGGCTGGCGGCCGCCGAGCTGCTCGGGCTGCCCGCCGTACCGTACGACCCGGCGCGCCCGGACACCCTCGTCGTCGCGTACGACCTGAACGCCCACGACCCCGAGCTGCTGTTCAGCCTGCACGAGCGCACGGACGGCAACGTGCTGTACGAGCACGCCACCTGCTGGACCGACCCGCCGGCGGTGACCGCCGACGTCAGCGGCGTGCTGGCCCAGCACACCGTGGCACCCTGGGCGGAGAACGGGCAGCGGCCCGCCGACACCCGGCCCGTGGAGGAGATCGCCCGCGACATCGTCACCGCAGACCCGGCCCCGGACGGGGGCGACGGGCAGACCCCCGCCGACCCCGACGAGGCGCTGCGCGGCTTCACCGCCGCCGTCGCCGCGGGATGGCTCGACGGGCCGCGCGACCGCGTCCGCTCCTGCGGTCCGGTACGCAGCTCCCGCTTCGGGTAGCCGCGGCGGGGCTCGCGCGGCAGGCTGGGGGCATGCCCGAGTTGCCCGAGGTCGAGGCCCTGCGGGAGTTCCTCGACGAACACCTCGCCGGGCGGGTGGTGGAGCGCGTCCTCCCGCTCGCCGTCAGCGTGCTCAAGACGTACGACCCCCCGCTGAGCGCCCTCGAAGGGCAGCCGGCCGGGGCCACCGCCCGGCACGGCAAGTTCCTGGCGATCCGGATCGGCGAGCTCCACCTCGTCACCCACCTGGCCCGGGCCGGCTGGCTCCGCTGGCAGGACACGCTGCCCGAGCGGCCCCCGCGCCCCGGCAAGGGGCCGCTCGCGCTGCGCGTCGTCCTGGAGGGCGGCGGCGGCTTCGACCTCACCGAGGCGGGCACCCAGAAGCGCCTCGCGGTGTACGTCGTGCGCGACCCCCAGGAGGTCCCCGGCGTCGCCCGCCTCGGCCCGGACCCGCTCGCCGGGGGCTTCGACCGGGACGCGTTCGCCGCGCTCCTCGCCGGGGAGCGGCGGCAGATCAAGGGCGTCCTGCGCGATCAGGGCGTCATCGCGGGCATCGGGAACGCCTACAGCGACGAGATCCTGCACGCGGCCAGGGTCTCGCCCTTCAAGCTGGCCGCCTCCTTCGACGAGGAGCAGGTCACCCACCTGTACGAGGCCGTCCGGCGGACCTTGCGCGAGGCCGTCGACCGCGCGCACGGCGTGGCCGCCGGCAACCTCAAGGCCGAGAAGAAGAGCGGACTGCGGGTGCACGGCCGGGACGGGGAGCCGTGCCCGGTGTGCGGGGACACCGTCCGCTCGGTCTCGTTCGCCGACTCCTCGCTCCAGTACTGCCCGACCTGCCAGACCGGCGGCAAGCCGCTCGCCGACCGGAGGCTGTCCCGTCTCCTGAAATGACGCCCCCCCTGCGTAGACTCCGGCTCCATGGCCGAGCCGCAGCACCAGCAGCCGCCCTCGCCCCGGCGGGAGATCGTCACGGGCGTGCCCCGGGGCACCCGCCGCCGCCCGCCCGCGCACACCCCGGCCCGTTCGGAGATCTCCGAGCAGACCACCCTCGGCGCCACCTACGTACGGGCCCTGATGCGCAGCCAGCTCCGGGCCGGGCTCGGCGCCCTGGGCGCCCTCGCCCTGCTCGTCGGGACGCTGCCGGTGCTGTTCGCGCTGCCGCGCTCCGCGTCGGGGCCGCTGGTCTGGGTGGCGCTCGGCCTGGTGGTGTACCCGGTGATGTGGCTGATCGCCCGGTGGTACGTCACCCGGGCCGAGCGCAACGAGGCCGATTTCACCGGCCTGGTGATGGATCCGGCCGAGGCGCCGGGCTCGCATCAACGGCCCGGCTGAGTCCGGCCCCCGCAGCCCGCGTCAGAACAGGTGCATCGCCAAGTGGCCCAGCGGCAGCCCGAGCTGCCACGCCGGGGTCCACACCCGCGCGTTCTCGTCCAGGCCCGGCGGGGTCTCGGCGTGGCCGTGCCGGCCCGGGTCGAGGTTGGTGGCGAACAGTTCGGTGCGGTCCAGCCAGCGCCAGGCCGCCCGGGCCAGTTCGAGGTCCGGGTCCTCACCGCGGCCGTGTTCCCGCGCGTCCTCGCCCAGCGCGAGGAACCGGGTGTGCACCCAGTCGCGCCAGGGGTGCCCGTACGCCGTCAGCGACAGCCATTCGTCGAGCTGCGAGACCACCCGGATCCCGGAGAGCTCGCCGGCCGCGTCGGAGAGGTAGATCGTCAGCGCGAGCGTGTCCCGCCCGGCGCGGAACTCCAGGGTACTGGCCGGGATCAGCCGGCCCGTGCGCAGCAGTTCGTCGGCGATGTACTCCGCGTAGAGCCACGCCATGGGCACCGCGAGCCCGCCGTCACTGGTGCCGTTCGTACCCTCGGGCTGCACCGTTCCACCTTCTCCCGCGCATCGAGCTTCCCGTCGTCAGCCATGAGCCTTCACCGAGCGACGCGCGGAACGGGGGATGTTTACCCAACTTGAACGCTCTGAGGCCGATTTCGATGTGCTTTGTGTCCGATCCGCGTGCATTCGGTTCGTTCACTGCGTGGTTCCCCCCGGTGCTCAGGCGCCGAGACCGTACCCGTATCCCTGGAGCCCCTTCTTCAGGGCGCGCAGTGCGTAGTACGTACGGGATTTGACCGTTCCTGCCGGAATCCCGAGTTCTGCCGCCGCCTCGGCCACCGAGCGGTCCTGGAAGTAGACCTGCATCAGCACCTCGCGGTGCTCCGGCCCGAGCGAGCCCACCGCCCGCCGGACATCGATCGCCGTGACCGAGCCGGCCACCGCGTCCTCGGGCGCGGGCGCCTGCTCCAGCCCCTCCGGGTCCACCTCCTGAGGCCGGGACAGCCGTGCCCGCCGGGCGTCGATCGCCAGGCGCCGGGCCACGGTGAACAGCCACGGCCGCATGGATTCGTGGTGGCTCTCCAGCACCTCCGGGTGCTGCCACGCCCGGACCAGGGTCTCCTGCACGAGGTCCTCGGCGCGCTGGGAGTCCCCGGCCGTGAGGCCGAGCAGGAAACCGAACAGGGCCCGCCCGTGGTCGCGCTGGAGTTCGGCCAGCGCCTCGGGATCCGTGCGCAGGAGGGTGGGGGAGAGGGGCACGGGTGGCTCCTTCCTGGGTCCGTTCGGGTCCGACGGACCCACCCTCACCTGCACGGAGCGCCCCGGGAACCGTCCTGTCCCGGCGTTGCGCCCAAGCACCCCGGTCGTCCGGTGGGCGGCCGCGCCCGGCGGTGAACGGTCGAACGGCGCGGCGAACGGCCGCCCGGGCGGGGGCGGGCGCCCGGAGCCGTTCCCCGACTGGTGACGTCCACCTCCATGGATTACAGATGGTCAGATAGTCCTACTAATGAGAGCTGGCCTAGATGACCAAGCACGCCCGACAGGCCCTCGCACTCCTGTCGGCTGTCCTCCTGGCGGCGGCCGCCGCGGGATGCTCCGCCGGGAAGGAGCCCGCGCCGGCCCGCCTCGGCAACTCCCGCGCCCCGGCGCCGTCCAGCGACTCAGGGTCCAACACGGCCCCGGACGGCGCCGCGAAGGGCTTCACCCTGGTCGCGACCGGTGACGTGCTGCCGCACGACTCCGTCATCAAGCGGGCGGCAGCCGACGCGGACGGCGACGGCCACGACTTCAGGCCGATGTTCTCCCTGGTCAAGCCGGTGGTCTCGACCGCCGACCTGGCCATCTGCCACATGGAGACCGTGTACGGGGAGGACGGCGGGCCGTTCACCGGCTACCCCGCCTTCCAGTCCCCGCCCGAGGTGGCCGACGGGCTCAAGGACGCCGGGTACGACGGCTGTTCCACGGCCTCGAACCACACCCTGGACGCCGGGGCCGACGGTCTGAAGCGCACCCTCGACAAGTTCGACAAGGCCGGGCTGAAGCACGCTGGTTCGGCCCGTACGGCGACCGAGGCGGCCACGCCGACCCTGTACACGGCGGGCTCCGCGAAGGTCGCGCACCTGGCGTACACGTACGACACGAACGGCTACCCGCTGCCGGAGGACCGGCCCTGGGCCGTCAACCTGATGGAGAAGGACAAGATCATCGCGGATGCGCGGGCCGCCCGGAAGGCGGGCGCGGACGTGGTCCTGGTGAGCGTGCACTGGGGCACGGAGTGGCAGACCGAGCCGGACGAGAAGCAGCTCGCACTCGGCAAGGCGCTGACGGCGTCGCAGACCGGCGCCCGCCCCGACATCGACATGATCCTGGGCACCCACGCGCACATCCCGCAGGCCTACGAGAAGGTCAACGGGACGTGGATCATCTACGGCATGGGCGACCAGGTCGCCGGCGAGATGTTCAACTACTCGGGCGCGCGGGACATGCGCGGCAACTACGGTTCGATCGGCCGCTTCACCTTCGCCCCGCCGGCCGCCGCGGGCGGGCGCTGGCAGGTCACCAAGGCGGAGTTCATCCCGCAGATGATGGACCTGTCCGCCGGCAAGGTCGTCAACCTGCCCGCCGCCCTGGCGCTGTCCCCGGACGGGGATTACGCGGAGGCGCAGGACGCCGTCAGCGAGGCCGTCCTCAGCCGCGGCGCGGCCAAGGACGGCCTGACGATGGCCAAGTAGCCCGCCGCTGCCCCTGGCTCCTCCCGCCGCCGTCCCGTCACGGGACCACCGTGACGGGCCAGCGGCCGGCCTTGACCAAGCGGACCGCAACCGAACCGACGAAGCGGTGCCCGGCCTGCTCGGAGGCGCCGACCACCACCGCGTCCGCCGTCAGCTCCTCCGCCGCGCTCACCAGGCCCGCATACGGGTCGCCGCGGAAGGTGTGGAACTGCCAGCGCACCTCGTAGATGCCCTTGAGCCGCTCCGCCGCGTCCCGGATCTCGGCCACCAGCCCCTCCGCGATCTCCCCGGTGGTGTCGGCCACCGGCGCGCCCAGCGAGGCCCCGGCCGGCATCACGGGCTGGACGTACACGAGCGCCAGCAGCGCGTTCTGCCGCCGGGCCAGCCCCGCCGCGTACGCGGCCGCCCGCAGCGAGGACTCCGACCCGTCCACCCCGGCGAGGATCACCTTGGGGCCGTCCGTACCGCGTTCGAATCCCGCGTTCACGTGCTCCGTCACCTTTCCGAGCTTAGGGGGTACCCGGCTCGCCGCGCGGAGCGGCGTCGGCCTCCCTACAGTGCGAACCATGAGTGCCACCGTGGAGGAGACCCGGGGCACCCGGAACCGCTTCCTGAACCGGGTGCCCGACGCATTCGCCGCGTTCTTCGGAGCGCTCGGACTGCTGTGCGCCGTACTGGCGCTCTCCCCGACGCTGCGGCACCTCCTGCGGCACATCGTGCGCTTCCTCGACGAGATCGTGGTGCCCGTCAGCGCCAACCTGGCCTACGCCGTCTTCCTCTTCCTGCTCGCCGCCGCCCTCGGCACCCGCAAGAAGGTCGCCTGGTGGATCGTCGTCACCTATCTGGCCCTGCTCGTCCTGGTCGACCTCCTGATCATCGCCGACGACTACTACTGGATCGGCGGCCCCTCGATGGCCATCGCCGTCGCCGCCCTCGGGGTCCTGGTCGCCGCCCGCAAGGAGTTCTACGCCGCCTCCCGGCCCGGCGCGTTCTGGCGGGCCCTGCTCGTCCTGGGCCTCGGCCTGCTCACCGCCGTGCTCCTCGGCTGGGGCCTGGTCGCCCTGTTCCCCGGCACCCTGCCCAAGGAGCAGTGGCTGGACTGGGCCGCCCGGCAGGTCTTCGGCGGCCTCGTCTCGCCCCGCCAGTTCGACGGCCACCCGCCCCGCCCCCTCTACTTCTTCCTCGGCCTCTTCGGCGCCCTCGCCCTGCTGAACGCCGCCACGACCCTCTTCCGCTCCCAGCGGCTGACCGCCGCCCTGCACGGGGACGAGGAGCCCCGCATCCGCGCCCTGCTCGGCGCCTACGGCCGCGGCGACTCCCTCGGCTACTTCGCCACCCGCCGCGACAAGGCCGTCGTCTTCGCCCCCAACGGCCGGGCCGGCGTCACCTACCGCGTCGAGGCCGGAGTCTGCCTCGCCAGCGGCGACCCGGTCGGCGACCCCGCCGCCTGGACCCCCGCCGTCGACGCCTGGCTCACCGTCGCCCGCCGCCACGGCTGGCAGCCCGCCGTGATGGGCGCCTCCGAGGAGGGGGCCACGGCGTACGCCCGCTCCGGGCTGAGCGCCCTCCAGCTCGGCGACGAGGCGATCCTCCACGTCGCCCACTTCGACCTCGACGGCCGCGACATGCGCGTCACCCGCCAGGCCGTCAACCGCGTCAAGCGCACCGGAGCCACCACCGTCATCCGCCGCCACTCCGCCCTCAGCGAGGAGGAGATGCAGCGGATCATCGAGCGGGCCGACACCTGGCGCGACACCGAGACCGAGCGCGGGTTCTCCATGGCCCTGGACCGGCTCGGCGACCCCGCCGACGGGGACTGCCTGCTCGTCGAGGCCTTCGACGCCCAGGGCGGCCTGATCGCCCTGCTGTCCTTCGTCCCCTGGGGCAAGGACGGCATCTCCCTCGACCTGATGCGCCGCGACCGCACCGCCCCCAACGGCGTCATGGAGTTCATGGTCGCCGAGCTGTGCGCCGCCGCGCCCGGCCTCGGCGTGCGCCGGATCTCCCTCAACTTCGCCGTCTTCCGCTCCGCCTTCGAGGAGGGCGGCCGGATCGGCGCCGGCCCCGTCCTCAAGCTGTGGCGCAAACTGCTGCTGTTCTTCTCCCGCTGGTGGCAGCTGGAGGCCCTGTACCGCTCGAACGTCAAGTACGGGCCCGAGTGGTACCCGCGGTTCCTCTGCTACCAGGACGCCGGCTCGCTGGCCCGGGTCAGCCTCGCCTCCGGCATCGCCGAGGGCTTCGTCTCCGTACCCAGCCTGCGCAAACTCTGGGGCAACGCGCACACCAGGGGGCTCACCGCGCCCGCCTCCACCGAGGGGCTGCCCCCGCTCGACGCCCTCGGCCTGGACCTCGTGGGGCAGGAGGCCGCAGGCGCCGCGCGGCTGCCCGACCAGGTCCGGGTCCGGCACGACAAGATGGAGCGGATCCGGGCGGCCGGCACCGACCCGTACCCGGTCGGCATCCGCGAGCGCACCCACACCGTGGCCGATCTGCTGGCCGCCCACCCGGACCACCCGCCCGGAGCCCGCTCCGGGGAGCAGGCCACGCTCGCCGGCCGCGTGATGCTCGTACGCGACCTCGGCGGCGTGGTCTTCGCCGTCCTGCGCGACTGGTCCGGGGACATACAGCTGATGTTCACCCGCGACGAGGGCGGCGCCGGCGTACTGGACTCCTTCACCTCCCAGGTCGACTTCGGCGACCACGTGGTGGCGAGCGGCGAGATCGGCGCCAGCCGCAGCGGCGAGCCCTCCCTCGTGGTCTCCTCCTGGCAGCTCACCGGCAAATGCCTGCGCCCGCTGCCCGACAAGCGCAAGGGCCTCGCCGACCCCGAGGCCCGCGTCCGGCGCCGCTACCTCGACCTCGTCGCGAGCCCCGAGGCGCGGGACGTCGTACGGGCCCGCTCCTCGGCCGTCCAGGCACTGCGCCAGGGGCTGCTGGACCGCGGCTACCTCGAGGTCGAGACCCCGATGCTCCAGCAGATCCACGGCGGGGCCAACGCCCGGCCCTTCCGGACCCACATCAACGCCTACGACCTCGACCTGTACCTGCGCATCGCACCCGAGCTGTACCTGAAGCGGCTGTGCGTCGGCGGCCTGGAGAAGGTCTTCGAGATGGGCCGCACCTTCCGCAACGAGGGCGTCTCATACAAGCACAACCCCGAGTTCACGATGCTGGAGGCCTACCAGGCCTTCGCCGACTACGACGTGATGCTCGACCTCACGCGCGAGCTGATCCAGGGCGCCGCGACCGCCGCCTTCGGCTCGCCGATCGCCCACAAGGCCGGCCCGGACGGACAGCTCGTCGTCCACGACATCTCCGGGATCTGGCCGGTCAAGACGATGTACGGGGCGATCAGCGAGGCGCTCGGCGAGGAGGTCGACGCCGACACCGAAGAACCCGTGCTGCGCCGGTTCTGCGACCGGGCCGGCGTACCGCACGCGCGTGAGGACACCCGCGGCGACGTGGTGCTGGAGATGTACGAGCGGCTGGTGGAGGAGAAGACCAAGCTGCCGACCTTCTACAAGGACTTCCCCACCGACGTCTCCCCCCTCACCCGGCAGCACCGCAAGGACCCGCGCCTCGCCGAGCGCTGGGACCTGGTGGCGTTCGGGACGGAACTGGGCACCGCGTACTCCGAGCTCACCGACCCGGTGGAGCAGCGGCGCCGGCTCACCGCCCAGTCGCTGCTCGCGGCGGGCGGCGACCCGGAGGCGATGGAACTCGACAACGACTTCCTGGACGCCCTGGAGTACGCCATGCCGCCGACCGGTGGTCTGGGCATCGGCGTCGACCGGCTGGTCATGTTCCTCACGGGCCTGACGATCCGCGAGACGCTGCCGTTCCCCCTGGTGAGGCGCGGCTGATCGGGTGAGGGGAAGTCCGCGCGTTCGCGCCTCTCGACATCTGCCGGGATGTCGTTGATACGTAGTAATAATGAAAAATGACGAGCTGACAGTAGGGCGACGCATGCTCCTGCGTACCGCCGTCTTCCTCGGAGTCGCCGCCGCCTCCGGACTCCTCACCGGCGGCGAGACCGGAGCACCCGGACAGAACACGGCGGGCGGCGACCCGGGCGCAGGCCTCGGAGCCGGCCCCGTCGGCGGCCCGGCCGTCGGACAGCCGGGACCCGGCGGAGCCGCCGGACCGGGCGGAGTCCGCGCCCTGCAGCCCCAGGCGCCCGGGCAGGCCGCGTACCGGCTGAGCCCCATGACCTCCGAGACCCCACTGCGCCCGCCCGCCGCGAAGCCCGCCGTACGGACCCGGCCCATCCTGGAACTGCCCCCCGACGCGAGCACGGCCGGCGCCATGGTGCTCACCTTCGACGACGGGCCCGACCCCCGCTACACCCCCGCCATCCTGGACACCCTCTCCCGGTACGGCGTCCGCGCCATGTTCTTCGTCTGCGGGGAGATGGCCACCGACAACCGGGACCTGCTGCGCCGGATGAGCGCCGAGGGCCACGTCATCGGCAACCACACCTGGACCCATCCGCTCATCCCCACGCTCAGCCGGCCCGACCTCGCCTCCGAGATCGCCCGCACCAGCGAGGTCGTACAACAGGCGGTGGGGGAGGCGCCCCTGTGGTTCCGGGCGCCGTACGGGGCGTGGAACCGGGCCGCGTTCGAGATCGGGGCCGAGCTCGGCATGGAACCGCTCGCCTGGACCGTGGACACGCTGGACTGGAAGGAGCCGGGCACCACGACGATCGTCTCGCGCGTCCTCAAGGGCGCGGCGCCCGGCGTGATCGTGCTGAACCACGACGCGGGCGGCGACCGCTCGCAGAGTGTCCAGGCGGTGAGCACCTACCTGCCCCAACTCCTCGCCCGGGGCTACCGGATGACGCTGCCGGCGCTGCCGCCCCGCTGAGGGCGCCTCTCCCCGGCGGTCCGGGCCCCGGGCCGTCCGGCGGGGCGGTGCGCAAGCCCCTCAGCGCGTCGCCACCATCCGGGCGAAGACGACGACGTTGCCGTCGTAGCCCCGCGCCTTGGAGTAGCCGCCGCCGCAGGTGATCACCCGGAGCTCCGCGTGCCCGGTGTCCCCGTACACCCGGGCCCCGGGGAAGGTCTCCTTCGAGAACACCTCCACCCCGTACACCTCGAACACCGCCGTGCGTCCGTCGTACCGCTCCACCTCGATGTGGTTGCCCTTGTGCAGCGAACCCAGGCCGTAGAAGACCGCCGGGCCGCGTGCGTTGTCGACGTGGCCCACGATCACCGCCGAGCCGCGCTGGCCCGGCGAGATGCCGTTCAGGTACCAGCCGGCCAGATTCGGGTCCTGCGGCGGCGGGGCCTCGATCCAGCCCTGCCGGTCCAGCCCGACCGTCATCGTCGGCGCGTCCACCCGGATGTCGGGGATCCGGATGCGCTGGACCGACGAGTGCTCGAGCGGCTCCACCTCCACCGGCGGCGCGGGCTGGTGCTGCATGGGCTGCTCGCCCTGCCCCGGCGGATACGCCGGCAGCTGCTCGGCAGGCACCCCGACCGCGGCGGCGGCCGTCGGCTGCGGCGGCCCGTCGCCGACCTCCGCCCCGTTGCGCATCATGGCGAGGCCGCTGAGCATGACCAGTGCGAGCACGCCCCAGGGGGATCGTCTTCTCGGTGGCTGCTCGCTCTCGTCCTCGGTCATGGCTCTCCCTTCCCGACGCGGGGGTCCCGACCCGCGTTCTTGTCCCACCCCTGTACGCCCTTCTCCAGGCACGCTAAGGCTGCCTGCGCAAGACGGCGATCGGTGAAGGGCGAACGGGTGGCGGGGCCGGAAGGGGTGCGCCCATCCAGGTATTCGTCACATAAATGCCTGACGGGTCGTGACCTGCGGCTCCGTCAGCCGGGCCGCGCGCGCCTCGGCGTGTCGCTCAACCTTGCGGCCCAAAGCCGGAAATGCGCTGGTTGCGAGCCGCCCCGAGGGTTCGTCGTGGGAGGCGTTCTCGTCGATCTTCCCGGGCGACCGCTCCGGGGCGCTTCCCGCTGGAGGTTCCACCATGCGTGTTCTCCGCGCCCTCACCGTGGCCGCGGCGGCCTTCGTCGCCGTCGGGCTCAGTACCCCGTTCGCCGCCGCGAACCCGTCGGACCCGCTGGGCGGATCCCCGTCGGGCCAGGGCGGCAACGGGGGCAACACCGGCAACGGACCGAGCAATGTCACCGTCAACCCGTACTCCGTGCACCAGGGATCGACGATGCAGGTCAGCGCGGCCGGCTGCCGCCACGGCGGCACCGTCTGGTCGGCCGGCAACTTTCCCCAGGCGAACCTCTCGGCCGGCTCCATCGGGTTCGCCACCGTCCGGATCTTCAACCACGCCACGCCCGGCAACCACACGCTGTCGGTCAAGTGCCACGACAACAGCCTGGTCGCCACGCACCGGTTCACGATCCTCCGGGGCAACGGCGCACAGGGCGGTATCGGCGGCTCGTTCGGCCCGTCCACCGCCGAGACCGCCATCGGGGCGAGCCTCGTCGGCGCTTCGGCGCTGGGCGCGGGCGTCCACGTGATGCGCCGGCGCCGTCCCCTCCGCGGGCGGGCCTGACGGCGCGGCCGCCCCGGCCGCGGCCCGGGAACCGCCGGTCGCCCCGAATCCTCGGCCAGGACTCGGGGCGACCGGCGGTCGGTGCTCTGTGGTGGTGTGGTGCGGGGGTGCACTGCCGGGGACGCTCAGATGTGGTGCGGGGCGCGGCCGGGGGCGCTCAGTGGCCGCGTGCGGCACGGCGGCGTCGGAGCGCGTACGCCGTACCGCCGGCGGCCGCGAGGAAGAGCCCGGCGCCCGCGCCGAGCTCCCGGGGATCCATCCCGGCCACACTGCCGCCCAGGCCGCCGCGGACGCCGAGGGAGGCGCCGCCGGTGGAGGTGGAGGTGACGGTCGTGTTGGCCCTCGCAGTGGCCGTCGACGTGGAACTGGTGGTGGGCCGGGTGGTACCGCCGGTGATGGTGAGGTCGGCCGAACCGGTCTCCCCGTTGCAGGTGAAGGACACGGAGTACACGGCTCCGCGCCGGGCGTCGCGGTCGACGGTCACGCGCGCGGTCTGGCCGCGCGCGATGCTCACGGTGTCGAAGACCCCGGAGGAAGCGGTGGCATAGGCGGCGTTGCAGCCGGTGACCGAGAGCACCGTCTGGCCGCCCGGGGCGACCGTCGACGGGGTGATGGCGAAGCCGAACGAGGTGATGGGCTGGGCCTCGGCCGCGGTCGCGGAGGGCGCGCCGAGGACGCCGAGCGCGAGGACGGCGCCCGTGGCGCCGGCGCTCAGCAGGGCTGTGGCGTTGGTACGTATCGCACCCATGGTTGTTCTCCGGATCCCCGAGGAGCAGCCGCGGAACGGTTTCCGCACGTGGGGGGTCGTGCGCCTCGATGCCCGCCACGCTAGGCGCGGCCACGGTGACCCGCGATCAGGAACGGGCGAATGGGGCACGGGGATGGGCCGAACCGGGGACGGGAGGCCCGTCCCCGGTTTGCCGGGCGGCTGCGGGGGCACGCCGGTGCCCCCCCTCGGGCCCCCGGGGCCGCCGATGCCCCGGTCGTCTCAGTCGCCGAGTCCCAGATGCGGGAACTGTGCAAGGAAGGGCTCGGCGGTCGCCGCGATGCCCCGCCCGAACGGCGCGTCGAAGTCCCAGATCAGGAACAGCAGGAAGGCGATCAGAGCGCTGAACAGCCCCGCCAGCAGAAGCTCCCGGAACGAGCGGCGGATCTGCAGGGTGAAGACCAGGCCCACCGTCACCAGCGCGCCGGCGATCAGCCCGAACCACACGACCCCCGGCATCGTCGCCCCCGCGCTCTGGCCGCGGGCGCTGCGCGCGTCGTCCACCAGGGCGACCTGGTCCACCAGCGGCTGGTACGCCTGCCCCTCGTGGTCGGTCTGCGGTTCGTAGTCCGTGACGTCCCGGCGGATGCGGTCCAGCAGTTCCCCGCTGCGGTCGGCGAGATTGCCGTTGTCGGCCATCTCCTTCCACTCCGTGTCCACCACGTACGTCACGTACGCGTCGACGTCGGACCTGATCTTCTTGCGCACCTCGGCCGGATAGACCTCGGAGCGGACGCTGATCTCGTGCAGGGCCTGGGCCTCCTGGCGGACGTACTCCTGGGCGGCCCCGCGGCCCTCCCAGACGCCGGCGATCGCCAGGCCCAGCACGATCGCGTAGATCACCCCGATCATCATGGTCATGTACTCGATGACGTCCGGGGTCTCGTTGGGATCGTCGTCGTCGCCGATCCGGCGGTGGTTGAAGAAGGCGATGGACAGCACCACGGCGCAGGCCGCGGCCATCGCGAGGGACAGGACGAGCCATTCCGACAAGATGACTCCCGATCGGTCACGAGGTGGGTAGCGGGTGGGTCCGGGGAGTGTCGTCAAAGTCCCTCCCCCAGCTAGCGCTGGGAGGTGCCCCCAGGCCGCCCCCGCGGGCGGACGAAGTTACTTCGACGACACCCCCTAGCGCGGGCGCAGCGCGACGATCGCGAGCACCGCGGGAGCCGCGGTCATCAAGGTGAAGGTCACCGGTGAGATGTGGTGCTCGGGCCGTTTGGCGGCCGCCGTGCGGTAGGCCGGCCTGGCCACCGGCTTCTTCGGGGGCGGGGCCGGGGGCGTCACTGCGGGGGCCGGCGCCTCCACCTCGAGCGGCGGGGGCGGTACCGGCTTCGGCGGGGCCGGCGCGGGCGGCTTCGGCTTCGCCTGCGGAGCGGGCGGCGGCGGGGGAGCGGGCTTCGGGGCAGGCGGAGGAGGCGGCGCGGGCGGCGGAGCCGGCTTCGGGGGCGGCTTCGGCACCGGGGGCGGCGGTGGGGTCGGCGGCGGCGTGGGGGTCGGCGTGGGGGTCGGCTTCGGCGGGCACGGAGGGGGAGGCGGCGGCGGGCAATGGTGCCGCCCGTGGCCGCCGTGTCCGCCGCCGCCGTGGTGGCCGCTGTGGCCGCCGTGGCCGTTGCCGTGCCCGTTGCCGCGGCCGCCGCCCTGGCCGCCGGGAGGCCCGTCGCCGTGATGTCCGCCACCCCGGCCGCTCGCGGCCGCACTGCTTCCGGCGGCCGCGACCAGCCGGAGGGCGGCCGCGCCGTCTCCGGTGCCGATCGTGGCGTAGGCGCAGCTATCAGCCACGGCCGGCGTGGCGGACAACGCCGCCCACAGCAGGACCGGGACCGCCAGCAGGCGTCTGGTACAGGCTCTGTTCACCCGGGGAGCATGGGCTCACGTGCGCTCGCGCACGCGGGGCCCGGCCATGGTTCGCCTGAACGGGTGGAGCGCAGACCGTAGAGGTTTGAGCCACGGAACGATCCAGTCCGGTCACGTACCTGTGCATTCTCATAAGCGACTTGTCGGTTTCGGTCATTCGCTGCGGGAGAGGCCGTCGAGGCCTTTGGTGTGTGATGAAGAACGGATCACCAATTTCCGCTTTTGCTCGCTCCGTTGGGCAATGATCAGTACATTCGGCTCGGACAGGCGTCCGACCCCGGACGACCGCGCAGGACTACGGCTTGGAGACCCCGATGGAGCGCCCCGCCTGGGCCCCGCCAGGTATCGACATATCGGTGCCGAGCGTGTCCCGCATCTACGACTACTACCTGGGCGGCTCCCACAACTTCGAGGTCGACCGCCAGGCCGCCCGCCGCGCCATGGAGTTCCTGCCGGGCCTGCCCAAGATCATGCAGGCCAACCGCGCCTTCATGCGCCGTGCCGTCCGCTACGCCGTGGCCCAGGGCGTCACCCAGTTCCTCGACATCGGCTCCGGCATCCCGACCTTCGGCAACGTCCACGAGATCGCCCAGGCCGCCAGCCCCGAGGCCCGCGTGGTCTACGTGGACCACGACCCGGTCGCCGTCGCACACAGCCGCGCCGTCCTGGCCGGCGACGACCGCACCGCCATCGTCGCCGCCGACCTGCGCAAGCCGCGGGACGTTCTCGCCGCCCCCGAGGTCGGGCAGCTGCTTGACCTCGAACGCCCGGTCGCCCTGCTGCTCGTCGCCGTCCTGCACTTCCTGGAGGACGCGGACGACCCGTACGCCGCCGTCGCCGAACTGCGCGACGCACTGGCCCCCGGCAGCCTCCTGGTGCTCACCCACGCCTCCTACGAGGGCATCCCGCTCTCCCAGGAGGTCGCGGGCGGGATGGTCGGCGTCTACCGGGACATCCGCAACCCGCTCGTCATGCGCAGCGGTGAGCAGATCACCCGCTTCTTCGACGGGTTCGAACTGGTCGATCCCGGTGTCGTGTCGATGCCGCTGTGGCAGGCCGAGGGCACCGAGGACCCGGAGGACGGCGAGGCGCCCGAGGACCCGTACGCGTTCTCGGGCTTCGGCGGAGTGGGACGCAAGGCGTGAGATCCCCGGCCGCGGTGCCTTCCGGCACACCGACCCCGAAGAAGGCAGAACCCGCGCAGGCCGCCGGGCCCGCGCAGGGGGCAGAGCCTCCGTCCGCGTCCACGGGCCCGTCGGCTCCGGCGGGCCTGTCGGCCGGTCCCGCCGCCCTGCGGAGCGGGCTGGAGGACCGGATCGGGCGCTTCGCGACCATCTGGGGACGGGCGATCTTCCCCGTCACGGCGACCTCGCTGACCCGCGTCGAGTTCGAGCAGCACCTCATTCCGCTGGCCAGAACCCTTGCCGAGGCCCTGCACGCCCGGCCCTTCGACGCGGGCGTCGCCCAGCGCGTGGGGGCCGAACTCGTCGCCGTGCACTGCACCGACCCCGAGGCGCTGGCCGGTACGCTCGGCGTGGTCGAGTCGTACCTCGTGCTGTACTGCGGACCTGACGGCGTGGGCGTGGAGGGCACCGAGGAGTACCGGTCCCGCTGCGCCCGGCTGCAGCACGGGATCGCGGCGGGCTTCGCCCGCGCGCTGCGCGAGCGGACCCTCAAGGAGCAGGAGGCCATCGCCCGCTCCGCGCTGACGGCCCGCATCGACGCCCAGCAGGCCCTGCACGCGAGCGAGGAGCGCTTCAAGGCGGTCTTCGAGGGCGCGGCCATCGGCATCGGCATAGCCGACCTTCAGGGCAACGTCCTCGAGGTCAACGACGCGCTGCTGCAGATGTTCGGCGGGATGGGCGGGCACGTCCGGGGCCGCAACGTCAGCGAGTGGGGTCACCCCGACGACGCCCCGCACGTCTGGCGGATGTACGGGGAACTCGTGCGTGGAGAGCGCGAGAGTTACCGCGTCGAGAAGCCGTACTACCGCCACGACGGGACCGTGCTGTGGACCAACCTGACCGTGTCGCTGCTGCGCGACGCCGAGGGCGTGCCGCAGTACCAGCTGGCGCTGATGGAGGACACCACCGAGCGGCGGCTGCTGAACCTGCGGCTCCGCTACGAGGCCACCCATGACGCCCTGACCGGACTGCCGAACCGGACGCTGTTCTTCGAACGCCTGGAGAAGGCCCTGAGCGGGGCCGGCGGCAGCCGCTTCGGCCTGTGCTACCTGGACCTCGACGGGTTCAAGGCGGTCAACGACAGCCTCGGCCACTCGGCGGGCGACCGGCTCCTGGTGGAGGTCGCCGACCGGCTGCAGAGCTGCGCGACGGGCCCCGGCGAGGTCGTCGCCCGACTCGGCGGCGACGAGTTCGTGGCGCTGACGACCGGCTCGGACACCGAGGAGGAGGTGACCGAACTCGCCGTCCGGATCCTGTCCGCCCTGTCGGTGCCCATCCGGATCGAGGGCCGCGAGCTGTCGGTCCGCGGCAGCATCGGCATCGTGGAGGGCCCGGCCCGGGAGCGGACCCCGGCGGAGGTGCTGCGCAGCGCCGACATCACCATGTACCGGGCCAAGGCGGCCGGCGGCAACCGCTTCGAGTTCGCCGACGCCGAGGCCGACGCCCGCGCCATCACCCGGCACGGCCTCACCAACGCCCTCCCGGCGGCGCTGGAACGCGGCGAGTTCTTCATCGAGTACCAGCCGCTGGTCCACATGCACGACGGCAGCGTCCATGGCGCCGAGGCGCTGGTGCGCTGGTCGCACCCGCAGTACGGGGTACTCGGGCCGGACCGCTTCATCCCGCTCGCCGAACGGACCGGGCTGATCGTTCCGCTCGGCCGCTGGGTCCTGGAGGAGGCCGTCCGCCAGGCCCGCAACTGGCAGCGCCAGCACGGCGGCTCGGCCCTGCGGATCAACGTCAACCTCTCGCCGACCCAGCTGCACCACCCCGGCCTGGTCGCCGACACCGTCGCGGTGCTGGAGAACTCGGGCCTCGCCCCGGGTGCTCTGTGCCTGGAGGTCACCGAATCGGCTCTGATCGGCGCCGACGACGAACTCCTGGAGCCCCTGCGCCGGCTCGCCGCCCTCGGCGTGGACATCGCGCTCGACGACTTCGGCACGGGCTACTCGAACCTGGCGAACCTGCGCCGCCTCCCGGTCAGCGTCCTGAAGCTGGACCGCTCCTTCACCAAGGGGATGCAGCAGCAGCCCGCCAACCCGGTCGATGTCAAGATCGTGGAAGGCATCGTCGCGCTGGCCCACAGCCTCGAACTCGCCGTCACGGTCGAGGGCGTGGAGACCGGAGCCCAGGCCGCCCAGCTGCGCGAACTCGGCTGCGACACCGCCCAGGGCTGGTACTACGCCCGCCCCGGCGCCCCCGACCGCATCCATACCCTCTCACTGTCGGACGCCGTGCCCACACCCTCCTGACGCCACCGCGCCGCACGGCCGGATCCGGAGCCCGCCGCGGCCGACGGCGGCCCGGCCGGGCCGGTCAGTCCAGGCCGGCCTCCGTTCCCCGGCCGGGAGTCCGGACGGCAGCCACGACCCGCTCGTACCGCCGTGACGTGTCGGCCAGGACCTCGGCGGCCACCGCAAGCCGCTCCGTCTCGTACGCGTCGAGCACCTCCGCACCGGCCCGCCCGGCCAGGGCCGCGGCCAGCGTCCGGCCGAGGGCGGCCGCGTCCTGGATACCGGTGTTCATGCCGAGCCCGCCGGCTATGGGGTGGACGTGCGCGGCGTCCCCGGCGAGGAACACCCGGCCCTCCCGTATCCGGGTGGCCATGCGGACGTTGACCCGCCAGGCGGAGAGCCAGGTGGCATCCGCGAGCCGGATCCCCGGCATCCGGGCATGGCGGTCGAACAGTCGCTGGAAACTTTCCAGCGAGGGCGGCAGCAGTCCGCCCTGCTCGTCCTGCTCGGGTGAGGCCTGCAGCTGGAAGGTGTCCGTGCCCGGCATCGGGCAGAGCAGTATCCCGCCGCCTTCCGAGGTGAACCACTGGTGCCAGAAGTCCCGGCTGAGCCCTGGGGCCCGGACGTCCCCGATGACCATCGCGGGCTCCTCCTCCCCACTGCCCTCGAAGGGGATGCCGAGGAGCTTGCGGGTGGTGCTGCGCCCGCCGTCGCACCCGGCGAGATAGCGGGCCCCGATCACGGTGCCGTCCGCCAGCTCCGCGCGGACCCCGGCCGCGTCCTGGCTGATCCCGGCGAGCCGGGAGCCGTACTCGACCTGTACTCCCAGGCCGGCGAGCCGGTCGCGCAGCGCCTCCTGGATCTGCCACTGCCCTATCAGCAGGCCGCTGCCGGGCATGGGGGTGTCGTTGACGTGCGCTCCGTCGAAGTACTTGCGCAGGACCACCTCCCTGTTGCCGACGGCCGTCAGGGACTCGGCCACGCCGAGCCCCTCCAAGACGTCGAGGCTGCTCGGCCAGAGCCCCTTGCCACGGGACTCGCGGTGCGGTGCGGCGCGTCCCTCGATGACGCGGACGGAGGAGGCTCCGCCCAGGGCGAGTTCACAAGCCAGGGTCAGTCCCGTGGGGCCGGAGCCCACGATCAGTACGTCGGTCATCGGATGTCCTCTCCTCATCGATGTGTGTCGATGTGCTCATCGATGTCTCAAGGAAAGCGGCTCCCGCCCGAAAATGCAACCCGGTTAAGAAAGTTACCGGGTCACGCATGGTGGTACGCTGTGCGCATGGAGAACACGACGGGTCTGCGCGAGAACAAGAAGCTCCGTACGCGTCGCCAGCTGGCGGCCACGGCGCTGGAACTCTTCCTGGAGCGGGGCTTCGATGCCGTGTCGGTGGCGGATGTCGCCGCCGCGGCCGAGGTCTCCAAGCCCACCCTCTTCCGGTACTTCCCGAGCAAGGAGGACCTGGTGCTCGACCGGTTCGCCGACCATCAGGACGAGGCGGCGCGCATCGTGCGCGAGCGCCCTGCCGGCCAGACGCCGGTGGGCGCGGTGCGTGCGCACTTCCTGGCGGCCCTCGCCGAACGGGACCCGATCACGGGGCTGTGCGACCACCCCGGGGTGGTCGCCTTCCAGCGGCTGCTCTACTCCACCGCCAGCCTGGAGAGCCGGATGGCTCACTACACCGACCGTGAGGTGGAACTGCTCGCCGCCGTGCTCGAGGCGGAGTCGGCCCCGCCGCTCATCGCCCGGCTGGCGGCGGTGCACCTGGTGGCGGTCCGCCACGAGCTGGGCCGGGAGAACTATCGCCGCATGGAGGCGGGTCAGAGCGCCGACGAGGCCCAGCCGGCCGCCGTGGCCGATGCCGACCAGGCCTTCGCGATGCTGGCCGACGGCCTCGACGAAGCCCTCCCCATGGCCCCGGCGCGGCCCTGACGGAGGGCCGCACTCCGCCCTGGGCGAGGCGCGGCGGGCTCAGCCCAGCAGGATGCGCTTCAGCTCGCGGGCCGCGCGTGGGGGAGCGACGTCCGTGCGGTGGGCCAGGGCGATCGTGCGGCGCAGTGGAGAGCCCGCCAGAGGGGTGGCGCGCAGCCCCGGGCCGGCGTGGTCGACGACCATCGCCGGGACCACCGCGACGCCGAGCCCGGCGCGGACGAAGCCCAGGATCGCGTCCATCTCCCCGCCCTCCACCGTGAACACGGGCTCGAAGCCCTCCGCCCTGCAGGCGGCCACCGTCAGGTCCCGCAGGTCGTAGCCGTGGCGGAACATCACCATCGGCTCGTCGCGCAGCGCGGACACCGTGAGCGGGCCGCCGCCCGCCGGAGGCGGCAGTCCCGCCGAGGAGACCACCACCAGGTCCTCCGTCAGAAGCTCCACCGTGGTCAGGGCCGGAGCCGAAGGCGGCAGCGGCAGCGCGATCAGCGCCAAGTCCAGGGCCCCGCGCGCGAGTTCCCGTACGAGGTCCAGCGAACCGCTCTCCTCGATCAGCAGCTCGATCCCCGGATGGGCGGTGTGGAAGGCCCGGAGCACATGCGGCAGCAGGCCCGTGCACACGCTCGGCGTGGCCCCCAGCCGGACCCGCCCGCGCCGCAGCTGCGCCAGTTCCTGCACCTCGAGCCGCGCGGTGTCCGCGTCGGCCAGGATCCGCCGGGCCAGCGGCAGGAGCGCCTCGCCGGCGTCGGTGAGCGCGATGTTGCCCCGCGCCCGGCTGAAGAGCTCCGCCCCCAGCTCCCGTTCGAGCGCCTTGATCTGCTGCGAGAGCGACGGCTGGGCGACGTGCACCCGCTCCGCGGCCCGGGTGAAGTGCCGGGTCTCGGCGACGGCCACGAAGTACAGGAGCTGCTGGAACTGCATCACCCCAGGCTACGCCCTACATAGCGATCCCCTATCGAGATCAGCGCCATCATGTCTTGGACCTCTCGGGACTTCGGTCCTTACCGTCTGTGACATGGCTCTGGCAACGCGGACGGGCCGACGGCCGTCCACCACGCGAACGCTCTGGGACTCCACCGTCGGCAAGAAGTCCGTGATGGCGGTGTCCGGGCTGATCATGCTCGGATACCTGGTCGTCCACATGATCGGCAACCTCAAGATCTTCTTTGGACCGGGGGATTTCAACGGGTACGCGCACTGGCTCCGCCACATGGGCGAGCCCTTCCTGCACAGCCACTGGGGCCTGTGGGCGGCCCGCGTCATCCTGCTCGCCGCCGTCGTCGCACACGCCGTGTCCGCGTACCAGCTCAGCCGCCGCGACATCAGGGCCCGCCCGGTCAGGTACGCCCACAAGCGCCGCCGAGCGAGCTACGCCACGCGCACCATGCGCTGGGGCGGTGTCATACTCGCCCTGTTCATCGTCTGGCACCTGCTCGACCTCACCACGCTCACCGTCAACGAGCGCGCATGGGCCGGCCACCCCTACGAGAACGTCCTCGCCACCTTCTCCACCTGGTACGGGAACAGCATCTACATCGTGGCGATGGCCGCCCTCGCGATGCACGTCCGGCACGGCTTCTGGAGCGCCGCCCAGACCCTCGGCGCGGGCAACGCCCGCCGCGACCGGGCACTGAAGCTCCTCGCCAACGCCCTGGCCCTCGTCCTCTTCGCGGGCTTCGTCTCCGTACCCGTCGCCGTCATGACCGGAGTGGTGAGCTGACATGAGCAACGCCTACGCCCACACCGACTACACCCGCTACGGCACCGGCGAGCCGATCGCCGACACCAAGGCCCCCGCAGGCCCCATCGCCGAACGCTGGGACCGCCGCCGCTTCGAGGCCAAGCTCGTCAACCCGGCCAACCGCCGCAAGCACACCGTGATCGTCGTAGGTACCGGCCTGGCCGGCGGGGCGGCCGGCGCGACCCTCGCCGAACAGGGCTACCACGTCGTCCAGTTCTGCTTTTCCGACTCCCCGCGCCGGGCCCACTCCATCGCCGCGCAGGGCGGCATCAACGCTGCCAAGAACTACCGCAACGACGGCGACTCGGTGCACCGCCTCTTCTACGACACCGTCAAGGGCGGCGACTTCCGCGCCCGCGAGTCCAACGTCCACCGCCTCGCCCAGATCTCCGTCGAGATCATCGACCAGTGCGTGGCCCAGGGCGTCCCCTTCGCCCGCGAGTACGGCGGCCTCCTCGACACCCGCTCCTTCGGCGGCGTCCAGGTCTCCCGTACCTTTTACGCCCGCGGCCAGACGGGCCAGCAGCTCCTCCTCGGCGCCTACCAGGCGCTGTCCCGGCAGATCGCCGCCGGCAACGTCGAGATGCACGCCCGCACCGAGATGCTCGACCTGATCACGGTCGACGGCGTGGCCCGCGGCATCGTCGCCCGCGACCTGGTCACCGGCAGCATCGACACGTACTACGCCGACGCCGTCGTCCTGGCCAGCGGCGGCTACGGCAACGTCTTCTACCTCTCCACCAACGCCATGAACTCCAACGCGACCGCCATCTGGCGGGCGCACCGGCGCGGCGCGTACTTCGCCAATCCCTGCTTCACCCAGATCCACCCCACCTGCATCCCGCGCACCGGCGACCACCAGTCCAAGCTCACGCTGATGAGCGAGTCCCTGCGCAACGACGGCCGCATCTGGGTCCCCAAGGCCCAGGGCGACACCCGCCCCGCCGCCGAGATCCCCGAGGCGGAGCGCGACTACTACCTGGAGCGGATCTACCCCTCCTTCGGCAACCTCGTGCCCCGCGACATCGCCTCCCGCGCCGCCAAGAACGTCTGCGACGAGGGCCGCGGCGTCGGCCCCGGCGGCCAGGGCGTCTACCTCGACTTCGCCGACGCCATCCGCCGTATGGGCCGGGACAAGGTCGCCGAGAAGTACGGCAACCTCTTCGAGATGTACGAGCGGATCACCGCGGAGAACCCGTACGAGGTTCCCATGCGGATCTACCCCGCCGTGCACTACACGATGGGCGGACTGTGGGTCGACTACGACCTCCAGACCACCGTCCCCGGCCTCTTCGCGATCGGCGAGGCCAACTTCTCCGACCACGGGGCCAACCGCCTCGGCGCCTCCGCCCTGATGCAGGGCCTGGGCGACGGCTACTTCGTCCTCCCCTCCACCATCAACGACTACCTGGCCCGCCACCCGCACCGGGAAGCCGTCGACGACGGCCACCCCGAGGCCGCGGCCGCGATCCGCGAGACCCGCGACTGCCTCGCCAAGCTGCTCGCCGTCGACGGCGACCGCACCCCCGACTCCTTCCACCGCGAGATCGGCGAGCTCATGTGGGAGTACTGCGGCATGTCCCGCACCGAGGAGGGCCTGCGCAAGGCGCTGGACCGGATCCCGCACATCCGCGAGGAGTTCTGGAAGCGGATCAAGGTCCCGGGCAGCGGCGAGGAGTTCAACCAGTCCCTCGAGAAGGCCAACCGCATCGTCGACTACCTGGAGCTCGCCGAGCTGATGTGCCTCGACGCCCTGCACCGCGCCGAGTCCTGCGGCGGCCACTTCCGCGAGGAGTCCCAGACCCCCGACGGCGAGGCCGCCCGCCGCGACGAGGAGTTCGGCTACGTCGCCGCCTGGCAGTACCAGGGCACCGGCGCGGCCCCCGTCCTGCACAAGGAAGACCTCGTCTTCGAGTACGTCCACCCCACCCAGCGGAGCTACGCATGAGGCTCAACCTGCGCGTCTGGCGCCAGCAGAACCCCGACACCCCCGGCGCCATGGTCACGTACGAGGTCGACGGCATATCCCGCGACATGTCGTTCCTGGAGATGCTCGACACCCTCAACGAGGACCTCATCCTGCGCGGCGAGGACCCGGTCGCCTTCGACCACGACTGCCGCGAGGGCATCTGCGGCGCGTGCAGCCTCGTGATCAACGGCGATGCCCACGGTCCCGAGCGCACCACCACCTGCCAGCTCCACATGCGGTCCTTCGCCGACGGCGACACCATCGACGTCGAGCCCTGGCGGGCCGCCGCCTTCCCCGTGGTCAAGGACCTCGTCGTGGACCGCAGCGCCTTCGACCGGATCATCCAGGCAGGTGGTTACGTCACCGCCCCGACCGGATCGGCCCCCGAGGCGCACGCCACCGCCGTGCCCAAGGCCGACGCCGACTTCGCGTTCGAGCACGCCGAGTGCATCGGCTGCGGGGCCTGCGTGGCGGCCTGCCCCAACGGTTCCGCGATGCTCTTCACCTCCGCCAAGGTCAACCACCTCAACGTGCTGCCGCAGGGCTCGCCCGAGCGGGAGACCCGCGTACTGGACATGGTGGCCCAGATGGACGGCGAGGGTTTCGGCGGCTGCACCCTCACCGGGGAGTGCGCCACGGCCTGCCCCAAGGGCATCCCGCTGCCGTCCATCGCCGCCATGAACCGCGAGTGGCTGCGGGCGGTCCGCAAGAACGGAGCATGAGGGGGCCACGAGCACCGAGGATCACGCAGGATCACCGCGACCGCCGAATCTGAGAAGGTCCTGTGAGATGCGGACAAAGAGACTTCAGACACTTGCGTGAAAAATGAACGACGGGAAAGGTGGAGGTGAACGAGGCATCCGCCCCTGCCTGCCGGACGGCACCGCACCCCCTCACGCCGGGTGCCGCCCGCATCCTCGGGTGCCGCACACCGGCGCCGTCTCGCGAGGTCGTATATGCAGGGCCCTTCCCGTTTCCCCTTTCCCGTCGGCCTGCGCCGGATCGTACGGACGCTGCGCCGGCCCGGCGGCGTACCGAAACAGCCGGACGCCGCCCACCGGGAGCGCACCGGGAGCGGGGGCCAGGCGCCGCCCCCGGCCGGCCGGACCCGTGAGGACGAGCTGCTGGGGCAAACGCCGGGCCTGGTCCGGCACCGCGGCCGGCTCGCCCGGGTCCGCGACGACCTGCTGCCCGCCGGCGCCCGGGACGCCGGCCTGAACGCGGTCGCCGAGGCACTCGAAGCGGCGGCCGTCCCGTACGGACTGGTCCCCGACGGCGGGCTGCGGCACCGGGTGGCCATCGCCCCGGACGACCGCGCCGCCGCCCTGAAGGCATGCGCCGCGGCCTTCACCGGGCTCCCCGTGTACGCCCTGCTCTTCGGCGACGGCGGGGAAGCGGGCGAGGTCCTCGCCGAAGCACTCCCCGAAGCGGTCGCGGCCCGGGAGTCCGGGCCCGCCGACCCGCCGCACCCGAAGATCAAGGGCATCCGCCTCTTCCAGCCGGTCGTCACCTCCGGCCGGACCCTGGCCTACGGCCCCGACACCGGCTGCGACCTGGAATTCTGGGAAGCCGCCGATTCCGGCATCGGCGCGATCGCCGGCCTGCGCGAGACCCCGTACGGCTGGTGGGTGCCGACCCTCGAAGCCACCGCCACCCTCCGCGTCGGCGACCGCGACCACCCCGTCGTCGACGCCTTCGCAGGCCGCTTCCCCGACGACATCGACTTCCCCGTCGACGCCGTGATCACCTGGGTCGACGCCGGCGACGCCGCCTGGCGCCGCCGCCGGGACCATGCCGCCGCGGCCGAGGCCGGCACCCGTGGCCACGCCCTCGTCGACCACGCCGAGAACCGCTACCGCGACCGAGGCGAACTCCGCTACTGCCTGCGCTCCATCGCCGCCCACGCGCCATGGATCCGCCGCGTCTTCATCGTCACCGACGACCAGACCCCGCCCTGGCTCGCCACCGACCACCCCCGGCTGACCGTCGTCGACCACCGCGAACTGTTCGCCGACCCCACCGGCCTTCCGGTGTTCAACTCCCACGCCATCGAGAGCCAGCTCCACCGCATCCCCGGCCTCGCCGAGCACTTCCTCTACTTCAACGACGACATCTTCCTCGGCCGCCCGCAGTGCCCGCAGAACTACTTCCTCTCCTCCGGGCTGCCCAAGGTCTTCCACGACCGGCGGGCCGTGGCCCCCGACGACCCGAGCGATGACGACGACGTCTTCACCGCCTCCCAGAAGGCCACCCGCCGCGCGGTGGAACAGGCCGTGGGCCGCACCTATCCGCACATCCTGGCCCACACCCCGTACCCGCTCAGCCGCTCCCTCTTCGCCCACGTCGAGGAACGGCTGCCCGGCCGGCTCACCACCACCAGCCGCTCCGTCTTCCGCAGCGCCGAGGACCTCGCGCCCGTCACTCTCGCCTCCCACCTCGCCCTCGCCGACGCCCGCGCGGTCGAGGGCGAACTGGTCCACGCGTACGTCAGCACGGGCCGGGCCGACGAGATCCACCGGCTGCCCGGCCTCGCCGCCGACCGCTCGGCCGACGCGTTCTGCCTCGCCGACGACGACGCCGGCCCCGGCCTTTCGCCCCGGGAACAGCAGCGCGCGGTCACCGCGTTCCTGGAGGCGTACTTCCCGGTGCCCTCCCCGTACGAGAAGCCCCTGCCGACCGGCTGAGCCGACCGGCGGACCCGACGCGCTGACCCGATCGGCGGATCCGATCGGCCGACCGGGCGCTCGTGGCCGCCGTACGACGCGCCGCACCCGCCCGCGTCCGGCCCGTGCGGGACAGTGGGCCCCATGCCACAAGCCCCCGCCGGGTCCGGACCGCGCCGCCGCACCCTCCTGGCGGCCGCCGCCCTCGCCCCGCTCGCGATGGCCGGCTGCTCCGCGGAGGACCCGTCCGGCACCACGGCCCATGGCCCGAAACCCGCACCGAAGGACGCCCTCGTCATGGTGATCCGGCACGCGGAGAAGCCGTACGCGGGGGACCTGGGCGAAGACGAGGACGGCGACGAGCACCCCGGATCCCTCGCCGGACGCGGCCGCCGGCGGGCCGAGGAACTGCACCGCCTCTTCCTGCCCGCCGGCGGTTCCACGCTGCCCCGCCCCGCGGTCGTCTTCGCGGCCGGCGGCCCTGCCGGAGCCCCCGCCCGCTGCCGCCAGACGGTCGAGCCGCTGGCCGCGACCCTGCGCACCCCGCTGCGCGGCGAGTTCGCCGTCGGAGCCGAACCGGCCCTGGGCCAGGCCGTGCTGGCCGCCCGTATGCCCGTACTCGTCTGCTGGGAGCACACCGGCGTCCCCCGCCTGATCCACTCCCTCGGCGCCCACCAGGTGCTCGGCATCCCCGCCGCCTGGCCCGACCGCTACGACCTGGTCTGGCTGTTCACCCGCCGGCAGGGCCGGTGGAGCTTCCGCGAACTTCCGCAGCACCTGCTGCCGGGGGATGCGTAGCCCGTCAGGCGCAGGCCGACGTGGTCCGAGCGTCGTCGTCCGACCGGCACAGAAGGGTGCAGGGACATGCACGGTGGCGAGCCGGCAGCGCCGGTCGGCAGGCGGGACCGGCGCGCCATGCTGATGTGGTGGGGGCCGCGGGCGCTGTTCGTCCTGGGCGCCGTGGTGCTCGTCGTGGAGTCCAGCCGCGGAGTGCCGCTCCGCGAGCTGTACGCGGCTCTGGGCTTCTTCGGGGTCTGCAGCGCAGTCTTCGTCGGACGGCAGCTGGGCGCAGGTCACGAGCCGGGCCCCGGCGGGCACATCCCGCGCTGGCTGCTCCGGGCGGCCGGCCTGCTGACCGCTTCCGGAGTGGTGGTACTCGTCCTCCACCTGGCGGGAGTGCAGGGGGACGCCCTGCCGCTCGTCGGGTCGGTGCTCCTGCTGCTCGGTCTGGGCTGGTTCGCCGAAGCGTGGCGCGGAGTCGAACCGGGCCGGCCGAGGAGGGCGCTGCTGCTGTGGGGCGCGGCCCTCATGGCCCTGACCGCGGTGGTGGCGGTCATCGCGGCCCTCGTGCTGCCCAAGGCCAAGGGCGGTCTCTACGTCGGCCTGCTCATCAGCCTCGGCGCGGCCCTCTTCGCGTGCCTCCCGCTGAGCCTCAACCTCCTGTCCGAATGGGGCGTGCGCCTCCTGCGGGCGCGGCGCTCCGCCGCGGGGCCCGGGGCCGGTGTGGGGGTCACCGGGATCCTCGGCCTCGTCGTCACCGCCGCAGTCGTCCTGTCCTGCCTGTGGCTCGTCCAGCGGGACTGGGTGCTGGGTGCGGTGCTCGTCGGGGCGGCGCTGTTCCTGCTGGCGGCCATCGTCTCCAACACGCACGCCGACGTCGCCCTCGTCCTCGCGGGGCTCTGCCTCCTCGCGGCGGCGCCCCCGGAGCACCGCCACCCCCAGGCCCTCGACCCCGCAGGCGGACAGCGCGTCCTCGTGGCCCTGGGCGACTCCTACATGTCGGGCGAGGGCGCGAGCAGCTACTTCGAGGGAACCGACGACGGCGGCCGCAACGAATGCCGGCGCTCGCCCTCCGCCTACGCGGTCGGACTCGGCACCGCCGGCCCGCGGTTCGACCGCGTGCTGTTCCTCGCCTGCTCCGGCGCGCGGACCTACAACGTCAACCCCCGCTCCGGAGGCGGCCGCTCCCGCGTGCAGCCGGGCGAACCGGGCACCCAGATCGACCAGTTGAAAGGCGTGGCGTCCTCGTTCCACCCGGCCCTCGTCATCGTCGCCCTGGGCGGCAACGACGCCGGGTTCGCCATCCTCGGAGAGGCGTGCCTCGCGCCGGGCGACTGCGAGACCCGCAGGTCCCTGTTCCTGAACAACCTGCCGAAGGTCCGGCAGGACCTCATCGCGACCTACCGGTCCCTGCGGCAGGCCGTGCCCGCCGGCGTGCCCATCGTGGCCGTGCCCTACCCGCAGCCGATCGCCGCAGCCGGCCGCTGCAGCGGAGTGGCCCTGACGAAGGCCGAGCGCGATTTCATCCGCACGTTCGTGGAACAGCTCGACACCACGATGCGCCAGGCGGCCGACACGGCGGGCATCACCTACATGGCCGAGATGAAGGACAGCTTCGCCACGCACCGGCTCCAGCTGTGCGAGCGCAGAAAGGGCGCAGCCGGAGTCAACTTCGTGGACATCGAGACGGTCAACGGGCTCGCCGCACAGCGCTTCAGCCCCGCCAAGTGGCTCCACAACAGCCTGCACCCGAACGAACGCGGGCACGCAGCCATGCGCGACACCTTCACCGCCTGGCTCGACGCCCACCCCGAACTCCTGCCGCACGCCCCCACGGGCCACGAACAGGCGACGGTCCTCCCCGCGGCCGAACCCGAGCCGCTGTGCGGCATGACCGACGACGCGGTGAACGCGCACTGCAGGGTGCAGCTGCGGGCCTGGGAGCTGGAACAGGTCCGGGGCGGCTGGCCGTGGCTGCTGCTCGTGCTGGTCGGACTGGCCGTGGTGTGGGCCGCGTGCATCGCCGTCTTCGGCCTGCTCCCCGGATCCGGGCGGTCCTACCTGGATCCCCGCTCCAGCGCGCGGGCCAGGTAAGGGGCTGTGCGGCTCGCCGCCGTGCGGGCCACCCGAGCGGGCGGGCCCGACGCGACGATCCGGCCGCCGTCGGCGCCGCCGCCCGGGCCCAGGTCGATCACCCAGTCCGCGCCCGCCACCACCTCCATGTCGTGCTCGACGACCACCACCGAGTGCCCGGCCTCCACCAGCCCGTGCAACTGCCGCAGCAGCACCTGCACATCGGCCGGATGCAGCCCCGTCGTCGGCTCGTCCAGTACGTACAGGGTGTGGTCGCGGCGCTGCCGCTGGAGCTCCGTGGCCAGCTTGATCCGCTGCGCCTCGCCGCCCGACAGCTCCGTGGCCGGCTGCCCCAGTCGCAGATAGCCCAGCCCGATGTCCTCCAGCGCCCGCAGGCTGCGCGCCGCCGCCGGGACCTGCGCGAAGAACGAGGCCGCGGACTCCACCGTCAGCGCCAGCACCTCCGCGATGCTGAGCCCCTCGTACCGCACTTCCAGGGTCTCGGTGTTGTAGCGGGCCCCGGCGCAATCCGGGCATGGCGCGTACGTACTCGGCAGGAACAGCAGCTCCACCGAGACGAATCCCTCGCCCGTGCAGGTCTCGCACCGGCCGCCCGGCACGTTGAAGGAGAACCGGCCCGCCTTCCAGCCGCGCGCCCGTGCCTGCGGAGCCGCCGTGAACAGCTTGCGCACCACGTCGAACAGCCCCGTGTACGTCGCCAGGTTGGAGCGCGGCGTCCGGCCGATCGGCTTCTGGTCCACCTCCACCAGCCGCCGCACCGGATACCCCGGGTCGGTGAGCCGCTCGCCGACCTCCCGGGCGAGCACCTGGCCCACCAGTGTGGACTTGCCCGACCCCGACACGCCCGTCACGGCGGTGAACACCCCGAGCGGGAACTCCGCGTCCACGCCCTGCAGGTTGTGCCGGTCGGCACCGGTGAGCCGGACCGAACCGGTCGCCTCCCGAACCTCCCGAACCTCCCGAACCTCCCGCACCGGCCCTGCCCCCGGCTCGGCGAACAGATGGCGGGCCGTCGCCGACGCCGCCACACCGGCCAGCTCCTGCGGCGGCCCGCTGTACAGCACCTGCCCGCCGTGCTCCCCGGCCAGCGGACCCACGTCCACCAGCCAGTCCGCATGCCGCACCACATCCAGATGGTGCTCCACCACGAACACGGTGTTCCCCGCCGCCTTGAGCCGGTCCAGCACGCCGAGCAGCGCCTCCGTGTCGGCCGGGTGCAGCCCCGCCGACGGCTCGTCCAGTACGTACACCACCCCGAACAGCCCGGACCGCAGCTGCGTCGCCAGCCTCAGCCGCTGCAGCTCGCCCGCCGACAGGGTGGGCGCGGTGCGGTCCAGGCTCAGGTAGCCGAGCCCGAGCTCCACGACGGGCCCGATGCGGGACCGCAGGTCCTCGGCGAGCACCCGGGACGCTTCGCCGTCCGGGGCCGCGCCGGCCAGTACGCCGTCCAGGGCGGTCAGCGGCAGCGCCGCCAGCTCCGCGATGGTGCGGCCCGCGAACGTCACGGCCAGTGCCTCGGGCCGCAGCCGCCGCCCCGCGCACACCGGGCACGGGGAATCGGCGAGGAACCGCTCGGCGCGGGCGCGCAGCGTGGCGCTCTTGCTGTCCGAGAAGGTCCGCATCACATAGCGGTGGGCGCTCATGTACGTGCCCTGGTAGGGCCGCTGGATCCGGTCCGCCTCCCGCACCGGGTGCACCGTGACCACCGGCTGCTCCTCGGTGAACAGGATCCACTCGCGGTCCTTCGCCGTCAGCTCCCGCCAGGGCGCGTCCACGTCGTACCCGAGCGCCTCCAGGATGTCCCGGAGGTTCTTGCCCTGCCAGGCGCCGGGCCAGGCCGCGATCGCACCCTGGCGGATCGACAGCGCCGGGTCCGGAACGAGGAGGTCCTCGCTGGTGCGGTGGATGCTGCCGAGGCCGTGGCAGGACGGGCAGGCCCCGGCGGCGGTGTTGGGGGAGAAGGCGTCGGAGTCGAGCCGTTCGGCACCCGGAGGATAGGTCCCGGCGCGGGAGTACAGCATGCGCAGGGAGTTGGACAGCAGGGTCACCGTCCCGACCGAGGACCGCGAGCCGGGGGAGGAGCGCCGCTGCTCCAGCGAGACGGCGGGCGGCAGCCCGGTGACGGAATCCACCTTCGGGGCGCCGATCTGGTGGATCAGGCGGCGGGCGTACGGGGCCACCGACTCGAAGTACCGGCGCTGGGCCTCGGCGTAGAGCGTGCCGAAGGCGAGCGAGCTCTTGCCGGAGCCGGAGACCCCGGTGAACACGGTCAGCGCGTCGCGCGGAATGTCCACGTCGACGCCGCGCAGGTTGTGCTCCCGGGCACCCCTCACCCGTACGAAGGAGTCGTGGTGGGCCTGGGGTGCGGTGGCGGTGGAGTGGTGCATTCGCCCCAGTTTACGGGGCCCCCGCACGGGTGGCGTGTACGGGCCGCGTCGACGGTCCGCCCCGGATCACAGCCCCGCCACCCGGGCCAGCCGCTCGAACGAGTCCAGCAGCGCCACGCGGTCGTACGTGGACGTGGTGACCAGCAGCTCGTCCGCGCCGGTCAGCTCGGCCACCTCGGCGAGTTGCGCCGCGACCTGCTCCTCGGTGCCGTGGACGTGCCCGGCGAGGCCGCCCTCGTACAGCTCCCGCTCCTTCGGGGTCATGGCGAGGGCCTCGACCTCCTCCGCCGGGCGCAGCGCCGGGAAGCTGCCCCGGGTGCGGGAGTACGCGAGGGACCACGCCTCCGGGACCAGGATGCGCCGGGCCTCCTGCGGGGTCGGCGCCACGGCCACCGTCCCGGAGATCATCACGTACGGCTCCGAGCCGCCGGCCGAGGGGCGGAACTCCTCACGGTAGCGCCCGATGACCTCCGTGACCCGGCCCCGGGCCCGCAGGTCGCCCACCACCAGCGGCAGTCCGGCCCGGGCCGCGATCCCGGCGCCCTCGCCGGTGGCCAGCACGTACGCCGGTATCCGCAGCCCCTCCGCGGGGCGGGCGTGCACCTGGGGGTGCGTCTGCTGGGTGCCGTCGAGCCAGCCCAGGAGCTCCGCCAGCTGCTCCTCGAACCGGTCGGCGTCCCCGGTGTCCCGGCCCAGCGCCCGGCGGATCCCGCCGGTGAAGCCGACCGAGCGGCCGAGCCCCATGTCGATCCGGCCCGGGAACAGCGACTCCAGGACCCCGAACTGCTCGGCGACCACCAGCGGTTGGTGGTTGGGCAGCATCACCCCGCCGGTGCCGACCCGGATCCGTCGGGTGGCCCCGGCGACGGCCGCGGCCAGGACGGCGGGCGCGGAGCCCGCTACTCCGGGGACGCTGTGGTGCTCGGACACCCAGAAACGGTGGTAGCCGAGCCGCTCCGCCGCACGGGCGAGCTCCACGGTGTCGCGCAGGGCCTGCGGGGCGGGGTGCCCCTCGCGGGTGCGGGACCGGTCGAGGATGGAGAGTTTCCGGATCACACAAGGCTGTAACGCACACGCGCCGAAACGATTCCCTGCCTACTCTGGCCTGCATGAGTGACAGCAACCACCGTCCGCCGCTGGCCGTCTTCGACATCGACAACACCCTGGCCGACACCGACCACCGCCAGCACTTCCTGGAGCGCCGTCCCCGGGACTGGGACGGCTTCTTCGGCGCGGCCCCGGCCGACCCGCCGCTCGCGCGCGGGGTGGCGCTGGCGGTCGGGCAGGCGGCCGACTGCGAGGTCGTGTACCTGACCGGGCGCCCGGAGCGGTGCCGCGCGGACACGGAGGAGTGGCTGGACCGGCACGGGCTGCCCGAGGGGCGGGTGTGGATGCGCGGGAACCAGGACCGCAGGCCGGCCCGGACCACCAAGCTGGAGGTGCTGCGGCGGATCGCCCGGGGCCGCGAGGTGCGGATGCTCGTGGACGACGACGAGCTCGTCTGCCAGGCGGCGCGCGCCGCGGGCTTCAAGGTGGTCCTGGCGGACTGGGCTGCGGAGGCGCCGGAGCTCGAGTCCGCCCAGGAGGGCGAAGGCCGCACCTGACGCCGGCGCTCGCGGTCTTTCCGCTCTTCCTCGGTGGCGGGCCGCGCCTCGTCGGCCACGGCCCTGCCCGCGGGCCGGTGCCCGCCGCCTACCGGACCAGCGCGAAGGTAGCGGCTGCGACGGCCCCGCCCACGGCAGCGCCCACGAGGACCTGGGCCAGGGTGTGGTCCTTGAGCTCGACCCGGGACCAGCCGACGACGGCGACCACCGCGTAGGCGAGGAGCACCCAGGGCCCGTACGTCATGGTGAGCATCGCGACGCTTCCGGAGGAGACGGCGGCATGCACGCTGATCTTCCAGGCAGGGGTCACGGCGAGGAGGGCCGCCAGGGTGACCAGCATGGCCGCGATCAGCGCAATCATGGTCCGGGGTGCGCTGAAGGCACCCAGCAACGCGATACCGGTGGCGACCGAGCCGATGATGAAGGTCATCACGATGATGCGCTGCTGCCGCTGGCCGACGTGCCGGTCGGCCCAGCGGCCGCGGCGGATGCCGTACTTGATGAAGGCCAGCGGAATGACCGCGGCGAACAGGCAGCCGAGGAGCCCCCATCCGATCCCGGCGAAGCGGCCGGTGTGCCAGCCGATGAGGACGGTGTCGGCGATGATCCACGTCTTGGGATCGAGACCGTCGGTGACCAGGCGCGCGGCGCGGGACTCGTCGGGCCGGGTGACCGGGGTGATCGTGGTCGTCACGCCGTCGTCTCCTTGCTGGTCGTGGTGAGGAACGCGTCGGCCACGGGGGAGTGGTAGACCCGGGCGAGCTGCATGAGCCGCGAAACCTCTGTGGCGAAGTCGAGTTCGTCGATTCCGACGGGGCCCGGCTCCTGGGTGCTTCCGGCGGGCAGGGCGCCGCGGGCCTTGCCCTCGCGTGCTGCTCGCATCCAGAGGGCTTCGGCCGCCGGACTCGTCGCCGGGTCGAACCCTGCCTGCCGCGCGGCGCGCTGCGCCCGCTCGCGTACGTCGTCGTCGGCGTAGGCGTCGAGGGCCAGGGCGGCGTCGCGTATCTCGATCACCCGCCGGTACAGCCGCAGGCGGGGGCTGCGCAGGAGCCCGGTCCTGAGGACGATGTCGGGAGTGACCGCGGTCAGGTCCTGCCACAGCGGCTGGAGCTGCCGGTGGTGCCGGCCGTCCTGGACGGTGCGCCAGGCCACGCCGAACGCGGGGATGCTGCTTCCGACGAGGATGAAGCCGATCGCGACGTACTTCAGGGCATCGGTGGCGTTGTCGACCGCGATGTCGCCGGTGCTGTCCGTGAGGCCGGCGACACGGCTCGTCATGTACCCGGACCGCACCAGGGTGTAGAGGACGCCGACGGCGGTTCCGATGCCCATGAGGCGTACGCCGGTCCGCAGCCACCGGGCACTGGCGTGCCGCGCGCTGCCCCAGAAGAGCCAGGTGGCGGTGGCCATCGCGATGCCGAGGTAGGTGACGAAGACGAGGTAGTAAGCCGTGGCCCAGCCGTTGCCCGCGCTCTCCTCGAAGAAGTCGGTCATCTCGTGGGGCCGCGGCACGAAGAAGACGAAGAGCACCGCCATGGCCGTCATCGCGGTCAGGGCGACGTAGTGGCGGGCTCGCAGCCGACGGCCGGTCTCCGGCCGGGCGATGGCGACGACGAAGTCGACGACCGCGCCGGCCGCGATCACGCCCAGCCAGTGCTTGACGAGGGTGGACAGGTTGTTGACTCCCGCCCGGTCGTCCAAGGCGTGCATCAGCCCGGGGAGACGGAGCGTCATGGAGAGGGTCAGGGCGGCGAACGCCATCCACAGAGCTCGTTGCTTGACGGTGCGGACGGCTGAGGGGACCCGCCAGGCCGTCACCGCCCAGAGCATGCCCAAGACGGCGATTTCGAGGTGCTTCACTTCACGACCACGTGTTTCGAACGGGGTGCCCGAGGGCGTCATGGAGGCGTACGAGACGGTCCTCGGCCTCGCTGGAGGTCGAGTGCGTCGTGTAGCGGCCGGCCCGCTCGTGGATGAGCGTGGCCAGGGTCTCTGCCTGTCGCTCCTGCGGGCTCGCGAACTTGCTCCGCCCCATGAGGTGCGCCAGGCGGTCGATGTCGAGGCCGAGTTCCTCGTCGATCGATTCGGTCATGCGGGCCACGCTCCTGATCCGGGCCGCCTCGGCGCGGATGATGGAAGCCACGGGGAGGTCGGGGCGGTCGAGACCGGAGACGGTCGTCTGGGTGCGCGCCAGCAGGTGGTGGAAGTGCTCGGAGGCGCGGGCGATCTCGTCCTCGGACGGCTGTGCCGGCAGGTCGAGTTCGGGAGCGACGTGACCGAGCAGCATGTGGGAGATCTCGTGGAGGACGATCTGCACCTTGAGGATCTCCGCCGCGACGGCGTCGTAGAAGACGAGGTCCGCGACCTCCAGGCCGAGCCAGATCCCGCAGGGCAGGGCCGGGTCGGGAGGCCCGTCGAGAGGCAGCAGGATCAGCGGCCGGCCGCGCTGCTCGGCTATGCCCGCGCAGAAGACCTCGAGGTCGAACGGTTGGGGGATGACGAGTTGGTCGGCAACGGCGGTGCACTCCGCATCGGCGCGCTTCCACCACCGCCGCATAGCCGCACTCCCCGCCCGTCAGCTCTCTCCGGCGTGGAGCTCAACTGCTCCATGCCGTTCGCTTGCTTCGCACTCCTGATCGGCTCGAGGGTAGCCGGAAGCGTGCGGTGGCGGAAAAAGGGCGTATCGACAGACCGAAACACGCTTGTTTACGCGGGTCGTGTGGCTGAATCGCGTCTCACGATTCCTTGGGGCGGCGACGGCGGGGCTTCACGTCCGGCAGCCCTTCGGCCTTCCGGAGCTGCTTGATCAAGCCGGTGACGGACCTCATGGACCCGGCGGACAGCCCACTGAGGCGGAAGGCCGCGGCCTTGACCTGCTCGTCCTCCAGGACCTGGGCGAACTCGTCGGCCGCGGCGGCCTTGCCCATCTCCTCCCGAAGCCGCGAGATCCTCTCCTCGATCCGCTGCTCGATCGCGTCGGCGTTCTCGCCGTCGGCGAGGTATCCGACGGTGACGCCGAAGAAGTTGGCGATCGCGCGGATCGAGTCGATGCCGGGGTTCGGATTGTTGTTCAAGCGGATGGTCTGGACCGTGCCGTGCGAGACGGAGGGGCCGGGCATCTGCTTCGTTCCGTCGGCGATCTCTTGGTACGTGTACGGACCGCGGCCCGCCGGGTGGATCGTCTCGATCAAGAAACCGAGGCGGTCGCCCATGGTGTCTCGCCGGCCGGTGGGGGTCTCCTCACCCATCACCGTCACTGCTCCCGTCTACTGCTGGGTCCCCTGGTCCACTGCTGGACCACCACCCTCATTATCTACCGGCCTAGATGGATCTCGCCACACAGTGCAACGAAGTCCGTCTACCCGGCTAGCGGACACCGGTGAAAGTGACCCACGCCACGTCGGTGCACGCGCACCTCGCCAGTCGCTTGACAGGGCGTATGAGGGACGACGTATGTTCATCCAGCCATCTAGTGCGCTAGATGCAACGGGGCTCAACGCTCGACGCTTCACGTCTAGCTCACTGAGCCGCCGTCGCGCCCCCTTGCCGGGGGCGCGATGCCCCGGGAGCTGGACCGCCCCGGCCGTGGGCTGGGGGACGGGGGTCCGCAGCCCACGCGGGGCGGTCGGCTTGCCGGTGGGAGCAAGAGCTCACCGCAGGGTGAGCGGGGTCTCGGATTCGACGCGGGACAGCTTCTCCGGATTGCGGACGTAGTACAGGCCCGTGATGCGTGCGTCCTCGACACGGATCGCCAGGATGCCGTCGATCTCGCCGTTCAGACGCAGGACGAGTGCCGGGTTGCCGTTGACCACGGTGGGGTCGCTGGTGAGCGCGCCTCCGTTCTTGCCGGCGCCGCCGATGATGAAGCGGGCCACCTTGTCCGCGCTGATGATCGGCCGCGGCGCGGCCTGCTTGATGCCGCCGCCGTCGCTCACCAGGACGGCCTCGGGGGCGAGCACGTCGAGGAGGCCCTGCAGGTCCCCGGTGTCGAGCGCACGCCGGAACGACTCCAGGACCGCCCGGGTCTGGCTCGGGGAGACCACCTCGCGAGGGCGGCGGGCATCGACGTGCCGGCGGGCGCGGTGCGCGATCTGGCGGACGGCCGCCGGGCTCTTGTCGACGGCCGCCGCGATCTCCTCGTAGCTGACGTCGAAGGCCTCGCGCAGCACGAAGACGGCGCGCTCCGTCGGCGACAACGTCTCGAGGACGAGCATCATCGCCATCGACACGCTCTCGGCGAGCTCGGCGTCCTCGGCCACGTCCGGAGCGGTGAGCAGCGGCTCGGGCAGCCAGGGGCCGACGTACGCCTCCTTGCGGCGGCTCATCGTACGCAGCCGGTTGAGCGCCTGCCGGGTCGTGATCCGGACCAGGTACGCGCGCTGGTCGCGCACCTGCTCCAAGTCGACCTCGACCCACCGCAGCCAGGTCTCCTGGAGGACGTCTTCCGCGTCGGCCGCCGATCCGAGCATCTCGTAGGCGACGGTGAAGAGCAGGTTGCGGTGGGCGACGAACGTCTCGGTCGCCGGGTCGGTGGCGTGGTCGCTCATGTCTCGCCCTCTCGTTCGTGGGTAGGGGTTCGATCTGATCATCTGTCCGGTCAGCGGGTGGTCAGTGCCTCGCTGCGCCTGGCTTCCAGCACAGGCTGACGCTTGGCGTCCTTGGCCCAGGCCCACTTGAACGAACCGGGGTTGCTCGCCTCGTTGGCCAGCTGCTTGACGGTGCCCCGGCAGATCAGCTCCTTGAGCTTCGCGGCAGGGCGACCGTCGAGGTGGAGCCTCATCGCGCGGTCGTTCCTGCGTGCGACCTGGAAGATGCCGGTCCGGCGGCCCAGGCTGATGCACTGGCCGACGAACCCCAGGGCGAGCGGCGCGGGCTGCTCACCCGCGATCCGGTTGAGCACGGTGTCGGCGGCGTGTCCGCCCAGCGGCCCGGCGGCCTGGCAGCTCATCCGGAACGGCAGGTCCGACGGCGCCGCCGAATCACCGGCCGCGACGATGCGTACGTCGTCCACGCTCGTCAGGGTCTCGTCCGTGAGCAGGCGGCCCACGGCGTCGGTGCTCAGCCCGCTGCGCGCGGCCAGGTCCGGCACGCCGAACCCGGCGGTCCAGATGGTCACCGTGCTAGGGAGCCTGCGGCCGTCGGCGAGTTCCACGGCATCACGCGTCACCGCCGTCACCTTCGCGCCGGGGCCTTCGATCACGGTCACACCGAGTGCGGCCAGCCGCTCGGCGACCGAGCGCCGGCCCCGCGGGTGCAGGTAGGGGCCCAGCACGTCGCCGCAGACCAGGGTCACGGTCCGGCCCGCCTCCGCCAGCTCGGCGGCGGTCTCGATGCCCGTCGGACCGGCTCCGACGACGGTCACCGGAGCCGTGGCGGGAGCGGCGTCGACGATCTGCCGCAGCTGCCGTGCTTCCTCGAGGTCGGCAAGGGGGTGGGCGAACTCGGCCGCTCCGGGCACGTGCGGGTCGGCGCTGCCGCTGCCCACCGCGTAGATGAGGTAGTCGTAGCCGACCGCACCGCCGCTCGCCAGGGTCACACGGCGCCCGGCCGCGTCGATCCGCGTCACGGTGTCCACCACCAGACCGATGCCCTCGGCCAGCACCTCCCGGTAGTCGACGACCGCGTCGTGGGACCCGCCCACCACCTGGTGCAGGCGGATCCGCTCGACGAAGCTCGGGCGCGGGTTGATCAGAGTGACGCTCACGTCGTCGCGCTGCGTCAGTCGATTGGCCGCCATGACCCCGGCGTACCCGCCGCCGATCACGATCACTTCGGTGTTCCCGGTCCCGGTCACGGTGTCTCCTTCGTTTCTTGGCTTCGGCATCAAGACACCGCGCGGTCGATCGCTGTGACAGGGTGTGAGCCGGATCACTCCACGCGCACGAAGTCACCCCCAGGCCCCCGTCCCGGCAGCCCCTGAACGTTCATCAGGGAACGTCCGTCATCGGGACCGATGAGTTTCTCCGCGATCCGCAGTCATAGATCATGGATGGTGCGCTGGAGCCGCGACTGCGGTCGCAGCCTGCACCCGATGTGACCTGCTGAGAACCAGACACGAGACACTGAGGAACCTGAGATGCGTACCCTGATCAGCACCGCCTTCATCTCGCTCGACGGCGTCGTGGAGGCCCCGGGCGGCGAGCCCGGATACCGGAACTCCGGGTGGACCTTCAAGGACATCGAGTTCCTGCCCGAGGCGTTCGAGATCAAGGGCCGGGAGCAGAAGGAAGCCACCGCGATGATGCTGGGCCGGACCAGCTACGAGGCCTTCAGCCCGGTGTGGCCCGACATGGCGGACTTCGCCGACTACAAGGCAATGCCCAAGTACGTCGTCTCCACCACGCTCACCGAGGAGGACCTGGTGACGAACTGGGGCGAGACCACGATCCTGCGCTCGCTCGACGAGGTCGCCGCGCTGAAGGAGACCGATGGCGGCCCGATCATCGTGCACGGCAGTGCCTCCCTGAACCGGAGCCTTTCGGACGCCGGCCTGATCGACCGCTACCACCTGCTCGTCTTCCCGCTCCTGCTCGGCGCGGGCAAGCGTCTGTTCAGCGCCACGGACAAGGACGCCCAGAAGCTGAAGCTGGTCGAGCACGAGGCCTACGCCAACGGCCTGCAGAAGAACGTCTTCGACGTCGTCCGCTGACGAGCCCCCCATCCGCCGGCCCGCGGCCGCAGGGGGAGGACCTCAAAGCGACGGGCTCCGCCGCACCTGAGGCGGTTCGCGGCGCGAGGACGGCCTCACTGGCCCACCCTTCCGTCGACGCACTCGCGCAACAGGTCGGCGTGCCCGGAGTGACGGGCGTACTCCTCGATCCGGTGCACCATCAGCTCCCGGACCGCGATCCCGTCCTTGCCCACACGCCGGCCCAGGTCCGGATGCCCGGCCAGGGCGGCGTCGGTGGCGGCCTGCTCGCGCTCCAGGTCGGCGTACGCGGCGTCGACGACGGCCTGATCGGCGACCGCCCCGTGGAAGTCCGCGTCCTTCTCGCCGTACAGCTTCGGCAGCGGGTCACCGTCACTGATCCAGTTGCGCCAGTCCCGTTCCACTTCGGCGAGGTGCCGGATCAGGCCGAGGAGCGACATCGTCGACGGCGGGACCGACCGGCGGGCCAGTTGCTCCGTGTCCAGACCCTCGCACTTCATCCGCAGGGTGATGCGGTAGTTCGTCAGGAAGTCCTGCAGCGTGGCGAGTTCGCCCTCCGGGCTGTCCTCGTTGTTGCGCAGGTCGTCGTCCGGGTCGGCCCACATGTCGGGGTAGACGGTGGCCTGGGTCCATCGCGCGGGTTGGTTGCTCATGGATTGCATGATCGGCTGCGACGGCGGGAGTTCGCTACCGAGTTCCTGCTCCGAGCCGGTTCGTGGCTGCCGTCAGTGGCTCCGGGACATGTGGGCGAGGACCTGGGCGGCACTGTCGGGCGCGAAGGCACTGTCGATCCCCTCGGCGGCGCCTTCGGCCGCTTCCCTCGAGCGGGGCAGCAGAAGGTCCTCGTAGGCGCGGACGGCGTCGTCGACGGCGGCGTTGTCGATGAGGGCACGGGCGAGGTCGGCGCCGTCGAGCATGGCGAGGTTGGCGCCCATGCCGGAGAACGGCGACATGAGGTGGGCGGCGTCGCCGAGGAGGGTGAGGCCGGGAGTGTGCTGCCAGGTGTGCGGGACGGGCAGTGCGTACAGCGGCCGGTTGACGTACCCGGTGTCGGTGTCGGTGATGAAGCCGAGCAGGTCAGGGCTCCAGCCGGTGAACTCCTCGAGCAGCGCTCCGCGTACGGCGCTTTCGTCGGCCAGGTCGAGATCGGCCTTCCGGTACCAGCCCTCTTCCGTGCGCATGCCGATGTAGACGCGGATGTGCCGGTGGCTGTTGCGCTGGGCGACGAAGCCCCGGTTGTCGTCGAGAGCCATCATGGTGCCGTCGCCGGTGAGGGAGGCGAGTGCGGGGTGGCGGGTGTCGGCGTCGTCGAGTCCGGTTTCGACGAAAGTGACGCCGGTGTAGACCGGTGTTGCGCCGGAGAGCAGGCGGCGGACTTGCGACCGGGCGCCGTCGGCTCCGACGACGAGGTCGGCCTCGGTGGCGGTGCCGTCGGCGAAGTGCAGCCGGTGGGTGCCTCCCGTCAGGGGTTCGGCGTGTGCGAGCTTGTGGTTCCAGCGCACGGTGCCGGGATCGAGTGAGTCCAGCAGCAGGCCGCGGAGCTGGCCGCGGTCGATTTCGGGGTTGCCGCCTTCGGCACAGGTGCCGGCTTCGGCCTCGGGCGGTATGACGTCGAGCAGGACGCGTCCGTCACGGCCGACCAGGCGCATCTGCCGGCCTTCGGGCCGGGCCAGTGCCAGGAAGTCTTCCAGCAGGCCGGCTTCGCGCAGGGCAGCCTGGCCGGAGCCGGGGTGCATGTCGAGGGTGCCGCCCTGGTCGCGGGCGGTGCGGGAGGTGTCCCGTTCGTGGACGGTGACGGCCATGCCGTGCTGCTGGAGGATCCGGGCGCAGGTCAGGCCGCCGGGTCCGGCACCGATGACCGCGATGCGGGGTGTGGTGGTGCTGTTCATGGTGGTGCTCCGTTCTGGGAGGGCTCGGCAGGCAGGAAGAAGAGGCGCTGCGACCGGGCAGTGCCACGCGGCCGCGCCGTCCCAGAAGAGCACGCTCGGTCCAAAAGTGCAACAACTCAACTTTTGAAGCTGCTCAACTAAAGGTGTAGGCTCGAGGCATGAGCGAGACGACCACGCACCACACGCCGCCGGGGCGCCGCGAACGCAAGAAGGCGGCCACCCGGCAATCCCTGGCCGATGCCGCTCTGCGCCTCTTCCTCGAGCGCGGGTACGACCAGGTCGGCATTCGCGACATCGCCGACGCGGCAGACGTGTCCACCACCACCCTCTTCAAGCACTTCCCCGTGAAAGAGGCCCTCGTCTTCGACGAGGACGCCGACCAGGAAGCCCGGCTGCTGGCCGCCGTACGCGAAAGGCCCCAGGGCCAGTCCGTACTCGCGGCCCTGCGCGAGCATGCACTGCGCTACCGGGTCGGTGCCCGGGACGGCGACGCGGACTTCGCCGCCTTCCTCGAACTCGTGGAGAGCACCCCGGCCTTGCGGGACTACGCCCAGCGCATGTGGCTGCGCCACGAAACCGCGCTCGCGCACGCCATCGCCGAGGTGGCCGGAGCCCCCGCCGACGATCCGCACTGCGCGGCGCTCGCCCACTTCGTCCTGGAAGCCCCCCGCACGGCCCGCGGACGCGCCGACGACCGCGAAAGGGTGGCCCGCGCCTTCGACCTCCTCGAGCGGGGTTGGACCGGCGTCGGTCCCGGAGCCTGACGCGCGCAAACGGGCGTGTTGACGGTTTCCGTGTCGCCAGCCGGTCGTTATGGGGAGAGGAAGGAGGTCCGGCATGCCAGCACAGGGACCTGCGAAGCACCCCACGGCCGAGCTCGACGCCCGCTACAGCTCCGCACTCAATCCCCGCCCGGGTGCCGCGGACGTCACCGCGACGCAATGGGCCGAGGCACAGCGGCAGTTGGAGGCCGCCGAGATCTTCTGGGTGTCCACGGTACGACCCGACGGCCGACTGCACGTCACCCCCGTGATCGCCGCCTGGCACGACGGAGTGCTGTACTTCTCGACCGGCGCGGGGGAGCAGAAGGCGAAGAACCTCGCACATGACGGGCACTGTGCGCTGACCACCGGGGGAAACTCCCTCACCGAAGGGCTCGACCTCGTGGTCGAGGGCACGGCCGGGCCGGTCGCCGATCCGGCGGTGCTGGAGGAGGTGATCGCGGCGTACGAGGCGAAGTACGGGGCCCACATCACCTCGCCCGAGGGCGCGTTCCACGGGATCGGGGATGCGTTCCGGAAGGGCGACGCGGTGGTCTTCGCGGTGACCCCGGCCACGGCGTACGGCTTCGGCCGGGACAACGGCGTGTACAGCCATACGCGATGGGTGTTCTGAGCCGCAAGGCCCCAGGGAGCTGATGGCCGGTCTCCCGGCCGGGCGGAGAACCGGTTCCTACGCCGTACGGGCGAAGGCGCGGCGGTAGGCGCGGGGCGGGACACCGCGGCGGCGTACGAATTGTTCGCGCAGCACCGCGGCGCTCCCGTATCCGACCTGGCGGGCGATCTCCTCGACCGGGAGGTCGGTGGTCTCGAGAAGTTCCTCGGCTCTGCTCAGTCGCAGGGTCCGCAGCCAGGCGTGCGGGGTGGTTCCGGTCGCGGCGTTGAAGCGGCGGGCGAAGGAGCGTTTGCTCATCATCGCGCGGCGGGCCAGTTCCGTGACGGGCAGGGGCTCGTGGAGGTGTTCGCGGACCCAGCCGAGGACTGCGGCGAGCTGTTCGTCCTGGCCGTTCTCGGGGACCGGCGCGGCCAGGTACTGGGCCTGCCCGCCGTCGCGGTGGGACGGCAGCACCATGTCCCGGGCGACGCCGTTGGCCAGCGCGGCGCCGTGCTCCCGCCGCAGCAGGTGCAGGCACAGGTCGAAGCCCGCGGCGGCTCCCGCGCCCGTGACGATGCTGCCTTCGTCGATGTACAGCGCGTCGGGTTCCACGGTGATCTCCGGGTGGCGGTCGGCGAGGAGTTCGGCGAACCGCCAGTGCGTGGTCGCCCTCCGGCCGTCGAGCAGTCCCGCGGCGGCGAGCGCGAAGGTGCCGACGCAGTGGGCCGCGACCACGGCGCCGCGCCCGTGTGCGGCCCTCAGTGCGTCGAGTACGGCGGGACCGGGTGGGGTACGGAATTCCGCCCCGGGCAGGGCGATCAGCAGATCGGCGCCCGCGAGCCGGTCCAGTCCGTGCGTGATGGAGACCGGGACGCCGCAGTCCGTGGGCACCGGGCCGGGCCGGTCGGCGCACAGGGCGAGGTCGAAACCGGGCAGCGCCGCTCCGTGGGCACCGAACACCTCGGTGACGATGCCGACGGCGAGCATGCCGACACCGGGAGGGACGTACGCGGCAACGGTCTTGAAAGGCGGCACGGTCGCAGTGTGGCACACCGCTGGCACGAATCCTGCGATCGCTGGCAGCAGTGCCACTCGTGAACGCCCGCGACGCTCGGCAGGATTGAGGCCATGACAGACGCACCGCTCGGCCGCAGCGCCGCATACAAGGTCCTGACCACCGGCTACGTGGGCTCCACCGGCCCGGGAGTGGCTGCGACCGTGTCCTACGTACACGATGCAGGACGGCACGTGATCTTCGACCCGGGCATGGTGGCGAGCCACGACGACATCCTTGCCCCGCTGGCGGAACTGGGCCTCGGGCCCGAGGACATCACCGACGTGGTGCTCAGCCACCACCACCCGGACAACACCATGAACGTGGGACTCTTCGGCCGTGCCCGGGTGCACGACCACAAGGTGGAGTACCAGGGTGACCAGTGGACGAACCGCGACGCGGAGGGCTACGAACTCACCCCGTCGCTACGGCTGATCCGCACCCCAGGCCACAGCCACGAGGACATCACGCTGCTGGCGGGCACGGACTCGGGCGTGGTGGCCTTCGCCGGCGACCTGTGGTGGCACGCGAACGGCCCGGCGGACGATCCGGTGGCCCCGGACCGCGAGGTGCTGCGCGCCTCCCGGCTGCGGGTGCTGGCCGCGGCGGACCTGATCGTGCCCGGCCACGGCGAGCCGTTCAAGGGCGACGAGACCACCCCGCGTTAGGGCGGTGCTGCGTCGCCGGCCGCTCAGGGGCGCCGGCCCCCGGGCTATTGCGTTTCCGCCGCGCTCAGTCCTCGCCGTCCAGGCGGAAGCCGACCTTCAGGCCTACCTGGTAGTGGGCCACCGCGCCGTTCTCGATGTGGCCGCGTACCTGTGTGACCTCGAACCAGTCCAGATTGCGCAGCGTCTGGCCCGCCCGGGTGATCCCGTTGCGGATGGCCTGGTCGATGCCCTCGGGGGAGGTGCCGACGATCTCGGTCACCCGGTAGGTGTGGTTGGACATGGAGTCTCCCGACGGTGGGTGCTTGTGCCTCGTTCTACGGTGCCCCAGTAAGTCCGTCTCCGCGAACTTTGCGTGAACAGTCCCGGGCGAAAGGCCTTGACCCGCCCATTGGTCTATGCCAATTTCAAGCCATCTGAGATCCGTCTGAGATCGATCCCCAGAAGGTGACCCCTCGTGAAGATGCGCCTCCTCGCCGTGTGCACCACCCTCGTCGCCGCGACCGCCCTCACCGGATGCAGCCGGCTCGAAGGATCGGCCGAAGGGACGCAGAAGGTGACGCTATGGCTGATGAAGGGCAGCGCGTCGCAGGACTTCATCACGAAGTTCACCGCCTCCTTCGAGAAGGACCACCCCGGCGTCGACCTCGACGTCAAGATCCAGGAATGGACGGGCATCGGCGAGAAGGTCAACGCCGTGCTCGCCGGCAGGAGCAGCGAGGGCGCCGACGTCATCGAGGTCGGCAACACGCAGGTCGCCCAGTACATCGAGGCCGGCGGCCTGTCCGAACTGACCCTCGAGGGGCTGCGCGAGTGGGGCAACACGGACTGGCTCAAGGGCCTCTCCGACCCGGGAAGCATCAACGGGGCCCAGTACGGAATCCCCTGGTACGCCGCCAACCGGGTGGTGATCTACAACAAGGACCTCTTCGCGAACGCCGGGATCAAGACCCCGCCCAGGAACCGGCAGGACTGGATCCAGGCCACCCAGAAGCTCGACAAGGGCGACCAGCAGGGCATCTACCTGGCCGGGCAGAACTGGTACGTCCTCTCCGGGTTCATCTGGGACGAGGGCGGCGACCTCGCCGTCGAGACCAGCGGACAGTGGGCCGGCACCCTCGGCGACGAGAAGGCCCTGGCAGGCATGGAGTTCTACAAGCAGCTGCAGGCCCTCGGCGACGGGCCCAAGGACGCCGACGAGGAGACGCCCCCGCAGTCCGAGGTCTTCGCCCGCGGCCAGGTCGCCCAGATCATCGCCCCGCCCGGCCAGGCCGGCGCGATCGAAGCCGCCAACCCTGCGCTCAAGGGCAAGCTCGGCTTCTTCCCGATCCCCGGAAAGACCTCCGACAAGCCCGGCGCCGTCTTCACCGGCGGCTCCGACCTGATCATCCCGGAACGGACGAAGCAGCGGGCCCACGCCGTCGACGTGATCACCGCGCTGGTCAGCGAAACCTGGCAGACCGAGCTCGCCCGCACGATGAGCTACGTACCGAACAAGACCACCCTCGCGCACGTGGTCGACGGCAACGAGGGCGCCGCGAGCATGGCGCCCGGGGCCGCCCAGGGCCGGGCCACCCCGAAGTCCGCCCTCTGGGCCCAGGTCGAGGCCCAGAACCCGATCAAGCCCTACATGACGGCCGTACTCACCGGCCAGGACCCCCGGCGGGCCGCCGACGCGGCCTCGGACGCGATCACCAAGGTCCTCAACGCCGACCGCTGAGCCCGCCGAGTTCAGCGTTCGCACATCCAAGTGCCGCTGAGCGGTCATGTCGAATCCAGCCGGTCACGGAAGAAGTAAGGGAGCCAGGCCACCACACCTGCCGGCCTGGCTTCCGTGCCCGGATCAGGAGCCGCCATGACCATCGCCCCCCTGTCCCCGTCCACCCTTCCCCCCACCGTGACGCCCACCGTCACCGCCGCGGCCGTCCCCGCCGCCGTCGCCCCGCCCGCGCCCGTCGCGGCACCCGCCGACCTCCCCGCCACCCCCCGCTACGCCGTCCGCCTCGCCCGCAACGAGGACGAGGTGCGCGCCGCCCAGCGGCTGCGCCACCAGGTCTTCGCCGGCGAGCTCGGCGCCCGCCTCGACGGACCCGTGCCCGGCCTGGACTCCGACGCCTTCGACGCGTACTGCGACCACCTCCTCGTCGTCGAGGAGGAGACCGAGCAGGTCGTCGGCACCTACCGGCTGCTGCCCCCGGAGCGCGCCGCCGTCGCCGGCCGGCTCTATTCCGAGAGCGAGTTCGACCTCTCCGCCCTCGCCCCGGTCCGCCCCGACCTCGTCGAGGTCGGCCGCTCCTGCGTCCACCCCGACCACCGCAACGGCGCCGTCATCGCCCTGATCTGGGCCGGCCTCGCCCGCTACATGGACCACTCCGGCCACAACTGGCTCGCCGGCTGCTGCTCGATACCGCTCGCCGACGGCGGGGTCCTGGCCGCAGCCACCCGCGCGAACGTCCTCACCCGCAACCTCGCCCCCGAGGAGTACCGGGTCACCCCCCACCTCCCCTGGAACCCGGAGGGCATCACCTTCCCGGCGCGCACGGAGCTGCCCCCGCTGCTGCGCGGCTACCTGCGCCTGGGCGCCTGGGTCTGCGGCGAGCCCGCCCTCGACGCCGAGTTCGGCTGCGCCGACCTCTACGTCCTGCTCTCCCTGCGGCGCACCAACCCGCGCTACCTCAAGCACTTCCTCTCGCTCGCCCCGGCCGCATGAGCGTCTGGCTGCCCACCTCGCCCTGTACCCCCGAGGCATGCGCCGGCCACGAGGGGAAAAGTGCGAGCGCTGCCCGCGCGGTGCTCCGGCTCACCGCCGCCATCGCCCTGATCCTGCTCGGCATCCTGAGTGCCCCGCCGGTCCGGCTGCTTCCCGCCCGCCCCCGCCACGCGCTGGTGCGGGCTTGGGCGACCGCCCTGGTCCGGGCCTTCGGCATACGGGTCACCGTGCACGGAAGTCCCGGCCCGGACGGCGGCCGCCTGATCGTCGCCAACCACATCTCCTGGCTGGACATACCGCTCGTCGCCGCCGCCATTCCCTGCCGGATGCTGGCCAAGAGCGACATCCGCGACTGGCCGGTGCTCGGCCCGCTCTCCCGGCAGAGCGGAACCCTGTTCATCGAGCGGGACCGGCTCCGCGCCCTCCCCGACACCGTCGAGACCATCACCCGCGCCCTGCTGGCCGGCGACCGCGTCACCGTCTTCCCCGAGGGCAGCACCTGGTGCGGGCGCGCCCACGGCCCCTTCCGGCGGGCCGCCTTCCAGTCCTCCCTGGACGCCCGGGTGCCCGTACAGCCCGTCCGGCTCGCGTACCGGCTGCCGGACGGGAGCCTCGCCGCTGCGCCCGCCTTCGTCGGAGACGACACGCTGACCGCCTCCCTGTGGCGGATCGCCAAGGCCCGCGGGGTGCGGGCCGAGGTCCGGCTGCTGCCGCGGATCCCGCCGGGCCGTCACACGGACCGGCGGGAACTCGCGGCCGCGGCTCAGGCGGCGCTCGCCTCCGACTCCGTCCCCGCCTCCTCACTGCTCGCAGGGCTGCCGGCCCAGCCGGCCTCGCCGTCGGCCACCGCCAGGGACAGCGCGAAGCGGCCCTCGGCGTCCGTCCACCACTGCGTCAACTCCAGCCCGGCCTCGGCGAGTTCCTTGCGTACGCCTTCCTGACGGAACTTCGCGGAGACCTCCGTCAGGATCTCCTCACCCGCCGCGAACGGCACCACCAGATCCAGCGCCCGGACCTTCACCACCAGTTCGGACCGGGCCCGCAGCCGCATCTCGATCCACTCGTGCTCCCGATTCCACACCGCGACGTGCGCGAAGTCGTCGATGTGGAAATCCGCGCCCAACTCCCGGTTGACGACGGCCAGGACGTTCTTGTTGAACGCGGCCGTCACCCCCTGAGCGTCGTCGTACGCCGCCACCAGGACCGCCTCGTCCTTCACCAGGTCCGTCCCCACCAGCAGGGCGTCCCCGGGCGACAGCATCGCCCGTACGGAGGCCAGGAACGCGGCACGCTCCGGCGGCAGCAGATTGCCGATCGTGCCGCCCAGGAACACCACCAGCCGCGGCCCGGGAGACGGCGGGAGCTGCAGCGGCTTCGTGAAGTCGGCCACCAGCGCGTGCACCCGCAGTCCCGGGTGCTCCGCCAGCAGGGTCTCGGCCGCCCCCTCCAGGGCGCTCCCGCTCACGTCCACCGGGATGTACGTGTCCAGCGCGGGCATCGCCTCGATCAGGTGCCGGGTCTTCTCCGAGGAGCCGGAGCCCAGCTCCACCAGCGTGCGCGCCCCGCTCGCCGAGGCGATCTCCCCGGCCCGTGCCAGCAGGATCTCCCGCTCCGCGCGCGTCGGATAGTACTCCGGCAACCGGGTTATCTCCTCGAAGAGTTCACTGCCGCGGGCGTCGTAGAACCACTTGGGCGGCAGCACCTTGGGGGACACCGTCAGTCCGTGCTGGACGTCCGCGCGCAGCGCGGTCTCGGCGGCGTGCTCGTCGAGGGTGCGGGTCAACTGGAAGTCGCTCACTGGGAGGTCTCCTTCAGCGGGGTCAGGACGACGCGTGTGCCATGGGTGGTCAGCAGGGTCCGGTCGGGTACTTCGCACCAGCGGGGGTCGTCGTCGTACGGCTCGGACGCCACCACGATGCGCTCCGCCGTGGTGTCGGGGGGATGCGCCGTGTCGGTCGGACGCGGCGCACCGCCGGGACGCGCCCCGTCGGCCGGATGCACCGTGTCGGCCAGGTACCAGAGCGAATCGCCCCAGGCCGTCGCGGCGATGCCGGTGCCGTCGGTCAGCAGCAGGTTGAGCCGGGAGTCGGGCGAGGCCGCCGCGACCTCCCGCGCCGGCTCGGCGAGCGCCGTGCCGAGGTCGTCCCCCCGCTGCAGCCGGCGCAGCACCAGCGCCCAGATCAGCGCGGAGTCCGTGCCCGCGGCCAGCGACAGCAGCTCCTCGGGCCCCAGGACGGCCGTGAGCGGCGCCGCCGCCTCGGGCCAGCCGCGCACCGCACCGTTGTGGCTGAACAGCCACGGCCCGGATGCGAACGGCGCCGCCGCGGCCTCCCCGTCCGCGCCGAACACGGTGGCGTCCCGTACGGCTGCCAGCGCGGCCCGAGCCCGTACCACGCGGGCCAGATCGGCGAAGTTCAGGTCGCCCCAGATCGGCCCGGCCCGCCGGTAGCGGGCGGGGACCGGGTCGCCCTCCGCGTACCAGCCGACGCCGAAGCCGTCGGCGTTGACCGTGCCGTGGCGCTGCCGGCGCGGCTCCCAGGACTGCCGTACGAGGGAGTGCTCCGGCTCGCTCAGCAGCCGGGCCAGGGGCGCCTCCGGCCCCAGGAACGCGATATGGCGGCACATCAGACGTCCCTCGCGGTCCGGAAGCCGGAGAAGATCTGCCGGCGCACCGGCAGGTCCCAGTTGCGGAAGGTACCCCGGCAGGCCACCGGGTCCACGGCGAACGAGCCCCCGCGCAGCACCTTGTGCTCCGGGCCGAAGAACACCTCCGAGTACTCGCGGTACGGGAAGGCCCGGAACCCCGGGTACGGCAGGAAGTCGGAAGAGGTCCACTCCCACACGTCGCCGATCAGCTGGCGCACCCCGAGCGGGGACGCCCCGGCCGGGTAGCTGCCCGCCGGCGCCGGACGCAGATGCCGCTGCCCGAGGTTGGCGTGCGCGGGGGTCGGGTCCTCGTCGCCCCAGGGGTAGCGGGTGGAGCGGCCGGTGGCGGGGTCGTGCCGGGCGGCCTTCTCCCACTCCGCCTCCGTGGGCAGCCGCCGCCCCGCCCACCGGGCGTACGCGTCCGCCTCGTACCAGCTGACGTGCAGCACGGGCTCGTCGGCGGGCACCGGCTCGCTCACGCCGAAGCGGCGGCGCAGCCACTGGCCGGCCTCCCGGCGCCAGAACAGCGGCGCCTCGATCCCGTGCCGGCGTATCTGGTCCCAGCCTTCGGCGGCCCACCAGCGGTCGTCCCGGTAGCCGCCGTCCGCGATGAACACCTGGTACGCGGCATTGGTCACCGGCACCGTGTCGATCCAGAACGGCCCGGTGTCCCGGGTGTGTGCGGGCCGCTCGTTGTCCAGCGACCACGGCTCGGCCGACGTGCCCATCGTGAACGGGCCGCCGGGGACCAGGACTTCGGGTGCGGGCGGGGCCGCGCCCTGGGGCGGATCCGGATCCGGGGCTGTGAGCACCGGCCCGCCCCGGCGCAGCTGATGGGTGATCAGCATGGTCTCGTCGTGCTGCTGTTCGTGCTGGGCGATCATCCCGAAGGCGAAGCCGTCGTCCAGCAGTACGGAGCCCTCCAGCGCAGTGCGCTCCAGCAGGTGGAAGACCCGGTCGCGCACCTCGGCCGTGTAGCGCCGGGCCTCGGCAGGGCCCAGCAGGGGCAGCTTCGGCCGCTCCGAGCGCGGATGCCGGAAGGCGTCGTAGAGGGGGTCGATCTCCGGGTGCAGGGACTCGTGCCCGGCCACGTTGCGCAGCAGCCAGAGCTCCTCCTGGTTCCCGATGTGTGCCAGGTCCCACACCAGCGGGGACATCAGCGGGGAGTGCTGTTCGGTGAGGTCCCGGTCGCTCACCGCATCGGTGAGCAGCGCCGTACGGGCGCGGGCGGCTGTGAGGGCCGCGAAGGCGCGCTCGCGCAGGTCCGCGGGCGTCGTGTCCGCGGGCGCCGGGCCCCTGTGTGTCCGATCCGCGGAACCGGCGGAAGGTGATGCGGTCATGAGCGGGCCCCCGTCCCGGTGAGCTGCAGGAATCCGTCGTCGGCCGGGCAGCGGCCGCGGAGTACGAAGCGTTCCGTGAACGCGCCGACCACGTCCTGGACGTGCCGGCTCGCGCCGAGCCGCGGCAGCGCCTCGGCAGCGGCCCGGAAACAGGCGGCCGCGGCCGTGCGCAGCTCCGGATCGGCCAGGCCGTGCTGCGCGGCGGACTGCCACAGCGGGTTGCGCGGAGCGGGCCACGAACCGTGCGTGTCGGCCAGTGCCTTCGCCACCCGGTACGCGCTCTCGGCGGCCTCCGGGTCGTCGAACAGGGCGTGCACGACCGCCACCGGGACCAGCCAGCCGTCGTCGCCGGGCTGGGCGTCGATCATCCGGAACTCCAGGTGGCCGCGCGGGCGCACCGGCGGGAACAGGGTGGTCAGGTGGTACTCCAGGTCCTCGGCGGTGGGCGACCGCAGGCCGTCCGTGTTCCGGGTGCCGTTCGGGCCGCGGGTGCCGTTCGGGCCGCGGGCGCCGTCGGCGCCCGCGCCGGCCCGGATCCACTCGCGGAAGGTCAGCCCGCGCGGTGCCGTCCAGGGCCCGCCGTCGTGCGACCGTACGCACATCACGTCGGTGTCCAGCGCGTGCCGGGTCCACCCGGCCCGCGGTTCGGCGTCCGGCGGCGGGGCGAGCGCCCGCCGGGCGTCGATGTCGCGCCAGATCCCCTGGCGGGCGCACCGCCAGCCGGCGTACGGGCCCTCGTGCGCGGGGGAGTTGGCGAAGGCCGCCACGAACACGGCGCCCAGCAGATGGGCCAGCCGCCAGCGCCTGCCGTACCCGAGGGGGCCCGGTTCCTCGTACCCCGCGTCCACGCAGACCTGCACGGAGGCGGAGGAACACATCATGGCGCGGCCGGCCGGGCCGGTGCGGTCGAAGTGGGTCTCCATCGCGTCGTAGCGCGGGCTGGACAACAGCCGGTGCAGTGGCAGACGCGGATCCCGGCCGGTCCCGTGGAGGATCAGGCCCTGGGATCTCAGGGCGGACCGTACGGCGGTCAGATCGGCCTGCAGGCCGTCCAGGCAGCCGGAGAGGGTGGGGGCGGGGGCCGAGCTGAGCTCCAGCTGGCCGCCGGGCTCGATGCTGAGCCGGGAATTCAGGGGCAGGGCGCGGGCCGCGTCGTGCGCGGCGGTCAGCCGCTCAGGCGGCAATGTCCGACCGGGCCGCTCGGCATCCAGTACGAGCCATTCGAGCTCGGCACCGAGGGTGCGGGGCGGGCCGGTCTTGAAACAGATGCCGTGGATCAGATCCTCGGCGGCGGTCTCGCTGAGCGCGGTTGAAGCGTCTGCTGTCAGGGGGGCCGGTGGTGCAGGTGAGTCCTGAGGCATGGACGGGTCTCCTGTCCAGTGGTGTGACTTGACCATGCCTACCCGTCCTTGTCGGCCTGAAAGGTGGGAGCGGGCCACTGCGCGGAAAATCTCTGGCCGCGGGTGAACCGCACTGCCGATGATGGCGACGTGAGCAGCAGATTGCGCGAGATCGCGCGGGAAAACGCGACCATCCTGGCGGCCGGCGGGTACCGGACGCGGTCGGGGCGGCAGGTCTCCCTCGCCGCCGCCCTGGCGGAAGCCAGGGCCGGAACCAGAATATATGGGCCAAACCAGGTCATTCCAGACAAGGACCTCCCCGTCGAGCGCGGTGAAACGGCCGTCGAGGTCACCGGGGAGAGCAGCACGGTCGCAGCCCGTAGGCTCGCGGCGGACGCTCCGGCGACGGTCTGCGGGGCTGCGGTGGCCGTCCTGAACTTCGCCTCGGCCCGTAATCCCGGGGGCGGCTACGTCCGGGGGGCCAAGGCCCAGGAGGAGGCGCTGTGCCGCGCCTCGGCCCTGTACGAGACGCTGCTGGAGGCCCCGCAGTACTACGAGATCCACCGGGCGGGGATCAGCACCTTCTACACCGACCGGGTGATTCACTCGCCCGGGGTGCCCGTCTTCCGCGACGACCGCGGCGAACTGCTCGACACCCCCTTCCGGGCGGGCTTCCTCACCTCCCCGGCACCGAACGCGGGCACCATCCGCCGCCAGGAGCCGGAGCGCGCCGCCGAGATCCCGGCGGCGCTGGCCCGGCGCGCGGAGCGCGTCCTGGAGACGGCGACGCTGCACGGGTATCCGCGGCTGGTGCTGGGGGCGTGGGGATGCGGGGTGTTCCAGAACGACCCCGCGGAGGTCGCGGAGGCCTTCCGGGCCCTGCTGGCGGGGCGCTTCGCGGGGGTCTTCGAACGGGTGGTGTTCGGGGTGCTGGACCGCAATCCGGGACCCCGGGAGGCGTTCGAGCGGGCTTTCGCGGGGTTCGGGGCGTAGGGGCGGGCTCGGTCGAGTGGGTGAAGGGGACGGCGGGGGAGGGCGGGCAGGGTCTGGCGGGGCCGGGCCGGGTCCTGCCGGGCTGATGTCTGTGAGGCCGCCATACTCGCCGTGTGACCGACCCCGACACGTTGTTCGACCACATCGCCGCCGACCTCGCGCCGCGCGGCGTCACCGCGGGTGCCCTGTTCGGCGCGCGCGCCCTCAAGGCCCACGGGAAGGTCTTCGCCTGCCTCAACGGCGATGCCCTCGCCGTGAAACTCGGCGTGGGCACCCCCGCGCACACCGAAGCGCTGTCCCTGCCCGGCGCCGAACTCTTCGACCCCTCCGGGGCGGGACGCCCCTTCAACGACTGGGTCGCCCTGCCCGCTGCACAGGCCGGCACCTGGCCGCACTACGCCGAGACCGGGCTGACCGGCCTCGGCGGCTGATCCGAGGCCGTGGCAGCCACTGCGGCCGGCCGGCCGGCTACCGCCAGCCGTAGCGCTCGCGGAGCCGGTTCACGACCAGCTGGAACCGGCCCCGGTCCAGGGCGCACGCCTCGCGCCGCATGCCCGCCTCGTGCACGCGCAGCACCCGGTCCACGTCGACCCAGGACTCCCGCCCGGCACCGTCCCACGGCCCGGTCCCGATCGGCACCCACTCCCGGTCGTTGTCGTGCCGCTTGCTGGACAGCTGTACGGCCAGCAGCGTCCGCCCGCCCGCCTCCCGGGCGACGACCAGCACCGGGCGGTCCTTGCCGCGGCCGTCGTTCTCCTCGTAGGGGACCCAGGTCCAGACGATCTCGCCCGGGTCAGGGTCACCGTCCTTGTCGGGCGCGTACTCGGTGCGCACCGGCCCGATGGCATGCGGATCGGCCTCGGCGGTGGCGGTGGCCCCGCCGCGCCCGGGCTGCTCGATGGGGTCGGAACCGTGGTGGGAAAGTGCCGTCATTCGGGTGAGGTTACTGGCTCGAGGCCCCTCGGCGCGGCAGCGCCCGTCAGTCGGCCTGCGGCCAGTCCCAGCCCAGCTGGAGGAAGAGCCCGAGGCGGTCGCTGACCGCCCGGAGCTGGGCGATCTTCCCTTCGGCGAGCGTGAAGATCCAGACGGCCTCCACCTCGAACTCGCGGCCGGTCGGCTCAGGCATCCGCGGATGGGTGCCCTTGTGGGTGCCGCGCTGGGTGACGCGCGCGACGACGCGGTCGTCCTCGCCGACGAGTTCCTCCACGTCGACGACGAGCGGGTCGAAGGCGGCAAGCTGGCTGCGGATGCCGTCGAAGGCGGCGCCGGGTTCGTCGGCCTCGCCGTGGATGATCTTGTTGTGGTCGATGACGTCAGCGGCCATGAACTTCGCCAGATCATCCGGCCGGCGCTCGCTGACGGCCTCGAAGAAGCCGAGAACGGTCCGCTTGTTGTCTTCCGCGATCGTGCTCATGTCGTTCCCCCGTGGGTCGTTGGTCGACGCGAGCATACGAAGGGGTGCAGGTCAGCCGGTGACCAGGGCCAGGACGAAGCCGTCGTAGCCCTTGCTGCCGACGGTCTGGAGGGCGGTGGCCGTCAGCCTCGGGTGCTCGGCGATGAGTTCGGTGAACCGGCGGACGCCCTGCACGCGCGGGTCGGTGCTGTCGGGGTCGGCGACGGCGCCGTCGCGGACGACGTTGTCGCCGACGATGATGCTGCCGGGGCGGGTGAGTTCGAGGGCCCACTTGAGGTAGTCCGGGTTCGACGGCTTGTCGGCGTCGATGAAGACGAGGTCGAACGGGGCCTGGTCATGGAGCCCGGGCAGCAGGTCGACGGCCCGGCCGCGCCGGATGTCGACGACCCCGTCCAGCCCCGCCCGGGCGATGTTCGCGGCGGCGACGTCGGCGCAGTGCTCGTCGACCTCGAGCGTGACGAGCCGCCCGCCGGCGGGCAGGGCCCGCGCCAGCCAGATCGTGCTGTAGCCGCCGAGCGTGCCGATCTCGAGGATGGTGCGGGCGCCGTGGATGCGCGCGAGGAGGTTGAGCAGTTTCCCCTGATTCGGAGCCACTTGATGCGCGGGCAGCCCCGCGGCACCGGAGTCGACGTTCGCGGCGGCCAACGCCTCGTCCTCCTCGACGAGCAGCCCGCCGAAGTAGTCGTCGACGGCGGTCCACGTCTGCTGTTGCTGAGCCATATGTGCTCCCGCTCCCCTTCGCTGTCATGCTCGCCGACAGTTAGTTCCCAAGAGAAACTTACAGGAGACCGGGGATCTTTCAACGGGTTGTCGGGGGTGGGGGTGGTGTGGCGGAGGGGGGCGGGAGGGGTGGCCGGGGATCAGGAGGCGGAATCCGTGTGCTCGGCGTTGGGGTGGGGCGGGCGGAGTTTGGGAGCGGGGTCTGTGTGCTCAGCGTCGGCAAGGCGAGCCGGGATATAGGGGGCGGGGTATGTGTGAGGGTGTCGAAGGAGTGTCCGGGGGCGTCCCGTCAGTCCACTGTCCTTCCGTGTCGTGCCGGTCCGTCAAGGGCGCTCCTCCTTCGTCGTCGCGTCGCTTCGCGATGGCCTTCAGGGGGTTCGGATTCCGACCAGCCCAGATCAGAGATGCCGCCCGGCCCCTGTCGTCCGGAGCCAGTCCCCAGGACCACCGAGCCGGAGCAGGATGGGGCCACAGGGAGGCCACGGTCCCCTGAAGGGCCCATAGGAAGCACTTTCCGGGCCCGGGCAGGGTCAACCTGCACGAGACAGCGACCAGATGACCAGGCCGGTAGGAGTGGGCCCGCGGGCGCCCCAAATCGCTACGCGCTCCCATCTCTCGGCGTCCGACGGCCGTCTGGGGCTGGACATAGGCCGCCCAGACGCCTCCGGGGGCGGGTTTTCGGGCGTCTGCACGCTGCTGGGGGCGAAAAGCGGGCCAGACGGACCCGTTCACGTCTCAACCAGCCACCAAAAGGGGACAAACAACCCGCAGTCGCATCCCAGGCCGGCTCCTGCCGGTCGTGGGCGGCCTATGCCAAGCCCCAGACGGCCGCCGGACGCCAAACCGGGCGGAGCGCGTAGCGATTTGCTGCGTTCGCGGGCCCACTACCGACATGGCCATCTGAACGCTGTCCGGTGCAGGTTGACCCCACCCAGCCCCGGAAAGGGTGCCTATGGGCCCTTGCGGGAGGCGTTCCCCTCCCCGCGGCCCGGCACCGGCCGGGGGTCGGTGGTCCTGGTGGCCTGGGTGCGGATGGACAGGGGCCGCCGGTCAGCATCTCTGATCTGGGTCAATCGGAACATGAACCCCCCGGCCATTCCTTCGGGGGCTTCCCGGCAGTCTGTTGTCTTTCCGGGGCGGGTCGGTCGGTCAAGGGTGGCCGCAGGCCATCGCGAAGCGACGCGACGACGAAGGAGGAGCGCCCTTGAGGGGCCGGCACGACACGGAAGGACAGTGGACTGGCGGGACGCCCCCGGACACACACCGACGCCGCTCACGCAGACCCCGCCCCCGTCCCCCCGGTCCACTCTCCGGACACCGAGCACGCAGACCCCGCCCCCGTCCCCCCGGTCCACCCTCCCGACCCCGAGCACGCAGACCCCGCC
>NZ_JNZY01000034.1 GCF_000717655.1 Streptomyces katrae
CGCGGCTCGTACTGGACGTACTTGCGCGGTCCGACAACGCGGCGAGGTGCCGTGCCGGGCGTCGCGACCCGGTGAACCTTGCCGGTCACAGCACTAGCGGAGGCGGGTGACGCGGGCACCGAAGGAGGGTTCGGCCAGGTCGGTTCCGACCGCCACCGGGACGCTCTTCGCGCCCTCCCCGTCGCCGGCCGTGAGGACGCCGACCTCGGTTCCCGCCTTCGCGGCGTGCGGGGTCCCGGAGGCCCCCGGCCGCAGGGTGAGCTTCAGCTGCTGGCCCGGTACGCCGATCACGTTCAGGTCCTTCGTGGCCACCAGCGGGGTACGGCCGCCGAGGCCGTCGTCCACGTGGCCGACGGTCTGGCCCTTGCGGATCACCGGAGCCGAGGCGAGCGCCTGCCGCACCGCCTCGATGATCTTCTTGCTGTTGGTCTTCACGAGCTTCAGGCTGTTCTCCCCGTTGTGGTCCGGCCCGTCCACGTGCTGGTCCATGAGCGTGCCGAGGATCAGCGGGGTCTCGTCCCCGACCGACTTGTACGCCGCCCACATCAGGGTGCCGCCCGCGGGCGTGCTGGAGCCGGTCTTGATGCCGCGGATGCTCAGGCCGTTGACGGTGAGCAGGTCGTTGTTGTTGATGAGCGTCGTGGACAGTCCCTTGATCTCGGCGCTCGGCAGCGCGACCACCGCACGGAACGCCTCCTCCTTCATCACGGCGTCGGCCAGCTTCAGCTGGTCGGCGGCCGTGCTGACCGTTCCGGCGTCCAGACCGCTGGGATCCGTGTACGTCGTGCCATGCATGCCGAGTTCCCTGGCCGCGGCGTTCATCTTCTCGACGAAGGCAGCCTCGGAGTCGGTACCGGTGTCCCAGCGCGCCAGCAGCCGGGCCACGTTGTTGGCCGACGGGATCATGAGCATCTTCAGCATGTCCTGCTGGCTGAACTTCGTACCTGCGACGAGGCCCTCGATGCGGGACTCGTCATCGGAGGTGCCGTCCGCCACGGCCTTCGCGTCGATCTCGATCTGGGGGCCGGCCTCTCCCTTGCGGAGCGGGTGGCCCTTGAGGACCACATAGGCCGTCATCACCTTGGCGACACTCGCGGTGGGCACGGGCTTCTGCTCGCCGAAGGTGCCGATGTCGCCGGAGCCGGGGACGCGTACGGCGCCCTGGCCCTTGGCGGGCCACGGTACGGAGAACTGCCCGTCGAGGGTGTGCGCCTGCTCGGCCGCGACGATCTGCGGGGCGGGCAGCGGGCGCAGCAGCTGCGCGCCGGTGACCGCGCCGGCCAGGAGCAGCAGGATCGGGGTCCAGATCTTCACGCGCCGGACGGCGGTGCGGCGCGGGGTCTCCGGCGGGGGAGCGGTGTTGGTGAGCTCGGCCAGCAGGTCCAGCGGGGGCTGCGGGGGGAGCGGGACCTTGCGGGTGGGCTCGACGACCTCCGCTGGAGCCGCGGCCGTGGCCGGAGCGGGGGCCGCGGCCGGAGCCGAGGCCGCGGCCGCGGCCGGAGCCGGGCGCCGGTTCTGCGGTACGGCTGCCGGCCAAGGGGCCTTCTCCGCCGGGGCGTCCAGCTCCTTCAGGGCCACGAACTGGCTGGTCCGCTCCGGGTCGGCCTCGGCCGCGTCGCCCCGAGCCCAGGACGGCGTCTGCCGGGGCTTCCGGCCCGCGTCGTCCGCCGGACCGTCCTCTGCGGGCTCTTCGGCCTCGACCGCCTCGGCCGCCTCGGGCTCTTCGGCTTCCTCGGCCGCCTCGTCAGGCGCGTCCTCGTCCTGGGCCGCACCGCCGCCGCCATCACCCTCGTCGGTGGCCTCGGTCTCGGGCTCGGGTACCTCTCGGCCGTCGGCCTCCGCCTCGGGCGCGGGCCCGCCGGTGGCCTTCGCGTCGGGCTCCCCCTCCGTGTCGGGCTGTGCTTCGGCCTCGGGCGCGGTCTCGCCGGCCTCTGGCCCTGCCTCGGAGCTGCCTTCGGCCTCCGCCTCGGATGCCTGCCCGGCCTCGGCTTCCGGCTCGGGCTCCGCGTCAGCCTCCGGCTGGGGCTCCGGCTGGGGCTCCGCGTAAGCCTCCGGCTCAGCTGCCGCCTCGGGCTCCGCGTCCGGCTCCGCCTCCGGCTCGACGTCAGCCTCCGGCTCCGGCTCGACGTCAGCCTCCGGCTCGGGCTCCGCGTCAGCCTCGGGCTCAGCTGCCGCCTCGGGCTCCGCGTCCGGCCCCGGCCCGGGGTCGGCGTCAGCCTCCGGCTCCGGCTCCGGCTCGGGCTCGGGCTCGGGCTCCGCGTCAGCCTCCGGCTCGGCTTCTGCGTTCGCCTCGGGTTCGGCCGGGGCGTCCGTGGCGGACCCGGTCTCCGCGGCGCTGTCGGCCTCGGCAGGGGTTTCGGCCTCTGCGCGCTCCGGGGTCTCCGAGCCGCCGGTGCCGGGGGACGTGTCCTGCGTACCGGGATCCGTTACCGGGACCTCGGTCCCTTCCGTCGCCGGAGTCTCCGGGGTGTCCGGGGAACCGCCCGTCACCGCTACCGCCTTCATTCCTGCCCCGCCTTGCCACTCACCACCGGTCGGCCACCGCCCGGTTCTTGCCGATTCTGTCGGGCGAGGCCCCCGCAGGAGCCTCGCCGACCGGCTAGATGTACGCCGCACCCCGTCCGTTCCCGGAACCGGATCCTGTGACCGTCCGGTCATACTCAGGCCCGCGTCGTCAAGGCAGGTCGGAGACGCTGGTGCCCGGGGGAAGCCGGAGACCAGGAGGCAGCGCCTGCAGGCCGAACCGGGGAGGGTGGGTGAAGTCGGCTGCTTGCGAGAAGTCGACGGTGGCCCCACCGAAGCGGGCTGGCGGCACCGTGACGTACACGGAAGGAAGATGGTGCTCACGGAAATTCACCGTGCTGCCGGTGAACGTGGCGCCTTCGAAGTCGACGCACCCTTCGGAGAACTCGGTGTCCTCGAAGAGGACCTCGCCCGCCGTGAAGGCAGCGTCCCGAAAGCTGACCTGTGCACCTGTGAAGCGGGCACTGTCGAAGGTGACCCAGCCGCCGCTGAAGGTGGCCCGGTTGAAGCGGACGGATCCGCTGCGGAATTCGGCCAGCCGGAAGTAGACGCAGCTGCCTTCGGCGAAGTCGACCTCGTCGAAGATGACCTGGTCTCGGCCGTGAGCCACGAAGAGCGTCTCCACGAAGACGATGTCGCCGCCGGTGAAACGGGCACCACGGAGGTCCGCCACGTCGATGACGGCGCCGGCGAAGTTGAGGTCGTGGCCCTGCCAGGATTCAGGGGCCTCATCGCGCAAGTGGGCACCGATGAGTTGCAGGACGGTCTCACGAACCTTCCGTTCGCGTCGCCAGGCCGTGAGCACCTGGTCGTCCGTGGGTGGATCGGGTGCGTGTGGCATGCGCAGGTAGCCGCACAGCACGTCGATGCACATCTGCCGTTCCTGAGGCCATTCATCGGCGAGCCGTGCCATCGCGTAGGCGCCCGCCATGCGTACAGCCGGCTGGTCGGCTCCGAGTTGCCCGGCGGCGGCGCCGAACCGTTCGATCAGCGCCTTGTCGTATTCCCGGGCGTCGGTGGTCTCATTGAGATGCTGGCGTCGATAGGCGACTACGAGGGCCACTACGCCGCCGGCTCCGGCCACGACAGCCAGGGCGATCTTGATGGCGTCGTACGTGTCGCCGGGCTTGAGGGGTCCGGCCACCTGTACTCGAGGTGTTCCCAGCGTCAGCCACAGCAGCCCCAAGATCGTTATGGATGCAGCACCGGCCAGCAGCAGTGCCGTGACGACATGCAGAACCAGTGGCCAGCGCATGACACCGCGCGGAGTCAGAGCCCTCATCACGCCCTCCCCCCTTTCCCGCCCGCGGCCAGCGTGGCGTACCACCGGCACGCGCACCAGAGGGGACGCGGCACGCGTCTGCTCGTCGTGCTCTGGAACGAGGGGGAGAGCGGCGCCCTCAGCCGGTGTGGAGGATTCGGAAGCGGTCGGGTTCCGCCGGATCCCGGTCGGCGACTTGGACCGGCGTCCAAGTCCATTGCCAGACGCTGATGTCCGGTGTGCGGGAGAACCGGATCCGGCCGCGGGTGCCTTCTACTGCAACGCGCGGCCAGGATTCGGCGGTGCGCGCCCGGTCCGCGCCGCTGGAACGCAGCACGTCGGCGAGGACGGCGACCGTGTCGTAGCCCTCGAAGGCGACGAAGGAGGGCGCCTCGCCCAGCCGCTCGCGGAGGGCCGCCCCGACGCGTGCACCGAGGGGACTGAGCTGTTCGGGCAGGTAGCGCAGGAACGGGATCGCGGCGCCGTCGGCGCCCAGCAGCGCCGCCCATTCGGCGAACTCCGGCTGTCCGGCCGGGGCACCGATCAGGATCTCGGCGAGGCGCGGGTCCTGGCGGACGGACTTGACGATCGGTACGGCCGGCTCCGGGTGCCCTACCAGGAGGAGGAGCGCTGTCGCGCGGTGGTCGACGAGTTCCTCGCACAGCGCGGCGGGGGTGAGCGCGCTCATGTCGAGTTCGATGACGGTGCCGCCGCGTGGAGCGAGGTGGTCCCGCAGGATGCGGGTCCCGGATGCCCAGTAGACACTCGGCTGTGCTGCCACGGCGATGCGGCTGTGGCCCGCGCCGAGGAGGAAGTCTGCGTAGGTCCGCCAGCCGTGGGACTGCGCCGGGGCGAGGCGTGCGACCCATTGCGTCGGCTGTTCGGTGAGCTCGTCGAGCACGGCTGACGAGCAGAGGAACGGCAGGCCGAGGGCGTCGGCCCTGGCGGCAGCGGCGCGGGCGACGACGCTGTGGTACTCCCCCGCCAACGCGGCCACGCCCAGGCCGGCCAGTTCGTCCACGGCCGCCGCCGCCCTCTGTGGGTCGGCCGCGGTGTCCCGGACCACCAGCTCGAGCGGTCGCCCGAGGATCCCGCCGGCGTCGTTGACTTCGCGGACGGCCAGCTCGAGTCCGGCGAGCAGGTGCCGGCCTGCCTCGACCCAGCCGGGCCGGGTCAGCGGTACGAGAGCGCCGATCCGGACGGCTGATCCGTCCGCTGCTCGCTGCAGCGCATCAGGGGAGCCCAGCATGGCGTGCGGCAGATAGCCGGACCGGACGCCGAGCTCCCAGCCGTGCACCTGGACGGCGAGGGCGGCCAGGGCGAGAGCGCCGAGTGGCAGCAGAGTCCGGGGGGCGGGATCGGGGCCCACGCTCTCCCGGTGCTCGATGAGCCGGGTCGCGAGTGCCTGCTCGAAGGCGGGCTGGTCGTCGTCGAGGAGCACCCGAAGCAGACGCCGGTCCTGTGTCAGGGGGCCGGCTGCGTCGAGCCTTCGGGCGGCCCGGGAGCGCTCGTCGGCGTCCGGCTTGCACAGGGTCACGGCCGGCCAGTGGCGTGGCAGGTGCCCGTTTGCCCTGGCCAGGTAGCCGCAGAGTGCGTCCATCGCCGCGAGGTCGGCCGGGGCCGACGTCGAGTTCAGCTTCGAGTACGGCACCCCGTCGTGGATCGCGGGCGCATAGTCGTTGCGCAACAGCAGGCCGATCACCTTCTGCCGTTCCCACACCAGGCCGCTGACCATGCAGGTTTCGAACGTGTCGAGCCACGTCCTGGCGTTGGGGGCCTGCCCTTCAGGGTCGAGTTCGACGACGTCGCCGAACTCGATGTCCTCGCTGCTGAGCGTCTCGCCGATGAGCGGGAAGAGGATCTCCTGGTCGCCGTGGGGGGAGCAGCCGAGGCTCAGCACCCCCAGGGAGCACTCGGCAGCGGTCCGCAGTGCCGAGCGCGTCGGCTCGTCGAGCGCCGGGTCCGCCACGGTGCGGGCAGCGACGTGGTCGAGGAGTTCGTCGTGCATCTCCCGGAGCTTCGCCGGGGATGCGTGGTCGTAGCGCATGTCGTACCACCGCCGCCGGGTCCGCCGGCCGATGTCCTCGAGCGCGTGGGCCATGCGCTCGCTGCTGCACTCGTGGCGTGTTTCGTCCTGCACGGCTGGCGTCCTTACGTGATCTTCGGCCGGACGGGGGACGCTACCAGCAGGCGAGGGGCCCCCGGCAAGCTACGGCTTCCTGAACTCTTGGACTCCGTCCGGGACCACGTGCCGCCGTTCTGGGCGTCCACCGTCCAGGACCGGAAGCGCAGCTGGGGGTCGATTTTCCCAGGTCTGGCGCTTGTTGCCGGTGGTCTGGCGACGGACCAGGTCGTTGGCGAAGTACTCGATGCGGTGATGCCGGGCTTGACGGTGGTGTTCAGGGTGTAGCCGCCGGGCAGCCGCTCGCTGGTGATCAGAGGGGTCGGGCGGAAGATCCTGCGGGCGGGTGATCGCCGTTGTTATGCTCCGACACGATCGGAGGGGGACCGATCACTTGGAGTCAGGCCGACCGGCCCGCGCGAGCGGCTGCCCGGGGCCGGTTCCGTGGTGTCCCCTTCCTCCCGTGCTCGCTGAGAGGGTGGTTGTGGACCCGACCGTACGAAGATCATCGCGACTGCGCCGGGGACTGGGAGCCGCCACCCTGGCTCTGGTCACCGGCGCCGCCTTACTGGACGTGGCCCTGCCCGAGGCGGTCGCCGCCCCGGTCGCCGGAGGCGCACCTACCGCCGGGGAGCTGGTGCTGCCCGCCGCCCCGCGGGGCCTCCCGGCCAGGGACCAGCTCTACGTGGCCGGCGAATCCGGCCTGCTGCACGCCCGTGAGGGCAGCGACCGGTTGCTGTGGACCCGGTACGACACCGGCGCCAGCACCGACACCGGGCTGCGGCTGCCCGCCCCCGTCAGCGCGGACCTGGACCAGGGCAAGCCCTCGGGCGGCTACCGGGGGGCTCCCGACCACCGGTACGGAACGTCCTCCGACACCGTGGCGGTCCCCACGGACGCCAAGGTCGACCTGTACGACCTGGCCACCGGCCGGCCGGTCGCGCTGGGCACCGTCACGGTCCCGGCCGGGCAGACCTACTACGGGACGTACGGGCGCACCGTGGTGACCTTCGAGGGCAGCGACTCCGCCGTCACCGGCTGGTTCCTGAACAGGCTGGACGGCGGCTCGACGGTCCGTACCAGGGTGGCGCTGCCGGCCGAGGCGGCCCTCGAGGCCTCGGTACACGACGGCGACCAGACCTCGCTGATCCTGCGTCACCGCCTGGGCAACCTGAGCCACTCCGTCCTCGTGGACGTCGTGACGGGCCAGACCACCGCGCTGCCGGACGAGGGGGAGTTCGCGTTCTCGCACGGCTTCCGGCTGGCCAAGGGCAAGGTGCTGCGCACCGGCGACCGGAACATGGTGGACGTGCTCGACCGGGCGCAGCCGCAGACCGTGCTGAGTTCCACGTACTTCAACCCGGTGGCGGGCGAGCTGCGGCTGCTCGGTGACTGGCTGCTCAGCACCGAGTCCGGTGCGGGAACCTCCGGGGACAACCGGGGCCGTCCGCTGCGCTTCGCGGCCATCGGTTCGGCCTCCGGCATCGTCGAGAACCTGCTGGAGCTCGCCGACACCCAGCTGCTGCCCGCGCCGGACGGCTCGCTGGTTGCGGTCGGCAGCCCGAAGGCTCCCGCCTACGGAACCCAGCCGGAGGTCGCCGTCCAGCGGATCACCGCGGACGGCGCCGCCAAGCCGCTGGCCGCGCGGCTGGCCGACGTCCCTGCGGCGCCCGCCACCGTCTTCGGCCTGTCGATCGGCGGCGGCGTGCTCACCGCCGCCTCGGACACCGTCCACTTCCAGCCGGGCGACATCACCGGCGCGTTCCGCAGCTACCGGGTCTCGAACGACGCGACCCCGGTCAAGACCTTCGAGTACCTCGACGGCACGCACACTGTGAGCAACTGCTTCAGCCACAACGCCGGCTGCGTCGGGGTCCGGTCCACCGGGGACGGCCGCTATCTGGAGCACGAGCCGGTGAAATGGAAGGCGGCCGCCATCCGGCAGGCCGGCAACCGGGACTGGGCCGGCAGCATACCCACCGGCGACGTGGCCGGCCTGCAGACCGCGGACGCCTCGGGCCGGTACGCGGTGCTCGCGCAGACCGCGAACGGCAACTGGACGTCCGACCACCAGGTGATCGTGGGTGATCTCGACGCCCGTGCCCAGGTGTTGCGGACGCAGGCGACCGGCGTCGCCGTACAGGGCGACACGCTGTGGACCTCGCGGGAGAACAGCACCACCGTCTACGCCAGCGACATACGGGGCGAGATGGACCGCGGCACCTTCACCACGCCGTGCCCGGCCACCCTGCTGGAGGCCGTGGGAACCTTCGTCAGCTGGGGCTGCCAGGACAGCCAGGGCACCCTGCGCACCAGCGGGGTGTACGACACCGTGACCCGGCAGACCCTCTCGGTGCCGGTGCAGAGCGCCGGCGGGTCCAACGCGACCTGGGGCCGGGAGTCTCTGCTCGGCGACGGCTACCTGGTGCGCCAGGACCTGGCCACCGGCCGGCTGCTGCTGCTCGACTTCCACGACGGCATCAAGGCCTCCGGCGGCGAGAACACCGTGCAGATCCGTACGCTGGCCCAGGGCCAGGACTGGAAGTCCTTCCGCCAGCCCAACCGGTCCTGGGCCGTCGACCGGACCGGCGCGAACATCGTCTGGACCGACGCCGACGGGCAGCGCATCCACGTCGCCCACAACGGCATCCCGGTCCCCCAGGCCGGCGACCGCTTCACGACGCTCTCCCCGGCGCGGCTGCTGGACACCCGGGAGGCGCTCGGCCGTCCGGGGACCGACCCGGTGGCGGCCGGCGGCGAGGTGTCGTTGCAGATCGCGGGCCGGGCGGGGGTGCCGCAGTCCGGGGTGAAGGCGGTCGTGCTGAACGTGACGGTGACCGACCCGAAGTCCGACGGCCACCTCACCGCCTGGGCGTCGGGCACCACGCGGCCGGACTCGTCCAACCTCAACTGGACGGCCGGGCGGACCGTACCGAACCAGGTCGTGGTACCGGTGGGTGCGGACGGCAAGGTGAACCTGCGCAACGCGGGCTGGGGCACGGCGCACCTGATCGCCGACGTCTTCGGCTACTACTCCGCGGATGCCGGCGGCAGCACCTTCTCCTCGGCGGGCCCGGCGCGGCTGCTGGACTCGCGGGCGGCGGTGGGCCGTCCGGGCACGACGCCGGTGCCGGCGCGCAGCGAGGTGTCGCTGCAGGTCGCGGGGCGTGGGGGGGTCCCGCGAAGTGGCGTCCGGGCCGTCGTGCTGAACGTGACGGTGACGGACGCGAAGGACGCCGGGCACCTGACGGTGTGGCCGTCGGGCAGCGAGCGGCCGAACTCCTCCAGCCTCAACTGGACGGCGGGCCAGACCGTGCCCAACCACGTGGTGGTCCCGGTCGGCGCGGACGGGACGGTGAAGCTGTTCAACGCGAGCTGGGGCACCGCCCACCTGATCGCCGACGTGTTCGGCTACTACTCGGACGACCCGGCCGGTGCCACCTTCCACACCGCCGGTCCCCAGCGCATGCTCGACACCCGGACCACCGGCATGGTGTTCCCGGAGGGGAGCGCCGTGCTCGACCTCTCCGGCAGCCGTGAACTCGGCCGTGCCAAGGCGGTCGTGCTGAACGTGACGGTGACCGACCCGAAGTCCGACGGCCACCTCACCGCCTGGCCGTCGGGCACCGCCCGGCCGGACTCGTCCAACCTCAACTGGACGGCCGGCACGACCGTGGCCAACCTGGTGACGGTGCCGGTGGGCGCCGACGGCAAGGTGGAGCTCGCCAACCTCAGTTGGGGCAACACCCATGTGATCGTCGACGTCTTCGGCTACTTCGCCTGAGCAGCCTGCGGTACGGGGCGCCGCTTCCCCGCCGAGCACCGGCTCGGCGGGGAAGCGGATCGGCCGGGACCGCTCGCGGGAACTCGTCCGGCAGGCGTCAGGCTGCCGGGGTCCGCCAGACCGTCATGTCCGTCGACACGAACTTGGGCACGCCCTTCACGGGTACGGTCGACTTGATCTGGATCACGAGCAGCGCGATGTCCCCCGACGGGTTCCTGACGCAGATCTCGCTGCCGAGCGCCACCGCGGCCAGCGGGACTCTCCGGGAGCCGTTCGCCGTGAGCGCCCGGCACTCCTCGTAGGAGCCGCTCGGCTCTCCGAACAGCAGGGTCATCAGGCTCGAGTCGCTCTCCAGCGCGCATTCTCGCTCCGTGCACGTCAGGCGGATGTCGCCCGTGCGGTCCTCGTGCCGGACCGGCTCCTGAAGGCTGATGGAGTTCTTCTCCTCCAGCATCAGCATGGTGTGGGGAACGGGCTTCGGTGGCTGGGGCGTGCTTGCGCCTCCGGATCCGGAGGCGGCCCCGGACCCGGAAGAGGCCGGCTTCCCGTCGGCGGCCGCTGAGCCGGCCGTGCCTGACGGTGTTGTGTGGGCTGTCGCGGCCGAGGCTGCCGCGGCCGCGTCCCGGTCGCGCTGTCTGTCCGTCGCGTCCATGACCGTCCAGGCCAGCCCTGTCAGCACGAGCACTCCCGCTGTCACCGCCGCGGCCGCGATCAGCGCGGTACGCCGCCTGCGCGGGTTCCGTTCCTGCGGCTCGGCCGGCGCCGGCCGGCCGACCAGCGGCAGGGTGTGCACCGGGGTGGGATCCGGGGCAGGCCCCGGAATCATCACCTCCGGCCCCGTCACCTCCCGCCAGACGGCCGGGCCGCCGCCCCCGTCGGCGTCCTCGCCCAGCCGCTGCCGGCACCACGCGACGATCTCCGCCGGGGTGGCCCGCTCCTCCGGATCGGCGGCCAGACACCGGGCGATCAGCGGGCGCAGCGGCTCCGGCAGCCGGGAGAGATCGGGGTCGGAGTGCACGATCCGGAACAGCACGCTCACGGCGGGGCCGTCTCCGTACAGCGGCTCGCCCAGCGCGGCGAACGCCGCCGTCTGGCCCAGCGCGAAGACGTCGGTGGCTGTCGTGACCTCCCCCGCCGACGCCTGCTCGGGGGCCATGTACTGGGGCGTGCCGATGGCGGTGCCCGTGGCGGTGTGCGCGGTGGTGCCGGACGCCAGCGAAATGCCGAAGTCGATGACACGGGGCCCGTCGGCGGCCAGGAGTACGTTCGAAGGCTTCAGGTCCCGGTGCACGATGCCCGCACCGTGAATGGCCTGGAGGGCTTCGGCCACCCCCGCCACCAGCCACAGCACCGCGGGCACCGGCAGCGGTCCGCGCCGGGCGACGGCCTCCGTGAGCGAGGGCCCGGGCACGTACAGGGTGGCGAGCCAGGGCGGCACCCCGTCCGCCTCGGCATCGATCAACTCGGCTGTGTACGCCCCCCGGACGCGCCTGGCCGCTTCCACCTCGCGGCGGAACCGCCGCCGGAACGCCGGATCCTCGGCCAGCTCCGGCCGTACCACCTTGATCGCGACGGGGCGGCCGCCCCGGGTGTACGAGAGGTACACCCGGCCCATGCCACCCGCACCGAGCCGGGCCACGAGGCGGTAGCCGGCCACCGACTGCGGATCGTCCTCCTGCAGCGGCTGGAACACCTCGGTCGCACTGTTCATCGGTTCCCCCCGATCCCCTGACCAACCGATGAGTTGATCCACATCACCCTAAGCGCCGGGCGGGGACGGGAATTGCCGGGATTACCGGGGGCCTCCGCTGTCGGCTCCGCGGCCGCGTTCGTGGCGGGTCTGTGGTGTCTCCAAGTATCGCGTTCACACTCAATCCATTGCAACGATCAAGGGCTTCTTGTTGCGTTAGGTTCAGCAGCATTGCAACGATTTCTTGGCCTCCACCTGCAATGATTCAGATTTTACGCAACGAGCTTGTTGCCGAATCCATGAATGCAACGTAGCTTTTCCATCATCAGAAACAGCGGGCCGACGGAGCGCACGCTGCAGAAGAAGGAGAGCACCATGCAGAAGTTCGACACCCCCGCCGCCAGCTCCACCGTCGTCGACATCCCCGCAGGACGCGTCCGGTTCATCGCCGCCGACCGGGACAACACCACCGTCGAGATCCTGCCCGCCGACGCCTCCAAGAGCCGCGACGTGAAGGCCGCCGAGGAGACGACCGCGGCGCCGTCTCCTTCGAGGGCGCGCAGGCCACGGTCAAGATCGACGAAGCGGCGAGCGCCCGTATGGCCCTCATGTCGGGCGACGTCTCGGTCGGCCGCCTGGGCGGGGACGCGCAGATCAGCACCCAGAAGGGCGACCTCCACATCGCCGAGGCCGTCCGCGGCACGGTCACGCTGCGCACGGAACAGGGTGAGATCACGGTCGGTGCCGCCCGCGGCGTCTCCGCCTCCCTGGACGCCGGCACCACCTACGGCCGGATCCTCAACTCGCTCCAGAACAGCGAAGGCGTCGCCGGCCTGAACATCCACGCCAGCACCAACTACGGCGACATCACCGCCCGCAGCCTCTGACCCGCAGCAGACAAAAGGGAGAGTCCCTCATGGCAACGGCTGGCTCGCCCTCGGCTGGTCCATCGCCCTCATCGCACTCGGCTACCGCTGGCTGGTCCACCGCATCCTTCAACCACCGGCGCCGGCTGTACGGGTTCTCCAGCGGACTGCGAGCGGTCGTCGAGGACGGGGCGTGATGCTCGGGACATGAGCTCCGATACGGACGGGCGCGAGCCCTCCCGGGGCATCGAACCGCCCGCCGGCGCCCCATCCCCCGAGGGCACCGGCGGGCTTTCGCTCTGTCCGCCGCCGGTTCGGTCGGTGTGATCAGCGGGGGCCGTGTTGCCGGCACAGACGAAGGGACACACCGACCATGAACAACACGTGGTTCCGGCGCTTCACCACGACCACGACCGCGGGAAACGGGCCACGCCTCTTCTGCTTCCCGCACGCGGGAGGCTCCGCGACGGCGTACGTGCAGCTGGCGCGTACGCTGCCTGCGGACTTCGACGTGGTGTCCGTGCAGTACCCGGGCCGCCAGGACCGGTACCACGAGGAGCCGTTCACGGCCGTGGCCCCGCTCGTGGCGGCGGTGGCCGAGGAGCTGGCCCACGAGCTGGCCTCGGACCCCGGACGGCCGTACGCCCTGTTCGGCCACAGCATGGGCGCGCTCGTCGCGTTCGAGACGGCCCGGCTGCTCGTCGCCCGGGGCGATCTTCCCGGGCCCCAGCGGCTGTTCCTCTCCGGCCGGGGCGCGCCGCAGCCCGGCACCAGCTCCCAGTACGACTTCTACGAGGACGCCGACGTGCTGGCCGAGCTGCGCAGGCTGGGCGGCACCGATCAGTCGATGCTCGACAACCCCGAGGTCCTGGAGCTGGTGCTGCCGGCGCTGCGAGCCGACTACCGGGCCCTCGCCGCGTACGACTGGCGCGGGGGAGAGCCGCTCGCCGCTCCGATCACCACCCTCATCGGGGACAGCGACCCGATGGTGACGGTCCAGGAGGCCGGGACGTGGCGCGAGCAGACCACCGGTGAGTTCGATCTGAAGGTCTACCCCGGCGGCCACTTCTACCTCGTCGACCAGGTCGAGGAGGTCGCGGCGGCCGTCACCGAGGGACTGCTCGCCTCCACCGCCGCTGTCTGACCGCGCCTTCCCGGCCGGGAGTCGATCAGAAGGTGTTCAGCCGGAGCCAGAGCCAGCCCTCGGCGGGCTGCGTTCACTCCGGCTTCGAATCGGCTCCCGGCTTCGAGCCGTGTCATGAGATCGGTTCCCCACGGGTCCGCGGAGTTCCGGAGAACTCCCGACAGGTGCTCCACGCCAGCCGCAACGGACGTGCCCCTGCTGCCCGTCACGGTCGCAGCCAGCTCTGAGGCCGCCATCCGGCCCATCTCAAGGGCTTGCTGCTGCTCCAGCAGTTCTGCGCTGCGTTGCGCGATGAGGGTATCCAGCGCCACGCGCGGGCTCACGGGAACCTCGTCGTGGCCGGCGCACGTACTCATGTGCCCTCGATCCCTCCGACCGGCGCACCTATCCCCTGTTCGGGCACGGCGCGGGCTTCGTGCCCGAGCGGGTGATCGTCACCGGGGATGCTGGGCAACACCGCGGCCGCCTCGATCCCCGTCGGCCTCGACATGACGGTGACGGCGCCGGGCTGGTCGAGGCACTGGCCGAACACGGAGTGACGGCCCGGTGGGCGCCGTGGGCCACGCCCGAGGACGTCGACGGGTTCGTGGCCGCGATCGGTTCGGCGATGAAGCTCGTGTGAGGTCCGGCTTGATGTCGCTGGTTGACCTTGACCCTGGGTCAGGGTGGACGCTGATGGCATGACCCATTCCACTTCCTCGCCCTGGACCGGCATGGTCCCCGTCGACGACACGGCCCTGGCCGTCACCGATACCCGTGGCCCCGGCCGTCCCATCGTCTACCTGAACGGCTCCTATGCCGACTCCCGGCCCTGGCGGCCCGTGATCGCCGAACTCGACTCCGGCTGGCGGCACATCACGTACGACGAGCGGGCCCGCGGCCGGTCGAAGCGGTCGGCGGACTACTCCTTCGAGGCATGCGTCCGCGACCTCGATGCCGTCCTCGACGCGACCGGGGTGGAGCGGCCGCTGCTCGTCGGGTGGTCGTACGGTGCGGCGCTCGCGGCGCACTGGGCCGACCGGAATCCGGGCCGGGTCGTGGGGATCGTGCCGGTGGACGGCGGCATTCCGTACGGTCTGACCGGCGAGGAGGGCCGTGAGCGGATCCGGCGCCTGTTCCGCCGGATGCGGTGGCTGCTCCCGCTGGTGCGCCCGCTGGGCCTGGCCGCGCGGATGACCGCCGACCAGCATGCCGACATCAACATCGAGGCCAACGAGATCAACGCCGCCATCGAGCCGGTCCTCGACCGCCTGACCTGCCCGGTGCGGTACGTCCTCGCCACCGGGGCCAGCCTCGGCGGGGGCCAGGAGGAGATGGAGAAGATGCGGACCGCACTCGATCCCGTGCTCGCCCGGAACCCGAACGTCAAAGTGAGCGCGAAGGTCGCGAGCAACCACTCCAAGATCCTGGCCAAGGACTTCCGGGCGATCGCCGCGGCCGTCCGCGAGACCGCGGCAGCGCACGACCAGAGGGCCCGCTGAGCCGATGGTGTACGGACTCACGATCGGTCAGGCGGCCGCGTTCGCCGGCGTCACGGTGAAGACCGTGCGCCACTACCACCGGCTCGGCCTGGTCGACGAACCGGAACGCGACAGCTCCGGCTATCGCCGCTACGGGTCCTCCGACATGCTGCGGCTGGTCCAGGCCCGGACGCTCGCCGACGCGGGCGTGCCGCTGGCCGAGGTCGGGGATCTGCTCGACGCCGATCCCGAGCAGTTCGCCTCCGCCCTGGACGACGTCGAGCGGCGGCTCACGGATCGGATCGAGGAGCTGATCGCGCGGCGCGCGGTGCTGCACCGGCTCGCCGCCGGCGACCGGCTGCTGCTGCCCGAGCGCGCCTGCGCGGCCCTGGACCGGTTCGCGGAGCTCGGCTTCGGTGCCGAATACGTGGCCATCCAGCAGGAGGCCCTGATCCTGGCCCGTGCCCTGGTACCGGAGTTCTTCGACAGCTTCCTGACGCAGCTCGAGCGCCAGCTCGGCGACCCCCAGTACGTCGAGCTGATGAAGCTCTGCCAGGAGGCCGAGTCGTGGGATCCGGACGACGCACGGCTGGACGAGCTCGCGTCCGCCCTGGCCGCCAAGATGCTGGCCCACCGCGAACTGCTGTCGATGCCGGCCGAGTTCCAGGCCCGGCCCGACGCCGCCACCCGTTACGGGCTCATCAACCACCACCGGGAGGACCAGGCGCCGGCGGCCGCCCGGCTGACCGAGCTGCTGGAGGCGAACCTCCGTGCGGCGGGCGTCGACATCCCGCATCAGTGAGGGCCGCGGGCCGCGCGGAAGACGACGGCCGGCCCGGTGGCTGATGCCACCGGGCCGGCCATGTGTGCGGCTCCCTGACGGTCGGACGGGGGCCGGTCCGCGGCGGGAGTCCGCGGTGTGTGTCCCTTGCGGGGAACGGGGATCCGCTAGGAGACGCGGTCCGCGAGCTCGCGCTCAGGGACCGGGACCGAGCGGGCCACGATGCGGTTGAGCTTCTCGCCCTCCACGTCGATGTTCGGCAGGAGTGCGTCCAGCCAGCGGGGCAGCCACCAGGCGGCCTTGCCGAGCAGGGCGAACAGGGCCGGCACGATCGCCATGCGGACGACGAAGGCATCGAAGAGGATGGCCGTCGCCAGCCCGAAGCCGATCATCTGGATCATGTCGTTGGCGTCCAGGATGAAGCCGGAGAACACGCTGATCATGATGGCCGCCGCGGCGGTGACGACGCGGCCGCTGTAGCGGAAGCCGGTGGTCACGGCCTCGTCCGGGCCTGCGCCGTGGACGTAGGCCTCGCGCATCCGGGAGACCAGGAAGACCTCGTAGTCCATGGCCAGGCCGAAGACGATGCCGATCATGAAGATCGGCATGGTGCTCATGATCGGACCGGTCTGGTCGATGCCGAGGACGTCCTTCAGCCAGCCCCACTGGAAGACCGCGACGACGGCGCCGAGGGCCGCGCTGACCGACAGGAGGAAGCCGAGGGCCGCCTTCAGCGGGACGAGCAGCGAGCGGAAGACCAGGACCAGCAGGACGAAGGCCAGGCCGACGACCAGGCCGAGGTAGGGCACGAACGCGTCGTCCAGCGTCTTCGAGAAGTCGATGAGCATCGCGGTCTGGCCGGTGATCAGCACCTCGCCGGAGGTCTGCTCCTCCAGGCCGCCCGCGAGGGCGCGGAGGTCGTGGACGAGGTCCTCGGTCTTCTTGTCGGCCGGACCGGTGGTCGGGACGACGTTGAGGATGGCGGTGTCGCCGGCCTCGTTGGCGGTGGCCGGGGAGACCGAGGCGACGCCGTCCACCTTGGCGAGGGCCTTGCCGACCGTGTCACCGGCGGCCTTGGCGTCCTTGGCGCTGACCGTGACCATCAGCGGGCCGTTGAAGCCGGCGCCGAAGGACTCGGACAGCATGTCGTACGCCTTGCGCTGGGTGGTCTCCGTCGACATGGTGCCCTCGCCCGGCAGGCCGAGCTCCAGGCTGGCGGCGGGGACCGCGAGCGCACCCAGGCTCACGACGCCGACGAGCAGGACGGCGATCGGGTTGCGGAGCACGTAGCCGGCCCAGCGGGAGCCGAGGTTCGGCTTGTTGGGGTCCTTCTTCGCGGCGCGCGCGGCGGCCTTGGCGGCCCGCTTGGCGGACACGCGCTGCTTGCGGGCCGACAGCGGCCCGCTCCAGAACAGGTGGCGCTCGCGGCGGGGCAGCACCTTGAACGGGGCGAAGCCGAGCAGCGCGGGAACCAGCGTCAGCGCGATGAGGACGGCGACGGCGACCGTACCGGAGGCGGCCAGGCCCATCTTGGTGAGCAGCGGGACGTTCACGACGGACAGGCCGGCCAGCGCGATGATGACCGTGAGGCCGGCGAAGACGACGGCCGAGCCGGCCGTGCCGACTGCGCGTCCGGCGGCCTCCTCGCGGTCACGGCCCTCCGCCATCTCCGAGCGGTAGCGGGAGACGATGAACAGCGCGTAGTCGATGCCGACGGCGAGGCCGAGCATCATCGCCAGCGTCGAGGTGGTGGCGGAGAGCCCGAACGTGCTGCCGAGCGCGGTGATGCCGGAGATGCCGATGGAGACGCCGATGGTGGCGGTCAGGAGCGGCATGCCGGCCGCGATCATCGAGCCGAAGGTCAGCAGCAGGACTATGGCGGAGACCAGGATGCCGATGCCTTCGCCCGAACCGCCCATCTCGGCCTTGATCTTGACGGCGTCACCGCCGGCCTCGACGGTCAGTCCGCCGGCCCGGGCCTTCTCGGTGATCTCGTCGAAGGCGTCGTGGGCCTCGTCGCTCACCTCGGGGCCGGGCACCTTGTAGGTGACCACCGCGTAGGCGGTGGTGCCGTCCTGGCTGATGGTGTTGGCCTGGTAGGGGTCGGTCGCGCCGGTCACCTCGGGGGCCTTGGACAGGTTTCCGAGCAGCTCGGTGACGGCGGCCTTCGGGCCTGCGTCGGAGATCTTGGCGCCCTGGGGGGCGCGGACGACGACGCGGGCGCTGGCGCCGGTGGCGCTGGCCGTGGGGAACTTCTCCTTGAGCAGGTCGAACGCCTTCTGCGATTCGGTGCCCGGCATGGAGAAGGTGTCGGCGGGGGGCGGGGGTGCGGAGGACGCCGCGACTCCGACGCCGCCGAAGATCAGCACCCACAGGACGACCAGCAGCCATCGGCGCCGGAACGCCAGGCGGCCGAGTTTGTAAAGGAAGGTGGCCACGGCGAGTGGACTCCCATCGGATCGGCAGAGCAAAGAGGCAGGACACGTGGACAATAACAAACCGCTCGTGCGGTTTTCTTGTGGGCGTCGGATTCGCGCCATCCCGCCGGCTTCGGCCACGAACGCCGTACGCGACCAGGCACACGGGTCGATCCAGCGCGGGCTCGAACCCCGTCGGAAGTTCACCGGAGCCCGGTGGTGGCGCACTTGAGCCCTGCTCAAGCCGGCGGGCAGGCATACGGGCGGGCAGGCCACACGAACGCCCGCGGCCCCCTCGTCAGGGTGCCGCGGGCGCTCCGGTGTGACGGACCGGTCAGAGAACGGCGCCTTCCCTCGTCCTCCTGCGCAGGGTCGGCCTGCTCGACTGGGCGAGGTCCTTCCACATGTCCGAGAGACCGGTGATGGTGCGCGCCGCGAACAGCCTGCGGATCGACACCTCCTGGTTCAGCTCCGCCCGGATCAGGCCGACCAGCCGGATCGCTCGCAGCGAGTTTCCGCCGAGGTCGAAGAAGTCCTCGTCGATGCCGACCCGGTCCAGCTCGAGCACGTCGGCGAACGCCGCGGCCAGCACCCGCTCGGTCTCGTTGCGCGGTGCCCGGTACTTCCCGGCGTCGAACTCGGGCTCCGGCAGCGCCGCCCGGTCCACCGTCCCGTTGACCGTCACCGGCAGGCGTTCCAGCACCGTGAACACCGACGGCACCATGGACTCCGGCAGCCACCCCGCGGCGAACCGGCGCAGCTCTTCGCCCGAGACGCTCTGGCCGCGGACCGGGACCACGTAGGCCACCAGGCGCTGCTGCCCGGAACCATCGGCCTTGACGACCACGACCGACTGTGCAAGGCCGCTGTGCTCGGACAGCACCTCTTCGACCTCGGCCAACTCGACTCGAACGCCACGTACATCGACCTGGGCGTCGGCCCGGGCCACGTACTCGAGCCGGCCGCCGGTACCCCAGCGCACCCGGTCCCCGGTCCGGTACATGAGCGCGCCGGCCGGACCGAAGGGGCAGGGGACGAACCGCTCCGCGGTCGGCCCGGGCTGCCCGGCGTACCCACGGGCCACGCCGGGCCCGGCCACGTACAGCTCTCCGGTCACGCCGACGGGGACGGGCGCCAGTCCCGGACCCAGCACGTAGAGGGCGGTGTTGTCCATCGGGCGGCCGACCGCGGACGCGAGGCGCACGGGTTCGTCCGCGGCCAGGCGCTGGCACGCGGCGAAGACGGTGGTCTCCGTCAGGCCATGGCCGGTGACGATCGTCAGCTCGGGGCAGGCCTCGCGGACCCGGCGCAGCGCGGCCGTCGACACGCGGTCGCCACCGGTCCACACCTCGCGCAGCCCGGCGAGGCAGTCGGGGCGTTCTGCGGCGATCACCGAGAACCGGCCCGCGGGCAGCCACAGCGTGGAGATCTCGTGGACCGCCCGCAGAGCGGTCAGCGCGTCGATGTCGAGCTCGCCCGCCGGCGCCACGACCACGCGGCCGCCGTTCAGCAGGGGGACCCACAGTTCGAGGGCGAGCGCGTCGGCGGTGTGCGGCGCGTGCCACAGCACCGTGCTCTGGCCGGCCTCCTTGCAGTGGCGGTCCTTGACGAACCGCTCCATGTTCCGGTGCGTCACGGCGACTCCGGTGGCCGCACCGGTCGTTGCGGAGCCGTGCATGACGGCCAGCAGGCTGTCCTGGTGCGCCGTGAGCGCAGCTTCCGGCGCGCCGTTGTTCGCGTGGTCGGCGGTGTCCGGGCGGACGTCGTCGAACACGATCGCCGGAACGTCCAGGTGGGAGGAGAGAGCGCCGGCCGTCGCCGCATCGGTGAGCAGGGCGCGCGCCGGGGCGGCGCCGATCTGCGCGTTGATCTGCTCCGCCGGGAGCGTCGGGTCGATCGGCAGGTAGGCCCCGCCCGCCTTCACCACGCCCAGCAGGGCGACGGCGAGGTCCACCGACCGGGGCAGCGCCACGGCGACGACCGTCTCGGGTCCCACGTGCTGCCCTCGCAGCGCCTCGGCGAGACGGCTCGAGCGCTCGTCCAGCTCCCGGTACGAGACCTCCGAGTCGCCGGACACCATGGCGATGGCGTACGGGTCCCGCTCCACCTGCCGGGCGAACAGCTCGGGAACCGTCAGCCCCGGCAGCGGCACGTCCGTGTCGTTCGGCGCCGTCAGGACGCCGTCGCGCTCGACACCGCCGACCACGTCCAGCGCACCGACCGGCTGCGTACCGGCGGCCACCACGGCACGGATGTGCGCGATCAGCTCCTCGCCGAGGAAGCGCAGCTCCGCGCGGTGGTACAGGCTGGCAGGGGCGTCGAGCCGGATGTAGAGGTCGCTGTCGGCGCTCCCGTCGGTGTAGACGCCGATCGACAGTTCCTCGAAGGTGCCGGTCGTGGCGCCGGAGTAGCGCGCCGGGCTGTCGGCGAAGTGGAGCTGCTCCACGAACTCGACGACGTTCATGACGGCGCCGAAACTGCCGCGGCCGCTCAGGACGGTTCCGCTCGCGCGCTGGATGTCCGAGTAGTGGCAGGCGGTGTGGCCGAAGAGCTCGTACGTCTCGTCGACCATGGCGTCGGCTATCTCGGCGAAGGTCGCGCTGAGCGGAACCGAGACCCGCACCGGCACCACGTTCACGGCCAGGCCGGGCGTCCTGCTCGCCACGCCGACGCGGTTGCCGACGGCCAGGGAGAGGAGGAACTCCGGACGGTCGCAGCGGTGCCGGAAGAACACCGCCGCGGCCGCGGTCATCATCTGCGACATCCACACGCCCATGGACGTCGCGGTCTCGGTCCACACGTCGGCCTCGGCGCGCGGAACGGTCAGCGTCCGGCTCACCATGCCGATGGTCTCGGCCACCTCCGACCAGCGGTCGGCGCTGCTCATCGGCTCGGAGAGGGCGGCCCGCATCGAGTCGGACAGGGCGACGCGCGGAACCTGCGCGGGCGCCGGCGCATCCTTCAGGTAGCCGCGCCAGAAGTCCATGTCCTCGGTGAACTTCGGGGAGGCGAGGTAGTCCGTCGCCTCGGCCGCGAACGACTCGGCGTCCCACGGGTGCGGCATCTGCGGGACGTCCTCGCCCCGCACCAGCGCCGTGTAGACCTCGGCGAGGCGCTTCGAGAGCAGGCCGCCCGCGCCGAACCCGTCCGAGATCAGGTGGTGGTAGGCGATCACGAGGAGGGAGCGGGCCTCCGCGAGCTTGACCACGCCCAGTCGGAACAGCAGGTCCCGCGACAGGTCGAACGGCTGCCGCACCATGTCGGCCAGCGCTTCGCGCGCCGCCTGCTCGGGGTCGGCCTCGGCACTGAGGTCCAGGAAGAAGGGCCGCCAGTCCCCCAGTTCCCGGGGTACCAGGCGCAGTCCGCTGCCGTCGTCGACGAAGTTGACGCGCAGCACCTCCGCCTCGCCCATCACGTGCAGGAATGCGGATTCGATGACGGCCGTGTCCAGCTCACCGTCCACATCCCACATGGTCAGCGCATGGTTCGGCGTGTCGGGAGCCATTTCCTGCGCCCGCCACATGCCTTTATGCGCAGACGACGCACCGAACGAACGCACACAGATCAACCCCTCAGCAAACAGGCCCGGGAATCGGAGAACTTCACAGATCACCCCCACCTTCGGGGAAGGGGGTCGGCCGTTCAAGACAACTTGGCGCCGGGCGGGACAAGCCGCTGTGGAGCTTGCGGTGTCCCGCCGGCGGGACAGTTCCTACGCGGCCATCGAGGAGGTGACGTGCTCGGCGATCCGCCTCGGCGAGGGGAACTTCAGGACCAGGTTCGCCCTCAGCCTGAGGCCGGTCGATGCGGTCAGGCGCTTGCTCAGCTCCACGGAGAGCAGCGAGTCGAATCCGATCTCCTTGAACTCCTGATCGGGGTCGACGGACGCACTGGAGGGGTGTCCGAGCACGACGGCGACCTTCTCGAGGACGTGCTCGAGCACGAGTGCCTTCGCGTCGTCGCCGGAGAGGGCGGAGATCCGTTCCGGCAGGGGGACGAGGTGGTCGTCTCCTGCCGGCGGCTCGGCCGAGGGCACCTCGGCCGCCACCGCCGTCTGTGAGGAGTTCAGCCAGTACCGCTGCCGCTGGAACGCGTACGTCGGAAGGTCCACCCGCTCGCGCGTCCCGAACAGGGCGTCCCAGTCCACCGACCCGCCCCGGACGTGGAGCTGGGCCAGCGAGCCGACCACGGCCTCGGCCTCGTCCCGGTCCCGCCGCGACGAGGACAGGACCAGCGCGTCGTCCACGTCCTCGACGATCTCCTGCACCGGGACGGTCAGTACGGGGTGCGGGCTCATCTCGACGAACACCCGGAAGCCGTCCTCGGCCAACCGCTGGACGGAGGTTTCGAAGAGGACCTTCTCGCGCAGGTTGTCGTACCAGTAGTCGCCGTTGAGCCGTGCGGTGTCGATGACCTTGCCGTACAGGGTCGAGTAGAAGGGCAGCTGCGACGTCTTCGGGCTCACGTCGGACAGCGGGCCGAGCACCTGCTCGCGGACCCGGGTCACATGGTGGGAGTGCGAGGCGTAGTCGACCGAGATCCTGCGGGCCTGGGCGCCGTCGGCCTTCATCTTTTCGACGAACTCGTCGAGGGCGTCCGGCTCCCCGGACACCACCACGGAGCGGGGGCCGTTGACGACGGCGATGCTCAGCTGGTCCCCCCACGGAACGAGACGTTCCGCTACGACGTCCGCGGACTCCGCGACCGACGCCATCCCGCCGTGACCGATCAGGTCCAGCAGAGCCAGGCTGCGCAGCGCCACGATCTTGGTGGCGTCCCTCAGCGACAGCGCACCGCAGACGTGGGCGGCGGCGATCTCGCCCTGGCTGTGTCCGACCACCGCGGCCGGTTCCACACCCCAGGAGCGCCACAGGCTCGCCAGGGACACCATCACCGAGAACAGCGCCGGCTGGACCACGTCCACCCGGTCCAGGGACGGCGCCCCCTCCACCCCGCGCACCACGTCGAGCAGCGACCAGTCGACCCACTCGGACAGGGCGGCCGCGCACGCGTCGAGGCTCTGCGCGAAGACCGGGAAGGTGTCGTACAGCTGCCGGCCCATGCCCACCCACTGCGACCCCTGTCCGGGGAACACGAAGGCGACACCGCCGAGTTTCCCGGCCGAGCCGCGCACCACCGCGGGGGACTCCGCGCCCTCGCCGAGCGCCGCGAGAGCGCCCAGGAGCTCGTCGCGGCCCCGGCCCAGCACGACCGCACGGTGCTCGAACCGCGACCGGCTCGACAGCAGCGACGCACCGATGCCGGCGACGTCCGCCTGCGGGTCGGCGGCGAGGAAGTCGCGCAGCTTGCCCGCCTGCCCCCGCAGGGCGGCCGCGCTCTTGGCCGACACCACCCACGGCACGAGCCCGCCGACGACGTCCGGGCCCGGAACGCGCTCCTGCGCCTGCTCCTGCTGCGGAGCCTCTTCCAGGATCACGTGCGCGTTGGTGCCGCTGACGCCGAACGAGGACACGCCGGCCCGGCGCGGACCGTCCGCCCGGGTCCACTCACGGCCCTGTGCCAGCAGTTCGACCCCGCCTGAGGACCAGTCGACGTGCCGCGAGGGCGCGTCCACGTGCAGGGTCTTCGGCAGGTACCCGTGGCGCATGGCCATCACGGCCTTGATGACCCCGCCGACGCCGGCGGCGGCCTGGGCATGACCCATGTTCGACTTCAGGGATCCCAGGTAGAGCGGCCTGCCCTCGGCCCGGTCCTTCCCGTAGGTCGCCAGCAGGGCCTCCGCCTCGATGGGATCGCCCAGCTTGGTCCCGGTGCCGTGCGCTTCGACCAGGTCCACCTCGGAGGCCTTGACCCCCGCGTTCGCCAGGGCCCGCCGGATCACCTTCTCCTGGGCGCGGCCGTTGGGGGCGGTCAGCCCGTTGCTGGCCCCGTCCTGGTTCACCGCGGAACCGCGGACGACGGCGAGCACCGGGTGGCCGTTGCGGCGGGCGTCGGACAGCCGCTCCAGGAGCAGGACGCCCACGCCCTCGGCCCAGCCGGTCCCGTCGGCCCCGTCCGCGAAGGCCTTGCACCGGCCGTCCGCCGACAGGGCGCCCTGCCGGGCGAACTCCACGAAGGCGGCGGGCGTCGACATCACCAGCGCCCCGCCGGCCAGCGCGAGCGAGCACTCCCCCGCACGCAGGGACTGCACCGCCATGTGCAGGGCCACCAGCGACGAGGAGCATGCCGTGTCCAGGGACACCGCCGGGCCGGTCAGGCCCAGCTCGTACGCCACCCGGCCGGACGCGACGCTCAGCGAGCTGCCGTACAGCAGGTAGCCCTCGAGCTCGCTCTGGCCCGCCTCCAGGAAACGCCAGCCGTACTCGGTCGAGCTGACTCCGGAGAAGACGCCGACCTCCGACCCGCGTACGTCGGCGGGGACGATGCCGGCCCGCTCGAAGGCCTCCCACGAGGTCTCCAGCAGCAGGCGCTGCTGCGGGTCGGTGGCCAGCGCCTCGCGCGGGCTGATGCCGAAGAAGTCCGCGTCGAAGCCGGCGACGTCGGCCAGGAACCCTCCCTGGCGCACGTAGGCACTGCCGACGGTGTCGGGGTCCGGGTCGTACACGTCCCGCCAGCCGCGGTCCGCCGGGAACGCGTCCACCACGTCCCGGCCGCTGCGGATCACGTCCCACAGCTCCTCGGGCGACGAGACGCCTCCCGGGTAGCGGCAGGCCATGGCCACCACGGCGATCGGCTCGCCGCGGCCGGCCTTCAGGGCGTCGTTCTCCTGACGCAGGCGGTCGCGCTCCTCCAGCAGCGCACGGAGCGCCCGCTGGACCCGGTCCCCGCCCTCCGCCGTCTGATCCGCGGAGTTGGTCATGTCACTTACCTCTTCTCATCAAGAGCCAGGTCGAGCAGCGCGTCCAGGTCCATGTCCGACAGTTCGTCCGCACCGGTGTCCGCGTCCGCCGCGACGGCCTCGCCGTTCGCCCGGGGCGGGTTGGCGCATGCCAGGACCAGCTCCAGGAGGCCCGCGCTGCGCAGGCTGTCGATCGAGACGTTCCGCAGCACCTCGCGGATCACAGCGTCCTCGTCCTCGCTCGCGTCCGCCTCGGGACGCAGCAGGCCCAGGAGGTGCAGGCCCAGCTCGCGCGGCGTGGGGTAGCTGAAGACGAGGGTGGACGCCAGGCGCAGTCCGGTCGCGGCGGCCAAGCGGTTGCACAGTTCGACCGCGGTCAGCGAGTCGAATCCGAGCTGGGTGAAGGCCTGGTCGGCGTCGACGGCCGCGCCGGACGGGTGTCCGAGCACGACGGCGACCTGGTCGCGGATCCAGTCCAGGGCCGCTGCCTCCGCCTCGTCCGCGGGCAGGGTGACCAGCCTGGCGGCCAGGTCCACGGAGCCGCCGTCCTTGGGCGTGCCCGTCCTGCTCCGGCGCGGACGGCCGGAGTCGGCGAGGCCGCGCAGCAGCAGCGGCAGCTCGTCGGCGGCCTTGCCGCGCAGCCCGGCGAGGTCCACCCGGGCCGGGACGAGGACCGGCTGGCCGCTCGCGCACGCCGAGTCGAACAGGGCCAGTGCCTCGGCCGTCGGCATCGGTGCGATGCCCATCCGGCGGAGCCGGGAGAGATCGGCCTGGTCCAGGTCCCCGGTCATGCCGCTGCTCTGCTCCCACCAGCCCCAGCACAGCGAGGTGCCGACCAGGCCGGATGCGCTGCGCTGCGCCGCCAGACCGTCCAGGAAGCCGTTCGCCGCGGCGTAGTTCGCCTGTCCTGCGGTGCCGAGCGTGCCGGCGAGGGCGGAGAACTGGACGAACGCCGAGAGGCTGTGCTCCCGGGTCAGCTCGTGCAGGTTGACCGCACCGCCGGCCTTGGCGCGCAGCACGTGGTCGATGCTCTCCGCGGTCAGCGACTCGACGGTGCCGTCCGCGAGGACGCCCGCCGCGTGCACGACCGCCGTCAGGGGGTACTGCGGGGGCATGTCCGCGAGCAGGTCCGCCACGGCGGCCCGGTCCGCGATGTCGCAGGCCACGACCCGGACGCAGGCACCCGCCTCCTCGAGGTCCGAGACCAGCTCGGGAACCCCGTCGGCCGCCGTGCCCCGACGGCTGGCCAGGACCAGGCTCCGTACGCCGTGTTCGGCGACGAGGTGCCGCGCCACCAGCGAGCCGACGCCGCCGGTGCCGCCGGTGACGAGCACGGTGCCGCCGCCGAAGCCGCTGCTCAGGTCGAAGACGAGCTTGCCGACGTGGCGGCCCTGGCTCATGTCGCGGAACGTCTTGCGGGCGTCGCGGATGCTGCGGACGGAGATCGGGCTGAGCTGCACCCGTCCGTCGGCGAACAGCTCCATCACGTCGCGGAACATCTCGTGGATGGTGTCCGGGCCCGCCGTGCCGTAGAGGTCGAAGGCCCGGTATGCGACGCCGGGGTGGTCGGCCGCGACCTGCCGGGCGTCGCGGATGTCCGTCTTGCCCATCTCGATGAAGTTGCCGCCGCCCGGCAGCAGCTTCAGCGAGGCGTCGACGAAGGTGTGCGCGAGGGAGTTGAGTACGACCTCGACACCGCGGCCGTCCGTGGCGTCGAGGAACTTCTCCACGAACTCCAGGTCGCGCGAGGACGCCAGGTGCGCGTCGTCGAGGCCCATGGCGCGCAGCGCGGGCCACTTGGCCGGGCCGGCCGTGGCGTAGACCTCGGCGCCCACGTGCCGGGCCAGCTGGACGGCGGCCGTTCCGACGCCGCCGGCAGCGGCGTGGATGAGGATGCGCTGCCCCTTCTGCAGCTTCATCACGTGGAAGAGCGCGTAGTACGCGGTGAGGAAGGTGCTCGGCATGGAGGCCGCCTCGGCGTGGCTCCAGCCGTCGGGGACGGGGGCCAGCAGGCGGTGGTCGGCCACGGCCACGCGGCCGAAGGAGCCGTTGAAGATGCCGGTGACCCGGTCGCCGGGGGCGAGGCCGGCCACGTCGTCCGCGACCTCCAGCACGATGCCCGCGCCCTCGCTGCCGAGCCCGGAGTCGAAGTCCGTCCGGTCGATGAGGCCGAGGGCGATCGTGACGTCGCGGAAGTTGAGGCCGGCGGCCTGGACGGCGATGCGGACCTGCCCGGCCTCCAGGGGCGCCTCCACCTCGGGGCACGGGACCCAGGTCAGGTTCTCCAGCGTGCCCGCCTTCGTGATGCCCAGCCGGTACGCGCCGTCGGCCGGCGGCTCGAGCCGGTGGTCGGCGGGCGCGGCCTGCACCATCCGCGGCACGAGGGACGTACCGCCGCGCAGCGCCAGCTGGTCCTCACCGAGGGCGAGGGCGTCCGCGAAGGCCGCCCACGAGCTGTCCTCGTCGTCGATGTCGACGAGCCGGAACCGGCCGGGGTGCTCGGTCTGGGCGGAGCGGATCAGGCCCCACACGGACGCGCCGGGCAGGCTCTCGACGTCGTCGCCCGCGCCGGTGGCCTGCGCCAGGCGGGTGAGCACGACCAGCGTGGACGCGGCGAGCCGGTCCTCGGCGAGGAACTTCTGGACGGTCTCCAGCACGTGCTTGCCGGCGTCGCCGACCGTGGTGAGCAGGTCGTCGCCGCCGGGGGCGACGGCGTCGTCGAGGCACAGGACGAGGTGGCGGGGGGCGTCGGCGGTGAGGACCTCGCCGAGGGAGGCGTACAGCGAGACGCTGCCGTCGCCCGCGGCAACGAGCCGGGCGGCCCGGCCGGTCTCCGCGCCGATGACGCCCCACTGCGCGCGGCCGGCGTCCGGCGCGGCCTCCGGGGCCGGGCGCCAGTCCAGTGCGTACAGGGACTGCTCGCGTCCGCCGCGTGCCGAGCGGACCTGCTCGGCGCCGGCCGGCCGGAACGTCAGCGCGTCGACGTGGGCGATCTCGCGGCCGTGCTCGTCGGCGATCACGAGGGACACGACGCCTTCGGCGGCCGGGGTGAGCTTGACGCGCACGGTCGGGCCGCATTCCCCGGCGAGGTGCACGCCGGACCAGGCGAAGGGCATCCAGCCCTGGTCGCCCGTCACGGTGATGACGCCGCCGGCGACGACGGCGTGCAGCACGGTGTCGATCAGTGCCGGGTGCAGGGCGAACCCGCCGTCGGCGCCTTCCGGAAGGGTGGCGAGGGCGAACAGGTCGTCGCCCTTGCGCCAGACCTCGCGCAGGCCGCGGAACAGCGGGCCGTAGTCGAAGCCGCCGTCCGCGAGGGAGTCGTAGAGGCCGTCGAAGCCGATCTGCTCGGCCCCGGCCGGCGGCCACGCGGCGAGCGCGCGGGCGTCCTCGGCCCGGTCGGCGTCCTGCGGGGCGCCGGGCACCAGGGTGCCCATGGCGTGCCGGGTCCAGCCGCCGGCACCGGCGGCGTCCTCGGCGGGACGCGAGTACACGTCCAGGGAGCGGCGGCCGCTCTCGTCCGCGGCGCCGGCGACGACGCGCACCTGAACGTCGCCCGTGTCGGGGAGGATCAGCGGGACTTCGAGGGAGAGCTCCTCGACCGAGGCGCAGCCGACGTGTTCGCCCACCGACAGCGCCAGGTCCATGTAGGCGGTCGCCGGGACGACGACGGAGTCGAAGACGGCGTGGTCGGCGATCCACTCGTGGGTCCGCAGGGACCACAGGTCGGTGAAGACCACCTCGTCGGTGCCGGGGTGCTCCACCACGGCGCCGAGCAGCGGGTGCTCCGCGGCGGACAGGCCGGCGGAGGTCACGTCCGCGGACGCGAGGCCCGACAGGAAGTCCATCCAGTAGCGCTGGTGCTGGAACGCGTACGTCGGGAGGTCGACGCGCTCCTGCGTGCCGAACAGGGCGGCCCAGTCCGCGGCGGCGCCCAGGACGTGCAGCTCGGCGAGCGCGCCCGCCAGGCCCTGCGCGACACCGCGGTCGCGGCGCGACGAGGCCACGACGGCGGCGTCGTGCACGCCCTGCGCGGCGAACGCGTCCTTGGTGAGGCCGGCGAGCGTGGAGCCCGGGCCGACCTCGACGAAGACGTTCGCGCCGGCCGCGCGGGCGCGCTCCACGGCGTCGTGGAAGCGCACGGGCTCACGGACGTGGTCGACCCAGTGGGTGACGGACGTCAGCTCCTGGAGGGTCGCCTCGCGGCCCAGCAGCGTCGAGACGATCGGGACCGACAGCTCGCCGCCCATGGGCAGGGCGCGCAGCGCCCGTTCGAACTCTTCCAGGACCGGGCCCATCAGCGGGGAGTGGAACGCGTGGTCGACGGGGAGCAGCTTCGCCGACCGGCCGTCGGCGACGAGCCGGTCGCGCAGGTCGTGCACCTCGTCGCGCAGGCCCGAGACGACCACCGACTCCGGGCCGTTGACGGCGGCGATGCCGGTACGGGTGTACGGGCTCAGCAGCGCGGCGACTTCGGCTTCCGGGGCGCGGACCGCCAGCATGGCGCCGGGCTCGGTGACGGCCTGCATGGTGCGGCCGCGGGCGGCCACGATGCGGGTCGCGGTGTCCAGGTCGAAGGCTCCGGACACGTGGGCGGCGGCGATCTCGCCGACGGAGTGGCCGATCAGGTGGGTCGGCTCGGGGCCGTACCGGCGCAGGAGCCGGTAGAGGGCGACCTGCAGGGCGAACAGCGCGGGCTGCATGACGTCCGTGCGCTCGCGGCCCTCGGGCTCGTCGGCGAGCAGGAGGGGCTTCAGCTCGAAGGGGAGGTGCGCGTCGAAGCGCGCGCAGACCTCGTCGAGGGCCTCGGCGAAGACGGGGAAGGTGTCGTACAGCTCGCGGGCCACACCGGTCCACTTCGAGCCCTGGCCCGGGAACATGAAGGCGAGGCCGCCCGGCTCGCCGGCCGCGCCGCGCACCACGGCGGGGGACTCGGCGCCCTCGGCCAGCTTCGCGAGGCCGTCCAGCAGGTCGTCCCGGCCGCTGCCCAGCACCACGGCGCGGTGCTCGAACTTCGCCCGGCCGGAGATCAGCGAGGCGCCGATGGCGGCGAGGTCCGCCGCCGGGTCGGCGGTGACGAACGCGCGCAGCTTTTCGGCCTGCGCCCGCAGCGCCTGCTCGGACCGCGCCGACAGGGCCCACGGCACGAGGCCCGCAGCGCCGGCCGGCACGCGGTCGGCGGCGTCGGGGGCCGGCTGCGGCTCGGGGGCCTCCTCGAGGATGAGGTGCGCGTTGGTGCCGCTGGCGCCGAACGAGGACACGCCGGCCCGGCGGGGCCGGCCCGGGGCGGTGGTCCACTCGCGGGCCTCGGTCAGCAGCTCGACCGCTCCGGCCGTCCAGTCGACGTGCGTCGAGGGCTGGTCCACGTGCAGCGTCTTGGGCATCACGCCGCGCTGCATCGCCATGATCATCTTGATGATGCCGCCGACGCCGCCCGCCGCCTGGGTGTGGCCGATGTTCGACTTCAGGGAGCCCAGCCACAGCGGGTTGCCCGGCTCGCGCTCCTGCCCGTAGGTGGCCAGCAGCGCCTGCGCCTCGATGGGGTCGCCGAGCGTGGTGCCGGTGCCGTGCGCCTCGACCACGTCGACGTCGCCGGCCTGGACGCGGGCGTTGGCCAGCGCGGCGCGGATGACCCGCTGCTGCGCCGGGCCGCTCGGTGCGGTCAGGCCGTTGGAGGCGCCGTCCTGGTTGACGGCGGAGCCGCGGATGACCGCCCAGATCTTGCGGCCGTTGCGCTGCGCGTCGGAGAGCCGCTCCAGGACCAGCATGCCGACGCCCTCGGAGAAGCCGGTGCCGTCCGCCGCGTCGGCGAACGCCTTGCACCGGCCGTCGGCCGCCAGGCCGCCCTGGCGCGCGAACTCGCGGAGCACCTGCGGCATCGCCATGACGGTGACGCCGCCGGCCAGCGCCAGGCCGCACTCGCCCTGGCGCAGCGACTGCACCGCCTGGTGGACCGTCACCAGCGAGGAGGAGCACGCGGTGTCGGTGGACACCGCCGGCCCCTCCAGGCCCAGCGCGTACGACACGCGGCCGGACGCGACGCTCAGCAGGGAGCCGGTCTGCGCGTAGCCCGAGATGTTCTCGGGGGTGAAGTAGTGGTTGCCGTACCCGAAGTAGGCGAGGCCGGCGAAGACGCCGGTGCTGGTGCCGCGCAGGGAGTGCGGGTCGATGCCGGCCCGCTCCAGGGACTCCCACGAGGTCTCCAGCAGGAGCCGCTGCTGCGGGTCCGAGGCCAGCGCCTCGCGCGGGTTGATCTCGAAGAAGTCGGCGTCGAAGTCGCCCGCGTCGTGGAGGAAGCCTCCTTCCCGCGTGTAGCAGGTGCCCGGCCGCTCGCGCTGCGGGTCGTAGAGGTCCTCCAGGTCCCAGAAACGGTCCTCGGGGAACTCCGACACGACGTCCGCGCCCGCCTGCACCAGGTCCCACAGTGCTTCCGGGGACGCCGCCCCGCCCGGGAAGCGGCAGGCCACACCCACCACCGCGATGGGCTCGGCGGCGGCCTCGGTCAGCTCCTTCAGGCGCTTGCGCGTTTCGATCAGCTCGATCGACGTCCGCTTGAGGTACTCGAGAACTTCGGCGTTGTTGTCGTTTGTCATCGCTCTCCCCTAGCCGAGCTCTTTGTCCAGTAGCGCGAGAAGGTCTCCCGCCGAGGCCGAACTGATCTGGTCCACGATGCCGACCGGTGCTCCGGCGCTCACCAGCGAACGGACCCGGCCCTGCAGCTCGGCGAGCAGAGTGGAAATGGTGTTCTTGTCCTCGTCCGCGAGCACGAGGAACGCCTCCTCCAGCCGGGCGCCCAGTCCGTTGATCTCCTTGGCCAGGTGATCGGCCGGAGACTGCGGGGCGGCAGCGGAGTCGGGGGTGATGCGCGCGTTCAGGAACTGCGCGAGGGCGGTGGGGTTCGGGTGGTCGAACACCAGCGTGGAGGGCAGCTTCAGGCCGGTCACGGCCGACAGCTTGTTGCGCAGCTCCAGCGCGGTGAGCGAGTCGATCCCCAGTTTCCTGAACGTCGCGGCGGGGGTGATCCGCCGGGCGTCCGGGTGGCCGAGGACGATCGCCGTCTGCGTCCGGACGGCATCGAGCAGCACCGCCTCCGCCTCGGCCGGCGCCAGCGACGCCAGCTGCTGCGCGAGCCCGTTGTCGGTGGACTCCCGGTTCCCCGGTCCGCCGGGTCCGCCAGGCGTCCCGGCCAGCGCGCGAAGGAGCGGTGAAGCCGCGCCCGGCGCCGCGAGGTCCAGCCGCGCCGGCACCAGGACCGGCTCGGCGAGCGAGATCGCCGCGTCGAAGAGCGCGAGGCCCTCCTGCGAGGCCATCGGCAGCACGCCCTGGCGCTGGAGGCGTACGACGTCCGTGTCGCCGATGTCGGCGACCATCTCGCTGCGTTCGGCCCAGAAGCCCCAGCACAGCGAGGTGGCCGGCAGGCCCTCGGCCCGGCGGGCCTCCGCGAGGCCGTTGAGGAAGGCGTTGGCCGCCGCGTAGTTGGCCTGTCCTGCCGTCCCGAGCACGCTCGCGATCGAGGAGAACAGCACGAACGCGGACAGGTCCAGCCGGCGGGTCAGCTCGTGCAGGTGCCAGGCACCGTGCACCTTGGGCGCGAGGACCGTGTTCACGCGGTCCTCGGTCAGCGCCTCGACGACGCCGTCGGCCAGCACGCCCGCGCAGTGGATCACCGCGGTCAGCGGGTGCTCGGACGGCACCGCGGCGATGAGCTCGGCGACGGCATCACGGCTCGCCACGTCGCAGGCCACGATCTCGACCTGGGCTCCCGCCCCCGTCAGCTCCTCCTGCAGCCCTGCCGCCGAAGGGGCCGCCAGGCCCCGCCTGCTGGTCAGCACCAGCCGGCGCACGCCGTGCTGCCGGACGAGGTGCCGGGCCAGCATCGCGCCCAGGCCGCTGGTGCCACCGGTGATCAGTACCGTCCCGGCCCCGAGGGCGGGCATCTCTTCCGCCCCGCCGACGGATCCGTGACCGGCGGACGCAGCGTGGGCGCGGGCCAGTTCCGGGGTGGTCACCTCGCCGCCCCGGATCTTGAGCTGGAGTTCCCCGGTGTCCGCCGCCGCCGGGACGCAGGCCCACGAGGCGGGCCGGCCGTCCGTGTCCACGAGCGTGAACCGGCCCGGGTTCTCGGTCTGTGCGGTGCGTACGAACCCCCAGACCGCGGTGGCCGCGGGGTCGGGGCGGGGCACGTGCTCGTCGTGGATCGCGTCCTGCGTCACGACGACCAGGCGCGAATCGGCGAACCGGTCGTCGGCGAGCCACTCCTGCGTCCACCGCAGCACACGGTGGAGGTTCCGCTCGACGGCGGCGGGCGTGTCCTCGCCGTCCGCGCCCGCCGGGTCGACGGCGGCGATGACGAGCGGGGGTATCCCGCCGTCGGAGGCGGCGAGTTGCCCGAGGTCGGCGAAGACCTCTGCGCCCGGTGCCGGTTCCGCGGCGGGTGCGCCCAGTACCGCGTACCGGACCGTGGCGCGACCGGAGGGGACCGGGAGGGGGGCCCAGTCCACCCGGAACAGCGCGTCCTGGTGGTCGAAGCTCAGCGCGGTCAGCTTCTGGACGTCCGCGGGCCGCAGGGTCAGCGATTCGATGCCGCCGACGGGCGCTCCGTTCGCGTCCGCGAGGGTCACGGACAGCGCGTTCTCCCCTGCGGGCGCCATACGGACGCGCAGCACGGCCGGGGCGGCGGAGTTCACGCGCAGCCCCGTGCAGCGGAACGGCAGCCAGCCCTCGGGCCGGGAGCCGTCCACGAACTGCCCCAGCCCGACCGGCAGCAGCGCGGCGTGGAGCAGCGCCGGGTGGATCCGGTACCGGCTCCGGTCCGCGCCTTCGGCGGCGGGCAGCTCCACCTCCGCGAACAGGGCGTCGCCGTGGCGCCAGACCTTCTGCAGACCGCGGAACAGGGGCCCGTAGCCGAACCCGAGGGCCGACAGCCGGGCGTACTCGTCCTCGAAGGGCACGGCGACCGCGCCCGCGGGAGGCCACGCGAGGAGGCTCTCCTCCGCGGGGGTCCGGCCGGTGGCGGACCCGACGACGCCGACGGCGTTGCGCGTCCACTCGGTCTCGCCCTCGCCGCGGGAGTGCACGCTGATCACGCTCTTGGCGTCGACCACGACGCGGATCTCGCGCTCGGCCGTTCGGGAGAGCACCAGCGGCGTCTCCAGGGTGAGTTCTTCGACGACGTCGGCCCCCGCCTTGTGCGCGGCCCAGACCGCCGTCTCCAGCAGCGCCGTCGCCGGCACCAGGACGGCGCCGTGGACCACGTGGTCGGCGAGCCAGGGGTGGCGCTCCAGGGACAGGCGCCCGCTGCCCACCACGCCGCCGTTCTCTCCGTCGTCGGGCAGGTCGATCACGGCGTCGAGCAGCGGGTGGTCCGACGTGCTCCCGGCGGTGGTGGTCTCGTCGGGGGCGTTCAGCCAGTAGCGCTGTCGCTGGAAGGCGTACGTGGGCAGCTCGACCCACGGGCCGTCCCAGCCCTGGAACGCCTTCTCCCACGGCACGTCGGCGCCGGCCACGAAGGCCTCGGCCGCCGACCGGTGGAAGCGCGCGAGGCCGCCCTCGCCGCGGCGCAGGGTGCCCACGACGGCGGCCTCGACGCCCGCGCCGTCCAGGGTCTGTTCGACACCGATCGTCAGTACGGGGTGGGCGGACGCCTCGACGAAGAAGCGGAAGCCCTGTTCGGCCAGGGCCCGGGTCGCCTCCTCGAAGCGGACCGTCTGCCGCAGGTTGGTGTACCAGTACTCGGCGTCCATGCAGGTCGTGTCCAGCCAGTCGGCCGTCACGGTCGAGAAGAACGGCACCTCGGCGGTACGCGGCCGGAGCCCCGCCAGCACCCGGCGCAGTTCGCCTTCGATGCCCTCCACGTGCCGCGAGTGCGAGGCGTAGTCCACCGGAACCCGGCGGGCCCGCACCTCGTCCGCCTCGCAGGCGGCGAGCAGTGCATCGAGCTCGGCCACGTCGCCCGACACCACGACGGACGAGGGCCCGTTGACGGCCGCGACGGACAGCCCGTCCGTCAGGCGTGCGCGCACGTCCTGGACCGGGAGCGCGACCGACACCATGCCGCCGCGCCCGGACAGGGCCAGGATCGCCTTCGAGCGGAGCGCCACCACCTTCGCGGCGTCCTCGATCGACAGGGCGCCGGCGACGCACGCGGCGGCGATCTCGCCCTGGGAGTGGCCCACGACGGCCGCGGGCTGCACCCCGAACGAGTGCCACACCTCGGCCAGGGACACCATCACGGCCCACAGCACCGGCTGTACGACGTCCACGCGCTCCAGGGCGTCGGCGTCGCCGAGCACGTCGTGGAGGGACCAGTCGACGTGCGGCGACAGCGCGTCCGCGCACTCCTGCATGCGGGCCGCGAACACCGGGGAGGACTCCCACAGCTCGCGTCCCATTCCGATCCACTGCGACCCCTGGCCGGGGAAGACGAACACCGTCTTGCCCACCGGCTTCGCGACTCCGGACACCACACCGGCGGCGCCGCTCTCGTCACCCGCGGCAGCGGCGGTCAGGGCGGCGAGCAGTTCGTCGCGGTCGGCGCCGATGACCACCTGGCGGTGCTCGAACAGCGATCGCGTCTTCACCAGCGCATGTCCCACGCCCGCGAGCGGGAGGTCCGCGTCCGCCGCCACGCTGTCGCGCAGCCGCAGCGCCTGCTCGCGCAGCGCCTCCGCGGACCGGGCGGACAGCACCCACGGCACCGCGGCGGGAGCCGGAGCGGCGGTGGGCTGCTCCTCGGGTGCCTGCTCGACGGCCTCGGGTGCCTGCTCGAGGATCAGGTGCGCGTTGGTGCCGCTGATGCCGAAGGCGGAGACGCCGGCCCGCCGGGGGCGTCCCGGTGCGCTGGTCCACTCCCGGGCCTCGGTCAGCAGCTCGACCGCACCGGACGTCCAGTCCACGTGCGTCGACGGACGGTCCACGTGGAGGGTCTTGGGCAGCACGCCGTGGCGCAGCGCCATCGTCATCTTGATGACGGCGCCGACGCCTGCGGCGGCCTGCGTGTGGCCGATGTTGGACTTCAGCGAGCCCAGCCACAGCGGGCTGTCCTGCTCGCGGTCCTGCCCGTAGGTGGCGAGCAGCGCTTCGGCCTCCATGGGGTCGCCCAGCCTGGTGCCGGTGCCGTGCGCCTCCACCGCGTCCACGTCGCTCGCCTGCAGCCCGGCATCGGCCAGGGCTGCCCGGATGACGCGGCGCTGGGCCAGTTCGTTCGGCGCGCTGAGGCCGTTGGAGGCCCCGTCCTGGTTGGTCGCCGAGCCGCGGATCACGGCCAGGATGCGGCGCCCGTTGCGCCGGGCGTCCGAGAGGCGCTCGAGGACGAGCACGCCGGCGCCCTCGGAGAAGCCGGTGCCGTCGGCCGCGTCCGCGAACGCCTTGCACCGTGCGTCGTCCGACAGGCCGCGCTGGCGGCCCATCTCCACGAGCAGGCCCGGGGTCGGCATGGCCGACGCTCCGCCGGCCAGCGCCAGGGTGCACTCCCCGGACCGCAGGGAGCGGACGGCCTGGTGGACGGCGACGAGCGACGAGGAGCACGCGGTGTCGGTGGACACCGCCGGGCCCTCCAGGCCCAGCGTGTACGACACGCGGCCCGAGGCGACGCTCGGGAGCGTGCCGGTGAGCTGGAAGCCCTCGACCTCGCCGGCTGCCGCGCCGCCCATCCGCGGGCCGTAGTCGGTGGTGTAGATGCCGGTGAACACGCCGGTCGCCGAGCCGCGCAGCGCGGCCGGGTCGATGCCCGCCCGCTCCAGCGCCTCCCACGTCGTCTCCAGCAGCAGCCGCTGCTGCGGGTCCATCGCGAGCGCCTCGCGCGGGCTGATGCCGAAGAACGGCGCGTCGAACTCCGCGAGGTCGTGCAGGAATCCGCCCGAGCGCGTGTTCGTCGTCCCGGGCGTCCCGGGATCCTCGGAGTACAGGGCCTCCAGGTCCCATCCGCGGTCCGCCGGGAACTCGGTGATCGCGTCCACACCGTCGGACACGACTCCCCACAGCCCTTCGGGGGACGTCACCCCACCCGGGAAACGACACCCCATACCCACGACCGCGATGGGCTCGCGTGCGGACTCCTCCAGCTCGCGCACCCGCTCGCGCAGGTCCTGCGCATCGCCGACGGCGCGTCGCAAGTAGGACCGGAGCTTGTCGACATCCTCCACCAGGGCCTCCCCCAACCAGTGACTCAGAAGAACAGGTGTGGCTACGCGTATCCGCGTTCGATCATTTCGTACAAATCGTCATCACTGCGGCTTTCCAGACTCGGGCTGTCCGGCTGCGCAGCCTCCCCCGTTTCCGGAGCCTCGGGCGCCTGTGGCTCGAGGAGGGAGTAGATGTGGTGGGCGAGCTTCTCCGGAGTGGGGTAGGTGAACGCGACCGTGGCCGGGAGCCGCACTCCGGCCACCGCGGTGAGCCGGTTGCGGAGCGCCACGGCCATCGAGGAGTCGAAACCCAGCACCTTGAAGGTCTCCGTCGACCTCGCCTCGAGATAGGCGAACGTCCGGTCCGCGTCACCCGCACTCAGCAGCGCCGCCGTTTCGGCGCACACGAGGGTGAGGACCGAGGACTCCGAGCCCAGGTACGCCGCCCGGGTGCTGGCGTCCGGTCCGCTCGCCTGCGCTGCGTGGCCGTTCGTGGTGCCGGTGTCGTCGGACGCCGTCAGCCAGTACCGCTGCCGCTGGAACGCGTAGGTCGGCAGGCCGATCCGGCGCGGCCGGGCCGCGGCGAACACCGCCTTCCAGCTCACCGGCACACCGCGTACGTGCAGTTCGGCCAGCGATGCCAGGACCTGGCCCGCGCTCCCGTCGCGCTTGTGCAGGGTGCTCACCACGACCGGCGGGGCCGCCAGCGCGTAGGCGGCCTCCTCCATCGCCACCTGGAGCACGGGGTGCGGGCTGACCTCCACGAACACACCGCCGTGATCCTGCATGAGGCCTTCGACGACGTCGCCGAAGCGCACTTTCGAGCGCAGGTTGTCGTACCAGTACGAGCCGTCGAGCACGCGGGTGTCGAGCAGTCCGCCGGTGACGGTGGAGTGGAACTTCACCGCCGACTCCCGCGGCGAAAGACCCGCGGTGTCCTCGAGCAGCCGGTCCCGGATGGCTTCGACGTGGTGGGAGTGCGAGGCGTAGTCCACCCTGACCCGGCGCACCCGGACGTCCTCGGCGGCGGCCATCGCGGCGAACTCGTCGAGTGCCGCGCCGTCTCCGGCGATCACCACCGAGGCCGGCCCGTTGACGGCGGCCACGGAGAGCCTTCCGGACCACTGCTCCAGCCGGTCGCGGACCCATGCGGAGGGCGCGGCCACCGCGCTCATCCCGCCGCCCAGGCCGGCCAGGCCGATCAGTGCCCGGCTGCGCAGGGCGACGATCCTGGCCGCGTCTTCGAGCGTCAGGGCGCCCGACACGCACGCCGCGGCGATCTCGCCCTGCGAGTGGCCGACCACGGCGTCGGGGACCACGCCGAGGGAGCGCCACACCTGCGCCAGCGACACCATCATCGCGAACAGCGCCGGCTGGACCACGTCCACCCGCTCCAGCGAGGCGGCCGACTCGGCTCCGGTCAGCACGTCCACCAGCGACCAGTCCACGTACGGGGCCAGGGCCTGCGCGCACGCGTCGACCGAGCGAGCGAACACCTCCGACTCCGCGTACAGCTGCCTGCCCATGCCCAGCCACTGCGACCCCTGGCCGGGGAACACGAAGACGACCGGGCCGGTCGGCCCCCCGGCCACCCCGCGGACCGCCCGCGCCGAGTCACCGCCCGCAGCGACCAGGTCGAGACCGGCCAGCGACTCCTCACGGTCACCGCCGAGCACCACCGCACGGTGGTCGAACAGCTGCCGCGTGGACACCAGCGAGTGGCCGACGTCTGCTGCCGACAGCGAGTCGTCCGCGGCGACGAGGTCGCGCAGGCGGGCCGCCTGCTCGCGCAGGGCCGGCTCCGAGCGGGCCGAGAGCACCCACGGCTGCACGCCGGAGGCGTCCGCCCAGCCCGGGTCGCCGGCTGCGGCGCCGGCTTCTGCCTGCGCCTGCGCCTCAGGGGCCTGTTCCAGGATCACGTGAGCGGTGGTGCCGCCCAGGCCGAACGACGACACGCCGGCGCGGCGCGGCCGCTCGGCCGTGCCCGGCCAGGGCCGCGCGGCCCGGACGACCTCGAAGTCCTCGTGGAAGTTCTGGATGTCGGGGTTCGGGGCGCGGAAGTTCACGCTCGGGACGAGGTGGCCGCGGTCCACGCAGAGCGCCGACTTCACGAAGCCGACGAGTCCGGCGGCCGGCTCCAGGTGCCCGACGTTCGCCTTCACCGATCCGATCGCCAGGGGACGGCTGCGGCCGCTCTCCCGGAACACCTCGCGCAGACCGGAGACTTCGGCGGGATCGCCCATCCGTGTGCCGGTGCCGTGGGCCTCGACGTAGTCGACGTCGTCGAACGCGACACCTGCGCGGGCGAGGGCCGACAGCACGGCCGAGGCCTGCCCGGTGGGGCTGGGGTCCGGCATCCGGCTGGACGCGCCACCGCTGGCGACGCCCCAGCCGCGCACCACCGCGTAGATGTGGTCGCCGTCGGCCACGGCGAGGTCGAGCCGCTTCAGCACGACGAACGCCCCGCCCTCTCCCCGGACGAAGCCGTTGGCCCGTTCGTCGAAGGGGAAGCAGGTGCCGTCGGGCGACAGGGCGCCCAGGTTCGCCAGGCCGAGTCCCGCTTCCGGGTCGACTACCAGCTCCACGCCGCCGGCGATGGCCATGTCGACCGCGCCGCCGCGGATCCGGTCGCACGTCAGCGCCAGCGACACGAGCGAGGAGGACTGGCCCGAGTCCGCGCAGAAGCTCATGCCGCGGACGTCGAAGAGGCTCGAGATCCGGTTCGCGATCAGCGCACCGCTCGAGCCCAGAGCGGCGTAGTGGTCGTCCTGGTCGCTGCCGGACAGCTTGCGCAGCAGCTCGTACCCGGAGGGCCCGCTGCCGACCACGACGTCGATCTCGCGGCCCGCGAGCGCGTCCGCCGGGATCCGGGCGTCTTCGACCGCTTCCCAAGCGAGCTCCAGGCCCAGCCGCTGCACGGGGTCCATGGCGGCCGCCTCCGCAGCGCCCGCCCCAAAGAACTCCGCGTCGAAACCGTCGATGGCGTCGAGGAACGAACCGGATTCCAGGGTGGCGGCGTCCGGGTGGGACTTGTACTTCGAATCGGCCGCCCGCTGCTCGGGGAACTTTCCGACGGTCGACTCCCCGTCGAGCAGCAGGCGCCAGAACTCACCCAGGCTGTTCACACCGGGGAAGCGGCACGACATCCCGATGACGGCAATATCGGCGGCTGCGCCACTCATACGAATTCCTTCCGGTTCCCTCGGAATGCTCTTGCGGGCTGCACTGCTTTCATCGCCGGCCGGTCAGAATTTTCTGCAGCTCTTCCGGCGCGTCCATGAAGTCGTAGTGGCCGCCGTCGACGACCCGGAATTCGACCGAATCCGAGTACCGGCGCCATCCCTGGAGCTCGTCGAGGCTCACGTCGGGGTCGTCCTGCCAGTGCAGGACGACGATGGGGCAGTCCACCTTGACCGGCTCGGGCCGCCGGTACGCGCCCGCGGCCGCGTGGTCGCGGAGCAGCACGAACATGCCCATGTCGATCATGTCCGGCCGCGGCTCGATCCCGCGGCTGCGGACGAACGACTCCAGCTCGGCGCGCAGCTCCGGCTCGGTCATCGTGAGCATCCGGTCGCGCGAGGCGTCGTGCGGGGCCGGCTGGCCCGACACGACGAGGCAGTCCGGGCCGCGCAGGCCGCGCTCGGCGAGCAGGAGGACGGTCTCGTACGCCGGCATCGCACCGGCGCAGTGCGCGAAGAACGCGTACGGGCGGTCGAGCAGCGGCTCCAGCGGTTCGACCAGGCTCGCTGCCAGGTTCTCGTACGTGCCGAAGTGCGGGTGGCCCAGCCGGTTCTCGCGGCCGGGGAACTGCACGGGGCAGATCTCGGCGTCGTCGATCACGGCCGGCCAGGCGCTGAACGCCGAAGCCCCGGACCCGGAGAAGGGGAAGCAGAAGATCCGGGCGGGGTGGTCGGCGGAGGGCGGCCGGACGAACCACGGCGAGGTGGCGGTGGTGGTGCCGGTGGTCATGGCGTCTGCCGTTTCTTGCCGACGATGGGGAGGTGGGTCATCCCGGCGATGAAGTACGACCGCAGGTGCTGCGGTTCACCGGCGAGCTCGATCGATTCGAAGCGCTGGAGCAGCTCCTCGAAGAAGATGCGCAGCGTCATCCGGGCGAGCGGCGCCCCGATGCAGAAGTGCGTCCCGAACCCGAACGCGGCCTGGCGCTTGGCGCCTTCGCGCGTGATGTCGAACGTGTGCGGGTCGGGGAACAGGGACTCGTCCCGGTTGGCCGAGCCGATCCACGCGACGACCGCGCCGCCGGCCGGGATCACGCCCCCGCCGATCTCGACGTCGTCCACCGCGTAGCGCATGAAGTTGCACGCGGCCGACGTCCAGCGCAGCCCTTCCTCGACCAGGTTCGGGACCAGCGAAAGGTCGGCCGCCGCCTTGTCGTACTGCACGGGCCGCTCGATGAGCGCCTGCACGGTGCCCGAGACGGTGTGCGGCGTCGTCACGTTGGCGCCCAGGAGGATGCTGTAGCCGTCGAGGGCGATCTCCTCGTCGGAGAGCGGAGTGCCTCCCGGAGCGACGCTCATGAGGTGGTGGAGCAGGCTCTCGCCCTCCTCGCCGGTCTCCCGGCGGGTCTTGACCCACTCCTTGACGTAGGTGACGAGCTCGTGGTGGGAGATGGCCAGGGTCGCGGCCTCGCTGCCCATCTGGAAGTGCGGGTCCGAGGGAGCCGTCACCATCGCGGTCAGCTGGACGAGCTCGGCCCAGTCCTTCTCCGGGATGCCCAGGAGCGGGCCCGTGACCATCGCCGGCAGGAGCAGCGCCTTCTCGGCCAGGTCGAAGGTCTCCCCGTCGAGCGCCGGCTCGAGGAAGCCCACGACCGTGCGCCGGATCGAGTCCTCCCAGGACTTCACTGCGCGCGCCGTGAGCTTGGAGCCGAGCGGGCGGCGGACCTCGGTGTGCCGCGGCGGGTCGGTGGACGTCATCAGCACGCCGGCCGCGACGTCGTCCGTCCCGAGGTGGGTGGGCACGGTGCCGCGCTCGGAGGTGAACTCCCGGTGGTCGCTGAGCACGCGGCGGACGTCCTCGTAGCGGGTCACCGACCAGAACTCGCGGCCGTCCGGCAGGACCTGGTGGTGCAGGGGCCTCTCGGCCCGCATCACGTCCCAGATCGGGTGCGGATCGCCCGACGTGTAGAGGTCCAGGTCGAACAGGTCGACGCTGTCGAGGTCGATGTCGCGCCCGGGACCAGGCGTCAACCTCACGCCGCCGCCCTCCCCTGCTCGATCAGCTCGGCGACGCGGGCCGGGGTCTGTGCCAGGTAGAAGTCGCGCACGGACAGCTGGATGCCGTAGGTCTGCGACACCTGGTCGATGATCTTGATTCCGGTCAGCGAATTGCCGCCGAGCGTGAAGAAGTCGTCTTCCACCCCGACCTCGGGGCAGTCGAGGAGTTCCCTCCACAGCTCGGCGATTTCCTGCGCCAGCGTCGATTCCATTGCCACTCTTTCCTTCCTCCGCCGACCGGGAGTGCCCGCCCGCGTCATTTTCGGCCCGGTCTGCGGACCGTCACCGCCATCACGACCACTGGGGCCCTTTGCGTTGTCCCGCCGGCGAGACAAATTCTTCGAATGGCCGAATCGAGTGTCGCGTGAATGCGCGACCGCTCACACCGTGTTGGTGGTCTCCGGCGCTCGCCGGCCGCTGGGGTTGAGCGTGGACCGGCGAGCCCGCACGCGACGCTCCCCGTCCCGCCGGCGGGACAGGGCAAGTTCGCCAGCGGCCCGTGCCGCCCCGGCACCGGCGTTCCTTGACCGGCTGATCCGCGTTCAGTGAACGTGGACGAGATTTAACGACGTTAGAGGCGCACTGGAACAGAGGGGGCAACGACGTGGGACACACCGGCTTCGACACGGATGTGGTGATCGCGGGCGCCGGGCCGACGGGCCTGATGCTCGCCTGCGAGCTGCGGCTGGCGGGCGTCGACGTGGTGGTGGTCGAGCGGCTCGCGGAGCGGACGGGCGAGTCGCGCGCCGGTGGGATCCACTCCCGCACCCTGGAGGTGCTGGACCAGCGCGGGATCCTGGACCGCTTCCTCGCGGTCGGCGAACTGCAGCCGGTGGGCCATTTCTCCGGCCTTTATCTGGACTTCGACGAGTCGGAGTCGAGGCACCCCTACCCGCTGATGATCCTTCAGTCCGACATCGAGCGGCTGCTCGAGGAGTGGGCCGCGGAGCTCGGCGTGCAGGTCCGCCGCTCGTCCGAGGTCAGCGGGATCCGCCAGGACGGGGACGGCGTGACGGTCGAACTGGGCACGGAGCAGCCAGCGGCGGCGACGCTGCGCGCCCGCTACCTCGTGGGCTGCGACGGCGGGCGCAGCACGGTGCGCAAGCTGGCGGGCATCGACTTTCCCGGCACCGAGGCGACGATGACCGCACTGATCGGCGACGTGGAGCTCCCCGATCTGCCCGAGGACTACGTCTGGGTGCGGCGCTGTGCGGGCGGCGACTACTCGGCGATCGCCTTCGAGCCGGGCTGGTACCGGGTGATCACGTCCGAGTACGACCGCGTCGCGGACCGCGACGAGACACCGACGTTCGAACAGCTCCGGGAGTCCCTGATCAGGGTCGCGGGCACCGACTTCGGCATGAACAGCCCGCGGTGGGTCTCGCGGTTCAACGACGCCGCGCGCCAGGCCGCCGAGTACCGGGTGGGCCGGGTGCTGCTCGCGGGCGACGCGGCGCACATCCACTTCCCGGCCGGCGGGCAGGGGCTGAACATGGGCGTGCAGGACGCGGTCAACCTCGGCTGGAAGCTCGCCTCGGTGGTGCGCGGCCAGGCGCCCGAGAGCCTGCTGGACAGCTACCACGCCGAGCGCCACCCCGTCGGGGAGCGCGTGCTGCACAACACCCGGGCGCAGTCGGCCCTGGCCCGCCCGGGCGCGCAGACGGACGCACTGCGCGAGGTGTTCGGCTCGCTCATGGTGTTCGACGACGTCAACCGGCACCTGCGCCTGATGCTCACCGCACTGGACATCCGCTACCCGGTCGACGTCGACCACCCGCTGGCGGGCCGCCGGGTCCCGGACGCCGACCTCAAGACGCCCGAAGGCACCATCGGCGTCTACGACCTGCTGCACGCCGGCCGCCCCGTACTGCTCGACCTGTCCGGCAGCGCCGCGCTGGCGGCGGTCGCCGGGGGCTGGGCCGATCGCGTCGACTTCGTCGAGGCTCGGAGCGAGGACGGCAGCTGGTCCGTCCCGGCCATCGACGAGGTCCCCGCTCCCGCCGCGGTCCTCATCCGCCCCGACGGCCATGTCGCCTGGGCGACCGACGGCGGCGCGCCCGACACCTCCGCGCTGCGGACCGCCCTCACCACCTGGTTCGGTCCGGCCCGGCAGGGCTGACCTACCGCGACGGCGGCCGCCGGGACCCGTTCGGGTCCCGGCGGCCGCCGTCCGTCATCGTGCGCCGGTCACCCCGCCAGCTTGCGGTTGATGACCTCGAACACCTCCGCCACGGATGCGGGCATGTTCATCTCGTGGTGCGTGGCGTGTACGTCGTGCACCTCGATGGAACCGGTGACGTACGGCCGCCACAGGTGCGCGTACTGCTCGTCCTGCAGCGTCGCGCTGAAGAACAGCACGTCACCCCGGTAGACCGGCGACTCGAAATCCATCATGAGGTTCGAGTTGTTGGCCAGCACCCTGGACATGGTGTCCAGGAACTCCTGCCGGTTGTCGGTGCCGATGTACTGGCCGAAGAAGTCCTCGAGCTCGGACCGGTACTCCGCCAGGGTCTTGTTGGCGTGGATCTCCGTCCACCCGTGCCCACCCGGCTGGGAGTCCAGGATGGCCACGAGCGCGATCTCGTGCCCTAGCCGGTCCAGCGCATGCGCGACGGCCTGCACGACGGTGCCGCCGTAGGACCAGCCGACCAGGTGGAAGGGCCCCTCCGGCTGGATCTTCAGCATCTCGGCGACGTAGTCGTCGACCATCTCCGCCACGGATCCCACCAGCGAGTCCACGCCGTCGGATCCGCGGGACTGCAGGGCGTACGCCTTCCGGTCCTGCACGTGCGTCACGAAGCTGAAGTACGCCCAGCCCAGCCCTCCTCCCCCGTGGAAGAACCACATGGGCTCCTTGCCCGTGCCGGGATCGCCGTTCAGCGGCAGCACGACCGCGAACGGGTCGTCGTTGTCCATGGGGGTGCCGATGAGCACCAGCGAGGCCAGCTCGGCCACCGTGGGGAACTTGATGATCGTCCTGATGGGGATCTCGACGTCGAACTCCTTGCGGATGCGGACGCTGAGCCGGGTGGCCAGCAGCGAGTGCCCGCCGTGCGTGAAGAAGTTGTCGTGGATGCCGACCTTCTCCCGGCCGAGCAGCTCGGCGAAGAGGGCGCACAGCTTCTCTTCGTGGGCGTCGCGCGGCTCCTGGCCGGCCACGGGGGGCGCGTGCTCCGCGGGCAGCGCGCGCCGGTCGAGCTTTCCGTTCGGGGTGAGCGGAATCTCCGGCAGCGGGATCACCGCGGAAGGCACCATGTAGTCCGGCAGCCGCCCGCGCAGGTGCGCGGTCAGCTCGGCGAGCAGCGGACCGGCCGACTCGTCGGCCCGGACGCCGGTACCGGCCGTCGGCACCACGTATCCCACGATGCGCTTGTCGCCCTCGCGGTCCTCGCGTACGACGACCACCGCCTGCGCCACTCCGGGATGCCCGGCCAGCGCGTTCTCGATCTCGCCCAGCTCGATCCGGAAGCCCCGGACCTTCACCTGGTGGTCGGTCCGGGCGATGTACTGCAGCCGGCCTTCCCCGTCCCACCGCACCAGGTCCCCGGTGCGGTACATCCGCGCACCGGCAGGGCCGAACGGACACGCCACGAACCGCTCCGCGGTCAGCTCCGGCCGGCCCTGGTACCCGCGGGCCACCCCGTCACCGGCGATGTACAGATCGCCCTGCACCCCGCGCGGAACCGGTCGCATCCGCGCGTCGAGCACGTACACCTGGGTGTTCCCGATCGGCGTCCCGATCGGCGGCGCACCCGCACCCGCCTTCACGGGCGCCATGGTCGACCACGTCGTCGTCTCGGTCGGGCCGTACCAGTTGCCCACTTCGGCGGCCTGCTCCGCGAGCGTCTCGGCCAGCCGGGCCGGCACGGCCTCCGCGCCGGTGATGATCCGCAGGCCCCGCGCGGCGTCGGGCTCGTGCGTGAGCAGCATCTGCCAGAACGCGGGCGTGGCCTGTACGACGGTGACCCCGTGGCGGCGGATCAGCGCCAGTACGGCCGACGGATCGGTGACGGTGTCCTTCGTCGCCATGACCATGGTCGCGCCCGCAACGAATGGGAGGTACAGCTCGGTGTTCGCCATGTCGAACGAGACCGTCGTGCTGAAGAGCATCCGGTCGGCGGGCGACAGCGGGAACCGGCGCTGCGTCGAGGCGATGAAGTTCGCGAGCGCGCCGCGCGGTACCGCGACCCCCTTCGGAATGCCCGTCGACCCGGAGGTGTAGATCACGTACTGGGTGTTCCCGGGGCGGACGAGCACCTCGGGTGCCTCGTCCGGATACGGCGAACAGTCCGCGCCGGCCAGCGTCTCGGCGTCGAGCACGAGGACCGGGTCGACCTGCTCGAGGATGAAGTCGATCCGGGAGCGCGGGTGGTCCGGGTCGAGGGGAACGTAGGCTCCGCCGGCCTTGAGCACCGCCAGCAGCGCCACCATCAGGTTCACGGTCCGGGGCAGACAGACGGCGACCAGCGATTCGGCCCGTACACCGCGGTCGGCCAGCCAGTGCGCCAGCCTGTTGGACCGCGTGTCCAGCTCCCGGTAAGTGAGCGACTCGTCCTCGCCGATGACGGCGAGTGCCTCGGGTCTGTCCGCGCACTGTCTTCGCAGGGCGTCCATCAGGCCCTGCTCCGGGATCGGCTCGACGGTGTCGTTGACCGCCCCCAGCAGCTGCTCCCGCTCCCCCGCGATCAGCACGTCGACGTCCCCGACGCACACCCCCGGATCGGCGGCCAGCTGCTCCAGCACACGCGCGAACCGGGCGGCCATGGCCTCGACGGTGTCCCGGTCGAACAGCTGGGTGACGTACTGGATGTCGCCCCGCAGCGCCCCCGACCCGTCCAGGGCCATGCTGAAGAACAGGTCGACCATGGCCTTCGAGGTGAGGGCCTGGACGAACTCCACCTCGAGCCCGGGGAACTCGAGGACCGGCTTCTCGAAGTTCTGCCAGCCGCACATGACCTGGAACAGCGGCCGGTAGGCCGTGGAGCGGTCCGGGTTGATCGCCTCGACCAGCACGTCGAACGGCACGTCCTGGTGCTCGTAGGCCGCCAGCGCCTTGTTCCGTACCTGGCCGAGCACGTCGGCGAACGACGGGTTCCCGGAGAGGTCCACGCGCAGGACCAGGTTGTTGACGAAGCACCCGACCAGGTCGGCCAGCGCTTCGTCGGTCCGCCCGGCGATCGGGGTGCCGAGTGGTATGTCGTTGCCGCCGCCGAGCTTGCTCAGCAGCACCGCCAGCGCGCTGTACATGACCATCGACATGGTCGTTCCGCGCTCGGCGGCCAGCTTCTCCAGCCCGGCCGCGGTCTGCGGCTCCACGCCGAAGGCGACCGTGTCGCCGTGCGTCGTCGCCTCGACGGAGCGCGGGCGGTCCAGCGGGAGGTCCAGCGGCTGCGGCACCCCGTCCAGTTCCTCGCGCCAGTACTCGATCTGCGCCGCGCCGATGCTGTCCGGGTCGGCCAGGTCGCCGAGCACCTCGCGCTGCCACATCGTGTAGTGCTGGTACTGCACGGGCAGCGGCTCCCACTGCGGCGCCCCGCCGTCCCGGCGGGCGGCGTAGGCGGCGGCCAGGTCCCGTGCCAGCGGGGCGCCCGAGCTGCCGTCCGTCGCGATGTGGTGGACGACCAGGACCAGGACGTGTTCCTCGGGCGAGCAGCGCAACAGGGTCGCCCGGAACGGGATCTCGGTCGCCAGGTCGAACCCGTGGGCGACGGCCCCGTCGATCGCGCCGGGCACGTCTTCGGGCGCCACCTCGACCACCGGGAGCCCCGTCTGCTCCGACGCCTCGGCCACCGGCAGGATCCTCTGGTGGGGCTCGCCCCCGTCGTCGGTGACGTACACGGTGCGCAGGATCTCGTGCCGGTCGACCACGTCGCCGATCGCCGCGGCGAGGGCGCCCTGGTCCAGGGGGCCGGTCAGCCGCAGCGCCGAGGGCATGTTCCAGGTCTCGCCGCCCTCCAGTTGGTGCATGTACCAGTAGCGGCGTTGCGAGAATGACAGCGGAATCATTGCTTCACTCCTTGAGGATCGTCTGGCTCAGGCCCAGGGGACGCGGAGCAGCCGATTCCTCCGCCCACGCAGCCACCTGTGGCAGGTCGAAGAACGTGCGGGTTTCGAGCTCCCCGGCTCGGCGATGGCGCAGCCGATCAGTCGGGTGGGGAGCGGAGAATGCCCGCATGGTGCCAAACATGGAGCCGCCCCGGCGACGCGCGGTCAGCCGAGGCGGCTCGGAAGAGGACTCTGACCAGTCCGTACGAACTGGTCCGGGTCACGCTCTCTTCTTGAACGTGGAGACCGCCCACACGTAGCCGAGGACGGCGATCCCGACGCACCAGGCGACGGCCGCGATGGCGTCGCCGCTGGAGGGGTTGCCCGCGAGGAGGCCGCGCAGCGTCTCGATGATCGGGGTGAAGGGCTGGTACTCGGCGAACTGCCGGATGCCGACGCCCATCGTTTCCGCCGGCACGAACGCGCTGCTGAGGAACGGCAGCATGATGAGCGGCACGGCGCCCAGGCCCGCCGACTCCGCGGTCTTGGCGGCCAGCCCCATGGCGACCGTGAGCCAGCCGGCCGCGATGCTGAGCAGCACGATGATGCCGACCACACCGAGCCAGTCGACGGCGCTCGCCTTGGGGTCGAAGCCCATCAGGAAGGCCACGCCGACGATGGCCGCGCAGCCCACCAGGGCGCGCACGGCAGTGATGACGACGTGCCCGGTCAGCATGGCGCCGCGGGAGACGTCCATGACCTTGAACCGGTTGATGATGCCCTTGGTCATGTCGGAGTTCACGGCCGTCGCGGTGGCTCCCAGCCCGTAGCTGATGGCCATCACGAGCAGACCCGGCGTCGCGTAGTCGATGTAGTCGTCGCCGACGCTGAACGCGCCGCCGAACACCTTGACGAACATCAGCATGATCACGATGGGGAACAGGACCGCGTTGAACATCGTGATGGGGTTGCGCACGTTGTGCTTGATGTTGCGGCGCAACATGATCGACGAATCGGCCAACGGCGTCGAGGCAGTGCTCACTGCGCGATCGCCTCCTTGCTCAGGTGCTCGGCGTGCGTGGGGTCGGTCAGGGCGAGGAAGACGTCGTCGAGGTCCGGTCGCTGCACCGAGAACTCCTGGGCGTCGAGCGAGTGCGCGTCCAGCCGGTCCAGCAGGATCCGCAGCGACCTCGTCTCACCGTCGCTGGCCACCCGCAGGGTCAGCTCCTCGTCGTCCCGGGTGGACCCGGTCAGGAGGCGCGCCGCCGCGTCGAGTTCGTAGAGGTCGGAGAACCGGAACCGGATGTGGGTGCCGGGGATCTGGCGCTTGAGCTCCTCGGGGGTGCCCTGGGCGACCAGGCGGCCCCCGTTGAGCACCGCGATCTGGTCGGCGAGCTGGTCGGCTTCCTCGAGGTACTGGGTGGTGAGGAAGATGGTGGTGCCCTCGGCGACGAGCTCGCGGACGATCCCCCACATCGTGCGCCGGCTGCGCGGGTCGAGACCCGTCGTCGGCTCGTCGAGGAAGATGATCTCCGGGTTGCCGACCAGGGTCATCGCCAGGTCGAGCTTGCGGCGCATACCGCCGGAGTAGGTCGACGACATCTTGTCCGCCGACTCCACCAGGTCGAAGCGCTCCAGCAGCTGCGTGACCACCTTGTCGCCGCCCCGCACCCGCTTCAGGTCCGTCATCAGCTGCAGGTTCTCGCGGCCCGACAGCAGATCGTCCACCGCGGCGAACTGGCCGGTCACGCCGATGGCCGCGCGTGCCTGCTTGGTCGCGGTCGCCACGTCGTGCCCGGCGACCCGCACCGTGCCGGCGTCGGCCTTCATCAGCGTCGTGAGGACGTTGACCGTCGTCGTCTTGCCGGCCCCGTTCGGGCCGAGCAGGGAGAAGATCGATCCTGCGGCGACATCGAAATCGATGCCGTCGAGGACGACCTTGTCGCCATATGCCTTGCGCAGCCCTGAAACTGCAATCGCTGAACTTCTCATTCCTCCACTTTCCTCTCCGGGCCTGTCACGCACCTGTCACCTCCCTGACACGGCGTTCGACAAGGTCGCCCGGGCCAGAGGACCGCTCATTTCACTCGCAAACCGCCCGCCCTAACGACCGCGGGCGGACTCCGCCTCGATCACGTCCAGCACCTCACGGCCGAGATCGACCAGATACATGTGATCGCCCGGAAACTCCACATAGCTGAATTCGGCCGTGGTCGCCGCCTGCCACTGCCGGGCCTCTTCCGCGGTGACGAGTCCGTCGGAGTCGCCCCGCAGCGAGCAGATCGGGACCGACACGATTTCGTCGGTGCTCGGGACGTAGTTCTCGTGCATCTCGCAGTCGGCCTGCAGCACGGGCAGGATCAGTTCCCGCATTTCCGGGTGGTCGAGGGCCTCGTGCCGGAAGCCCGCGAACTCCTCGACCCTGGCGAGGAACTCATCGTCCTGGAGCCCGGTGGCCCGCCGCTCGCGCTGGGTCCACGGACCCGGCGAACCGCTGACGACCAGCCGCTCGACCTGCACCCCGCGCGCGGTCAGCAGGTGCACCAGCTCGTACGCGAGCACCGCGCCCAGGCTGTGCCCGAACAGCACGACCCGGGCGCCTTCGCCGAGGTCGGCGATGATGTCGTCGATCGATCCCTTGGCCGCCTCGGTGACGTTCCGGTACGGCTCCTCCAGGATCTTCCGCTCCCGGCCGGGCAGCTCGACCGAGGTGATGCGCCACCGGTCGGCGGACAGCTCCCGCCACGGGTGGAAGAACGAAGGACCTGCTCCTGCGAACGGCACGCACAGCAGCGTTGCCTGGTCCCCGTGTTCCGCGGACATGCCGGGCTCTGTCACCCCGACCAACCCCAATCATCCATTCGATCGTTTGTTGAAACAGTTCCGGGACACGGATGTCCGCTCGCTACGCCAGCTTGCTGCCGACGACCTCGAAGAATTCGGCCACGGGTGCGGGCATGTGCATTTCGTGGTGCGTGGCGTGCACCTCGTGCACCTCGAAGGAACCGCCGACGTACTGGCGCCACAGGTGCGCGTACGACTTGTCCTCGAGCGCCGCGTGGAAATACAGCACGTCGCCGCGGTAGACCGGGGATTCGAAATCCATCATGCGCTTCGTGTTGTTGGCCATGACCCTCGCCATGGTGTCGAGGAAGCCCTGCCGGTTGCCCATGCGGATGTACTGGCTGAAGTCGTCCTCGAGCTCCACCCGGTAGTCCGACGACTCCTTGCCGGCGTGTACCTCCGTGAACCCGTGCCCGCCCGGCTGGGCGTCCAGGATCGCCACGAAGGCGACCTCGTGCCCGAGCCGGTCCAGCGCGTCCGCGACGGCCTGCACGATGGTGCCGCCGTAGGACCAGCCGATGAGGTTGAAGGGACCTTCCGACTGGATCTTCAGCATCTCGGCGACGTAGTCGTCGATCATCTCCTGCACGGAGCCCGCCAGCGTGTCGGCGCCGTCGGAGCCGCGGGACTGCAGGGCGTAGGCCGGCCGGTCCTGCAGGTGCGTGACGAAGCTGTAGTACGCCCAGCCCAGCCCGCCGCCGCCGTGGAAGAACCACACCGGCGCCTTGCCCGTGCCGGGGTCGCTGTTGAGGGGCAGCACGACCGCGAACGAGTCGGCGTCGTCCGCGGGGACACCGCCGGCGAGCATCAGCGCGGCCAGCTCGGCCACCGTCGGGTACTTGATGACCGTCCTGATGGGAATGTCGATGTCGAACTCGTTGCGGATGCGGACGCTGAGCCGGGTCGCCAGCAGCGAGTGCCCGCCGAGCGCGAAGAAGCCGTCGTCGATGCCGACCTTCTCCAGGCCGAGCAGCTCGCTGTAGAGGGCGCACAGCTTCTGCTCGAAGGCGTTGCGCGGCTCCCGGCTGGACACGGTGTTCGTGTCCTCCGAGGGCAGTGCCCGCCGGTCGAGCTTGCCGTTCGAGGTCAGCGGGATCTCCGAAAGCGGAATCACCACGGAGGGCACCATGTAGTCCGGGAGGCGCTCGCGCATGTACTCGGACAGCTCGGCGATGAGCGCACCGGCCGGCTCGTCTTCGGACTCGGGCACGACGTAGCCCACGATGCGCTTGTCGTCCTCGTGGTTCTCGCGCACCACGATCACCGCCTGCGCCACATCCGGATGCCCGGCCAGCACGTTCTCGATCTCGCCCAGCTCGATCCGGAAACCACGGATCTTCACCTGGGTGTCCGCCCGCCCGACGTACTCCAGCTGGCCGTTGCGGCTCCAGCGGACCAGGTCGCCGGAGCGGTACATCCGCTCGCCCGGCACGCCGAAGGGGCACGCGACGAACCGTCCCGCGGTCAGGTCCGGCCGGCCGTGGTACCCGCGGGCCAGGCCGTAGCCGGCCACGTACAGCTCGCCGGTCACGCCGGTGGGCGCCGGCAGGAGGTTCGAGTCCAGGACGTAGGCGCGCAGGCCCGGGATGGCCGGGCCGATCACGCTGGCGCGGAAGCGGGCGGCGGAGTTCTCGTCCAGGTCGATGCGGGTGACGTGCACGGTCGTCTCGGTGATGCCGTACATGTTCACCAGCACCGGCGCGTCGTCGGCGTGGCGCTGGTACCAGTCCGCAAGGCGGTTCAGGTCGAGGGCCTCGCCGCCGAACACCACGTACCGCAGTGCCAGGTCCTGGCCGGGGGCATCAGCGTCGGCCTGCACCAGCTGGTAGAAGGCCGAGGGCGTCTGGTTGAGGACGGTGACCCGCTCGCGGGCGAGCAGCCGGAGGAAGTCCCCCGGGGAGCGGGAGACGTCGTAGGGGACCACGACCAGGCGTCCGCCGTGCAGCAGCGGCCCCCACAGCTCCCACACCGAGAAGTCGAAGGCGTAGGAGTGGAAGAGGGTCCACACGTCGTCCGCGCCGAAGGCGAAGTCCTCGGCGGCGCTGAAGAGCCCGACCACGTTGCTGTGCGGGATCAGCACGCCCTTGGGGCGGCCGGTCGACCCGGAGGTGTAGATCACGTACGCCGGGTGCTCGGGGCGCAGGGCCGTGCGGCGCTCGGCGTCGGTCAGGTCGGCGGCCGACTCCTCGGCGAAGGCACCGGCCCGGTCCAGGTGGATCAGCGGGAGGTCCTGGTCCAGCCCCTGCGCGGCGGCGTTCGAGCTGGTGGTGACCAGCAGGACCGGCTGGGCGTCCTGGACCATGTACGCGATGCGGTCGGCCGGGGAGTCGGGGTCGATCGGCAGATAGGCGCCGCCCGCCTTGAGCACCGCGAGCAGCGCGACGACCAGCTCGGCCGAGCGCTCCAGGCAGACCCCGACCAGGGACTCGGGGCCGACACCCTGGGCCACGAGGTGCCGCGCGAGCCGGTTGGCCCGGGCGTTGACCTCGCCGTACGTGAGCGCGTCACCCTCGTGGGACACCGCGACCACGTCCGCCCGCTGCGCGGCCTGGCGCTCGAACAGCTCGACCAGCGTGACGTCGGGAATGACGTTGCCGGCGGGGTTCACGTCCCGCACCAGCCGCTCGCGCTCCGCCCCGCTCAGGACGTCGACGTCCCCGATGCGCACGCTCGGATCGGCGGCCAGCTGCTCCAGCACCCGGACGAGCCGGGCGGCGATGACCTCGGCCGACTCGCGGTCGAACAGCTGGGTCGCGTACTGGAGGTCGCCCTGGAGCGCGCCCGACTCGTCCGCGGTCAGGCTGAAGAACAGGTCGACCATGGCGGTCGACGGGATGGCCTGCTCGAACTTCACGTCGAGCCCGGGGATCCCGAGGTCGGGCTTCTGGTAGCTCTGCCAGGCGAACATCACCTGGAACAGCGGCTGGTAGGAGGCGGAGCGCTCGGGGTTGATGGCCTCGACGAGCAGGTCGAACGGGACGTCCTGGTACTCGTAGGCGGTCAGCGCCTTGTCGCGCACCTGGGCGAGCAGCTCGGTGAACGCCGGGTTGCCGGAGAGGTCGGCCCGCAGCACCTGGGTGTTGACGAAGAAGCCGATCAGATCGGCCAGCGCCTCGTCGGTCCGGCCGGCGATCGGGGAGCCGATCGTCAGGTCGTCACCGCCGCCGAGCTTGCGCAGCAGTACCGCCAGCGCGCCCTGCAGGACCATCGACATGGACGCGCCGCGCTCGTCGGCCAGCTTCTGCAGGCCGGCCGCCACCTCCGCCGGCACGGAGAGGGCGATCGTCTCGCCGTGCGAGTTCGCCTCCGCGGGCCGCGGGCGGTCCGTCGGCAGGCTCAGCGGCTGCGGCACACCGTCGAGCTGCTTGCGCCAGTACTCGACCTGCTGCGCGGCGAGGCTTTCGGGGTCGGACACCTCGCCGAGCACCTCGCGCTGCCACTGCGCGTACTCCTTGTACTGCACGGGCAGCGGCTCCCACTGCGGCGCCTGGCCGTCCTGGCGGGCGGCGTAGGCGGCGATCAGGTCCCGCATCATCGGCGCGCTCGAGCTGCCGTCCGAGGCGATGTGGTGGACGACCATGACCAGGACGTGCTCCTGGGGGGAGCAGCGCAGCAGGTGCGCCCGGAAGGGGAGTTCGCCCTCCAGGTCGAACCCGTGCGAGACGGCCTCGCCGATGGCGCGGGACATGTCCTCGGACGCCACCTCGGCCATCTGCACCTGCGGCGACGCCTCCGCCGGCGTCAGGATCCGCGAGTAGGGTTCGCCGTCGTCGTCCGTCGCGTACGTGGTGCGCAGGATCTCGTGCCGGTCGACCACGTCGCGGATCGCCGCGACGAGGGCGTCCTGGTCGAGGGATCCGGTCAGCCGGAACGCCGCCGAGATGTTGTAGGTCGCCGCCCCCCGCTCCAGCTGGTGCAGCAGCCACATACGACGTTGTGCGAATGACAGCGGAATCATTACTTCACATCCTTACTTGGCGATCATCTGGCGCAGGCTGGGGCGACGGGGAGCGGCCGACTCCTGCGACCAGGCGGCGAGCGCGGCCACCGTCGGCAGGTCGAAGATCTTCCGGATCGGTATCTCGATCCCCATCTCGGCGCGTGCCCGGCTGATCAGGCGAGTGGCGAGCAGCGAGTGCCCGCCGAGCTCGAAGAAGCCGTCGTCGATGCCGATCCGCTCCACGCCAAGCACCTCGGCGAACAGCTTGGCCAGAGTCTCCTCGCGCGGGGTTCGAGGCGCCCTGTAGGAGGCGCCGTTGTACTCCGGCTCCGGCAGCGCGGCGCGGTCCAGCTTTCCGTTCGGGGCGAGCGGCAGCCGGTCGAGGAACATGAAGGCGGCCGGCACCATGAAGTCCGGCAGCCGCTCCGAGACGAAGCCGTGCAGCTCCTTCCTCGACGGGCCGGAGCCTTCGCCGGCCTTCGTGTCCTCGCCGGTGACGACTGGCACGACGTACGCGACCAGCTGCTTGCTTGAGCTGCCGGCGCGCCCCTCGCAGGCGATGACGACGGCCTGCGCGACCCCGGGGTGCGCCGTGACCGCGGCCTCGACCTCGCCGGGCTCGACGCGGAAGCCGCGCACCTTGACCTGCGCGTCTCCGCGGCCCGCGTACTCCAGGGCGCCGTCGGCGTTCCAGCGGGCCAGGTCGCCGGTGCGGTACATGCGCGCGCCGGACGGGCCGAACGGGTCGGCGACGAAGCGCTCGGCGGTCAGGTCGGGACGGCCGTGGTAACCGCGGCCCACGCTGCCGCCGACGTACAGCTCGCCGACCGCGCCGGGCGGCAGCGGGGTCAGGCCGGGGCCGAGGACGTAGGCCCGCATGTTGCCGAGCGGGGTGCCGACGGGAGTGCTGCCCGTCCCTGCCTGCATGTCGCCGTCGACGGTGAAGGTGGTGGCGTAGAACGACTCGCTCTGCCCGTAGGCGTTGACGACCCGTACGCCGGGGAAGGCCTTCCGCGTCTTCTCGACGAGCGAGGAGGGCAGGGCCTCGCCGGCGAAGACGACCGTCTCCACGCTGGTGCGGCCGGAGATCTCGTCGACGAGTTCGGCGAAGGCGGACGGCACGGTGGAGATGACGCTGCCGCTCCAGCCCTCCCGCTCGCCCAGGACCAGGACGTCGCGGACCACTTCGACGACGCCGCCGCAGGCGAGGGTCGTGAAGATCTCGAACGCCGAGACGTCGAAGTTGACCGAGGTGCCCGCGAGGAGCCGCTTGCCCGGCTCCATGCCCACGCGGGAGGCCAGCCGCAGCACACCGTTGACCACGCCCGCGTGGGTGATGGCGACGCCCTTGGGCTTGCCCGTGGAGCCGGAGGTGTACATGACGTACGCCAGCTGGTCCGCGTGGAGCGGCAGACCGAGGCCGGTGCCGTCTGCGGACAGGTCGAGCCTGTCGAGGAACACGTCCGGGGCGTCGTGCTCCGGCAGCACCCCGACCGTCGTGGAGTCCGTCAGGACCAGGCGCGGCCGGGCCTCCCCGAGGATGGCCTCGAGGCGGTGGCTGGGGTACTTGGGGTCGACCGGCAGGTACGCGCCGCCCGCCTTCAGGACCGCGAGCAGCGCGACCACCAGGTCGGCCGACCGCGGCAGCGACACCGCGACCACCGACTCCGGGCCCACCCCGCGTCCGGCCAGTTCGCGCGCCAGGCGGTTGGCCCGGGCGTCCAGCTCGCGGTACGTGAGCGACTCGCCCTCGGCGACCACGGCGACCTCGTCCGGGGTCCGCGCCGCCTGTGCCTCGACGAGCTCGCCGACCGTGACGTCCGGAGTGGGGACGGCCGTGTCGTTGAACCCGGTGAGCAGCCGGTCGCGTTCGGCCGGATCCAGGATGTCGACCTCCGCGACCTTCAGGTCGGGGCGGGCCGCCAGCTGACGCAGGATCCGCACGAGGCGGGCCGCGAGCACCTCCACGGCGTCCTGCTCGAAGACGCCCTGCGTGTACTGGAGGATGAAGTGGAGGTGCGGGTCGACCGCCGCCATCAGGGTGAGCGGGTAGTTGGTGCCCGTGGCCGCGCGCAGGCCCGTGAAGGCGATCCCGTCCGCGGCGTCGGAGGCGGCGCCGATGGCCTCCTCGTCGACCGGGTACGACTCGAAGACGACCAGCGTGTCGAAGAGGGACTTCAGGCCGACGGACTGCTGGATCTCCGTGAGCCCGTGGTAGTGGTGGTCCAGGAGACGGGCCTGCCGGCCCTGCAGCCGGGTGAGGACCTCGGCGAGGGTGTCGCCGGGCCCGTACTCGACGCGTACGGGAAGGGTGTTGATGAACATCCCGACGATCGAGTCGACGTCCGTCACCTCGGGCGGGCGCCCGGAGACGGTGGCGCCGAGCACCACGTCCTGGCGGCCGGTGAGCTGGCCGAGCAGCAGCGCCCAGGCACCCTGGACCAGGGTGTTGACGGTGACGCCCAGCTCGGTGGCGCGCCGGCCCAGGGCGCGGGCCTCGTCCTCGGGGAGCGTGATGTCGACCTGGCCGACACCCTCGCCCTTGCCTTCGGACCCGGGGGCGAGCAGGGTCGGCTCCTCGACGCCTTCCAGCTCGGCCGCCCACACCCGGGCGGTCTCCTCCTGGTCCTGGCGGGCGCGCCAGGACAGGAACTCGCCGAAGTCCCGGGTCGCGGGCAGCCCGGACGGGTCGCCGTGGGACGCGTAGAGCAGCAGCAGGTCCTGCATGAGCAGGGGCATGGACCAGCCGTCGATGAGCACGTGGTGGGCGGTCATCACGAGCTCGGCGCGGCCGTGCTCGAGGACGGCGAGCGCCACGCGGATGAGCGGCGGGGTGGCCACGTCGAAGTGGGCGCCGCGGTCCTCGGCGAGGAACGCCTCGAACTGCTCGGTCCGCTCGGCCTCGTCGAGGGCGGTCAGGTCGAGGTGCTGCCACGGCAGCGACACCGTCTCCGGCACGACCTGCACCACGTCGCCGTCCGCCCGGTTGACGAACGCCGCGCGGAGGCTGGGGTGTCGCGCCAGCAGGGCCTGCGCGGCCCGGTGCATCCGCTCCGGGTCGACGTCGCCGGACAGGTGGAACACCAGCTGCATGTGGTAGGCGTCGAACTCGGCGCCGGCCAGCATCGTGTGGAAGAGCATCCCGGACTGCACCGGGGTCGTCGGCCAGATCCGGCACAGCTTGCCGAACTGCGCCTCCCAGGTGTCGATCTCCTGCTGGCCCACCTCGACCAGGGGCGCGTCGCTCGGGGTCAGGCCGCCGGCCTCGGGGGTCGCGGCGTGCCGCGCCAGGGCGGTCAGCGCCTCGACCCACAGGCCGGCCAGCTCGGTGACCTCGTCGCGGGTGAGCACGCCGGTCGGGAAGCCGAAGTAGGCGGTCAGCTCGTCGCCTGCGGCCACGGCGTTGATCTCCAGCGCCGACAGCACCGGCATGTCCGCGTCGGGCGCGGCGATCAGGTCCCGGTGCGTGGTGTCCGGCGCCCAGCCGAGGCCCCGCAGCTCCTCGGGGATGTCCGCGCTGGATGCCCGGCCGAGGTAGTTGAAGCCGATCCGCGGCTCCCGCCGGCCCGCGAGCGCGGCGGCGGTCTCCGTGTTGAGGTGGCGCAGCAGGCCGTAGCCCACGCCGTTGTCCGGCACGGCGCGCAGCTGTTCCTTGACGGCCTTGACCGCCCGGCCGGCGGCGGGGCCGCCGGCGAACGCGTCCGCGACGTCGATGCCCGCCAGGTCCAGCTTCACCGGGTACATCGCGGTGAACCAGCCGATCGTGCCGGACAGGTCGGCGCCGGGCACGAGGTGGTCCTCGCGGCCGTGGCCTTCGAGCCGGACCAGCGTCGAGGCCCCGGACACGCCGCGCGTCCGGCGCCACTGCGCGAGCGCCAGCGCCAGGCCGGTCAGCAGCCCGTCGTCGACGCCGCCGCGGAACACCGCGGGCACCGTGTCGAGCAGGGTCGCGGTGACGTCGGCCGGCACCTGGATGCGTACCGTGTCCACGGTGGCCGTGACATCGCGCGCCGGGTCCACGTCCCGGGCGCCGAGCACGGGCTCGTCGCCGCTGAGCATCTCCTGCCACACGGGCAGTTCCGCCACCCGCTCCGGGGTGGCCGCCTCGTCGGCCAGGGCGTGCATCCACCGGCGCAGCGAGGTGCTCTCCGGGGCCGCTTCCGGGGCGAGGCCCTCGCGGACCCGCTTCCACGCGGCGGCCAGGTCCGGCACCAGGATGCGCCAGGACACGCCGTCGACGACCAGGTGGTGCAGCACGATCAGCAGGCGGTCCGCCTCGTCGGCGGAGGTGAGCCACACGAACTGGGCCATGACGCCCGCGTCCGGGTCGAGCCGGTCCGCGGCCGCGTCCAGCTCGGCCTGCACGTCGGTGCCGGCGTAGCGGACCTCGTGCACCAGCGCGCCGGCGTCCACGCTGCCGACGGGCTCCATGCGCAGGCCCGGCTCCGCCCGGTCGAGGCGGGAGCGCAGCACGTCGTGCCGGTCCAGCACGGCCTGGAGCGTGGCGAGGAGACCCGTACGGTCGATGTCCTCGGGCAGGGTGAGCAGCGCGGACATGCAGAACCGGCCGGTTCCGCCGCCGAGGCCCAGCACGTGCGCGCCCGTCGGGGGCAGCGGGGCCCAGCCCACGCCGCCGCCCGGCAGCTCGGCCAGGACGACCCGCTCCTCTTCCTTCCGGCCCTCGACCAGTTCCGCGAGGCGGGCGACCGTGCGCTGCTCGAAGATCTCCCGGGTGCTGACCACGACGCCGCGCGTCTTGGCGCGCGCCACGACCTGGATCGAGCGGATGCTGTCGCCGCCGCTGGTGAAGAAGTCGTCGTCGATGCCGACCTGCTCGGTGCCGAGCACGTCCGCGTACACCTCGGCCAGGACCCGCTCGGCCTCGCTCCGCGGGGCCCGGTACTCGGTGCGGGCGAACTCCGGCTCGGGCAGGGCGGCCCGGTCCAGCTTTCCGTTCGCGTTCAGGGGCAGCCGGTCCAGCACCATGATCAGCGCGGGCACCATGTAGTCCGGCAGCCTCTTGGCCACGAACCGCTGCAGGTCCGCGGAGGAGAGAGCGGCGTCCGGGGCGGCTTCGCCGTCGGCGGCGCCCGCCGGAGCCACATAGCCGACCAGCCGCGCGGTGCCGGTGTGGTCCTCGCGGACGGTGACCACGGCCTGGCCGACCGCGGGGTGCCGGCCGAGGGCCGCCTCGATCTCGGTCGGCTCGACACGGATGCCGTTGACCTTCACCTGGTTGTCGGCGCGGCCCGCGTACTTCAGCCTGCCGTTCTCGTCCCACTGGGCCAGGTCACCGGTGCGGTACATGCGCGCGCCGGCGGGACCGAAGGGGGACGCGACGAACCGCTCCGCGGTGATGGCGCCGTTGCCGTGGTAGCCGCGGGCGATCAGACCGCCGACGTACAGTTCGCCGATCACACCGGGCGCGACCGGGGTGAGCTCCGGCCCGAGCACATAGGTGTGCATGTTGGCCAGGGGCACACCGACCGGTACCGCACCGGTCTCGTCCGACTCCTGCGGGAGCGTGTGCGTGGCGGCGTAGAAGCTTTCCGTCTGGCCGTAGGCGTTGACGACTCGGACGTCGGGCAGGGCGCGGCGCACCTTGCGGACCAGGTCGGCCGAGAGGGCCTCGCCGGCGAAGACGACGGTTTTCACGTCGAGTTCGAGGCTGCCGGGGGCGTCGGTGATCTGGTCGAGCAGCGCGGAGAACACCGCGGGCACGGCGCTGATGGTGGTGCCCGACCAGCTGCCGCGCTCGCCGAGTTCGAGTACGTCGCGGACGACCTCGACGCTCGCACCGGCGGTCAGCGCGGTGAAGATCTCGAACACGGAGACGTCGAAGTTCACCGAGGTCGCGGCGAGCATCCGGGAGCCCGCCTCGACCTGCACGGTCCGGCGCAGGTCCTGCACACCGTTGACCACGCTGCCGTGGGTGATGGCGACGCCCTTGGGCGTGCCGGTCGACCCGGACGTGAACATCACGTAGGCCAGGTTGTCCGGCCCGATCCGGACGTCCGGGGCCTCCACGGCCCGGCCCTCGAGGCTCAGGTCGTTGAGGTGGAGCACCGGCTGGCGGCACTTGGCCACGGCCGGCGCCGTCTGGTAGTCGGTCAGCACCAGGGCGGGGTCGGCCGTGTCGAGCAGCAGGTCGATCCGCGCGGCCGGGTAGTTGGGGTCGATCGGCAGGTAGGCGCCGCCGGCCTTGAGCACGGCGAGGAGCGCGACCACGAGTTCCGCGGTCCGCGGCAGTGCCACGGCGACCAGGACGTCCGGCCCGACCCCGCGGTCCCGCAGGACCGCGGCCAGCCGGTTGGCGCGGGCGTCGAGGTCCCGGTACGACAGCGTGGTCGCTGCGGACACCACCGCGGTCGCGTCCGGCGTCTGCGCCGCCTGGGCGGCGACGAGCTCGGGCACCGTGGTGCCGCGCACCGCTGCCGTCGTCTCGTTCAGCTTGGTCAGCCAGTTGCGTTCGGCGTCGGTGAGCACGTCGACCCCGCCGAGCCGCGTCCCCGGGTCGGCGACCACCTGGCGCAGCACGCGCACGTAGCGGTCGACGAGGCTCTGGGCCGTGGCGTGGTCGAACAGCTCGGTCGCGTACTCCAGGCGCCCGTAGGCGCCCCCGGCCGGGGCCGGGACGATGTTGAAGAACAGTTCGAACTTGGCGGTGCCGGTGCCCGCCGGGACGGGGGTGATGCGCAGTCCCGGCATCTCGATCTGCGACCACTCGAACTGCCAGGCCAGCATGACCTGGAACAGCGGCTGGTAGGCGGTGGTGCGGTCCGGGCTCAGCAGCTCGACCAGGCGCTCGAACGGCACGTCCTGGTTGTCGTACGCGGCGAGGGCCCGGTCGCGGACCTGGTCCAGCAGGTCGCCGAACGAGGGGTTGTGTGACAGGTCGACGCGCAGCACCCAGGTGTTGGCGAAGAAGCCGATCAGGTCGTCGAGCTGTTCGTCGGCGCGCCCCTCGATCGGGCTGCCGATGGTCAGGTCGTTGCCGGCGCCGAGGTGGTGCAGGAGCACCGCGAGCACGGTCTGGGCGACCATGGGCGCGGTGGCGCCGTGCGCCCCGGCGAGCTTCGCGACTCCGGCGAGGAGCTCCGGTTCCAGCTCGAAGTCGACGTGGCCGCCGCGGTGGTCGGCCGCCGTCGGCCGCGGCCGGTCCAGCGGGAGCTGGACCGGCTGCGGGACCCCGGCCAGTTCGGTGCGCCAGTAGTCCAGCTGCGCCGCGGCGACGCTGTCCGGGTCCTCCTCGTCACCGAGGACCTCGCGCTGCCACAGCGTGTAGTCCTTGTACTGGATCGGAAGAGGAGTCCACTGCGGCGCACCGCCCTGCCGGCGGGCGGAGTACGCCGACAGCAGGTCCCGCATGAAGGGCGCCATCGACGCCCCGTCCGCGGCGATGTGGTGGATCACGAAGACCACCACGTGCTCCTGCGGGGAGATCCGCAGCACGGTCGTCCGCAGCGGGAGTTCCGTGTCGAGGTCGAAGCCTTCGCACGCGGCCTCGGCGGCCGCCGCCTCCACCGCGTCCGCGGCCACGTCGGCCACCCGGAACTGGAGGGGGGCCTCCTGCGCGGGCACGATCCGCTGCTCCGGGGTGCCGTCGGCGTTCTCGGCGATCAGGGTGCGCAGACTCTCGTGCCGGGTGACGACGTCCGTCACCGCCGCGGCCAGGGCCGCCGTGTCCAGCGGCCCGTCCAGGCGCAGCACGAACGGGATGTTGTAGGTCGCGGACGGGCCTTCCAGACGGTGGAGGAACCACAGCCGACGCTGTGCGAAGGACAACGGGATCATCGACGTACTCCTACACGTTCATCGGGCGAAGCTGGGGGCGGTTCGACGTGCCCGTCTTCTCGAGCCGGGCCGCCAGCTGGGCGACGGTCGGACTGCGGAAGACGGTGGTGACCTTCACGTCGACCTTGAGCTCGTTGCGGATGCGTCCGGTCAGCCGGGTGGCGAGCAGCGAGTGCCCGCCGTGGTCGAAGAAGTCGGCGTCGATGCCGATCTCCTCGAGACCCAGCAGTTCGGCGAACAGCCGGCAGAGGACTTCCTCGTTGTGGTTGCGGGGCCCTCGTCCGGTCACCGCGGCTTCCGTGTGGTCCGGTGCGGGGAGCGCCTTGCGGTCGAGCTTCCCGCTCGGCGTGGTGGGGAAGGCCGCGAGCGGCACGATCGCCGAGGGGACCATGTACTCCGGCAGGTTCTCCCGGGCCAGGTCCGTCAGGGCCGTGAGGTCCGGCTGGGCCTCGCCCTTGCCCGTCACCACGTACGCGACGAGCCGCTGGTCGCCGGGGCGGTCCTCGCGGACCAGGGCCACCGCGCCGTCGACGTCCGGGTGCTTGGCCAGCGCCGTCTCGATCTCGCCGAGCTCGATGCGGAAGCCGCGGAGCTTGACCTGGAAGTCGGACCGGCCGATGTACTCGACCTGGCCGTCCTGGTTCCACCGCACGACATCGCCGGTGCGGTACATCCGGGTTCCGGGCTCGCCGAAGGGGCAGGCGACGAACCGGTTCGCGGTCAGTTCCGTCTGGCCCAGGTAGCCGCGGGCGAGCCCGGTGCCGGCCAGGTACAGCTCGCCGGTGACGCCCGGCGCGACCGGGCGCAGCGCCTCGTCCAGCACGTACACCTGGGTGTTCCAGACGGGGGCGCCGATCGGCACCCGGTCGGCACCCGGCACGTGCTGGTACGCCGTGACCTCGACGGACGCCTCGGTGGGCCCGTAGAGGTTGTGCACGCCGCAGCCGGGCAGCACGTCGACGACCCGGTTGGCCAGCGCGGGCGGGAACGCCTCGCCGGCGACCTCGATCCAGCGCAGGCTGGTGCACTCCTTGGCCGCGGGCTCGTTGACGAACGCCTCCAGCAGGGAGGGCACGAAGTCCGCTCCGGTGACCCGCTCCCGCTGGATCAGGTCGGCGAGGTAGGCCGGGTCCCGGCGCCCGTCGGGACGCGCGATCACGACCGCGGCACCGACCTGGAGCGGCGCGAAGATCTCCGGCACCGAGACGTCGAAGCTGGCCGTCGTGCTGAGCAGCACCCGGTCCTCGACGCCGACGTCGAAGTGCGCCAGACCCCACTTGAGCCGGTTCAGGATCGCCCGGTGCGCCACCTGCACGCCCTTGGGACGGCCGGTGGAGCCGGAGGTGAAGATGACGTACGCCGCGTTGTCCGGCGACAGTGCGCGCTCCGGGTCGGTCTCCGGGTACGCGGAGACGTCCGGAAGGTCCGCGTCGAGCACCAGCAGCGGCTTCGCGCTGTCCAGCACGCGCCGCACCCGGTCCTCGGGCAGCTCGGTGTCGATCGGCAGGTAGGCCGCACCGGCCTTCCCCACCGCGTAGATCGCCACCATCAGGTCCACCGAGCGGGGGATCTTCACGGCGACCAGCCGCTCTGCGCCGGCACCCTGCTCGACCAGCCAGTGCGCCAGCCGGTTCGCGCGCCGGTTGAACTCGCCGTAGGTCAGCGTCTCCTGCTCGCCGATCAGCGCCACACGGTCAGGGGTGCGCTCCACCTGAGCCTCGAACGCGCCCGGCAGAGTGTCCGCCGCCACCGGATGTGCCGTGTCATTGATCCCCTTGACCAGCCAGTCCCGCTCCTGTGCCGACAGCACCTCCATGGCACCGACCGGCTTCTTCGGGTCCTCGAGCACCTGTTCCAGCACCCGGACGAGCCGGGCGGCGATCTCCTCGGCCGCGTCGCGCTCGAAGAGGTTGGTCTGGTAGTCGAGGGAGAGCCGCAGGTACGGGTCGGAGGAGTTGAGGGTGAGCGGGTAGTGCGAGCCGGCGAACGGCCGGATCGCGTCGATCGTGAAGCCTGCCGAGTCGTTCGCCTCGACGATGCCCTCGCGGTCGATCGGGTAGTTCTCGAACACCACGATCGTGTCGAACAGGGCGGGCAGTCCGACGCCGCGCTGGATGTCGGCCAGGCCGTAGTAGTGGTGGTCGAGCAGTGAGATCTGCCGGTCCTGCAGGTCGGCGATGACCTCGCCGACGGTCTGGCCCGGCCGGCAGCGCACCCTGGTCGGCAGGGTGTTGATGAACAGGCCGACCATCTCGTCCGAACCGACCAGGTCCGCCGGGCGGCCGTTGACGGCCGCGCCGAACACGACGTCGTCCTGGCCGGTCAGCTTCGAGAGCAGGACCGCCCACGCGCCCTGGAGCAGCGTGTTCAGCGTGACGCCGAGTTCCGCGGCACGCCGGGCGAGTTCCCGGCCCTTGTCGATGGACAGCGGGACCTCGACGCGGCCGAGGCGGGAGGCCTCGCCCTTCTCGGGAAGGTCCGCGGCCAGGAGGGTCGGCTGGTCGAACTCGGCGAGCTCGTCCTTCCACCGGGCGGCCGATGCGTCCCGGTCCTGCCTGGACAGCCAGCCCAGGTAGTCGCCGTAGCTGCGGACCGGGGCGAGCTCCTCGGTGCCGCCGTACAGCCGGACGAGGTCCTTGATCACCAGCGGCGACGACCACCCGTCGAACAGGGTGTGGTGCGCCGTGATGATGAGCTTCGCCTTCTGCGGCCCGCAGGTGAGCAGGGCCAGCCGGATCAGCGGCGGGCGGGTGGGGTCGAGCTGGTCGGCCCGGTCGTCGGCGAGGGCCTTGTCGACCGCCGCTTCCTGCGCGGCCTCGTCGAGGCCGGTCAGGTCGATGTGCTGCCAGGGGATGGCGACGTGCTCGGCCACGACCTGGACCGGATCGCCGTCGGCTCCGGACACGAACGCGGAGCGCAGGTTCGGGTACCGCTCGAGGAGCGCCTGCCCGGCCGCCCGCATGCGCGCGGGGTCCACGTGCCCGGTCAGGTGCAGCAGGAACTGCATGTGGTAGACGTCGAAGGTGCCGTCGGCGAGCGCCGCCTGGAACTGGATGCCGGACTGGCCCGGGCCCTGCGGCCACACCTGGACGAGCCGGCCGTAGCGCTCCTCCCACTCGTCGATCTCGTGCTGCTTCACCGAGACCAGCGGGGCGTCCGAGGGCGTGAGCCCGCCGATCCGCGGGCGGGCTGCGTGCGCGGCCATGCCGTGCAGCACCTCGACCCACAGCTCGGCCAGTTCGGCGGTCCGCTCGCGGGACAGCACCCCGGTGGGGAACATGAAGACGGCCTGGAGCCGGGCACCGTCGGCGGTGTCCGTGACGACCGAGTTGACCTCGAGCGCGGACAGCGCGGGCAGGTCCGGGTCGGGCATCGGGATCAGCTGGGCGGACCAGTCCGCCGGCACCCATCCCTCGGCGCGCAGGTGCTCGGGTACGTCGGCGTCGGAGATCCGGCCGAGGTAGTTGAAGCCGATCTGCGGCGCCGCGTAGTCCTCGAGCTGCGGGGCGGTCTCCGGGTTCAGCCAGCGCAGGAGGCCGTAGCCCAGTCCCTTGTCCGGGACACCGCGCAGCTGCTCCTTGACCAGCTTGATCGCCTTGCCGGCGGCGGAGCCGCCCGCGAGCACGTCGGCCAGGTCCACGCCCTGCACGTCGACCCGGGCCGGGTACATGCTGGTGAACCATCCGACGGTCCGGGAGAGGTCCGCTCCGGGGACGACCTCTTCCTCGCGCCCGTGCCCTTCCAGGCGGACCAGGGTCGAACGCTCGTCACCGCGCCAGCGGTTCACCGCGAGGGCGAGCGCAGCGAGCAGCACGTCGGTGCCGGTGCCCTTGAACGCGGCGGGAAGCTTGGTCAGCACCGCCTCGGTGACCTCGGCGGGCAGCTGCACGCGCACGGTGTCGAGGGTGGACATGACGTCCACGGCGGGGTCGAACGCCCGCTCGCCCAGCGGAAGGTTGGGCGACTCGAGCATGTCGCGCCAGTAGTCCAGCTCCTCTTCCCGCTCCGGGGAGAGGGCCTCGGACTCCAGCGCCGCAGCCCAGCGGCGGGCCGAAGTGCCGACCTCGGGAAGTTCGGGCGCCTTGCCGGACTTGACCTGCTGCCAGGCCTCGGCGAAGTCCGACATGAGGATGCGCCAGGAGACGCCGTCCACCACCAGGTGGTGCAGTACCACGAGCAGCCTGCCCGCACCCGAGTCCGCGGTGAACCAGACGAAGTCGGCCATGGTGCCGGCCTCCGGGTCGAGCCGGCCGGCCGCGGCGTCCACCTCCGCCTTCGCCGCCTCCAGGGCGGCGGGGTCGTCCCACCCGCCGGCGACGGGCACGCGGCGGATCAGGTCCGCCGCGCGCACGGCGCCCTGCGGACGGACGACGAGGGAGGGCTCGCCGCCGCGCACCAGCTGCGCGCGCAGGAGGTCGTGCCGGTCGAGCACGGCGTCCAGCGTCGCGGCCAGTCCGCTCTCGTCGATGCCCGTGGGCAGCTCGAGCACGATCGACATGGCGAAACGGTTGATCCCGCCGCCGTGCTCGAACACGTGCTGCGCCACCGGCTGCAGCGCCAGCTCGCCGACGCCGCCGCCGTCGAGCTCCGCGAGCACCGGCACCCGCTCCTTGCGGTCGGAGGCCACCTCGGCCAGCCGCTCCGCGGTGCGGCACTCGAAGATCTCCCGCGTGGTCAGCTCCAGGCCCCGGGCCCGGGCACGGGCCACGACCTGGATCGAGCGCAGGCTGTCGCCGCCCACGGCGAAGAAGTCGTCGTCGATGCCGACCCGGTCCACGCCGAGCACGTCCGCGTACGCCGCGGTGATGATCTTCTCGGCCTCGGTGCGCGGCTCCCGGTAGGCCTCGCCCAGGAACTCCGGCTCGGGCAGCGCCGAGCGGTCCAGCTTGCCGGTCGGGCCGAGGGGGAGCTGGCTGACGGCCACGAAGGCCGACGGCACCATGTAGTCGGGCAGCCGTGCCGCGACGAACTTGCGCAGCTCGGCGGCCGAGGCTCCGGCCTGCACGTCCACGTCGCCGATGCCGCCGGCGCCGTCGTCGCCGACGGCCCCCTCGCCGGTGTGCACCACGTAGGCGACGAGCCGGCGCCCGGCCGAGCCCACCTCGCGGCCGATCACCACGGCCTCGCTGATACCGGGGTGCTGCGTGATCGCCGCTTCGACCTCGGCGGTCTCGATGCGGAAGCCGCGCACCTTGACCTGGCCGTCACCGCGGCCGACGCATTCCAGCTGGCCGCGGGCGTTCCAGCGGGCGAGGTCGCCCGTACGGTACATCCGCTCGCCGGCGGCGAACGGGTTCGCCACGTAGCGCTCGGCGGTCAGGCCCGGGCGGTCGTGGTAGCCGCGGCCGAGGCAGGTGCCGACCACGTACAGCTCGCCGATGACGCCCTGCGGCACCGGGGCGAGGCCCGGGCCCAGCACATAGGCGCGCATGTTCCCCAGCGGGGTGCCGATGGGGGCGACGTCGCTCTCCGCCCACTCCTCGCTCGCCGCGAGGGAGAAGGTGGTGGCGTAGAAGCTCTCGCTCTGCCCGTAGGAGTTCACGATCTGCACGTCGGGCAGGGCCTCGCGGACCTGGCGCACCAGGCGGGCCGGGAGCACGTCGCCCGCGAAGACGACCGTGCGCACGTCGGTCGCCTTGTCCAGGTGACCCACGAGTTCGCCGAGCACCGAGGGGACACCGCTGATGACGTGGCCGTCCCAGCCGTCGCGCTCGGCGAGCGCCAGCGCGTTCGGCACGACCTCGGCGGTGCCGCCGGTGGACAGGGTGGTCAGCAGCTCGAAGACCGAGACGTCGAAGTTCACCGAGGTGCCGGCGAGCATCTTCCAGCCGGTCGGCGCGTCGATGACGCGCACCAGCTCCTGCACGCCGTTGACGACGCTGCGGTGGGTGATCGCCGCGCCCTTCGGCTTGCCCGTGGAGCCGGAGGTGTACATCACGTACGCCAGGTTGTCGGGGCTCAGCGGTGCGATGCGGCCGGTGTTGTCCAAGGCCCCTCGGGGCGCGTCCCATTCGGCGCGGAGGTCGAGGTTGATGCTCGACATGTCGTTCTGCGGCAGTTCCCGCCCCGTCGCGGTGTCGGTGACCACGAAGCGCGGGCGGGCCTCGGACAGCACGGTCTCGGCGCGTCCGGCGAGGTACTGCGGGTCCATCGGCACGTAGCCGGCACCGGACTTGAGGATGCCGAGCAGGCCGACGACCAGGTCTTCGGTACGCGGCAGCGCCAGGACCACCAGGTCCTCCGGCCCGGCACCGCGCCGGACGAGCTCCCACGCGACGGCGTTCGCCCGCTCGTCGAGCTCCCGGTAGGTCAGCGTCCGGCCGTCGCACACGATCGCCGGGGCGTCCGGCGTCCTGGCCGCCTGGCTCTCGAAGAGCTCCGGGACCGTCAGCTCGGACGCCGCCGTGGCGTCGTCGTTGTCGTTGAACTCGACGAGCAGGAGGTCCCGCTCGGCCGCGTCGAGCACGTCGATGCCGCCGATGGCGCGCTCCGAGTCGGCCACGAGCCGGCCCAGCACGCGCACGAAACGGTCCCCGAGGAGCTCGACCGTCGCCCGCTCGAACAGGTCGGTGGCGTACTCCAGACGGACTCCGGCCCCGCCGGCACCGTCCGGAATCATGTTGAAGAACAGGTCGAACTTGGCCGTTCCGGTCTCGAGCGTCTCGGACTCGACACCGAGGCCGGCGAACTCCAGGTCCCCCAGGGGCTCCTGCCAGGCGAGCATCACCTGGAAGAACGGGTGGTAGGCGGTGGACCGGTCCGGGTTGAGCAGCTCCACCAGGCGCTCGAACGGCATGTCCTGGTTGTCGTACGCGGCCAGCGCGCGGTCGCGCACCCGCTGGAGCAGCTCGAGGAAGGTCGGGTTGCCGGAGAGGTCGACGCGCAGCACCCAGGTGTTGACGAAGAACCCGACGAGGTCGCGCAGCTCCTCGTCGGTGCGGCCGGCGATCGGCGCACCGAGCGGCACGTCGTCACCGCAGCCGAGGTGGTGCAGGAGCACCGCCAGCGCCGACTGCATGACCATGGACACCGTGGTGTCCTGTTCCGCGGCCACCTTCTCCACGGCGCGGAGCAGGTCGGGCTCGATCGGGAACGTGACCAGGTCGCCGCGGGGGCTCGTCATCTTGGGGCGCGGGCGGTCCGTCGGCAGGGCCAGCGGCTGCGCCATGTCGGCCAGGGCCTCGCGCCAGTACTCCAGCTGCCGGGCCGCCAGGCTGTCCGGGTCGGACTCGTCGCCGAGCATGTCCTGCTGCCACAGCGTGTAGTCCGCGTACTGCACCGGGAGCGGCTCCCACACGGGGGCGTCGCCCTCCTTGCGGGCCGAGTACGCCGTGGTGAGGTCGCGGAGCAGCGGCCCGAGGGACTCCCCGTCCAGGGCGATGTGGTGCACCACGAGGACCAGGGTGTGGTCGAGCGTGCCGGTCCGCACCAGCGTGGCGCGGATCGGCACGTCGGTGGCCAGGTCGAAGGTCTCGACGGCGGCCGCGCCGACGGCAGCCGCCCGCTCCTCCTCCGCGACCTCGACGAGCGGCAGTTCGAACGGCTTGTGGCCGGACGCCAGCACCTCCTGGTGCGGGATGCCGTCGTCGCCCTCGACGATGACCGTGCGGAGGACTTCGTGCCGGTCGATGACGTCGCGGAGCGCCGTCTCCAGCGCACCCACGTTCAGCTCACCGGTCAGCCGCAGGGCGAAAGCGCCGTTGTAGGTCGGCGAAGGGCCTTCGAACCGGTCCACGAACCACAGCCGACGCTGCGCGAACGACAACGGGATCATTGTTTCTCCAAATCGGCGGAACCAGGGAGCAAGTCGTCACTCAGCTCTGGTCGAGCAGGGTCAGAAGTTCGTCGTTGTAGAAGTCGTCGATGGAGCACGCCCCCGACAGCGTCGAGAAGTACCGGTCGATGTGCTCCTGGTGGCCGACCAGCTTCCGCAGCATGTCGACCCGGCCCTCGGGCTTGAGCTCGGCGACGTTGAGCGCGCCCTGGTAGTGGTTGAGGGCCTCGTTGCTCAGCTCGTTCTCGTAGCGCCGCAGCGCCGACTTGAGCTTGCCGTCGTCGTGCAGGCCGTCCCCGATGAAGTCGGTGAGGTTCTGGGCCTGGACGAAGGCCTCGGTGATGCCGCGGGCGGTGATGGAGTCCTTGTGGTTCACCGCGTCGCCGACCAGCGCCCACCCGGGCCCGTAGGCCTTGCGGAAGTAGTTGTCCTGGTGGCCCGTGCCGTACAGCTGCTCCACGCGCTCGCCCGACTGCATGCGCTCCCACAGCTCGGGCGCCGTCGTGCGGAAGGCATCGAGGTAGGCGGGTTCGACCGCCTTGCGGACCGCGCCGAAGTCAGCCTGCGGGAAGTAGGCCATGAGGAGCGTGAGGTCGTTGTTGGTCGGCAGCACGCCGATCCAGCGGCCCGGCTGCTCGTACAGCTCGAAGTCCGAGGGAACCCCGGCCCAGTAGCTGTAGTAGGTGCAGGTCAGCCGCGGGTGCTCGATGACGTTCTCCGCGCCGACCTTGCGGGCCACCAGCGAGCGCATGCCGTCCGCGCCGACGACCAGGCGGGCCCGCTCCGTCGCCTCCGCGCCGCCCGGCGTGGTGTACCGCACGCCGACGACCCGGCCGTCCTCGAACAGCAGGTCGTTGACGGCGCAGCCCTCCTGGAACTCGACGCCGGCCTCGACGGCGCCCTCCGCGAGGATCGGGTCGAGCACGAAGCGCCGCGGGGCGTACGTCTCCGTCAGGCCGTCCATCGGCAGGGAGAAGCCCTCGATGCGGACACCGGGGCCCTCGTAGACCTGCTTGGTGATCGGCCGGCAGCCCGCGTCACGGAGCTTGTCGAGCAGTCCCCACCGGTTCATCAGTGCCACGCCCTGCATGTGCAGGTAGTGCGAGGACAGCGTGTCCTGAGGGAATCGCGCTTTCTCGAGGAGCAGCACTCGATAACCCTGCTGCGCGAATAGCATGGCCGTCGGCGAGCCCGCACAACGGGCACCGATGACAATCACGTCGTACATGGCGCCTCCGCCTCTCTTACCAGGTAGTTTTTGGCCCAACGCGGCAGCAACCGGAAATTCCTTGTGATTGAGCGCGCTATCGGCGCAGCGGACCGAATAACCGCTGCCGAGCATGAATGCGATGCTAGCCGATATGAACTAGCGGGATAATAGAACCAGCGCGGGGAATACATGCCGATGCCGTGCCATGTCTCGCCGGCGAGACACGGCAGGGCATCAACCACGCCAGGAGTTACCGGGTCGGTGCACCCAGGGATTCGATGTACGCAGAGATCGACGCCACCGTCGAGTTGAGGAACATCTGGTCCATCGGGACCTCGACGCCCAGCTCGTCCATGAAAGCGCCCTGAATCTTGACCATGATCAAAGACTGGCCGCCCAGGGCGAAGAAATCGTCGTCGACTGATATGTCGTCCTGCTGGAGTTCCCGGCACCAAATGGCGCGCACGCTGTCGGCGATCATCACAGCCCTCTCGGTTGTCATCAAAAGTCCGCCGACTATGCGGCAATGCCGCTGTCGGCGGACTGCTTCCGGTATGCATCGACCAGCGCAACGCGGTCGACTTTCCCGTGCGGGCTGAGCGGAAGCAGCGGGACGTTCACGAATTTGGCCGGCACCATGTTCCGCGGCAGCGTCTCCAGGAGGCCGGTGCGCAGGTCGTCGTCGGCGGGGGCGTCCGCCGCCGGGACGATGAACGCGATCAGCTCGGCCTCGCCGGCGCCGGTGTACGTGATGGCCACGGCGGCCTCGCGGACCCCGGCCAGCCGGGCGAGCGCGCGCTCGATGTCGGTGGGGTCGATGCGCATGCCGCGCACCTTCACCTGGGCGTCGATCCGGCCGAGGACGATGAGCTCGCCGGCCTCGTTCACGTGGCCGCGGTCGCCCGTGCGGTAGACCCGCAGCGGCTCGCCGTCGACCTCGATCGTCGTGAACTTGGCGTTCTCGGGGCCGTTGTTGAGGTAGCCCGCGCCGACGCTGGCCCCGGCGATGCAGATCTCGCCCTGCTGCCCCGGCGCGACACCGCGCAGGTCCTCGTCGACGAGGTGGATGTCGGTGTTGTAGGCCGGCTTGCCGACCGGCGGGACGTCGTGCTCGCCGGGCCGGTAGGCGGCCAGGTCGTACGAGGTCGCGACGTCCGTGCACTCGGCGACGCCGTACTGGTGCAGGAGGGTGCAGGTGTTGCCCTCGCGCCGCGCCCAGTCCGTGAGCCGCTCCGCCTTCAGGGCCTCGCCGCCGAAGAGCACGTAGTCGAGCCGGCTGAGGACGTCGCCGCCGCGTGCGGTCTCCCAGTCCACCAGCAGGTAGAGCGTGCTGGAGGCGCAGTGCACCACGCGGACGTCGCGCTCACGGAGCAGGCGGTAGGCCATCATGGCGTCGAAGTTGCGGGTCGCCATCAGGTTCTGGGTGGCGCCGACGAACAGCGGCGTCATCAGGCTGCGCTGGGAGAGGTCGAACCCGAAGGCGCTGACGACCAGGTGGTTCGACCCGCTGTGCAGGCCGTAATCGAGCTTCAGCCAGTTCATCAGGTTGAACCAGCCCTCGTGCCGCACCGCGGTCAGCTTCGGCGTACCGGTCGAGCCGGACGTGAAGACCGCGTAGCAGATGTCGTCGCCCGTGACGGTGACCTCGGGGGCGGTCGCCGGGAGGGCCGCCAGGCCGTCGGCGAGCTGCTCGAGGTCGATGACGTCGACGTGCGCCGACTCGACCATGTCGGCCGTGGCCGGCGAGGCGACGATCAGGGCGAGGTCGGGCACCTGGCCCAGCAGCAGCTGGAGCCGCGCCGCCGGGTAGGCCGGGTCGAACGGCACGTAGGCCGCGCCCGCCTTCAGCGTGCCGAGGATGGCCACGAGCATGTCGATCGAGTAGTCGAGACAGACGCCGACCTTCGCACCGCGGCCGTGTCCACGCTCGGCGAGGAAATGAGCGAAACGATTCGCCTTCACGTCCAGCTCTGCGTACGTCAGCTCCTGGCCGGCCCAGAAGACGGCGACGGCGTCGGGCGCCGCCGCCACGTTCGCCTCGAACTGCCTGTGGACGACGGGCGCCGCGGGCAGGGCGACCCGCTTTCCCTGAAGGATCATCAACTGACTCCGATGTGAGAGGTGTCCGGTCGGACGAGCCGCCGGCACGCCGCCGGGAACGGGGGCGGTGGCCGGCACAGTGGGGCGATGCGCCTCTAGTGCTGTGACCGGCAAGCTTTGCCGGTCACAGCACTAGGCGGTCCGGCGATCGGCGGTTTCGAGCAACTGGGCCACCCACTTGTCGACGGGCAGACCGTGCGCGGCAGCCGTCTTCGCGTAGTACTCCAGCTGGCCTGCGGACAGCTCGATGGTGAGCGTGGTGCGCTTCTGCTGGCGCCGTTCGGCGGCCGCCGAGTCGGCCAGCCGGGGTACCTCTTGCTTCTCGTCGCCGCTGCCCGCGGGGGCCTCGGCCGTGTCGCTCTGCACGGCCAGGCTGGCGCGGACCGACCTGCGGAGTTCGTTGCGCGACCACTTCTGCTGCTCGGCCTTGCGCAGCCAGTAGTCCTGCTCCGGCGGCGACAAGCGGGCCACCTCGGCGTGGTGGGCGAAGCTGAGGCTGTCCCGCCTGCGGTGGTGCTCGAACCGCCGGCCCACCCAGGCGTAGTTGCGCAAGGTCTGGTAGTCGAGGCCCGTGCGCTCGATCGCCTCCTTGTACCGCCGCCACCCGTAGGTGGCCTCCCCGTAGCTCATCCAGTCGGCGAGCCACCACGCGGAGGAGTTCACGAGCTCGCGCAGGTTGGTCCCGATCTGCTCCCAGGACCGCTCCGACAGGTTCTCCGGGAAGACCATCCCCGACTTCTGCACCTTGGCCTGCGACCCCACGAACGACAGGACCGCGTCCCGTTGCGCGGGCTCACCGCTGTTGCCCCCCGGCCCCGCCTTGTATCTGCTGGCGGTCCTCACAGCGCCGCTCACAACCTTCATCTCCCCACTCAGAGTGTTTGCCTGGGCGTACACCGGGTCGCCCTACCGAGCACCCGGGCGGCGGTAACTGTCGTTCCACTGCGCCGGCGCACGAACATCAGAGCGGCGATCAGCCCGCTGCCATGGCCTCGCGCAGGCTCTTGGGGCGCAGGTCGGTCCAGTTCTGCTCGACGTACTGCAGGCACTCGGACCGGGCGGCCTCACCGAAGACCACCCGCCAGCCGGCGGGCACCTCGGCGAACGCGGGCCACAGGGAGTGCTGCTCCTCGTCGTTGACGACGACGTGGAAGCGGCCGTTCTCGTCGTCGAAGGGGTTCGTGCTCAACTGGCACCGTCCTTAACTGTCATGGGTGACTCTGAGTTGGAGATGGCCCAGGCGCCGGACCGCCGGTCGGCGTTGTCCGGTCGGCAGGACACCCGGCATCGGTGGCGACCCCGGCGTTGCCGCGTCACCGTGAGGACTCGACCGTCAGCGGTACCAGGGCGGCAGGCGGGCCGACCTCCCGGTCGCCCTCTGCGCCCCACCGGATTCATGGGAGACCGGCTGCCTCACGTCCTGGGATGAGAACGTACGGCAGCCGATCGGCCCGTCCGCCGGCCGCTCCGGTTCGAGCGGTGGCGCGGGACCCCGGCCCGTCGGGCCGCGGTCGTCGTACGGGCTTGGCTGCCCGCGTTGCCGGTAGCCGACTTGCCGCCACTGTATCCACGGCCCTTTTGAGACCCGGTCAAGGTCCGCTCGAGCGGCCGGGCGACGGAGGTCTGCGCGTACGTCCGGGCCGGTCTTCGCCGCTCACGGTGGCGGACCACTCGAGATCCGCACGGACCCCGCCGCAGTCCCGGGCGGGGTTTCAGGCCAATCCCCGACGGGCGCCCGCTCCCTCCCCGATGCCTGGCGCCCCGGGTCCGCGCCGCGCCACCGGAGGATCGCTCAAGAGGCGCCGCACCGGCGGCGGAGCCCCGCTGGTGCCCGCGCCCTGCCGGTCTTGCGGCGCTCTATGGTCCGAGGACGCGCGGCCGATCGGAGGGAGAGAGATGGACGGCACACGACCTGCCTTGCGCCTGTTCGTCCTGCACCATGCGGGGGGCTCGCACCTGCTGTACCGCCACTGGCCCGCCGAGCTGCCGGACACGTGGGACGTGACGCTGCTCGACGCCCCGGGCCACGGCCTCCTCCTCGACCAGCCGCAGATCGCGGACGCCGGCCTCCTCGCCGACCACCTGCTGCGCCTCATCGAGCCCGGGCTGACGGGGAGCCCCTACGCCCTCTTCGGGCACAGCATGGGCGCCCTCCTCACGTACGAGATCACCCGGCGGGCCGTCGACCGGGGCCTGCCGCTGCCGGTGTGGATCGGTGTCTCCGCACGCACCGCACCCCAGATCGCGGGCCCGAAGAACCGGTACCACCAGCTGCCCGACGCCGAGCTGCGCACGCGTCTGAAGCTGCTCGGCGGCACGCCCGACGCGGTGTTCGACGACCCCGACCTCTGGGCCCTGTTCGAACCGGTCATCCGGGCCGACCTGCGCCTGGTGGAGACCTGGAGCCCCGCTCCCGGCGCCGGGCCGCTGCCCGTGGCGCTGTCCGCGTACGCGGGCGGCGAGGACCACTCCGCTTCGCCGGCGCGGATGACCGGCTGGGAAGAGCACACCGAACACTTCCTGGGCCTGCGCGTCTTCGACGGCGGTCACTTCTACTTCCAGGACGATCCCGGGCCGCTGCTGCGGCAGATCGAACGGGACGCGACCACTGCGCTCATCGCGGCGGGCGCGATGCGCTCCTCCTGAACCCTTCGGTGAACCGCCGCCGCGTGGCCAGCCCGACTCCTGCAACTGACTGAGATGCCAGCGTGTGTGAGGGGATGAGATGGAGTTCCGCCTGCTCGGTCTCGTGGAAGTCCAGGACGAACGGACCGGTCTGCGGATCGTTCCCACAGGTGCCAAGCAGCGTGCGCTGCTGGGGGCACTGGTGGTGAAGGCCGGGCACAACGTCTCCGTACAACGGCTCATCGACGAGCTGTGGGGCGAGCACCCGCCCGCCAACGCGGAGAACGCGCTGCAGCTCCATGTGGCCCGGCTGCGCCGGCTGCTGTCCGGGGTGGAGAGCCGCAGCGTCGAACAGCACGCACAGCACCCGTGGATCGTGACCACCTCGCGCGGCTACACCCTGCAGCTCGCGCCCGTCGAGACGGACGCCGCGCGCTTCCAGCACCTGACCGACGAGGCGCGGCGGATCCTGCCCGGCGACCCGGAGCAGGCCGGTGAGCTGCTGCGCCGGGCGCTGTCGCTGTGGCGCGGCCCGGCTCTGGAGGGCAGCGTGCTCGGCGACATCTGCGCGGGCAAGGCGGCCCAGCTCGAGGAACACCGGCTGACCGCGCTGGAGATGATGTACGACGCGTACCTGCGCACCGGGCGCCACGGCGAGATCACCGGCGAGCTGGTGGAGCTCACCACCGACCACCCCGTGCGGGAGCGGTTCTACGACCTGCTGATGGTCGCCCTGTACCGGTGCGGCCGGCAGGCGGAGGCCCTCCGCGTGTACGAACGGGCGCGCAACCGCCTGGTGCGCGAACTCGGGGTCGAGCCGGGCCCCGCTCTGCGCGGTCTGATGGAGGCGATCCTCCACCACGACCCGGCCCTCGCCGCGGCGGCGGGACCCCGCCCGGCCGGCCCGCTTCCCGCGGAGCCGGTGGCCGTGGAGCCGGACGTGACGGCCGACGACGCGGTGCTCCCCCTCTGCGAGGAGATAGCCCGTCTGCACCGCCGCATCGAGCGGCTGCAGCAGGAGCAGAACCAGCTGCTGTGCCGCTTCAACGAGCTGACGGCGAGCACCGCGCAGCGGGTGACCGCCGGCGCGGGGCTCGCGTAGGGGGTGTCTTGTCGATCAGCCCGGTCAGGGCGGGGTCAGGCCGCCGTCAGCACCTCGCCGAGGGCTTCGGACAGGGCCTCCCGGAAGCTGTCGAGGAACGTGTCCACCTCACGGTCCGACACGTTCAGCGGCGGGGCGAGCCGGATGACGTCCGGCATCACGGCGTTCACCAGGAGGCCCTTGTCCTGGGCCGCCTGCTGCACCTGAGCCGCGAACGCTCCGTCGAGCACGACGCCCAGCAGCAGGCCGGCGCCGCGGACCTCGCGCACGAGCGGGTGACCCAGGGTCTCCAGGCCGCGCCGCAGCCGCTCCCCCGTCCAGGTCACGTGGTCGAGGAGGCCCGTCCGCCCGATGGTGTCCAGTACCGCGAGGGCGCCCGCACACACCACGGGGTTCCCGCTGAAGGTGGAGCCGTGCGCGCCGGGCGTGAGCAGCTCCGCGGCCGCGCCGAAGGCGAGCGTCGCGCCGATGGGCAGACCGCCGCCCAGGCCCTTGGCGAGGGTGACGACGTCCGCCTCGACGTCTTCGGCCTCGGCCGCGAACCAGCGGCCCGTGCGCCCGATGCCGGTCTGGATCTCGTCCAGGACGAGGAGGGTGCCGGTGGCCGCGGTGATCTCGCGGGCGGCCCGCAGGTAGCCGGACGGAGGCACGACCACGCCGTTCTCCCCCTGCAGGGGTTCCAGCATCAGCATGGCCGTGTGCGGGGTGACGGCGGCGCGCAAGGCCTCCACGTCCCCGTACGGCACGTGGCTGACGTCGCCCGGCAGCGGATGGAAGGGCAGCTGCTTGGCGGGCTGGCCGGTGAGGGCCAGGGCCCCCATGGTGCGGCCGTGGAAGCCGCCGACGGCCGACACCATGTGCGTGCGGCCGGTGAGCCTGCCGATCTTGAAGGCCGCCTCGTTCGCCTCGGCGCCGGAGTTGGAGAAGTAGACCCGGCCCTGGCGTCCGGCGAGCTGCAGCAGGCGCTCGGCGAGGCGCACGGTCGGTTCGGCCATGAACAGGTTCGAGACGTGCCCGAGTGAGGCGACCTGCTCGGACACGGCCCGTACGACCGCGGGGTGCGCGTGGCCGAGCGAGTTGACCGCGATACCGCCGACGAAGTCGAGGTACTCGTTGCCCTCCGCGTCCCAGACCCGCGTGCCCTCGCCCCGGACCAGGGGCAGCAGGGGGGTGCCGAAGTTGTCCATCATGACGCCCTGCCAGCGGCGGGTCAGCGCCGCGTTGCCCGTCCCGGTCAGGTCCGCCGTGTCCGCGCCGTTGCTCATGCCGTCGCTCCCTCGAAGCTCACGTCGTTGTTCACTGCGTACAGGCAGCCCTCATGAGGCGCGGAAGCGCTCATGAGGCGTACTCGCTGTTCTCGTGGACGTACTCGGCGGTGAGGTCGTTGGCCCAGATGACGGCGGAGTCCGCGCCCGCGGCGAGGTCCACCGTGATGCCGACCTCGCGGCCGGTCATGTCCACCAGCGTGCGGTCCTCGCCCACCGATCCGTTCTTGCAGACCCACACGCCGTTGATGGCGACGCCCAGCCGGTCGGGCTCGAAGGCGGCGGAGGTGGTGCCGATGGCGGACAGGACGCGGCCCCAGTTGGGGTCCTCGCCGTGGATGGCGCACTTGAGGAGGTTGTTGCGGGCGACGGAGCGGCCCACCTCGACGGCGTCGTCCTCGCTCGCGGCGCCCACGACCTCGATGCGGATCTCCTTGCTGGCGCCCTCGGCGTCCCCGATGAGCTGCCGGGCCAGGTCGGCGCAGACCGTGTGGACGGCCTCGGCGAACTCGGCGTGGTCCGGGGTGACTTCGGAAGACCCCGAGGACAGAAGCAGCACGGTGTCGTTGGTGGACATGCAGCCGTCGGAGTCGACCCGGTCGAAGGTGGAACGGGTGGCGTCCCGCAGCGCCCGGTCCAGGGCTGCGCTGTCCAGGTCGGCGTCCGTGGTGAGGACGACGAGCATGGTGGCGAGCCCGGGTGCGAGCATTCCCGCACCCTTGGCCATGCCGCCGACGGTCCACGCGCCCCGGGTGACGGCGGCCGTCTTGTGCACCGTGTCGGTGGTCATGACGGCGACTGCCGCGTCCTCGCCGCCGGACTCGGAGAGCCGGGTGACGGCGCTCTCGACGCCGGCCAGGATCCGGTCCATGGGCAGCGGCACGCCGATGAGCCCGGTGGAACAGACCGCCACGTCCGCCGCGTCCAGGCCCAGCCGCTCGGCGGCCTTCTCGGCGGTGGCGCACGTGTCCTGGAAGCCCTGCGGCCCGGTGCAGGCGTTGGCGCCGCCGGAGTTGAGGACGACCGCGCGGATCCTGCCGTCCGCGAGGATCTGCCGGGACCACTGGACGGGGGCGGCCTGCACCCGGTTGGACGTGAAGACGCCGGCCGCGGCGCAGCGCGGCCCGGTGTTGACGACGAGAGCCAGGTCCCGGTTGCCGTTCTGCTTGATTCCTGCGGCGATGCCCGCCGCCGTGAAGCCTCGTGCTGCGGTGACGCTCACGGTGCGACTCCGATCGTGGAAAGCCCCAGGCCCTCGGGCAGGCCGAAGGCTGCGTTCATGCTCTGGACGGCACCGCCCGCGGTGCCCTTGGTGAGGTTGTCGATGGCGCTGATCGCAATAATCCGGCCGACGGCCGGGTCGAGGGCCACCTGGATCTGTGCGGCGTTCGACCCGTACACGGCTGCGGTGCTGGGCCACTGCCCCTCGGGCAACAGCCGTACGAACGGTTCGTCGGCCAGCGCCTTCTCGTACGCGGCCCGTACGTCCTGGGCGCCGACGCCGGGCCGCGCCGCGGCGGAGCAGGTGGCGAGGATGCCGCGCGGCATGGGGGCCAGGGTCGGGGTGAAGGAGACGGCGACCCGGTGACCCGCCGCGGCACTGAGGTACTGCACCATCTCGGGCGTGTGCCGGTGGCCGCCGCCCACGCCGTACGGCCGCATGGAGCCCATGACCTCACTGCCGAGCAGGTCCGCCTTGGGCGCCTTGCCGGCGCCGGACGTGCCGGACGCGGCGACGACCACGGCCTCGGGTTCGGCCAGTCCCGCCGCGTACGCGGGGAAGAGGGCCAGCAGGACCGAGGTCGGGTAGCAGCCCGGCACCGCGATGCGCCGGGTGCCGGCCAGCGCGGCGCGGGCGCCGGGGAGTTCGGGCAGGCCGTAGGGCCAGGTGCCCGCGTGCGGCGTGCCGTAGAACGTCTCCCAGTCGGCCGCGTCCGCGAGGCGGAAGTCAGCGCCGCAGTCGATGACGAGCGTGTCGTCGCCCAGCTGCTCCGCGACGGCGGCGGACTGGCCGTGCGGAAGGGCGAGGAACACCACGTCGTGTCCCTTGAGGACGTCGGCCGTGGTGGGCCGGACCTCCCGATCGGCCAGCGGAGCCAGGTGCGGCTGCAGCGCGCCGAGGCGCTGTCCCGCGCTGGAATGCCCGGTCAGGGCACCGATCTCCACTTCAGGGTGGGCCAGGAGCAGGCGTAGGAGCTCGCCCCCCGCATATCCACTTGCCCCCGCCACGGCTGCACGCACTGTCATGAACCCTCCCGATGTGACACACATGTCCTTCGCACGCGATCCGGGCTCCGTCACCCATCGCATTCGCCGTACATACGACAGCCTCGGGATCGAATGCGGCTCGAAGGCACGGCTCACAGCTGCCGGGCCCGCACCACGCCAACGGCTCGCGGTGCGGGCCGGCGTGCCGGTGTCGCCGGGTGTCGCGGTCGGGGAGGGCGCTCTCGTGACCTGCCTCGGCGTAAGCGCTAAGGCGCGGTGCAGTACTCGGCGTTGAGGATGGCGAGGATGTCGTCCGGCCGCCAGTCACTGTTGTAGTTGAACGTGAGCTGGTGGCCGGCGTCCTCGGTGGTGGCGACCAGCGAGAGCCAGCCCACCGTGCCTCCGTCGCGGTACCAGATGGTGGTGCCGCAGCCCAGCGTCAGCCGCTCGAGGCCGAGGCCGTAGGACGAGAGCGGGAAGTCGGGGTTGACGACGGTCGTCTTCATCTCCGCCAGCTGCTTCGCCGGCAGCAGCTTCCCGCGCATCAGGGCGCTGTAGAACCGGTTCAGATCGGCCGCACTGGAGATGATGTCGAGGTTGCCCCAGGTCTGCGACCCGTTGACCTCGGTGACGTCGTCGATCTTGTCCGGCTGCGTCTGGAAGAAGAGCTTGGAGTAGGCGCGGCCGCTCGGCTGGGGCAGGTTGACGCCGTTGCCGGGGTTGGACGTCGCCGTGAGCCCCAGGGGCTCGATGATGCGCTTGCGCACCTCGTCCTCGTACCGCTTGCCGCCGACCTTCTCGACGATCATCGCGGACAGGATGTCGTTGGTGTTGGAGAACCCGTGCCGGGCGCCGGGCTGGAACGCCGGCGCGTGCGAGAGGGCCACCTCCACGCGCTTCTTGTGCGGCATGGTCTCGTAGCGGTGCTGGAGGTAGCCGTCGCCCAGGACGTACGTCGAGACGTAGTCGGCGTCGGCGAAGTAGTCGGGCAGGCCGCTGGTGTGGTTGAGGAGCTGCCGTACGGTGATCGCGCGGCCGTCGTTGCCGTTGCCCGTCACCACGCCCGGCAGATGGAGCTCCACGGCGTCGTCGAGGCTGAGCTTCTTCTCCGCCTCCATCTGGAGGAGGACCGTCGCCACGAAGGTGGCGGTGACGTGTCCGACACGGAACCGGTCGTTCTTGCCGCGCAGTGCACCCGTCTTCAGGTTGCCCACGCCCGACGCCGACTTCCAGACCCCGTTGGCGTCCCGCGCTTCGACCGTGATGCCGGGGATGCCGGCCGCGACGGCCGCGTCGATCGCACGCTGCGTCGCCTCGTGGCCGGCCGCCTTGGGGGCCGTGTCCTCCGTCGCCTGGGCGGGACCCGTGAAAGCGGTGGCCATGATCGCGAGTGCCGCGATACCGACCACGCCGGCCCCTGGTCTCTTCCGTATCGTCATCGTGATTCCCCGTCCTGAAGGTCGTCTGAATTTCGCTGATGCCGTACTGGTGCGGTCCGTCGGCGAAGTCGAACCACGGCATGAAAATACCTGCCCACTGGTTCTTTTTCGACATTCGGACGGCCGATTTACGCGCATGCCTGCAACAAGCTCAGGAATGGCTCGAAGTCGCAGAGTCGGGCGGGAATTTGAGCCGTGTTCGGCAATGAATTCCGGTCGGGATCGGACGTGCTGTCGCGCCGTCCTGTCGACGGGACAGCCGGGCGGCGGTTCGAACGCCGCTCCGGTACCGCTCCAGCCCGCGCCGGGAAACTTCTCGCCGGTTATGTACACCCTTCTGATGGAGGCATGATGGCACGTCAGGCCGGTCTGACCGCAGGGTCGCATGGCGGCCCGGCAGCCCCTCCCCCGCAACCCCCGGCAAGACAGCCGCGCACTGCGGGCACCGCGCCGCGCCGGGGCCAGGTGCTGACGACCAAGGTGGGCCTGCAGATGCCGACCGGGATGGCCTACGACGAGTGGGAGCGGGCCGGGCGCCAGCTCGCCGGCGTCCTCGACTCGTCCTCCTGGTGGCTGGGCGACTGGCTGAGGTACGGCAAGGACCACTACACCGACCGGTACCAGCGCGGGATCCAGGCCGTCGGCCTCTCGTACCAGACCCTGCGCAACTACGCGTGGGTCGCACGGCGCTTCGACTTCACCCGGCGCCGGCCCACCCTGAGCTTCCAGCACCACGCCGAGCTGGCCTCCATGCCGGTCGAGGACCAGGACCGCTGGCTCGACCGCGCCGAGCAGGGGCAGTGGACCACCAAGCAGTTGCGCGGCGCCATCCGCGCCGAGCGCCAGGGCGGGCAGCTGCCCCGCACCCCCACCGAGCCGAGCCGCCGCCTGGAGGTTCCCGGCAGCCGTGTCCAGTGGTGGCACAAGGCCGCCGAGCAGCTCGGCGTCGACTTCGAGCAGTGGGTGATGACCACGCTGGACAGCGCGGCCGCGAGCGCCCTGGACGACCTCGCCGAGCAGACCCGGCCCGTGGCCGTCAGCGCCTGAGTCCCCGGCGCCGAGGCCTTCGGCGCGTCAGGACAGCTGGCTCATGAGGCCGGCGGTCTCGCGCTTGTACGTGCACCCGCTCTGCGCGAACGACTCCTGCACGCGGTCGCGCACCTCGGCCGGCTGTTCCTGGCTGAGCTTGAACATGCCCTCGGCCCCGGTCACCGTGAACCGGAAGGCCCCCACGGCGGGCGCGATCTTGCGGAAGTAGCCGAGCGACTCGGTCATGTCCCAGCCGTTGCCGAACCGCCCCTCGAAGGCGCGCACCGTTGACTCCACCACACTCAGCGTCTCGTCCATCGAGTCGATCTTCTCCACCACGCCCCGGACGTGCACCGCGGTGAAGTTCCAGGTCGGGGCCGCCGGCGTCTTCTGGTACACCGTGGGCGACACGTAGGAGTGCGGACCGGTGAACGTCAGCAGCAGCACGCCGCCCGTCTCCAGCGCCGACCAGTGCGGGTTCGCCCGGTTCATGTGTCCGAGCAGCGTGGCCCCCGGCAGCTCGCCGAACCAGTCGCCGGAGGTCTCCGGGTCGAAGATGACGGGGAGGTGCGTGGCGAACGGACCGTTCTCGGGGCTGCCATTGGCCACCGCGAGCGCCAATGGATTACCACGGATCAGGTCCACCATCCACGAACTGTCCGGTTCGCGGTAAGAGCTGGGCACGAACATTCGGATACACCCTTTCAACAATTGGCTCAGGGCATGACCCTGGCTCAGGGCATGACTGATCGCATTACTCCGGACACAGGACACATGGGCCATCGGCCACCGGCCGCGCCGCGCGGAGATCTTGATAATCCGCGCCGACCATATCGCCGTCCCGTCGACAGGACAAAGCCTTCGGATTATCGAGCACCTCGAGAAGCCCTCAAAACAGTCTTCAGGCCGTCTTCAAGTTGCCTTGAGATACCCTCGGGAGCAACACTGCAGAACGGTCTCTCGGGCCACCGGCCGAGTTTTCCAGACGCAAGCGGGAGAAATTTCTATGGGCATAACTGGCAGGCGCAACCAAGAGATCTACGACGTGGTCGGTATCGGGTTCGGCCCGTCCAACATGTCGCTCGCGATCGCCTTGGAGGAGCACGGGGCGAGCGCTCCGCAGCATCCGGTCAAGTCCCATTTCTTCGAGCGACAGCCCTCGTTCGGCTGGCACCGGAACATGCTGCTGCCGTCGACGACCATGCAGATTTCATTCCTCAAGGACCTCGCGACCTTCAGGAATCCGATGTCCCGGTTCAGCTTCGTCTCGTATCTGCACGCCTCCAACCGGCTGGTGCAGTTCGTGAACAACCAGGACTTCTTCCCGACCCGGCACGAATTCCACCAGTACCTGGAGTGGGCGGCCGCCGGCCTCCGCGACAAGGTCACCTACGGCGCCGAGGTCACTTCGATCCGGCCCGTCACCGAAGCCGGGTCGTCGACGCCCAACCTGCTCGAGATCGAGGTGCGCAGCGGCGACGGAACCACCAGCGTGGTCACCGCACGCAACGTGACCATCTCGACGGGTCTGGTGCCGCGCCTGCCGGAGGGCGTGACGTCCGACGAGCGGGTGTGGCACAGCTCGGAGTTCCTGAGCAAGTTCAACACCCGGGCCCCGGGCGACCTCAAGAGCGTGGCGGTGGTCGGCGCCGGCCAGAGCGCGGCCGAGATCACCCGGTTCCTCTACGACTCGCTGCCGCACGCCCAGGTCTCCGCGGTCATCCCGTCGTACGGCTACTCCGTCGCCGATGACACCCCGTTCGCCAACCAGGTGTTCGACCCCGACGCGGTCGACGAGTACTACTTCGGCACCGAGCGGGCAAGGGACGCGTTCTGGCGCTACCACCGCAACACCAACTACTCGGTGGTCGACGCCGACGTCATCCGGGCCCTGTACCAGCGCTCGTACGAGGAGCAGGTGCGCGGCGGCGACCAGCGGCTGCACTTCCGCAACCTCACCCGGGTCGCCGAGGTCGAACGCGTCGGAAGCGGGGCGCGGGTGGTCCTGCACTCGCTGCTCGACGACCGGACGGAGGAGCTGGGGGTCGACGCGATCGTGTTCGCCACCGGCTACGACGGCCTGGACCCGGCCCGCCTGCTCGGTGACTTCGACCAGCACTTCCAGCGCGACGCGGCGGGCAGGCACCGGGTGGAGCGCGACTACCGCCTGGTCACCGCATCGGGACTGACCTGCGGCGTCTATCTCCAGGGCGGCACCGAGCACACCCACGGCATGTCGTCGTCCCTGTTGTCGAACATCGCGGTACGCAGCGGCGAGATCGCCGATTCGATCGTGCTGCGGCGCACCGAGCGGGAGCTGGACCTCAACCACCCCGTGGCGGAGGCGTCCTCGGCCGCCTGAGGCGGCACACCGTGGGGTGTGCCCCGGTGCTGTGACTGCAGCACCGGGGCACACCCCACGGCGGTTCCGGGCCGTGCCCGGTCAGCTCACGCGGCGTCGGCGACCATCGCGTCCCGCAGGCTCTGCGGCCGCAGGTCGGTCCACTTGTCCTCCACGTACGTGAGGCACTTGTCGCGGCTCTCCTCGCCGAACACGATGCGCCAGCCGGCGGGAACCGCGGTGAACGAGGGCCACAGCGAATGCTGCTGCTCGTCGTTCACGAGAACGTAGAACCGGCCGTCGGCGTCGTCGAACGGGTTGCTGCTCATCAATCCACTCCAATTCAAGCCGTCCACGATTCATTTTCGAGCAGAAAATGAATCATCATCCATCGGTGGGATGGAGTTGGCGAGACCGCCAAGCCAGATCATGCACCGTTCGGGAACCCCGTGGAGGTCTGCGGGACCCATTACCCGATATCTGCCGTCCACTGTCCTGTTGACAGGACGTGTCCCGAAAGCGGACACATCCGTGTGGCAGAATCGGTCGCCTTTCGAGCGAGTCGACGGGAATCCGCTTCCGTTGGCCCGCGTCCCCGCGCGATGATTGCGGACGAACAGGGCTCGGGCCGAAATGTATTCACCTTCCCAAAAGCCCGCAGCGCAGCCAAGTGTTTTCGTGCCGTTCTCGAGCGCACGTCCACCGGCCCATCGGGGCCCGGCCCCGTGGCCGGGGTCTTCCACAGAAGGAGTCGTGTATGACCGCCAGCATGCACCCGGCCATGGCCAAGGCCCAGTCCATCGGCGACGCCCTGCCCTGGCTGGCCCGCCACCAGGGCCGTACGGTCGTCATCAAGCTGGGCGGACACGCCATGGTCAACGAGGACCTGACGGCGGCCTTCGCCCGCGACATCGTCTTCCTGCGCTACGCCGGGCTGCGGCCCGTGGTGGTGCACGGAGGAGGCCCCCAGATCGATGCCGAGCTCGCACGGCGGGGCCTGGAACGCGAGTTCAGAGCCGGACTGCGCGTCACCTCGCCGGCCGCGATGGACGTGGTACGGATGGTCCTTGCCGGCCAGGTGCAGCGCGAGCTGGTCGGGCTGATCAACCGCTTCGGCCCGCTCGCCGTCGGCATGACCGGCGAGGACGCGGACACCATCACCGCGGTGCGGCACGTGCCGTGGATCGACGGGGAACCTGTGGACGTCGGCAGGGTGGGCGACGTCACCCGCGTGGACACCGGTGCTCTGGAGAGCCTGCTGGCGGACGGCCGGATCCCCGTGGTCTCGCCGCTCGCGCGCAGCGCGGAGGACGGCCTGGTCTACAACGTCAACGCCGACACCGCGGCGGCGGCGCTCGCGACCGCGCTGCGCGCCGAGGCGCTCGTCATGCTGACGGACGTCGCGGGTCTGTACGCGGGCTGGCCGCACAGTGACGAGGTCATCGAGCGGCTCACGGCCGGCGAGCTGGAGAAGCTCCTGCCGGAGCTGAGCGACGGCATGGTGCCCAAGATGACCGGTTGCCTGAACGCCGTGCGGGGCGGGGTGGGCGCGGCCCGGGTGATCGACGGACGGGTCCCGCACTCGGTCCTCCTCCAGATGTTCACCGACGAGGGGGTCGGCACGGTGATCGTGCCGGACCCGGACGAGGCGGAGATCCTGCGGTGAGCGATCGAGCGAAGGCGAGGGCAGTGCCCGTGACACGCACACCCGGGGAGCTCACAGTGGTCCCGCCCCCCTCAGGTCCGCCCCGGAGCGGGCCGCCCGACGGTCTCGTCCGCCTGCGGTTCGCCGATGCGGTCACGCTCGAACGGGCCGGCGCCGCCTTCGGCGCCGGATCGGGCCCGGGCCTCGGCGAAGCGTGGAGCGACCCGGAGACGCTCACCCTCCGGATCCCCGCCGACGCCGGTATCGAGACCCTGCGGGCCGTGCTCGCGGTCCTCGACGCGGCGGCGATCACCTCCGAGTCGCTCACCGTGCACACGCACGAACTCGACGACGTCTTCGCCGCGTTCACCAGCCTGTCCTGAGCTCCGGCCGGGACCGTTAACGGCGTTAACGCCGTAGGATGGGGCCACCGCCGGTTCGGCGGTGGCCCCTCCACGCGTATGACGCCGTGTCACGGCAGCGGCTCAGGCCAGGTCGTCACGGATCACCCGGCGGTGCGCGATGAGCCACCCGCCGCGGCTGCGGACCAGGACGTCCTCCATGACGCACACGTACAGGACCTTGGAGCTGCCTCCGTCCGGCGTGGCGTACACCAGGGCCGAGCAGCGGGTGTGCAGCGAGCCGTCCGCCCGGGGCTGTACGTCGAGCATGCCGACCCAGTGGCTGAGGGGGCTGCCGGCCCGCCGCTGCGCGGCCGCGCCGGTGCGCTCGTAGCGGGCGAGCCCGGCGCGGGCCGGCACCGGCTCGGGCAGGGAGGGCAGTTCGAGGACGGCGTCCTCGGTGAACGTTCCCGCCCACAGCCCGGTGTCGTGCGCGTCCAGGATCTGCATCTGGAGGGCGTAGAACTGCTGCGCCTCCGCGTACAGGGCGGCGAACTCCTGGCCCTGGAGCGTACGTCCGGCGGTGGCCACCATCTCGACGGTCATGATCCAAGCCTCCAGGGAGTCCGTACTCGGTACGGACAGTCTTTGAGGCTCGGATCGAGCATCCTTCAAAAACTCCTCAAGCACTCCCGCCGGCGGTGGGAGTGCTCGAGGGACCGGTCCGGCGCGGGGCTGTCACCGGGCCCAGGGCAGCCCGCGGGTGCCCTCGGTGCCGGGCACGCAGACCACGCCGTCTGCGCGCATCGCGACGTGGGCCTCGGCCGCCTGCGGGGCGTGGACCTGCCGGAGCACTTCCGGCGGCAGGACGAGGGTCTGGCCGGCGGCGACCTTCTCGGTGCGGCCGCCGCAGGTGACCTCGAGGACGCCGGCGGTCACCGTCCAGACCTGCTCGCGGCTGACGGAGTGCTCGGGGCCGCTCCGGCCGGCCTCCATCGCGACGGTCCAGGTACTGAGTTCCGTACTGCCGCGGCTGGGAGCGGCCAGGCCGGTCATGCGGGCGTTCGGGGACTCGGTGACGTTCTCGGCGGTGGGGGTGATCACGAGCATGGCGGGGTACTCCTCGGTCTGTGCAGGCTCGTCGGGGGTGGCCCATTCGACGAGCTGGACGACGATTCCGTTCGGGTCGGTCAGCTGGAACAGCCGCTCGCCCCAGGGTTCTTCGCGCAGCGGCATGGTGACCGGGGCTCCGGCCTCGCGCAGGCGCCGCTCCTCGGCTTCGATGCCGGTGACGGTGAGCGCGAAGATCAGGCCGGTGGCCTGCCGGTCACGCTGTTCGGCCGGGAGCACTTCGCTGCCGCGGCGCAGCAGCACGATGTCGGCGGCGGCATCCTCGCCACGGGTCAGGGACGCGAAGCCGTCGGCGGCCATGGCGACCGCATAGCCGAGGTGCGTGCAGAAGAAGTCGCGGGAGGCGGCCACGTCGGCGACGGTGAGGGACAGGGTGGAGGCGGTCACGTTCAAGGTGTCTCCTGCCGGGTCGGCCGCGTCGGGTCCGGGCGCTGCATCATGTGCACGGGTGCTCAGCCGGCGCTGCTCTCGTCGGCGGCCCTGGTGTAGGTGAGGATGAGGTTTCCGCTCTCGAACACGTGGCTGTCCGTGAGGCGGAAGGTGCGCGGCGAGAAGCCGGCGCGGAAGAGCGGGATGCCGGCGCCGGCCACGACCGGGTACTGCTTGACGATCAGCTCGTCGATCTCGGGGAGCAGCTGGCCGGCCAGGTCGGCGCCGCCGCAGAGCCAGATCCCGAGCCCGTCCTCCTGCTTGAGCTTGCGGACCAGGGCGACCGGGTCCTCGGCGGTCACCTCGACGGCCGGGTCCGGGCTGGTGGTGAGCGAGCGGGAGAGCACGATCTGCCGCAGGTGGGCGTACGGGCTGGAGACGCCGGCGGGCAGGCCCGGGGCATAGGTGCCTCGGCCCATGAGCACGGTGTCGAAGCGGGTGTTGGGCACGTCCTCGGCGACACCGAGGGCGGCGCGGCCCGCGGTCGGGAGGGTGTCCGGGTACTCGGCGGCCAGGTGCGGGACGTAGTCCTCGGTGACGTGCGCCATGAGGAAGTCGAAGCTGCCGTCAGGGGCGGCGATGTAGCCGTCGATGGAGGTGCCGACGAAGTAGGTGAGCTTGCGCATCCAGTTCCGTTCACTCGGGATAATTTTGCGATGGAGGTAACTTTACGCCGAGCCACTTCCGTCGGTCAAGCATAATTTTGCCCTGGATGTAAGATTGCTCCATGGGTACCGAGATGGGGCTCCGCGAGTCCAAGAAGCAGGAGACCAGACAGCGGATCTCCGACTGCGCGACCAGGCTCTTCATCGAGCAGGGCTTCGAACAGACCACCATCGCCGAGATCGCCGCCGCGGCACGCGTGGCCAAGAAGACGGTGACCAACTACTTCGCCCGCAAGGAAGACCTGGCCCTCGACCGGCACGAGGCGTTCACCGAGGGCCTGGCCCGGACCGTCGCCGAACGCGGGCCGGGCGAAGAGCCGCTCACCGCCCTGGGCCGGACGTTCCGCGCCGCCCTGCTGGAACACAGCCCCGTCGTCGGCTTCACCGGCCCCGCCTTCGCCCGCATGGTCGCCGACAGCCCCACCCTCACCGCCCGGCTGCGCGAACTGCACGACCAGCGGGAGGAAGCCCTCGCCGCGGCCCTGGCCGCCGCAGCCCCGGACCACGCCCCGGCCATCGCACCCCGGGCCGCCGCCGCGCTGATCGCCGCAGCGGACCGCCTGCTGTTCCGGCGCATCCAGGAGCTCACCCTGGCCGGCCGCACCGACGACCAGATCGAGGCCACGCTGCTCCCGGAGACCGACCACCTCCGCGCCATGCTCGGCGCCGCACTGGAGGCGGACCCTGTCACACGCCTGTGACAGTCGACGGACGGCGTCGTGAAGGTACGGGCGCAGGATTTTAAGCAGGACAAACCGGACATTCGACTACATGTCCACCTGCTTCCGAGGGCGCGAGCAGAGATGACCGATCC
>NZ_JNZY01000035.1 GCF_000717655.1 Streptomyces katrae
CCGGCGGCCCCCCAGGCCCCCGGCGCCCCCGTCAGGCCCGCCGCCTCCGCCACCTTCGCCGCCCCGGGCGGGTCCGCTGCCTGCAATGGCCCGGGCGGGCCTGGCGCTTCCGTTGGCCCGGACAGGCCCGGCGCTGCCGTTGGCCCGGGCTGGTCTGGCGCTCATGCTGGCTCGGGCGTGTCCGCTGCGTCCGCTGACCAGGGTGGGCCTGCTGCCTCTGGCGGCCCGGGTGGGTCTGGCGCCTCGGGCGTCCTGGGCGGGCCGGCTGCCCCTGCCTTCCCGGCCCGAGCCGGTGCCCCGGCCAGCCGGGGCGGGTTCGCTGCTTCCGATGGCCCGGGCGGGCCTGGCACCTCTGCCGTCTCGGGCGGGTCCGCCGCTCCCGCTGGGCCGGGCATGCCCGCTGGCACGGCCCCCGCTGGCCGTGGCGGCCCGGTGGTGGAGTCGGAGTCGTCGGGCTCCGCCCAGGCCACCCTGCACCATCCCGCCACCACCGGCCCGAGCAACACGGAGCCCGGCTCCGGCTCCACCCCGAAGCCGGAGCCGGGCTCCACCGCGCCCCGCACCCGCTGGCTGCTCCCCGGGACCACTGCCGACTCCACACCGGACCACGAGCCGGCGAGCTCGGCCCCGCAGGCCTCCCACCGGCTCCCCCCGGCGCCCGGTGCCCCGGGCGGTCCCATCCCGGTCGGCGATCCGGCGCCGGACCACCAGCCGGAGGGCTCGGCCTCGCAGGCCTCCCGCCGGCTACCTTCCGGGGGCCCCGCTTTGAACGGGCCCACCCTGGTCGGTGACTCCACACCGGACCATGACCCGGCGGGCCCGACCCGGCAGGCCTTCCGCACGCTGCCTCCTGCGACCGGTGCCCCGGGTGGTCCTGCCCCGGCACTGGACCGGCAGCCACTGGGCTCGGCCTTGACGCCCACCGTGTGGCTGGCCCCCGGTATCGGCGAGCCCGCGCCGCAGCCGTCGGATCCGGCCAACCCGTGGCCGCGCTGGTCCGGTGTCCCGGCCGCGACCGATGCCCTGGACGGGCCCGACCCGGCCGGTGACATCGGCGTCCTAAGTGAGCCCGCGCCGGAGCGGGAGGCGCCGGGCGCGGCCGCGACCCGACAGCCCCTGCTGGGCTCGACGTCCCAGCCCCCTCGGATGCCGAACCCCGTATCCGGTGCCCTTGGAGGGACGGATGAAGCGGACGGCCTGGGCGGTGCGCCCCAGCGCGGCAGATCCACCCAGGAGCCGGAGTCGGCGGCCCTCACCCCGGCCCGGCAGCTCCCGCTGGCTTCGGCCTCCGGGACCGGCAGCCTTGATGCCTCCGGTGGCAAGTTGCTCCCGAGCGGGGCCGACGGGACCGCAGCGATCGGCCGTACCGGTGCGCCCGGACGCCCAAGCCCGATCCGTGCCGGCGGGACCCAAGGCCCAGACTGGGAGGGCACCCCGGGGACCGCAGACCTCGGGGCCCCAGCCGAGGGTCCGAGCGGCGGGGCCGCAGGGTCGGGGGATCTCTCTGTTCCCCACGGGAACGGTGGCGCCGGCTGCCTCGGCGGATCCGCCTCGGAGCCCGAGCCGGAGGGTGCCGCTCGCGCCCTGCAGCCTTCGGGCTGTCAGCCCACCCCGCGTCAGGCCGAGATCGGCAGCACCGGCGCCTCCGGCGGCCAGAGTGGGAGCTCGGTCGACGGGACCGCAGGGACAGACACTCCCGGGGCCCCCGGCGATTCCGGGAGCATCGGCGGCTCCACCACCCGGGGCGGTCCCGCCCCGCAGACGGCGGGCTCGGCGGCCGCTGCCCCGGTCTCGCAGGCCACCCGATGGCCGGCCGCGGGAAGCTGCGGACCGGACGGAACCGGCAGCCTCGCTGCCCCCGCTGGGTCCGAGGGCGCGAGTGGGGGCTGGGTCGACGGGACCGCAGGGATGGGTAGCCCCGGAGCTCCCGGCACCCCCTGGAACGGCGCCGCCGGCCTGGGCAGGCACGCGTCGGAGCCGGCGGAGTCGGCGGGCCCCGGCACGGCACCACAAGCCCTCCTGGGCTCGGGCCCGCAGGCCACTCAGTGGCCGGCCCCCGCGGACGGCGGAATCCATGGCCTCGGTGCCTGTGGTGGGTCGGGCGGCCAGAGTGGGAGCGGGGCCGACCAGGTCGTACGGATGGACGGTTCCGCTTCCCCCGGTGGCGCCCAGGGGAATGGCGGCGCCGTTGGCCGGTCCACCCAGGAGGCCTTGCCGGAGGGCGCCGCTTCGGCCCCGCACCCCATGCCGCGGCCGACCGCGGTGGCCGACGGCGCGGGAGGAACGGCCAACCTCGGTGTCGCGAACGGTCTCGGCGGGTTCACTTCGGACCCCGGGCCGGCGGGCACCGCTTCGGACCCGCAGGCCACGGCTTGGCCGGCCCCCGGGGCCGACGACGCCGGGGGAACGGCCGGCCTCGGTGGGCTTGGCGGCCCTGGCGGGTTCCCCTCGGGCCCCGGACCGGAGGAGAGCGCTCCGGCCCCGCATCCCATGCCGTGGTCGGCCCTCGGGGCCGGTGGGACGGGCGGCCTCGGGGTGCCCGGTGGTCCCCGGAGTGGGGGCCGTGCCGGCGGGCTCGAGGGGGTGGCCCCGCCGTCAGGGCCGGAGGGTAGTGCCCCGGGGAGCGGCGGGTCGGGCGGAACCCGCCACCTTGGTGGTGGGGGGACCGTGCCGCGGCAGAAGGACGGGACGCTTCGGGTACGGGTCGGCTCCGGGGGGCCGGTCGGGCCCGAAGCCGCCATGCCGCCGGACCCGTTGGACCACCCCGACCCGGCCGTCGCCGCCGAGGCAGCGGCGGTGGAGAACCTGCTGCGGTGCTGGGTCCGCGAGAACGGCATCGGCCGTCCCGACGGGCCCGTCGGAACCCTGCTCCGCATCCCCCTCCCGGCCTCCGGCACCGCCCTCCTCGTCGCCGTCCGCTACTGGTCCCCGGCCGGCTGGCACCGCTTCGCGCCCGCCCGCCTCGAAGGCGCGCCCGCCCACGCCCCCGCCGTGGACGCCGTCACCGTCGCCTCACTGCTCGCCCGCGAGGGCGACAGCGGCGGCCGCGGCGGCGCCGACCTCGTCGGCCGGGTCGCCGACTCGGTGCGCCGCACCGCCGAGTTCATCGCCGACCGGCGCCAACGCCCCACTCCGCCCGAACCCGTCGCCGACGACCTCTTCCTCACCGCCGAACAGTCCCTCCTCCTCGGCCACCCCCTCCAGCCGGATCCGAAGAGCCGCGAAGGACTCTCCGAGGCCGAAGCACGCCGCTACTCACCCGAACTCCACGGCTCCTTCCCCCTGCACTGGCTCGCCGTCGAACCCTCCGCCCTCGCCACCGACTCCGCCTGGACCGAACGAGGCCGCCCCGTCTCCGCCGCCCGGCTCCTCGGCCGGCTCGGCCCCGGACTCCCGCTGCCCGACGGCACGATCCCCCTTCCCCTGCACCCCTGGCAGGCCGGCGACCTGCTCCAGCGGCCCGCCGTCGCCGCCCTCCGCGACGCCGGGCTCCTGCACGACCTGGGCCCGTACGGCGAGCCCTGGTACCCCACCTCCTCCGTCCGCACCGTCCACCGCCCCGGCACCCCCGCGATGCTCAAGCTCTCCCTGGGCCTGCGCATCACCAACTCCCGCCGCGAGAACCTCCGCAAGGAACTCCACCGCGGCGTCGAGGTGCACCGGCTGCTCCGCACCGGCCTCGCGGAGCAGTGGCAGGCGGCCCACCCCGGCTTCGACATCGTGCGCGACCCCGCCTGGATCGCCGTCGACGCCCCGGACGGAACCCCCGTCCCCGGACTCGACGCCGTACTGCGCCACAACCCCTTCCGCTCCCACGACGACGCCGTCTGCATCGCCGCGCTCACCGCCCCCCGCCCGTGGCCGGGCCGGACCACCATGCGCTCCCGGCTCGCCGAGGTCGTCTCCCGGCTCGCCGCCACCACCGGGCGCCCGCCCTCCGCCGTCGCCGCCGAGTGGTTCCTGCGCTACCTCGAGCACGTCGTCCTGCCGGTCCTCGCCTTCGACGCGCTCGCCGGGATCGCCCTCGAAGCCCACCAGCAGAACACCCTGGTCCTCCTCGACCCGGCCGGCTGGCCGGTCGGTGGCCGCTACCGCGACAACCAGGGCTACTACTTCCGCGCGTCCCACCGCGCGGAACTCGAGCGCCGGCTCCCCGGAATCGGCAGCGCCAGCGACACCTTCGTCTCCGACACCGTCACCGACGAACGCTTCGCCTACTACCTCGGCATCAACAACGTGCTCGGCCTCATCGGCGCGTTCGGATCCCAGCGGCTCGCCGACGAACGCGTCCTGCTCGCCGCCTTCCGCCGGTTCCTCGGCAAGGCCTCCGGACTCGGACCGCTCCCCGCGCGGCTGCTCGACTCACCCACCCTGCGCTGCAAGGCGAATCTGCTCACCCGCCTGGGCGGCCTCGACGAGCTCGTCGGCCCCGTCGACTCCCAGTCCGTCTACGTGACCCTCACCAACCCCCTCCACGATTGAGTGCCGATGCCTTCCACCGACACCGCCGCCACTGCCCTCGCCCCCGTCGCCGCCGCCCCCACGGCAATCGGCACCGCCACCGCAACCGCCACCGTCGGCACCCGTATCCCCGGACGACGGCTCACCCCCCGGCTGCTGCCCCTGCTCGCCGAGGCCGAACTGCTCGACTCCCCGGCCGGATGGGGCTCGGCCCCCACACCCGCCGGAGCCTTCCGCCTCGAACCCGTACGGCTTGGCCGCGACCTGGAACTGCTCACCGGCTGGATGAACGACCCCGAGGTGGCCGCCTACTGGGAACTCGCCGGTCCCGCCGCCGTCACCGCCGCCCACCTGCGGGTCCAGCTCGACGGGAACGGCCACAGCATCCCCTGCCTCGGCCTCCTCGACGGGACACCAATGAGCTACTGGGAGATCTACCGGGCCGACCTCGACCCGCTCTCCCGCCACTACCCGGCGCGCCCCCACGACACCGGTATCCACCTGCTCATCGGAGACGGCACGAACCGCGGCCGCGGTCTCGGCACCGTCCTGCTGCGCGCCGTCTCCCACCTCGTGCTCGACAACCGCCCCCGCTGCACACGCGTCATCGCCGAACCGGACATCCGCAACACCCCCTCGGTATCAGCCTTCCTCAACTCCGGATTCCGCTGCTCCGCGGAGATCGACCTCCCAGAGAAGCGGGCGGCGTTGATGATCCGCGAGCGAGCCCTGCGCAACCTCATCTGATCCATCCGACCCTCCCCGTTCACGCCTCACCCTTCGAAAACTCTGCGTCGCGCAGCAAAGTTCCCGATCCCCGAGGAGTCCCGTGCCGCATTTCCCCGCCACCCCCGACTCCACCGGCCCCCACTTCTCGGAAGCTGCCGTACCGCCGTCCCCCCAGCACCCCTGCACGCCGCCCGAACTCAACAGTGCGACCTGGGAGTCCGCCGCCCGTCGGCTACTCGCCAAGATGCTCGGCGAGTTCGCCTACGAGGAGATCGTCAGGCCCGTCCCGGCCCCGGGCACCACCTCCGGCGACGCCTGGCAGCTGACCCTCGACGACGGCAGCAGCCTCGGGTTCCGGGCCCGCCGGCGCGCGTACGGCAGCTGGCACGTCGCCCCCGACACCGTCACCCTCACGCCGCCGCCCCCGTCGCCGGAGCCCCCGACCGCCTTCGCGGACCCGTACGCCTTCCTGATCCGCACCCGCACCCTCCTCGGCCTCGACGGTGCCACCCTCGGCCACCTGGTCCGCGAGCTCAGCGCCACCCTCGCCGCCGATGCGCGCCTCGACCACACCGCCCTCACCGCCGACGTCCTCGCCGATCTCGACCACGCCGAGCTCGAAGGCCACCAGACAGGCCACCCCTGGCTCGTCCTCAACAAAGGCCGTCTGGGGCTGTCCGCCGCCGACACCGCCGCCTGGGCCCCCGAGGCCCGCACCCGACAGCGGCTTCCCTGGCTGGCCGCCCACACCTCCCTCGCGGCCTACCGCGGCACGGCCGGCCTGGAAGACCCCGCCCGGTTGTACGCCCAGGAGCTCGACCCCCTCACCCGGGCCGCCTTCGACCAGACCCTGCGCGCCCGCGGCCTCGACCCGCGCGGCTACCTCTACCTCCCGGTCCACCCCTGGCAGTGGGACGAGATCGTGCTCCCCCTCTTCGCCCCGGCCCTGGCCTCGGGCGCTCTGGTCCCGCTCCCCGCCGACCCCGACATACGCATCCCGCAGCAGTCCATCCGCACCTTCCTCAACCTCACCCGCCCCGACCGCCACAGCGTCAAACTGCCGCTGTCCGTCTTCAACACCCTGGTCTGGCGCGGCCTGCCCTCCGACCAATGCGCCGCCGCCCCGGCCGTCACCGCCTGGATCCGGTGCCTCCATGACGCCGACCCCTTCCTCCGCGACGAATGTCGCCCGGTCCTCCTCGGCGAGGTCGCCTCGGTCACCGTCCGGCACCCCGTCTACGACGAGCTCCCCGAAGCCCCGTACCAGTACAGGGAGCTCCTCGGGGCGATCTGGCGGGAGCCCCTGACCAGCCGGCTCGCCCCCGGTGAGCGGGGCCGTACGCTCGCCTCCCTCCTCCACGTCGACCTGCGCGGCCGGTCCTTCACCGCCGAGCTCGTCGCCCGGTCCGGGCTCACCCCGGCCGGCTGGCTCCGGCGGCTCTTCGCCGCCCTGCTGCCCCCGCTGCTCCACTTCCTCTACCGCTACGGAACCGTCTTCTCCCCGCACGGCGAGAACGCCACCGTGATCTTCGACGAGCACGAGGTCCCGGTCCGGATCGCCCTCAAGGACTTCGTGGGCGAGATCAACATCTGCCAGGAACCGCTGCCCGAGCTCGCCTCCGTGCCCGCAGAGGTCCGCGCCGCGCTGCGCGACAAGCCCGCGGACTTCCTGCCCCAGTACATCCACTCCGGTCTCTTCGTCGGAGTCTTCCGCTACCTCTCCACCCTGTGCGAGGACCGCCTCGGCGTCCCGGAGGAGGAGTTCTGGTCGCTCGTACGGGCGGAGATCCTGCGCCACCAGGCCCGCTTCCCCGAGCTCAAGGAGCGCCACGAGCTCTTCGACCTGCTCGGGGAGCGCATCGGGCGGCTCTGCCTGAACCGGAACCGGCTGTACGAGGACGGCTACCGCGACCGCCCCGACCGGCCGCACGCGGTGGAGTGCGGCACCGTGCCCAACCCTTTGTACCGGCCATGAATCATCGTCGTGGCGGTCACTGTCGGTGGCGCCCCGTAGGGTTGTCATTGCTATGACGAAGCCCTCCCTTCCCGACCTGCTGCACGCCGCCGTCTCCGCCGTCGGCGGCACGGAGCGGCCCGGCCAGGTGGCCATGGCCGAAGCCGTCGCCGAAGCGATCGACGACAACACGCACCGGCTCATCCAGGCCGGCACCGGCACCGGCAAGTCCCTCGGCTACCTGGTGCCGGCCCTCGCGCACGGCGAGCGCGTGGTCGTCGCCACCGCCACGCTCGCCCTCCAGCGGCAGCTGGTCGAGCGTGACCTGCCCCGGACGGTCGACGCGCTGCATCCGCAGCTCCGTCGCCGCCCACAGTTCGCCATGCTCAAGGGCCGGTCCAATTACCTGTGCCTGCACCGGCTCCACGAGGGCGCGCCGCAGGACGAGGAGGAGGGCCTCTTCGACCAGTTCGAGGCGGCCACCCCCACCAGTAAGCTCGGCAAGGACCTGCTGCGCCTGCGCGACTGGGCCGACGAGACCGAGACCGGCGACCGGGACGACCTGACCCCGGGCGTCTCGGACAAGGCCTGGGCGCAGATCTCCGTCTCGTCCCGGGAGTGCCTGGGCGCGACGAAGTGCGCGTACGGCGCCGAGTGCTTCGCCGAGGCCGCCCGCGAGCGGGCCAAGCTCGCCGACGTGGTCGTCACCAACCACGCGCTGCTGGCCATCGACGCCATCGAGGGCGCCCCGGTGCTGCCGCAGCACGAGGTGCTGATCGTGGACGAGGCGCACGAGCTGGTTTCCCGGGTGACCGGGGTCGCCACCGGCGAGCTCACCCCGGGCCAGGTCAACCGCGCCGTGAAGCGCGCGGCCAAGCTGGTGGACGAGAAGACCGCGGATGCGCTGCAGACGGCGTCCGAGTCCTTCGAGCGGGTCATGGAGCTGGCCCTCCCGGGCCGGCTGGAGGAGGTCCCCGAGGACCTCGGCTACGCACTGGCGGCCCTGCGGGACGCGGCGCGCAATGTCATCTCGGCGATCGGTGCGACCCGGGACAAGTCCGTCCACGACGAGGACGCCGTCCGTAAGCAGGCCCTGGCCGCGGTGGAGAGCGTCCACGGGGTGGCCGAGCGGATCCTGCTGCGCTCCGAGTACGACGTCGTCTGGTACGAACGGCACGACCGCTTCGGTGCCACCCTCCGGGTCGCCCCGCTGTCGGTGTCCGGGCTGCTGCGCGAGAAGCTGTTCGAGGACCGCTCGGTGGTCCTGACCTCGGCCACGCTCAAACTGGGCGGCGACTTCAACGGGGTCGCGGCCTCGCTGGGCCTGTCTCCCGAAGGGGTCGAGGGGGACGACGCACCGGTCTGGAAGGGCCTGGACGTCGGCTCGCCGTTCGACTACCCCAAGCAGGGCATCCTCTACGTCGCGAAGCACCTGGCCACGCCCGGCCGGGAGGGCACCCGCGGCGACATGATGGACGAGCTCGCCGAGCTCATCGAAGCGGCCGGCGGCCGCACCCTCGGCCTGTTCTCCTCCATGCGGGGCGCCAAGGCGGCCGCCGAGGAGCTGCGCGGGCGGCTCGACAACCCGATCCTGCTCCAGGGGGAGGAGACGCTGGGCGAGCTGATCAAGGCGTTCGCGGCGGATCCGAAGACCTGTCTGTTCGGGACGCTGTCGCTGTGGCAGGGCGTGGACGTGCCCGGTCCCAGCTGCCAGCTCGTGGTCATGGACCGGATCCCGTTCCCGCGTCCCGACGATCCGCTGATGAGCGCCCGGCAGAAGTCGGTCGAGGAGCACGGCGGCAACGGCTTCATGGCCGTCGCGGCCACGCATGCGGCGCTCCTGATGGCCCAGGGCGCGGGCCGGCTCGTACGGGCCGGCGGGGACCGGGGTGTCGTCGCGGTCCTGGACCCCCGGCTGGCCACGGCCCGGTACGGGAGCTTCCTGCGGGCCACGCTGCCGGACTTCTGGTACACCACGGACCGCAACCAGGCCCGCCGCTCCCTCGCCGCGATCGACGCCGCCGCTCACGCTGACGGCAAGTAGTTCTCGGGAGCACGAGCGGCGACCGTCAATTGAGCAACCCAAGCGGCGAGCAACCACATCCGCGAGAGCGGCGGCGGTTTAGCCGCGAACAACGAAACAGCCCCCGGGACCGGCGCAGTGGGTCCCGGGGGCTGGCTGGGAAGCGACGCGGGTCAGACCCGGCGCAGTACGGCGACGACCTTGCCGAGGATGGTCGCCTCGTCGCCGGGGATCGGCTGATAGGCGGCGTTGTGCGGGAGCAGCCAGACATGGCCGTCCTCGCGCTTGAAGCGCTTGACCGTGGCCTCGCCGTCGAGCATCGCGGCCACGATGTCGCCGTTCTCCGCGACCGGCTGGCGACGGACCGTGACCCAGTCGCCGTCGCAGATGGCGGCCTCGATCATCGAGTCGCCGACGACCTTGAGGACGAAGAGCTCTCCGTCACCGACGAGCTGGCGGGGGAGCGGGAACACGTCCTCCACCGACTCCTCGGCGAGGATCGGGCCGCCGGCCGCGATCCGGCCGACCAGGGGGACGTACGAGGCGGCGGGCTTGCCGGTGGTGTCCGTGGGCTGCGAGCTGGGCTGGTCGGAGCCGCGGACCTCGTACGCCCGGGGGCGGTGCGGGTCGCGGCGCAGGAAGCCCTTGCGCTCGAGGGCCATCAGCTGGTGCGCGACCGACGACGTGCTGGACAGGCCGACCGCCTGGCCGATCTCCCGCATCGACGGCGGGTAGCCCCGGCGCTGCACCGAATCGCGAATGACCTCGATGACCCTCCGCTGCCGGTCCGTGAGCCCGGAGCTGTCGGCGCGGATGCCTGGAGGTCGACCTGGCAGCGATCGTGCGGGGCGTACGGGCTCCGCCTCCGGGTTCAGGCTTGCGTCATTCATGGGATGCACCGGCTCGAGTCGGCTCTGGGAGCGGTTCTGGGCAGTGATGGTGGCACTGTCTGCGGTGGTGGTCACGTCGGCCCCTCTCGAAATGTTCTCCCTAGCTGGACAACGGTAGTAGCTTTCGAAAGGTTGCGCCAAACACACGTTCGAGTGAAAAATCGCAGATCGTCCAGCGGGGTCAGATCAGGGGGTGTATAGACGATCGGTCTGCCGAACGCGGGTTCGGTCCCGCCTCCGCTGTTTACGGTACCCTTCCCGGTCGGATCGCCGGCTTCCGGTCCCGCGCCCAGTGTGGCACCGGGAATGCCCGGGTCCGGGTACCGGACTCGGCGACACGCGGAACGAACCAAATCCACCACAACCCAAGATCTAGTGGTTGGATGTGCGCTGCCGCCCAGAAGTTGTGGTCCTCGGTCCGTCGAGGCCCTCGGCATCGCATATGCTGGTGGCTGCTTCGCGAGCCTCCGACGGGGACCTGGTCCCCGTCGTTCAGGGTCCTCGCGAGGTGATTCAGTCGTGCCAAGAGGGAGGGTGAGGGAACCATGCACTGCCCCTTCTGCAGGCACCCCGACAGCCGCGTCGTCGACAGCCGCACCACGGACGACGGCACGTCGATCCGTCGGCGCCGTCAGTGCCCCGACTGCTCCCGTCGTTTCACGACGGTGGAGACGGCCTCGCTGATGGTGATCAAGCGCAGCGGGGTGACCGAACCCTTCAGCCGTACCAAGGTCATCTCCGGCGTGCGCAAGGCGTGCCAGGGGCGGCCGGTCACCGAGGACGCCCTCGCCAAGCTCGGCCAGCGGGTCGAGGAGGCGGTGCGCGCCACCGGGAGTGCCGAGCTGACCACCCATGACGTGGGTCTGGCCATACTCGGCCCGTTGCAGGAGCTCGACCTGGTCGCGTACCTCCGGTTCGCGTCCGTTTACAAGGCGTTCGACACACTCGAAGACTTCGAGACCGCCATCGCGGAACTCCGCGTGCCACGGCCTCACCCCGAAGAGTGCGGGCCCCGCGGGACCGTGGCGGTCCCCGTGCCCGCCTCCGCCGCCGACTGAGCGGGGGCCGCAGCGCAGCGCGGCCTCCCGGACAGCTCAGGCGAAGAAACGTAGATACAAGACAGACCGTGCCGCGGAATAACGCTGGCACTTTAGGGCGTTTTTGCCCGCATATGGGAGGAAGCGGCATGACAGAGACGGCGAGCGGCTCGGCACGAGGTTCCCGCGCCAAGGGGACCAAGACTGCCAAGAGCGGCCTTCGGATCGAGCGCATCCACACCACCCCAGGCGTGCACCCGTACGACGAGGTGAGCTGGGAGCGCCGAGACGTCGTCATGACCAACTGGCGCGACGGCTCGGTGAACTTCGAGCAGCGTGGCGTCGAGTTCCCCGACTTCTGGTCGGTGAACGCGGTCAACATCGTCACCAGCAAGTACTTCCGCGGAGCCGTCGGCACCCCGCAGCGCGAGACCGGTCTGAAGCAGCTCATCGACCGCATCGTGAAGACGTACACGAAGGCCGGCGAGGACTACGACTACTTCGCGTCCCCCGCCGACGCGGAGATCTTCGAGCACGAGCTGACCTACGCCCTCCTGCACCAGATCTTCAGCTTCAACTCCCCGGTGTGGTTCAACGTCGGCACGCCCCAGCCGCAGCAGGTCTCCGCCTGCTTCATCCTGGCCGTCGACGACTCCATGGAGTCGATCCTCGACTGGTACAAGGAAGAGGGCATGATCTTCAAGGGCGGCTCCGGCGCCGGCCTGAACCTCTCCCGCATCCGCTCCTCCAAGGAGCTCCTCTCCTCCGGCGGCAACGCCTCCGGTCCGGTCTCCTTCATGCGCGGCGCCGACGCGTCCGCCGGAACGATCAAGTCGGGCGGTGCCACCCGCCGCGCGGCCAAGATGGTCGTCCTGGACGTGGACCACCCGGACGTCGAGGACTTCATCGCCACCAAGGTGAAGGAAGAGGAGAAGATCCGCGCCCTGCGCGACGCGGGCTTCGACATGGACCTGGGCGGCGACGACATCACGTCCGTCCAGTACCAGAACGCCAACAACTCCGTCCGCGTGAACGACGAGTTCATGACGGCCGTCGAGAACGGCACCGAGTTCGGCCTGCGCGCCCGCATGACCGGCGAGGTCATCGAGAAGGTCGACGCCAAGGCGCTCTTCCGCAAGCTGGCCGAGGCCGCGTGGGCCTGCGCCGACCCGGGCATCCAGTACGACGGTGTCATCAACAGCTGGCACACCTGCCCCGAGTCCGGCCGCATCACCGCGTCCAACCCGTGCAGCGAGTACATGCACCTGGACAACACGTCCTGCAACCTCGCCTCGCTGAACCTGATGAAGTTCCTGAACGACGACGGCAAGGGCAACCAGTCCTTCGACGCCGAGCGCTTCGCCAAGGTCGTCGAGCTCGTCATCACCGCAATGGACATCTCGATCTGCTTCGCGGACTTCCCGACGCAGAAGATCGGCGAGAACACCCGCGCCTTCCGCCAGCTGGGCATCGGCTACGCCAACCTCGGCGCCCTGCTGATGGCGACCGGCCACGCGTACGACTCGGACGGCGGCCGCACCCTCGCCGCGTCGATCACCTCGCTGATGACCGGCACCGCGTACAAGCGCTCCGCCGAGCTGGCCGCCATCGTCGGCCCGTACGACGGCTACGCCCGCAACGCCGACGCGCACAAGCGCGTCATGAAGCAGCACGCCGACGCCAACGGCGCCGCGCCGCGCACCGAGGACCTGGACAACTCGATCTGGGCCGCGGCCACCGAGGCCTGGCAGGACGTCCTGCGCCTCGGCGAGAAGAACGGCTTCCGCAACTCCCAGGCCTCCGTCCTCGCACCGACCGGCACCATCGGTCTCGCGATGTCCTGCGACACCACGGGTGTCGAGCCGGACCTGGCCCTGGTCAAGTTCAAGAAGCTCGTCGGCGGCGGCTCGATGCAGATCGTCAACGGCACCGTCCCGCAGGCCCTGCGCCGCCTGGGCTACCAGGAGGAGCAGATCGAGGCGATCGTCGCCCACATCGCCGAGCACGGCGTGGTCGTCGACGCCCCGGGTCTGAAGACCGAGCACTACTCGATCTTCGACTGCGCGATGGGCGAGCGCTCCATCTCCCCGATGGGCCACGTCCGGATGATGGCCGCGATCCAGCCCTGGATCTCCGGCGCGATCTCGAAGACGGTCAACATGCCGGAGTCGGCGACCGTCGAGGAGATCGAGGAGATCTACTTCGAGGCGTGGAAGATGGGCGTCAAGGCGCTCGCGATCTACCGCGACAACTGCAAGGTCGGCCAGCCCCTCTCCGCGAAGAAGAAGGAAGAGGAGAAGGAGGAGGTCACCGCCAAGGCGGAGGACACCATCCGCGCGGCGGTCGAGAAGGTCATCGAGTACCGTCCGGTCCGCAAGCGCCTCCCCAAGGGCCGCCCGGGCATCACCACCTCCTTCACGGTCGGTGGCGCCGAGGGCTACATGACCGCGAACTCCTACCCGGACGACGGGCTGGGCGAGGTCTTCCTGAAGATGTCCAAGCAGGGTTCGACCCTCGCGGGCATGATGGACGCCTTCTCGATCGCCGTCTCGGTCGGTCTGCAGTACGGCGTCCCGCTGGAGACGTACGTCTCGAAGTTCACGAACATGCGCTTCGAGCCGGCCGGCATGACGGACGACCCGGACGTGCGGATGGCGCAGTCGATCGTCGACTACATCTTCCGCCGCCTGGCGCTCGACTTCCTGCCCTTCGAGACCCGCTCGGCGCTCGGCATCCACACCGCCGAGGAGCGTCAGCGCCACCTGGACACCGGCTCGTACGAGCCTCTCGAGGACGAGCTCGACACGGAGTCCCTGGCCCAGTCGGCGCCGCTGGCCGCCGTCCCGGCAGCCCCGAAGCCGGCCGCGGTCGTCGAGGTCCAGACCCCGAAGACGGCGCACTCCAACGCCGAACTGGTCGAGATGCAGCTCGGCGTCTCCGCCGACGCCCCGCTCTGCTTCTCGTGCGGTACGAAGATGCAGCGCGCAGGCTCCTGCTACATCTGCGAGGGCTGCGGCTCGACCAGCGGCTGCAGCTGACACCGGGCGTAGCCCGCACGGGTAGCTGACCAGCAGTACACGAAGGGGACCGGCCGATGCCGGTCCCCTTCGACGTGGGGTTGGCGTGCCGGACCGCCGTGGTGATCATTGGGCGGAGCGGGGCCGACGGGCGCCCGCGGGCCGGACGGCGGGAGCGGGGGAGACATGTGGAGCGGTGACCAGCTGGATCTCGAGGCCTATCTGGCGCGGATCGGCTACGACGGGCCGGTCGGGGACGACGGGGAACTCCGGCCGGATCTCGGGACGTTGTACGCAGTGCACCGGGCCCACACCGGCGCCATCACTTTCGAGAACCTGGACGTGCTGCTCGGCCGCCCCGTCGAGCTGGGCGTCAAGGCCCTGGAGGACAAGCTCGTGCACGGCCGCCGCGGCGGCTACTGCTACGAGCAGAACTCGCTGCTGGCCGCTGCCCTGGAGCGGATCGGCTTCGAGGTCTCCGGGCGCGGCGCCCGCAACCGCACCCGGGGGGACACCCTGCTCGCGGTGACGCACGCCGTCCTCGTCGCCACCGTCGACGGGGAACCCTGGCTGTGCGACGCCGGGTTCGGCCACCAGGGCCCCCGCGAGCCCGTCCCGCTGGCGCGGCCCGGAGCCGAAGTCGTGCAGGGGGAGTGGACCTACGCCGTCCGCGAGGAGGGCGACGGGATCCTCGTGCTGTGCATGCTGCGCGAGGGAGCCTGGCGGGACCTGTACGCGTTCTCCCCTCAGCCCTACTACCCCGTCGACTACGTCCTGCTCAACCACTACAGCTCCTCCCACCCCCGCTCCGCCTTCGTCGGGCAGGTCGTCGTCCAGCACCCGGGCGCTCCCGTCCGCCGGGCGCTCGTGGGGCGCGAGCTCAGCCGCCTGTATCCCGAAGGGCGGGTCGAGCGGCAGTCCGTGGCCCCCGACGAGCTGCACGCGCTGCTCGACCGGGAGTTCGGGCTTCGGCTGTCCGGGCGGGATGCGGAGGAACTGGAGCGGATCAACCGCGATAGGGACTGACCGGGGCCGCGCCGGGCCCGTACGATGGCGCGGTGCTGGTCAAGTGGATTCGCTGCACGGTGACGGACCGACGCGGGTTCGAGCGCGGGCAGCGCAAATGGGCGGGGCTGCCTGGCGAGCCGGGATTCCGGGGACAGGGCGGCGGCTGGAGCCGGGGGAGACAGGGGGTCGCGCATGTCTTTGCGTTCTGGGAGAGCCGTTCCTTCTACGACTCCTTCATGGCCCGGTCGTACGACCGGCTGGCCGCGGCCCAGACCGGCACGTACACCAACGCCCGGGCCACGCTCTTCGACCACCGCTTCGACGTGAAGACCGGCTTCGAGCCGCGGTTCACCGACGCGGACGTCGTGCGCGTCGCCCACACCCGGGTGCGGGAAGGCCGTGTGGACCACTTCGCGCTCATGCAGGAGAAGGTGTGGAACCCCGCCATGGCCGGCTCACCCGGAATGATCCGGGGCCTCTTCGGGGAGGCGCCGGGCCGGGAGTTCCTCGTGCTGTCGATGTGGCACGCCGCGGCCGAACACGGCAAGTACCGTCAGGAACGGGTCGAGCGGCTCTCGCTGCGCGCCCAGACCGAGGCCGACGTGGAAGCCCTCACCGGTGACGTCGTCGACCTCGAATCGTCCTGGACTGTATGACCGTACGACGAGCGGCGGGCCCGACCGGCGTGCCCGCGTGCCGGGCCCGCCGGTGGCCGAATAGGGTCGGGGAATGGCACGACCACGGCGCATCGTCCTTGTCCGGCACGGGGAATCGGAGGGCAATATCGATGACACGGTGTACGAGCGGGAGCCTGATCACGCCCTGCGCCTGACCCGCCGGGGGCACGAGGAGGCCGCGGAGGCCGGCGTACGGCTGCGCGAGCTGTTCGGCGACGAAGCCGTCAGCGCGTACGTCTCCCCCTATCGCCGGACCCTCCAGACGTTCCGCGAGCTGGGGCTGGACCCGGCGCGCGTCCGGATGCGCGAGGAGCCGAGGCTGCGCGAACAGGACTGGGGGAACTGGCAGGACCGGGCCGACGTCCGGCTGCAGAAGGCGTACCGCGACGCGTACGGGCACTTCTTCTACCGCTTCGCCCAGGGCGAGTCCGGCGCGGACGTGTACGACCGGGTCGGGTCCTTCCTGGAGAGCCTCTACCGCAGCTTCGAGGCGCCGGACCATCCGCCGAACGTGCTGCTCGTGACGCACGGACTGACCATGCGCCTGTTCTGCATGCGCTGGTTCCACTGGTCGGTGGCCGAGTTCGAGGCCCTCTCCAACCCCGGGAACGGCGAATTCCGGGTGCTTCTGCTGGGTCCGGACGGCCGATACCGGATGGACCGCCCATTTGAGCGGTGGACCACACCGGAGCCTTATGACCTGGACGGCTAGAGTGACGCGGGATGACCGCTGACTCCTCTTCCGAAAGGCGCTACGCACGCGCCATGGCCAGCCTCCGCGGGCTGGCTCTGGGTGACGCCCTGGGCTCCCAGTACTTCGTCCCCGTGAACTACCCCCTCCTCAAGCGCCGCGAGCTGCCCGCCGGCACCGGGACCTGGCAGTGGACCGACGACACCGAGATGGCCTGCTCGGTGGTGGCCGTCCTCGCGGATCACGGACGCATCGACCAGGACGCCCTGGCGAGCTCCTTCGCCCACCACCACGACTTCGACCGCGGCTACGGGCCCGCCGTGAACCGGATGCTGCGGCTCGTCCGGGAGGGCGAGGACTGGCGCACGCTGGCCGCCGAGCTGTTCAACGGGCAGGGCTCGTGGGGCAACGGCGCGGCCATGCGCATCGCGCCGCTGGGTGCCTGGTACGCCGACGACCCGGAGCAGGCCACGCACCAGGCGGAGATCTCCGCCTACACCACCCACCAGCACCGCGAGGCGGTGTGCGGGGCGATGGCCGTCGCCGCGGCGGCCGCGCTGGCGGCGGCTCCGGCCGGTCCGCCGAAGGCCGCCGACCTGCTGGACGGGGTGATCGCGCTGGTGCCGCGCAGCGCCGTGGGCGCCGGGCTGCGGCGGGCCCGGGACATGCTGGACTACGGCGACGCGACGACGGTCGCGGCGGTCCTGGGCTGCGGGCGGCGGACCAGCGCCCACGACACCGTGCCGTTCGCCCTGTGGTCGGCGGCGCGGTCGCTGGACGACTACGAGCGGGCGTTCTGGACCACCGCGCAGGTGGGCGGCGACGTCGACACGACCTGCGCGATCGTCGGCGGGGTGCTGGGGGCGCGCGGGGACGCGGTGCTGCCCGCCGCCTGGCTGGCCCGTACGGAAGCCCTGCCGGCCTGGCTGCCGGAGACGGCGGCACGTTAGCCGAAGGCGCGGCGGCCGGCGGCGCGATGGCCTTGCGGCCTGGTGGCCGGGCCGGGGGAGCGGCGTACGCGGTGGGCGATATGCCCCGTTCTGATTGTCACGGTCCTGCCACAGGGGCCGTTCCGGTATGGCTGACGCCGCACGTCACGGGCCTACCCTGTCCGCGCGCTGCCGCCTCCGTCGTGATGACGGAGGCGGCCGACAGGGGAAGGGAACCCGATGTCAGAGAACACCGACGGGGTGGCCGACGCCGCGGCCGGGGACACGGCCGGGGGCTCGGCGGCCGGTCCGGCGCAGCCGGCTCCGCCGAAGGGCGGGCCGGGCGCCGCCGCCGGTCCGCCGTCAGGCTCCGCCGCAGCAGCCGCCCCGGCGCCCCGGGCAGAGTCTGCGGCGCCGCCGGCAGGGTCTGCCGCCGCGCCCGTGCCGGCCGCGCAGCCGCCGGCCGGGCAGGCTGCCGGGCCTGCCGCCCCGCCTACGGCCGGGCCCGCGGCGGCCGCCGCGTCGCCGACCGGGGCACCGTCCGCGGAGTCTGTCGCCGGGCCTGCTGCCGTCGGGCCGGGCGCCGGGGCGGCGGCGGGTCTTGCGCCCGCCGGGTGGGATCCCAAGGCCTGGCGGGCCTATCAAGTGCGCCAGCAGCGGGCCGAGTCCGGGGCGTGGTCCATCGCCCCGCTCGCCTGGGCCGAAGCCGCGCGGCCGGGGCAGGCCGGGCCCGTGCCCACCGCCGTGCTGGTCTGCGCCGTCGTCGCCGGCCTCGCCTCGGCCCTCTTCCTCGGCGACGGCCTGGGCCCCGGCCTGCTCCTCGCCGTCGTGCCGGCCATCGCTGCCGCGTACGTCGCCGCCCGCGCAGCCCGGCGTACCGCCCGCCCCTGGACCCTGGTCTGGGCGATCGGCTGCCTGGCCCTCCTCGCCGTACCGGCGCTGCGTGACGCCGACTGGCCGTCCGCACTCGCGCTGTTCGCCGCCGTCCTGCTCGGTGCACTGGCCCTGCACGGCAGCCGCACCTGGCCCGGCGTCCTGCTCAGCCCGCTCGGCCTCGTCGACGCAGCCGTGCTCGGGATCCGCTGGGCCTGGGCGGGGCTCCGCTCGCGCGGCAGCGGGGTCGACCGGAGCCGCTGGCTGCCCGTGGCCAAGGCAGCACTGGTGGCCGTGGTCCTGCTGGTGCTCTTCGGTGCCCTCTTCGCCTCCGCCGACGCCGCCTTCGCGGACCTGCTGAACGGGCTGACCCCCGACGTCTCCATCGGTGACAGCCCGGCGCGCCTCCTGCTGTTCCTGTTCGGAGCCCTGCTCGCACTTGCCGCCGCCCGCGCCGCCGCGGCCCCCTCACGCTGGGACCGGATCCGGGTGGCGCCCGGAAAGCCGCGCTCCCGCGTCGAATGGGCGCTTCCGCTCGTCGTGCTCAATCTGCTCTTCGCCGGCTTCAACGCCGTCCAGCTGGCCGTCCTGTTCGGCGGATACGACAGGGTCCTGGAGCGCACCGGGCTCACCTATGCCGAGTACGCCCGCCAGGGTTTCTGGCAGCTGCTCTGGGCCACCCTGCTCACCCTCGCCGTGATCGCCCTCGCCCTGCGCTGGGCGCCGCGCGCCGGAGCCGGGGACCCGCGCTTCGTCCGCGTCGTCCTGGGCACCCTGTGTGCGCTGACCCTGATCGTGGTCGCCTCCGCACTGCGCCGGATGGACCTGTACGTGGACGCGTACGGGCTGACCCGGCTGCGCGTGTCGGTGGCCGCGATGGAGCTCTGGCTCGGGCTGGTCATCGTACTGATCATGGCTGCCGGGGTGTTCGGCGCGAGCCGGCTGCCGCGCGCGGTCGCGGGAAGCGCCGCCGTCGCCGTCCTGGCGTTCGGGCTGCTGTCCCCGGACGGGATGGTCGCCGAGCGGAACGTGGCCCGCTTCCAGCAGGACGGCAAGATCGACCTGGCCTACTTCCAGTCGCTGTCGGCGGATGCGGTGCCCGCCCTGGACCGCCTGCCCGAACCCCGCCGCTCCTGCGCCCTGCGCGGCATCAACAACGAGCTGTCGAGGGGCGGTCGGGTGCCCTGGTACGCGATGAGCCTCGGCGAGTACCGGGCCCGGCAGATCCTCCGCGAGCGCCCGGTGAAGGCCTCGTACGAGGTCTGCTCGAGCCTGGGCACCTTCCACAGCCGCACCGGCTGACCGCCCGGCGGCGGTCGTACGAGGGCCCGGGCGCGGGATCTGCCCCCGCGCCCGGGCCTCCGTACGCCGGACAGGGCCCGGCCCCCGTACGCCGGATCGGGCTCAGGCGGCCGGACCGGCCTCCGCGGCGGCGCCGTTGAGGGCTTCCAGGTCGCTCTTGCGCACCCGGATCACCAGCAGCGCGGTGGCCAGGGCGAGCCCGGCCATGGCGACGGCCGCGGTGAACGCGGTGGAGATGCCCTGCGTGAGGACGAGGTCGCCCCAGGGGTCGGGCAGCCGCCCGGTCTCCTTGAACGCCGCCAGCTGACCGGGGTCCGCGTGGGCCACGAAGTCCGGCACCTGCTTCTCCCCCTCGCTCCGGCTGGCCGTGCCGAAGACGGTGACCAGGATCGACAGGCCGAGCGAGCCGCCGACCTGCTGGCTGGCGTTGAGCAGCCCGGACGCCGCGCCCGCCTCCCGCTGGGCGACGCCGGAGACGGCGGTGAGGGTGAGCGTCACAAAGTTCAGGCCCATGCCGAAGCCGAACACCAGCATCGGCCCGAGGACCCCGGAGACGTACGAGCTGTCGGTGTGGATGAGGGTCAGCCAGGCCAGTCCGACACCGGTGAGGGCCGATCCGGCGACCATGAACGGCTTGGGGCCGAACCGCGGCAGGAAGCGCTGCGAGAGGCCGGCGGCGGTGACGATCGCGACGGTCACGGGCAGGAAGCCGAGCCCAGACTGGATGGGCGAGAAGCCCAGCACGTTCTGGACGAACTGGACGATGAAGAAGAACATGCCGAACATCGCGGCGGCGAGGCCGAGCATGATCAGGTACGTGCCGGCGCGATTGCGGTCGGCGAACATCCGCAGCGGGACGATCGGCTCGTGGGCCCGCGACTCGATGGCCACGAAGAGCGCGAGCAGGACGACGGCCGCGGCGAAGGAGGCGAGGGTGAGCCCGTCGCGCCAGCCGTCCTCGGAGGCGCGGATGAACCCGTAGACGAGCGAGGCCATGCCGCCGGTGGAGGTGAGCGCCCCCGCGATGTCGAACCGGCCCGGGTGGCGCTCGGACTCGGTGATGTAGAGCGGGGTGAGCACGGCGATCAGCACGCCGATCGGCACGTTGACGAAGAGCACCCAGCGCCAGTCGAGCCACTCGGTCAGCATCCCGCCGGCCAGCAGGCCGATGGCGCCGCCGCCCGCGGAGACGGCGGCGAACACCCCGAACGCCCGGTTTCGCTCGGGGCCTTCGGCGAACGTGGTGGTGATCAGGGCCAGCGAGGTCGGCGAGGCGATCGCGCCGCCGACCCCCTGCAGCGCGCGGGCGGCGAGCAGTTGCCACGGCTCCTGCGCGAATCCGCCGAGCAGGGAGGCCAGGGTGAACACCAGGATTCCGGTCAGGAACACACGGCGCCGGCCGAGGATGTCGCCGGCCCGGCCGCCGAGCAGCAGGAGGCCGCCGAAGGCCAGCGTGTACGCGCTGATGACCCAGGACAGGTCGGTGGTGGAGAAGGAGAGGGCGGTCTGGATGTGCGGGAGTGCGATGTTCACGATCGTCGCGTCGAGGACGACCATCAGCTGGCAGGCGGCGATGACCGTGAGGGCCACGCCCGGGCGGCCTTCCCGGCGGGCCGCGCCCGGTATTCGGGGCGTGGCGAGTTGAGAGCCTTTCACCGTGGAACCCCCCATAGTGAAATAGTGAACGCGTTCGTTCACTGCGGGTCCACGGTAGGAGGCCCTTGATAGTGAACGCAACCGTTCACTAAGGCTGAAAACGCGTGCGAGGGGCGCGTGGGTCGGTTCGGAGGTAGAGGTGATGGTGGGTTCGCGCTGGTCAGCGACGTCACCGGGGCGCAGGCGGGGTCCGGAACTCGAACGGGCGATTCTCGACGCGGCCTTGGAGCAGCTGAGCACCGTCGGCTGGAACGCGCTCACCATGGAGGGCGTCGCGGCCTGCGCGCACACGGGCAAGGCGGCGGTGTACCGGCGCTGGCCCTCGAAGGCGGACCTCGTGGCCGACGTGCTGCGGACCGGGCTGCCGCCGATCGGGGGGATCGCCGACCACGGATCGATCCGGGGTGACCTCGTCCGGCTGTGTGTGCGGATGCGGGAAGTGATGGAGTCGCGGGCCGGTCAGGCGCTGCGTGCCGTCCTTCACGAATGCGACCACGCCCATGCGGGCCGGTTCCACGACGTCATCCGGGCGGGGCTGCACGAGCCCGCCCACCGGTTGATCAGGGAGCTTGTCCAGCGGGGGATCGAGCGGGGGGACGTGCGGCCGGATGCGACCGGTCCGTTCGTGGCCGATGTCATTCCGGCGATGATGATGTACGGCGCGAAGGTGTGCGGGAGCGAATGGGCGGATCCGGACATCGAGGAAATGGTCGATCAGGTGATGGTGCCGCTGCTCAGGGTGTAAGACGCCGTACCGACTCCACCCGGGCCGGGGTGTGCAGGCGCCTCGGGGCGGCGTAACCTTGCTGGCGCCATGCCGTACGAAGCACCCACCCACACCGTCGAACGCTCCCTCCGTGCAACCACCGGCGCCAAGGTCATCGCCGGGGTCGACGAAGTCGGACGAGGGGCCTGGGCCGGTCCGGTCACCGTGTGCGCGGCGATCACCGGTCTGCGCCGGCCGCCCGCAGGGCTCACCGACTCCAAACTGCTCACCCAGAAACGACGCGACGCGCTCCTCGGCGTCCTGGAGGCCTGGGTCACCGCGTACGCCCTGGGGCACGCCTCCCCGGAGGAGATCGACGAACTCGGGATGACCGCCGCCCTGCGCCTCGCCGCGGAGCGCGCCCTGGGGGCGCTGCCCGTGCGGCCCGACGCGGTGATCCTCGACGGCAAGCACGACTATCTCGGCCCGCCCTGGCGGGTTCGTACGGTGATCAAGGGCGACCAGTCCTGCGTCGCCGTCGCGGCGGCCTCGGTGATCGCCAAGGTCAGGCGCGACCGCATGATGGCCGAACTGGGCCAACTGGGCGGCGGCATCGAGGACTTCGCCTTCGGTGACAACGCCGGGTACCCCTCGCCCGTGCACCGGGCCGCGCTCGAGGAACTGGGGCCGACCCCGTACCACCGGCTCTCGTGGGCGTACCTCGACGGGCTGCCCCGGTGGCGGCACCTCAAGAAGGTGCGCCGCAGCGAGGAGTCGGTGGAGCTGGAAAACGGAGGCCAACTCGGCTTCGATTTCTGATCGCACCCACGTGCCACCCGCCGGTACGTTTCGTACCGGTGTTTGATAGACATCAACTCATGCCTCTCACCCCCGAGGAGCCTCAGATTCACGAGAGTGCCCAGGGTCCCCGCGTCACGCCGGCTGCGAGCCGCACCGCGCAGACCCCCCGCCCCGTACCTGGTCCGCGTCCCGCCGCCGTGCCGCGGCCCGGACGCCCCGGTCCCTCCCCCGCGGCGGCGAGCCGCGCCGGAGGCGCCCCCAGGCCCGCCCCGCCCGCGCAGCGTGCGCCGCAGGCCACCCCCGGACTCGTTCCCGCCACCCCCACCGCACCGTCCGTCTCCGCGGCGGTGCCGCAGATCCAGCTGATCCCGGCCTCCGCCGAGGGTGCGCTGGACGCGGCCGAAGAGGCCGTCGACCTGCTGCTCGACAGCGGGCGCGCGCCCGGCGACATCCTGGTCCTCACCACCGGAGACCCGCACCCGTGGGCCGCTCACGAGCTGTCCTTCGGCGAGGCCGCGTACTGGGCCCTGCACGATGCCGGGGACGACGTCTTCTACGCGGACGCGGCGCAGTTCAAGCGCGCTGCGGGCCGTCCCGTCGTGGTCTTCGCGGCCAACGGCGGACCGGCCGGGGCGACTGCCGCCGCCCTGCCGGCCGCGCTGGCGCGGGCCGGTGCGCTGCTCATCGTGTGCGGCGACCCGCAGCAGATCAACTCCGTGCTGGGCACGGGCGTCTGACGCCCCGTGACCCGGCGCGGGCAAGGGGCCGGGCCGGTCGGCCGGCCCCGCTGAAGCCCGAGGCCTGACCTGCCGTACGCCCGCTCCAGGGTGTGCGGCCGTGAGGGCTGCCCGCGTACGGGTCGGGGTACGGCTGCGGCGGGGCTCAGCGTGCGGCGGTACGGCGCAGGACCTCGGTCGCGCCGCCGCCGGTGCGCAGGGTCACCGCGGGGAACTCGGCCACGGTGTCGCCGAGGTGCTCGGGCCGCGAGTCGGAGCTGGGCCGCCGGCCGCCCCGGCCCTCGCCCAGCACCTGCCAGCCGCCGCGGGTCAGCGTGATGTACGCGCCGCAGCGCAGCCCGTGCAGGGTGCAGGCGTCCCGCAGCCCCCACATCCAGGCGCCGTCCTCCTCCGTCCACCGCTCGTCGCCCTCGCGGCAGTACAGCAGGACCGCCGTCCGCACCGGGGTCCGGCGCCGCAGGTCGTGGGGGATGACCCGGCGCAGCGCGGAGAGCAGGGCGTTGCGGTACTCCCAGCCGTCGGCCGAGGCCGAGCGCTGGACGAAGGACGCGCTCGCGACGAGCTGTTCCTCGGGACCGAGGACCGCGATCACGGCCGTCGAGGGCACGGGACCGTGCCGGGAGTGCAACCCGCTGACCACCTCGCGCGGATTGCGCAGCAGGGGGATGCCCGCCGATGTCCACTCGGCGGGTTCCAGCAGTCGGCCGTGCCGGCTGGCGCCACCGGCTGCCTGTGTCCGAGACGTGGTCGAGTGCGGGGCGAATCCGAAGGTCACGGTCCTCCCTTCGGGTACACGCCCGCGGACGGGCACAGCTGAAGTGCGGGCGCGCCGCAGCGTGGCCCAGGAGAGCGCCGTCGAGCCGAGCGGGAGCACTCCAATTCTCGCGTGGCCAGCGAGCATGCGGCAACGAGCAATTGGCGCCGCCGACCGGAATTCGCCGGTATGCCGTTCATATCCTTGCCCCGTCACACCGAAGATGACTCATTCGGCTACGGCCGAAGCGCCAGTACCGGCGAAAGCACTCGCTACGGGCCAGACTCGACTGCGGCGCCGGGGTCCCGGTCCAGGCCTGGTGGAGGCGTGCTCCCCGGTATGGCCGCTCGAGCCGTCAGGAGACGCGGGCGGTCCGTGACGTGATCGTCACGTTGGGTGAATTGGCCGATTGTCCGCGCCATCGGGTTGCATGGGGGCATGGACAACCTGGAGCTCCGCACCGAAGCCGATGCCGTCCTCGCCGAGCTCGTGGGCGCACCGGGAGGTTCGGCGCGGCTGCGGGAGGACCAGTGGCAGGCCGTGGCGGCCCTGGTGGAGGAGCGCCGACGTGCCCTGGTGGTGCAGCGCACCGGCTGGGGCAAGTCGGCGGTGTACTTCGTCGCGACCGCCCTGCTGCGACGGCGCGGATCCGGCCCCACGGTGATCATTTCGCCGCTGCTGGCGCTGATGCGCAACCAGGTCGAGGCGGCGGCCCGGGCCGGCATCCAGGCGCGCACCATCAACTCGGCCAACCCGGAGGAGTGGGACGCGATCTACGAGGAGGTCGAGCGCGGCGAGACCGACGTCCTCCTCGTCAGCCCGGAACGCCTCAACTCCGTGGACTTCCGCGAGCAGGTGCTCCCCAAGCTCGCGGCCACCACCGGTCTGCTCGTGGTGGACGAGGCCCACTGCATCTCCGACTGGGGCCACGACTTCCGCCCCGACTACCGCCGGCTGCGGGCCATGCTCGCCGAGCTCGCCCCCGGCGTCCCGGTCCTGGCCACCACCGCGACCGCCAACGCCCGGGTCACCGCGGACGTGGCGGAGCAGTTGGGAACGGGCGCCGGCGAGGCGCTGGTGCTGCGCGGCCCGCTGGACCGCGAAAGCCTGCGCCTGGGCGTGGTGCAGCTGCCGGACGCCGCGCACCGGCTGGCCTGGCTCGCCGAGCACCTGGACGAGCTGCCCGGCTCGGGGATCATCTACACGCTGACGGTGGCCGCGGCCGAGGAGGCCGCCGCGTTCCTGCGCCAGCGCGGTTTCCCGGTCGCCTCGTACACGGGGAAGACGGAGAACGCCGACCGGCTGCAGGCCGAGGTCGACCTGATGGAGAACCGGGTCAAGGCGCTGGTCGCGACATCGGCGCTGGGCATGGGCTTCGACAAGCCCGACCTGGGCTTCGTGATCCACCTCGGCTCGCCGTCGTCGCCCATCGCGTACTACCAGCAGGTCGGCCGCGCCGGGCGCGGCGTGGAACACGCCGAGGTGCTGCTGCTGCCGGGCAAGGAGGACGAGGCCATCTGGCGCTACTTCGCCGATACCGCGTTTCCGCCCGAGGCCCAGGTACGGCAGACCCTGTCGGCCCTCGCCGACGCGGGACGGCCGCTGTCCGTACCGGCCCTGGAAGCGGCGGTGGAGCTCCGGCGCACCCGGCTGGAGACCATGCTCAAGGTGCTCGACGTCGACGGAGCCGTCAAGCGGGTGAAGGGCGGCTGGACCTCCACCGGCCGGGAGTGGACGTACGACTCCGAGCGGTACGCCTGGGTCGCCCGCCAGCGCGCCGCCGAGCAGCAGGCCATGCGCGACTACGTGAGCACCACCGGCTGCCGGATGGAGTTCCTGCGCCGGCAGCTGGACGACGAGGGGGCCGCCCCGTGCGGCCGGTGCGACAACTGCGCGGGCGCCTGGGCCGATTCCTCCGTGTCGGCGGAGACGCTGAGCGGGGCGGCGAAGGAGCTGGACCGCCCGGGAGTGGAGGTCGAGCCGCGCCGCATGTGGCCGACGGGCATGCCCGCACTCGGCATCAACCTCAAGGGACGCATCCCGGCCGGCGAACAGTGCTCCACCGGGCGCGCCCTGGGCCGGCTCTCGGACATCGGCTGGGGCAACCGGCTGCGCCCGCTGCTCGCCGAGAACGCCCCGGACGGGCCGGTCCCCGACGACGTCCTGCACGCCGCGGTGGCCGTCCTCGCCGACTGGGCGCGCTCCGCGGGCGGCTGGGCCCCCGATGTACCGGACGCCTCCGCCCGGCCCGTCGGCGTCGTCGCCGTACCGTCCCTCGCCCGCCCGCAGCTCGTCGGCTCCCTCGCAGAGGGGATCGCGGGCATCGGCCGCCTCCCGTACCTGGGCACCCTGACCTACACCGGGCGTGACGGCGCGCACGGGGCGCGCCGCAGCAACTCCGCCCAGCGTCTGCGGGCGCTGGCCGCTGCCTTCGCCGTCTCCGAGGAACTGGCCGGTGCGCTGGCGCAGTCGCCCGGGCCCGTCCTCCTCGTGGACGACTACTCCGACTCCGGCTGGACCCTGGCGGTCGCCGCCCGCCTGCTCCGGCAGGCGGGCAGCGGACCGGTCCTTCCGCTGATCCTCGCGACGGCGGGCTGACAGGGGGCCGGCCGGGGGCAGGTGGTTCCCGGGTCCTGGAGGCGGCCGCCCTGCGCGTCCGGCGTCCGGCGTCCGGCGGACCACGGGCTCCGGCATGCGGATCACCACCGGCTGCGACAGGGGCGTCTCCCGTACCGCCGTGGCCGCGGCGCCGCCCAGCCTCCGCGGTGACCCGGAGGTGCCGCAAGCTCGCATCCGCCGGCGGCCGGAACTCCCCGCGGCTCTGGACCTCCGGCCGGCCGGCGGGGAAGGGGGCGCCGACCGCGCGGGTCGGCGGAGTCGGCCGCCGCGCGGAGTCGACGGTGTGGGCGTGAGCCGGTGGTCTGGGTTCATGCCCCCATGCAACGCGATGGTTCCGACATCGCGCCAACGGCACTCCTAACCTGTGGATGTTGAACGATCAATAGTTATCCACAGGGGTTTCGTGATCCGATCGTCCGCGGGACCGTCGGGGCATGACGAACGACCGCGAATCACGCACCCCGTCCGACCGGCCCTCCATCAGCCCGTCCGGACCAGCCCTCGACCCACGGATCACCCTGCGCAGCCCGGCCGAACTGGCCGACGCGCTGCCCTACATGCTCGGCTTCCACCCCACCGACTCCCTCGTCATGGTCACCGTGCACGGCGAGGGCGGCCGCTTCGGCGGCAGGCTCCGCGTCGGCATTCCCTCGGCCCCCGCGGAATGGGAGGACACCGCCCGGCAGGTCGCCGACTGCCTGGTCCGGGGCAGCGAGCGGCGCGGCGACAAGCCCGACGGCATCGTCCTGTTCCTCTGCCAGGACCCGGCCGACGGCGAGAGCGGCCAGCGGGTGATGACCCGGCTGCGGCCGCTGGCCCAACGCATCCGGCTGGCCTGCGGGGCGCTCGACGTGCCCGTGATGGAGGCGCTCTGCATCTCCGGCGGCCGGTACTGGTCCTACTGCTGCCCCGACGAGCGGTGCTGCCCGGCCGAGGGCAGCCCGCTGGCCGCCCCCGGCACCTCGGTGATGGCGGCGACGGCCACCTTCGCCGGTCTCCAGGTCAGGGGTTCCCTCCGGGACATCGAGGGCCGGCTGGCACCGCTGCGCGGCGGTGTGGCGGTGGAGATGGAGCGGGCCCTGGACCGGGCGGCCGCCGCCCTCGTGCCGAAGATCCTCGACGGTGCCACCCGGCAGGAGGTCGGAGCGGAGACCGTCACGCTGGCCCGCACCCTGATGCGGCGGATGACCCTCGCCCCGCCCGTCGAGGGCGGCCCCGGCCCCGACGAGTGGGACGACGCGCTGCTCGGCCACGACGAGGCCGCCACCGTGATCCTGGGCCTCCAGGACCGCGAGATCCGGGACGTCGCGGCCGAGTGGATGGAGGGCGAAGAGGCAGCCCCCGCCCTGCGGCTGTGGCGGGCGCTGGCCCGCCGCTGCGTCGGGGCCTACGGGGAGCACGCGGCGGCGCCGCTCACCCTCGCCGGGTGGGTCTCGTGGTCCACCGGCGACGAGCCGACCGCCCGGATCGCTCTCGGGCTGGCCCTGCGGGCCGATGCCGAGTACCGCTTCGCCCAGCTGCTCCACCACGCCTGCAACGAGGGCATCGACCCGGAGGGCCTGCGCTCCTGCCTGAGGGAGGAGCGGCGGCGCCGGGAACCCCGCCGCAAGCGCGCAGGGGCCGCCACCCGCCCTCCGGGCCGCCGGAAGGCGCAGACCCGCCGTGAGCCCCGCCGCACCGCAGGGAGCGAACAGTGAGCCGGGACCGCGACCGGGACCGGCACCGGAACCGGGGACGGGCCGGGCGCCGGGGGGTGGGCCCGGGCCGCGGCGGGGGAAATCCCGTGCGGCGGCTCCGGGACGCTGCGATCACCGCCTTGCGGCGGCGACCGCGTCACCGGCACGGCCCAGTACGGGCGCAGCCGCCCCCCGGGCCCGTGACCCGAGCGGGGGCGGGGGCGTTCAGCTGGAGGGTGGCGGGGGCCCGGCCGCGCCGCCGCCCAGCGAAACCGGCCGGAGCGCAGACAGCCCAGACAAGGCGACCCATGGCCCACTCCGTACCGCCCGCCCGCAGGACCGAGTTGCCGCCCGTGCACGGCGCCGTCATCTGCGTCGCCGCGCCCTGCCTGGTCATCTCACCGGAACACGGCCAGCTGACGGGGCGGGGGATCGACGGGATCTACCGCTCCGGGCGGCGGCTGCTGTCCCGCTGCGTGCTCCGGGTCGCCGGCCGGGACCCGGTCGCCGTCCAGGGGCGCAGCCTCGGCTCCGACCGGGCCGCCTTCACCGCGACCGTCCGTACCGGGGCCGAAGCGGGCCCCGACCCCGACATCGGCGTGGAACGGGTCCGGCACGCCGACGGCACCGAGTGGATCACCCTGCGCAGTTTCGCGGCACGGCCGATGCGCCTCCCGGTGGAGGTGGCACTCGGCACCGACCTGGCGGAGCTGGCCGCGGTGGCCGCCGGCCGGACCGGGCCCGAACTGCCGGCCGGCGTGCATGCCGCCGGGCTGCGCTGGAGCACCGTGGAGGCGCAGGCCGTCACCGCGGCCGAGCCGGCCCCGGACGACGCCCTCGCCTCGGCGGGACTGCTGCGCTGGCAGATCGAGCTGGGGCCGGGGGAGTCCCGCACCATCGAGCTGCGGACCACGCAGGACCGCACGGCGCGGGCCCCGGCCGGGCAGGTGGCCAACCCGCTGGCGGACGCCCGGGCCGAGGGCGACGACCCGCGGGCCGGGGCCTGGTTCCGCACCAGCGTCGAGGACCTCGGCGCGCTGCTCATGCGGGACCGTGAGGAGCCGGCCGACGCGTTCGCCGCGGCCGGGGTGCCGTGGCGGCTCGGACTGGCCCCTGCGGAGTCGCTCTGGGCCGCCCGGATGGCGCTGCCGCTCGGGACCGGGCTCGCCGCGGCCACCCTGCGCACCCTCGCCCGGACCCAGACCGGCGGCCGCGGCCCCGACACCGGGAAGATCCCGGGGCCGCTGCGCGGGGCGGGTCCGCAGCTGCCGCCGGGATGCACCGGCACCGAGGCGACCCTCGCCTTCCCGGCGGTGCTCGCCGAGGCACGGCGGTGGGGGATGCCCGAGGAGGCGGTGGCCCGGCTCCTCCCGGCGGCCGAGCGGTGCCTGGACTGGCTGCGCGGCGCCCTGGGGCAGGACGGGTTCCTGGCCGATCCCGATCCCGGGCCGCGCCGCTGCGAGACCCAGGCCCATGCCCACCGGGCCGCGCTGCTCGGGGCCGACCTGCTCGCCGGATGCGGGCGGCCCGGCGCCGAGGAGTGGCGGGAATGGGCGGCCGCGCTGCGGGAGCGGTTCCGGGAGGCGTTCTGGATCGACGGCCCGGACGGCGGCCGGCCCGCGACGGCCCTGCACCCCGACGGGCGGCCGCTGCCCCGCCTGACAGGGGCCGCCGCCCACCTCCTGGACACCGGCCTGCTGGGCGGCGGCCGGCTCGCCCCGGGGCTGCTGGACCGGGTCCGCACCGAGCAGCTCGCCCGTCTGCTCGGGGCCCCCGCCATGGATTCCGGATGGGGGCTGCGCAGCATGGCGTTCCGGGAGCCGGGCCACAACCCCTTCGGCCACCGCTCGGGCGCGGTGCGGGCGTACGAGAGTGCCGTGGCGGTCGCCGGGCTGGCCCAGGCCGGCTTCGAGAAGGAGGCCGCCGGACTGCTGCGGGGCCTGCTGGACGCGGCGGAGAGCTTCGGGTACCGGCTGCCGGAGATGTACGCCGCCGAGCAGCGCACGGTGGGCAGCGCACCGCTGCCGCACCCGGCGGCCTGCCGCCCCGCGGCGGTGGCCGCTGCCGCCGGGGTCCATGCCCTGACCGCCCTCGCCGGGATCCGTCCCGACGCCCCCGCGGGCACGGTCGCCCTCGTCCCGCTGCCCGGAGCTCCCCTCGGCGCCCTCCGGTTCTCCGACCTGCAGATCTCGGGGGAACCGTTCGCCGTCCGGATCAGCCGGCTGGGCCTCGCCATGGTGGAGGAGGCAGCCGATGCGCTCCAACTCGGCGGTTAGGCGGTGTCCGCGGATCATGGCCGGGACCGGGTCTGATCCGCCGGACACCCCCTGCTTGGGGGCGGCCGCCTCAGGGATCACGAAAGCTCTGTTTATCGTCAGGCAGACGACTATGATCGCGGCATGTCGCCCTACGACCCGTCGGCCTATCCGCCCTTCGCTGTCACCGTCGACCTGGTCGTGCTCACCGTGCGGCGTCACGCGCTCTGTGCGCTGGTCGTCCGCCGGGGTGAGCAGCCGTTCCAGGGACGCTGGGCTCTGCCCGGCGGTTTCGTGCGCGGAGACGAGGACCTGGCCGCGGCCGCGGCCCGGGAGCTCTCCGAGGAAACCGGCCTGTGCGCCCACGATCCGGCCGAGCCGGGCGCGGGCAACGGGGCGCACCTCGAACAGCTGGCCACGTACGGGGACCCGAAGCGGGATCCGCGCATGCGTGTCGTCAGCGTGGCGCATCTGGTCCTGGCTCCGGACCTGCCCGCGCCCCGGGCCGGCGGAGACGCCAACAGCGCGCGCTGGGCCCCCGTCGACGAGCTCCTGGCCGTCGAGGACGAGGCGGCCTCGGGGCTGGCCTTCGATCACGCCCGGATCCTCGCCGACGGTGTGGAGCGGGCCCGTTCCAAGATCGAGTACTCCTCGCTGGCCACGGCGTTCTGCCCGCCCGCGTTCACCGTCGGCGAGCTGCGCCGGGTCTACGAGGCCGTGTGGGGCGTGGCCCTCGACCCCCGCAACTTCCACCGCAAGGTCACCGGGACCCCCGGGTTCCTGGTGCCGGGCGGGGGGACGACGACTCGTCAGGGCGGCCGTCCCGCCCAGCTGTTCCGGGCCGGCGGGGCGACCCTGCTCAACCCGCCCATGCTGCGCCCGGAAGTCTGAGGCCCCGCCACCCGCACCATCGCGATCCGCGCCGCCGTCGACACGCTCGCGAACGCACCCTGGTTGCGCCGAAAATCGGACATATCGCGTTATCTTGTTTGCGGTACTCACGCTGCCGCAGAGCGGTCTCACCCCCCGCGAGAGAAGCGATGCTCCAGGCCATCGGACTCACCAGCACACCCCGTCGAGACCTCCCGCCCCTCGTGGACGACCTCACCTTCGAGGCCCGCCCGGGGACCGTGACCGCCCTCCTCGGCGAACCGGGATCGGGCAAGACCACCGCACTGCGGCTCATGCTCGAACTCGAACCGGGCCGCGGCGTCACCTACTTCCGCGGACGCCCGCTGCACCGGATTGCGCATCCCGGCCGTGAAGTCGGCGTGCTGCTCGGCGACGTCCCCGGCAACCCGGCGCGCACCGTCCGGGGTCAGTTGCGGATGCTGTGCGCCGCCGCCGGGGTGCCGGCCTCCCGGGCCGACACCATGCTGGAGGTCGTCGGCATCGCGGGCCTGCGCGACCAGCGGCTCGGCTCGCTCTCGCTCGGCATGGACCGCCGGGTGGCGCTGGCCGCGGCGCTGCTCGCCGATCCGTGCACGCTGCTCCTCGACGAGCCCGCCGCCGGACTCGCGCCCCGCGAGCGCGGCTGGCTGCACGGGCTGCTGCGCGGTCACGCCTCCCTCGGCGGCGCGGTGCTCTTCACCACCGACGACGCGAAGGAGGCCGCCCGCAGCGCGGACCGGGTCGTGAGCATCGAGGCGGGCCGGCTCGTCGCCGACCAGGACGCGGCCGAGTTCGCCCGTACCCGGCTGCGGCCGCGGGTCGCCGTGCGCAGCCCGCACGCCGCCCGGCTGGCCGACGTACTCGGTCGGGAGGCCCGGGACGCCCAGCGTGCGGTGGAGATCGTCGAGGAGTCCGGCACTCGCCTGTCGGTGTACGGCAGCAGCTGCGCCGAGGTCGGCGAAGCGGCGTTCCGGCACGGCGTGCTGGTCCACCAGCTCGCCGACGAGACCGGGGACGCCGGCGCCGCCTGCCGGTCCGTACCGCCGGTGCCCCAGGCGCGCACCGAGCCCGGCACGGACCCTGCGGGCGACGCCGCTGCGGCCGAAGCCGGATCCCTGCCCTCCCAGAGCGGCAGCCGGTCGGCTGCCCGCAGCGGGATCACGGCCTCGGCGGTACGCCGGGTCGGCGGGCCGCTGCGGCCGCTGCGCTACGAGCTGCGCCGGGTCTTCGGTACCGCCGTGCCCGTCCTCACCGCGGCCGTCGTCGTCGCCGTCTCCGCCGTCACCGCCCTGGTGCTGGCGCGGGCCGGCGGCACCCCGCAGAACCGGCTGCTCGCCGCCTGGCCGGAGCTGTTGCCCCTGCCCCCCGCCGCCCTCGGCGCGGGACTGCTCGGTGCCCTGGCCTTCGGCGAGGAGTACCGCTACCCCGTGCTCGCCGCCGACCGCGGCACCGTGCCGCGCCGGCTGGGCCTGCTCGCCGCCAAACTGACCGTCTGTGCGGGCCTCGCCCTGATGTTCGGAGGGCTCGCGGTCACCGCCGACGCCGCCGCCCTGAAGCTCGTCTTCGACCGCGGGCCGCTGCGCACCCCCGCGGAATGGGTGTCCCCGGCCGCGAGTTGGGCCGGACTGCTCATCGGCTGCGCCTGGGCCGGCGTGCTGGCCTCCGGCGTCTTCCGGTCGGCCACCGCGGGCCTGGCGGCCGTGCTCGCCGTCCCGGTCATGGTGGTTCCGCTCGTCCGCAAGGCGCTGGACGGTCCCTCCGCGTACCAGGCGAGCGGACTCGCGGCCCGGCTGCGCGGGCTGGCCTGGGCGCAGTGGCCCCCGGAGGCGGACCGCCTGGTCCTGGGGGCCCTGCGGGTGATGGCCCAACCCGTCGGCACCGCGCTGGTGTTGTCGCTGATGGTCCTGTTGTGCGCCTATGGGTTCACAGGACTGCGCAGCCGCGTCCGTTGGTAAGAGACCGTTCGTGATCGTTCCCGAGCCGGAGAAAGTCCCAACGGGACCGATCCGGTCCGCATCATGTGAACCGGACCACAACTCCCCGCAAAGGGCCCGGTTCTTTACGATAAGTCGTCAATTGCGTAGGAGGCACCGATCACCCTTTCGTGTGCTTTTCACCAAAGACCTCAAGGGTCATCGAGGCAAGGCCGACAAAGGATTCGTGAGTACCCTTGCGCACACCATGATGACCGCCGCCCGCCATGCCGACTCCGGCCTCGCCGGTCCGGGCGAACTCGACCGCTACCCCTACGCGGAAGCCTCCGGGGCCGACCGCGTCGGAGCGCCCCACTGGGACGGCGCCGACGTCGAGTTGAGCCGGGTCGGCCGCCGCGCCACAGGCAGCCGCGGTCGCGGCCTGCACGGCCAACTCGTCCAGCAGCTCGGCCAGATGATCGTCTCCGGCGACCTCGGCGCAGACCGCCCGCTGGTCCCCGAGGAGATCGGCCAGCGCTTCGAGGTCTCCCGCACCGTGGTCCGCGAATCGCTGCGCGTGCTGGAGGCCAAGGGCCTCGTCAGCGCCCGCCCCAACGTCGGCACCCGCGTCCGCCCCGTCGCCGACTGGAACCTGCTCGACCCCGACATCATCGAGTGGCGCGCATTCGGCCCCCAGCGCGACGACCAGCGCCGCGAGCTCAACGAGCTCCGCTGGACCATCGAACCCCTCGCCGCCCGCCTCGCCGCCGGCCACGGCCGCCCTGACATCCAGCAGCGCCTCGCCGACATGGTCGAGATCATGGGCCACGCCCTCGGCCAGGGCGACGCGATCACCTTCGCGCGCGCCGACAACGAGTTCCACGCGCTCCTCATCCAGGTCGCGGGCAACCGCATGCTGGAGCACCTGTCCGGCATCGTCTCCGCCGCGCTCCACGTCTCGGGAAGCCCCGTCACCGCCTGCGACCGGCCCAGCGAGGCCTGCGTCGCGCACCACGCGCGGATCGTCGAGGCCCTCGCCGCCGGGGACGCGACAGGTGCCGAGAACGCCATGCGCCAGCTCCTGATGGTGCACCCGGAGGTCGAGCGTGTGGTCCCGGCCCCGCGCGAGCACTGACGGGCGTACGGACGGCGGCGCGGGAGTACTCGCACGTGCCGCCGGAGTGCGTTGGTGGTGGCGCCGGCGCCCTGGAGGTACCCCGGGACGCAGTCCGGTGGGGGCGCCTCCCGGCGGAGGCCGGGCAGACGCCCCGGCGACACCGGCGTACGCAGGCCCTCGACCGCAGGTCAGCGGACACGGGCCCCGGCGGGGGCCGGCCCCGCACCACCGTCGGCGACCTCGTACGGCGCCCTCCGGCCGCGTCCGGGCCGCGTGTACGACCGTATGACCGGCATAGGGGCAATCGGGGTGTGACTCGGGCCACGAAGAATTCGGCGTAACACTCCGCGAGGTCAAGCGATGACCTAGAGAGGTGATGGCCGACGGAGGGAAGACAGCAGCCCTTGCGGGTGCTGTGCAGCTCCCCGGCCCCTGCCCGCGCCCCCGGCCCATCCCCAGTCGGTGGTCGTCGGCTCCGGTCCAGCACCACCCGGCCGGGGTCGGAAGCCGTTTCCATCGTTCCGAGAGGTTGTTCGTGTCGGCCAGCACATCCCGTACGCTCCCGCCGGAGATCGCCGATTCCGAGTCTGTGATGGCGCTCATCGAGCGGGGCAAGGCCGAGGGGCAGATCGCCGGCGATGACGTGCGTCGGGCCTTCGAGGCTGACCAGATTCCTGCGACCCAGTGGAAGAATGTTCTGCGCAGCCTCAACCAGATCCTCGAGGAAGAGGGTGTGACGCTGATGGTCAGTGCCGCGGAGTCGCCCAAGCGCACCACCCGCAAGAGCGTCGCAGCGAAGACCCCGGCCAAGCGGACGGCCACCAAGACCGTCGCGGCGAAGACGACGGCTGCGCGGACCGTCGCCGCCGCGGCACCGGCGGCCGAGACGGTGGACCCGGAGCCCGTGGACGCTCTCGCGGAGGAGCCCGGAACCGAGCCCGCCGTGAAGAAGACGGCGGCGAAGAAGACGGCTGCCAAGAAGGCGGCGCCCGCAAAGAAGACCGCTGCCAAGAAGACGGCGGCGAAGAAGGCCGCCGCCAAGAAGGACGCCGGCGAGGCCGGCGACGAGGAGTCCGTCGAGGAGGGCCCCGGCGGGGTCAAGGCGGAGGCCGAGGAGGAAGAGGACGGCGGCGAGAGCAAGGGCTTCGTCATCTCCGACGACGAGGACGACGCCCCGGCCCAGCAGGTGGCCGTGGCCGGCGCCACCGCCGACCCGGTCAAGGACTACCTCAAGCAGATCGGCAAGGTCCCCCTCCTCAACGCCGAGCAGGAGGTCGAGCTCGCCAAGCGGATCGAGGCGGGCCTGTTCGCCGAGGACAAGCTGGCCAACTCCGACAAGCTGGCGCCCAAGCTCAAGCGCGAGCTGGAGATCATCGCCGAGGACGGCCGCCGCGCCAAGAACCACCTGCTGGAGGCCAACCTCCGCCTCGTGGTTTCGCTGGCCAAGCGCTACACCGGCCGCGGCATGCTCTTCCTGGACCTGATCCAGGAGGGCAATCTGGGTCTGATCCGTGCGGTCGAGAAGTTCGACTACACCAAGGGCTACAAGTTCTCCACGTATGCGACCTGGTGGATCCGCCAGGCGATCACGCGCGCCATGGCCGACCAGGCCCGCACCATCCGCATCCCGGTGCACATGGTCGAGGTCATCAACAAGCTCGCCCGCGTGCAGCGCCAGATGCTCCAGGACCTGGGCCGCGAGCCCACCCCGGAGGAGCTGGCCAAGGAACTCGACATGACCCCCGAGAAGGTCATCGAGGTCCAGAAGTACGGCCGCGAGCCGATCTCCCTGCACACGCCGCTCGGCGAGGACGGCGACAGCGAGTTCGGCGACCTCATCGAGGACTCCGAGGCGGTCGTCCCGGCGGACGCGGTGAGCTTCACGCTCCTGCAGGAGCAGCTGCACTCGGTGCTCGACACGCTGAGCGAGCGCGAGGCCGGCGTGGTCTCGATGCGCTTCGGCCTCACCGACGGACAGCCGAAGACCCTCGACGAGATCGGCAAGGTCTACGGCGTCACGCGCGAGCGCATCCGTCAGATCGAGTCCAAGACGATGTCGAAGCTGCGCCACCCGTCCCGCTCCCAGGTGCTGCGCGACTACCTGGACTGACCGGGCCGGGGGCTGTAGGGAGGTGGCCGCGCGCGGGTGCGCTCGGCCACAGGGCGTCCCACTCTGGGTGGAGTCATGCACACTCAGAGTCAGGAGGCCTCATGCGTCGTCCCTTTTCCCGTGCTCTGGCGGGCGCGCTGGCCCTGGTGGCGGGAGCGGCCGCCGGGCCGCTGGCCCAGGCACCGCACGCGGCTGCGGACAGTGTGGTGATCGGCGGGAAGCCGGTGAAGGCGGCCGACAGCCCGTGGGTGGTGGCCCTCGCCAGCCGTGACCGGTTCGGGGGTACGCGGGGCGGCCAGTTCTGCGGAGGCGTCATCGTGGGCCCGACGAAGGTGCTGACGGCGGCCCACTGCCTGGGACGTCAGGTGCTGGGCGGCCCGATCGAGTCCGTCCCCGACTTCCGGGTGATCACCGGGCGTACGCAGCTGAGGGCTGCCGAGGGCCGGGAGATCGCGGTCCGCTCGGCCCGGGTGAACCCGGGCTACGACACGCGGAGCAACGCCGGCGACCTGGCCGTTCTGGAGCTCGAGGAAGCCGTACCCGCGCACTACGTGCTCCCCATGGCCGGGGACGGCCACCCAGGGTACGAGGCGGGCGGCGAGGCGGCCGTCTACGGCTGGGGCGACACGAGCGGTTTCGGTGACTACGCGTACGCACTGCGTGCCGCGCGGGTGACGGTCCTGGCGGACGAGGTCTGCCGACGCGCCTACCCGGGGGACGCGGACGGGCAGTACCGGCCGGAGTCCATGGTGTGCGCGGGGCACCGCGACGGCGGCAGGGACGCTTGCCAGGGGGACAGCGGCGGGCCGCTGGTGGCCCAGGGCCGGCTCATCGGGCTGGTGTCCTGGGGACGGGGCTGCGGGCGCCCCGACAGTCCAGGGGTGTACACGAAGATCGCGCCGCTCACCGGCTTCGTGACGGCCTCCGAGACGGCCGAGCGGCAAAGCACCGGCCAGGACGTCGCGTGGGGCGCCCAAAGGCGCTCCGGACCCGCTGCACGGCCTGGACGGGGGCCTGTGACACGGGAGCCGCAGGGGGCGCCGGGAGCGCCCGGGGGACCTCGGCGCTCGAGCCGCTAGCCGGGGCCGCGAACCGTCGTGCCCCGGCGGGGCTCCGGACGTGAGGACGGGCGGTACCCCTGGGTCTCAGGGGTCCGCCCGTCGACCGGCCTGGCCGGTCCTGGCTCGTCGGATGCGAGGTATAGGCCTGTGTCAGCGGTCCTCGGGGTCGGCATTGGCCGTCGGAGCGGACGTGAGCCGCTCGGTCTCATCCTGTATATCCGCGGCGATCTTCTTGAGTTCCGGCTCGAACTTACGCCCGTGGTGGGCGCAGAACAGCAGTTCACCGCCGCTCAGCAGGACGACGCGCAGATATGCCTGGGCGCCGCAACGGTCGCATCGGTCAGCGGCCGTCAGCGGGGTCGCGGGTGTCAGAACAGTAGTCACGTCGCCTCTTCTCTAGCTCGACGAGCTGTCGTACCAGGGTCAACATCCAACCAGGCCGAAAACGTTCCCGCTCGCGGCTTTTCCTCGAAACTTCCTTCCGAAGCTGGCCGGCTGTTGCCGGTTGGCGGCGAAGGAGCCGTATTGCGTTGCTTTACGGTTTCGCGTTGTCAGTCGTTCGCTTGTAGCAGTTCCGTCCTCCCCGGCGTGAGTGCCGGTTGTGCATGAGGACGTGCCCGAACCCTAAATGGTTCATGCCTCGAAGGGAACGTGATGTTTGCTTCACCCCCCCGGGGGATCGAACACCCGTGCGGCCCTGCACTAGGCTGATGAAGCGCGAGGGTGGCGTTGCATCGGCTCTACCAGGCCTCGGTACCCTTCGACCGGCAACCGAGCCACCCTGCGCCCGACGGGCCAGAAAAAGAAATTCAGCGAGGAGCGAACTGCGTGACCGCCGACACGTCCGTGCCTTCCAGCGCGCTGCTGTCCGGAGCAGACCGGGACGGCTCCAACTACACCGCGCGGCACCTGCTCGTCCTCGAAGGCCTCGAGGCCGTCCGCAAGCGCCCCGGCATGTATATCGGTTCCACCGACTCCCGGGGCCTCATGCACTGCCTCTGGGAGATCATCGACAACGCCGTCGACGAGGCCCTGGGCGGCTACTGCGACCACATCGAGGTGATCCTCCACGAGGACGCCTCGGTCGAGGTCCGCGACAACGGCCGCGGCATCCCCGTCGACGTCGAGCCCAAGACCGGGCTGTCCGGCGTCGAGGTCGTCATGACCAAGCTGCACGCCGGCGGCAAGTTCGGCGGCGGTTCGTACGCGGCCTCCGGCGGCCTGCACGGCGTGGGCGCCTCCGTGGTCAACGCCCTCTCCGCCCGGCTGGACGTCGAGGTCGACCGCAACAGTTCCACCCACGCCATCAGCTTCCGCCGCGGCGTTCCGGGGATGTTCACCGAGCAGGGCCCCGACAGCCCGTTCGACCCTGCCAACGGCCTGCGCAAGGCCAAGCGGGTCGCCAAGGGCAAGACCGGAACCCGGGTCCGCTACTGGGCGGACCGGCAGATCTTCCTCAAGGACGCCAGGCTCTCGCTGGAGACGCTGTACCAGCGCGCCCGCCAGACGGCCTTCCTCGTCCCCGGCCTGACCATCGTCGTCCGCGACGAGCGCGCCATCGACGGGGCCGGCAAGACCGAGGAGACCTTCCGCTTCGACGGGGGCATCAGCGAATTCTGCGACTACCTCGCGCAGGACAAGGCCGTCTGCGACGTGCTGCGCCTGACCGGCCAGGGCACCTTCAAGGAGACCGTCCCCGTCCTCGACGAGCGCGGCCACATGACCCCCACCGAGGTCACCCGCGAGCTCGGCGTGGACATCGCCCTGCGCTGGGGCACCGGGTACGAGACGCAGGTCAAGTCCTTCGTCAACATCATCGCCACGCCCAAGGGCGGCACCCACATCACCGGCTTCGAGCGCTCGGTCGCCAAGACCGTGAACGAGGTGCTGCGCTCGGCGAAGCTGCTGCGCGTCGCCGAGGACGACGTGGTCAAGGACGACGCGATGGAGGGCATGACGGCGGTCGTCACCGTCCGGCTGGCCGAGCCGCAGTTCGAGGGTCAGACCAAGGAGGTGCTCGGCACCTCGGCGGCCGCCCGGATCGTCGCGGCTGTGGTCGCGAAGGAGCTCAAGGCCTTCCTGACCAGCACGAAGCGCGACGACAAGCAGCAGGCCCGCGCCGTGATGGAGAAGATCGTCGCGGCCGCCCGGACCCGGATCGCCGCCCGCCAGCACAAAGAGGCTCAGCGCCGCAAGACGGCACTGGAGACCTCCTCGCTGCCCGCGAAGCTGGCCGACTGCCGCAGCGACGACGTGGAGCGCAGCGAGCTCTTCATCGTCGAGGGCGACTCCGCCCTCGGTACGGCCAAGCTCGCGCGGAACTCGGAGTTCCAGGCACTGCTGCCGATCCGCGGGAAGATCCTGAACGTCCAGAAGTCGTCGGTCTCGGACATGCTCAAGAACGCCGAGTGCGGAGCGATCATCCAGGTCATAGGAGCCGGCTCGGGCCGTACCTTCGACATCGACGCCGCGCGCTACGGGAAGATCGTCCTGCTCGTCGACGCCGACGTGGACGGCGCGCACATCCGCTGCCTGCTGCTGACGCTCTTCCAGCGGTACATGCGGCCGATGGTCGAGGCGGGCCGGGTGTTCGCCGCGGTGCCGCCGCTGCACCGGATCGAACTCGTCCAGCCCAAGAAGGGCCAGGACAAGTACGTCTACACGTATTCGGACAACGAGCTGCGCCAGACGCTGCTCGAATTCCAGCGCAAGAACGTCCGGTACAAGGATTCGATCCAGCGCTACAAGGGTCTCGGCGAGATGGACGCGGACCAGCTGGCGGAGACCACCATGGACCCCCGCCACCGCACGCTGCGCCGGATCAACATCGGCGACCTGGACTCGGCCGAGCAGGTCTTCGACCTGCTGATGGGCAACGAGGTCGCGCCGCGCAAGGAGTTCATCACGAGCTCCGCGGCGACCCTGGACCGCTCGCGCATCGACGCCTGACGGGCGCACCGGCAGACCGGTGCTCTTCGCTCCATCACCTGTTGGAGTGAAGAGCACCGGGACACCAGTCCGGAAAACGTCCATACCGCACATCCTTGTGGGCACGTGGCCAATGCGGCAGCGGACAAGGAGAGTTCGGTGGACAAGCACGAAGGTCCCGATCCCGGAACGATCCGGCTCGACGACCCCTGGTACGACGCGCTCGCCGTCGGCTGGGGGGAGGGCGAGGGCGAGGACCCGGCGCCCCCGCGTACCGCCGCCGGCGGCCGGGCCGCGCCCGGGGCATCCGACATCTACCTCGAAGTGCAGCGCAGCGCCGCCTTCCAGGAGGTCCGCAGCCGCTATCGGGGGTTCGTCGTCCCCGCGACCGCCGGATTCTTCCTCTGGTACGTCGCCTACGTGGTCGCGGCCACCATGGCACCGGGGATCATGGCCCGGCCCGTCGTCGGGGCGGTCAACATCGCCCTGCTGGCCGGGCTCGGCCAGTTCCTCAGCACCTTCCTGCTGACCTGGGCGTACGCCCGGCACGCGCGGCTGCGCCGCGACCGGGCCGCGCTGGACCTGCGCTGGACGGTCTTCGAGCAGGAGCGCGGCCAGGAGCGGACCCGGGCCCGGGAGGCCGGCCGGTGACCACCGAGCACCAGACCCTCGCGCTGCTCCTGTTCAGCCTCTTCATCGCGGTCACCCTGGGCATCACCACCTGGGTCAGCCGCAACCGGCACGGCTCGGCCGAGGAGTTCTACGCCGGCGGGCGGTTGTTCTCCCCCTTGGAGAACGGTTTCGCCATCGCCGGCGACTACATGTCCGCCGCCTCTTTCCTCGGCATCTCGGGCCTGATCGCCCTCTTCGGCTACGACGGCCTGCTGTACTCGGTGGGCTTCCTCGTCGCCTGGCTCGTCGTGCTGTTCCTCGTCGCCGAACTCGTCCGCAACTGCGGGCGCTTCACCCTCGCGGACGTGGTCGCGGCCCGGATGAGCGAGCGGCCCGTCCGGATCGCCGCCGGCACCTCCTCCGTCACCGTCTCGGTGCTGTACCTGGTCGCACAGATGGTCGGCGCGGGCAGCCTGGTGGGCCTGTTGCTCGGGGATTCGGGCACCGCGGCCCGGACGCTGACCGTGATCGGGGTCGGGGCGCTGATGGTGGTCTACGTGTCCTTCGGCGGCATGCGGGCCACCACCTGGATCCAGATCGTGAAGGCCGTGCTGCTCATGGGCGGGGCCGTCACCCTCACCGTGCTCGTACTCCTGCGCTTCCACGGGAACTTCGACCAGCTGCTCACCAGCGCAGCCGAGCGCAGCGGGCACGGGCAGCGGTTTCTGAGCCCGGGGCTCAAGTACGGCGGCGACTGGACCGCCCGCTTCGACTTCATGAGCCTCGGCCTCGCACTGGTCCTCGGGACGGCCGGGCTGCCGCACATCCTGTCGCGCTTCTACACGGTGCCGACCGCGCGGGCGGCCCGCCGGTCGGTGGTGTGGGCGATCGCGCTGATCGGCGGCTTCTACCTCATGACCATCGTGCTCGGGTTCGGGGCGGCCGCGCTGGTGGGTCCGGACGCGGTGCGGGCCTCCAACGCCTCGGGCAACACGGCGGTTCCGCTGCTCGCGGCGTTCCTGGGCGGCGGGGCCGGCTCGACCGGGGGCGCGGTGCTGTTCGCCTTCGTGGCGGCGATCGCGTTCGCCACGATCCTGGCCGTGGTCGCCGGGATCACCCTGGCCTCCTCGGCCTCGGTGGCGCACGACCTGTACGCGTCGCTCAAGCGCCGCCGTGCGCGCCAGCGCAGCGAGGTCACAGTGGCCCGGGTCGCGGCCGTCGGGATCGGGGCGGTGGCGATCGCCCTGGGCCTGCTCGCGCAGGACCTGAACGTGGCGTTCCTGGTGGGGCTGGCCTTCGCGGTGTCGGCTTCGGCCAATCTGCCGGTGCTGCTGTACTCGCTGTTCTGGCGCTCCTTCACCACGCGGGGCGCTGTCTGGTCGGTGTACGGGGGCCTGATCCCGGCGGTGGTGCTGGTCGTCCTGTCGCCGGTGGTCTCCGGCAGTCCGGACTCCCTCTTCCCTGGGGTGAGCTTCCAGTTCTTCCCGCTGCAGAACCCGGGCCTGGTCTCGATCCCGCTGGGCTTCCTGGCGGGCTGGCTGGGCACGGTCACCTCGGCGGAGGAGCCCGACGGGGCGAAGCACGCGGAGACGGAGGTCCGCTCCCTGACCGGCGCCGGGGCCGTCTGAGCGCGTTCCCGTCCGGCGGTCACGGGCCCTCGGACGGGAGCCAGGAGTAGCGGTGTTCGGGGCGGCCCGTCTCGCCGTAGCGCAGGGCCAGGGTGACCCGGGCGGTGCGCTCCAGGAGCTTCAGGTAGCGCTGGGCGGTCTGGCGGCTGATGCCGGCGCGGTCGGCGATCTGCTGGGTGGAGAGCGGGCCCTCGGCGGAGCGCAGGACCTGGCGGACGAGTTCGGCGGTCGTGGCGGAGTGGCCCTTGGGCATTTCGTTCGGGGACCCGGCCGCGGCGAGGGCGCCGAAGATGCGGTCCACCTCGGCCTGTTCGGCCTCGCCGCCGGTCTCCAGGGTGCGGCGCAGGGAGCCGTACGCCTCCAGCCGGGTGCGCAGGCCGGCGAAGGTGAAGGGCTTGACGAGGTACTGGAGGGCGCCGAGGCGCATGGCGGACTGGACGGTGGCCAGGTCGCGGGCGGCCGTGACCATGATCACGTCGGTGCGGTGGCCGAGCTGGCGCAGGCGGCGGACCAGGTCCAGGCCGTTCTCGTCCGGGAGGTAGTGGTCGAGGAGGATCAGGTCGACGGGATGGGTGTCGAGGTACGAGAGGGCCTCGGCCGCCGAATGGGCCTGGGCGCAGACACGGAAGCCGGGAACCTTCGCCACGTACGCTGCGTTGATCCGGGCAACACGCATGTCGTCGTCGACGACCAATACGTGGATGTCGTGGATCGGGGTCTCGTTCATCGCAGGGCCTCCGGGAGTACGACGGAGAACTCCGCCCCTCCGTCCGCTGCCTCGCCGGCCCGGGCCGTGCCGCCCTGCCGCTCCGCGAGGCGGCGTACGAGTGCGAGACCCAGCCCGCGCTCGCGGTGGGCCTTGGGCTGCTTGGTCGACCAGCCCTCGGTGAAGATCTCCTCGCGGCGGGCTGCCGGGACGCCGGGCCCGCTGTCCCGCACGCGGAGGATCGCCGTACGGCCTTCGGCGCGCAGCTCGACCTCGACCAGGGGTGCGGCGGAGCCCGCCGCCGCGTCCAGGGCGTTGTCCACCAGATTGCCCGTGATGGTGACGAGGCCGCCGGGGTCCACGAGGCAGTCGGGCAGGAAGGTGGTGTCGGCGAGGCGCAGTGGGACGCCGCGCTCGGCCGCGACGGTCGCCTTGCCCACCAGAAGGGCGGCCAGCAGGGGGTCGTGGACCTTCTCGGTGACCTGTTCGGCGGTGCTGCGGTGCACTCCGACGACCTCGGTGACGAACTCCACCGCCTCCTCGTGCAGACCCAGCTCCAGCAGGCCGAGGAGGGTGTGGAGGCGGTTGGCGTGCTCGTGGTCCTGTGCGCGCAGGGCGTCGATCAGGCCCTTGGTGGAGTCGAGCTCGCGGCCGAGGTGTTCCAGCTCGGTGCGGTCGCGCAGGGTGGCGACCGCACCGCCGTCCTCGGTGGGCATCCGGTTGGCGACCAGCACCCGGGGCCCCTGAACGGTGAGCAGGTCGCGGCCGGTGACGCGGCCGGCGAGGACGTCCGTGGTGCGCCCGGCGCCCAGGACGTCGTCCAGCGGACGCCCGGCGACGGTGGCGGCGGAGTCCGGCGCGAGGCCCAGCAGCCGGGCCGCCTCGTCGTTGACGAGCCGGACCCGGCCGTCGCGGTCGAGGGCGATCACGCCCTCGCGGATGGAGTGCAGCATCGCCTCGCGCTCGGCGAGGAGGCCGGCGATGTCGGAGAAGGCCAGGTCGCGGGTCTGCCGCTGGATCCGGCGGGACAGCAGGTAGGCGGCGAGCGCGCCTGCCGCGAGGGCGCCGCCCGCGTAGGCGAGCAGGCCCGGGATGGCGCCGAGCAGCCGGTCGTGGACGCTGTCGTAGGCGATGCCGACGGAGACGGCGCCGACGATCTCCCCGTCGGCCGCGAGGAGCGGGACCTTTCCGCGGGCGGAGCGGCCGAGCGTGCCCTCGTCGATCTCCATGACTTCGCGGCCCGCGAGGGCATCGCTCGGGTCGGTGGAGACGGGCAGGCCGATCCGGTCGGTGCCGGGGTGCGAGCGGCGGATCCCGTCCAGGTCCATGACGACGACGTACTCGGCGCCCGTCGCGCGGCGGATCCGCTCGGCCGAGGCCTGCACCGGGCTGTCGGCCGTCGGTCCGGAGTCGAGGAGGTCGGCGGCCAGTGAGGGGTCGGCCGCCGCGCTCTGGGCGATGGCCAGGGCGCGCCGCATGGCCTGGTCGTCGAGCTGCGCGCCGAGCGGGGCCAGGAAGAGCCCGGTGGCCAGCACGGCGACCCCGGCGGCGATGGCCAGCTGGGTCAGCAGGATCTGCGAGACGGCCCGTCTGGGCAGCCCGAGGCGCCGAGCGCTCATGTGGAGGAACCGCATGACCAGCAACCGTAGGTCGCCTTCGGCCTGAGCGGAATATCCCATGTGTATGCAACCGCGGCGGATCTCCCGCCGGCCGCGGGCAGCGCCGGCCGAGCCGGCGCGCGGCATCGGGCGGGCGCGGGCAGCGGGTCCGTCACGGCATCGGCTGTGGCGGGCGGGGCCCCTGGTACTGGCCGCTCGGGCGCATCCTGAGCGGCCGTTCCTGGTACTCCTCCAGCGCGTGCGCGATCCAGCCCGCCGTCCGCGACACCGCGAACACCGTCTCCCCGGCCTCCGCGGGCATCCCGCACGACACCGTCAGCACGGCCAGCGCCAGGTCGACATTGGCGGCCAGGCCGCCCCGCCGGGCCGCCGTCGTGGCGACGACCTCCCGGGCGGCCGCCAGCGCGGGCCCGGCCTGGGGCACGTTCTCGAGCCGCGCGAACAGGGCCGTCGCCCGCGGGTCCTCGCCCTCGTACAGCCGGTGCCCGAGGCCGGGGACCCGCCGTCCCGCCCGCAGATGGTCCGCGACCACCGGCGCGGCCCCGCCCCGCTCCAGGGCCTCCACCAGCATCCGGTGCGCGAGCCGGCCGGCCGCGCCGTGCAGCGGGCCCTCGAGCGCGCCGAGCCCGGCCGAGACCGCCGCGTACGGATGGGCCCGCGCCGACGCGGCCACCCGTACGGCCAGGGTGGAGGCGGCCAGATCGTGGTCGATGAGCAGCGCCAGGGCCAGATCCAGCGTGGCCAGCGCGTCCGGGTCCGGCTCGCGCGCCGTCAGCCGGGTCCACAGCTGCCGGGCCAGTCGGCCGTCCCCGCGCCAGCCGGGCGCGCCCACCTCGGGCAGCGCGCCGACCAGCGTCGGGATCAGGGAGCGTGCCGACCCCAGTACGGCCTCCGCGGACAGGTCGAAGCGCAGCGGATCCGTCACGGCGGCGGCCGCGGTGGCCACCCGCAGCCGGTCGATCGGGCCGCTGTGCTCGGGCAGCGCGGCCACCGCGCGCCGGGCGGCGGCCAGCGCCTGCGGGGGAGCGGTGAACCGCGCGCCGCGCGGCAGCGTCCCGGTCCAGAGCCACTCGGCGACCTCTTCGTAGCGGTGCCGCGAGGCCAGCTCGACGGCGTCCACGCCCCGGAAGTAGTACCGGTCGGGCTCGATGAGCGTGAGCGAGGTGCGTACGGAGAGCTCCGCCCCGGGGGGTGCGGCCGCCTCGCGCCGGCTGCGCCGGGCCAGGTCCTCCACCTCGCGCGGGTCGAAGCTGCTGCCGCGGCCGACGGCGTCACGGCGGCTCGTGAGCTGGCCCCGACTGACGTACGCGTACACGGTCGCGGGCTTCACCCCGAGCAGTTCCGCCGCCTGCCGGGTGCTGATCCGGCGCTCGCCCTCCGCTTGGTCGTTCATGACGCCCACCCTACATATATTGATTCGATCAACATTGACAAGGATTCGATCCATCATGGATGGTCGATGCATGAACACCACCGTCGATGTGCCCCGCGGTCTCGCGGGAGTCGTGGTCACCGAGACCGAACTCGGTGACGTCCGAGGCCGCGAGGGCTTCTACCACTACCGCCAGTACTCCGCCGTCGAGCTCGCAGCGAGCCGCAGCTTCGAGGACGTGTGGCACCTGATGTTCCGCGGCGCCCTGCCGGCCGGCGCAGCCGAGCGGGCCGCGTTCGCCGCCGAGATCGCCCCGCTGCGCCGGCTGCCCGATGCGGTGCGCGACGCGCTGCCCGCCCTCGCCCGGGCCACCGCGCTCTCCGGCCCGCTCGCCGGACTGCGCACCGCGCTCTCGCTCCTCGGCGCGTCCGCAGGGTTCCGCCCGGTGTACGACCTCGACCCCGGGCGCCGGGCCGCCGACGCACTGGCCGCCTGCGCCGCCGTACCGACCCTGCTCACCGCGCTGCACCGGCTGGGGCAGGGACTGGAGCCGGTGGAGCCGTGCGCGGATCTCCCGTACGCCGCCAACTACCTGTACATGCTCACCGGGCAGGAGCCCGACCCGGTCAAGGCGCGGGCGGTCGAGCAGTACCTGATCTCCACCGTCGACCACGGCTTCAACGCCTCGACCTTCACCGCCCGCGTGATCGCCTCCACCGGCGCGGACGTCGCGGCCTGCCTCACCGGTGCGATCGGCGCGCTCTCCGGGCCGCTGCACGGGGGCGCGCCCAGCCGGGCCCTGGACACCCTGGACGCCATCGGCACGGCGGACCGCATCGACCCGTGGATCCGCGAGCGGGTGCTCGCCGGGGACCGGATCATGGGCTTCGGGCACCCCGTGTACCGGACCGAGGACCCGCGCTCGCGGATGCTGCGGGACATCGCGCTGCAGTTCGGCGGCCCGCTCGTGGACTTCGCCGTCGAGGTCGAGCGGCACGTCGAGGAGATCCTCGCCGAGCTCAAGCCGGGGCGCGAGCTGCACACCAACGTGGAGTTCTACGCGGGCGTGGTCATGGAGCTGTGCGGGCTGCCGCGCGAGATGTTCACCCCCACGTTCTGCGCCGCCCGTGTGGTCGGCTGGAGCGCGAACGTCCTGGAGCAGGCCGCGGATTCGAAGATCATCCGTCCGGCGGCCCGGTACGTCGGCCCGAACCCGCCGGAGCCGGTTCCGGTGCTCGGCTGACTACGATCAGCGGGGTGAACAGCAGTCAGCCCGCCCAGCCGTCCGTCCAGCCGTCCGCTCAGCCGCCCGTCCGGCAGTCCGCTCAGCCGATTCCCGTCGTCGTGCTGTCCGGATTCCTCGGATCCGGCAAGACGACGCTGCTCAACCACCTGCTCGGCAACCGGGGAGGCACCCGGATCGGGGTCGTCGTCAACGACTTCGGCTCGATCGAGATCGACGCGATGGCCGTGGCGGGCCAGGTCGGCGACTCGATGGTCTCGCTCGGCGGCGGCTGCCTGTGCTGCGCGGTCGACGGCAGCGAGCTGGACGCGTACCTGGAGAAGCTCTCCGAGCCGGTCCACCGGATCGACGTGATCGTCATCGAGGCGAGCGGGCTGGCCGAGCCCCAGGAGATGATCCGGATGCTGGTGGCCAGCGAGAATCCGGCGATCCGGTACGGCGGGCTGGTCCAGGTCGTGGACGCGGCGGAGTTCGATGCGACCCGGGACCGGCACCCGGAGACCGACCGCCACCTCGCCGTCGCGGACCTGGTGGTCCTCAACAAGACGGACCGGGTCGACGCCGCCGAGCGGGCCCGGATCGAGGGCGAGCTGGGCGCTCTGTGTCCCGGGACGCCGGTGGTGGCCGCCGACCACGGGCGCATCGACCCGGAGCTGCTCTTCGACCGCCGCCCGTGGACCGAGACCCAGGGCCAGCTGTCGTTCGAGGACCTGATCGCGCAGGCCAGGGACGCGGACGACGCGGAGCGCGAGGACCACACCGGGCACGCCCACACGGTGTACGAGAGCACGGAATTCGTGTCGGACCAGGCCATGAACCCGCGCCGGTTCATCGATTTCCTCGACCGGCGGCCGGCCGGGCTGTACCGGATCAAGGGCTATGCATACTTCGGCGTCCCCGGTCACGAGGAGCGCTACGAGGTCCACGCGGTCGGCCGCTTCCTCCGGTTCGCCCCGCAGCCCTGGGGCCGGGGCGAGGCCCGTCTGACGCAGCTGGTCCTGATCGGCGCCGGTACGGACGGCCCCGCCCTGCTCCACGAACTGGAGGCCTGCCGCGAACCGGCCCCGCAGCACGCACCCCCGGAGAGCATGTGGGGCGTGCTCCGCTACGTCGACCGCCCCGCGCAGGCGGACGCCGAACCGGAGGCGGAACCGTACGAGCCCGATCCGTACGGCGACCCCGACTCCGATCCCGACTCCGCTTGATCAGGCGACCTCGACGCCGTATTCGCGCAGGAGGTCCTCGAGGCCGCCGCGGTAGCCCTTGCCGCCGATGACGAAGTCCCAGTCGCCGTTGGAGCGGCGCCGGAACGAGCCGAGGACCAGAGCGGTTTCGCCGGCGCGCCCGTCGGAGACGTCCAGCCGGCCGAGTTCCTCGCCGCCGGCGGACAGCAGGCGGATGTGGGCCTCGGTGAACCCGGCGAGGTCGGCGCGCGGATCGGCCTCCGGGTCGATCGCGGCCACGAGGACCAGGCGGTCGGCGGGCTCGGGCAGGGCGTCGAAGGAGACCTCCAGCGCGGCCTTGTCGGGAGCCGAGTGCGCGCGGGCCCGTACCGAACCGTCCGGGGTCCGCGGGTTGTTGAAGAACACGAAGTGGTCTTCGCCCAGCACCCGGTTGCCGGCGCAGACGAGGGCGCACACGTCCAGGGCGACCGCGCCCGACCAGGACATGCCGAGCACGTTGTGGTCCGCCGAAGGGGCCGGGGCCTCCGGCTCGGGCGCGCGCTGCGCCGGACCGCCGCCCAGCCGCCCGCGCAGCCCGTACTGGTGGAGCAGGTCGACCAGGTCCGCCCCGGGAACCAACTCCAGCGGCTTGCCGTTGGCAAAGGTGTACGACCCGGGCCCGAAGGATGCGGTGGTGACGAGCACCCCCTTGTTCGCCCCCTTGTCCTGGACCGTGCCGTACAGATCACGCACGGCCGTCGGCGGCACCGTGTTCCGGTAGCGCTTGACCTGCACCACGATCCGCCCGCCCCGGATCGGCGCCGGGTCCAGCGCCTCCACGTCCACCCCGCCGTCGCCCGACCGCTGCGTGGTCACCGCCTCCATGCCCATCGCCCGGAAGAGCTCCGCCACCAGGTTCTCGAAGGCGATCGGGTCCATCGTGAAGAGGTCCGGCTCGTCGTCCCCATTGCCGGATTGGCCGCCGTGGCTGACGACGCCGCCGACCTCGCCCGGTCGGCGCCCCGTCCGTACCGCAGCCAGCTGGTCGGGCCGCGCCGACAGCTGCCCGCGCAGCCCTTCCACCAGACACTCCACCGCGCTGACCTGCTCCAGGCGCAGTCCCTCGAAGGCGGACCGCGCTGCCGATACCGTGGCGAGGACGATCTGCGCCTCCCGGCCCGTCGCCGGATCGTGGTCGTCCACGAAGCCGTTGACGACCACGGAGTCCAGCGCACCGAACTCGTCCGCCGAGTAGAGCTCGCGCACCACCAGGAGTACGCACTGCGCCAGCAGGTCCCGGTACAGCGCCCGTCGCTGCGTGACCGGGCGGGCGGTCTCCTTGTCCTGGTCCGTGCTCGGCAGGTACCGCACCGACTTGGCCTCAGGTATCACGCCGTAGCGGGGCAACTCCCAGTCGAGCACCAGCTGCTGAGCCGCGGGGTCGTATGCGGCCGCGACCTGCCTCGGCAGCTCCTCGGGCCAGGCGGTGGAGGCGTACAGGGCGGCCGAGAAGTACTCCACCACGGCCTCGGCCTCGCCCGCGCGCAGCCTTCCGGCCAGCTCGCTCAGCCCGCGGTTGTGCGCACGGATCCCGGCGAGCTGCTCGGCCGCCCACCGGTCGTACTGCTGCCGCTGCTCGGCGAGCTGCTGTTGGCGCCGCGTCTCCGCAGCTTGCGCCTTCTGATGAGCCCGCTTGTACTGGGCGTGCGCCTCGCGTTCCGCCTGAGCCCGCCGGTAGGAACCCAGCGCCATGCCACTGCTCTCCTGCAGGAACTGCTCGATGCGGGGCATCGCCACCGGCTGCGCCAAGGCCCCGGGACGGAACGGTTCGAGCCCCTCGTTCCGCACGAGTGAGGCCATCCGGAATGGCGCCGACCGGCAGCCTGTGACCAGCAGGCTCTGCAGCGCCGCCACCTCGGCCTCCATGCCCTCAGTGCGGCGCCGGGCCTCGGCCTCGCGATGCTGCCGGTAGGCGGCCTGCTGTTCGCGCTCGCCCCGGGCGACGTCGCGGTCCCACGCCCGGCGTCGGCGCTCCGCCTCACGCTGCTGGATCACCAGCGTCCGCTGCTGCCTGCGCTGAGCCTCGGCCCAGTTCCCGATCATCCCGCTCGACTGACGGCTCAACAGTTTTCCCCCGCCCCCCACAAGCCCAACGGGAAAACACTAGTCGGCATTCGGGTGGTACGTCCCCCCGGTCGCACCACCCGAATGCCGCCGTACGTCCTACAGTGCGCCCCCCGCCAGAGCGGCGACGGCCGCGGGCAGTGCGGCCCCCGAGCCGTCGCGGCGCGGGTCCACGGGCGGCAGTTCCGCCGGGGTGCCGTTCGCCGCGGCCGCGCGGACCGGGGCGTTGCCGGCCCAGGCGAGGACCAGCAGGTCCTCGCCCTTCAGGAACCGCTGGCAGCGCACGCCGCCGGTGGCCCGGCCCTTGCGCGGGTACTGGTCGAACGGGGTCAGCTTCCCGGACAGCATCGAGTCGTCCAGTGTCCCGTGCGAGCCCGCCACGGTGAACACCAAGGCGTCCCGCGCGGGGTCCACCGCCGAGAAGTGGATCACCTTGGCGTTCTCGGCGAGCTTGATGCCCGCCATACCGCCCGCCGGGCGGCCCTGCGGGCGCACCTGGGCCGCCGGGTAGCGCAGCAGCTGGGCGTCGTCGGTGAGGAAGACCAGGTCCTCCTCGCCCGTGCGCAGTTCGACCGCGCCGACGATCCGGTCGCCCTCCTTGAGGGTGATGACCTCCAGCTCGTCCTTGTTCGCCGGGTAGTCCGGCACGACCCGCTTGACCACGCCCTGCTCGGTGCCCAGGGCCAGGCCCTGCGAGGACTCGTCCAGCGAGGTCAGGCAGATCACCTTCTCGTCCGCCTCCAGACCGGAGAGGAACTCCGTGACCGGGGCGCCGCCCGCCAGGTTCGGCGCGGTGTGGGTGTCCGGCAGCTGCGGCAGGTCGATCACCGACAGCCGCAGCAGCCGCCCGTACGAGGTGACCACGCCGACCTCGGCCCGGGCCGTGGCGGCGACCTGCGAGACGATCAGGTCGTGCTTGGTGCGGGCGCCGCCCTCCTCCTCCGGCAGCGCTTCGCCGGTCACGGTGCGCGCCAGCAGGCCCGTCGAGGACAGCAGCACCCGGCACGGGTCGTCCGCGACCTCCAGCGGAACCGCCCCGACCTGCGTACCCGCCGACTCCAGCAGGACCGTACGCCGCTCGGTGCCGAACTTCTTCGCGACCGCCGCCAGTTCGGTGGAGACCAGCTTGCGCAGCTCCGTGTCGGACTCGAGGATCCCGGTCAGCTCGTCGATCTCGCCGGTGAGGCGGTCGCGCTCGGACTCCAGCTCGATCCGGTCGAAGCGGGTGAGCCGGCGCAGCGGGGTGTCCAGGATGTACTGGGTCTGGATCTCGCTCAGCGAGAAGCGCTCGATGAGCCGCTCCTTGGCCTGCGCCGAGTTGTCGCTGTCCCGGATGATCCGGATGACCTCGTCGATGTCGATCAGGGCCACCAGCAGGCCCTCGACCAGGTGCAGCCGGTCGCGCCGCTTGCTGCGGCGGAACTCGCTGCGCCGGCGCACGACCTCGAAGCGGTGGTCGAGGTAGACCTCGAGGAGCTCCTTGAGGCCGAGCGTCAGGGGCTGGCCGTCGACGAGTGCGACGTTGTTGATGCCGAAGGACTCCTCCATCGGCGTCAGCTTGTACAGCTGCTCGAGCACGGCCTCCGGGTGGAAGCCGTTCTTGATCTCGATGACCAGGCGCAGGCCGTGCGCGCGGTCCGTGAGGTCCTTGACGTCCGCGATGCCCTGGAGCTTCTTGGAGCCGACCAGGTCCTTGATCTTCGCGATGACCTTCTCGGGGCCGACCGTGAAGGGCAGTTCGGTGACGACGAGGCCCTTGCGGCGGGCGGTCACGTTCTCCACGGCCACCGTCGCCCGGATCTTGAACGTGCCGCGACCGTTCTCGTAGGCGTCCTTGATCCCGGAGAGGCCCACGATCCGGCCGCCCGTGGGCAGGTCCGGACCCGGCACGAAGCGCATCAGCGCCTCCAGGTCCGCCTGCGGGTAGCGGATCAGGTGGCGGGCGGCCGCGATGACCTCGCCCAGGTTGTGCGGGGGCATGTTGGTGGCCATGCCGACCGCGATCCCGGAGGCACCGTTCACCAGCAGGTTCGGGTACGCCGCGGGCAGCGCGACGGGCTCCTTCTCCTGGCCGTCGTAGTTGGCGGTGAAGTCGACGGTGTCCTCGTCGATCGACTCCGTCATCAATGACGTGGCGTCCGCCATCTTGCACTCGGTGTAACGCATCGCGGCCGGCGGGTCGTCGTTGCCGAGCGAGCCGAAGTTGCCGTGGCCGTCGACCAGCGGCAGCCGCATCGAGAAGGGCTGGGCCATGCGCACGAGCGCGTCGTAGATCGACGCGTCACCGTGCGGGTGCAGCTTGCCCATCACCTCGCCGACGACGCGGGCGCACTTCACGTACCCGCGGTCGGGGCGCAGGCCCATCTCGTTCATCTGGTAGACGATGCGCCGGTGCACCGGCTTCATGCCGTCGCGGGCGTCGGGCAGGGCGCGGGAGTAGATCACCGAGTACGCGTACTCGAGGAAGGAGCCCTGCATTTCGTCGACGACGTCGATGTCGAGGATCTTCTCCTCGAAATCCTCCGGCGGCGGGGTCTTCGTGCTGCGGCGGGCCATCGCTGCGCGGCTCCTTAACCAAGAAGGTGTGCTGGGGGTCTTGCGGGTGGTCTGGCGGGTGGTGTGACAGGGGCTGACGGGGGTCGTCGCGGACCATTGTGGCCCGAGGCACCGACAACGCCGACTCCGACCCTGGGGAACCCCCTGGACGGAGTCCTCGGGGGACTCTGAGCCGGGAACTTCTCCGGTCCCCGATGCGCTTGCATACAGTGGCAGGTCTGACGGAAATCTCTGCATCGCGATCGAAGGGACCACATGCCCATGGGTCACACGGCCACAGCCCAGGCCGGCTCCGGCGGCCTGACAGCGACCGAGCACCGGCTGGCCAACGGCCTGCGCGTGGTGCTCTCCGAGGATCACCTGACCCCGGTCGCCGCGGTCTGCCTCTGGTACGACGTCGGCTCGCGCCATGAAGTCAAGGGGCGGACCGGTCTGGCTCACCTCTTCGAGCACCTGATGTTCCAGGGCTCGGCGAGCGTACCCGGCAACGGCCACTTCGAGCTCGTCCAGGGCGCAGGCGGTTCGCTCAACGGCACGACCAGCTTCGAGCGCACCAACTACTTCGAGACCATGCCGGCCCACCAGCTGGAGCTCGCGCTCTGGCTCGAGGCGGACCGGATGGGCTCGCTGCTGGCCGCCCTGGACGACGAGTCCATGGAGAACCAGCGCGACGTGGTCAAGAACGAGCGCCGCCAGCGGTACGACAACGTCCCGTACGGCACGGCCTTCGAGAGGCTGACCGCCCTGGCGTACCCCGACGGCCACCCGTACCACCACACCCCGATCGGTTCCATGGCCGACCTGGACGCGGCCTCCCTGGAGGACGCCCGCACCTTCTTCCGTACGTACTACGCGCCCAACAACGCGGTGCTGTCGGTCGTCGGCGACATCGACCCCGCGCAGACGCTCGCCTGGATCGAGAAGTACTTCGGGACCATCCCCGGGCACGACGGCAAGCAGCCGCCGCGCGACGGCACGCTGCCCGAGGTCATGGGCCGGCAGCTGCGCGAGGAGATCGTCGAGGAGGTCCCGGCCCGCGCGCTGATGGCCGCCTACCGGCTCCCGCACGACGGCACCCGCGAGTGCGACGCCGCCGACGTGGCCCTGACCGTCCTGGGCGGCGGCGAGTCCTCCCGGCTCCACAACCGGCTGGTGCGCCGGGACCAGACGGCCGTCGCGGCCGGCTTCGGCATGCTGCGGCTCGCCGGCGCGCCCTCGCTCGGCTGGCTGGACGTGAAGACCTCCAGCGGGGTCGAGGTGCCCGACATCGAGGCGGCCGTCGACGAGGAGCTCGCGCGGTTCGCCGCCGAGGGCCCGACGGCCGAGGAGATGGAGCGTGCCCAGGCGCAGCTGGAGCGCGAGTGGCTGGACCGGCTGAGCACGGTGGCCGGCCGCGCCGACGAACTCTGCCGTTTCGCCGTGCTGTTCGGCGACCCGCAGCTGGCGCTCAGCGCCGTCCAGCGGGTCCTCGACATCACCGCCGAGGAGGTGCAGGCCGTGGCCGCGGCCCGACTGCGCCCCGACAACCGCGCGGTGCTGGTGTACGAGCCGCTCCCGGCAGAGGCCGACGGGGCCGACGAGAACGACGAGAACGAGGGGGCGGAGCAGTGAGCGACACCGCAGCCGTCACGATGACCTTCCACCCGCAGCCGCAGGCCGGCCAGGCCCGGCCGTGGGCCTTCCCGGCTCCCGAGCGGGGCGTGCTGCCCAACGGGCTGACCGTGCTGCGCTGCCACCGGCCGGGCCAGCAGGTCGTCGCCGTCGAGGTCAACCTCGCCGCCCCGCTGGACGCCGAGCCCCAGGGCCTGGACGGCGTGGCGACCATCATGGCCCGCGCGCTGTCCGAGGGCACCGACAAGCACTCGGCCGAGGAGTTCGCGGCCGAGCTGGAGCGCTGTGGCGCCACGCTCGACGCGCACGCCGACCACCCGGGCGTGCGGGTCTCCCTGGAGGTGCCGGCCTCCCGGCTGGCCAAGGCGATGGGCCTTCTCGCCGAGGCGCTGCGCGCGCCCGCCTTCGCCGACAGCGAGGTCGACCGTCTGGTGCGCAACCGGCTCGACGAGATCCCGCACGAGCTGGCCAACCCGCAGCGCCAAGCCGCCAAGGAGCTCTCCAAGCAGCTCTTCCCGGCCACCCTGCGGATGTCCCGCCCGCGCCAGGGCACCGAGGAGACGGTCGCCCGGATCGACTCCGCGGCGGTACGCGCCTTCTTCGAGGCCCACGTACGCCCCGCCACCGCCACCGCGGTGGTCGTCGGCGACCTGACCGGCATCGACCTGGACGCCGTCCTGGCGGACACCCTGGGCAGCTGGACCGGCAACTCCGCCGAGGCGCTCCCGGTGCCGCCGGTGACCGCCGACGACACCGGCCGCGTGGTCATCGTGGACCGTCCCGGCGCGGTCCAGACGCAGCTGCTCATCGGCCGGATCGGGCCGGACCGGCACGACCGGGTCTGGGCGGCGCAGGTGCTCGGCACGTACTGCCTGGGCGGCACCCTCACCTCGCGCCTGGACAAGGTGCTGCGCGAGGAGAAGGGCTACACGTACGGGGTGCGCGCCTTCGGCCAGGTGCTGCGCTCCACCGCCGACGGCAAGGGCGCCTCGATGCTCGCCATCAGCGGCTCCGTGGACACCCCCAACACGGGCCCGGCGCTCGACGACCTCTGGAAGGTGCTCCGCACCCTCGCGGAGGGCGGTCTGACCGACGCCGAACGGGACGTGGCGGTACAGAACTTGGTGGGCGTGGCCCCCCTGAAGTTCGAGACGGCCGCGGCCGTCGCCGGCACGCTCGCCGACCAGGTCGAGCAGGAGCTCCCGGACGACTACCAGGCCCGGTTGTACGCGCAGCTGGCCCAAACGGGCACGGTGGAGGCGACTTCGGCCGTTCTGGCCGCCTTCCCGGTGGACCGCCTGGTCACCGTCCTGGTGGGCGACGCCTCGCAGATCGAGGCGCCGGTGCGGGCGCTCGGGATCGGTGAGGTCACCGTCGTCGGCAACTGACGGACATTCCAAGGGGCTCCGGCGGCTTGTCCACCGGGGCCCCTTATGTCTGTTTAGTGGAGAGGTTGCTTGTATGCGGTGTGGCGTACGCAACAAAAAGGCGTGTCTGTTTGGCGATTGACTGATGATCCGCCTAGCGTCGGCCGTGCTGTCCGTCAGTTGTAGGCGCCGCATCCGCGGCACCGGGCAGCGATCGCCGAGTCCCCGTCAGGCGCGAGCCTGGGGAGCCGGGGACCCACATGCGTCCCTGGGGTGAATCGGACCGCCTCGCCAGAGGGGGCCCGTAGGAGACCTTCCTGCTCCGAACCCGTCAGCTAACCCGGTAGGCGAGAAGGAAGGAAAGGATCAGCCCCTTCATGGCGTTTGGCAGTCGTGCCGCCGGTAAGCACCGTGGTTCCAGTCGTCTGAGCCGCAAGACCGCCGGTTACGCCGGCATAGCCGCCCTCGCCACCACCGGTGTCGTCGGCTCCCTCGCAGGCCCGGCGTTCGCCGCGTCGGACAAGGCCCCCTCCATGGAGGACACCGGCCTGAACGCCGTCGTGACGGCCGAGGACCTCCCGGTCCAGATCGAGGCCCAGGCCGAGGCCCAGGAGCACGCGGCCGAGGCCGCTGCCGCCAAGGCGAAGGCGGAGGCCGACGCGAAGGCGCGCGCCGCCGAGGCCAAGCAGAAGGCCGAGGAGAAGGCGACGGCCGAGCGCGAGGCAGCCGAGCGCGCCGCCCGCGAGGAGGAGCGCAAGCGCCTCAACACCTTCGTCGCCCCCGTCGACGGCTCCTACATCAGCACCCAGTGGCACGCGGGCGGCGGCATGTGGTCCTCCGGCAGCCACACCGGCATCGACTTCCACGCGGCCTCCGGCACCTCGGTGCACGCGGTCGGCGTCGGCACCGTGGTCGAGGCCGGCTGGGGCGGCGCGTACGGCAACAACGTCGTCATCAAGCACGCCGACGGCACCTACACCCAGTACGGCCACATGTCCTCGCTGAGCGTCTCCGTCGGCGAGCAGGTCACCCCGGGCCAGCAGATCGGCCTGTCGGGCTCCACCGGCAACTCCAGCGGCCCGCACCTGCACTTCGAGGCCCGTACCGGCTCCCAGTACGGCTCGGACATCGACCCGGTCGCGTACCTGCGCAACCACGGCGTCGACGTCTGACCCGCAGACCTCACCGAAGGCCCCGGCTCCCCGAGCCGGGGCCTTCGCGTTGTGGCCGCAAGTGGCCGCATGATGGCTGTAAATATGCGCGATTTCCGTCCGCGCTCGGAAAACATCGCGTGTTGCAATAGAGTCCCAGTACGATCCCAGCACGGTCGCGGAAATGGCGTCGGCAGTCGGAATTAAGCGGAGGTCCGGACTTGCGTATTCCTGCGCACGCGGTATGCACGGCAATCCGCGACGACATCGTCTCCGGAGTCTTCGAGCCGGGCGGCAGGCTGACCGAGGAGCTTCTGGCCCGCCGGTACGGGGTCTCGCGCGTCCCGGTCCGCGAGGCGCTGCGGACCCTGGAGTCCGAGGGTTTCGTCACCACCCGGCGGCATGCGGGCGCCTGCGTCGCCGAGCCCACCGAGCAGGAGGCGGCCGACCTCCTGGAACTGCGGATGCTGCTCGAGCCGGTGGCCGCGGCCCGTGCCGCCCGTCGGCGCACCGAGGCCCACCTCAAGGTACTGCGCGGGCTGGTCAGGCTGGGCCAGGAGCGGGCCAGGCGGGGTCAGGGGGAGGACCTGCGGTCCCTGGGGGGCTGGTTCCACGAGACCCTCGCCCAGGCCTCCGGCAGCCCCGGGCTGATCGCGCTGCTCACGCAGATGCGGCGCAAGGTCGCGTGGATGTACGCCGTGGAGGCTCCGGCCCGGCCCGTGGAGTCCTGGGCGGAGCACGGGGCGATCGTGGACGCGGTGGCGCGCGGGGACGCCGAGCGGGCGCGGGCGCTGACGGCGGTCCACGCGGACCGGGCGGCCGGGGCGCACCGGCTGCGCGTGAGGACTTCGCAACATGCCGTAAACATGGCGGGCGGTCCGCATTAACAAATAGCGCGTATTAATGGGATGGTGGCGTCCGAATTCACGGCGCATCGACGGCGCATTCGTGCGGTATCGGCGCGGTATCGGCTTGCATTCATGGCCGCCCGGCGCGGACGGAGATTTCCGGAAACGGCGAAGCCGCGGCCTCCGGAATTCCGGCGACCGCGGCTTCGCCGCGTGTCCGGGCGTGAACCCGAAGGGTCAGACGGTCTCGGGGAGCTCCTCGAGGCCCTCGGCGACCAGCTTCGCGAGGCGGTCCAGCGCCGCCTCGGCACCCTCTGCCTCGGACGCGAGGATGATCTCCTCGCCGCCCTGGGCGCCCAGGCCCAGCACCGCGAGCATGGACGCGGCGTTGACGGGGTTCCCGTCGGCCTTCGAGATGGTCACCGGGACGCCGGAAGCGGTCGTCGCGCGGACGAAGATCGAGGCGGGACGAGCGTGCAGGCCCTCGGCCCAGCCGACGTTGACGCGGCGCTCTGCCATGGTGATGCCCTTCAGGTTCTTACGGTTGTCTAGACCAGTCTCTCACGGCGCCTCGAATGCTCCGACCGACCTCCGGCCCGGATCCTCCGCCGTTCGACCTAACCCAGCTTGCACTTGTTTGTCCCTGCTTGCCGTACGCGCCGCGCAGGAGCTGTCCGGCCGGTCCTGGCCTTAAGATCGCCGCATGACCACCGCGTCGGACCCCTCGTACCCGGCCCACTGGGAAGCGGACGTCGTCCTGCGCGACGGCGGCACCGCCCGGATCAGGCCCATCACCACGGAGGACGCGGGCCGGCTGGTCAGCTTCTACGAGCAGGTCTCCGACGAGTCGAAGTACTACCGCTTCTTCGCGCCCTACCCCCGGCTGTCCGACCGCGACGTGCACCGCTTCACGCACCACGACTACGTGGACCGGGTCGGCCTCGCGGCGACCGTCGGCGAGGAGTTCATCGGCACCGTCCGCTACGACCGGATCGGCCCCGACGGCCGGCCCGCCTCCGCGCCCGCCGACGAGGCCGAGGTCGCCTTCCTCGTCCAGGACGCCCACCAGGGCCGCGGGGTCGCCTCCGCGCTCCTCGAACACATCGGCGCGGTCGCCCGCGAGCGGGGCATCCGCCGGTTCGCGGCCGAGGTGCTGCCCGCCAACAGCAAGATGATCAAGGTCTTCACCGACGTCGGCTACCAGCAGAAGCGCAGCTTCGAGGACGGCTCCGTCCACCTCACCCTCGACCTCGAACCCACCGCCGAGTCCCTGGCCGTGCAGCGCGCCCGCGAGCAGCGCGCCGAGGCCCGCTCCGTGCAGCGGCTGCTGGCTCCCGGCTCGGTGGCGGTGATCGGAGTGAGCCGCTCCGGCGGGGGAGTCGGCGCGGCGGCGCTGCGGAACCTGCGCGACTGCGGCTTCCAGGGCCACCTCTACGCGGTGAACGAGGCCGTCACCACCGACCTGCTGGACGGCGTACGGGCCTACCGAGCCCTCGGCGACATCGACGCCCCGGTCGACCTCGCGGTGATCGCGGTCCCCGCCGAGCGCGTCCCCGAGGCCGTGGCCGCCTGCGGCGAGCACGGGGTGCAGGGGCTGGTGGTGCTGTCCGCCGGCTACGGGGAGAGCGGCGCGGCCGGCCTCGACCGGCAGCGCGAACTGGTGCGCCAGGTGCGCTCGTACGGGATGCGGCTGATCGGGCCGAACGCGTACGGCGTGATCAACACCGCGCCGGAGGTCCGGCTCAATGCCTCCCTGACGCCGGCGCCCGCGCCGATCCGGGGCCGCATCGGGCTGTTCACCCAGTCCGGGGCGATCGGCATCTCGCTGCTCTCCGCACTGCTGCGGCGCGGCGAGGGGCTGTCGTCCTTCGTCTCGGCGGGCAACCGGGCGGACGTCTCGGGCAACGACATCCTGCAGTACTGGTACGAGGACGAGGCCACCGACGTCGCGCTGATGTACCTCGAAACCCTGGGCAATCCGCGGAAGTTCACCCGCCTCGCGCGGCGGACGGCAGCCGTGAAGCCGGTCGTCGTCGCGAAGGGCGGCCGCCACACCCCGGCCGGGCACGTGGTCCCCGGGACCAGGCTCCCGGACACCACGGTCTCGGCGCTGCTGCGGCAGGCCGGGGTGATCCGCGTCGACACCGTGACGGAGCTGGTGGACGTCGGGCTGTTGCTGGCCTCGCAGCCGCTGCCGGCCGGGCCGCGCGTGGCGATCCTCGGGAACTCGGAGTCGTTGGGCGTCCTCACGTACGACGCCTGCCTCACGCAGGGGCTGCGGCCGACGGCCCCGCTGGACCTGACCACGGCGGCGACGCCGGAGGACTTCCGGGCGGCGCTCGGCGCGGCGCTGGGCTCCGCCGAGAACGATGCGGTGATCGTCACGGTGATCCCGTGGGTGAACGAGCAGGAGCCGCAGGACGACCTGGCCGAGGCCCTCCGGGATGCGGTGGCCGGGCATCCCGGCAAGCCGGTGGCGGTGGTGCACGTGGAACTGGCGGAGCTGGTCGACGCCCTGTCCGCGGCGGGGGGCCCTCTGCCCGGGCCCGATCCCGTGCGGCCCGGCTCGTCGGGTGCGGCGCCGCTTCCGGGGGCTCCGGCCCCGCACCCGCGCGCCTCAAAGGCCGGCGGGGCCGGGGGCGGGGATGCCGGTGTAGTCGGCATCGACGTGCGGATTCCGGCGTATCCGGCCGCCGAGCGGGCCGTACGGGCCGTCGCCGAGGCCGTCCGGTACGGGCAGTGGCGGCGGGCCAACGCCGAGGCGGGGCAGGTGCCCGAGTACGAGGACATCGACGAAGCCGGAGCCGCCGCCCAGCTCGCCGCCGTCCTGGACGGCGTCGGCGACGCCGTCCTCACCCTCACCGAGGCCGACGCCGCCGCACTGCTCGCCCGGTACGGGATCCGGGTGCTGCCCACCCTGCCCGCGCCCACGGCGGACGACGCGGTCCGGGCCGCCCGGGCCCTGGGCTACCCCGTCGCCCTCAAGACCACCGCCCCGCACCTGCGCCACCGCGCGGACCTCGGCGGCGTACGCCTCGACCTCGCGACCGAGGCGGACCTGCGCCGCTCGTACGAGGAGCTCACCGATCTCCTCGGGACGCCCGGCGAGCTGCTCCCCGTCGTCCAGGCCATGGTGCCCCGCGGGGTCGACACCGTCGTGCGGTCCGTCATCGACCCGGCGGCCGGCGCCGTCCTCTCCTTCGGGCTCGCCGGCGTCGCCTCCGAGCTGCTCGGCGACACCGCCCACCGGCTCGTCCCGGCCACCGAGCGGGACGCCGCCGGGCTGATCCGGTCCATCCGGACCGCTCCCCTCCTCTTCGGCTGGCGCGGGAGCGACCCCGTCGACACCCCCGCCCTCGAGGAGCTCCTGCTGCGGCTGTCCCGGCTCGTGGACGACCACCCCGAAGTGGTGGGAGTCACCCTCGAGCCCGTCGTGGTCGCCACGGAGGGGCTCTCCGTCCTCAGCGCCACGGTCCGGGTGGCCCGCCCACCCGCCCGCACCGATCTCGGCCCGCGGACACTGCCCAGCTACTGAGCGGGTGCGCGGGCCCGTCGTCCGGACCTCAGGCGCCCGGGGTGCCCCGTGCGGGCCTTAGGATGGACCCCATGGCGAAATCCGGTACGACGACCCAGGGGCTGCGCACGGCGATCGAGCGCAGCGGCTACTACCCGGCCCTCGTGGCCGAGGCCGTGGAGGCCGCGGTGGGCGGCGAGCCGATCTCGTCGTACCTGGTCCACCAGGAGACGACCTTCGACTCCAACGAGGTGCGCCGGCACGTCACCGTCCTGGTCCTGACCGGCAACCGCTTCATCGTGAGCCACACCGACGAGCAGGCCGCCGACGCCGGGTCCCCGTCGCCGTACGCGACCACCTCCACCGAGTCGGTCAAGATCGGCGCGATCTCCTCCGTGGTGCTCAGCCGCGTCGTCGCCAACCCCGAGTCGTACACCCCCGGCACCCTGCCCCGCGAGGTCGTCCTGACCATCGGCTGGGGCGCGGTCTCGCGGATCGACCTGGAGCCCGCCGCCTGCGGCGACCCGAACTGCGACTCCGACCACGGCTACACCGGCAACTCCACCGCCGACGACCTCAGCCTGCGCGTCAGCGAGGCCGGCGACGGCCCGGAGGCGGTCCGCCAGACGCTCGTCTTCGCGCAGGCGCTCAGCGAAGCCACCGCGGCCACCTCCGCCTCCGCCCGCTGATGGCCTACTCCGCACCGTCGAACTGGGACGAGCCGGAGCTGCTGGACCTCGCCGGCGCCCCCGTCCCGGATTACGGCACCGGCTCGCTCGCCGACCTGCTGCCGACCCTCGTGGCCGGCCAGGGCGTCCCCGGGTACACCGCCGCCATCGCCGAGCTGACGCCGGCCGACCGGAACTGCGTGTTCCTGGTCGACGGCATGGGCTGGGAGCAGATCAAGGCCCACCCGGACGAGGCCCCGTACCTGACCTCCCTCCTCGGCAGCTCGCGCGGCGGCACCGGCCGCCCGATAACGGCGGGCTTCCCGGCGACCACCGCCACCTCGCTGGCCTCCGTCGGCACCGGCCTGCCGCCCGCGCGGCACGGCCTGCCCGGCTACGCCGTGCGCAACCCGGCCAGCGGCGAGCTGATGAACCAGCTCCGCTGGCACCCCTGGACCCCGCCGAAGCCCTGGCAGCCGTACCCGACCGTCTTCCAGCAGGCCGACAAGGCCGGGGTGGCCACGGCCCAGGTGTCCTCGCCCGCGTTCCAGACCACCCCGCTCACCAAGATCGCGCTCAGCGGCGGCACCTTCCTCGGCCGGATGACGGGCGAGGAGCGGATGGACCTCGCGGCCGAGCGCCTCGCGGCCGGCGACCGCTCGCTGGTGTACACGTACTTCAGCGAGCTCGACGGGGCCGGCCACCGGCACGGCGTGAACTCCGACGCATGGCGCGGCCAGCTGATGTACGTCGACCGGCTGGTGCAGCGGCTCGCCGAGCAACTCCCGCCGCGTACCGCGCTGTACGTGACCGCCGACCACGGCATGGTGGACGTCCCCTTCGACGAGGACTCCAGGATCGACTTCGACGAGGACTGGGAGCTGGGCGCGGGCGTCGCCCTGCTCGGCGGCGAGGGCCGGGCCCGGCACGTGTACGCCGTCCCGGGCGCCGAGGCCGACGTCCTGACGGTGTGGCGCGAGGTGCTGGGCGACCGGTTCTGGGTCGCGAGCCGAGAAGAGGCCCTGGAACTGGGCTGGTTCGGCGTGCCGGGGGAGTGCGACGAGCGCGTGCTCGGCCGCATCGGCGACGTGGTCGCGGCCGCCCAGGCCGATGTGGCCATCACCGCCTCGCGCAAGGAGCCCAACGAGTCCGCCCTCGTCGGCATGCACGGCTCCATGACCGCCGCCGAGCAGCTCGTCCCGCTGCTCGAGATCCGCACCTGACCGACCGCCCCTTCCTCCGCCCTGCCGCCCACGACCCGAAAGGTCCCGTACTTCCCATGCCCGAGCTGGTGTTCTTCTCCGGAACGATGGACTGCGGAAAGAGCACTCTGGCTCTCCAGATCGCCCACAACCGCGACGCGCGGGGTCTGCAGGGTGTCATCTTCACCCGGGACGACCGGGCGGGTGAGGGCAAGCTGTCCTCGCGCCTGGGCCTGGTGACCGAGGCGGTCGAGGCGCCGGAGGGCATGGACCTGTACGCGTACCTGGTCGCGCAGCTCTCCCAGGGCGGCAAGGCCGACTACGTGATCGTCGACGAGGCCCAGTTCCTGGCCCCCGAGCAGATCGACCAGCTCGCCCGCATCGTCGACGACCTCGGCCTGGACGTCTTCGCCTTCGGTATCACCACCGACTTCCGGACGAAGCTGTTCCCGGGCTCGCAGCGGCTGATCGAGCTGGCGGACCGCCTCGAACAGCTCCAGGTGGAGGCCCTGTGCTGGTGCGGTGCCCGCGCCACGCACAACGCCCGTACGGTGGACGGCGAGATGGTCGTCGAGGGCGCCCAGGTCGTCGTCGGCGATGTGAACCGGCCGGCCGGGGAGATCGGGTACGAGGTCCTCTGCCGTCGCCACCACCGCCGCCGCAGGACCTCGGCCGCGGCCCGCGCCGGCGCCCTCTCGCCGGACGTCCTCCCCGTCAACCACGCCTGATCGGTCAATCCAGCATCTTCAGCCTGAGTTGACGGACAGCGGGACGGGACCCTCCGGCCCTCCCGGCAAGCAAGGCGGCGTGCATCGATTGCCGCGTCCAGCAATGCCTTGGCGCTCGGAGTCGCCTGCTCGTAGCGGCGCAGAAGTGCCGGGGCGCCCGCGAGGTCTTGCGTCACCCGCCCATCCGTGCGGGTTCGGGTGAGGGTGTCGGCCAGCAGCGGACCGCCTTGCTTGGCGAGGGTGGCCGCGGTGTGCAGTGCTTCTTGGTTGTATGCGTCGGGGAGGGTGAGGGTACGACCGGCGAACAGCTCCCGCACTCGGCTGTGGGGGTCTGACTTGCCCGGAGTGGGCATCGCTGTGTAACGGTCGGCGTACTCGGGCCAGAGGGTGCCCAGGATGAGGATCGGCTGGCGGCGTGGGTCCGTCAACAGGCTATGCAGGGCAGCCGCGATCCGCTCGCCCACTCGGTCGCTGAGATAGTGCTGGGCCTCGTTCTACGAAGTCTTCTGCCGCCGCCGCATGACTTCTGCCGCGGCCCACGAGGGCGCCCCCTCCCCGGACGTCCTCACCGTCAACCCCGGCTGACCGCCCCGGCGGAAGGCGGTCCGGCCGGTCCGCGGCCGGGACTACCCACGTTGGTGATGGTCCTTGGCCGCCGGTGCGCGCGAGACTGATCGGACTTCAGACGTGCAGGGCGTCGGCAGCCGTGCCGGGAGTGACCTTCCTGTTGGCCGTCCACAGCAGCACGCCATCCGAAGGCTTCACTTGACGGTCGGCAGCGGGAAAAGGGGCTGGGGATGCCATGCGGCAACTTGAAGTAGCACTGATCGGCGCAGGACTGATAGCACGCTTCCACCTGGACGCGTGGACCACCGTCGGGGCGTCCGTGCGCGTCTACTCCACCGACGGCCGCGCCGGGGAACTCGCCGACGAATTCGGCGCCAAGGCCGTCGGTTCCCTGGAAGAGGCGCTGGACGGCGCGGACGCCGTGGACATCTGCACCCCGACGGACAGCCACTACGACATAGCCATGACCGCGATCGCCGCGGGCGTGGGGGTGGTGTGCGAGAAGCCGCTGGCGGCCGGCACCGCCGAGGCCGAGGAGATCGTCGCCGCGGCGGAGCAGGCCGGCGTACGGCTCTATCCGACCCACAACGTACGGTTCGCTCCGGCCTACGCCCGGCTCCACGAGCTGGTGGCGGCAGGCAGCCTGGGCACGGGCACGGTCGCCCGGTTCACCGTCGCCGGTTACCACCCGCGGCCCTGGACCGGCCACGCGTCCGCACGTTCGGGCGGGATCCTGACCGACCAGCTGCTGCACGGCGTCGACATCGCCTACTGGGTCTTCGGCGATGTCGTACAGGTGCACGCCTCCTACCAGGGGGACATCGCCGCACCGGCCCCGACAGGGGCCGTCGGCGTCGGGACCGCCGTCCTCACCCACGCCAGTGGCGCGCTCAGCCAGGTCGTATGCCGGTGGACGGCGACGCCGCAACCCCCCTTCCGCCTCACCTACCGCGTCTCGGGCACGGGCGGGACGGTGCACTACGACTCCGAATGGCCCCAGGAGATCCGGGTGTTCGGCGATGCGGCCGCGAACTTCGGCCACTTCGGGGAGAAGCCGTTCGTCTCCGAGATCCGCGAGTTCGCCCAGGGGTTCCTGGGCGGTCCCGAGCCCCGTCTGGGCCCGCGGGACGCGCTGGCGGCCATCCGTATCACCCAGGCCGCCGCCGAGTCCGCATGGACCGGGCGTGCCGTGGAACTGACCGTGAAGGAGGCCTCCGCGTGAAGGTCGCCGTGTTGTCCTTCGCCCACGAGCGCGCCGCGACGTACGCCCGGCTGCTGCGCGACATGCCCGGCGTCGACCTGGTCATCGCGGACCCCGACGGTTCGCCGGATGACCCGGCCCGGGGTCACGCCGTTGCCCGGCAGCTCGACACGCCGTACGCGGGAAGCTGGGACGAGGTGTTCGCACTGCGCCCCGAGGCCGTGGTGGTCACGAGCGGGATCGGCCGCCGCCGGGAACTGGTCGAGCGGGCGGCCGCGGCTGGGGCGCACGTGCTGTGCGAACAGCCGCTGGCAGCCGATGAGGCGGACGCCCGGGCCATGGTGCGCGCCTGCGAGGACGCGGGGGTGCGGCTGACCCTCGTGTCACCGGCCTGCTTCAGTCCGGCCTTCGCCGCCGTGCGCGAAGGGATTGCCGGCGGCGAGGCCATCGGCAAGCTGACGACCATTCACGGGGCGTACAACAGCCCGGCGACCGGGGGACGGGAGGACGGCGGAGCGCTGGGTACGAGCGCCGCCCACCTGCTCGACATGGTGGACGCGGTGCTCGGCGGGGAACCGGCGGAGCAGGTGTACGCACAGGCGAACAGCCTCCTCGGCGGAGAGCCGGGCGCCCCGAGCGCGGCAGTCGTCACGGTGCGCTATCCGAGCGGGACGGTCGCATCCATCGACTGCAGCCGGAGCGTGGCAGCGCACCAGTCGGCAGTGGACGGACCGATGATGAGCTTCATCGGTGACCGGGCGAGCGTGGAGTTCCATGCCCGCCCACGGCTGCTCGGCGGGTTCGACGCCGCCACGGCCGGCGAACGGTGGGAAGCGGGCGGGACCGACCTGTACGCGGTCATGCTCGGCGCGTTCATCGCCGCAGCCGGTGAGGGGCGCGGTGCCGGCCCGGACGGCGCAGCCGGCCTGCGTACGCAGCGGATCATCCAGGCGGCCCGTGCATCGGCGGAAAGCGGCCGGCCCGTCGATCTGGCAGCGCCCGTGGGCTGAGGCGCAGCGGCCTCGACGGCATCGCGGACACAGCCGTGGGCGAAGCTCCTGGAGAAACGGTGGACGTCGGTCGTGACACCGCTCACCAGGAGCTTCGCCAATTCTCCGGCGCGCCTATCGGCCCTACCAGGCTGAGGGATGTTTTGCCGTCAGGGCCCGGCCTAGGGTGGCCTGAGAGATCAAGGCTGCACCCTCGCGATGAATCGCAAATGTCGCGGGATGTGTAGACGTACATTTCCCGATCGTTAAGGGGACGTCCGCATGTCACACCTCCTGCACATTGACTCGAGTGTCGGTGCCGAATCCGTTTCGAGGCAGCTGTCAGCCTATTTCGCTGAAGAGTGGCGTAACAACCACCCTGGTGGCGGCTATGTTTATCGCGACGTTGCAGCCCAGCCGGTTCCGCACATCACGCATCCCGTGCACCAGGCCCTCGTCTACCCGGACAGCGACCACGGTCAGTGTGCGGAGGAGCAGGAGCTCACCGCGGCGATCACCAATGAGCTGCTCGAGGCGTCTGTCCTGGTCCTCGGCGTTCCCATGCACAACCTCTCGGTCCCCTCGACCCTCAAGTCCTGGCTGGACCGTGTCGTCCACCCGGCCCACATGGTCCGGCCCGGGAAGTCCGGACCGCTCAGCGGAAAGAAAGTCGTGGCGATCTTGTCGCGGGGCGGTTCCTACGCGCCGGGAACGCCGCGCGAGGGGCACGACTTCCAGCGGTCTTATCTGAAGGCGATCATGGAGGCGATCGGTCTCGGCGAGGACCTGACCTTCGTGACTGCCGAATTCACGATGGCGGCATCTGCACCGCAGATGGCGCATCTCAAGCCGCTGGCGGAAGCCTCCCTGGCGAACGCGTACGACACTCTCGGGAAGCTGGCCCAGTAACCCCGGCCCTTTCCGATGTGCAGTCTCGATTGAGAAGGACTCCATGAGCGACGCAATTTCCTTCGAGGAGCACTGGGACCGGACCCATCAGTTCGATCCCCCTGCCATATTCGATTCCCTGCGCGCAGAACGTCCGCTCGCGCGCATGGTGTACCCCGACGGGCACGTCGGCTGGATCGCCACCAGTCACGAGCTGGTGCGCAAGGTCCTCAGCGACCCGAGGTTCAGCCACAACCTCGAGGACTTCCACTTCCCGGTGACGCGCTTCGGAGAGCCGGCCGTCGGCTCCTCTCCGGAGATCCCGGGGATGTTCATCCACATGGACCCGCCCAACCACACCCGGTACCGGCGTCTGCTGACGGCCGAGTTCACCGCCCGTCGGGCGAGTCGGCTGACGGCGCGCGTCGAGGCCGTGGCCGCCGAGCAGATCGCCGTGATGCGCGAGCAGGGCGGCCCGGTGGACCTCGTGGCGAACTTCGCCGGGCCGCTGGTCCTGAGGGTGCTGTCCGAAATGGTCGGCCTGCCCTACGAGGAACGTGACCGCTACGCCCACGCGCCGGCCGTCCTGCACGACCCGGACTCGACGCAGGAAGAGGTCGGAGCCGCCTTCGCGCAGCTGACCCCGTTCATCGTCGAGGTCGTGGAAGAAAAGCGGAAGGAGCCCGGAGACGACCTCATCAGCCGGCTCGTCGCCGACGGGGAGTTGACCACCGAAGAGGTGTGCAACATCGTCACCCTCCTGCTGTTCGCGGGCTACGAGACGACGGAGAACGCGCTGGCGGTCGGGGTCTTCGCCCTGCTGCACCATGCAGACCAGATGGCGGCCCTCCGTGCGGACCCGTCGAAGCTCGACGCCGCCGTCGAGGAACTCCTGCGCTACATCAGCATCAACCAGTACGAGATGTACCGCACTGCGCTGGAGGACATCGAGCTGGACGGTCACCTGGTCAAGAAGGGGGACACCGTCACGGTGTCGCTGCCCGCCGCCAACCGCGACCCGGCCAAGTTCGAATGCCCCGCGCAGCTGGACATCGATCGCGACACCTCGGGCCACGTGGCGTTCGGCTTCGGCATCCACCAGTGCCTGGGCCAGAACCTGGCGCGCGTCGAACTGCGCGCCGGCCTGTCGGCCCTCCTCCAGGCGTTCCCCGGCCTCCGGTTGGCCGTTGCGGTCGATGAGGTACCGCTCCGCCTCAAGGGTTCCGTCTTCGCGGTAAAGAGCCTGCCCGTCTCCTGGTGACCGCCTCCCGGTGAGCTCTCTTCTTCTCTGATTTTCTCCGAAAGGACCTGCGGCACAGTGCGCACCGATCTCGTCAAGCCACTCCCTGTCGCACTCCTGGAGAACGCGACCCGTTTCCCCCGCAAGGTGGCCTTCCAGGACGACCGGCGAGCGGTCACCTACGGCGACCTGGAGGCGCGGACGCGCCGGCTCGCCGGACATCTGGCGGGCCTGGGCGTCCGGCGCGGGGACCGGGTGGCCATCTGCCTCGGCAACACGGTGTCCACTGTGGAGAGTTACCTCGCGGTCGTGCGCGTCGCCGGCATCGGCGTACCGCTCAACCCCGCCTCGGCCCTGGCCGAGCTGGAGTACCTGCTGGCCGACAGCGGGGCCACGGTGGTCATCACCGATCCCGTGCAGGCGGAGAGGCTGCGGCGCTCGCCGGCCGTGGCGCCCGGGATCACGCTGCTGGTGACCGGCGACGTCCCGGCGGGGGCCGGAGCCCACTCGTACGACGCACTCGCCGTCCGCGAGCCGGCCGTGCCCGCCCGGGACGACCTCGGCCTCGACGACGTGGCCTGGATGTTCTACACGTCCGGAACGACCGGCCGTCCCAAGGGCGTCCTGTCGACGCAGCGCAACTGCCTCTGGTCCGTGGCCTCTTGCTACGTGCCGATTCCGGGACTGACGGAACAGGACCGGGTGCTCTGGCCCCTCCCGCTGTTCCACAGCCTCTCGCACATCGCGTGCGTCCTGTCCGTCACCGTGGTCGGCGCCACGGCCCGGATCATGGACGGCAGTTCCGCGCAGGACGTGATCGGGGCCCTGCGCGAGGACAACTCGACCTTCCTGGCCGGGGTTCCCACCACGTACCACCACCTGGTGACGGCCGCCCAGGAGAACGGTTTCTCCGCACCCGGCCTGCGGATCGGCCTCGTCGGCGGAGCGGTCACCGGATCCCGGCTGCGCCGCGACTTCGAGGAGGTCTTCGGCGTCCCGCTGGTCGACGCCTACGGCAGCACCGAAACGTGCGGGGCCATCACCATCAACCCGCCGGACGGAGCCCGGGTCGACGGCTCCTGCGGCCTGCCCGTGCCGGGCGTCGGCGTCCGCATCGTCAACCCCGACACCGGGCTGGACGTCCCCGCCGGTCAGGAGGGGGAGGTGTGGGTCAGCGGACCGAACGTCATGGTCGGCTACCACAACAGCCCTGAGGCGACCGCCGCGGCGATGCAGGACGGCTGGTACCGGACCGGAGACCTGGCCCGGCGGGACGAGGCCGGCTACTTCAGCATCTGCGGCCGGATCAAGGAACTCGTCATCCGCGGCGGGGAGAACATCCACCCCGAGGAGATCGAGGCGGTCCTGCGCACCGTCGAGGGTGTCGCCGACGCGGCGGTGGCCGGCGTGCCGCACGAGACGCTCGGGGAGGTCCCGGTCGCGTACGTGGTCCCCGGCCCCGCCGGCTTCGACACCGCGACGCTGATCGACCGGTGCCGCGAGCAGCTCGCCGCCTACAAGGTGCCGGAGCAGGTCCACGAGGTCGACGCCATCCCCCGGACCGCATCGGGCAAGATCAAGCGCCGCATGCTGGCCGATCAGCCGAGCCGGCTGCGGTACGAGGCGATCGGACACCACGACGCGCCGGTGGGCAGCCGGCCCGACGCGACCGTCGCGGCAGCCCTGCGGGACCGGCTGTCCGGTCTGGACGAACGCGCGCAGCTGGCACTGCTCGAAGACCTGGTCCGTACGCAGGCCGCCGTCGTGCTGCAGAAGCCGGGACCGGATTCCGTCCCGTCCGACCGGGCTTTCCGCGACCTGGGCTTCACCTCGATGGCCATCGTCGCCCTGCGCAACCGGCTGGTGGAGAGCACCGGGCTGGCGCTGCCCACCACCGTCGTCTTCGACCACCCCACTCCGGTGGCCCTGGCGGGCCGCATGCGGGCCGAGGCCCTCGGGATCACCGGGCCGGTGAGCGAGGCGGTCATGGCGGCCGACCCCGGCGAACCGCTCGCGATCGTGGGGATGGCGTGCCGTCTGCCGGGTGGCGTGGCGGGGCCGGAGGACCTGTGGCGCCTGGTCTCCGAGGGCCGGGACGCCCTGTCCTCCTTCCCCGAGGACCGAGGCTGGGACCTGGACGGCCTCTTCGACCCGGACCCCGGCCGTGCGGGTACCTCGTACACGGACCAGGGCGGGTTCCTGCACGAGGCGGGGCTCTTCGACGCGGGGTTCTTCGGGATCTCGCCGCGCGAGGCGCTGGCCATGGACCCGCAGCAGCGGCTGCTGCTGGAGACCTCGTGGGAGGCGCTGGAGCGGGCGGGCATCGACCCCGTCGCGCTGAAGGGCAGCGACGTCGGGGTGTTCTCCGGTCTGTTCGGCCAGGGGTACGGGACCGGCGCCGCCACGGTGGCCCCGGAGCTGGAAGGCTTCGCCACCACGGGTTCTGCGACGAGCGTGGCCTCGGGCCGCGTGTCGTACGTGCTCGGCCTCGAGGGTCCGGCAGTCACGGTGGACACGGCCTGTTCCTCGTCGCTGGTGGCGATGCACCTGGCGGCGCAGGCGCTGCGGCAGGGCGAGTGCTCGATGGCGCTCGCCGGCGGTGTGTCGGTCATGGCGACGCCCGACCACTTCGTGGAGTTCTCCCGGCAGCGGGCCCTGGCCGCAGACGGCCGGTGCAAGGCCTTCGCCTCGGCGGCCGACGGCACGGGCTGGGCCGAGGGCGTCGGTGTGGTGGTGCTGGAGCGGCTGTCGGTGGCGCGCGAGCGCGGCCACCGGGTGCTCGCCGTACTGCGCGGCAGCGCGGTGAACCAGGACGGTGCGTCGAACGGTCTGACCGCGCCGAACGGGCTCTCGCAGCAGCGGGTGATCCGCAGGGCGCTGGCCGGCGCAGGGCTGGCGACGGCGGACGTGGACGTCGTCGAGGCCCACGGGACCGGTACCGCCCTGGGCGACCCGATCGAGGCCCAGGCGCTCCTGGCCACGTACGGGCAGGGCCGTGATGCGGAACACCCGCTGTGGCTGGGTTCCCTGAAGTCGAACATCGGTCACACGCAGGCGGCTGCCGGTGTGGCCGGTGTGATCAAGATGGTGCAGGCGCTGCGCCACGGCGTCATGCCGGCGACCCTGCACGTGGATGCGCCCACCCCCCAGGTCGACTGGTCCGCGGGTGCGGTGGAGCTGCTGACCGAGGCCCGCGAGTGGCCGCGCAGCGGCCGGCCGCGCCGGGCAGGCGTGTCCTCGTTCGGCGTCAGCGGGACGAATGCGCACCTGATCCTGGAAGAGGCGCCCGCGGACGAGGCGCAGGAGCCGGCGCCGGCTGCGGGTGTGGTGCCGTTGGTGGTGTCGGCGCGGAGCGCCGGTTCGCTCGCGGGGCAGGCCGGGCGGCTGGCGTCGTTCGTCGAGGGTGCCGGTGAGGTGTCGCTGGCGGAGGTGGCCGGGGCGCTGGTCTCGGGTCGTGCGGTGCACGGCGACCGCGCTGTCGTCGTCGCGGGTTCGCACGGGGAGGCGCTGGCCGGTCTGCAGGCGCTGGCGCGCGGGGAGAGCGCGCCCGGTCTGGTGACCGGTTCGGGTACGCCGGGCAAGGTCGTGTGGGTGTTCCCGGTCGCTGAGCGAGGTGCTGCGCGGTGAGACCGAGCCCGGGTTCCTGGACCGGGTCGACGTACTGCAGCCGGCGAGCTTCGCCGTGATGGTCGGCCTGGCGGCCGTGTGGTCGTCGGTGGGCCTGGAGCCGGACGCCGTGCTCGGCCACTCGCAGGGCGAGATCGCCGCCGCTTGCGTGGCCGGCGCGCTGTCGCTGGAGGACGCGGCGCGTGTGGTGGCCCTGCGCAGCCAGGCGATTGCCGAGGAGCTGGCCGGGCGGGGCGGTATGGCGTCGGTCGCGCTGAGCGCGGACGAGGCGGTCGTACGGCTGGAGCCGTGGGCGGACCGGGTCGAGGTGGCCGCGGTCAACGGCCCGGCCTCCGTGGTGATCGCCGGTGACGCCGAGGCGCTCGACGAGGCCCTCGAAACGCTGTCCGGTGCGGGCGTCCGGGTGCGCCGGGTCGCGGTGGACTACGCCTCGCACACCCGGCACGTGGAAGCGATTCGCGACACCCTCGCCGAAACGCTGGCCGGGATCGACGCGCAGGCCCCGAAGGTGCCCTTCCGCTCCACGGTGACCGGTACGTGGGTGGAGGACGCCGACGTCCTGGACGGCGCCTACTGGTACCGGAACCTGCGCGGCCAGGTGGGCTTCGGCCCGGCCGTGGCCGAGCTGCTCGAGCAGGGCCACGGGGTGTTCGTGGAGGTCAGCGGGGTCCTGCCCGCCGGGGCCGGGTCCGTACACGTGGACCTGCCCACGTACGCCTTCGACCACCAGCACTACTGGCTCCGGACGGCCGCTTCGGCGACCGATGCGGCCTCGCTGGGACTCGCCGGGGGCGGTCACCCGCTGCTCGGCGCGGTCGTCGGCATGCCGAACTCGGCCGGCCTCATGGCCACGTCGAGCTGGTCGCTCCGGTCGCAGCCCTGGCTCGTGGACCACCAGGTGTCCGATGCCGTCGTGGTACCGAACGCCGCCCTGGTCGAGCTGTCCATCCGGCTCGGTGACCTGGCCGCCACCCCCGTACTGGACGTACTGACCGTCGATACGCCGGTCGTGCTGCCGCAGCGGGCCAGCCGCAGCATCCAGGTGATCGTGGGCGAGCCCGACGAGTCGGGACGGCGGCCGGTGGAGATCTTCTCCCGCGCCGCGGACGCCCCGCTGGACGCGCAGTGGACGCGGCACGCGCACGGCGCGCTGGCCCCCGCCGGCGCCACCGCGACCCCCGCGAGCGACGGACCCGTCACCCAAGTCGCCCTGGAAGGCGCCGCTCTCCGCGACGCGGGCCGGTACGGGGTGCACCCCGCGCTGCTGGACGCCGCCGTCCGTACGTTCGTCCCCGAAGGCATGCTCGCCTCCGTGTGGACCGGGGTGTCCCTGCTGGCTTCCGGCGCCGCCGCTCTGCAGGTGCGTCCGGGCGGGACGTCGGCGGAGGGGACCGGTCTGCATCTGACCGACCCCACGGGGCAGCCCGTCATGACCGTCGAGGCGGTACGAGGAACTCCGTTCTCCCCCGAGGAGGCAGGGATCGCCGGTGGGTTGCCGCACGACGCCCTGTTCCGCGTCGAGTGGACGCAATGTGCGCTTCCCGCCCAGGACCGCTCCCTCGACATCCTGACCGTCGCGACCGGCGAGGACGTCACCGCCTCGGCCCGGTCGGCCGCGTCGGTCCCCGACGTCCTGCTGTACGAGGCCGAGGCCTTGAGCGCGGCGGCCGACCCCCGCGCATCGGTCAACGCGACGCTGGCCGTACTCCAGGCCTGGCTCGCGGAACCCGTCCTGGCGGAAACCCGGCTGGCCGTGGTCACCGGGGACTGCGCCGAACCGGACGCGGCCGCGGTCTGGGGTCTGGTCCGCTCGGCGCAGTCGGAGCATCCGGACCGGATCGTCCTCGCGGACCTCGACGACGCCTCCCGGTCCGCTCTGCCGGGCGTCGTGCTGAGCGGCGAACCGCAGCTGAGGCTGCGGGAGGGCGTGGCGCAGGTGCCCCGGCTGGTCCGCGTGCCCCTCTCGCAGGACGGGCCGCCGGCCGGAGCCGGACGGCACCCGCGGCCGCTCGACACCGAGGGCACCGTACTGATCACCGGCGGCACCGGGACGCTGGGTGCGATGACCGCACGGCACCTGGTCACCGCGTACGGCATCCGTCACCTGGTCCTGGCCGGCCGCCGGGGTCATGCCCCGGAGCTCCACGACGAGCTGAGCGCGCTGGGCGCGTCCGTCACCATCGCCGCCTGCGACACGGCGGACCGGGCCCAGCTCGAGGCCCTCCTGCGGGCGATACCGGCCGAGCACCCGCTCACCGCCGTCGTGCACTCGGCCGGCGTCCTGGACGACGGGGTGCTCACCGAGCTGACCCCGGACCGCGTCGACACCGTGCTGCGGCCCAAGGCGGACGCGGCGCTCCACCTGCACGAGCTCACCCGGGACCTGGACCTCGCCGCGTTCGTGCTGTTCTCCTCGGCGGCGGGCGTGCTGGGCAACCCAGGGCAGGCCAACTACGCCGCGGCCAACGCCTACCTGGATGCACTGGCGCACCGGCGCCGCGGCCTCGGTCTGCCGGCCGTCTCCCTCGCCTGGGGCTACTGGGCGACGGTCAGCGGCATGACCGAACACCTGGGCGCCGCAGACCTGCGCCGCAACCGGCGCATCGGCATGAGCGGGCTCTCCGCGAGCGAGGGAATGGCCCTGCTGGACGCCGCCCTGGGCGCCGGCGCGGGCACCGCCGACACGCTGGTGGCGGCGAAGTTCGACGTGTCCGCCCTGCGGGCGGCTGCGGCCGAGGCTCCGGTGCCGCCGCTGCTGCGGGGTCTGGCCCCGTCGCCGCGACCGGCGGCGCGGACCGCCGCTGCGTCCGGGCCCGAGTCGCTGAGGGAGAGCCTCGCCGGTCTGGGCGACGCCGAGCAGACCGAGGCCCTGCTCGAACTGGTCCGGCGGCACGCCGCCGACGTGCTCGGGCACACCACTGCCGATGCCGTCCACGCGACCCGGACCTTCAAGGAGGCCGGATTCGACTCGCTGACCGCAGTGGAACTGCGCAACCGCCTCGCGATGGCGACCGGTCTGACCCTCTCCCCGGCGATGATCTTCGACTACCCGAAGCCGACGGCGCTCGCCGAGCGCCTGCGCGCCAAGCTCTTCGGCGGTACGCCGCACCGTCCGGCCGAGACCGGGGCGCCCGCCGGGACCACCGACGAGCCGATCGCGATCGTGGCGATGGCCTGCCGCTTCCCGGCCGGCGTGCACAGTCCGGAGGACCTCTGGCGGGTCGTGGCCGACGGCGTCGACGTCGTCAGCGAGTTCCCCGACGACCGCGGCTGGGACACCGAGCGGGTCTTCAACGCCGATCCCGACCACGCCGGCACCACGTACGTACGCCACGGCGCGTTCCTCGACGACGCCGCAGGCTTCGACGCCGCGTTCTTCGGCATCTCGCCGAACGAGGCGCTGGCGATGGACCCGCAGCAGCGCCTGCTGCTCGAAACGTCATGGGAGGCCTTCGAACGGGCCGCGATCGACCCGACCACGCTGGCCGGTGAGGACGTCGGCGTCTTCGTCGGGGTCAACAGCCACGACTACAGCGTGCGGATGCACCAGGCGTCCGGTGTCGAGGGATTCCGCCTCACCGGCGGTTCGGGCAGCGTCACCTCCGGCCGCATCGCCTACCACTTCGGCTTCGAGGGCCCCGCCCTCACGGTCGACACGGCATGCTCCTCCTCCCTCGTGGCCCTGCACCTGGCGGCGCAGGCGCTGAACCGGGGCGAGTGCTCCATGGCGCTGGCGGGCGGTGTGATGGTGATGGGCACCGTGGAGACCTTCGTCGAGTTCTCCCGGCAGCGCGGACTGGCCCCCGACGGCCGCTGCAAGGCGTTCGCCGACGGTGCGGACGGCACCGGCTGGTCCGAGGGCGCGGGGCTGCTGCTCGTGGAGCGGCTGTCGGACGCCCGTCGCCGGGGCCACCAGGTGCTGGCCGTGGTCCGAGGGTCCGCGGTGAACCAGGACGGCGCCTCGAACGGTCTGACGGCCCCGAACGGCCCGGCGCAGCAGCGGGTGATCCGCAAGGCGCTCGCCCATGCCGGTCTCGGCACCTCGGACGTGGACGCCGTGGAGGCGCACGGCACGGGCACGACGCTCGGCGACCCGATCGAGGCGGACGCGCTCCTGGCGACCTACGGCCAGGACCGGCAGGCCGACCGGCCGCTGTGGCTCGGGTCCGTGAAGTCGAACATAGGGCACACCCAGGGGGCGGCAGGCGTCGCAGGCGTGATCAAGATGGTCATGGCCATGCGGCACGGAGTCCTCCCGAAGACGCTGCACGTGGACCGTCCGTCGTCCCACGTCGACTGGTCCGCGGGCGCCGTGGAACTGCTGACCGAGGCCCGTGACTGGCCGCGCAGCGGCCGGCCCCGCCGAGCCGGCGTGTCCTCCTTCGGCATCGGCGGCACCAACGCGCACGTCGTCATCGAAGAGGCGCCCGACCAGCCGCCGGCTCCCGCGCCGGAGCCCGGACCGGAGCCGACCGGCGTCCTGGTACCGGTGCCCGTATCGGCGCGGACGCCCGCCGGACTGCGCGGCCAGGCCGACCGGCTCGCCCGGTTCTTCGACGCGCGGCCCGACATACGCCTGACCGATGCCGCCCACGCGCTCGCCACCACGCGTGCCCAGCTCGACCACCGGGCCGTCGTCCTGGCATCCGACAGGGAACGGCTCGCCGCCGACCTGAGCGCCTTCGCGCGGGGCGAAGCGAGCCACGCCGTCGTCTCCGGCACCCCGGCCCCGGGCAAACTGGCCGTCCTCTTCACGGGTCAGGGCAGCCAGTGGGCCGGCATGGGCCGCGAACTCGCCCAGACCTACCCGGTCTTCCGCGAGGCCTTCGCCGCCGCCTGTGCCGCCGTCGAAGAGCACCTGCACGAGCACGCGGCGCGCCCGCTGCGCGACGTGGTGTTCGCCGCGCCGGGATCGCCCGACAGCGAACTGCTCGACCAGACCATGTACACGCAGGGCGCCCTGTTCGCCCTGGAGACCGCGCTGTTCCGGCTCTTCGAGTCCTGGGGGGTGCGACCGGACCTGGTCGCGGGCCACTCGATCGGAGAGATCACCGCTGCGCACGTCTCCGGAGTCCTCGGGCTGGCCGAAGCGGGCCGACTGATCGCCGCCCGCGGCCGGTTGATGCAGTCCCTGCCCGAGGGCGGCGCGATGGTCGCCGTCCAGGCGACCGAGGCCGACGTCGCCCCCGTGCTGGCCCGGGCCCGCGGTGTGGTCTGCGTCGCGGCGGTGAACAGCCCCGACTCGCTGGTGCTCTCCGGCGCCGAGGACGCGGTGCTCGCCGCCGCCGACGAACTGGCCGGCCGCGGCCACAAGACGCGCAGGCTGCCGGTCAGCCACGCCTTCCACTCCCCGCTCATGGAGCCCGTTCTCGACGAGTTCCGCACGGTCCTGGAGAGCCTGTCGTACCGGCCGGGCACGCTTCCCGTCGTCTCCACACTGACCGGCGAACCCGTCCGGGAGGGGCAGCTCTGCACCCCCGGGTACTGGGTCGACGAGGCGCGGAACGCGGTGCGGTTCAGCGATGCCGTCATCGCGCTGAGCGACCTCGGAGCGACGACGTTCCTCGAACTGGGCCCCGGAGGGATCCTCGCCGCGATGGCGCTCGGCTCGCTCGGCGACCGGGAGCAGAGCTGCATCGCCACCCTGCGCAAGGACGGCGCGGAGCCCGTCGGCGTCATGTCCGCCCTCGCGGAACTGCACGTACGCGGTGTGGCCGTGGACTGGGAGGCCGTGCTGGGCCGGCCCGCCACGCAGACCGGGGCCGACCTGCCCACGTACGCCTTCCAGCACCAGAGGTACTGGGTCGAGGCCGACGAGACCTCGAAGGGCGGCGCGGAAGCCCTCGGCACCGCCGGCGCCGGGCACCCGCTGCTCGGCACCGTCATCGAGATGCCGGGCGACGACGGCGGGAGCGGCGTCGTCCTGACCGGGCGGCTGTCGCCGCGGAGCCGCGGCTGGCTCCCCGGGGCCGCGGCGAAGGACGGCGCCATCAAGGTTCCGGCCGCCGCGCTCCTGGAGATGATCGTCAGGGCCGGCAACGAGGTGGACTGCGGAAGCCTCGAAGAGGTCGTCGTCGAGGCGCCGTTGACGGTGCCGGAGCACGGCCACACCCAGGTGCGGGTGTCGGTCGCCGGCCCGGGTCCCGACGGGCGCCGCCGCGTCGCCGTCCACGGCCGGCCCCTCGACCCCGGGCAAGGTCCCTGGACGTGCCATGCACGCGCCGTACTGGTCCCGGGAATGCCGCAGCCGACGTTCGACCTGCGGGACTGGCCGCTGCCGGCAGACCGTGACGCGCTCCTCCCAGGGGCGCACCGCGTGTGGCAGCAGGACGGGCAGACCTTCGCGGAGATCGTTCTTCCGGCCGAACTGGCCGACGAAGCCGCCGAGTTCACTTTGCACCCGGTGCTCCTCGACACCGCACTGCGCGTCCTGGATCCCCGTGGCACCGCGGACCTGTCCGTCTGCGCCGGCCTGGCCGTGTACGCGCAAGGCGCCGCCTCGCTGCGGCTGCGGATCATGCCTGCGCCGGACGGCCGCCCTCTGCTGGAGCTCGCGGACCCGGCCGGTGAACCGGTGGCGGTCCTCGGCCCGTTGACCCTGACCACCCCGCCCGCAGAGGGCGCCGACGTACCGGTCACGACGGAGAAGCCGGGCGCCTGCGCTGCCGAAGCGCGGACGCCTTCCGTCGCCCTCACCCGGCGCGTGGTGTCGCGCGGCGAAGGCGCCGGCGATGCGATCGCCGGCCGGCTGGCCGGGCTGTCGGCCGCGGAGCAGCAGCGTGTGGTGATGGACCTGGTCCAGCAGAGCACCGCGTTCGTACTCGGCCACCGCACGCCGGACGGGCTCGACGAGGCGGAGTCCTTCAAGAGCCTCGGATTCGACTCCCTCAGCGCGGTCAAGCTCTGCAACCGCCTGCGCGACCTCACCGGGGTGGACCTTCCCAGCACGCTGGTCTTCGACTACCCGACACTCACCCTCCTCGCCGCCCACCTGCGCGGCGAACTGCTCGGCGAGCAGGCGGCGGTGCCCGCCCCGGCCGCGGCGGCGGCCTCCGCTCCCGACGAGCCGATCGCGATCGTCGCCATGAGCACCCGGCTGCCGGGCGGGGCGGACAGTCCCGAGGAGCTGTGGAAGCTCGTGAGGGAGCAGCGGGACGCGGTCTCCGGCTTCCCGCTCGACCGCGGCTGGGACCTCGAGGGGCTGTACCACCCGGACCCGGCCCACCCGGGTACGAGCTACACCCGCTCGGGCGGATTCCTCCACGAGGCGGCGCAGTTCGACGCCGGGCTCTTCGGGATCTCCCCGCGTGAGGCCCTCGCGATGGACCCGCAGCAGCGGCTGCTGCTGGAGACCTCCTGGGAGGCGCTGGAGCGGGCGGGCATCGACCCGCACTCCACCAAGGGCAGTGACATCGGCGTCTTCACCGGAATCGTCCACCACGACTACGTGACCCGGCTCCACCAGGTGCCCGAGGACGTCCAGGGCTACCTCATGACCGGCACGGCGGCGAGCGTGGCCTCGGGCCGCGTGTCGTACGTGTTCGGCTTCGAGGGTCCTGCGGTCACGGTGGACACGGCGTGCTCGTCCTCGCTGGTGGCCATCCACCTGGCGGCGCAGTCGCTGCGGCAGGGCGAGTGCTCGATGGCGCTCGCCGGCGGCGCGACGGTCATGGCGAGTCCGGACGCCTTCATGGAGTTCTCGCGCCAGCGCGGCCTGTCCGCCGACGGCCGGTGCAAGGCGTTCTCTTCGGCGGCCGACGGCACCGGCTGGGCCGAGGGCGTCGGTGTGGTCGTACTGGAACGGCTGTCGGTGGCGCGCGAGCGCGGGCACCGGGTGCTGGCGGTGCTGCGCGGCAGCGCGGTCAACCAGGACGGCGCGTCGAACGGTCTGACCGCGCCCAACGGTCCCTCGCAGCAGCGGGTGATCCGCAGGGCGCTGGACACGGCGGGACTGACTCCCGCGGACGTCGACGTCGTGGAGGCCCACGGGACCGGTACGGCCCTGGGCGACCCGATCGAGGCGCAGGCCCTGCTGGCGACGTACGGGCGGGACCGGGATCCGCAGCAGCCGCTGTGGCTCGGCTCGCTGAAGTCGAACATCGGCCACGCGCAGGCTGCCGCGGGTGTGGCCGGTGTGATCAAGATGGTGATGGCCATGCAGCACGGCGTCATGCCCGCCACGCTCCATGTGGACGAACCCACCCCGCAGGTGGACTGGTCCGCGGGTGCGGTGGAGCTGCTGACCGAGGCCCGGGAGTGGACGCGCCACGGCCGTCCGCGCCGGGCCGGGGTCTCCTCGTTCGGGGCCAGCGGGACGAATGCGCACCTGATCCTGGAGGAGGCGCCCGCGGAAGAGCCGCAGGAGCCGCCGGCGTCTGCAGGTGTGGTGCCGTTGGTGGTGTCGGCGCGCAGTGCCGGTTCGCTCGCCGGCCAGGCAGGGCGGCTGGCGGCGTTCGTCGAGGGAGCCGACGGTGTGCCGCTGCCGGGAGTGGCCGGGGCGCTGCTGTCGGGCCGCGCGGTGCTGGGAGAGCGTGCGGTCGTGGTGGCCGGCTCGGACGAGGAGGCGCTCGCAGGGCTGCAGGCGCTGGCTCGGGGCGAGAGCGCGCCCGGTGTGGTCCGCGGCAGTGCCGGCTCGGGCAAGCCGGGCAAGGTCGTGTGGGTGTTCCCGGGCCAGGGCTCGCAGTGGGCGGGCATGGGGCGGGAGTTGCTCGACTCCTCGCCGGTCTTCGCCGAGCGGATCGCGGAATGTGCTGCCGCTCTGGAGCCGTGGATCGACTGGTCGCTGATCGAGGTGCTGCGGGGCGACACCGAGCCCGAGCTCATGGAGCGGGTCGACGTGTTGCAGCCGGCCAGCTTCGCCGTGATGGTGGGCCTGGCGGCCGTGTGGAGTTCCGCAGGAGTGCAGCCGGGCGCCGTGCTCGGTCACTCCCAGGGCGAGATCGCCGCGGCCTGTGTCGCAGGGGCCCTGTCGCTGGACGACGCGGCCCGCGTGGTGGCGTTGCGCAGCCAGGTCATCGCGAAGGAGCTGGCCGGACGCGGCGGTATGGCCTCGGTCGCGCTGAGCGCCGACGTCGCGGTGGCGTGGCTGGAGCCGTGGGCGGACCGGGTCGAGGTCGCCGCGGTCAACGGGCCGTCCTCCGTGGTCATCGCCGGTGACGCCGAGGCGCTGGACGAGGTGCTGGAGACGCTGGCGGGTCAGGGCGTCCGGGTGCGCCGGGTCGCGGTGGACTACGCCTCGCACACCCGGCACGTGGAGGACGTTCGCGACACGCTCGCCGAGGCCCTGGCCGGGATCGACGCGCAGGCCCCGAAGGTGCCGTTCTACTCCACCGCGACCGGCGGCTGGGTGGCGGACGCCGACGTCCTCGACGCCGGGTACTGGTACCGGAACCTGCGCGGCCAGGTGGGCTTCGGCCCGGCCGTGGCCGAGCTGATGGGTCAGGGCCACGGGGTGTTCGTGGAGGTCAGCGCCCACCCGGTGCTGGTCCAGCCGATCACCGAGACCGCTGACGACACCGGGACCGATGCGCTGGTGACGGGTTCGCTGCGGCGCGAGGACGGGGGCCTGCGACGGCTGTTCGCCTCGATGGCCGAGCTGTTCGTCCGCGGCGTGGCCGTGGACTGGAGCGGTGTCCTGCCCGCCGGGGCCGGGTCCGTACGCGTGGACCTGCCGACGTACGCCTTCGACCACCAGCACTACTGGCTCCACGAGGCGGAGGCGGCCGCCGACGCCGCCGAGACGGCCGAAGGCGCCGACTCCGACTTCTGGGCCGCGGTCGAACGAGCCGATCCGGACTCCCTCGGCGAGCTGCTGGAGATGGCGTCGGCCGACCAGCGCAGCGCCCTGGACACCGTCGTCCCCGTACTGGCGGAATGGCGGGGGAAGCGCCGCGAGAGGTCGACGGCCGAGAAGCTGCGCTACCACGTCACCTGGCAGCCGCTCGAACGCGAAGCGGCCGGCGTACCCGGGGGCCGATGGCTGGTCGTCGTACCGGCCGCACGTCCCGACGGCAGTGCGACCGACGCCCTCCTGGACGAGCTGACGGGTCTCGGACTCGGCACCGTCCTGCTGGAGATCGGTGAGGGCGACCGTACGCGGGAACGGCTCGCCAAGCTGCTGACCGGCGTCCTGGCAGCACACGACCTGACCGGCGTGCTGTCCCTGCTGGCCCTGGAGGAGCAGACGGGCAGCGGCCTGCAGGACCCGACCGCGGTCACGGCGTCGACGCTCGCGCTGATCCAGGCCCTGGCGGACAACAACGCCACCCAGCCGCTGTGGTGCCTGACCCGGGGCGCGGTGAACATCGGCATCCACGACACCCTCACCTCGCCGGTGCAGGCGTCGCTGTGGGGCCTCGGCCGCGCCGCTGCGCTGGAACGGCTCGACCGGTGGGGCGGTCTGGTCGACCTGCCCGCCGTGAGCGACCCGCGTACGGCCCGGTACCTGCTCGGAGTGCTGAACTCCGCCGCCGACGAGGACCAGCTCGCGGTCCGGCGGTCGGGCGTGTACACCCGGCGCCTGGTGCGCAAGCCCGTCCCGGAGTCCACCGGCGACGCCGGCTGGCAGCCCCGGGGCACGGTCCTGGTGACCGGCGGCGCCGAGGGGCTGGGCAAGCACGTCGCGCTCTGGCTCGCGCAGGCCGGCGCCGACCGGCTCATCGTCACCACGACCGCGCAGGCATCCGACGGGAGCGTGTCGGACCTGCGGGCCGAACTGGCCGGGCTGGGCGTCGCCACCACGGTGGGGTCGTGCGCGGACTCCGACCGGGACGCGATCGCGCAGCTGGTCTCCGAGGCGGCCGCGGAACAGCCGGTCACGGCCGTGGTGCACGCCGCCGACGTCACGCAGACCAGTTCCATCGACGACACCGGCGTCGCCGACCTCGCCGGGGTGTTCGCGGCCAAGGTGGACACCGCCCTATGGCTGGACGGGCTGTTCGAGGACACCCCGCTCGACGCGTTCGTCGTCTTCTCCTCGATCGCGGGTGTGTGGGGCGGCGGCGGCCAGGGTCCGTCCGGAGCGGCCAACGCCGTCCTCGACGCCCTGATCGAGTGGCGCCGCGCCCGTGGACTGAGGGCGACGTCGATCGCCTGGGGAGCCCTCGACCAGATCGGCGTGGGCATGGACGAGGCAGCCCTCGCCCAGCTCCGGCGCCGTGGCGTCCTTCCCGTGGCCCCTCAGCTGGCGGTCACCGCGATGGTGCAGGCGGTCCAGGGCAACGAGAAGTTCGTGGCGGTGGCCGACATGGACTGGGGGGCCTTCATCCCCGCGTTCACCTCGGTCCGCACCAGCCCCCTGTTCGCCGACCTGCCCGAGGCGAAGAAGGCCCTCCAGGCCCTGCAGGGCGACGGCGGGAACAGCGACGCCGCCACGTCCCTCGCGGACTCCCTGCGGGCGGTCCCGGACACCGAGCAGGACCGCATCCTGCTCCGGCTGGTCCGCGGCCACGCCTCGACGGTCCTCGGCCACAGCGGCGCGGAGGGCATCGGCCCGCGCCAGGCGTTCCAGGAGGTCGGCTTCGACTCGCTTGCCGCCGTCAACCTCCGCAACAGCCTGAACGCGGCCACCGGACTGCGCCTGCCCGCAACGCTGATCTTCGACTACCCCACCCCGGAAGCGCTGGTCGGGTACCTGCGCTCCGAACTCCTCCGGGAGACCGGCGACGGTCTGGACGAGCGGGAGGACGAGCTCAGGCAGGTCCTGGCGTCCGTGCCGTTCGCCCGGTTCAAGGAAGCCGGGGTGCTGGACACCCTCCTCGGCCTCGCCGAGGCCGACATGGACGCGGACGCGGGCGCGGACGCGCCGGAAGTGGAGCCGTCGGCGGCCGCCGCCGACGTGGAACTGATCGACGCCATGGACGTTGCCGATCTGGTGCAGCGGGCCCTGGGCAAGACGAGCTGATCGCCTGTGAACGAATCGTGGAGGATGGATATGTCGGCGCCCGACCAGCAGGTCGTCGAGGCACTGCGTGCCTCGCTGAAGGAGAACGCCCGGCTTCAGCAGGAGAACAGCACACTGGTCGCGGCAGCCGCGGAGCCCATCGCGATCGTGTCCATGGCCTGCCGGTACGCCGGCGGAATCCGCGGGCCGGAGGACTTCTGGCGCGTGGTGTCCGAGGGCGCCGACGTGTACAGCACGTTCCCCGAGGACCGCGGCTGGGACGTCGAGGGCCTCTACCACCCGGACCCCGACAACCCCGGTACGACGTACGTGCGCGAAGGCGCCTTCCTGCACGACGCCGCGCAGTTCGACGCCGGGTTCTTCGGCATCTCGCCGCGTGAGGCCCTGGCGATGGACCCCCAGCAGCGACAGCTGCTCGAGGTGTCCTGGGAGACCTTCGAGCGGGCCGGCATCGACCCCCACTCGGTACGCGGCAGCGACATCGGCGTGTTCGCCGGAATCGTGCACCAGGACTACGCGCCCGACCTGAGCGGCTTCGAGGGGTACCTCAGCCTGGAGCGCGCCCTGGGCACGGCGGGCGGTGTCGCCTCCGGGCGGGTCGCCTACACCCTGGGGCTCGAGGGTCCCGCGGTGACGGTCGACACCATGTGCTCCTCCTCGCTGGTCGCGATCCACCTCGCCGCCCAGGCGCTGCGCCGGGGCGAGTGCTCCATGGCGCTCGCGGGCGGCTCGACGGTCATGGCGACGCCGGGCGGGTTCGTCGGCTTCGCGCGTCAGCGCGCACTCGCCTTCGACGGGCGCTGCAAGTCCTACGCCGCCGGCGCCGACGGCTCCGGCTGGGCCGAGGGCGTGGGCGTGGTGCTGCTGGAGCGGCTGTCGGTGGCACAGGAGCGAGGGCACCAGGTACTGGCCGTGATCCGCGGCAGCGCGGTCAACCAGGACGGCGCCTCCAACGGTCTGACGGCGCCGAACGGTCCGTCGCAGCAGCGGGTGATCCGCAAGGCGCTCGACAGCGCGGGGCTCACCCCGGCCGACGTGGACGCGGTGGAGGGCCACGGCACGGGCACGGTGCTGGGCGACCCGATCGAGGCGCAGGCGCTGCTGGCGACGTACGGGCAGGGCCGCGACCCCGAACAGCCGCTGTGGCTCGGCTCGGTCAAGTCCGTCATCGGGCACACGCAGGCGGCGTCCGGTGTCGCCGCCGTGATCAACATGGTCCAGGCGCTGCGGCACCGTACGCTCCCGGCCACCCTGCACGTGGACGCGCCCACCCCCCAGGTCGACTGGTCCTCAGGTGCGGTGGAGCTGCTGACCGAGGCCCGCGAGTGGCCGCGCAGCGGCCATCCCCGCCGCGCAGGCGTCTCCGCCTTCGGTGCCAGTGGCACGAACGCGCACATGATCCTGGAGGAGGCGCCGCAGGAGGCCGCGGAGCCCGTCACCGAGGAAGACCGGCCTGCCGGTGCGGTGCCGCTGGTGGTGTCGGCGGGAACGGCCGGCTCGCTGGCGACCCAGGCCGGGCGGCTCGCGGAATTCCTCGAGGGCGCCGACGAGGTGCCGCTGGCGGACGTGGCCCGAGCGCTGGTGTCGGGCCGTGCGGTGCTGGGCGAGCGCGCAGTCGTCGTCGCGGGTTCGGACGACGAGGCGCTGGCCGGTCTGCAGGCGCTGGCGCGCGGGGAGAGCGCGCCCGGTCTGGTGACCGGTTCGGGTACGCCGGGCAAGGTCGTGTGGGTGTTCCCGATCGCGGAGTGCGCTGCCGCGCTGGAGCGGTGGGTCGACTGGTCGCTGCTGGACGTGCTGCGCGGCGAGACCGAGCCCGGGTTCCTGCAGCGGGTCGACGTGGTGCAGCCGGCCAGCTTCGCCGTGATGGTGGGCCTGGCAGCCGTATGGGCGTCCGTGGGCGTGGAGCCCGATGCGGTGCTCGGTCACTCGCAGGGTGAGATCGCCGCCGCGTGTGTGGCGGGTGCGCTGTCGCTGGAGGACGCGGCGCGTGTGGTGGCGCTGCTGATCGCCGGTGACGCCGAGGCGCTCGACGAGGCGCTGGACGCGCTGGACGACCAGGGCGTCCGGATACGCCGGGTGGCCGTGGACTACGCGTCCCACACCCGGCACGTGGAGGCCATCCGCGACACGCTGGCCGAAGCGCTGGCCGGCGTCACCGCCAAGGCGCCGACGGTGCCGTTCTACTCCACCGTCACCGGCAGCTGGGTGGCGGACGCCGACGTCCTCGACGGCGCCTACTGGTACCGGAACCTGCGCGGCCAGGTGGGCTTCGGCCCGGCCGTGGCCGAGCTGCTCGAGCAGGGCCACGGGGTGTTCGTGGAGGTCGTCCGCCCGCATCGACCTGCCGACGTACGCCTTCGACCACCAGCACTACTGGATCCAGATGGCCGGGTCGGCCACCGACGCGGCCTCGCTCGGGCTGACCGGGGCCGATCACCCGCTGCTCGGCGCGGTGGTGCAGCTGCCGCAGTCCGACGGGCTGGTCTTCACCTCGCGGCTCTCGCTGCGGACCCACCCCTGGCTGGCCGGTCACGCGATCGGCGGCGTGGTCATCATCCCCGGCACGATGTACGTCGACCTCGCGGTGCGGGCCGGCGACGAGTTCGGGTACGGCGTCCTGGAAGAGCTCGTGATCGAGTCGCCGCTGGTGCTGCCCGAGCAGGGCGGCGTGCGGCTGCAGGTCGCGGTCGGCGGACCGGGCGAGACCGGCTCCCGCACGGTGGACGTGTACTCCCAGCGCGAGGACGCCGTCGGCGAGGGCGGCGCGAACGAATGGACGCGGCACGCCACCGGACTCCTGGCGGCCTCGTCGGCGACACGGAAGACGGCTCAGGCATACGACTTCGCCGCGTGGCCGCCGCCGGGTGCCGAGCCGGTCGAGGTCGGGAACTTCTACACCGGCCTGCTCGAGCGCGGCTACGCGTACGGCCCGGCGTTCCAGGGCCTGCGGGCGGTGTGGCGGCGCGGTGACGAGGTCTTCGCCGAGGCCGTCCTGCCCGAGGAGCAGCGGGAGGAGGCCGGCAAGTTCGGCATGCACCCGGCGCTGCTCGACGCCGCCCTCCACACGAACGCCTTCGCCAATCCGGACGACGACCGCCAGGTGCTGCCGTTCGCGTGGAACGGGCTGGTGCTGCACGCCGTGGGTGCCTCGGCACTGCGGGTGCGGGTCGCCCCGTGCGGGCCGGACGCACTGTCGTTCCAGGCCGCCGACGAGACCGGCGGCATGGTCCTGACGATGGACTCGCTGGTGTCCCTGCCCGTGTCCACCGACCAGTTGGGCGCCGCGGCAGGCGATGAGAGCCGCGACTCGCTGTTCGGCGTGGAGTGGACCGAGCTGCCCCCGGCCGAAGGGGCGGAGCCCGCTCCGTCGTGGGCGGCCGTTTCCGGTGCCGACGACGTGCTGGCTCTGGCAGGGAGCGCCGCCGTCCCGGCGGTGGCGGTCCTCCAGGCCGTGACCGGCGCCGACGGCGAGGACGCGGTACTGGAGTCGACCTCCCGGGTGCTGGAGGTCGTCCAGGCCTGGCTCGCCGGGACCGGGCTGGAGGAGTCGCGCCTGGTCGTGGTGACCCGGGGCGCGGTCCCCGCCGGCGACGGCAAGGTCACCGACCCGGCAGGATCGGCCGTCTGGGGTCTGGTGCGTGCCGCGCAGGCCGAGAACCCGGACCGGATCATTCTGATCGACACCGACCCGGCCTCCGGTGACGGAGCGGTTCCCGTCCTGGGCGCGGTGCTGGCCGGCGGTGAGCCGCAGGTCGCGGTGCGCGGAGCGGCCCTCTCCGTCCCCCGGCTCGTCCGGGCCGGCGGAGAGGTCCCCGACGGGCCCGCGGTGTTCCGCGCCGAGGGGACCGTCCTGGTCACGGGTGGCACCGGGGCCCTGGGCGGTCTGGTGGCCCGTCACCTGGTCACCCGGCACGGGGTGCGGCACCTGCTGCTGGCCGGCCGTCGTGGTCCGGCCGCCGAGGGGGTGCAGGAGCTGGTCGCCGAACTCACCGAGCTGGGTGCTGCCGTGTCCGTGGCGGCCTGTGACGTGTCCGACCGCGCCCAGGTCGAGGCCCTGCTGGCGTCGGTGCCGGCCGAGCGCCGGCTGACCGGCGTCGTGCACCTGGCCGGTGTGCTGGACGACGGTGTGATCGCGACGCTGACCCCGGAGCGGCTCGCGAAGGTGTTCGCGCCGAAGGTGGATGCGGTACGGCACTTGGACGAGCTGACCCGTGGCCTCGACCTCGACGCGTTCATCGTGTTCTCGTCCGCGGCCTCGCTCATGGGGTCGGCCGGCCAGGGCAACTACGCGGCGGCGAACGCCTTCCTCGACGGTCTGATGGCCGGCCGTCGGGCGGCGGGCCTGCCCGCCCTGTCACTGGCCTGGGGCCTGTGGGAGCAGAGCAACGGCCTGACCGCGCACCTCAGCGCCGTCGACCAGGCCCGCATGAGCCGCGGTGGCGTGCTGGCGATGACGCCGGCCGAGGGCCTGCACATCTTCGACGTCGGCCTGCACGCGGACCAGGCGCTGCTGGTGCCGATCAAGCTGGACCTGAAGACCATGCGGAGCCAGGCGGCAGCCGGCGGAGGAGTTCCGCACCTGCTGCGCGGCCTGGTCCGCGCGAGTCGGCGCGTGGCGCGTGCGGCTGCCGGGGACAGCAGCGGACTGGTCCGCCGGCTCGCCGGGCTGTCGGCGGCCGAGCAGGAGAGCATCCTGCTGACCGTCGTCCAGGCCGAGTCGGGCAACGTACTCGGTTTCAGCGGCCCCGAACTGGCCCAGGGGACCCGTGGGTTCAGCGACATCGGGTTCGACTCGCTGACCGCGGTCGAGCTGCGGAACCGGCTGAGCGCGGCGACCGGCGTGAAGCTGCCGGCCACGCTGATCTTCGACTACCCCACCCCGGTCGCGCTCGCCCGCCACCTGCGCGAGGAGCTCGATGACGCGGCGGCGGCCGGCACCCCTGCCGCGGCTGCGGCCGCCGTCGCGGATCCGGACGAGCCGATCGCGATCGTCGGCATGGCATGCCGGCTGCCGGGCGGGGTCTCGGACCCCGACGGCCTGTGGCAGCTGGTGTCCGAAGGCCGTGAGGGCATGTCCTCCTTCCCCGACGACCGCGGCTGGGACCTGGACGGCCTGTACGGCCCGGACCCCGACCGTACGGGCACCTCGGCCACCGACCAGGGCGGATTCCTCCGCGAGGCCGCCCAGTTCGACGCCGCGTTCTTCGGCATCTCGCCGAACGAGGCGCTGGCGATGGACCCGCAGCAGCGGCTGCTGCTGGAGACCTCCTGGGAGGCGCTGGAGCGGGCGGGCATCGACCCGAGCACGGCACAGGGCAGCGACATCGGCGTCTTCTCCGGTGTCTCCATCCACGACTACGTCGAGTCCCTGACGCACATGCCCGCGGAACTCGAAGGCTTCGTCACGACCGCCACGGCGGGCAGCGTGGCCTCGGGCCGCGTGTCGTACGCCTTCGGCTTCGAGGGCCCCGCGGTCACCGTGGACACGGCCTGCTCCTCGTCCCTGGTGGCGATGCACCTGGCGGCGCAGGCGCTGCGCCAGGGCGAGTGCTCGATGGCGCTCGCCGGCGGTGTCGCCGTCATGGGATCGCCGATCGGAATCCTCGGCATGTCGCGCCAGCGCGGCATGGCCGCTGACGGCCGGTGCAAGGCGTACGCGGACGGCGCGGACGGCACGGTGCTCTCCGAAGGCGTCGGTCTGGTGGTGCTGGAGCGGCTGTCGGTGGCGCGCGAGCGCGGCCACCGTGTACTCGCCGTACTGCGCGGCAGCGCGGTCAACCAGGACGGTGCGTCGAACGGTCTGACGGCGCCGAACGGTCCTTCGCAGCAGCGGGTGATCCGCAAGGCCCTGGCCGGCGCCGGACTCTCCCCGTCCGACGTGGACGTGGTCGAGGGCCATGGCACGGGTACCGCCCTGGGCGACCCGATCGAGGCGCAGGCGCTGCTCGCCACGTACGGCAAGGGCCGCGACCCGGAGCAGCCGCTGTGGCTGGGCTCGCTGAAGTCGAACATCGGTCACACGCAGGCGGCTGCCGGTGTGGCCGGCGTGATCAAGATGGTGCAGGCGCTGCGCCACGGGGTCATGCCGCGCACGCTGCACGTACACGAGCCTTCGAGCCAGGTGGACTGGTCCGCGGGTGCCATCGAGCTGCTGACGGAGGCGCGGGAGTGGCCCCGCAACGGCCGGCCGCGCCGGGTCGGTGTTTCCTCGTTCGGTATCAGCGGGACGAACGCGCACCTGATCCTGGAGGAGGCGCCGACGGAGACGGCCGAGGCTGTCGCGCAGGCGTCCGCTCCGGCCGGTGTGGTGCCGCTGGTGGTGTCGGCGCGGAGCGCCGCCTCGCTCGCGGGTCAGGCCGGGCGGCTTGCGGCGTTCGTCGAGGGCGCCGACGGGGTGTCGCCGGCGGACGTGGCCGGAGCGCTGGTGTCGGGCCGTACGCTCTTCGGCGAGCGTGCGGTCGTGGTCGCCGGCTCGGGCGAGGAGGCGCTGGCCGGTCTGCAGGCGCTGGCGCGGGGTGAGGGCGCGCCCGGTGTGGTGTCCGGTAGCGCGACCGCTTCGGGCAGGGTCGTGTGGGTGTTCCCGGGTCAGGGCTCGCAGTGGGCGGGTATGGGCCGGGAACTCCTGGACTCTTCTGCGGTGTTCGCGGAGCGGATCGCGGAGTGTGCGGCTGCGCTGGAGCCGTGGATCGACTGGTCGCTGACCGAGGTGCTGCGCGGCGAGGCCGAGCCCGGGCTGTTGGAGCGGGTCGATGTGCTCCAGCCGGCGAGTTTCGCGGTGATGGTGGGTCTGGCGGCGGTGTGGGAGTCGGTCGGGGTCAAGCCCGATGCGGTGCTCGGTCACTCGCAGGGTGAGATCGCCGCCGCGTGTGTGGCGGGTGCGCTGTCGCTGGAGGACGCGGCGCGTGTGGTGGCGCTGCCTGGAAGCGCTGTCGGGCCAGGGCATCCGCGTCCGCCGGGTGGCGGTGGACTACGCCTCCCACACCCGCCACGTGGAGGCCATCTCCCACACGCTCGCCGAAACACTGGCCGGGATCGACGCCCAGGCCCCGACGGTGCCGTTCTACTCCACCGTCGCCGGCGGCTGGGTGGCGGACGCCGGCGTCCTGGACGGCGACTACTGGTACCGGAACCTGCGAGGCCAGGTGGGCTTCGGTCCCGCCGTGGCCGACCTGCTCGACCAGGGTCACGGCGTGTTCGTCGAGGTCAGCGCCCACCCCGTACTGGTCCAGCCGATCACGGAGACCGTGGACACCACCGACACCGATGTGGTGGTGACCGGCTCGCTGCGCCGCGAGGACGGCGGCCTGCGACGGCTGCTGGCCTCGATGGCCGAGCTGTTCGTGCGGGGCGTGGCCGTGGACTGGAGCGGCGTGCTCCCGCAGACGGCGCCGTCGCGGCGCGTGGACCTGCCGACGTACGCCTTCGACCACCGGCACTACTGGCTCCAGACGGCCGCGACGGCCTCGGACGCGGCGTCGCTGGGACAGACGACGGCCGATCACCCGCTGCTGGGCGCGGTGGTGCAGTTGCCGCAGTCCGATGGGTTGGTGTTCACCTCGCGGCTGTCGCTGAAGTCGCACCCCTGGCTGGCCGATCACACGATCGGTGGTGTGGTGCTCCTCGCCGGTACCGGGCTGGTGGAACTCGCGGTGCGGGCCGGCGACGAGGCCGGCTGCGGAGTCCTGGAGGAACTCGTCATCGAGGCGCCGCTGGTCGTGCCCGAGCACGGCGGAGTACGGGTCCAGGTCGCCGTCGGCGGACCGGACGAGAACGGCTCGCGCACGGTGGAGATCTACTCCCAGCGTGAGGACGCCGCCGGTGAGGGGGTGTGGACGCGGCACGCCACCGGTGTGCTGTCGGCCACGGCCCAGCCGGGCGCCGTGGGCAGCGGTTTCGACTTCGCGGCCTGGCCGCCGGCCGGCGCGCAGCCGGTCGAGGTCGGGGAGTTCTACTCCGGCCTGGTCGAGCGCGGTTACGGCTATGGGCCGTCCTTCCAGGGTCTGCGGGCGGTGTGGCGGCGCGGCGAGGAGCTCTTCGCCGAGGTGGCCCTGCCAGAGGAGCAGCGCAAGGACGCCGGCAGGTTCGGCATCCACCCCGCGCTGCTGGATGCGGCCCTGCACGCCGGGGCGGTCGACGCCACGACGGCGGAGGGACAGCTGCAGCCGCTCGACTGGAACGGGCTGGTGCTGCACGCCGCGGGTGCCTCGGCCCTGCGGGTACGGCTGGCGCCCTTCGGCCCGGATGCCCTGTCCGTCGAGGCGGCCGACGAGACCGGTGGCCTGGTGGTGACCCTGGACTCGCTGGTGTCCCGGGCGGTGTCCGCCGAGCAGTTGGAG
>NZ_JNZY01000036.1 GCF_000717655.1 Streptomyces katrae
GGAAACGCCCGGTTACATTCCGAACCCGGAAGCTAAGCCTTTCAGCGCCGATGGTACTGCAGGGGGGACCCTGTGGGAGAGTAGGACGCCGCCGAACAACCCGCCCTTTTAGCTCAGTCGGTAGAGCGTCTCCATGGTAAGGAGAAGGTCAACGGTTCGATTCCGTTAAAGGGCTCCAAAGAAAAGGCCCCCGCCTCATGGCGGGGGCCTTTTTGCATTTCCGGGAGTCGGCTGCTCCGTCGTCTCGTCCGCCGGCGGGCGGGTTGCACCATAGCTCTCTAAAATGGGCGCGAAGGGTGGACAAGGCACGACCGGCGGCCACGAGGTGCCCTGAGGGGCGCCCGGCAGGCCTGGGAGGCGTGATGACCGTACCCTCTGGCGCGGCGGCACCGCAGCACACGCAGAGCGACCCCGAGGACGTCCTGAAGCGGGTCGGAAGTACCTGGCACTGGGCACTCGGTTTCGCCCTCGCGACCCTGATTCCAGGCATCCTGGTACTCGTCTGGCCCGACGAAACGCTGCACATCCTGGCCGTCATCATCGGTCTGCAGCTTCTTGTTGCGGGTGTCTTCCGTTTCGTAGCCGCCTTCTCGCACAGCAGCGACGGCGGCAGCAGACTGGCCGGCGTTCTGGTCTCCATGCTGGCGTTCCTGGCCGGCGTCCTGGTACTGCGGCATCCGATGCAGACGATCGGCGCGCTGTCCCTGATCCTCGGGGTCTTCTGGCTGCTGACCGGAGTACTCACGGCATACACCGCGATCGCAAGCCGCACGCTCGTGCACCGAGGCCTGCTCTTCGGCCTGGGAGTTCTCGCCACCGTCGCAGGAATCGTCGTGCTCTGCTTCCCCGTGGACTCGGCGGTCGCACTGACACGGCTGCTGGGACTCTGGCTCGTCCTGCTGGGAGTGTTCGAAGTGGTGATGGCCTTCGCCCTGCGCTCCGCCACCCGTCATCCGAGGCGCCAGGAGGTGCCCTAGTCGCTCTCGCGCTGGTGGGGGACGCGGAAGGCCAGGATGGCCATGTCGTCCGAGGCGGGTTCGGCCGCGAAGCGTTCCACTGCACGGAGGACGCGGGACGCGACGGCGCCTGCGGTGAGGCCCGTGCACGTGGTGAGGACCTCCGCGAGGCCGTCGTCGCCCAGCATGCGGGTGCCCTCGCGGCGTTCCGTCACGCCGTCCGTGACGCAGAGGAGGACGTCGCCCGGGTCCAGGGTGAGGGTCTGCTCGTAGAGGTCGAGGTCGTCGATCACGCCGAGCAGGGGCTGCGGGTCCGCGGCCGGGGTGACCTGGCCGTCCGGGCGTAGCCGGAGCGGCAGCGGGTGGCCTGCGCAGACGACCTTCATCAAGGCGCCGCCGTCCGGCTGCGGGTGGAGCTCGCCGTACAGAAGGGTGAGGAAGCGGCTGCGGGCGCCCTCGTCGAGGATGGCCGCGTTGAGCCGCTCCAGTACCGCCGGGCCGCCCAGTCCTTCGCGGGCCAGGAGGCGCAGGGCGTGCCGGGCGAGGCCTGTGACGGCGGCCGCCTCGGGGCCCGTGCCGCAGACGTCGCCGATGGCGAAGCCGTACGCTCCGTCGCGGATCGGGAAGACGTCGTAGAAGTCGCCGCCCACCTCGTTGCCCTCGCCGGCCGCGCGGTAGATGACCTCGACCTCCATGCCGGGGATGGCCGGGGAGCCGGGCGGGAGCAGGCTGCGCTGCAGGGAGCGGCTGATGGCGGTGCGCTCGGAGTAGAGGCGGGCGTTGTCGAGGGCGAGGGCGGCGCGGCGCGACAGGTCCTCGGCGAGTTCGAGGATCTCCTGGCGGAAGTGCTCCTCGGACGGCTTGCCGAGGGTGAGCATGCCGATCACGCGGTTGCGGGCCAGGAGGGGGAGGACGACGGTCTCCCCGCCGACCGCCGAGGTCGTCGCCGGCCAGGGGCGGGCGCCGGCCTCGCGGACCGGTTCGGGCGGGCTGACCCTGGAGAGGAGGGCCTTGAGGCCGTCGATGCGTTCCTCGTCCTCGTGCAGGACGTACGAGAGGTACGGGTCGGAGGACTGGTCGGCGATGGTGTAGACGGCGCACCAGGTGGCCAGGGTCGGGACGGTCATCTGGGCCATGAGGGCCAGGGTCTGGTCCCGGTCGAGAGTGCCGGCGAGCAGGTCGGAGGCCTCGACGAGGAAGGACAGGGAGCCGCGGCGCAGGCGTTCCAGTTCGCCGAGGCGGGCGGATTCGACGGCGAGGGCGATGCGGTCGGCGGCGAACTGGAGGCGCAGGGCCTCGGCGTTCGAATAGCGGCCGGGGCTCTCGGTGGCGACGCCGAGCGAGCCGGTGAGCCGGCCTTCGACCTTGAGCGGGACGGTGATGACCGAGCGCATCCCGGTGGCTTCCAGGAGCGGGACGGCTCCGGGGACGGCGGAGAGGTCGTCGTGGACGGCGGGCATGCGGGCGGAGCCGTACCGGTTGGTGCCGGCCTCGACGGGGACGCGGGCGAAGCGCTGGCGCGTGGAGGGGAGCCCGGTGGTGGCGCGGACCTCGAGCTCCGTCTCGTCGTCGGTGGCCAGCAGCAGGAACGCGGCGTCGGCGTCGAGCATGTCGCGGGCGCGCTCGACGGTGCGCTGGAGGAGTCCGTCGAGGTCGTCGGGGGCGGGGGAGCCGATGAAGACCTCGAAGGGGTCCGCGGGGCGGGGCTCGGTGAGCTGGAGGTTGTCGGAGGGTGCCACCCGTACGGGGGTCTGGAGCAGGGCCCGCTCGTCGTCGTGGACCAGCAGGCAGACGATGGAAGGCTCCCCGTGGGCATCGCGGACCCGCAGGTGGGAGGCGTACACGGGGATCACGCGGCCGTCGGCGCCGCGGATGCCGTAGCTGCCCTCCCAGCGGGACAGGCGCAGGGCCTCGGCGATGCCGGTGCCGGTGCCGGGGGTCTGGGGCCAGGCGGCGAGCTCGGCGAGGGGCCGGCCGAGGACCTTCTCGGCGGTGTAGCCGAAGACGTGCTCGGCGTCCTCGTTCCAGGCGGAGATGGCGTCGGAGGCGTCGATCTGGAGGACGGCGACGCGGACCCGGCTGTCGGCGAGCGGGAGGAGCCGGTCCGGGACGACGGGTCCGGCGGAGCGGGTACCGACCGGCCGGTCTGGCAGGTCGAGCCGGAACCACACGTGCTTGTGGGTGGCGGTGTACTCGACGCCCCAGCGGGTGGCGAGGGCGGCGCAGAGCATCAGCCCGCGGCCGTTCTCGCGGTCGGGGTCGGCGTACGGGCGCTCGTCGGGGTGGCGGAGCGGGAGCTCGCGTTCGGGATACCGGTCGGCGATCTCGACGCGTACGCCGTCTCCGGAGCGCAGGCACAGCACCTCGGCCTTGGTTCCGGCGTGGACCACGGCGTTGGTGACGAGCTCGCTGGTGAGGACCACGGCGTCGTCGACGATGTCCGCGAACCCCCAGCCCTGGAGGGTGTCGCGGACGAACGCGCGGGCTGCGGCGACCGAGCGCCCGAGGGGGTCGAAGCTGGCAGCCGCCCGAGCCGTGATCACGAGTCTCCTTCGACGCGGTTGGACATCGGATGCCAGGTTACTTACCTTCGCGGTCGGCTTGGTGCCGTCGTCCGGGATTCGACCCGCAGGGTGCGGCCGGTGTGCGATGGTGCCGAAGTGTTATGGCCGGGTTCGGCCAGGGTGAAACACTGGGCAGGATCGGATAGCCGGGCGTGCGACTCGCCGGGTGTCGGTGGAACAGCGGTCGACCCTTTCGGGAGGGACACGGTGGAGTCTGGCGCAGCGGTGCGGCGTACGGGAACGCGCCCGAAAGGCGGGAGGTCCCGCCGGAACGGCACGACGGAAGTCGATACCGCCGCCCTGAACCGGCTGCTCACGGCCCTGGTGTCGATGCGGGACGGGAACTTCCGCAAGCGGCTGACGGTGTCCGGCGAGGGCGTGATGGCGGAGATCGCCGCCGTCTACAACGAGGTCGCCGACCGCAACCTCCATCTGACGGGAGAGCTCTCCCGGGTGCGGCGGACGGTGGGCCGCGAGGGGAAGCTGAGCGAACGGCTGGAAACAGGTGCCTGCGAGGGCTCCTGGGCGGCCGCGATCGATGCCTCGAACCAGCTGGTGGACGATCTTGCCCGGCCGGTGTCCGAGGTGGGCCGGGTGCTGTCGGCGGTCGCCGAGGGTGATCTGGACCAGCGGATGGACCTGCGGACGCAGACGGCGGACGGGTCCGGGCATCCGCTGCGCGGTGAGTTCCTGAAGGTCGGGCGTACGGTCAACAACCTGGTCGACCAGCTGTCCGCGTTCACCGACGAGGTGACGCGTGTGGCGCTGGAGGTGGGTACCGAGGGCAAACTCGGCGGTCAGGCCCAAGTGCGCGGAATGTCGGGTTCTTGGAAGGATCTGACCGACTCCGTCAACACGATGGCGTACCGGCTCACCGCTCAGGTGCGTGATATCGCTCTCGTCACGACGGCGGTCGCGAAGGGCGATCTGTCGCGCAAGGTCACGGTGCACGTGGCCGGCGAGATGCTCCAGCTGAAGAACACCGTGAACACGATGGTGGACCAGCTGTCGTCGTTCTCCTCCGAGGTGACGCGGGTCGCCCGTGAGGTGGGTACGGAGGGTGAGCTCGGCGGCCAGGCGAAGGTGCCCGGGGTCGCGGGCGTGTGGAAGGACCTGACCGACTCCGTCAACACGATGGCGGGCAACCTGACGGCACAGGTGCGCGGGATCGCGCAGGTCACGACGGCCGTCGCCAACGGTGACCTGTCGCAGAAGGTACGGGTCAGCGCGCGCGGCGAGGTGGCGCAGCTGGCCGAAACGATCAATCAGATGACGGAGACCCTGCGGACGTTCGCGGACGAGGTCACGCGTGTGGCCAGCGAGGTCGGGGCGAAGGGCCTGCTGGGCGGTCAGGCGCAGGTGCCGGGTGCGGCGGGTACGTGGAAGGACCTCACCGATTCGGTGAACACGGTCTTCCGTAACCTCACCACGCAGGTGCGGGACATCGCGCAGGTGACGACGGCGGTGGCCAACGGCGATCTCTCGCAGAAGGTCACGGTCGACGTGGCCGGCGAGATGCTGGAGCTGAAGAACACCGTCAACACGATGGTGGACCAGCTGCAGTCCTTCGGTGCGGAAGTGACGCGGGTGGCCCGTGAGGTCGGCGTCGAGGGTGAGCTGGGCGGTCAGGCGCAGGTGCCGGGTGCGGCGGGTACGTGGAAGGACCTCACAGATTCGGTGAACACCGCCTTCCGCAACCTCACCGGACAGGTGCGCAACATCGCACAGGTGACGACGGCGGTGGCCAACGGCGACCTTTCGCAGAAGGTCACCGTGGACGTCTCGGGCGAGATGCTCCAGCTGAAGAACACCGTGAACACGATGGTGGACCAGCTCTCCAGCTTCGCCGACCAGGTCACGCGGATGGCGCGGGACGTGGGCACGGAGGGCCGCCTCGGCGGTCAGGCCCGGGTGGAAGGGGTGTCCGGGACGTGGAAGGAGCTCACCGACTCCGTCAACTTCATGGCCGGGAACCTGACCTCCCAGGTGCGCCAGATCGCGCAGGTGACGACGGCGGTGGCCCGTGGTGACCTGTCGCAGAAGATCGACGTGGATGCGCGCGGCGAGATCCTGGAGCTGAAGAACACCATCAACACGATGGTCGACCAGCTCTCGGCCTTCGCCGAGCAGGTGACCCGGGTGGCCCGGGACGTGGGTACGGAGGGCCGGCTCGGCGGTCAGGCGCAGGTGCCCGGGGTGGCCGGTGTCTGGCGCGACCTGACCGATTCCGTGAACGGCATGGCAGGGAACCTGACCTCTCAGGTGCGCAACATCGCGCAGGTCGCGACGGCGGTGGCCCGTGGTGACCTGTCGCAGAAGATCGACGTGGACGCGCGCGGCGAGATCCTGGAGCTGAAGAACACCCTCAACACGATGGTCGACCAGCTCTCGAACTTCGCGGAGCAGGTGACGCGGGTGGCCCGCGAGGTGGGCACCGAGGGCATCCTGGGCGGCCAGGCGGAGGTGAAGGGGGTCTCCGGCACCTGGAAGGACCTCACGCAGTCCGTCAACTTCATGGCGAACAACCTGACTTCTCAGGTGCGCAACATCGCCGAGGTGACGACGGCGGTCGCGATGGGCGATCTCTCCAAGAAGATCACCGTGGACGCCAAGGGCGAGATCCTCGAGCTGGTCACGACCGTGAACACGATGGTGGACCAGCTGTCCTCGTTCGCCGAGCAGGTGACGCGGGTGGCCCGCGAGGTGGGTTCCGAGGGCATCCTCGGCGGCCAGGCCCGGGTGCGCGGCGTGACGGGCATCTGGAAGGACCTGACCGACAACGTCAACCTGATGGCCAACAACCTGACCTCGCAGGTGCGCAACATCTCGCAGGTCTCGGCGGCGGTCGCCAACGGTGATCTGACGAAGAAGGTCACGGTCGAGGCGCGCGGCGAGGTCGCGCAGCTCGCCGACACCGTGAACACGATGGTGAAGACCCTGTCCTCCTTCGCGGACGAGGTCACGCGCGTGGCCCGCGAGGTGGGCACGGAGGGCCGCCTGGGCGGCCAGGCGCACGTGCCGGGTGTTTCGGGTACGTGGAAGGACCTCACCGACTCGGTGAACTTCATGGCCTCCAACCTGACCGGCCAGGTGCGGCAGATCGCCATGGTCACGACCGCCATCGCCAAGGGCGACATGACCAAGAAGATCGACATCGACGCCCGGGGCGAGATCCTGGAGCTCAAGACGACGATCAACACGATGGTCGACCAGCTGTCCTCGTTCGCGGACCAGGTGACCAGGGTGGCCCGCGAGGTGGGCACCGAGGGGATCCTGGGCGGTCAGGCGCGGGTCCGGGACGTGGACGGCACCTGGCGCGACCTCACGGAGTCCGTGAACGAGATGGCCGGGAACCTGACCCGGCAGGTGCGCGCGATCGCGGCCGTGGCCACCGCGGTGACCCGCGGCGATCTCAACCTGAAGATCGACGTGGACGCGGCGGGCGAGATCCAGGTCCTCCAGGACAACATCAACACGATGATCGCGAACCTGCGCGACACCACCTTGGCCAACAAGGAGCAGGACTGGCTGAAGGGCAACCTCGCCCGGATCTCCGCCCTGATGCAGGGCCGCCGCGAGCTGGACGACGTGGCCTCGCTGATCATGAGCGAGCTGACCCCGGTGGTTTCGGCGCAGCACGGGGCCTTCTTCCTGGCGCTGCCGTCGGGCGGCACCACCGAGATCGGGACCGAGGGCGGTCCCGACGGTGCGTACGAGCTGCGGATGCGCGGGAGTTATGCGTACGCGGGCGGTCAGATGCCCACCTCCTTCCGGCCGGGGGAGGGGCTGATCGGGACCGTGGCGGAGGAGAAGCGGACGATTCTCGTCGAGAACACCCCGCCCGGTTACCTGAAGATCTCCTCGGGGCTCGGGGAGGCGCCGCCGGCGCACGTGATCGTGCTGCCGGTGCTGTTCGAGGGGAAGGTGCTCGGCGTCATCGAGCTGGCGTCCTTCCAGCCCTTCACGCAGATCCAGAAGGACTTCCTGAGCCAGATCGCCGAGATGATCGGCACGAGCGTCAACACGATCAGCGTCAACTCCAAGACGGAGATGCTGCTCAAGCAGTCGCAGGAGATGACCGAGCAGCTGCGCGAACGTTCCGACGAGCTGGAGAACCGGCAGAAGGCGCTCCAGGCGGCCAACGCCGAACTCGAGGAGAAGGCCGAGCTGCTGGCCCAGCAGAACCGGGACATCGAGGTGAAGAACACCGAGATCGAGGAGGCCCGGCAGGTCCTGGAGGAGCGCGCCGAGCAGCTGGCGGTCTCGATGCGCTACAAGTCCGAGTTCCTGGCGAACATGTCGCACGAGCTGCGTACGCCGCTCAACTCGCTGCTGATCCTGGCCAAGCTGCTCGCCGACAACGCGGACGAGAACCTGTCGCCGAAGCAGGTGGAGTTCGCGGAGACCATCCACGGTGCGGGCTCCGACCTGTTGCAGCTGATCAACGACATCCTGGACCTGTCGAAGGTCGAGGCGGGGAAGATGGACGTCTCGCCGACGCGGATCGCGCTGGTCCAGCTCGTGGACTACGTGGAGGCCACCTTCCGGCCGTTGACCGCGGAGAAGGGCCTGGACTTCTCGGTTCGGGTCTCCCCGGAGCTGCCCGCGACCCTGCACACGGACGAGCAGCGCCTCCTGCAGGTGCTGCGCAACCTGCTGTCGAACGCGGTGAAGTTCACCGACACCGGGGCGGTGGAGCTGGTGATCCGGCCCGCGGGTTCGGACGTGCCGACGGCGATCCGGGAGCAGTTGCTCGAGGCCGGTTCGCTGCGGGAGGCGGACGGGGACCTGATCGCCTTCTCGGTGACGGACACCGGGATCGGGATCGCGGCGAGCAAGATGCTGGTGATCTTCGAGGCGTTCAAGCAGGCCGACGGAACCACCAGCAGGAAGTACGGCGGTACGGGCCTGGGGCTGTCGATCAGCCGGGAGATCGCCCGGCTGCTGGGCGGGGAGATCCACGCGGCGAGCGAGCCCGGCCGCGGGTCCACGTTCACGCTGTACCTGCCGCTGCACCCGAGCGAGCTGCCGCCGCAGGGGTACGCGCCGCCCACGCCCGGCGGCGGCCGCGGCGAGGTGTACCGCAGGCAGGTCGACGGCCCGCGGCCCGCTCTGCCGACGGCGCCCGCCGCCGCGGCACAGGTGCAGCCGCAGCAAGCGCGCCCCGGGGTGCCGGCCGCCGAGGCGGCCGGTCAGGGACAGGGCGGCGCTGCGCTGTTCCGGCGGCGGCGCAAGGCGCTGAGCGACCTGGAGCCGCGTACGGCGGTGCCGGGGCAGCCGAACGCGCAGGGGCCCGAGGACGGCTGGGTCAATCCGGAAGAAGAGCTTCCGGTGGTGCCCCGGACGTATGACTTCCACGGGGAGAAGGTGCTCATCGTGGACGACGACGTCCGCAACGTCTTCGCGCTGACTAGTGTCCTGGAGCAGCACGGACTGGCGGTCCTGTACGCGGAGAACGGCCGGGAGGGCATCGAGGTCCTGGAGCAGCACGACGATGTGACCGTCGTGCTGATGGACATCATGATGCCCGAGATGGACGGTTACGCGACGACCTCGGCGATCCGGCGGATGCCGCAGTTCGCCGGTCTGCCGATCATCGCGCTGACGGCGAAGGCGATGAAGGGGGACCGGGAGAAGGCGATCGATTCCGGTGCCTCCGACTATGTCACCAAGCCGGTCGACCCGGACTATCTGCTGTCGGTGATGGAGCAGTGGATGCGCGGCAAGTGATCGACTGCAGAGCGCTCTGATACCAATTGCTGACTGACTGTGGCGAAAACGGTGTGGAAGGGCGGGAGACGGGGAACCTTCTGCTCTCCCACACCGTTTCTGCTTCGTGCACAGTGACATCTTGGTGACAGGGTGTGGCGATCTCGGGACTGGGGCTACGATGACCGGCACAAGGACGGACGGCGTAAGGATGCCGTCCTCTTCTGGGGCGGGGCCCGGCGTACAGGCCGGCGCCAGGAGCCGGGGAGGCCCCATGCCGGGGCGAGGAGGACAGGGCATGGTGCAGAAGGCCAAGATCCTCCTGGTCGACGACCGGCCGGAGAATCTGCTCGCGCTGGAGGCCATCCTCTCCGCGCTCGATCAGACACTGGTCCGGGCGTCGTCGGGCGAGGAAGCGCTCAAAGCGCTGCTGACGGACGATTTCGCGGTCATCCTGCTGGACGTGCAGATGCCCGGGATGGATGGATTCGAGACGGCCGCGCACATCAAGCGGCGTGAGCGGACCAGGGACATCCCGATCATCTTCCTCACCGCGATCAATCACGGTCCGCACCACACGTTCCGCGGTTACGCCGCCGGCGCGGTGGACTACATCTCCAAGCCCTTCGACCCGTGGGTGCTGCGGGCCAAGGTCTCGGTGTTCGTCGAGCTGTACACCAAGAACTGCCAGCTCAGGGAGCAGGCGGCGCTGCTGCGCCTCCAGCTCGAGGGCGGCGGCTCGGGCGCTGACAGCAAGGAGACGGCCGGTCTGCTGGCCGAGCTCTCCGCGCGGCTCGCGGCGGTCGAGGAACAGGCCGAGGCGCTGACCAAGCAGCTCGGCGAGGAATCGGCCGATGCCGCGGTCGTGGCGACCGCGGCCCATCTGGAGCGCAAGCTCACCGGTCTGCGGCGGGCGCTCGATGCGCTCGAGCCCGGGACCGGCGGGGGAGCGCCGGTGCTGCCCGCGCAGAGCTGAGCGCATCGAGGCGCTGACCGCCCGGCCGTTCGGACGGTGCCGGGCCTGGCGGTGCGTCAAAGCACCGACACGGCCCGCGACACGAACGGGTGAAGGGGTGGGCACGCGTGTCCACCGGCGCGCGCACCGGTAACCTCGGCCCCATGGCCTCACGTACGTCCGGCAAGGGTTCCCAGAGCACTGCGGGCACCGCGAAGGGCCGCACCGGCCGGACGACGGCGCCGGCGAAGAAGGCGGCCCCCGCCCGCAAGCCCGCAGCGAAGAAAGCCGCGGCGCCCCGGCGCGCCCCCGTCAAGAAGGTGCCGCCCAAGCCCGCGCCCTCCCCGACCGGGGGCGTGGTGCGGCTGGTGCGCGCCGTGTGGCTGGGCTGTGCGCACGCCGTCGGCGCGGTGTTCCGCGGGATCGGCCAGGGCGCCAAGAACCTCGACCCCGCCCACCGCAAGGACGGCGTCGCGCTGCTGCTGCTCGCCCTCGCGCTGATCGTCGCCGCCGGTACCTGGTCGAACCTGAGCGGTCCCGTCGGGGATCTGGTCACCATGCTGGTCACCGGCGCCTTCGGACGACTGGATCTGCTCGTGCCGATCCTGCTCGGCGTCATGGCGGTACGTTTCATCCGCCATCCCGAACAGCCCGACGCCAACGGCCGGATCGGCGTCGGCCTGTCCGCGCTCGTCATCGGGGTGCTCGGCCTCGTGCACATCGCCTGCGGGGCGCCGGGCCGGGACGAGGGCACCACCGCCATGCAGAACGCGGGCGGGCTGATCGGCTGGGGCGCCTCGAAGCCGCTGATCTTCACCATGGGTGCGCCGCTGGCCGTGCCGATGCTGGTGCTGCTCACGATCTTCGGGCTGCTCGTGGTCACGGCGACCCCGGTGAACGCGATCCCGCAGCGGCTGCGGCGGCTCGGCATCCGGCTGGGGATCATCGCCCCGAACCAGTACGACGAGGGCTTCGGGGAGGACGGCGCCGCCGGCCGGCACGACCCCGAGCAGTGGCGGGCCCGGTCGGGAGCTGCGGGTTCCGGCGACCCCGCCGACCTCGATGCCGCCGATGCCGCCGAGGAGCAGGCGCTCGCCCGGCGGCGGCGCCCCCGGCGGACCCCGGCCCGGCCGGCCCCCGAGCGGGAGATGGACGCCGTCGACGTGGCCGCCGCGGCCGCCGCCGCGCTGGACGGGGTGGTCTACGGCGGAATGCCGCCCTCCCCGCTGGTGGCCGACCTGACCCACGGCATCTCCGTCGAGCGCGCGGGCGTGGAGATCACCGCTCCGGTGCCGCCCGCCCGGGAGGAGCGGCCCAAGGCCGCCGCCCCGGAGCCGGCCGAGCCGCCGCACGACACCACGGCCGCGGCTTCCGGGACCTTGTCGGTGCCGGACCTCACCAAAGCCCCTCCGCCGCCCCAGCCGCTGCCGCCCCGCGCCGAGCAGCTCCAGCTGCGGGGGGACATCACGTACGCACTGCCCTCGCTCGACCTGCTGGAGAAGGGCGGGCCCGGCAAGACCCGCAGCGCCGCCAACGACGCCGTGGTCGCCTCGCTGCGCAACGTGTTCACCGAGTTCAAGGTCGACGCGGACGTCACCGGCTTCACCCGGGGACCGACGGTCACCCGGTACGAGGTCACCCTGGGCGCGGCGGTCAAGGTCGAGCGGATCACCGCCCTGACCAAGAACATCGCGTACGCCGTGGCCTCGCCGGACGTCCGGATCATCAGCCCGATCCCGGGCAAGTCGGCAGTCGGCATCGAGATCCCGAACACCGACCGCGAGATGGTCAACCTGGGGGACGTGCTCCGGCTGGCGGACGCGGCCGAGGACGACCACCCGATGCTCGTGGCGCTCGGCAAGGACGTCGAGGGCGGCTACGTCATGGCCAACCTCGCGAAGATGCCGCACGTGCTCGTCGCCGGCGCCACCGGCTCCGGAAAGTCCTCCTGCATCAACTGCCTGATCACCTCGGTGATGGTGCGGGCCACCCCGGAGGACGTCCGGATGGTGCTCGTCGACCCCAAGCGGGTGGAGCTGACGGCGTACGAGGGCATCCCGCACCTGATCACGCCGATCATCACCAACCCCAAGCGGGCCGCCGAGGCGCTCCAGTGGGTCGTGCGCGAGATGGACCTGCGCTACGACGACCTGGCCGCCTTCGGCTACCGGCACATCGACGACTTCAACCGGGCCATCCGGGACGGCAAGATCAAACTGCCGCCCGGCAGCGAGCGGGAGCTCAGCCCGTACCCGTACCTGCTGGTGATCGTCGACGAGCTCGCCGACCTGATGATGGTGGCCCCGCGGGACGTCGAGGACTCGATCGTCCGGATCACCCAGCTGGCCCGCGCGGCCGGCATCCACCTGGTGCTCGCCACCCAGCGGCCCTCGGTGGACGTGGTCACCGGCCTGATCAAGGCGAACGTGCCCTCGAGGCTCGCGTTCGCCACCTCCTCGCTCGCCGACAGCCGGGTCATCCTCGACCAGCCGGGCGCCGAGAAGCTCATCGGCAAGGGGGACGGGCTGTTCCTGCCGATGGGAGCGAACAAGCCGGTCCGCCTCCAGGGCGCCTTCGTCACCGAGGACGAGATCGCCGGGATCGTGCAGCACTGCAAGGACCAGATGGCCCCGGTCTTCCGGGACGACGTCACCGTCGGGCAGAAGCAGAAGAAGGAGATCGACGAGGAGATCGGCGACGACCTGGACCTGCTGTGCCAGGCGGCCGAGCTGGTGGTCTCCACGCAGTTCGGGTCGACCTCGATGCTCCAGCGCAAGCTCCGGGTGGGCTTCGCGAAGGCCGGGCGGCTCATGGACCTGATGGAGTCGCGGGGGATCGTCGGCCCGAGCGAGGGGTCGAAGGCGCGCGACGTGCTGGTCAAGGCGGACGAACTGGACGGGGTCCTCGCCGTCATCCGGGGAGAGACCCAACCGTAATTCTCGGGCGGGCAACCGTTTCCCTTGGGTCCGCGTCAAGTTGAGGGAGGTGGCGGCACCGTGCCCTGTGCGGGTCCGCCGCAGCACCCGGACTTCCTGCACTGTTCGGATTGCCATTCGGATGGCGTAGGAAGTCCACCCTCCGGTTGCTCCACCCTTTCGTCACCCCCCTAGACTGGACATCCAGCAGGTGGCTACACGCTCGAAAGGCGCCCTCGTGTCCATCGGCAACTCCAACTCCCCCGAAGATGAGCGGCCTTCGACCGACGACCGGTCCGAGGACCGCATCATCGAACCCACAGTCGAAGGACCGTCCATCGGGACGGCCCTGAAGCAGGCCCGGATCGCCGCCGGGCTCACTGTCGACGAGGTCAGTTCCACCACCCGCGTGCGCATCCCGATCGTGCACGCGATCGAAGCTGACGATTTCACGCGGTGCGGCGGCGACGTCTACGCCCGCGGTCACATCCGTACGCTCGCCCGCGCCGTCCACCTCGATCCCGAACCCCTGGTCGACGCGTACGACGCCGCCCACGGCGGCCGGCCGGCGCCCACGCCCGCCGCGCCGATGTTCGACGCCGAGCGCATCCGTCCCGAGCGGCAGCGGCCCAACTGGACCGCGGCCATGGTCGCCGCCATCGTCGCCGTCATCGGCTTCGTGGGCTTCACCGCCTTCGGCGGCGGCGACGCGAAGGACAAGCGGCCGGTGGCGGAAGGTTCCGCCTCCCCGCAGGCCGCACCCAAGCAGTCGGCCGGCAAGCCGGCCGCCCAGCCCCAGCAGACCCCGAAGGCGCCCCAGCCGGAGCCCTCGGACAGTGCCATCGCCGCCGCGCCCAAGGACCTCGTCACGGTCGTCCTGACGGCCAACGACGGCGAGAGCTGGATCTCGGCGAAGGACCACAGCGGCCGGCTGCTGTTCGACGGCACGCTGACCCCGGGCCAGTCCAAGACCTTCACGGACAAGGAATCCATCGACCTCGTCCTCGGCGACGCCGGGGTCGTGAAGCTCTTCGTGAACGGCAAGGAGATCAAGGACGATTTCCGGCCCGGTCAGGTGGAACGCCTCACATACACCAAGGACGACCCCCGCCAGGGAGCCGCACAGGCGGGCTGATATAGCGCTGAATGCTTGATTCCGGGTCCCCGGGGTGCTGCGCCGCACTCCGGGGATCTTGGTTTACCGGGACTTGGGGCGGGGGTCGGTGTTTGGACAAAGTAGTCTTGAGTCCATGCCCGAACGCCGTACCGTCGCCCTTGTCACTCTTGGCTGCGCCCGTAACGAGGTGGACTCGGAGGAGCTCGCAGGCCGCTTGGCGGCGGATGGCTGGGAGCTCGTCGAGGACGCCGCCGATGCGGACGTAGCCGTCGTCAACACCTGCGGCTTCGTCGAAGCCGCCAAAAAGGACTCCGTAGACGCCCTGCTGGAAGCCAACGATCTCAAGGATCACGGCAAGACCCAGGCCGTCGTCGCCGTCGGCTGCATGGCCGAGCGCTACGGCAAGGAGCTCGCCGAGGCGCTGCCAGAGGCCGACGGCGTGCTCGGTTTCGACGACTACGCCGACATCTCCGACCGCCTGCAGACCATCCTCAACGGTGGCATCCACGCCTCCCACACCCCGCGTGACCGGCGCAAGCTGCTCCCGATCAGCCCCGCGGCCCGCCAGGACACCGAGGTGGCGCTGCCCGGCCACGCCCAGTCGACGCCCGTCGAGGAGCCGGCCGAAGCCCCCGCCGACCTGCCGGACGGGCTCGCGCCCGCCTCCGGGCCGCGCGCGCCGCTGCGCCGCCGCCTGGACAAGAGCCCGGTCGCCTCGGTCAAGCTCGCCTCCGGCTGCGACCGCCGCTGCTCCTTCTGCGCCATCCCGTCCTTCCGCGGCTCTTTCATCTCCCGCCGTCCCAGCGACGTGCTGGGCGAGACGCGCTGGCTCGCCGAGCAGGGCGTCAAGGAGATCATGCTGGTCTCCGAGAACAACACCTCGTACGGCAAGGACCTCGGCGACATCCGCCTGCTGGAGACCCTGCTGCCCGAGCTGGCCGAGGTGGACGGCATCGAGCGCGTCCGCGTCAGCTACCTGCAGCCCGCCGAGATGCGGCCCGGCCTGATCGACGTGCTGACCTCGACCCCCAAGGTCGTGCCGTACTTCGACCTGTCCTTCCAGCACTCGGCCCCCGACGTGCTGCGCGCCATGCGCCGCTTCGGTGACACCGACCGGTTCCTGGAGCTGCTGGACACCATCCGGACCAAGGCCCCGCAGGCCGGCGTCCGGTCCAACTTCATCGTCGGCTTCCCCGGCGAGAAGGAGTCGGACTTCGCCGAGCTGGAGCGTTTCCTCACCCACGCGCGGCTCGACGCGATCGGCGTCTTCGGCTACTCGGACGAGGACGGTACCGAGGCCGTCACGTACGACGGCAAGCTGGACGAGGACACGATCGCCGAGCGGCTCGCCCACATGCAGCGGCTCGCCGAGGAGCTCACCTCGCAGCGCGCGGAGGAGCGGATCGGGGAGACCCTGGAGGTACTCGTCGAGTCCGTCGAGGCGGTTGACGACGAGGGTGACGGCGCCTACGGGCGTGCCGCGCACCAGGCGCCCGAGACCGACGGCCAGGTCGTCTTCACGGACAGCACGGGCCTGGTGCCCGGCCGTATCGTGGCGGCCAAGGTGGTCGGCACGCTGGGCGTGGACCTGGTGGCAGAGCCCCTGCATCTCGAGGAGGCGGCCGGATGACCGGAGTCCCGGCATCTGCGGCGGGCGGGACCGGCCGCCGGCCCGCGCCCGGCGCGAAGCTGGGGGCTGCGGCGGTCGATCAGGCCAGCCTGTGGAACATCGCCAACATCCTGACGATGATCCGGCTGGTCCTGGTGCCGGGATTCGTGTTGCTCCTCCTCGCCGACGGCGGGTACGACCCGGTGTGGCGCGCGTGGGCCTGGGCCGCGTTCGCCGTCGCCATGATCACGGACATCTTCGACGGGCACCTGGCCCGTACGTACAACCTGGTCACGGACTTCGGGAAGATCGCCGACCCCATCGCCGACAAGGCGATCATGGGGTCGGCGTTGATCTGTCTCTCCTGGCTGGGCGACCTGCCCTGGTGGGTGACCGGGCTGATCCTCGGGCGGGAACTCGGGATCACGCTCATGCGTTTCTGGGTCATCAGGTACGGAGTGATTCCCGCCAGCCGGGGCGGCAAGCTCAAGACCCTGGCCCAGGGGACGGCGGTGGGGATGTACGTGCTCGCGCTGACCGGGGCCCTGGCGAGCATGCGCTTCTGGGTGATGGCGGTCGCCGTCGTGCTGACCTTGGTCACCGGTTTGGATTACATCCGCCAGGCCGTGGTGCTGCGGCGCAAGGGTCTGGCTGCGGAGCAGGCCGCGAGGTGACACAACCGGTGGGGGAATCTCCGGTGGCCGGTGGGGCGGCTCCGGACGCCGCGGGGGCGGCGGCCGGGACCGGGGACACCGCCGCGATCGCTGCGGAAGTGCTGCGCCTCCTTGCGGAGAGTGACCAGACCCTCGCCGTCGCCGAGTCGCTGACCGGCGGGATGGTCGCCGCGGAACTCACGGCCGTCGCCGGGGCCTCCCGGTCCTTCCGCGGGTCGGTCACGGCGTACGCGACGGAGCTGAAGCACCGGCTCCTGGGCGTGGACGCCGGGCTGCTGGCCGCGCAAGGGGCGGTGAACGCGCAGGTCGCGGACGAGATGGCGACCGGCGTACGGCGCGTACTGGGGGCTTCGTGGGGGATCGCGACCACCGGAGTGGCCGGTCCGGACCCGCAGGACGGGCAGCCGGTGGGCACCGTCTTCATCGCCGTGGCGGGTCCGGCGGGCAGGAAAACCGTCCCGCTGAGGTTGAACGGCTCCCGTACGGAAATCCGTAGGGAGAGTGCACGGACAGTGCTCGAACTGCTCTCGAGCGAACTCCGCGAGAATGTGCGGGGGCAGGATACGGAACAGAACGGGGGGATTTGATGTTTGCAGCCCTGAGTGAACACGACATAGCTCCCCGCACGGCCGCGGCGCGAGGCGGTACGGTGGGGCGTGAAGGATGCGGCTACACGGTCAGAGGAGGGAGCCACCGATGATTCTGCTCCGTCGCCTGCTGGGTGACGTGCTGCGTCGGCAGCGCCAGCGCCAGGGCCGTACTCTGCGCGAAGTCTCCTCGTCCGCCCGAGTTTCTCTCGGCTATCTTTCCGAGGTGGAGCGGGGGCAGAAGGAGGCATCCTCCGAGCTGCTCTCCGCGATCTGCGACGCGTTGGACGTACGGATGTCCGAGCTGATGCGCGAAGTCAGCGACGAGCTGTCGCTGGCCGAGCTGGCGCAGTCGGCCGCGGCAAGCGAACCGGTGACGGTGCCGGTCCGCCCGATGCTCAATTCGGTCTCCGTGACTTCGGTCGCGGGTGGCCCGGAGCGGGTGACCATCAAGGCGCCTGCGGAAGCGGTGAATGTCGTAGCCGCGTGAGCTCGATGCGCGAGCTGTGAAGAAATGAGCGTGGCCGGAGCCCCGGTCGGTGCGTGACGCACCGACCGGGGCTCCGTGCCGTTTGCTGCGCTCGCTCGTACGGGGCTTTGCGGCGGGCCGGGGGCCCCGGGCGGGCTCGCCGCGTGCCGTGCCGTGCCGTGCTGTTCTGGGTGCGGGGGCGGCGGGGTTGCGGGACGATGGTCCGGTCCGGGTCCCCGGCCGCTGGGAGGTAGCCGTGCGGCGGTTACTCATACCCCTCGCGCTGGCGATGGGCGTGCTGTGGTGGTGGGCGGTGCTGCGCCTGGCGCTGGCCCCGGGCGAGTCGGGGCCGGTGGAGGGCGCGGTGGCCGTGGGCGGCTGGGGGCTGGGCCTGCTGCCGGTGCACTGCACGCCGCGGCCCGTACGCAGGACACGGCGGGCGGCGGGCGACGGACCCCGGGGGGATGGGGCGGCGGCCGGCCGGGCGGCTACCAGGGCATCGACACTCCCCCGTTCGGGCGGAGGATCTGGCCCGTCATGAAGGACGAGGCGTCCGAGGCGAGGTAGAGCACGGCCTGGGCGATGTCCTCGGGCTCGCCGACGCGGCGCAGGGGGGACATCCGGACCATCGCGGCCTCGGTCTGCTCCTGGACCTCGGGGCTGTGCCGCCCGGTCATCGGGGTGCGGATCCAGCCCGGGGCGACGGCGTTGACGCGGATGCCGTGGGGGCCGGCCTCGGTGGCGAGGGTCTTGGTGAGCTGGACGACGGCGGCCTTGGCGGCGCTGTAGCAGAGCAGGCCGGGCTGGGCGGCGTCCACGGCGCCGGAGGCCATGGTGACGATCGAGCCGGGGCGACCGGCCGCGATCATGGCGCGGGCGGCCTCCTGGCAGGTGCGCAGGATCCCCTTGAAGTTGATGTCCAGGACCCGGTCGAGGTCCTCGTCGGAGGTCTCCAGGACGCTGCTGGTGTGCATGATCCCGGCGATGGCGGCGGTGATGTCGAGCGGTCCGGCGGCTGCGACGGCAGCGCGCAGGGCTGCACGGTCGGTGACGTCGAGGGGGTGGACGGTGGCGGATCCGCCGGCCTTGGCGACGAGGTCCGCCGTCTCGGCGAGGCCGGGCTCGTCGCGGTCCGCGCAGTGGACGGCGGCGCCCGCCCCGGCGAGGAGCACGGCGGTGGCGCGGCCTATGCCGCTCGCGGCGCCGGTGATCAGGGCGGTCCGGCCGGAGAGGTCGTACGGGGCTCTGGGTGTGGGCATGCCGGGACCGTACGACCGGATCTGACGGAGCGTCAACTAGGCCGTAGGGCCGCGTTGGCAGCGGGGGCACCAGTAGGTCGGGCGGTCGTTCTGCGGGGCCTCGCGGACGGGGGTGCCGCAGCGCAGGCAGGGGCGGTGCGCACGGCCGTAGACGAAGAGCTCCTGACCGGGGCGGCGGCTGCCGGTGGTGTTGCGGATCCGGCGGTCGCCGATGTTGGCGCGCAGCAGGCGGTGGGCGGCGCCGGCGAGGCGGACGGCGGTGGTCGCGGGGTCGGGGAGGTCGCCGACAGGGGTCCAGGGGGTGACCTGGGCCAGGAAGCAGAGCTCGCTCTTGTAGATGTTGCCGATGCCGGCGAGGTTGCGCTGGTCGAGCAGGGCCTCGCCGAGCGGGCGCCCGGGGGTGGCGAGGAGGCGGGCGGCGGCTCGGTCGGCGTCCCAGTCGGGGCCGAGGAGATCGGGGCCGAGGTGGCCGACGGCGCGGTCCTCGTCGGCGGTGCGGAGCAGCTCGACGACCGGGAGGCGGTAGCCGACGGCCGTGTGTCCGGTGGTGGCGAGGACGACGCGGATCTCGTGGGCGGGGCCGCCGTGCCACTTCTCGTGCGCGGCGAAGACGTGCCAGGCGCCGTCCATGCCCAGGTGGGTGTGGAGGGTGAGGCCGCCCTCGAAGCGGGCGAGGAGGTGTTTGCCGCGCGGGGTGACGTCCAGGGTGGTGCGGCCGGTGAGGTCGGAGGTGGCGAAGCGGGGGACGCGCAGGTCGCAGCGGGTCAGCTCGTGGCCGGCCAGGGCCGCGTGCAGCCGGGCCGCGGCGCGCCAGACGCTGTCTCCTTCGGGCATGGCGCCATTGTCGCCCCGGCGGGGGCCGGGGGTGGTGCGCTGTGGCCGGCGCGCGGTGCGCGGGGGCTCCGGCACGGCCGGAGCCCCCGCCGCGCTGTGGCGCGGGCGGGGGCTCGTCGTCTGGAAGGGAGGGTGCGGAGGTGACCGCTACCGCTTCCGCCGTGCCGCTACTTCCAGAAGAGGCCCTTGCCGTCGCTCAGGTTGTTGTACGGGTCGCCCCAGTACTCGGCGCCGACCACCTTCGTCTGGGCCGAGGGCGCCAGGGCGATCGCGCAGCTGGTCTGCGTCTGGCCGTTGGTGAAGCCCTTCGGCAGCGACTCGTCCTTGCACTTCTCGAACTTGCCGATGACGGAGACGCCCTGGGCCTCGGAGCCGTCCGGGAGCAGGCCCTTCATGTGGCCCACGGAGGCGTACGAGAGGTCCACGGTGCCGATGTTCTTGACCGAGTAGCGGATGTAGTAGGGGATCATCCCCTTGACCTTGTCGCCCAGCTTGAGCGCGTCCAGGTCGGCCGGCTGGCCCTGCTCGACGGCGGTGACGGTGAGGGCGAGGGTGCCGCCCTTGGTGCTGCCGTAGTTGAACGGCACCTGCGCCGTCTCGCCGATCTTGAAGGTCTGGCCGGGCTTCGCCTGGCCCGCCGCGCCTGCGGGGGCCTGGCCGCCGGTGGAGGGGCTGGCCGGGGTGCTGGGCTGGGCGGACTCCTGCCCGCCCTGGCTGGGCTGGGCGGCGGGCGCGCTCGACTGCGCGGGTGCGACCTCTTCGTTGCCGTTCTTGCAGCCGGTGAGGGTCAGGGTTCCGGCAACCGCCAGACCGATGACGCCCGTTGCTGCTCGCCGCATGGTGTTGGTGCTCACTTTTCTGGTCCCCCATGAGTGTGATCTTTTGACGTGGCATCGTCACGCTCGATGCCTGCGCTGATCTTGATAGTCCAGAAAGGGGCCGGGCTGCCAGCCGAGAAGGGCTTCGTGACGGGCTCAAGACATAAGCGGAACGTAAGCGCGATGGTCGAGACCGGAATGCCGGATTCCATCACTGGATCCGGGTACCGGATGCGGCTGCCGGATTCACGAGCGCAGGCGCAGGCCCCGAGGGGTGGCGTGGAAGCCGGCGGTCTCCAGGGCCGGGCCCAGCGGGGAGGTCAAGGCCGGGGCGGCGTTGATGCGTTCCACCGTGAGCGCCGGGAGTGTGCCGATCCGGGACGCGGCCGCCAGGGCCGCGGTGGCCGCCGCGAGGCGGGGGTCGTCCGCCGGGGGCCAGGCCAGCAGCGTCTTGCCGCCCCGCTCGAGGTACAGCGTGAGTTCGCCGTCGACCAGGACCACCAGCGAGCCCGCCTTGCGGCCCGGCTTGTGGGTGGCCCCGGCCGGGGGCTCCGGCCAGGGCAGGGCCGCCCCGTACGCGTTGGCCGGATCGGCGGCGGCCAGGACCACCGCCGCCAGCGGGGGCGGGTTCCGTTCGGCCGACCGCAGCCGGTCCACCGCACCGTCCATCGCGAACTGGGCCGCGCCCAGACCCTCCACCACGTAGCCGCGGCGGGCCTGGCCGCTGTCCTCGAAGGCGGACAGGACCCGGTACACCGCGCTGAAGCCGCCCTCCACGCCCTCGGCGGCCACCGCGCCCCGCGTGACCACGCCGTGCCGGTCCAGCAGGGTCCGGGCCAGTGCGTGGGCCCGGTGGGTGGGGTCGGGGGCCTGGGAAGGCAGCAGCGACCAGCGGCCGGAGACCGTGGGCGGGCCCGGGCGGGACACCTGCGCGCTGAGCGTCCCGTACCGGCCGCGCGGGATCGTGCGCCGGGCCCGGTGGGCGGTGGCGCCCGCCGTACGGCCCGAGCCGAGCAGGGAACGCAGGGGGGACAGGGTGTCGTTCGTCAGCCGGCCCGACCAGGCCAGGTCCCAGACGGCCTCGGACAGTTCGAGGTCCGTGGCCTCGGACCACTTGGCGCGCACCGATTCCGCCAGCTGGCGGAAGAACAGCCCGTACCCGCCGGACAGGGTGTCCAGGATCGACCGGTGAAGGGGCGTCAGCTCCAGCGGGTGCGGCGGCGGCAACAGCAGCGGGGCCGCGTCCGCCAGGTACAACGAGACCCAGCCGTCCTTGCCCGGGAGGGCCCCGGCGCCCGCCCAGACCACCTCCCCGGTGGTGGTGAGCTCGTCCAGCAGGGCCGGAGAGTACCCCGCGACCCGCGACGGCAGGATCAGCCGCTCCAGCGCCGATGCGGGCACGGGGGCGCCCTGGAGCTGTTCGACGGCCCGGGCCAGGCCGTCGATGCCGCGCAGGGCCCCGCCCAGGTGCTGCCACTGCGGCAGGAAGGTGGCCAGGGAGGTCGGCGGGACCGGCTCCAGCTCCTGGCGCAGCGCCGCCAGGGAGCGGCGGCGCAGCCTGCGCAGCACCGTCGCGTCGCACCACTCCTGGCCGATGCCGGCCGGGTGGAACTCGCCCTGCACCACCCGGCCCGCCGCCGCGAGCCGGTGCAGGGCGCCCTCGGTCACCGCCGCGCCCAGGCCGAAGCGGGCGGCGACGGCGGTCGTGGTGAACGGCCCGTGGGTGCGGGCGTACCGGGCCAGGAGGTCGCCGAGCGGGTCCTTGACCGGCTCGGTGAACGCTTCCGGGACCCCGACCGGGAGCGCCGTGCCCAGCGCGTCGCGCAGCCGGCCCGCGTCCTCGATCGCCGCCCAGTGGTCCGTACCGCCGATCCGGACCAGGATGGCCCGGCGGGCCTCGGCCAACGCCTTCGGCCAGGCCGGGTCGGCGCCCCGCTCGGCCAGTTCGGCCGTGGTCAGCGGGCCGAGCAGGCGCAGCAGGTCGGCGACGGACTCGGCGTCCCTGGCCCGCCGGTCCTCGCCTCGCCACTGGAGCTCCCGCTCCAGCTCCTCCAGTACCTCCGCGTCGAGCAGTTCGCGCAGCTCGGCCTGGCCGAGCAGCTCCGCCAGCAGGCGGGAGTCCAACGAGAGCGCGGCCGCCCTGCGCTCGGCGAGCGGCGAGTCCCCCTCGTACAGGAACTGGGCGACGTACCCGAAGAGCAGCGACCGGGCGAAGGGGGACGGTTCGGGGGTGGTGACCTCGACCAGGCGGACCCGGCGCGCCTCGATGTCCCCCATCAGCTCCGTCAGGCCCGGTACGTCGAACACGTCCTGGAGGCACTCCCGTACGGCTTCCAGCACGATCGGGAACGAGCCGAACTCCGAAGCCACCTGGAGCAGTTGGGAGGCCCGCTGGCGCTGCTGCCACAGCGGGGTGCGCTTGCCGGGACTGCGGCGCGGCAACAGCAGGGCGCGCGCCGCGCACTCGCGGAACCGGGAGGCGAACAGGGCCGAGCCGCCGACCTGGTCGGTGACGATCTGGTTGATCTCGCCGTGGTCGAAGGCGATGTCCGCGGCGCCCAGCGGAGCCTGTTCGTCGTCGAACTCGAAGGCGCGGGAGGCCGCAGGGTCGTGGTCCAGCAGGTCCATGGAGAGCAGGTCCGCGTCGGGTAGCCGGAGCACGATCCCGTCGTCGGCATGCATGACCTGCGCGTCCATGCCGTACTTCTCGGCGAGGCGGGCGCCGAGGGCCAGCGCCCAGGGGGCGTGCACCTGGGCGCCGAACGGGGAGTGGACCACGACCCGCCAGTCGCCGAGCTCGTCGCGGAACCGCTCGACCACGATGGTCCGGTCGTCCGGGACGTGGCCGCAGGCCTCGCGCTGCTCCGCGAGATATGCCAGGACGTTCTCCGCGGCCCAGGCGTCGAGGCCGGCCGCCACCAGCCGCAGCCGGGCGTCCTCCTCGGGCAGGCCGCCGAGCTCGCGCAGGAACGCGCCCACCGCGCGGCCCAGTTCCAGCGGGCGGCCCAGCTGGTCGCCCTTCCAGAACGGCAGCCGCCCGGGGACCCCGGGGGCGGGGGAGACCAGGACCCGGTCGCGGGTGATGTCCTCGATCCGCCAGGAGGTGGTGCCCAGGGTGAACACATCGCCCACGCGGGACTCGTAGACCATCTCCTCGTCGAGCTCGCCGACCCGGCCGCCGCCCTTCTTCGGGTCCGCGCCCGCGAGGAAGACGCCGAACAGCCCGCGGTCGGGGATCGTGCCGCCGGAGGTGACCGCGAGCCGCTGGGCGCCCGGCCGGCCGGTGATGGTCCCCGCCACCCGGTCCCACACCACTCGTGGTCTGAGCTCCGCGAACGCGTCGGACGGGTACCGGCCCGCCAGCATGTCGAGCACCGCGGTGAACGCCGACTCCGGCAGCGCCGCGAACGGCGCCGCCCGCCGCACCAGCGCCAGCAGCTCGTCCAGCTGCCACGTGTCCATCGCGGTCATCGCGACCAGCTGCTGCGCGAGCACGTCCAGCGGGTTGGACGGGATGCGCAGCGACTCGATGGATCCGGTGCGCATCCGCTCCGTGACCACGGCGGCCTGGACCAGGTCCCCGCGGTACTTGGGGAACACGACGCCCGTGGAGACCGCGCCCACCTGGTGCCCGGCCCGGCCCACCCGCTGGAGCCCGGAGGCCACCGAGGGCGGGGACTCCACCTGCACCACCAGGTCCACGGCGCCCATGTCGATGCCCAGTTCCAGGCTGGAGGTGGCGACCACGGCGGGCAGCCGGCCCGCCTTCAGATCCTCCTCCACCAACGCCCGCTGCTCCTTGGAGACCGAGCCGTGGTGCGCCCGCGCCAGCAGTGCCGGGGCGCCCCGGGCGGCCCCCGACTGGGCCATGATCTCGGCCGGCGGCGCTGCCCCCTCGGACAGCTGCTCGCCGGTGGCCCGCTCGTACGCGATCTCGTTCAGCCGGTTGCACAGCCGCTCGGCGAGACGGCGCGAGTTGGCGAACACGATCGTGGAGCGGTGCGCCTGGACCAGGTCCGCGATGCGCTCCTCCACATGCGGCCAGATCGACGGCTTGTCCCCGCCGTCCTTCCCCTCGGAGGCCGGGGAGCCGCCCAACTCGCCCATGTCCTGCACCGGGACGACCACCGACAGGTCGAACTCCTTCGCCGAGGGCGGCTGGACGATCTCGACCTTGCCGCGCGGCGCGAGGTACCGGGCCACCTCGTCCACCGGCCGGACCGTCGCCGACAGCCCGATCCGGCGCGCCGGGCGGGGCAGCAGCTCGTCCAGCCGCTCCAGTGACAGGGCCAGGTGCGCCCCGCGCTTGGTCCCCGCGACCGCGTGCACCTCGTCCAGGATCACCGTCTCGATCCCGGCCAGTGCGTCCCGCGTCGCGGAAGTCAGCATCAGGAACAGCGACTCGGGCGTGGTGATCAGGATGTCCGGCGGCCGCGTGGCCAGCGCCCGCCGCTCCGCCGGCGGGGTGTCCCCCGAGCGGATCCCCACCCGGATCTCCGGCTCGGGCAGACCCAGGCGGACCGACTCCTGGCGGATCCCGGTCAGCGGGCTGCGCAGGTTCCGCTCGACGTCGACCGCGAGGGCCTTCAGCGGGGACACGTACAGCACCCGGCAGCGCTTCTTCGGCTCGGCCGGCGGCGGGGCGGACGCGAGCTGGTCGAGGGCGGCGAGGAAGGCGGCCAGGGTCTTGCCGGAACCGGTCGGCGCCACGACGAGCACGTCGGAGCCCTCACGGATGGCCCGCCAGGCGCCCTCCTGCGCGGAGGTGGGCTGGACGAAGGCCCCCGTGAACCAGGAGCGGGTCGCGGGGGAGAACGAATCGAGCGCAGAGCCGGCCATGCCCCCATCCTGCACCCGGGTACTGACAACGGGCCGGACCTGGGGAAACGGCCGGACCGGGCGGCGTGCCAAACGGGCCGGGGCGCAGAATGGGGGGATGGCGGACGAGGCGGTCGAGCGGGAGTGGGCCCGGCACTGGCAGTACGCGGAACTGCCCGGCCTGGACCTGCTGCGCGCCCACTACGTGCGCCACACCTTCCCGCGCCACGCCCACGACGGCTACGTCATCGCGGCGGTCACCGGCGGCATCGAGGAGGTCGGCCTGCCCGGCGGCATCGTCCGCGCCGGGCCCGGGAGCGTGGTCCTGATCAACCCCGAGGTGCCGCACACCGCACGGGCCGGGGCCCCCGAGGGCTGGGCCTACGCCACCCTGTACCCCTCCCGCGAGCTGATCGCCGAGGTCGCCGCGGAGATCGGCGGCCTGCGCGGGACCCCCGGCTTCACCGCCGACTCCGTCTCCGACCCGCAGACCTCGCACGTGATCACCGAGGTGCACCGGGCCGCCGAGGAGGGCAACGCGCTGGCCGCCGACACGCTGCTGCGCCGTGCGGTGGCGCGGATGCTGACCCGGCACGCCGGGCCGCTGCCCGCCCGTACCGTCCGCAGCGCCGGAGCCGCCGACGCCGCGGCGGCCCGGGCGGTGCTCCAGGAGCGGATGGCGGGGCCGCCTTCGCTGGAACAGCTGGCCGCGGAACTGGGGACCAGCCCGTTCGCCCTGCTGCGGGCCTTCCGAGAGCGGTACGGGATGCCGCCGCACACCTGGCTGACCGACGCCCGGGTCCGGCAGGCCCGCCGGCTCCTGGACGCGGGAACGCCGCCGGCTCAGGCGGCCGTCGCCGTCGGCTTCACCGACCAGCCGCACCTGAACCGGCACTTCACCCGCATCGTCGGCGTCCCGCCGGGCGCATACCGCCGCGAACGCGCGGGCGGCTAGGTCCCCGGGCGGGGACCACCACCTCTACGTGCACCCCGACCAGCGCTTCGGCCCGTTCGGCCACCCGTGGGAGCGCACCCTGTGCGTATGGGGCGCCGGACTGCTCGCCGGGGTCCGGGCGCAGCTGATCGCGCTGCTCGGCGAGCCGGTGCGGCGCCGGGGCCGAGCCGGTCCCCGCCTCCCGCGTGCAAGAACGTACAAGACCCGACCCGCCTGGCCTGCGTACTTTCGCCGGGTGGGAGAACAACGGATGGTGATGGAGGCGACCCCCGAGGGGGTCGCCGGGCGGCCGCGCGGCGCCGTCGTGCGGGACGCGCTCGGTGTCGGGGTAGCCGTCGGGCTGTCGGGGTTCGCGTTCGGGGTGACCGCGGCCGGGGCCGGGATCAGTGCGCTGCAGGCCTGTGTGCTGAGCCTGCTGGTGTTCACCGGAGCCTCGCAGTTCGCGCTGGTCGGCGCACTGGCCGCGGGCGGGAACCCGTTCACCGCGGCCGCCGGTGCCTTCTTCCTCGGTACGCGCAACGCCTTCTACGGGCTGCGGCTTTCGCAGCTGCTCGCCCTGCCCAAGGCGGTGCGGCCCCTCGCCGCCCACTGGGTGATCGACGAGACCACCGCCGTGGCGCTGGCGCAGCCCGACCGCAGGTCGGCGCGGCTCGGGTTCACCGTGACCGGGCTGAGCCTGTACGTCCTGTGGAACCTCACCACCCTGCTCGGTGCCCTCGGCGCCGAAGCCCTCGGCGACACCTCTGCATGGGGGCTGGACGCCGCCGGGCCGGCCGTGTTCCTGGCCCTGCTGGCGCCGATGCTGAAGACCGCCACCGAGCGGGCCGTCGCCGCGCTCGCCGTCGTCCTCGGGCTGGGCCTGCTCCCCGTCCTGCCCGCCGGGCTGCCCGTGCTCGTCGCCGCCCTCGCCGCCCCTGTGATCCTCTGGCTGAAGGGACGCCGCTCGTGAACGTCTGGCTCGCCATCGGACTCACCGTCGTCGGCTGCTACGCCGTCAAGCTCGCCGGGCTGCTCGTACCCGCCGGGGCACTGGAGCGGCCGCTCGTGCGCCGGCTCGCCGCGCTGCTGCCGGTCGCGCTGCTCGCCGCGCTCACCGCCCAACAGACCTTCGGCACCGGGCACGAGCTCGTGCTCGACGCCCGCGCCGCCGGGCTGGCCGCCGCCGGGCTCGCGCTGCTGCTGCGGGCCCCGTTCCTGTTCGTGGTCGGCGCCGCGGTGGTCGTCACCGCCGGGGTCCGTGCCCTGGGAGGCTAGCTCCCGCCCGGGGGGTCGCCGGCCAGGGGCCGGCCGTACGCGCGCAGGGTCAGCAGGGCCTCCAGGGTGGCGATCGGGCGGCGTTCCAGCGAGCTGCCGGGGGCCCACGCGAGGCGGCGCACCGGCCAGCCGCCGTCCGGCTGCTGCGCGGCGGCGAGGAAGTCCAGCGAACGCCTCAGTTCCTCGTCGGTGAACCAGCCGCGCGCCAGCGACTCCGGCCGCCGGGCGAGGTCGTGCGGGAACAGCTGCTCGCCCGGCGCGTGACCGGGGTACGGCGGGTACTCCCGGCGCCGGCGCGGATCGAGCACGACGATCCGCTGCTCGCGCACGAGCCGCCCCAGCCGGTCCGCGGCCGCCACGGCCCGCGCCCGGTCGGGGGCGCCGTCGAGGAAGGCCACCGCGCTCTGGATCTCGTACGGGTCCGCCCGGCGCAGGGTCTCGACCCGCTCCCAGCAGAAGTCCGTGGCCCGGAACAGCCAGGCGTGCCAGATCCGGTTGCGGTGCAGTACGCCGACCACCGGCCCCGTGGTCAGCAGCTCGCCCGGCGGATCGTCGTACACCCGGTGGTACGGGGCTCCGGGGTGGCCGCGCGGGGCCGCGCGGAGCACCGGGAGCGCGCCGTCCGCGGTGGAGACCTGGGTGAGGTGGCGGCAGAGCCGCTCGATCCGCTGCCCGGCGCAGCGGCCCAGGCTGTCCAGGACGCGCAGGGCGTGCGCGGTGTGCAGCGGCTGGCTGAGCGGACCGCGCAGATCCGGATCGAGGGCGTGGCCGTAGCCGCCGTCGGCGTTGAGGTACGAGCCGAGCGCGGTGTCCACCGCGTCGGGGTCCCCGCCGAGGAAGTGGAACGCGAACCGCCGCTGCTCCAGGACGCGGGCCGTGAGCCAGATGAACTGCTCGGCACGGGCCAGCGGGGTCGGTGGGGTGGGTGGGGCCAGCGAGGAAGCTTCGTCTCCAGGCATGCGTGAAACCGTAGGGCGCGGCGGCGCGGGGACGGGGGCCGAACAGCGCCGGTGCACTCTCCCGGGGCGGGATACTGGGGGCATGCGGTTGACGATTTTCTGGGAGCGGATGGCCGAGCACTTCGGTGCGGGCTACGCGGACTCCTTCGCACGGGACCACGTCATGACGGAGCTGGGCGGACGCACCGTCCACCAGGCGCTGGAGGCGGGCTGGGAGGCCAAGGACGTGTGGCGTGCCGTGTGTGCGGCGATGGACGTTCCCGCTTCGCTGCGCTGACGCCGACGGCCGTTTCCCCGTCCGCGCGGCGGGTGGGACAGACTGGGGCGCGTGGCAGCCACCGATGAGACGACCGTGACGACGACCGGCACCGCCGACACCACCGGGTCGGCAGGTACCGCCGAGGCGGCGACCGGCCCGACCGGGCCCGCCCCCGCCGGTCCCGCAGGGCCTCCCGGCGGCGGCGCCACCGCCCAGGCGGCGCCGGGGGCCCGGATGCCGCGCTGGCTGCCGCGCGCCGTCGTCCTCGTCCTGGCCCTCATCGCCTGCTTCCAGCTCGGCAGCTGGGCCTTCCACCAGCTGACCGGGCTGCTCATCAACATCCTGATCGCGTTCTTCCTCGCGCTCGCGATCGAACCCGCCGTGGCCCGGATGTCGGCCCGCGGCATGCGCCGCGGGCTCGCCACCTTCCTGGTGTTCCTCGGGGTGTTCGTCGCGGCCGTCGGCTTCGTCGTCCTGCTCGGCTCGATGCTCGCCGGGCAGATCGTCGCGATGGTGCAGGGCTTCCCGGGCTATCTCGACTCGGTGATCGGCTCGATCAACACCACCTTCCACACCAAGCTGTCCCGGCTCGCGATCCAGGACAGCCTGCTGCACTCGGACTGGCTCCAGAAGTACGTACAGAACAGCGCGACCGGCGTGCTCGACGTGTCCGCCACCGTGCTCGGCGGACTCTTCAGGCTGCTGACGGTCGGCCTCTTCTCCTTCTACTTCGCCGCCGACGGGCCGCGGCTGCGGCGCGCGCTGTGCTCCGTACTGCCCCCTGCGAAGCAGTCGGAGGTGTTGCGCGCCTGGGAGATCGCGGTCGCCAAGACCGGCGGCTACCTCTACTCGCGCGGACTGATGGCCCTGGTCTCAGGCATCGCGCACTACGTCGTGTTCGCGGTCCTCGACGTGCCGTACGCGCCCGCGCTCGCGGTGTGGGTGGGGCTGGTCTCCCAGTTCATCCCCACCATCGGCACCTACCTGGCGGGCGCGCTGCCGATGCTGATCGCCTTCCCGGACTCGCCCTGGAACGCGCTGTACGTCCTCGGATTCGTGGTGGTCTACCAGCAGTTCGAGAACTACGTGCTCCAGCCGAAGCTGACCTCGAAGACGGTCGACATCCACCCGGCGGTGGCCTTCGGGTCGGTCATCGCGGGCACGGCCCTGCTGGGCGCGGTCGGGGCGCTGATCGCGATCCCGGCCGTCGCCACGCTGCAGGCCTTCCTCGGCGCGTACGTGAAGAGGTACGAGGTGACGGAAGGGGCGGCGGGGGCGGGCGGGACCGCCGGGGCTGCCGGTGATCCCGCTACTTCTTCTCCTCGGCCGCGGCGACGAAGGCTGCCAGGGCCTCGCTGACGGTCGCCTCGACGGCGGCCTTGTCCACGCCGAGGCCGCTGAAGACGCCCTCGCCGTTCTCGAGTTCGAGGAGCGCGAGCAGGATGTGCTCGGTGCCGACGTAGTTGTGGCCGAGGCGCAGGGCCTCGCGGAAGGTGAGCTCCAGGGCCTTCTTGGCGGACGCGTCGAAGGGGACGAGGGCGGGAAGCTCTTCGGTGGCGGCCGGGGGCAGGGCGGCGGTCGCGGCGGCGCGTACGTCGTCCGCCGAGACCTGCTGGGCGCGCAGGGCGAGCGCGGCGAGGCCCTCCGGCTCGGCGAGCAGGCCGAGGACGAGGTGCTCGGTGCGGATCTCGCAGTGGCCGGCGGCGCGCGCCTCGTTCTGCGCGGTGACGACGACGTTGCGGGCGCGGGGGGTGAAGCGGCCGAAGCCCTGGCTGGGGTCGATGCCGCCCTCGCCCTCCTTGTCGGCCTTGGGGACGAAGCGCTTCTGGGCGGCCTGGCGGGTGACGCCCATGCTGCGGCCGATGTCGGTCCAGGAGGCGCCGGAGCGGCGGGCCTGGTCCACGAAGTGGCCGATGAGGTGGTCCGCGACGTCACCGAGGGACTCGGCGACGACGACGGCGCCGCTGAGCTGCTCCAGGGTGTCGGTGTGGACCTTTTTGATGGCCTCGATCAGGTCGTCGAGGCGTACCGGATTGGTCATGCGAACGGGTTCCACTGAAGGGTTCGTCATGGGTGCAACCGTAGGTTGACAGTCCAGGGGTGTCAACCCTGGGTTGTCAGTCGGTGGGCCCGGGTCAACCCGGGGCGCCGTGGGGCGGTGCGGGGGAGGGCGGGAGTGCGGGCACGAGGCGGGCCAGGGTGGCGGGGGCGCGGGAGACGCCCTGGCGGGCCACCTCGACGAGCGTGGACCGGGCCTCTGCAGGGGCCGGGGCGTCGGCCCCCGGCCAGGGGATCCGCGGCGACCGCGTCCCGCCCCCGGAGACCTCGTCGCAGCGGCGGCCGCCCGCCGCGGTGGCGCGGTCCGGCACGGGCCCGGCGCACAGGGTGGTGAGCCCCACCGCCGCGCCGAGCGCGGCGAACGCGAGGAACGGCCCCAGGCCGCCGCCCTCCCCGGTGGCGGAGTCGACGGCGCAGGCCGCGGCCGTGGCCAGGACCGCGAGCGCCAGCAGCACCTGCTGCCGGCCTGGGTGCGCGCGGCCCGCTCGCGCCGCCCGGGGCCGACGGTCAGGCCCCGCGCAGCCGGGCCCTTCGCGACCGCGGCGTTGGCGGGGAGGCGGCGACGGGCTTCCCGAGCCGGTCCGCGTGCGGCGCCGGAGAGCCTGCTGCCCGGCGGAGGGCCTCCGCCTGGACCGGGGTCGGCCGGCGGGGGGTGCCGCCTCCGTACGCCGGCCCCCGGGCGGCCGTCGGCGCCACCCGGCCGCATCCCGGCCAGGTGCAGCGTGGTGAGCGCCACTTCGGCAACGCACTGCCGGCCGCCGTCCAGGTATGCGGCTTCGTACGGGCCGAGCACCCCGGTGTCCGCCCGGTCCGCGGGGCCGGATCCGCGCTGCAGCAGGACGCGGGCGAGGGTCACGCCGGGCAGTGGCACGGCCGAAACCCGGGAAGATGTAGACCCACACCGTCGCCCCCGGCTTCGTGTCCCGTCTCCGTTCCGCCCGAGTGTGGGCCTGCCCGGGGGCCGGGGCAATGCGTCGGACCGGACCCGTCCGGCCGCGGGCCGGACGGCCTCGCGGGGTGGCCCGCTCCGGGTGGGACGTGGCGCGCTTGACAGGGAAATCGAACATCCATTCTGATGAGTTATCCACAGCCGAAACGGACGTGGGAGCGCATTGTCAGTGGCAGGCGTTAGCGTCAATGGCGTGAAGCGATCGACTCAAGCAAACCGGGTGGAACCCATGGCAGGCACCGACCGCGAGAAGGCTCTCGACGCCGCGCTCGCACAGATTGAACGGCAATTCGGCAAGGGTGCGGTCATGCGCCTCGGCGACAAGCCGAACGACCCCATCGAGGTCATCCCGACCGGGTCGACCGCGCTGGACATCGCCCTCGGCGTCGGCGGGCTGCCCCGCGGCCGCGTGATCGAGGTGTACGGCCCGGAGTCCTCCGGTAAGACGACCCTGACCCTGCACGCCGTGGCCAACGCACAGAAGGCCGGCGGCACCGTCGCCTTCGTGGACGCCGAGCACGCGCTCGACCCCGAGTACGCGAAGGCCCTCGGCGTCGACACCGACAACCTCATCCTGTCGCAGCCGGACACCGGCGAGCAGGCGCTGGAGATCGTGGACATGCTCGTCCGCTCCGGTGCCCTCGACCTGATCGTCATCGACTCCGTGGCGGCCCTGGTGCCGCGCGCCGAGATCGAGGGCGAGATGGGCGACTCGCACGTGGGTCTCCAGGCCCGTCTGATGAGCCAGGCGCTCCGGAAGATCACCGGTGCGCTCAACCAGTCCAAGACCACCGCGATCTTCATCAACCAGCTCCGCGAGAAGATCGGTGTGATGTTCGGCTCGCCGGAGACCACCACCGGTGGCCGCGCGCTGAAGTTCTACGCCTCCGTGCGCCTCGACATCCGCCGTATCGAGACCCTGAAGGACGGCACCGACGCGGTCGGCAACCGCACCCGCGTCAAGGTCGTCAAGAACAAGGTCGCGCCGCCGTTCAAGCAGGCCGAGTTCGACATCCTCTACGGCCAGGGCATCAGCCGCGAGGGCGGCCTGATCGACATGGGCGTGGAGCACGGCTTCGTGCGCAAGGCCGGCGCCTGGTACACGTACGAGGGCGACCAGCTCGGCCAGGGCAAGGAGAACGCCCGCAACTTCCTGAAGGACAACCCCGACCTCGCCAACGAGATCGAGCGGAAGATCAAGGAGAAGCTGGGCGTGGGCGTGCGCAAGGACGCCGCCGCCGACGAGGCGGCCGCCGGTGCGCCTGCCGAGGCCGCGGCCGTGCCCGCTCCCGCATCGAAGGCCAAGGCGACGGCCAAGGCCGCCGTCGCCAAGAGCTGACCCGTGCGGGAGCAGGAAAGGGGCGGCGGGAACGGCGGCCGGGAGGGCCGTCGCGAAGGCAGCCGCGAACGCGGCCGTGAGGGGCGTCGCGACGGACGCGCCGAAGGCCGTGGCGAAGGCCGCCAGGAGCTGCCGCCCCAGAGTCCCGAGGAGCAGGCGCGGGCGATCTGTCTGCGCCTGCTCACCGGGATGCCGCGCACCCGGCGCCAGCTCGCGGACGCCCTCGAGAAACGGGGCATCCCCGAGGAGGTGTCGCAGGCGGTCCTCTCCCGGTTCGAGGAGGTCGGCCTGATCGACGACGCCGCCTTCGCCGGGGCCTGGGTCGAGTCCCGGCACCGCGGCCGTGGCCTCGCCCGCCGGGCGCTCGCCCAGGAGCTGCGCACGAAGGGGGTGCACGCCACCCTCGTCCAGGAGGCCCTGGAACAGCTGGACTCCGACCAGGAGGAGCAGACCGCCCGGGAGCTCGTGGAGCGCAAGCTCCGCGCCACCCGGGGCCTGGAGCGGGACAAGCGGATCCGGCGGCTCGCCGGGATGCTCGCCCGCAAGGGGTACCCGGAGGGCATGGCCCTGCGGGTGGTCCGGCGCGCGCTGGAGGAAGAGGGCGACGGTGCGGACGCGGACGACCTGGGGTACCCCGGGTTCTGAGCTGCGCGGCAGGACCCGGGGGTGGGGATAGCCCCCGGGTGCAGACGCCAGGGTGCTTCACTGCCAACCACCAAGCGCGGCGGCAGAGTTGCCCGCATGATGCTGCGTTACGCCCTCCAGACCGTCAGGGACCGCAAGGCCGGTTTCCTCGGCGCCTTCACCGCACTGCTCTGTGCGGCCGCCCTCGTCACCGCCTGCGGCACGCTCCTGGAAACGGGACTCCGTGGAAGGATCGCCGCCGAGCGCTACGCGGCCGCTCCGATCGTCGTCTCCGCGGACCAGAACGTCCACCAGACCACGGTCAAGGAGAAGAAGGGCAAGGCCAAGACGAAGCACAAGGCCAAGCCCGTCGCCGAGCGGGCCTGGCTCCCCGCCGCCACGGTGGACGCGGTCCGGTCCGTGCCGGGCGTCGAGCGGGCCGTACCGGAGCTCAGCTTCCAGGCCGTCCCGCTGGTCGAGGCCCCCGGCGGCGCGAAGCCCTCGTACGGGCACGCCTGGACGTCGGCCGCGCTCACCCCCTTCACGCTCACCGAGGGCCGCGCCCCCCAAGGCGGCGGCGAGGTCGTCGTCGACCGTGAACTGGCCGCCCGCGCAGGACTGAGGACCGGCGCCCCGCTCACCGTGCAGGCCACCGGCGAGCCGAAGACGTACACCGTCAGCGGGATCGCGCAGACCGCCCGGGGCGGTCTCGCCCGGCAGAACGCGCTGTTCTTCGGCGACGCCGAGGCGCAGCGGCTGGCCGCCCGCGACGGACAGGTCACCGCCATCGGCGTACTGCCGGCACCCGGGAAGGACCCCGGCGAACTGGCGGGGCGCATCCGGCAGGCCCTGGGGGGCACTGGCGCGCAGGTCGCCGTGGGCGACGCACGCGGGCCGGTGGAGTTCCTCGACGCGGCCGGCGCACGCATCAAGCTGGTCTCCATGGGCGGGGCCATGGGCGGCACCTCGCTGCTCGTCGCGATCCTCGTCGTCGTCGGCACCTTCGCCCTCTCCGTCCAGCAGCGGTACCGCGAACTCGCCCTGCTGCGCGCCATCGCCGCCACGCCCAAGCAACTGCGCCGCATGATCGGCCGCGAGGCCCTGGTCGTGGGCCTGGCCGCCGGTGTGGCGGGGGCGCTCGCCGGGCTCCCGCTCGCCGCCTGGCTGCACGGCCGGTTCATCGAGAGCGGGGTCGTCCCCGCCAACCTGGAGCGCACCGCCGGGATCTTCCCGATGTTCGCCGCCGTCGGCGCGAGCCTGCTCGGCGCCTGGGCCGCGGCCAGGATCACCGGGCGGCGGATCGCCCGGATCCGTCCGGCCGAGGCGCTCGCCGAAGCCGCCCTCGAGCGGGGCCGGCCCGCGTGGCTCCGGATCGCGACCGGGATGCTGCTGCTCGCCGGCGGTGTGGTGCTGGTCGCCGTACTGAGTGGGCTGCGCACCGAGCCGGCGTCGACCCCGGTGACCTTCCTGGCCGTCGTGGTGCTCGCCGGGGCGGTCTCGCTGCTCGGCCCGCTGCTGGTCCGGGGCGCGACCGCGCTGCTCGCAGGGCCGCTGCGGCTGGCCGGCGCGGGCGGGCACCTGGCCACCGCGAACCTGCGCGGCAACGCCACCCGGATGGCCTCCGCCGTCACCCCGCTCGCCCTGCTGATCGGCATGACCTGCACCGTCCTGTTCATCACGCCGACCCTGGGCAACGCCGCCCGGGCGCAGGCCCGGGACGGGGTCCGGGCCGGCTGGGTGCTGGCCGCGCAGGGGCCCGGTGTCACCGGCGCTGCCGCGGAGCGGATCCGCCGGACCCCGGGGGTCACGGCTGCCACCGAGGTCGTGCACACGTCCGTACGGGTGGGGCTGACGAGGTACGGCGCGCAGGGGGTGACCCCGGCCGGGCTGACCCGGACCTGGGACCCCGGTGTGACGAGCGGGAGCCTGGACGGCTTCGGCGAGAAGAGCGTGGCGGTGAGCGAACTGGCGGCCGATCAACTGGGGCTGAGGCCGGGGAGCCCGCTGAAGCTGGCGCTGGGCGACGGGACCCCGGTCACCCTGACCGTCTCGGCCGTGTACGCGCGGGGGCTGGGCTTCGGGGACATGACCCTGCCGCACGACCTGGTCGCGGCGCACATGGACGACCCCCTGGCGAGCAGCGTGCTGGTTGCGGCGGAGCCGGGGACCGGGCGGGAGCAGCTGGCCGCGGCGGTACGGGAGTTCCCGGGGGTCGGAGTGCTGTCGGCGCGCGATGCGGACGAGGTACGGGCGGAGCGGCAGCAGGCCGGCGCCGAGATCAACCTGCTGGCGATGGGGCTCGTGCTGGCGTTCACCGCGATCGCCGTGGTCAACACGCTGGCGATGTCCACGGCGGAGCGGTTCCGGGAGTTCGCGATGCTGAGGCTGGCGGGGGCGAAGCGGCGTCAGGTGCTGCGGATGCTGCGGACGGAGGCGCTGGCGGTGCTGCTGATCGGGGCGGTGCTGGGGTCGGGGATCTCGCTGGCCGTACTGACCGCGTTCAGCGTGGGCATGACGGGGGCGGCTGCGCCGGCGGTGCTGCCGGTGGTGTACGTGGGGGTGCTGGGGGTGGCGGGGCTGTTGGCCCTCGCGGCCACCGCCCTGCCGGGCCGGGTGGCGTTGCGGATCCCTCCGGTGGAGGTGGCCACCTCGCGGTAGCGGCCGCCGCATGCGGGCCCGCTGTTCGCCGGTCGCCGTCCGCCGCTCGCCGCCCGCCGGCCCGGGGCCGCACCGCTTCGGTGGTGCCGGCCCCGGGCCGGGGGTGTGGGCGGGGCCTGCGGCGCCGGTCCCCTACCCGCCCTTCCACCGTTCCCCGGGCTCCGCCCGGACCCGGTTCTCAAGCGTCGGACGGGCTGGGAGACGTGGGCGTTGCCCGGACGTTGTCCTCAAGCGCCGGACGGGCTGGGAGACCTGGGCTCCCCCCGGGTTCCGGTTCTCAAGTGCCAGACGGGCTGGAGACCCGGGCTCCGCCCGGGCCCGGTTCTCAAGCGCCGGACGGGCTGGGAGACGTGGGCTTCGCCCGGACGTTGTCCTCAAGCGCCGGACGGGCTGGAAGGGTCGGGGTCCCCCCGGAGGGCCGGGGCGGGGCCCGGACCGGGCTTCAGGCTACTGGGAGGCCTGCGGCCTTCCAGGCCTGGAAGCCGCCGGTCAGGTCCGTGGCGCGATGGAGGCCCAGGGTGTGGAGGGAGGCTGCTGCCAGGGAGGAGGCGTAGCCCTCGTTGCAGATCACCACCACCCGGAGGTCGTGCGAGGTGGCCTCGGGGGCGCGGTGCGAGCCCTGGGGGTCCAGGCGCCACTCCAGCTCGTTGCGCTCGACCACCAGCGCACCCGGGATCAGGCCGTCGCGCTCGCGCAGCGCCTGGTAGCGGATGTCCACCAGGAGCGCGTCGCCGGCCCGGAACGCGGCGTACGCCTGCGCCGGCTCGATGCGGGCATAGGCCGAACGGACCCGTTCCAGCAGGGCGTCGATGCCGACCGGGGCGCTCACTGCCAGTCCGCCGGGCGCTCGACCTGCTCCAGCGTCAGCACCTGGCCGGTGCGGCTGTAGCGGCGGATCAGGGGCAGCGGCGGGTAGTACGCGTGCACCGAGACGGCGTGCTCCGCCCCGGACTCGTTGAGCACCTCGTGGACGTGGTGCTCGCCGAAGGCCCGGCCCGTCCCGGCGCCCAGGCTGCGGCTGCGGTCCAGGTCGGCGGCGAGTTCCAGGCTCCGCCAGCCCTCCGAGGGCAGCCGGACCGCCAGGGAGTGTTCCCGGAGGCGGCCCCGGGCGGTGGCGAACGCGCCCCGTGATTCGGCGTGGTCGTGCCAGCCGGTGCCGGTGCCCGGCGGCCAGCCGATCACCCAGGCCTCGCTGCCGCCCGGCCCGTCGAGGCGGATCCAGGTGCGGCCCTCGGGGTCGAGGGGAAGGGAGTCGATGACCGCCGGGTCGGCGGCGGTACGCAGGGCGAAGTCGAGGAGTTCCGCAGCCGTCACCGCATGGGCGCGTGCGGGGGCGTGCGGAGGTGAGAGGGGCGCAGAGGGTGCACTGGGTGCAAGGGGCGCAGACATGGGGGCGTGACCGTCCTGGGGGTTCGCGAAAGTGCGCGCGGAGCGCGGAGGGATCGGCGAATCAGCAGGAAGGGCGACACACGCAGCCCGCGTAGCGGAGCAGGTCCATATGGACCCTCCGCCACAGGCGTACGTCGTTGCCGGTCATGTCGGCGAGTGAAGCATGCGGACCGGAGACCGGTCAATCGATCACGGCCGGATGAGTCGAAGACGACTCGAGCGGGGCGGGCGCCCCCAGCCGGACGGTGTCCGCCGCCTCGTACAGCTCGGCGGGCCGCACGCCCGCGAACGTCGCCGCCAGGTGTCCGTCCGGCCGTACCAGCAGGACGGTGTGCGCCGGCGCCCCCGGGTACCCGTCCGCGACCAGCAGTTCGGTACGGACCGGGAGGGCACTCACCGCCGCCGCGAGCCGGGGCATCAGCCCGGCGCCCAGCCAGTGCCGCCGGTCCCAGACCCCGGTCCCCGGGGCCACCAGCACCACCAGCAGGCGGCCCCGCCCCAGCAGGTCGCGCAGCGGCACGGTCGCCCCGTCGGGCGCGGTGACGGGAACGTTGGCCACCTGACCGCCCGGCTCCGTGCCGGTGGGCACCTCGCGCACGGCCACCGGCGGGGCGTACGTCGGTGCCGCGCCCAGCGGCCCGCGCCCCAAGTGGCCGTCGGTCAGCAGCAGCTCGCCGGAGCGGGTGGCGCCCGGCAGGTACGTGCGCAGCCCGCCGCCCCCGCGCAGTACGGGCATCGCCTGGTCGGCGGCGCGCAGCCGGGCCGCGACGGCGGTGCGGCGCTCGCCCTCGTAGCTGTCGAGCAGGGCCTCGGAGGCGCCCTGGTGCCAGGCCACGCTCAGCTTCCAGGCGAGGTTCTCGGCGTCCCGCAGCCCCTCGTCGACCCCCTGCGTGCCGAGCGCGCCCAGCAGGTGCGCGGCGTCCCCGGCGAGGAAGGCGCGGCGGTCGCGCCAGCGCCGGGCGAGCCGGTGGTGCAGCGTGTGCACCCCGGTGTCGAGGAGGTCGTACGGCGGAGTGGCGCCCCCGCACCAGACGGCCAGGGTGTCCCGGATCAGGGTGACGAGCGCGTCGGGCGTGACCAGTTCCCCGCGGGCCGGGAGCAGCCAGTCCAGCCGCCACACCCCGTCGGGCAGCGGCCGGGCGCTGACCTCGGGCACGCCGGGCGACGGGGCGCGGTGCAGCAGGGCCTCGCCGGGCCAGGGGAGTTCGGTGCGCAGCGCGGCCACGGCGTGCCGTTCGACGGCGGTGCGGCCGGGGAAGCGGATGCCGAGCAGCTTGCGCACGGTGGAGCGGGCTCCGTCGCAGCCGACCAGGTAACTCCCGCGCCACCACGTGGTCTCGGCGCCCCGGGTGTGCGCGGTGACCCCGCGGTCGTCTTGCTCGAGGGAGTCCAGTTTGCTGTCGGTGACCAGCTGGACCAGCGGATGTGCGGCCGCGGCGTCGCGCAGCCCGCGCGTGAGGGCGTGCTGCGGCAGGTGCAGGGGGGCCTGGCGGTCCTCGAAGGTGATGCGCCGGGGGTCGTCGGTGCGGCTGCGCCGCATGGTGCGCCAGGCGGCGAAGAGCGCGCCCTCGTCGCGCAGCGTCGTACAGCCCAGCCGGTGGACCATGGCCGAGGTGTCCTCGTGCAGCACGACGGTACGGGCGGGTCGGGGCAGGTCCTTGCCGGGTCCCTCGTCGAGCACGACGCTGGGCACGCCCGAGCCGGCCAGGGCCAGGGACAGGGACAGTCCGACGGGCCCCGCGCCGACGACGATCACCGGGTCCATGGTGCGGCTCCCGATGTCCGGTATGTGATCACAGAAGTATGCAACCCACTGGAGGTGCCTGCGTCAAGTGACGCCGGTCCGGGCAACGCCGTGTGGTGCGGCGGATGAGTTCCGCCGCACCACAGGTGTCACGCCAGTGTACTGACCGGGCGTCAGGCTCCCGCGTCAGGGGAGCCGTGTCCGCCGGGCTTCGGGCCGGGGCTCAGGGGGCCTCGCCCACGCCGGCCGCGCCGCCGGCGTCGACCTCGGCCACGTCCCCGGCGACGACCGCGCCGGTGCCCTTCTTCGACTTCCGCAGCCGGCCTTCGATCCAGGAGGCGAAGGTGGTGAGCATGAAGTTCACTGCGATGTAGATCAGGGCGATCACGACCATGGTCGCGATGGTGTTGCTGTAGTTGGCGGAGATCTGCCGGTTCATCGACATCAGGTCGGCGAAGCCCAGGGCCGCGCCGCCGAGTGCCGTGTCCTTGAGGATCACCACGAGCTGGCTCACCAGAGCGGGCAGCATCGCCGTGACAGCCTGCGGGACCAGGACGTTCGTCATGATCTGGCCCTTGCGCATGCCGATGGCCTTGGCCGCATCGGTCTGGCCTCGGGGCAGCGTCAGGATGCCGGCCCGGACGATCTCGGCGATGACCGAGGCGTTGTACAGGACCAGGCCGGTGACCACCGCGTACAGCGGCCGGAGATCGGAGCTGACGGTCCCGAGCATCACGTACAGGGCGGAGCTGAAGAACATCAGCATCAGGACCGGGATGGCGCGGAAGAACTCCACGACCGTGCCGACCGGGACGCGGATCCACGCGTGGTCGGAGAGTCGCGCGATGCCGAGGAGCGCGCCCAGGGGCAGCGCGATCACCATGGCGATCAGACCGGCCTTGAGGGTCTCACCGAGGCCGGGCAGCAGATACGTCGTCCAGACCTGGCTGTCGGTGACGAACGGGGACCACTTGTCGGCGTCGAGCTGGTTCTTCTCGGCCATGAGGGACAGCGCCCACCACAGGACCAGAGCGAGAACCACCAGGAAGATGCCGGTGTAGACCCAGTTGCGGGCCTTGGCCTTGGGGCCGGGGGTGTCATACAGAACGGAGCTCATCGCTTCACCGCCACTCGCTTGGCCACCCAGCCCAGCAGCAGGCCGGTGGGCAGGGTCAGCAGGACGAAGCCGAGAGCGAAGACGGCGAAGACAGCGAAGATCGCGTCCGACTCGTTCTCCAGCATTTCCTTCATCAGCAGGGCCGCCTCGGCAACGCCGATGGTCGCTGCCACCGTGGTGTTCTTGGTGAGGGCGATCAGTACGTTGGTGAGCGGCGCGATGACCGCGCGGAAGGCCTGGGGCAGCACGATCAGGGTGAGCACCTGGAAGAAGCTCATACCCAGCGCGCGGGCGGCCTCGGCCTGTCCCACGGGAACGGTGTTGATGCCCGAGCGGATCGCTTCGCAGACGAAGGTGCCGGTGTAGGCGATCAGGCCCAGGACCGCGAGGCGGAACCCGGTCTCCTTGAAGGTCCCGCCGCCGAGCGAGATGCCCAGCGTCTGGTTGAGGCCCAGCGAGCAGCCGAGGATCAGCAGGGTCAGCGGGGTGTTGCGCACGGTGTTGACGTACGCGGTGCCGAAGGACCGCATCAGCGGTACGGGGCTGACCCGCATCCCGGCCAGCATCGTGCCCCAGATCAGGGATCCGACTGCTGAGTAGAGGGTGAGCTGAACCGTCACCCAGAAGGCCCCGAGCACGTCGTACTGCCCGGAATTTAGAAAGTCGAACACGTTGCCCTGCGCTCTCCCCAGGATGGACCGGTGAGGTGTGCCGCCGCCCCCGGCAGGCGGGCGGCGACACCCCTCACCGATGAATCAGCTGCCTTCGGTGATCTGCGGGGCAGGCTCGCTCTTGTAGTCGGCGGGGCCGAAGTTGCTGTCCACCGCCTTCTGCCACGAGCCGTCTTCGACCATCTTCTTCAGCGCGGCGTTGACCTTGGTCTGCAGGTCCTTGTCGCCCTTCTTCAGGCCGATGCCGTAGGGCTCGTCGCTGAGCTTCAGGCCGGTGAGCTTGAACTTGCCCTTGTTCTTCTCCTGGGCGGCGTAGCCGGCGAGGATCGAGTTGTCCGTGGTCAGGGCGTCGACCTTCTTGTTCTCCAGGCCGGTCAGGCACTCGGAGTAGCCGCCCTGCTCCAGCAGGTCCGCCTCGGGGGCGAGCTTGGTCTTGACGTTCTGCGCCGAGGTGGAGCCGGTGACCGAGCAGAGCTTCTTCTTGTTGAGGTCCTCGGCCTTGGTGATCGACGTGTCGTCGGCGCGGACCAGCAGGTCCTGGTGGGCCAGGAAGTACGGGCCGGCGAAGTCGACCTTCGCCTTGCGCTTGTCGTTGATCGTGTAGCTCGCGACGACCAGCTTCACGTCGCCGTTGGAGATCAGGTTCTCGCGCTCGGCGCTGACGGCCTGCTTGAACTCGATCTGGTCGGGCTGGTAGCCGAGCTCCTTGGCGACGTAGGTCGCCACGTCGACGTCGAAGCCCGAGAACTTGCCGTCCGGGGTCTTGAGGCCCAGACCCGGCTGGTCGAACTTGATGCCGATGACGATCTTGTCCTTGGCGCCGCCGGACGCGCCGCCGTCACCGTTCGCCTTGTCGCTGCTGCCGCCGCAGGCGGTCGCGGTCAGAGCGAGGACTGCGGCCACGGCCGCGGCCGCACCGGCCTTGAAAACCTTCATGGTGAACTTCCCTCGGATGAGACGTTGTTGGACGACGAGCGACACGCGTGCTCTGAGCCGCCAGGGGATCACTACCAGACGAGACCGTCAGTGGTGCAGGATCTTCGAAAGGAAGTCCTTGGCGCGGTCACTGCGCGGGTTGCTGAAGAACTGCTCGGGCGCGGCCTCTTCGACGATCTTTCCGTCCGCCATGAAGACGACCCGATTGGCCGCGGAGCGGGCGAAGCCCATCTCGTGCGTGACGACCACCATCGTCATGCCCTCCCGGGCGAGCTGCTGCATGACCTCGAGCACCTCGTTGATCATCTCCGGGTCGAGCGCCGAGGTCGGCTCGTCGAACAGCATCACCTTCGGCTCCATGGCCAGCGCACGGGCGATCGCCACGCGCTGCTGCTGGCCGCCGGAGAGCTGCGCCGGGTACTTGTCGGCCTGCGAGCCGACGCCCACCCGGTCCAGCAGCGCCTTCGCCTTCTCCAGCGCCGCCGCCTCGTCCGTCTTGCGGACCTTGAGCTGGCCCAGCATGACGTTCTGGAGCACCGTCTTGTGCGCGAAGAGGTTGAACGACTGGAAGACCATGCCGACATCGGCACGCAGCTCGGCCAGCTTCCTGCCCTCCGACGGCAGTTCCTTGCCGTCGAGGGTGATGGTGCCCGAGTCGATCGTCTCCAGGCGGTTGATGGTCCGGCACAGCGTGGACTTGCCCGATCCCGAGGGACCGATCACCACGACGACCTCACCGCGGGCAATGCTCAGATCGATGTCCTGAAGCACGTGCAGCGCGCCGAAGTGCTTGTTGACGTTGCTCAGTACGACCAGGTCGTCCGCGGCCCCGGCCGCATCCTGCACGTCCTTGGTCACTGATACTCCGCTCATCGGCAACTTGCTCCGTCCTCCTCGGTTGGGAGGACAGTAGTGACGTGGCGCGCACACCGTCATCACATCTGAGGGAGAATTGAGCATAACGAAACGGCCTCGCTCCGATACGCTCCGTGCGCACCACGACACTCGGGCCGGTTTCCCCGTACCGGGTGCATAACGGAAGACGCGCCGGACCGGAACCCCCTTGACGTGGGCCTCTCCATCGGCGTGGATGCAGGGTGGCCCTGACCGCGGGCCCTGATCGGAAGTAAACAGGAAAGGGGGACGCAATGAGACTGCTGCTCGTCGAGGACGACGACCACGTCGCCGCCGCCCTGTCCGCGATCCTCGCCCGGCACGGCTTCCAGGTGACCCACGCCCGCAGCGGCGAGGAGGCCCTGCAGGCGCTGCTGCCCGCCGGAGCGCCGCCCTTCGGCGTCGTCCTCCTGGACCTCGGCCTGCCCGACCAGGACGGCTACGAGGTGTGCGGCAAGATCCGCAAGCGCACCGCGACGCCCGTCATCATGGTGACCGCGCGCGGCGACGTCCGCTCCCGCATCCACGGCCTCAACATGGGCGCCGACGACTACGTCGTCAAGCCCTACGACACCGGTGAACTCCTCGCACGCATCCACGCCGTCGCCCGGCGCACCGGCGCCTCCGAGGAGGCCGCCGCCACCGGGACGGGCACCCTCGACGTGGTCCGGCTCGGCCCGGTCAGCATCGAACTGCCCACCCGGCGGGTCAGCGTGGACGGCACCGACGTACCGCTCACCCGCAAGGAGTTCGACCTGCTGGCCCTGCTCGCGCAGCGCCCCGGAGTCGTCTTCCGCCGCGAGCAGATCATCAGCGAGGTGTGGCGCACCAGCTGGGAGGGGACCGGCCGGACCCTCGAGGTCCACGTCGCCTCGCTGCGCTCCAAGCTGCGCATGCCCGCCCTCATCGAGACCGTCCGCGGGGTGGGCTACCGGCTCGTCACCCCGGCCGCCTCCTAGCGGGTCCCGTCGTGCGCGCCCGGCTGCTCCCGCTGCTCGTCGTCCTGATGGCGGGCGTGCTGCTCGCCCTCGGCCTCCCGCTCGCCGTGAGCCTGGCCGCCGGACAGCAGCAGCGCGTGGTCGTCGACCGGATCGACGACAGCGCCCGTTTCGCGGCCCTCGCCCAGTTCGTCATCGACGCCGAGGGCTCCGGGTCCACCGGCGCCACCGAGCGCGGCGAGACCCTCCAGCACGAACTGGCCCGCTACCAGGAGCTCTACGGCATCCGTGTCGGCATCTTCCTGCGCGACGACAACGCCATGGCCCGCGCCCCGGGCTGGTGGCAGCTCCCGGAGGAGGGCGAGGGCCGGCTCGCCTTCGAGGAGGCCCTCGCCGGGCGGCGCAGCCACGACCCCGCCCAGGTGTGGCCCTGGCAGACCCACGGCAAACTCCTCGTCGCCTCCCCGGTCGTCCTCGACGGCGACGTCGTCGCGGTCGTCGTCACCGAGTCGCCCACCGACCAGATGCGGGCCCGGATCCTGAGCGGCTGGCTGCTGATCGTCGCCGGGCTCGCCGCGGCCATGCTGGTGGCCTTCGGCGCCGCCCTGCGGCTCACCAGCTGGGTGCTCAAGCCCGTCCGGACGCTCGACGCGGCCGCCCACGGCATCGCCACCGGGCGGATGAACTCCCGGGTCGCAGCGGCCGGCGGGCCCCCGGAACTCCAACGCCTGGCGCGCTCGTTCAACGAGATGGCCGACAACGTGGAAGAGGTCCTGGAGCAGCAGCGGGCGTTCGTCGCCGACGCCTCCCACCAGCTGCGCAACCCGCTCGCGGCGCTGCTCCTGCGGATCGAGCTGCTCGCCCTCGAACTGCCCGAGGGCAACGAGGAGATCGCCTCCGTGCGGACCGAGGGCAAGCGCCTGACCCAGGTCCTGGACGACCTGCTGGACCTGGCGCTGGCCGAGCACGCCTCCGCCGAGCTCAGACTGACCGACATCGCGGCCCTGACCACCGAACGGGTGACCGCCTGGCGTCCGTACGCCGAGGAGAAGGGCGTACGGCTCACCGAGACGGGCCGGGCCGCCGTCACGGGCTGGACCGACCCCATCGCCCTCTCCAGCGCGCTCGACGCCGTCATCGACAACGCCCTCAAGTTCACCCCTGAGGGTGAAGGGGTCGAGGTGTCCGTCGCCCTGGCGGGGGCCTTCGTCCACGTCGTCGTCGCCGACCGGGGTCCCGGCCTGACCGACGAGGAGCTGCTGCGCGTCGGCGACCGGTTCTGGCGCAGCGGCCGCCACCAGAACATCAAGGGCTCCGGGCTCGGCCTGTCGATCTCCCGGGCCCTGCTCGCCGCGGGCGGCGGGTCCCTCTCGTACGAGACGAACCCGCCGCACGGACTGCGGGTGACGGTGGCCGTCCCGCGCAGCGATCCGCACACGCCCTGACGGCCGCCGCGGCAGGCGCCCGGCCCGGGCCGGGTCAGATCCAGGCGAGGGTGGTGCCGGCCGGTGCCGAGGCCGCGTACAGCTCGTCCACGGCCCGGACCTCGAAGGCGGCCGCCCGCTCCCGGCCGGCGCGGGTGACGGCCGGGAGGTGCAGGGCCGTGCCGCAGGTGCCGCCGAGGAAGCGACGGGCGCCGTCCGGGAGCAGGCGGTACAGCTCGTAGTGGCGGACCGGCCCGGCTGCCCGGCGCCAGGACAGCCGCACCGAGGCCTTGCCGTCCTGCTGGGTCTGGGCGTCCACGGTCAGCGCACTCGGAGACGCCGGGCGCCGCCGCGCCGTGTCGTCGCGTACCGACAGGGCGCCGAGCCTCCACACCACCGCCGTTTTCCCGCGGGCCGTGATCCGTACGGCCAGCCCGTACGCGGTCCGGCCCGCCAGGGACGAGAGCCCGGCCCGGGAGGTGCGCCAGCCGCCCTGGCCGGAGCCCCGGGTCTGCGTCTTCAGCCAGGTGTACGGGACCGGCTCGCCCGGGGCGGCCGGCTCGCGCGTGGCCACGCCCACCTCGACGGTGAGCGCGCCCGCCTCGGTGGCGTGCACCAGCTCCAGCACGGTGGAGCCGGTCAGCGGCAGCCGGGTCGCGTGCAGCCCGACCGCCGCCGGGGCGGTGAGTCTGCCCGCCACCAGGAGGCTGGAGCCGCCGCGCCAGGCCCTCGCGAAGTCCAGCGTGACGGCCGGGCGCCGCCCGGTGCTCGTCACGGCCCAGCGGCGGCCCGGGAGCCGGTCCTGCAGCCCGAGGTGGTTCCACGGGGTGTCGGAGGTGACCTTGCCGTCCTCGTACCAGCGCTCCCCGTGCCCGGTGTTGAAGGCGCAGGCGAAGGGCAGGGCGGCGACGGTGGACCGGTCCGCGACGGCGGTGGCGGGAGCCCGCCAGGTGCCCTCGGGCGCGGGGTGGGCCGGGTCCAGGGACTCGCCCGTCCAGAACCGGTCGTCGGCGCGGTGGAAGGCGCCGGGGGAGCGGTCGGTGAGGTGGTTGCGGGTCCACTCGGGCCGGTAGAAGCCGATGCTGACGACGTGGTCGCGGTCGCGCGGGATGATCGCATCCCAACGGACCGTGGAATCCCAGCCGTTTGACTCCATGTCGAGCGCCGCCCACAGCTCGTGGCGGGAGCGGCCCAGCCGGCCGGCGAGCGCGCCGGAGGCGGCCAGGGTCTGCGGGGTCCAGCGGAAGTCGACGAACACCGTGTCCGCGACCCGGCCCGCCCGGTCCTCGAAGAACTCCTGGTTGAGCTGGTTGAGCGCGCCCTGCCAGCCGACCCGGCCCGTGCTGTTCATGGCGTCGTACCACGTGATCCGCAGGCCGTGCGGGGCGCCGGCCGCCCGCAGGGCGCGCAGGAACTCCCGCATCCGGGCGGCGAGCGCGCTGTCCCCGCCGTCGGTCTCGGCGTTCACGAACCAGCCGTCGAACCCGTACGTCCGCGCCACTTCGACGAGCTTCCCGGCGACCGGAAACCGGCCGAGGCCGTCCTGCTGCACCAGGTCCCGCGTCCACCGGAGGTCGCCGCCGTACGCGACGGGCGGCAGGAAGATGTTGCCCAGCACCGGGACGCCGTTGCGGTGGGCCGCGTCGACCACGGGCGCGTTCGGGGCGAGGACGATGCCCTCGCCGGAGGAGCCGCCCCAGAACACCAGTTCGTCGAGGTACGCCCAGTGCGTCAGCGCGTAGTGGTCGGCGGTCGCTGAGCCCTGGGAGGGGTTCTGGGCGGTGGGCCCGAAGGAGACGAGCGCGGAGATCCGCGCCTGGCCGGTGCGGGCGCCCGCGTTCGGGGGCACCGGGGTGAAGCGGGGCGCGAGCGGCACGGTCGCGGTGTTGTACGCGAGGTCCGGGTCGGACTCCGGGGTCCACTGCTTCAGCGAGCGCCAGGTGATGCCCGGGCCGGGGGAGCCCTGGGGGAGCGAGTCGGGGAACCAGTAGGAGGCGTACGGGGCCAGGTCGGCCGGGGCCGGTGTGGCGTCGGCCCGGGTGCCCGGTGCGGTCGCTGCGGCGGCCTGCGCCGTGGTGGACGCGCCGGTCGAGCCGAGCAGCGCGGCGGCACCTGCCCCGGCCCCGGCGGCGAGCAGCCCGCGCCGGGTCGGCGGCGCCGTACGGGCAGGACGTGTCGCAGGTGCCGGGGGTGCCGGGTGTGCCGTACGGAGGGAACGGGCGGTGCGAGGGTCGGCGCCGTTGCCGGTCTCGGACATGCGGGGCTCCTCGGTGACGGGTGACGGGTGACGGATGGCGGGTGACGTGGTGATCGTCAGGTGACGTCGGGCACGCGCAGCACCTCGGTGATGCCGCGCGCGGACAGATGGGCGGAATCCTCCGCGAGCTCCGCCAGGACCACCGCAGGGCGGACCCCCTGGGCCGTCAGCGCGGCCCAGGCCTCGAAGAAGGTCCCGCCCGGGGCGCACACCGAGCGCCTCGGCGCGGCCTCCGGCCCGCCGACGTCCACCGCCAGCGCCGTGGACCGGACGGGCGGGCGGTGCTCCCGGCCCCGCCACTCCGCGGCGATCCGGGCGACGGCGGCACCGGCCGGCTTGGCCTTGCGGTCGTTGGTGAACAAGCCGAGCCCGTACTCCAGTTCCGGGAAGTCCGCGAGCTCCCGGGACACGTCGTGCGAGCACCACCAGGTCACGCCCCACAGGTCCGGGCAGTCCAGCACGTTCGCCACGGTCGCCTCGGTGAAGGCGGCCGCGTGCTCCGCCGGGATCAGCGGCGCGGGCGCCCCGACCTCCTGGAGCCACACCGGCCGGTGCGGATCGAGCGCCCAGGCCTTCGACAGCTCGACCAGGTACGCGGCGTGCTGCTCGGTCGCCGTACCGGTCCGGCCGTGGCGCTGCGCGGTGCCGTTGAACACCCACGAGTGCACGGCCGTGGCCGCGCCCAGCCGGGCCGCCTGCGCGACCGTGAACGGGTGCCCGTCCCGGTACCAGGCGGCGTCGTACTCGGCGTGCAGGTGGAACCGGCCCGGAGCGCCCTTCTCGCAGGCCGCGAGCATCCGCTCCAGCCAGCGCCCCGCCTCCTCGCGGGTGATCCGGTCCGGGTCCGGATGCGGGGCGTCGGAGAACTGGTTGATCTCGTTGCCGACGGTCATGCCGAGGAAATTGGGCCGGTCGGCGAGGGCTGCGGCCAGCGTGCGCAGGTACTCCTCCTGCCCGGCGACGACGTCCGGGTCGGTGAAGACGTTCCGCCGGTGCCAGGTGCCGGTCCACGCGGGCAGGAAGTCGAAGCTCGACAAGTGACCTTGCAGACCGTCCACGCCGACGTCGAGCCCTCGCTCGGCGGCCGCATCGGCGAGCGCGACGAGCTGTTCGACGGCGCGCGGCCGGATGAGCGTCCGGTTCGGCTGGAACACCGGCCACAGCGGGAAGACCCGTACGTGGTCCAGGCCGAGGGCGGCGACCGAGTCGAGGTCGGCCCTGACCTCGTCGAGGTCGAAGTCGAGCCAGTGGTGGAACCAGCCGCGGGACGGGGTGTAGTTGGCGCCGAAACGGAGCGGACGAGGGGCGGATTCGTCGTGCATAAGGCGTCCTGGAGTTCTCGGAAATGCGCCGGGTGAGCACAACCTGCCGGGTGTCAAGGATTAAGTCAACAGGGCCTCTGAAACGGGAACTTATGCGCTTCAGTCCCGTTGACAGAAGGGCTCCTGCCCTCCCAAGCTGATCGAGCTAATGCGGTTTAGTTCTGCCGGTTTCAGTTCTCACACAGGAAAGCGTGCGGAAATGGACAGCGGTATTTCGGTCACCGAGGTCGCCGCCCCGGCCCTCTTCACCGGTTCTGCGCAATGCCCTGCCCAGGTGGTCCGCGTGCGGATCCGCAGGGAGCGTCCGGCCGGCCCGCTGTACGTCACCGTGCACGGCCCCGGGGTCACCACCCCGCACCCGCGCATCCTGCGCGCCGACACCGCCGACGCCTGGGACACCACCGACGCCCGGGACAGCGCCGATGCCGGGACCGGCCCGGTGGTGGAGTCCACCGTCGAGGTCGCCGTCCGCACCGGCGGCGCCGCTCCGGGGGCGTTGCTGCCCGCCACCGCCCGCGTCGCCACTCCCGACGGGCGGCCGCTCGCCGAGCTGCCGTTCGGCCTGGCCGTCGCCGAGCCGGGCTGGACCGTCCGGCTCGTCCCGCACTTCCACTACGACCCCCTGTGGTGGAACACCCAGGCCGCGTACACCGCCCTGTGGGACGCCCCGCTGCGGCCCGGCGAGCCCGAGCGCGGCTGGGAGTACACCGGTGTCCCCGCCTTCACGCTGATCCCGCTCCACCTCCAGCAGGCGCGCGAGGACCCGGCGTACCGCTTCGTGCTCTCCGAGGTCGACTACCTCAAGCCGTACTGGGACAGCCGTCCCGAGGACCGCGCCGAGCTGCGCGCCCTGATCGCCGAGGGCCGCGTCGAGATCGTCGGCGGCACGTACAACGAGCCCTCCACCAACCTCACCTCCTCCGAGAGCACCATCCGCAGTGCCGTCCACGGACTCGCCCTGCACCGCGGCACCTTCGGCGCCGACCCGCGCACCGCCTGGCAGCTCGACGTGTTCGGCCACGACCCGTCGTTCCCGTCCCTGATGGCCGGCGCCGGGCTAGACTCCGCCGTCCTCGCCCGCGGCCCGCACCACCACTGGGGCCCGATGCAGGACACCTGGGGCGACGCGCTCCGGGCCCCGTCCGCGATGCAGCTGCCCGCCGAGTACGAGTGGATCGCGCCCGACGGCCGGGGGCTGCTGCTGCACTACCTGCCCGCGCACTACTCGGCCGGCTGGCCCTCCCACATGGCCCCGGACGCCGAGGCGGCCGCCGGGCAGCTGCTCGAGCTCTACGAACTGCTGCGGACCGGCGCCGCGACGCGCAACGTCCTGATCCCGATGGGCACCGACTTCTCCTGGCCGCACCGCTGGGGCCTGGAGGTGCAGCACGCCTGGAACCGCCGCTACTGCTGGCCGCGCATGGAGCACTCCGGCCCCCGCGCCCACTTCGAGGCCGTCCGCGCCGAACTGGCCGCCCGCGGGGAGCGGCCGCTGCCGGTGACCCGGGAGATGGGCCCGGTGTACACCGGCAAGGACGTCACCTACGCCGATGTGAAACAGGCCCACCGGGCTGCCGAGAACCTGCTCGAACAGGCCGAGACCTTCGCCGCGCTGGCCTGCGCGGAAGGGCTGCTGGACTACCCGGAGCAGACCCTCGCCAAGGCCTGGCGGCACCTGCTGCACGCCGCGCACCACGACGCGGTCACCGGGACGTTCTCCGACCAGGTGTACCTGGACCTGCTCCCGACCTGGCGGGAGGCCCACGAACTGGCCGCCGCCGTACGGGAGGAGGCGCTGCGCGCGCTGACCCGGGCGGCCGACACCCGCGGGCCGGGCGCCCTCGCCGTGACCGCCCACAACCCCGTGTCCTGGACGCGAACCGACCTGGTCCGTACGACGGTGGACCTCGCGGAACTGGGCCTGGGTGCGGGCATGGACGACGCCCGGCGCATCACCGTCCTGGACGCCGAGGGGGGCGGCACGCCCGTCCACCTCGAAGCGGTGGCCGGCGGCCGGGCGGAGCTGGCCTTCCTCGCCGTCGACGTGCCGCCGCTGGGGCACCGGACCTGGTGGCTCGCCGCCGCCCCGTCGCCCGTCTCCGGCGGCTGGGAGCCCGCGCCCGGCCTCGCCGTCGAGAACGCCTGCTTCCGGGCCGAGGCCGATCCCGCGCGCGGCGGCGGCCTCGCCCGGCTGCTGGACCGGCGCACGGGGGACGAGCTGCTGACGCCGGGGGAGGTGGACGAGCTCGTCGTCCAGGAGGAGCACGACCAGCACCCCTTCTTCGGGGAGGGCCCCTGGCACCTGCTGCCCAAGGGGCCGGGCACCGGCTCGGGCAGTGCGCCCGCCGACTCCTGCCGCGTGGAGCGGGGCCCGCTGGGGGCGCGGATCGTGGCCTCCGGGCGCACCGGCCCGGTCCGCTGGACCCGGACCACGACCCTGTGGGACGGCCTCGACCGCGTCGAACTGACCACCACCGTGCACGAGTTCCACGGCGCCGACCGGCTGCTGCGGCTGCGCATCCCGGCCGACGTGCCCGGGGCGCTGCCCGTCGCGGAGACGGCGGCCGCGGTGGTGGGGCGCGGGTTCGCGTTCCCCGGCGTGGATGCGGGGGCCGACCACACGCGGGCGCCGTGGACCCTGGACAGCCCGTGTCTGAACTGGTTCGGGCTCTCGGCGCCGCTGGTGGTGGGCGGTGGCCGCGGTCCGGGCCGGGGTCCGGGCCGGGCGGTGGGGGCCGGCGAGATCGTGCTCCCGGATGCGGGAACCCCCGACGGCCTGCGGGAGTTGGTCGTCGCGCTCGCCCGGTACGGCGTCACCGCCACCCCCACCCGGCCGGGCGGCCCGCGCTGGGGAGACCTCGCCGCGGACAGCAGCCTCCCGGACTTCCGCATCGCACTCGGCGGCCCCGAGCGGAACACCTTCACGGCGGCGGTGCTGGCGGCGGCCGATCCCGCGTACGAGAAGGCCGTACGAGAACACGCGCAGGTCTGGGTACCCCCCAGGGCCGGGCTCCGCGCACTCTGGAGGCCCGGCTGCGACCTGACCGGCATCCGGGACCTGCCGGTCCTGGTGATCGCCGGGCCGGCGGGGGAGGCCGCATCGGCCGTCGCCGCGTCGGGCCGGCTCGAAGCCGTGGACCCGCCGGCCGGCGAGCCCGCGCCCGAAGCCCCGTACGCCGGCCGGACCGTCGGGGTCCTGGTCAGGGGGACGCCCGGCTTCGCCGTCGACACCGAGGGCCGGCTGCACGGCAGCCTGATGCGGTCCTGCACGGGCCGTCCCGCGGGGGAGTGGATGGACCCGCCGCGGCGCACGGCCCCGGACGGCAGCTCCTTCCAGCTCCAGCACTGGACCCACGTCTTCGAGCACGCGCTGGTCGCGGGAACCGGAGACTGGCGAGAGACCGATCTGGTCCGCCGGGGCCGGGAGTTCAACAAGCCCCTGACCGCGGTCACCGCCCTACCGGACGCCGGCCCGCAGCCGCCCGCCCGTTCCCTGCTCGGCGTCGAACCCGCCGACCGGGTCCTGATCGACGCGCTGAAGCGCGCGGCAGGCGGCTCGGGCGCTCTGGCGGTCCGGCTCCACGAGGCCCACGGCCGCCCGGCGCAGGTCCGGCTGCACTGGCCCGCGGCCCCCGCCGCCGAGGCGGATCTGCTGGACAGCCCCCGGGGCCCGTTCCCCGGCGGGATCGGTGGCGCGGCGACGACCACGGTGCTGCTGCCGACCGCATCGGGCATGCCGCTGCGGCAGGGCGAACGCGAGCCGCACCAGCCAGTGTTCAGCCGGTACTGGCTCCACAACACGGGAACGGCGCCGATGGGCGACGCCCCGTACGCGGTGACCTGCACGGGCGTCCCGGCCGACGCCGCCGTGACGGTCGCGGCGCACGGCGAAGGGGCCGGCGGCCCCGTCCGGCTGGAGGTCCGGGCACCCGGGGGCTGGCAGGCCTCCTGGACCCGGCGCACGGTCGAACTGCCGCCCGGCGGCTACGAGCGGCTCCCGCTGACCGTGACCCCCGCGGCCGGCGCCCGGCCCGGCACCCACCTGGTCCGCGTCCTCGCGGCCACCCCGGCGGGGGAGTTCGAGGACGTCCTCGCCGTAGACGTGCCCGGCGGCCCGGACGTCCCTCCCGCGCTGTGGGTGGAGGCGCCCGATCCGGAGGTGGATGTGGCCCCCGGCGGACGTGCCCTCGTACGGGCCAGGATCGGCACCACCGGGATCCGGAGCCCGCTGACGGGCCGGGCGTACGCCGTCTCCCCGTACGGGACCTGGCAGTTCACCGGTCCCCCCGGCCGGCCCGTGCACGTACCCGCGGACCGCCCGGCGGAGGTGGAGTTCGAGCTGCGGCCGCCGCCGGGAGCCGTGCCGGGCACGTACTGGATGCTGGTCAAGGCCGCCTGCCAGGGCAGGATCGCGTACGGTCCCGCCATCGCCGTGCGCGTATCCGGCGTGCCCGACGTACCCCAGGGATGAGGAAGAGGCAGGCAGGCCATGGCCCGCAGACCCACCATCAAGGACATCGCCCGCCGGGCCGGGGTGTCCGAGAGCGCCGTGTCCTTCGCGCTCAACGACCGGCCCGGCGTGTCCCAGGACACCCGCGCCCGCATCCGCCGGGTCGCCGAGGAAATCGGCTGGCAGCCCAACAGCGCCGCCCGCGCCCTGTCCGGCGAACGCTCCGGCGCGGTCGGACTGGTGCTCGCCCGGCCCGCGCAGACCCTCGGCGTCGAGTCCTTCTTCCTCCAACTGGTCTCCGGCATCCAGGAGGTGCTGTCCGCCGGCCGGGTCGCCCTGCTCTTCCAGGTCGTGGACGGCATCGACGCCGAATGCGCGGTCTACCGCCGCTGGTGGGCCGAGCGGCGCGTGGACGGGGTCCTCGTCGTCGACCCGCGTACGGACGACCCGCGCCCGGAACTCCTCGCGCAGCTCGGGCTCCCGGCGGTCGTGATCGGCGGAACGGGCGGCACCGGGCCGTTGCCCCCGGCGGGGCCCGACGGGAGCGGGGCCGGGCCCCTGTCCCGCGGCCGGGGCGACGGGAGCGGCCCCGGGCCCCTGTCCTGCGTCTGGGCCGACGACGCCCGGGCCATGGCCCAGGTCCTGGACCACCTGTACGGGCTGGGCCACCGCCGGATCACCCACATCGCCGGGCTCCCCGGCCTCGCCCACACCGCCCGCCGGATGGCCTCGCTGCGCGCGGAGGCCGGGGCGCGCGGCCTCGGCCCGGAGCACGTGCGCTCGGTGGTCACCGACTACTCCGACGCCGAGGGGGCGGCCGCCACCCGCCGGGTCCTCGCCGAGCCCGAACCGCCGACCGCGCTCGTCTACGACAACGACGTGATGGCGGTGGCCGGCATCGCCGTCGCCGCCGAGCTGGGCATCGCGGTCCCCGGCCGGATCTCCATGGTCGCCTGGGACGACTCCGCGCTGTGCCGGGTCACCCACCCCCGGCTCACCGCCCTCGTACGCGACACCGCCGGCTTCGGCAGGCTCGCCGCGCAGGAGCTCCTCGCCGTGCTCGCCGGGAGCCCGCTGCGGGCCCGCGAGAGCGAGCAGCCCCGGCTGGAGCCCCGGGAGAGTACGGCCCCGCCGCCGCCCGCATACTGAATCCGACCCCTTCCTGGAGCCGCTGCCGTGACGAGTCCCCACCCCGCCTTCCCCGCACCGCGGGCCACCGCCTCGGCCACCGGCCTGACGGTAGCGATCGACATCGGCGGTACGAAGATCGCCGGCGCCCTGGTGCACCCCGACGGCACGATGACGGCCACCACCCGCCGCCCGACCCCGCGGGGCGCGGACGGCGACGCGGTCTTCGCCGCCGTCGCCGAGGTCGTCGCCGCGCTCGCGGAATCCCCGCTCTGGCCCTCGGCGGTCCGCTGCGGGATCGGCAGCGCGGGCCCCGTGGACGCCTCTCGCGGCACCGTGAGCCCGGTCAACATCGGGGCGTGGCGGGAGTTCCCCGTCCTGGCCCGGGTCGAAGCCGAACTGGCCCGGCACGGCGCGGCCCTTCCCACCGTCCTCGTCGGCGACGGGCCCGCGATGACCGCCGCCGAGCACTGGCTGGGCGCGGCCCGGGGGCACGCGAACGCCCTGTGCATGGTGGTGTCCACCGGGGTGGGCGGCGGGCTGATCCTGAACAACCAGCTCCACCCCGGCCCCACGGGCAATGCGGGTCACATCGGCCACATCAGCGTGGCCTTCGACGGTGAGCCGTGCGTCTGCGGGGGCCACGGCTGCGTGGAGTCCATCGCCTCGGGCACCGCCATCGCCCGGTGGGCCAAGAGCCGGGGCTGGACCCCGGCGAGCCCGGGCGGGGACGCCACCGCAGCGGGTGTGGCCGTGGCCGCCGAGGCCGGGGACCCCGTCGCCGTGGCCGCCTTCGACCGCGCGGGCCGCGCCCTGGCCGCCGCCATCGCGGCCACCGCGACCCTCGTCGAAACGGACATCGCGGTCATCGGCGGGGGCGTGGCCACCTCGGGCGACACCCTCTTCGCGCCGATCCGGGCCCACCTGGCGGGCTACGCCACGCTCTCGTTCGTGAGGGGCCTGCAGGTGGTCCCGGCGGCCCTGGGCACCCACGCCGGACTGATCGGCGCGGCTGCGGCGGCGCTGATGCTGCTGCCGGCCGCGTGAGCGCGCCCGAGCGTCCTTCCGGCTCGCCCTCCTCCGGCTCGTCCTCCTACGGCTTGACCGAGCGGTAGTACCGCTGGGCCCCTTCGTGCAGGTCCAGCGGGTCCGTGTAGATCGCCGTGCGCAGGTCCACCAGCTGCGCCGCGTGCACCTCGTGCCCGATCCGGTCGCGGCTGAGGATCACCGTCCGCGTGAACTGCTCGGTCAGCTCCGGGTCCGTGCCCTCGGTGGTGACCAGCAGGTTCGGTACGGCCAGGGTCGCCACCGCCGAGGTGTTCCGGGCCCGGGTGTACGCGTCCTGGGGCATCACCGCCGCACGGTAGTACCGCGCCGGGCTCCCGCTCGCCTGGAGGGACTCCACCAGGTCGCCGAGCTGTACGAGCCGGATGTCGAACCGGTCCGACAGCTCGCGCACGGCGTTGGTCGGCAGGCCGCCGGACCAGAAGAACGCGTCGATCCGGCCGGCCTCCAGCTCCGCCGGCATCGTGTCGATGCCGATGGACACCGGGGTGATGTCCCGCGCCGGATCCAGCTTGGCCGCCGTCAGCAGCCGCTCCGAGACCAGCCGCACCCCCGAGCCCGGCTGGCCGATCGCGACCCGCTTGCCCTTCAGGTCCCGCGCCGACTGCACCGGCGAGCCGGCCGGCACCACGAGCTGCACGTAGTCGTCGTAGAGCCGGGCGACGCCGCGCAGCCGGTCCGCGCCGGGCTTGCCGTCGGCCCGGTACTTGGAGACGGCGTCGGCCGTGGCGATGGTGAAATCGGCCTCCCCGGAGGCCAGCCGCTGGAGGTTCTCCTGCGAGCCCTGGCTGGGCTCCAGCCGCACCTTCATCTCGGGCATGTCCTGGGCGAGCGCCTGCTCCAGCAGCTGGCCGTAGCGGTGGTACACGCCGGTACGGACACCCGTGCTGATGCTCAGCCCCCCCTTCAGCTCCGGCTCGCCGAAGGGCTTCAGCCACCACGCGAGCAGCGCGAGCACCCCGAGTACGGCCACCAGCCCCCACAGGGCGGTGCGCCTGCGGATGCGGGACGGTACGTGAGCCATGGCCGCGATCCTGCCACCGACCCGCCGCCCTGTCACGGCCCGCCCGATCCCGGGCCCACGGAGCCGGCGGCCGGTGCGGCCGGCGGGGCGAACCTGGTCCGCAGCTGTTCCAGCAGCTTGCGCGCCGCCGGGCCCGACGGGCCGTCCGCGGGCCAGGCCAGGGCGACCCGGCCGTGCAGTGCCGGCTCGGTGATGCGCAGCGCGACCAGCCCCCGCGAGGCCCCCGACTCCGCCCCGGCCGGCACCACCGCCACCCCCAGCCCCCGCGCGGCGAGCCGCACCAGCACCCCGGGAGCCGCCGCCTCGAAGTCCACCCGCGGAGCGAACCCGGCCTCCGCACAGGCCCGCTCCAGCACCCCGCGCAGCCCGGTCCCGCGCGGCAGGCTGATCACTGCCCGCCCGCGCAGCGCCGCCAGCGGAATCCCGCCGTCCGTGCTGTCCCGTACGAGGGGGTCGTCGGACCGGACCGCGGCCACCAGCGGTTCGTCGATCACCACCTGGACGGAGATCCCGGCCGGCGGCTCCCCGCCGAGCCCGACCACCGCCAGGTCCAGCCCGCCCTGCCGGAGCGCGGCCAGCATCCGCTCCGACGTGTCCTCCGCCAGCGCGATCTCCACCTGCGGGTGCGCGTCGTGGAAGTCGCCCAGCACGCCGACCACGTCGGAACCGCCCATCACGGCCCCGGCCGCACCCGGGATCAGCCCGATCGACACGCGCCCCCGCAGCAGGCCGCGGACCTCGTCCGCCGTCCGCCGGATGCCCTCCACCGCCGCCAGCGCGGCCCGCGCGTACGAGAGCACCGCCTCGCCCGCCTCCGTCGGGGTCACCCGCCGCCCCGACCGGTCCAGCAGTCGCAGCCCGAGCTCCCGTTCCAGCTGCCCGATCTGCGCGCTCACCCCCGGCTGGGACACGTGCAGGCGGGCCCCGGCCCGGGTGAACCCGCCCTCCTCGACCACCGCCACGAAATACCGCAGCTGACCCAGTTCCATAACCACGGATTCTAGTTCGCAGAAGCACCCGCTCTTGGACTTATGACCACCGGTCCACTCACCCTGATCCCATGACCGACATCGCCGCGGCCACCGCCGCCGAACGCCGAGAACTGGCCGACGTACTCGACGCCCTCACGCCCGATCAGTGGGACGCCCCGAGCCTCTGCGCGGGCTGGCGGGTCCGCGAGGTCGCCGCGCACATGTCGATGGGCTTCCGCTACTCCCTGCCCCGGTTCGCCGCCGAGTTCGCCAAGGCCCGCGGCAGCCTGCACCGCATGACCGACCGCACCGCCCGCCGCGACGCCGCCGCCTTCACCCCGCATGAGCTCTCGGCCCTGCTGCGCGAGAACGCCGGCCACCCGTGGAAGCCCCCGGCGGGCGGCCCCACCGCCGGGCTCGCCCACGACGTGGTCCACGGCCTCGACATCACCGTCGCCCTCGGGCACCCGCGCCGCGTCCCCGAGGACCGGCTGCGGCCCCTGCTCTGCGCGCTCACCCCGCGCGGCCTGCGGTTCTTCGGAGTCGACCTGACCGGCATCCGGCTGTGCGCCGATGACCTCGACTGGTCCCACGGCAGCGGAGCCCCCGTCCACGGCGCAGCCCAGGACCTGCTGCTCGTCCTCTTCGGGCGCCGCCTGCCCGCGGGCCGGCTGCACGGGGGGCCTGAGGGGTTCCGGGTACCGCCTACCCTTGTTGCATGACCAGCAGCAGCGACCGGAGCACGGCAGTGGACGTCAAGGGAACATACGAGGTGCGCACCTACGGGTGCCAGATGAACGTGCACGACTCCGAGCGGCTGTCCGGTCTGCTGGAGGGCGCGGGCTACACGCGCGCGCCCGAGGGCTCCGACGGCGACGCCGACGTCGTGGTGTTCAACACCTGCGCCGTCCGCGAGAACGCCGACAACAAGCTGTACGGCAACCTCGGCCGGCTCGCCCCGATGAAGACCAAGCGCCCCGGCATGCAGATCGCCGTCGGCGGCTGCCTCGCGCAGAAGGACCGCGAGACGATCGTCAAGCGGGCCCCCTGGGTCGACGTGGTCTTCGGCACGCACAACATCGGCAAGCTGCCCGTCCTGCTGGAGCGCGCCCGCATCCAGGAGGAGGCGCAGGTCGAGATCGCCGAGTCGCTGGAGGCGTTCCCCTCCACACTGCCGACCCGCCGCGAGTCCGCGTACGCCGCCTGGGTCTCGATCTCCGTCGGCTGCAACAACACCTGCACCTTCTGCATCGTCCCGGCGCTGCGCGGCAAGGAGGAGGACCGCCGTCCCGGCGACATCCTCGCCGAGGTGGAGGCCCTGGTCGCCGAGGGCGTCTCCGAGATCACCCTGCTCGGGCAGAACGTCAACGCGTACGGGTCCGACCTGGGCGACCGCGAGGCGTTCAGCAAGCTGCTGCGCGCCTGCGGCCAGATCGAGGGCCTGGAGCGGGTCCGGTTCACCTCGCCGCACCCGCGGGACTTCACGGACGACGTGATCGCGGCGATGGCCGAGACCCCGAACGTGATGCCGCAGCTGCACATGCCGCTGCAGTCCGGCTCGGACACCATCCTGCGCGCCATGCGCCGCTCGTACCGGCAGGAGCGCTTCCTCGGCATCATCGAGAAGGTCCGCGCCGCCATTCCGCACGCCGCGATCTCCACCGACATCATCGTGGGCTTCCCCGGTGAGACGGAGGAGGACTTCCAGCAGACGATGCACACGGTGCGCGAGGCGCGCTTCGCGAACGCGTTCACCTTCCAGTACTCCAAGCGCCCCGGGACCCCGGCGGCCGACATGGAGGGGCAGATCCCGAAGGAGGTCGTCCAGGAGCGCTACATGCGCCTGGTCGCCCTGCAGGAGGAGATCTCCTGGGAGGAGAACAAGAAGCAGGTCGGCCGCACGCTGGAGGTCATGGTCGCGGAGGGCGAGGGCCGCAAGGACGGCACGACGCACCGCCTGTCGGGGCGTGCCCCCGACAACCGCCTGGTGCACTTCACGAAGCCGGAGGCGGAGGTCCGTCCCGGTGACGTGGTGACCGTCGACATCACGTACGCGGCTCCCCACCACCTCCTGGCGGAGGGCCCGACGGAGTCGGTGCGCCGTACGCGGGCGGGCGACGCCTGGGAGAAGCGCAATGCGGCGCCGGCGCAGCCCCAGGGCGTCATGCTGGGCATCCCCACCCTGGGCGTCCCGGCCCCCCTCCCGGCGGCCACGTCGGGCTGCGCCGTGCCGTCGTCTTCCTGACCGCGTCCCTCCCCGCGGGTTCGGCGCGAGGCCGGCCTGCGGGGCCCGGCGCAGCGGGGTGACGGTGGCCCGACAGGGCCACAATGCGGGCCGCGAGGGCTAGGCTGCGGATCATGCTCGTTGCCGCCGCCGTCTGCCCCGCCCCGCCGCTCCTCGTGCCCGAGGTCGCCGCGGGGGCCGCCGCCGAACTCGGCGATGCCCGTACCGCCTGCTCCGACGCGCTGGCGGTGCTCGCCGCCTCCCGCCCCGACCTCCTGGTCGTCATCGGAGCCGCCGACGAGGACCACCGCGGCCCCTACCCGCAGGGCGCCCGCGGCAGCTTCCGCGGCTTCGGGGTCGAGGCCGGCGTACGACTCGGGGACGGGGAGGAGGGGCCCCGCCAGCTGCCGCCCTCCCTCGCCGTCGGCGCCTGGCTGCTCCGGCATGCCCGCTGGGGCGCGGCCCCCGTCGAGGGGCTCGGCGTCGGGGAACCGCTCGAGACCACCCGGTGCCTGGAGGCCGGCCGGGGGCTCGCCGCGCGCGAAGAGCGCGTCGCGCTCCTCGTCATGGGTGACGGCAGCGCCTGCCGCACCCTGAAGGCCCCCGGTTACCTCGACGACCGCGCCGCCGCCTTCGACGCCGCCGCTGCCCGCGCGCTCGCCGCCGCCGACGTGGCCGCGCTCGCCGCCCTCGACGCCGAGCTCGCGTACGAGCTCAAGGCCGCCGGCCGCGCCCCCTGGCAGGTACTGGCCGGCGCCGCCGAGGGCGCGGGCCTCGACGGGCGGCTGCTGTACGAGGACGCGCCGTACGGGGTCGGCTACTTCGTCGCCGCCTGGTCCTGACCGGGCGGAACGAAGAAGGGGCGCGGGTCCGGTCGAACCCGCGCCCCTTCCACTGACCGCGTCAGGAAGACGCCGGCGGCGTCGACCCGCCGGGGGCGTCCTTGTGCGCGATCTTGCCCAGGGCGTCCTTCGCCTTGCTCGTACCGGTCTCGATCTTGCCGTGGTACTTGCCCTTGGTCTTGGAGTCCACGGCCTGCGCCATCTTGTCGAGGTTCTGGCCGATCCTGCCCTCGTGCTGCTGGGCGAGGTCGCCGACCTTTTCCTTCGCCGGTGCGAGCTTGGCCTTCAGCGTGTCCAGCAGGCCCATGGGTCACCTTCCAGTGGCGGTGTCTACGTACGGGCGCTCTCGCCGGTCTCGCTGTCCGCGGCGGCCTCCGCCGACTGCTGCTTCGGAATCTCCACGGCTTCCGCCGCAGAAGCCTCCGTCGCGGCCGGCTCGGCCTCGGTCTCGCCGACCGCAGCCTCGGACTCCGTCGTCACGTCCTCCGACGCGACCTCTGCGGTTACGTCTTCACCCTTACGACGAAAAAACCGATCAAAAACGCCCATGTCTGCTCCTATAACGTTACTCGTGCGGGTGAAGTTCCGCCGTGTGCGGCCCGGCCTCCGCCGGGCGTACGCCCGGCGGAACCTCGCCAGGGCAACGACCCCGCCGACAGCCCGTCACGTAACTCGATCGGGTGCACGCTGCAGGGTTTGCGAGACTGGGGCGGTGAGGAATGCAGCCCCCGCCCCGCGGGTCATCGCCGTCGTCGGTCCCACCGCGGCCGGAAAGTCCGATCTGGGCGTAGCCCTGGCCCGCCGTTTCGACGGCGAAGTCGTCAACGCCGACTCCATGCAGCTGTACCGGGGGATGGACATCGGCACCGCCAAACTGACGACGGAGGAGCGCGGCGGCGTCCCGCACCACCTCCTCGACATCTGGGACGTCACGGAGACCGCGAGCGTCGCCGAGTACCAGCGCCTGGCCCGCGCCGAGATCGACAAGCTGCTCGCCCAGGGCCGTACGCCGGTCCTCGTCGGCGGATCGGGCCTGTACGTCCGCGGCGCCCTCGACGCCATGGAGTTCCCCGGCACCGACCCCGAGGTCCGGGCCCGGCTGGAGGCGGAGGCCACGCTGCGCGGCCCCGGCGCCCTGCACGCCCGCCTCGCCGCCGCCGACCCGGCCGCCGCCCAGGCGATCCTCCCCAGCAACGGGCGCCGCATCGTCCGCGCCCTGGAGGTCATCGAGATCACCGGGAAGCCGTTCACCGCCAACCTGCCCGGCCACGAGTCGGTGTACGAGACCGTGCAGATCGGCGTCGACGTGGCCCGGCCGGAGCTCGACGAGCGGATCGCCCTGCGCGTGGACCGCATGTGGGAGGCCGGGCTGGTCGAAGAGGTGCGCGCGCTGGAGGCCCGGGGCCTGCGCGACGGAGTCACCGCATCCAGGGCGCTCGGCTACCAGCAGGTGCTGGCCGCACTCGCCGGCGAGTGCACCGAGGACGAGGCCCGGGCCGAGACCGTCCGCGCCACCAAGCGATTCGCCCGGCGGCAGGACTCCTGGTTCCGCCGGGACCCCCGCGTGCACTGGCTCAGCGGCGCCGTCGCCGACCGGGGGGAACTGGTCGGACTCGCGCAGTCGTTGGTCGAACGAGCGGTTACAGCCTGATCACGTGATGGCATCGGGACGCCCCGTGCGCCCGTTCGGGGCCCTGAGCCATGCCATCATCAAATTCCGCAGGTGCGGTCACCGGCGGTGAACGACGGCGTGCGAAGTCCGAGTGGGGAGGGCGCGTGGCAATGGAGGCCGGCCCTCGCGACACCGGGCAGGACGGGACGAGGCGGGAAGCGGACCCGACGCTTCTCGGGCACCTCCCAGCAGCAGCTGGGGGAGAGCCTCCCGAGCCCGACGGCCTCGGGCTGCCCGCAGACCCGGCACGGCTGACCCCCGACGGCCCGGACGCACCGGACACCGCCGAGGCCGAGGCCGCCGCGGGTCCCGAGTTCGAGGTCGAGCTGCGCCCGCAGCGCCGGCTGCGCATCTGGCAGATCGCCCCCATCGTGATGCTGGCCGCGGCCGGGTCCCTGATGTTCGCCTTCCCGCTCGCCTTCGAGTTCGGCGACGGCGGAGCCGTGGTCGCCATGCTCGGCTTCCTCATCAGCTCCTGCGCCGGCGGCTGGGGCATGATGGCCGCGCGCCGCGTGGGCTACACCTGGCCCGGGCTCCCGCCCCGGGGCAGCGGCCGCCGCCCCGACTGGCGCATGGCCGGGCTGTACGCCATGGTCGCGCTGGCACTCGTGGCGCTGGCCGTGTACCGGGTCGCACGGCTGCGCTAGGTCGCCGGGCTGCGGTGCCCGCGGGATGCCGCCGACCTGCCCAAAGCCCCGCTCGGTACGATGGGCGGGTGACGCAGACGAGCCTCTCCTTCCTCAAGGGCCACGGCACCGAGAACGACTTCGTGATCGTCCCGGACCCGGACAACGCCGTCGAGCTGCCCGCGACCGCCGTCGCCAAGCTCTGCGACCGGCGCGCCGGCATCGGCGCGGACGGCGTGCTGCACGTCGTCCGGTCCGCCGCGCACCCGGAGGCGGCGCACCTGGCCGACGAGGCCGAGTGGTTCATGGACTACCGCAACAGCGACGGCTCCGTCGCCGAGATGTGCGGCAACGGCGTCCGCGTCTTCGCCCGCTACCTCCAGTACGCCGGCCACGTCGAGCCCGGCGACCTCGCCGTCGCCACCCGCGGCGGCGTCAAGCGGGTGCACCTCGACAAGAGCGGCGACGTGACGGTCTCCATGGGCCGCGCCGTCCTCCCGGAGGAACAGGTCACGGTGACGGTCGGCGAGCGCGCCTGGCCCGCCCGCAACGTCAACATGGGGAACCCGCACGCCGTCGCGTTCGTGGAAAGCCTGGACCACGCCGGAAAGCTGCTCGATCCGCCCCCGTTCAGCCCCGCCGAGGTCTACCCGACGGGTGTCAACGTGGAGTTCGTCGTCGACCGCGGCCCCCGGCACGTCGCCATGCGCGTCCACGAGCGAGGCTCCGGCGAGACCCGCTCCTGCGGCACCGGCGCCTGCGCCGTCGCCGTGGCCGCCATCCGCCGCGACGGCGCCGACCCGGCCGTCACCGGCCGGCCCGTCACGTACACCGTCGACCTCCCCGGCGGCACCCTCGCCATCACCGAACACCCCGACGGGCAGATCGACATGACGGGACCCGCCGTCATCGTCGCCGCGGGCGAGTTCGACGCGGCCTGGCTCACCGAAACGGCTTTCGGCTGAAGCTTCCCTCTAATGGGTGATCCGTTTCACGCTGAGCGAGAGGCGGACTGCGCCACGTGGTGGGGTCGGTAGCATCAGGCACCGGCCCTGAGGGCTCACCCCATGCCCACCACCGCCGGTCGAAGCCGCCGGAGGTGCCCATGAGTGCAGAGGCCACGAACCCCGAAGCACGACCCGACGCGCGCCCTGAACTCCGCAGACGGGGCCGGACCCGCCTTGACCTGCGACGACTCGGGCGCGCTGCCCTTCTCGGGCCCACATCCCGAGACCGGCTCCCCGATGCCATCGGCCACGTCGCCGAGGCGCACCGCGCCCACCACCCGGACGCGGACCTGTCCATCCTGCACCGCGCGTACGTGCTCGCGGAGTCCTCGCACCGCGGCCAGATGCGGAAAAGCGGTGAGCCGTACATCACACACCCGCTCGCCGTGACCCTGATCCTCGCCGAACTCGGCGCCGAAACCACTACCTTGACGGCCTCTCTGCTCCACGACACCGTCGAGGACACCGAGGTGACCCTGGATCAGGTCCGCGCCGAATTCGGCGACGAGGTCTGCTTCATCGTCGACGGCGTCACCAAGGTCGAGAAGATCGACTACGGGGCGGCCGCCGAGCCCGAGACGTTCCGCAAGATGCTCGTCGCCACCGGCAACGACGTCCGCGTCATGTCCATCAAACTCGCCGACCGGCTGCACAACATGCGCACCCTCGGCGTGATGCGCCCCGAGAAACAGGCGCGCATCGCCAAAGTCACCCGCGACGTCCTCATCCCGCTCGCCGAACGGCTCGGCGTCCAGGCCCTCAAGACCGAGCTGGAAGACCTCGTCTTCGCGATCCTGCACCCCGAGGAGTACGAGAACACCCGCGCGCTCATCGCGGCCCACGCCGGGGAACGCGACCCGCTGCCCGCCATCGCCGACTCCGTCAAGGCCGTCCTGCGCGACGCCGGCATCGCCGCCGAGGTGCAGGTCCGGCCCCGGCACTTCGTCTCCGTCCACCGGATCGCCCTCAAGCGCGGCGAGCTGCGCGGCTCCGACTTCGGCCGCATCCTCGTGCTCGTCGGCGAGAACGCCGACTGCTACGCCGTGCTGGGCGAGCTGCACACCTGTTTCACCCCGGTCGTCTCGGAGTTCAAGGACTTCGTCGCCGCCCCAAAGTTCAACCTCTACCAGTCGCTGCACACCGCCGTCGCGACGCCCGAGGGGTTCGTCGCCGAAGTCATCGTCCGCACCCGTCAGATGCACCGGGTCGCCGAGGCCGGCGTGGTCGCCCTCGGCAATCCGTACGCCCACGCCGCCGCGGAGGCCGCCGCCGCGGCGGAGTCCGGCTCTCCGGCCGACGCCGCCGACTGCGACGAGGAGCGGGTCGATCCGACGCGGCCCGGCTGGCTGTCGCGCCTCCTCGACTGGCAGCAGTCCGCGCCCGACCCCGACACCTTCTGGAGCGTGCTGCGCGCCGAGCTGGCACAGGACCGGGAGATCACCGTGTTCCGCGCCGACGGCGGCGCCCCCGGCACGATCAGCCTGCCCGCCGGGGCCAGCTGTATCGACGCCGCCTACGCGCAGCACGGCGAGGCGGCCCACGGCTGTATCGGCGCCCGGGTCAACGGGCGCCTCACCTCCCTGGCCTCCCGGCTGTCCGACGGGGACACCGTCCAGCTGCTGCTCGCCCAGGACGCCTCCTCGGGTCCCGCCGCCGACTGGCTGGAGCACGCCAGGACCCCGGCCGCCCGGATCGCCATCAGCCGCTGGCTCCAGGCGCATCCCGACTCGGTGAAACCCACCACCGCGCCCGCCCGGGCGCCGCTGTCCGTGGTCGGCGCCCGCGGCGGCGGCGGGAACGCGGTCGCCGACCTGCCGGACGCCACCGTGCGGCTGGCCGGCTGCTGCACGCCCGTACCGCCGGACGCCGTGGCCGGGTTCGTCGTACGGGGCGGGGCCGTCACCGTCCACCGCATCCACTGCGCGGCGGTGGCCCAGATGCGCGCGCTGGGGCGGACCTCCGTCGCGGTGCACTGGCGGGCCACGGCGGACTGCCGGGTCACGCTGCTCGCCGAATCGTTCGGCCGCCCGCATCTGCTGGCCGACCTGACCGAGGCCATCGCCCGCCAAGGGGTCGAGGTGGTCTCCGCGACCGTGGAACCGCCGGTCGAGCAGCGCGTGCGGCACACGTACACCCTGCAGCTGCCCGACGCGACCGGGCTGCCGGCCCTGATGCGGGCGATGCGCGACGTACCGGGCGTCTACGACGTACGCCGGGCCTAGGGGCCCGACCGAGGCCGAGCCCGGGCCTAGCTAGGCCGCGTCGTCGCCGGAAGGTCCCGTTCGGGTGGAACCGTCGCGCGTCGTACCCGGGCGGGCGGCGGGCGCTGGTAAGCGGTGGGGGATGCAGCTCTCCTCCCCGCGCCTGCGCGCCGCCCTGCTCGCCGCGGCCTCCCTCACCCTCGTCGCCGCCGTGCTGCCCCCGCCGAAGCCGCTGGGCATCGGCGACACGCTGTTCCCGCAGCTCGGGAACCCCGGGTACGACGTCCTCTCGTACGACCTGTCCTTCACGTACAAGGACAACAAGAGCCCGCTCGACGCGGTCACCGTCATCGACGCCCGCGCCCTGGAGCCGCTGGAGCGGATCAACCTGGACTTCACCCACGGAACGGTGGCGTCCGCCGAGGTCAACGGCGAGCCGGCGCACTTCGAGAGCGCCGGGGAGGACCTCGTGCTCACCCCGGCGAGCCCCGTCGCGGCCAACGTGCCGCTGCACATCGCGATCCGGCACACCAGCGATCCGCGCGGCATCGCCGACGGGGGCTGGGTGCCCACCGACGACGGCCTGGCCATGGCCAACCAGGCCGACGCCGCCCACCGCGTCTTCCCGTGCAACGACCACCCGGCGGACAAGGCGTACTTCACCTTCCGGATCACCGCCCCCGCCGGTCTCACCGCCGTCGCCAACGGGGTGGCGGGCGCCCTCCCGGCCCCCCGGGCCGCAGGCTCGACCACCTGGACGTACCGGACCCTGCACCCGATGGCCACCGAGCTCGCGCAGGTCTCCATCGGCGACTCGGCCGTGGTGGCGGGCACCGGTCCGCACGGGCTCCCGCTGCGCCACGTGGTCCCCGCCGCGGACCGGCAGCGGCTGGAGCCCTGGCTGACGAAGACCGCCGGGCACGTCCGGTGGATGGAGCAGCGCGTCGGCCGCTACCCCTTCGAGAACTACGGCGTACTCATCGCCCGCGCGAAGACCGGATTCGAGCTGGAGACGCAGACCCTCTCGCTCTTCGAGAACGGCCTGTTCTCGGGAGCGGGCTACCCCGAGTGGTACGTGGAGGCCGTCATGGTCCACGAGCTCGCCCACCAGTGGTTCGGCGACAGCGTCACCCCGCGGACCTGGTCCGACCTGTGGCTCAACGAGGGGCACGCCACCTGGTACGAGGCCCTGTACGCCGACGGCCTCGGCAAATACTCCCTGGAGCGGCGCATGCGCGAGGCGTACCAGCGCTCCGACCAGTGGCGGGCGGCCGGCGGGCCCCCGGCCGCACCGAAGCCCGCCGCCCCCGGCGAGAAGATCGGGCTGTTCCGGCCGGTGGTCTACGACGGGGCCGCGCTGATCCTGTACGCCCTGCGGCAGGAGATCGGCGCGAAGGCCTTCGACCGGCTGGAGCGCCGCTGGGTGGCGGAGCACCAGGACGGGATCGCCGGCACCGACGACTTCGTACGTCTGGCCTCGGACGTGGCCGGACGGGATCTGGAACCCTTCCTCAAGCCGTGGCTGTACGGGAAGACGACCCCGGCGATGCCGGGCCACCCGGAGTGGGGCGGCCCGAAAAGGGTGTGACCGGCGGGGAACGGGCATGTCACCATCGACAGGGCCGCACGCCAGGGGGGAATCTCCCGGCGATGTGACACGTTGGACATGACAGTGTGAGAGTTGCGGTCACGCGTGGCCACGGCCCCATTCGATATCGACGTAAGGATCCAATGACCTCCTCTTCTTCCCCTTCCCAGGACGCGCGGGACGCACGGGACGTGCCGGACTCGCAGAGCTTCACCGAGAGCCTTCGGGCCGACGCCCTGATGGAAGAGGACGTCGCCTGGAGCCACGAGGTCGACGGAGACCGGGACGGCGAGCAGTTCGAGCGCTCCGAGCGCGCCGCGCTGCGCCGCGTGGCCGGCCTCTCCACCGAGCTCGAAGACGTCACCGAGGTCGAGTACCGGCAGCTGCGCCTCGAGCGCGTCGTGCTGGTGGGCGTATGGACCTCCGGCACGGTGCAGGACGCCGAGAACTCCCTCGCGGAGCTCGCCGCCCTCGCCGAGACGGCGGGCGCGCTCGTCCTCGACGGAGTGATCCAGCGCCGTGACAAGCCGGACCCGGCCACCTTCATCGGCTCGGGCAAGGCCCGCGAGCTGCGCGACATCGTGCTCGAGAGCGGAGCCGACACCGTCGTCTGCGACGGTGAGCTCAGCCCCGGCCAGCTCATCGCCCTCGAGGACGTCGTCAAGGTCAAGGTCGTCGACCGGACCGCCCTGATCCTCGACATCTTCGCCCAGCACGCCAAGTCCCGAGAGGGCAAGGCGCAGGTCGCCCTCGCGCAGATGCAGTACATGCTGCCGCGCCTGCGCGGCTGGGGTGCGTCGCTGTCCCGGCAGATGGGTGGCGGCGGCGGTGGCGGCATGGCCACCCGAGGCCCCGGTGAGACCAAGATCGAGACGGACCGGCGCCGGATCCGCGAGAAGATGGCGAAGATGCGCCGGGAGATCGCGGACATGAAGACCGGCCGCGACATCAAGCGGCAGGAACGGCGCCGCAACAAGGTGCCCTCGGTCGCCATCGCCGGCTACACCAACGCCGGCAAGTCCTCGCTGCTCAACCGCCTCACGGGCGCGGGCGTGCTGGTGGAGAACGCGCTGTTCGCCACCCTCGACCCGACCGTGCGCCGGGCCGAGACCCCCAGCGGCCGGATCTACACCCTGGCCGACACGGTCGGCTTCGTCCGGCACCTGCCCCACCACCTGGTCGAGGCGTTCCGCTCCACGATGGAGGAGGTCGGCGACTCCGACCTCATCCTGCACATCGTGGACGGCTCGCACCCGGCGCCGGAGGAGCAGCTGGCGGCGGTGCGCGAGGTCATCCGCGACGTCGGCGCGGTCAACGTGCCCGAGATCGTGGTGATCAACAAGGCCGACGCCGCGGATCCGCTCGTACTGCAGCGGCTGCTGCGGATCGAACGGCACTCCATCGCCGTCTCGGCGCGCACGGGGCAGGGCATCGAGGAGCTCCTCGGGCTCATCGACTCCGAACTGCCCCGGCCCGAGGTCGAGGTGGAGGCCCTGGTGCCGTACACCCGCGGCTCACTGGTCGCCCGGGCCCACGCCGAGGGCGAGGTGATCTCCGAGGAGCACACCCCGGAGGGCACCCTGCTCAAGGTGCGGGTCCACCAGGAACTGGCGGCGGACCTGGCGCCGTACGTACCGGCGAAGCGGTAACACGTACGCGGCACGAACGAACCGAGGGCCCCCTGCGATGCAGGGGGCCCTCGGTTTCTTCAGGTTCTTCACGCGGGTACGCGGGCGGGGACTACTTGAACTTGGCGCTCACGGCGTCGAAGATCCCCTTGGCCTCCGGGCCCAGCCGCGGTCCGGCCAGCCAGCCCGCCTTGGCGGGGCCGATCGAGGTGTTCGACACCAGCGCCGGCTTGCCGTCACTGCCCGGGGCCACCCAGCCGCCGCCGGAGGAGCCGCCGGTCATCGTGCAGCCGATGCGGTACATCACCGGGGCGCTCGCGGCCAGCGACAGCCGGCCCGGCTTGTCCGTGCACTGGAAGGCCCGCTGGCCGTCGAACGGGGCCGCCGCCGGGTAGCCCGTCGCCGTGATGCTCGCGACCTTCGGCACCGCCGGGGCGTTGAACTCCACCGGGAGCGCCGAACCGACCGTCTCCTCCAGGGACTTCCCGGTGCTCTTCTCCGGGGTCACGTGCAGCACCGCGAAGTCGTACGGGGCACCTGCGCCACCGGTCGGACCGCCGTTTGCGATCCATTGGTCCGAGGTCTGCGCCCAGTCGCTCCACCACACGCCGTACGGGGCCACCTGCTCGCGCGGGGCGCCCTTGAGCTGCGCCGCCGGCTTGCCCGCGTTGTTGTACGACGGGACGAAGGCGATGTTGCGGTACCAGCCGCCGGACTTGCCCGCGTGCACGCAGTGGCCGGCCGTCCAGACCATGTTGGACTTGCCGGGGTGGGCCGGGTCCTTGACCACGGTCGCCGAGCAGACCATGGAGCCCTCGGGACCGTCGAAGAAGACCTTGCCGGAGACCGGAACGCTCGTGTGGTACGGCGTGCTGGCGGCCTTGGCCTGCACCGGCGCCGGGGTCGGATCGGTGACGCCCTGGTCCTTGCCGGCGTCCTGGTCGACGGCCGGGGGCTGCGGGGTCTTGTCCGCCTCACGCATCCGGTCCGGGTCCCAGAGGTCCTCGATGATCGGGTTGATGTAGTCGCCCGCCTCGCGGAGCCAGTCCTCCTGCTTCCAGTTCTTCCACGCACCCCCCTTCCACTTCTCCAGGTCGATGCCGTGCTGCTTGAGCTTGTCCTTGAGCTGGTCCGGGATCTTGATCCCGTCGGCTCCGGACGGGAGGCTCGCCGCCACGGTCGGCTTGGCGTCGCCGCCGGCCTCCCCGTCGCCGGGTCCGCAGGCCGCGGCGGTCATGGCGAGTGCCGCCGCGCACAGGATCGCGGTGACCGGTCGGTTCGGTCGCATGTCGTGAATCCCCCTGGTGAATTCTGGGCGTGAGACGCGGTGCAGTTGAGGTGCACGGGGCACGCGAGGTGCGTGCCGCCGAGTGCAGCACCCCACTATGCCGCTGCCGTTGGGGACGGCACAGGCCGGGGCCGCGGTTCCGTCCTGGACGGGCACCCCGAAGTCCGAGCGGACAAGGATCTTGGGCCCACCCGTGATCCGCCGCCGCCACCGTCGTTGGTACGTACGGGGGATGGGGGAGCAGCGTTCATGTTCGAGGCGCAATCCGGTGGAGCAGTCCGTGCGGGAGGTCCGACACTCGTGGCTTTGACCGAGCAGGGCGCGGCCGCCGCGCAGGTGCCGCCGCAGGGGAGCCGGGGAGCGGAGCCGGCGGCGCCCGGCGGGCCGGCCGCGGTGGAGGGCATCCTGCGCCGGCAGGCGTTGCGGGAGTCCGCCGCCCGGACGTACGCGCGCTCGCTGCCCATCGTCCCGGTGCGCGCCCGGGGCCTGACGATCGAGGGCGCGGACGGGCGGCGCTACCTGGACTGCCTCTCCGGGGCCGGCACCCTCGCGCTGGGGCACAACCACCCGGTGGTGCTCGAAGCCGTCCGGGGCGTCCTCGACTCCGGAGCGCCGCTGCACGTCCTGGACCTCGCGACCCCGGTCAAGGACGCTTTCACCACCGAGCTGTTCGCCTGCCTCCCGCCGGCCCTGGCGGCCGACGCCCGCGTTCAGTTCTGCGGGCCCGCCGGTACCGATGCCGTGGAGGCCGCGCTCAAACTGGTCCGCACCGCCACCGGGCGCGCGGGGCTGCTCGCGTTCACCGGGGCCTACCACGGGATGACCGCCGGGGCCCTGGGCGCGTCGGGCGGAGCCCCGGACGTTCGGGTGACCCGGCTGCCGTTCCCGCAGGACTTCCGCTGCCCGTTCGGGGTCGGCGGCCCCGAGGGCGCCCGGCTCGGGGCCCGTTGGACGGAGAGCCTGCTGGACGACCCCAAGGGCGGGGTGCCGACGCCCGCCGCGATGATCGTGGAGCCGGTGCAGGGCGAGGGTGGGGTCTTCCCGGCCCCGGACGCGTGGCTGCGCCGGATGCGCGAGATCACCGAGGCCCGGGGGATCCCGCTGATCGCCGACGAGGTGCAGACGGGCGTGGGCCGGACCGGCGCCTTCTGGGGCGTCGACCATGCCGGGGTGGTGCCGGACGTGATGGTCCTGTCCAAGGCGATCGGCGGCAGCCTCCCGCTGGCGGTGATCGTGTACCGGTCGGGCCTGGACGCGTGGGCCCCCGGGGCACATGCCGGAACGTTCCGCGGCAACCAGCTGGCCATGGCGGCCGGGGCCGCAACCCTGGCGTACGTACGCGAGAACCGTCTCGCCGAGCGCGCCGGGGTCTTGGGCGAGCGGATGCTGACCGCCTTGCGCGGCCTGGCCTCCGACCACCCCTGCATCGGGGACGTCCGCGGCCGCGGTCTGATGATCGGCCTCGAACTCGTCGACCCGGACACGGGGGCCGCAGCGCAGGCCCTCGCCGCGGCGGTCCGCCAGGAGTGCCTGAACCGCGGGCTGATCGTCGAACTCGGCGGCCGCCACTCCAGCGTCGTCCGCCTCCTGCCTCCGCTGACCCTCACCGACGAACAGGCCGCCGCCGTGCTCGAGCGCCTGGCCGATGCCGTCCCCGCCGCCGCCGCAGCCTGCCGGCTCCACTGACCCGCAAGGACCCGCGATGCCCGACTCGCAGCCCCACCACCCCGACGCCCACCCCACGACCCTGACCGCCCCCTCCCGCCCCCACCCCCGCCG
>NZ_JNZY01000037.1 GCF_000717655.1 Streptomyces katrae
AGCCACCAGCGGACAGCAGACACACGAAGACGCCCGGCCGGGACCTCCCGGCCGGGCGTCTTCGCGCGCCCACCCGTCCACCGCGCACGGCGCCGGCCGCCGGGCCTCGCCTTGGGCAGCGTGAAGCGGCCCGGGGTCTACCTGCGCCCCCAATGAACCGGCGGAAGTGGTGGCGGGGGTGGACCGAGTGGCGGCGGGGGCGGTGCCGTGGGCGGGAGCGGCGGCCGGTGCCGCAGCAGATCGATCGGCTCGCGCAGGCGCAGCGCGGCGGGGAGGTCCAGCCGCCCCTCGCGAGAGGCGACCACGACGTCCCGCACCGCGAGCTTGCCCTCCACCGCGCACTGCCCGCTGCGGACGGCGACGAGCAGGCCTTCGCGGACGACCCCGACGAGTCCGCTGATCCGGAAGAGGACGCTGAGGTTCACGAGGACGGTGGCGGCCGGCGCGCCGTCCACGAGGAGGTCCACCGACGGGTGATGCGCGGAGCTGATGGTGTGGGTGGCCAGGGCGACGACCTCCTCGCTGCCGGGATACCGGCGCGTGCTCCGCGCCGCCTCCTTGAGGGCTTCGTGCTTGGACCAGCCCGAAGCCACCAGGGAGACGAGGTCGAGGTCGAGGAAGCCGTTGACGACGCTGGCCAGCTCGCGCCCCACGGCCCGCTCGGCCGCGGTGTTCAGGCGGTGCACGCCCGGGAGGAGGCCCGTCACCGCACCGTGGGCCTGGAGGGAGTCGGCGAGTGCTTCGGAGCCCCGGCCCTGGGGGCCGAGCAGCAGGTCCCGGACGGTGAGGGGCTCGACGACGGGGGCCGTGGTCATGAGTCCTCCTCCTTCAGCGTCTGGTCACCCGGGTCCGGGTGCGGTTCCAGCCGTACGGAGCGGGTCGGCGGGCCGGTCTCGGAGGGCTCGGCCACGTCCGTCGCCGCGGGGGCGGGTCGCAGCCGGGAGCTGACGTGGTCGTGGACCCAGCGCGGCCCGCGGTGGCGGTGGCTGAGGTATGCGGATCCCGCGAGGGCCAGCAGGGCCGCGCCGAGCAGGACCGAACCGACCAGCAGGCCGACGGGAACCGTGACGGGGGCGGGTTCGGGGCTCGGGGTCGGGGTCGGCGTGGACGGCGTCGGGGTCGGGGTCGGAGGCGTCGGGGTGGGTGGGACCGGACCGGCGCCGGTCACCGCGAACGCCGCCTCGGCGCCCGCACCCGTGTCATCCGTGCACTCGGCCCGTACGGTGTACGAGGCCTCGCCCGTATCGGGCGTCACGTCGAACCCGGTGTCGAAGGTGCCGTCCTCGGCGGGAGCCACCGTGCCCCACTGCTCGCCCTCCCACGACAACGCCACCTCCGGGCAGTCGAATCCCGAACCGGATACGGCCACGGACCCGCCACCGAACGGCAACGAGGGGGGATCGAGCGTCACCTCCGGCTGCGGACCGGGCGCAGCGGTCACCGTGAACCGCTGCCCGGCATAAACCTGCTCGTACCCGGCGCAGGTTGCGGTGACCGTGTGATCCGTGGCGTCTGCGTCGGACGGAACGGCGAACTCGGCCGTGAACGCGCCGCCGTCCACCGTGATCTCCGCCGGCGTGACATCCGGGAGCGGACTGCCGTCCCACGTCAGCGTGACCGTACCCGCCTCGCCGCGGTCCGCGGTGCAGCCGTCGAACCCGGAGCCGGTCACGGCGACCGACGTCCGTACGGCACCCTCGGCCGGGTCCAATGTCAGGGACGTCGGCCCGGGCTCTGGTGTCACTTGGAAGTCGGCGGTCGCCTTGAGCTTCGAGTTGACCGTGCAGAGCGCGGTGACCTTGTAACTGCCCGGAGTCGCATCGGACGGAACCGCGACGGCCGTCTCGAACTCCCCGTCGGCGTCGGCCGTGACGAAGCTCGGATTTTCGGCGCCCTCCCAGGAGACGCGGATCTCGGCGGCCTCGGCAGGACGCGGCTCGGGCGCGAGGCCCGCCCTCGTGCAGTTGTCGAACCCGTAGCCGTGGACCCCCACCCTGCTCCCCGGCGCGCCCTGGGACGGATCGAGCGTGATGGACCGTGCTGCAGGGGCCCGGACCGGCGGGGCGGCAGCAGGAGAAGCAACGGGCACGCCCCACGCGAACACCGTGCTCAACAGCACCGCGGTCAGCGAGCGGCCGGCCCATGGGGCAAGGGGAAGCATGACCCTCCGTGAGCTGCTCCCCATTCTCCTCCGAGTCCCGCCGGCCCGCCTCCGCCGCCCGTCGGGGCCCGGTCGCGAACGTCCGGAGCGGGGATTGCCGCAAGGCCGTCCCCGAGCTTCGCGGCAGGACCTTACGGTGGACGGTGTCGGCGGCTTCCGGCGCGACGTCCACGAGTGTGGCGCACAGGCCGAGTGCCGCGTCGACGTCGCCCCTACAGCAGGGGGCCAGAGCGAGGACGATCCTGCGCAGGTCGTCCGGCTCGCGCCCGTACGGCGTTTCGGGCGCGCGCAGGGCAATGAAGGAGGCCAAGTGCGGTGCGTCGGACGGAAGTTCGCCCAGGCCCTCGGCGACCGGGCCGAGGAATCCGCAGGCGGCGGCTGCCTGTGTCTCGACCTTGAGGGCTAACGCGCCGCTCTCCACGAAGGGGTATCCGAAGCGTCCCCCTCCCGGAGGGTTCATGCCCGCAACAACGTCCCGGGCCCGGTCCACCTGACCGCCTGCCCACACGGCCTCGGCGAACGCGGCCTGTACCCGGAGGGCTTCCTCACCGAGCGCCTCCTGCTGTCCACGAGGCGGTTGAAGGCCGAGCGCGCCGACTCCCGCCCGAGGTACAGGGACTCGATGTTGATCCCCCGGACGTGCGCCCGGCGCGGCGGAACCGACCGTCACGGTCGGTCCATCGACAGCGTGGGCTCCGCGCGCATCAACTCGGCGAAGTGCCCGTCCTGGCGCATCAGGGCGCCGAAACCAACTCCTCGACGAGGCCCCGCCCCAGGAGCGTGTCGTCGTCGTCCGCGTGGCACAGGTGCCCGACCACCACCGTCGACGGATCGCCCGGACCGATTCGTCCAGGAGCTCGCGCGCCAAGGCCGACTTGCCGGAACCGGGCTGGCCGACGACGAGCAGTGGCCCGTCCTGCCGCCCGGCGAGGTGGCCGAGAGCGCTGCAGCGGGATCGTGGAAGCCCGGGCCGGGGTCGCACGGCGAGCTCAGACTCGGTGCGAGACCGCCGCCAGGGCGTCCTTGACCTCCTGCGCCACACGGGCCGCGTCCTCGGGGTTGTTCACCACGTCCGTGTGGTTCATGTCGACGACGAGGACTTCGCTGGCCGAGTAGTGCTTGTGGACCCAGTCGTCGTAGCCGGACCACAGCGTCCGGTAGTACTCGACGAGGCTCTCGTCCTGTTCGAAATTGCGACCCCGCAGCCCGATGCGGTGCAGCACCGTCTCGAAATCCGCCTTGAGATAGACCATGAGGTCGGGCGCCTTGCGGTACGGCAGGCCGTCTATTTCGCGCATCATCTCGTTGAGCAGCCCCTCGTACACCTGCATCTCGAGGGAGCTGATCCGGCCCAGGTCGTGGTTGACCTTGGCGAAGTACCAGTCCTCGTAGATGGACCGGTCGAGGACGTTGTCGCCCTGCTTGTACGCGTCCTTGATCGAGGCGAACCTCGTCTGCAGGAAGTACAGCTGGAGCAGGAAGGGGTAGCGCTTGGCCTGGATCTCCTCGGGGCTCGCCGTGTAGAAGAGCGGAAGGATCGGGTTGTCTTCCACGCTCTCGTAGAAGACTTCGCTGCCCAGTTCCTTGGCGAGCAGTTCGGCCACACTCGTCTTGCCGATGCCGATCATGCCTCCGACGCAGATCACTGGCATACCTCACTTCTCCCTGGCGGTCTTCTGTTCGTGGGCGCGAGGGCTGGGTGCCCCACGCCACTGAGACGCACGCCGGTGGTCACGCGACTCCCCGGGATCTTCGTGATCAGCGTCATGTGGTGGTCCCCGTCCGGACCAGGGCTCTGGCACGGGCCGCCCCCCTCGACCGGTCGGCCTGCCGTTCCGCAGTCGCCACGCACAGCGACGAGCCGCAGCCCCGCGGCCGCCTTGAATCTTAAATGACGATTCACCCCACGCAGGCCAGAGCGCCCGGCACCCGCCTCACATACGGCGGGGCCCGCGCGCTGCCCGGCCGCGGGCGGTCGGCAGGCCCCGCGCTCGGACACCCGCTCGCCGGGTTCCCGGCGCACCGGGACGATGCCGACACCGCCCACCGCGGCCTCCCACGGACACTTCCCCGTCCTGCGGCAGGGGCGTGCGCAGGCTTATGTGACCGGCCAGGGCTGGAACGGCAGGTGCCCGGGGAGCAGGTGCCAGTCGTTGACGTCCTCGTCGGCGGGCGGCAGCGCGGCCGGCGTGAGGCGTGCGCCGACGACCAGGGGCAGGTGTCGTCGCCGGTGGCCTCGCCCGACGGGGCTACGTCGCGACCGGAAGCGTGTCCGGGCGGGGGCGTGCCGGGGTCCGGGCCGTCCGGGCCGCCTCCACCGCCGCGGCCGAGGTGTAGAGGGTGAGGGCCCCTCCGCCGTGGAGCAGCTTGGCCGCTGCCCAGTGGAACGGGTTCGCCGGCCCGTCCACAGCCGCGGCGTGGTCACCCACCAGCCGCCCCACCCGGGCCAGGAGCACGGGGTCGAGCCTGCTGCGCAGCCGGCTGTGCGTCTCCTGCTGCTGCGGGGCATACAGGCTGAACGGCAGGTACAGCGTGGCGTCGTCCGGGCGTTTCCCGCCGCGCGAGGTCATGCTCCAGCACAGGGTCGGGCGCACCCCCGGCGTGTCCAGCGCCGCCCCGCCCTGCGGGGCGGCGTCCGCGACCAAGCCGGCCGCGGCAGCCGCCGCACCGCGGCCCAAAGGAGCCAGGCGTGCCTCGAGTTCGGCCGTCGAGCGTTCCGCGACCGTGGTGTAGAACTTGATCCGGGCGTGCGGGGACTCGTCCACGTCGAGCGCGAAGAAGGCCGGCATCAGGTGCGCCATGCCCTGCGGGTCGTGGCGCCGCAGCCAGCTCCACGCCCCGCCCTGGCCGAGCCGGACGAGCGCCGTCCCGACCGTCTCCCGGCTCTGTTCGGTGCCCGCCGCCAGCGTGTCGAAGTACACCTTGGGGCGGGCGATGCCCGAGGCGCGGACCGAAGCCGCCAGGCACATCCCGAACGCCGCCCGCTCGCTGCGCGGGCGGAACAGATCGGCGACCTCCCGGGCCCGCTCCAGACGCGCGACGCCCCGCCGTTCCAGCTCGGCCAGCGTCCGCCCGCCGCGCTCCCAGCTCCCGTCCGCCGTGGCGGGACCCCGTTCGGGAAGCGGCCGGAAGAAGAGCCGTACGTCGACGCGGTCCTCCCGCAGCACGAGCGAGTACTCGAACGGGGCGGTCGACACGGCCTCCTGCCTGGTCCCGCCGCCGTCGACGTCCCGCGAGACCCGGTGGCCCCATCCTTCGAAGAGGGTGCAGACGGACTCCTCGGCCGCCGCGTCGAAGCCGCGCCCCAGTTCCAGTACCTCTCCGAGGTAGCGCAGCCCGTCGACGGCCAGTCCCGCGTACCCGGACCGCTCCGTCGTCACCGGGCGACCGGCGCCGGGACCTGAACCGGGACCTGAACCGGGCTCGGCGGCAGGTAGGGCTCGGAGTCGATCCCGGGGTACATCCGTTCCAGGTGCCCGATCGTCTCGTCGGTCCAGTAGTCGTCCCCGGGGGGCGGGAAGCCCAGGAGGTGGCGCTGGCGCGGGTCCAGTTCGACCATGAGCTCGTGCAGGGTGTCCCAGTTCGGGTGGGCCGGCCGCATCGACCACAGGTGCTTGTCCGTCCAACGGGCCTGCGCACCGTGCATGTTGAAGAAGAGCGCGAGCCGCCGTCCGAGCCGTTCGTTGTAGGCCGACCCCCGGTGGACGATGTCGCCGACGAACAGCAGGAGCGAGCCGGCCCCGGCCTCGACGGGCCGCTCCTGCTCGTACAGGCCGGGATACTCCGCCTTGTCGTACGAGCCCTTGCCCGCGTCGGTCAGCAGGGGAAGCCCGAGGTGCGCGGCGCGGTCGACGACGTAGGTGGGCGCGGTGTCCACGGTCACGTCGGTGAGGTAGAGGATGCCGTACACGCGCTGGTAGACGCCGTCCGCACGCGGGTGCACCAGGCTGCTGGCCGCCCAGGCGTCGTTGTGGAGGGTCTGGTCCCGGCTCTCTCCGTACGCCGTGCCGTACTTGGCCTGGATGAAGGAGCTCGTCAGCCGCAGGTCGGTGGTGCCGAGCAGGTCCTCGACGACGTCGATGACCCGGAGGTCCAGCGCGTGCCGGTTCAGGTCGTTGCTGGTGAAGGGGAACGGGACCGCGTGCTTGAGGGCGTTGACCTCCTCGGGGGTGCTCCCGCTCGCCTCCGGGTCGGGGAAATAGGTGTCGATCGCGGCCTGCGCCCGCGCGAGGGCCTCGCCCGTCACGAAGCCGGGCACCAGGGCGTATCCCCGGCTCGCCAGTTGCTCCACTATGCGCTTGGTGTCCATGGTGTCCGTCCGTCTCAACTCTCGGAGGTGTGCTCGTCTCGCCCGCCGCTCCGCTCCGTGCGGGGGGCGCGGGAGACGACGATGTTCTTGTGGAAGGCGTCCAGCCGCATGGACTCGCCGACCGCCCGGCCCTCCACCTCGATCCACGCGTGCGCGGCGAACGGCATCAGGCTGACGCCGGAGACCCAGTCGGGCCAGCTGCCGCGCAGTCGGGCCAGCAGGGCCGCGGCGATCGAGCGTTCCAGGCAGTACGGTCCGGCGGCGCGACGGCTGACGGAGACGACGTCGCTGCGCGCGGCCAGTGCCTCGGCGTGGGTGGCAGGGCGGGCGCCGCCGCTGGCCCGGCGCAGCACCCGCTCCAACGCGTGCGGGCTCAGCCGGGTCAGGAGGCGGCTCGCCACAACGGCCAGCATCGGCAGGGGCCGCCGGCGCAGGGGCAGCCGGGCGCGTGGCTCCAGGGTCATGGGCAGTGTCACGTCACACCAGCACCCTGGCGCGCCGCATGGTGTCGATCAGCTTCGCGACGTCGCCCGGTATCCGGTCGGCGGCCGCCGGGTGGCGTGCGGACAGCTCGTTCACGACCTCGTCCTGGGTGCGTCCGGCGGCGAGCATCTCGAACACCGCCGTCCCCATGGGATTGATACGGAAGTACGTGCCGGACTTCTTGTCCAGGAGAACCGCGGCGTCCTCGGTCCTGGTGAGTACGACGTGAGGGGAGATCTTCAGCATGGTGAGGCCAGTCGTCGGTTCGTGAGGGGGAGTTCGGGCGCCGGGGCCGGGGCCGCCGCGACGGCCTGCATCCAGGCCTCGGCGGCGATGGTCAGCTCCAGCGCATTGGTCTCGTACTCGGGGCGCATCGTGTCCCGCAGGGTGGCGCGCAGCCGGTCGATGTCCACCAGGCCGTGCTCGGCGAGCAGCGAGTCCTCGAACAGGCCGAGGAGCGAGCGGCGGTTGCGGGCCAGGCCGCGGTGCACCGACATGCTGAACTCGCCCTTGGTGGAGCGGGAGAGCGCGCCCGCGCGGGAGTCCGGCGTCGCGTCCACCCGCATGGCGGCCTTCAGGACCGGCTTGAACCCCGTGCCCGGCAGGGCCTCGGCCCGCGAGACCGACAGGGCGGCCTCCAGTACCGCGTCGTCCATGTACGGCAGTGACAGGGTGATCCCCTGGTGCTCCATCAGCGCGCGCAGCGGACCGAGCCGTTGTCCGCCGATGCGGTGTCCCGCGATGCTGGTGTGCACCGAGCGGGAGTCCGCCTGCGGTGTCCGGCCGCCATCGCCGGCGGCAGCGACCGCGCGGACGGCCTCGACGTTGGCGGGTGTCGACCACGGGGTCACGCGGACCTGCGGGCCCCAGCTCAGGCCGGGGCCCAGGACGTCCGGCCGGGGCAGGTGCAGACTGCCCAGCTGTTCCTCGAACCAGCCCTGGTACGTCTGTTGCCGGGCGAGCGCGCGCAGGACGGAGGGCAGGCTCCAGCGCCTCAGCCGGGCCAGGTCGCGGATGCCGCGTACCGCCCGCAGGGGTGCGCGTGCGTAGAGGTCGCCGAAGTACGACGGCGCGATGGTGAACAGTTCGTCCCCGCCGAATCCGCCGATGTGCACGTCGGAGCCGGTGGCGGCGAAGATCCTGGACATCGCGGTCTTCCGCGCCCGGTTCCGGATGAGGGTGTACGGCTCGCCCAGTCCGTAGGGGACGTCCTGGACGAGTCCCCGGACCGGTTCCCAGATGCCGTCGTACGGACCCGGGACGTCCTCGGGGCCGAGGACCGTCAGGGGTCGGTCGATCTCCCGGGCGGCGATCTGTGCCCAGTGGGCGTCGTCGTGGTTGGGATCGACGGTCTGCTCGACGAAGGACTGGAACCGGGCGCCCTGGCCGGCCAGGAGGAAGCAGAGGGACGTGGAGTCCATTCCGCCCGACAGGTCCGCCGAGAGGCCGCGCGCCGTGGCGAGCCGGACGGCCACCGCCTCCTCCAAGGCGGCCCGTAACCTGGGTGCGCCGTCGGCGACGGACAGCTCCGGCGCCGGGGGATGCCACCAGGTGCTGGACTCGACCCGGTCGGCGGTCATGTGCAGCCGCTGGTCGGCGGGGAGCCGGTGGACCCCGTGCCAGTAGGTGCCGTGGGTCAGTCCGTAGTCGAATCCCGGGTGCAGCATCCCCCAGGCGACCATCTCGATGCGCGGCGTGGCACCGCTCAGCCGGGCCAGTGGTTCGGCCGAGTCGGATGCGGCGTACGAGCCGTCCTGCCGACGGGTGTAGAACACCTGGCGCAGGCCCGAGGCGCTGCCCTGGATGTGGGTGGAGCGGCCGTCGGTGTGGAGGATGTGGAAGCTGCCTGGGATTTCGTGCGCGGCGGCCATCAGGTCGGCGGCGCGGTCGTGCTGCGCCAGCAGGCGGGCCAGACACCCCGCGTCGATGCTCGTCTCGCCGAACAGCGCGAGGCGTCTGGCGCCGGCTTCCGCGGCAATCAGGCGGGAATGGGAGCGGTCCGCGACCACCCATGTCCGGCCCGAGGCGTACGTCAGCACTTCGGTGTTATCAGGCGGCCCGGTGGGGACCGGAAATGCGTCATCGACGTTCTCCGGGAAAGCGATGAACCATGACGCACTCAAGGAATCCCCCTAGCCAACTGAATTTGCGCGCGGTGATCAGATGATCGCCGTGCCCTCACCGTCGTTGCTGGCCCAGCCGTACCACATCGTGAGCTCGGAGAACTCGCCGATGGGCAGCATTTCGGGCGCCTCGTACTCGAGGACCTCGTGGTCGTTCATTTGTGTCACCCCCTTCCGCTCGATTGATTTTCAACCTAACAAGCGGTGGCGGGGATTTGCGAGAACGTTTTTTCGATGCCGTCGCCCGTGGTGGCCGGAAGCCGAGGCGCGAACGGAAACGGAATCTTGAAGTCCAATTGTCGAGTACATGGCAGATACACTGGTCCCCGGGTGGATCAGGCGTGCGTAGCGGCGCCCCGCGCACGCGGCAGCGGTGCGCCGCCCGGCGGACCGGAATGACCGAAAGAGGCCCTCTTGACCGTGAAGTGCACCTGAAGTACTCCCGTCCACACGAGCGCCGAGCCCAGCAGGTGGAGCATCACGACGAGCGAGGGCAGGGCCGTCAGTGACTGCACGAGCCCCACGACGCCCTGGCCCAGGAGCACGGCGAGGAAGACGCCGGCCTTGCGGCGCGCGGCACCGAAGCCGTCCCGGGACAGCGCGGACAGCAGCACTCCGGCCAGGACCAGGACCGCCACGGCCAGTACGCCGTGGACTACCGTCACGGCCGTCCAGTTGAAGGGCATGCGCGGAACGTCGGAGGAGTCACCCGCGTGCGGTCCGGAACCGGTGGCGAGCGTGCCCACGACGATCAGCACGGCCGTCACTGCGACCAGCGACGCCGACAGCGACCGGATCCGCGCGGCGGACCGCGGCGGGAGCGGGGCCGGTGCGCCGGGCCGGTCGCCCTCGCCGCCCTGGCTGCTGTCGTCACTTCCGCCACCCGCGCCATCCACAGCACCGTCGGCACCGGCGTACGCCGCGTGCCAGGTGTACACCGCGGCGGTGAGCAGCAGCGTGGCGGCGAGGAAGTGCGCGGCGACGATGTACGGGCTCAGCCGCATCCACACGGTCACTCCGCCGACGACCGCGTTCAGCACGACGATCCAGAACTGCGCCCAGCCTCCGCGCAGTACCGCGGGCATCGGCTTTTCCTGGAGGCGTGCGGTAATGATGACCCAGCCCACCACCGCGCACAGCGCCCCGGTCAGGAGCCGGTTCCCGAATTCGATGGCGCCGTGCACTCCCATTTCCGCAGTGGGGGCCAGTGTCTCTCCCGTGCACATGGGCCAATCGGTGCAGCCGAGACCGGAGCCGGTGACGCGGACGATTCCACCGGTCACGATGATCGCGATACTTGCCACGACCGAGCCCAGTGCGGCCAGTCTGACGCTTCTCGCTCCGAGCGAGTACCTGCCGGCAAGCCATGAAAGGGGAGTTCGCACGATCAGCCTTCCTTTATTCCGCTTTTACGTGCCGTGGCACGGAACCCCCAGCCTACGCCGCGCTTTTACCCCGGCCTGACGGGGCGTCGCACCCGGAAGGGAGCGGGAAGAAGGGGCGGAATGGGCGCGCGATCCGGCGCGGGCGGGCGGGGTGAGGCGGCGGCTCCCCGGCGGGGGCCCCGGCCGACCACCGGGACACCCTCCCCCCACCGATACGAACGGGCTGCGCCTGGTCAGTCGGTCGCGGCGGGCGGTTGCGCCCGCCCACGGCAGTGGCAAGCGGAGCGCGCCGGGCCCTCCGCGGGCCGGGGACGCGCCGGCGTCTGCACGAGGGCTGCGGAGTGCAGCCCTTCCCACGCCCACGACCGGGACGCGTTGGGATCCACGGCCTCCAGCCCGTGGGCGGTCAGCCGGACACAGCTCCCGTCGGCGGCCGGCGGGGAGCCGACGTATGCCGCGTCCGGAGTGATCCAGAAAAGTCCGACCATCGCCACAACCGACTCCCACTCTCGTCTTTTCGGATGCCGGGCCCCCTCTCCACACCGGTATCAAAGACACGCCGAGTGCCGCGATGCGAACTGCTCCGGCGCCCTGAAGCGGGTGCCGGAGGAGGTACCCAGGGCGGCAGCCGCAGTACCTCGCGCCGGCGTGATCCCCGCGTCCGTCACCCGCGCGCGTCTCCTCCGTCGCGGCCCGGATCCCCGGCAGCGCCCATCCGGGGCGACGTCTCGGCGCCCCGGATGAGCGCTGCGCCCCTGGCTCTGGCCGGCTGTCAGTGCCAGGGGGGCAGTGGGGAAGCCAGTTCCCGTACGCGTCGGCTACGCATGTGTGCTGTAGCGGAGCCTGGGGGCTGGTGCCCTGGCTCAGGCGGTCTCGTACACCCAGCCGGAAGTCGCGCCGCCGCCGACACGGGCCCGCCACGCGATGGTGTTTCCGTCCCGGATGCCGGTCTCGTTGGCGTACACGTCGCGCCAGGTGCCGTTTCCGTTGTGGTTCCCGAACGTCTGCTGGGGACCGCCGTTGACCCTGACGTCCAGGTACGCGGTGCGGCCGTCGGCCTCGGTGTCGCCGATGCCGAACATGTTCCGGGACGGGTCGAAGTACACGTACGCACCCTTGATGACGCGGGTGTCGGCGCTGGCCGAGGTCGCGGCGGTCACCACGGTGACCGCGGCTGTGGCGACGGCGAGCAGAGCGAGCTTCTTTCGCATGTGTTCGTCTCTTTCGGCAGAGTTCCGGTTGTTCCGGCGGATGGGTTCCGCCGGTGTTCCCAGATTTCGGCCGGCCCGATTGTCCGTCCACAGAAATCAGGGAAATCGCAGTTCGGCCGCGGACAATCGGGATTGTCCGCGGACAGGTCCGGATCCATCGCCGTCCGCGTCCCTCCTTTGCCGGATGAGCCGTGCGGAATCGAGCCATGGAACGTCAGGTTGTCCGACAACCAGTGGAAAGCCCGACGCCTCACCTGATCTGCTGGTACGTCGACCGGAACGGGGCGGGCGGAAACCCGGGCGCCCCGCGGACACGGAGGAGCCGCACGGATGGGCAGGGCGGGGCGTCTGCAAGGGGAACCGAAGGGGGAGACCGTCCAGGCGAATGCGCTGGCGGTGTTCCTGCGGGGCATGACGGAGGGCCGTACGGTCCGGGAGCTGGCGAAGTCGTACGGGGCGGGAAAGACGAGTTGGAGCGACTACCGTTCGGGAGCGAAGATCATTCCTCTGGACCTCCTGAAACACGTGGTATTCGGCCGGGTCCGCGATGAGAGGGGCCGCGCCGAATTGTGGAGGCGTGCCCGGGAACTGCATGCCGCCGCGTGCGCGGCCGAGGACGGCAGGGCCCGATCGGAGGGCGGAAGGGAAACCGCTCCGGAGACATGGGAGACGCTTCGGCGCGCCCGGCGTCAGGCCGACACCGAACTGGCCCAGTCGGAAGAGGCGTTACGCACCCTTCTGGGGCTGACGGCCAGGCTCCAGAAGGAACTCGACGACGCCATCGCCCGAGCCGAAGGCGGGCCGGCCGTCAGCGCCGAACCCGAGCCACAGCAGGTGGAGCGGCGCGCAGACGCAACGCCCGCGGACCGCGCCGATCACCTGCCGGGGACGGAGCTCGTCCTGTGGGCGCCGCGTCCTCCCGCCCTGTACCGCCTGGGGGACGCCGTGGCCCGGATCGGCGCCGAAGCAGAGGCCCGCAGGCGGCAGATCACCCTTCTGCGCGACGAGGTCCGGCACTTACGGGATCCGTATCCAGCACCGGTGAGCGGGAGCCTGGTACTCCGGGAATCGCGCGTACCGGCCGCCCGGGCACACCGGAAGCTGCCGGCCTTCCCGATGCGCTCCCGCATCCTCCGAGGCGCCCGCGATCCGCGACGGCTGCGCCGGGTGCTGCTGCTCACCGCGCTCGCCCTGGTCCTCTCCGTACCTGCCACCTCCCTGGAGCAGGTCCGGCAATGGACGGCGCCCTCGGCGGCCGTGCCCGTGACCACCCTCCCTCGCGGCCCCCGGGAGTCCCCCGCGGGCTCCCCGCCCCCGGCCGACTCGCTGTCGCCGGGAAGCGTGCCGCCACGGAGTGCCCCCGCCGCGGGCGCCACCGCACCCCCACCGACCTCGTCCCCCTCCCCGGCGGCGGCGAGCGCCGGTGACCCGGACGCGGCGCCGACCGCCCCCGGCGGACCCGTCGACGTACCGGCCGCGACCGGCAGCGGCGTCTACGCGATAGCGGAGGACGGTTCGGCTGTTCTCCAGTGGAGCGGCGACGGCAGCGAATGGGTGAGGATCGGCGGTCCGGCGGCCGAGCTCTACGCCGGCCCGGCCGGGGTCTTCGCCACCGATCCGGGGACCGGTGACCTGCGCGGCTACAGCGGCGTTCCCGGCCGCTGGCGCACCGTCAGCGGCCGCGCCGCCGGCTTTGCGATCAGTGGCTCGGAGTTGTACCGGCTGGCCGGGGACCACAGCGCCGTCCACCGGTGGGACCGGGCGCACGCCTCCTGGACCCGGGTCGGCGGTCCGGCGGGACGTCTCTACGGCGGGGGAGCGGGACTGTTCGCCACCGACCCCGTGGACGGCCGGATCTTCGCGTACGGGGGGAAGGGCGGAGCCTGGTCGTACGCGGGGGCCGCTGGCGCCGATTTCGTCGTGACGGACCAGCATCTGTACGGGCTCAACCCTGAGCGGAGCGCGGTGTTCCGGTGGAGCGGTGAAGCGGGCGTGTGGAGCCCGGTCGGAGGTCCGGCGGCCGCCCTGTACGCCAGTCCGTCGGAACTGTACGCCGCCAACGGGGCCGACAGCGGCCTGTGGCGCTACCGCGCGGGCGTCTGGACGCGCGTCGGAGACGCCGGAACGGCGTTCGGCGCACGCGGGGAGCGCCTCTACCTCCTGGACAAGGACCGCTCGGCGGTCTGGGAGCGGAACGGTGCGGCCTGGCTACGGATCGGCGGCCCCCTACGCGCACTGGTCGTGGCCGGATGACGCGGGCTGATCCGGTCTTGCCGCTACGCAGACCCGTCAGGAGGAGCGGGACGGCCGGAACCCTATCGCCCGTGACGCTCGTCAGGCATTCCGGGAACGAGCGCATCGAAGTCCCCCGCCCCGACATTCCCGAACCGAACCCGCCGAACGTCGACGACAAATCGAAGAGGAGGTGAGCTCGCAGCATGACGGACAGCGAGAACTCCCTGAAGGCAGCAGAGATCGTCACGGAACGCTGGAAGGAGTTCCTCGGGTTCGGGGGCGACGTGATCGACCCCTCCATGGTCCGCGCCGCGTACGCGGAGCCGCGGCTGCGGGCGCTCCTTCCCGGAGTCAGCCACGGCATCCTCTGCCTCAGCCGGTGCACCGGCTACCCCGCCTCGCAGGACGTGCCGCTCGTCTACCCGCTCGCGGCCGGCGGGTTCCAGGTCACGGGTCGCGCCGGGGAGGGCGTTCTCGGTGAGGTGGCGACCCTGGAGGAGGCCTTCGCGATGGTGGTGGCCAACCTGCCCGAAGGCTGCGGCCCCGCCATCCTCGGGACGAAGGACGACCTGTAACCGCGGCCGCGGGCATCGCGGCACACGCGGGGCAGGCCGCCTTGGTCCGCGAGGCCGGACCGGAACGACCCGGCCGTGCCGCGGCCGCGCACCCTCCCACGTTCTGGGGTGATGCGCGCACGGCCGGCCGGTGGACTCATCCCAGGGTGAAGAGGAAACTGACGGAGTTGTAGTAGTTGGGCAGCTGTACCAGCGCCGAACCCTGGCGCGGAGGATCGGACTTCGGCCAGTTCCGCGGGCCCAGCAGGTGGTCGGCGTAGTCGCTCTTCGGAACCGGTGGCACGAACCAGAGCCGGAAGGCGCCGGATCGTCCGACCGGCTCGGACCTCCAGAGCTGCGTCTCACGGCCGGTGCCGGAGCGGCAGGTGCGAAGGGTGACGTCGACGACGTTTCCGCCGGAGGTGGTTCCGTCGAGGCAGGTGCCGGTGCCCGTGTTCCGGAACTGGTACGTGCCCTGGCCCGTCGGCAGGCGCTGCCAGCCCTGGGACGCGTCGCCGGTGCACGGCTGGAGTTTCAACGGTCCTTCGGAACCGCTGCCGACGAAGCCGACGCACAGCCCCGAGCCGGTGTTGACCAACGGCAGGCCGGTGGGGGAGGGGGCCGGCGAGGGCGAAGCGGAGGACGGCGTGGGAGTGTCGGGGGCGGATGGGGCGGCGACGGCCGACACGGCGGCGCCGATGGACACGATCGGTGGCGTCGAGTCCGTCGGGGACGGCAGCAGGTACGGGTTCGGCTCCGGGTTCGGGTTCGGGTTCGGGCTCGCGACGGTGGGCGTCGGGGCGGCCCGCTCGGGCCGGTCCTCGGCCGGCAGCAGGGCGAACGCGGTCACCGTCGTACCCGCGACGGCCGCCGCCGCGGTCCACTTCGCAGCGCCGAACCGCGCTGCGGCCACCTTGATCCCCGCCAGCTTGGCCGCTGCCAGGTGGTGGGCGCCGTGCACACCGGTGGACAGCGCGGAGGAGGCGGGATGCCACAGCAGGATTCCGGCCGGCAGCAGCGCGCCCAGCCGGCTGTTGACCGCTCGTAGATCACGCTCGGCCCGGGCACAGGCGTCGCACGCCTGCAGGTGCCGTCCCAGGTCCCGGGTGACGCGCTTGCCCGGTCGGCGGAGCGCGGCGGCGAGCTGGCCGCCGTAGTGCCGGCACTCGTCGCTCGCGCTCTGGTCCAGGTGGGCGCGCAGGTACGCCTCGCGCAGGCCCTCCCGGGCGCGCGCCGCCAGGGAACCGACGCCCCCCGCCGAAATCCCGAGGCGCCGGGCGGTCTCGGCCGCGGGCTCGTGTTCGACGACCACGTGCCACAGCACGGCCTGCCAGCGCTCCGGCAGCGACCGGAACGCTCGCAGAACCAGCGAGCCCTCCTCCGCCAACAGGGCGGCGCCCTCGACGTCCTGGTCGTCGGACAGGCCGGCCGCCCATGTGTCGAAGTCGTCCGACAGCTGTGTGCGGGCACCGCGGCGTGCCCATTCGGTTGCCACCCGGCGCACACAGGTCATCAGGTACGGCCGCCAGGCATACTCGGGGCCGGCGCCCCAGGCGACCGCCCGATAGGTGCGGGCGAAGGCCTCGGCCGCGAGGTCACCGGCGGTGGCCAGGTCGCGGCAGCAGGTGCGGGCGTAGGCGAGTACGGCGTCGTGGTGACGGGCGAACACCTCGCCCATCACGTCGCTGAGATCGGCACCTGGCGCCGAGTCCCGCTCGCGGAGCAGCGCGCAGAGCTGTGCGTCGCTGAGGTCGTGGAGGTCCTGCCGGCGGGCAGTTCCCGATGTGCTCAACCTTGCTCCCGTTGGCTTGCTGATGGCCGGCACGGCGAATGCCAGGCAGGTGGGCAGTGGGGTGCGACGCTGCGCCCGGCCGGAATTCGCGCAAGTGTGCACGCTTTCAGGGCCTGTGGGCAACCAGACGCCTCGGCCCTGTCCGGCCTGACACAACTTCAGTAAATACCTGGCAAAGTCGCGGTATGGCGCCGCGGCCATGCGGTCTCCCACCTACCAACGACAGGCCAGGAGGCGCCAGTGCGGTACCGCGAGACCCCGTCCATTCCGCTCGGCACAGCCACGCTGCCACGCACATGGTCGGCGCCCGTGACGGCTTCGGCGAACCCGCCAACGGGTCGTCACCCGCGGGGCACAGTCCCTTCTGACCGAGGCGATCGAGCAAGCCGCCGCAGGAGAGTTCGACGGAAACGAAAGCACTGCAGGGGCAAGCGCTCTGCCGTTCCTGCCTGACCGGGGTCCGCTTCGGTCGACTGGACGGCTACGGCGGAGTCCCGTGTCAGCGCTCCGGCTCGGCCGAGCCACGCCCTCGATGGCAGCTCGGCACAGCCCCGGTCGGCAGCCGCGTTCCTCACCCGGCGGGCACGGCCTCCGCGTCGCTGCGCAGCTCCCGCTCCTCCGCGTCGGCCAGCCAAAAGAAGACGGGCGGCATGCCGAGTTCGATGGCCGCAAGGACGATCTGGAACCACTGCGGCCAGCCGTGCACGGCGAGCGAAAGCACCCGACCCACGCCGCCCAGCAGGAAGACGCCGGCCAGCCACCGTACCGCCGGAGCCGGGATCGGACGCTGCCGTGCCGCCCAGAGCCAGGCCAGCCCGTAGCCGACGAAAACGGCTCCCATGAACCGGCCCCAGCTGTCGACCGTCGCACCGGCGGAACCGGCGCCGGGGATCGCGGCGTTGCCGAGTGTCACGTGGAGCAGGCCGATCGCCACGCAGGCCCAGCCCATCAGCTGGGTGAGTACGCGCAGAGCCCTGGACATGGTCCCTCCAAGCCGTTTCGGCGGAGCGTAGTTGACATGCGTCTACTACCACCTTGAAGGCAGTAGTAGACACATGTCAACTAAACTGGGTCCATGTCTCCTCGCCAGCGACTCGCTCCGGCCGACCGCCGCGCCCAACTCCTCGCCGTCGGCGCACGGCTCTTCGCCGCCCACCCGTACGCCGACGTACTGATGGAGGAGGTCGCCGAAGAGGCCGGTGTCTCACGGGCCCTGCTCTACCGTCACTTCCCCAGCAAGAAAGCCCTCTTCGCAGCCGTCTACCAGCAGGCCGCGGACCAGCTGCTCGCCGAGACGCGGCTCGCCCCGGCCGACTCGCTCGTGGAACAGCTCATCCAGGGCATGGACGTCCATCTCGACTATTTCGTGGCGAACCGCAACGCCGTCCTCGCCGCGAACCAGGCCCTGGCGGGCGACCCGGTGATCCAGACGATCATGACGAACGAGCTCGACGCGCTCCGGGCGCGGCTGCTGGCCGTACTCCCCTTCGTGGACGAGAGTGCCGGCGAGGCCGTGTCCGGCGTCCTGAAGAGCTGGCTGGTCTTCGTACAGATCCTCTGCGTCGACTGGCTCACCCACGAGACCTGCACCCGCAACCAGTTGCGCGATGTCTGCATCGGAGCGGTTCTCGGCGCCCTCCGGCCGCTCCTCGCCGAGGACCCGGCCCCCGACTGGCCACCACGAGGACCCGGCGCGAATGCCCGGCGCCTGCCGCCACGCCCCGCGCAGGCTGCGGAGTCGCGGCCCACTTCACAGGTCGTCAGCCGGCGGCCAGAACAGGGCCGGCTGTGACCTGAGGACGGTTGGGGAGCAGCGGCGCGAGGTTGTCCCTTACGAAGTCCGCCGCCTGCTTGACCGACTCATCGGCCCCGGATCGGTCTTCAAAGATGCTGGTGGACACCATCACTCCGTCCCCGGCGTCCACCCAGTAGTAAGCCACGAAACCGGGGACCCGGCGGAGGAGGGGCACGAATTCCTCGTCCACGCGGCGTCCTGCCTCGCCCGGGTCAGTCACTCCTTCGTAACGCCGAATCACTGCGTACACAGCTGATCTCCTCATGGATCCCAAGGGTGACCTTGCGCGAAGCGACCTACCCCCACCGAGCGTCTCCCGCTCGGGGGACGTCCGGAAGTGACCCGGATAGCGCACCGGTGGTCCGAACCGGGCCCGGCGCTGGGGCGATGGACTGCGTGGACACCGGAGTCAGTCGGACGGAGCTCACAGCATGAACCGAGGAGACGGAGGCCGTCTCGTCGTCTTGGCGCACGCCCGCCATGACGGTGGGTTCGACGAAGAAGCCGGGTCGGGCGAGTCGCGCGCCGCCGGTGACGATCCCGGCGTGGGCCGGGAGGCGGTCGAGCTTGGCCCGTACCGAAGCGAGCCGGGCCGCGTTGTCGAGCGGCCCGAAGCCGGCGTCCGGTTCGCTCGGCGGGTCCGTGCGCATCTTCGCGCCGATGCCGCGAAGGCCGCGAGGAACGCGTCGCGCACCCGGTGGAGGACCAGGAGCCGCGTGGGCGCGGTGCAGTCCTGGCCGGCGTTGTAGTAGGCGCCGGCAGAGGGCCGCGGCCGTCGCCCCGCCGTCCACGTCGTCGTGGACGATGACGGGGGAGTTCCCGCCCAGCTCCAAGTGGACGCGTTTGAGGCAGGCCACCGCGGCCGCCGCGATCTCCTGCCGTGCCCGCACACTGCCCGTGACCGCGATCAGGGCCACGTCGCGGTGGGCGGTGAGCGCCCGGCCGGTCTCGCGGTCGGCGCAGACGACGTTGAGGACGCCCGGCGGCATGTGTGCGGAGGCGATCCGCGCGAGCAGCGTGGACGAGGACGGGGTGGTGTCGGCGGGCTTGAGCACGGTCGTGTTCCCGGCGGCGATCGCCGGGGCGCTCTTCCACGCCGCCCTCATCAGCGGGTAGTTCCACGGGGTGATCTGGGCGCAGACCCCGACCGGTTCGCGGCGCAGCAGGGAGGTGCGGCCCTGCGTGTACTCGGCCGCGGCCGCACCCGGGAGGTTGCGGGCGGCTCCGGCCACCGGCCGGTACCGCCGATGCCCAGTACCGCCGCGATCGGGCCTTCATGCATCTGCCCGCCACCGCCCATCGAGGAGGGCCGGAACCCCTCCTCGATGGGCGGCATCCTGGCCGGCCGTGCCTACCGTCTGCTGCCGGCCTGACGGCCCGGTCTCATTTCAGGTGCCGGTCGTAGAACCGGCTCCCGTCCTCCACCTCGAACCACGGCGTACCGACGTGTCCGCCCAGATTGGCGTGCAGGGTCTTCTCCTTGCTGCCGAAGGCGTCGAACAGGTCGAGGGCCCGCTGCCGGGGGTTCCCTTCGTCGTCCCACTGCAGCAGGAACAGCAGCGGAATGGTGACCTGTCGGGCCTCTTCGCGCTGGGCGCGGGGCACGTAACCCCCGGCGAAGAAGCCGGCGGCCGCGATGCGCGGCTCGACCACCGCCAGCCGAATGCCGACGGCGGTCCACCCCGAGTACCCGACCGGGCCGCCGATCTCGGGCAGGGCCAGGAGGGCGTCCAGGGTGGTCCGCCAATCCGGGACCGCCTTTTCGACCAGCGGGCCGATGAAGGACTCGAAGACCTCGTCGACCGGCTCTCCGGCCTGCATCGCCCGGCGGAGATCGGCGCGGGCCTGCTCATCGGCGGCGGAACGGGGCCGGTCACCACACCCGGCGGCGTCGATGGCGGCCACCGCGTAGCCGAACGCCGCGGTTTTCCGGGCCCGGGCCACCAGCCGGGACGCCGCCTTGGGCAGGCCGTTGTTGTGGGCCATGAGGATCAGCGGGGCCGGTGCGGCGGAGGGTGCCGGGGATCTCGCCGAGGGTGAATTCGCGTTCGAGGACGCCGTCGTCGAGGCGCTGCTCGGAAGTGAATTGCATGGTCGTGCCTTTCGGGAGTGCTCTGAGCGGCGCTCCCGGACGACCTACCGCCCGACCGTGACCCCGGAGGGGAGCACCCGTGTCGATACTGCGTTCACGGGTACCACCTCCTCGTTCTCTCGCACGGCCTCCGGAAAAGTAGCAGTGGTCGCCGTGGCCCGCCAACAGGTTCTTGCGGAGGCCCCGTAACCGGCAAACCCCCACCGGGCGGCCGGTCCGGATGTCGTGCAGCGACGTCCACCGGCCTGAGACCTCGCTCGGACGGGCACGGCACCGCCGGTGCCCGGTCGTGCGGCGGGGCCCTGCGGCCCGCGCCAGGTTGAGCCGCACCATCGAGGCGCATGAGGAGCCGTAGCCGTAGCCGTAGCCGTGCGTCGGCTTCGGCGGAGCCTCAGCCACACCGCCCCACCGGGGTTCGAGGCGCGGGAGCAGATCGGAGCCGATTGCTCCGCAGATATCCTGCCCAGTCGACAACCGACCAGGGAGGCCACCCCGCCATGAGCAGCACCACGTCGTCCTTTCCCGATCGCATGGAACTGGCCGGGGAAGGCCTCGTCCTGCGCGACTGGACGGAAGGGGACCTGGCCGCCATGCCCGCGTTGTTCGACGACCCCGACGTCGCGTACTGGACGCCCCTCGTCTCGCCCTTCGACGAAGCGGCAGCCCGGGCACGGCTGGAACGGGACCGGCGGATGCGGGCCGAAGGCACGGTCATCCTGCTCGCCATCACCGTCGACGGACACGAACCCCTCGGCGAGGTGATGCTGCGACGCGCCCCCGAGGGCACGGAACTCGGCTACGCGGTCGGACCGGCCCACCGCGGCCAGGGGCTGGCCCCACGGGCGGTGCGCGTGATGGCCGCGTATGCCTTCGAGCAGCTGGGCGTGGACCAGGTGATCCTCGAGCTGGAGGCCGAGAACGCCGCCAGCGTTGCGGTCGCCGTGAAGGCGGGTTTCCGCCTGCTCGACGTCCCGTTGATCGAAGGCGACGAGAAGGGGCGGCCCTACGCCTTGCAGACCTGGGCCCTGGACCGCCCCTGACCTCACGCCTGACCGTTGCCTGCCGATGCCTCGGCGTGCGGTGCGGCTCCGGATGCCCCCGGGCCCGCCGCCCTCCCGGCTCCCCTCGGGAGGCGGCGGCGCGTTGCCGGTTGACGGCGCCCGCTCCCCGGCGCTGACTGGCCGGCAAGCCCACCACGAACCCGTCCGCCGTGCCCGCCTGCCACGCCCACGCCGTACTGACCGCCCCGGCGCACGGCGCCGCCCGCCGCGAAGCGCCGTCCTCACGGTCGAGCCCGGCAACCTGCGGCGCTTCACGTGGTCATCGGCCGGCTGGTCCAGCAAGGCCACGTCGTGGAGACCGCCCGGGGGAGGCCCCCTCCTGTGCTGCCGTGGCCCCATCCGCCCCTGCCGACAGGCGCGTTGAAGCACTGGTAGGAAACTTTCCTATCCGCTACGCTCCCCGACGGCGGCTTGGCGCGGTGCCTGATGCCATGGGCATGACGCGCTCAGCGAGAGCTCTGACCCGGCCGCCGTGACGCTGCCCCCTGCTCGCCCCCATGGTCCGGGGGCGGCGCTCTCCGCACCGGTGTCCAGCTCTCGCCGTTTCCCAGCCAAGGAGTCCAGGCATGCACCTGTACGCCTCCGCCCCATCCCCCACATCAAGAGGTCGGCTGCGACCCGCCCTCCTCCTCGCGACCGTGGCCGCCGTACTCGCGCTCGTCGCCGGGCTCCTCCTCGCCTGGCCCGGCCGGGCCGGGGCCGCCGCCGACCCGCTCATCTCGCGCGGCAAGCCCGCCACCGCCTCCTCCACGGAGAGCTCTTCCCTCGGCGCCGCCAACGCCTTCGACGGCTCCGCCTCGACCCGCTGGGCCAGCGTCGAGGGCAAGGACCCGCAGTGGATCCGCGTCGACCTGGGGGCCGCCGCCACCGTCTCCCGCGTCAAGCTGACCTGGGAGGCCGCCTACGCCAAGGCCTACCGCGTCGAGGTCTCCGCCGACGGCACGAACTGGACCAGGATCGCCGAGGAGAAGGCCGGCAACGGCGGCACGGACGACCTCGCCGGCCTCTCCGGCAAGGGCAGGTACCTGCGCGTGTACGGCACCGCGCGCGGCACGGCGTACGGCTACTCCCTCTTCGAGGCCGAGGTGTACGGCACCGTGGACGGCGTCCCGCCGGGCGGCGGCGCCTTCACGGTCGTTGCCGCCGGTGACATCGCCGCCCAGTGCACGGCGTCCGACAGCGGCTGCGCGCACCCGAAGACCGCCGCCCTGGCCCGGCAGATCGACCCGAAGTTCTACCTGACGATGGGCGACAACCAGTACGACGACGCCCGGATCGCCGACTTCCGCGCCTACTACGACAAGAGCTGGGGCGCCTTCAAGGCCAAGACCCACCCCGTACCCGGCAACCACGAGACGTACGACCCGGCCGGCTCCCTCGCCGGATACAAAGCGTACTTCGGGAACATCGCCTACCCGCAGGGCAAGAGCTACTACAGCTTCGACGAGGGCAACTGGCACTTCATCGCCCTCGACTCCAACGCCTTCGACCAAGCCGCCCAGATCGACTGGCTCAAGGACGACCTCGCCGCCAACGGCAAGAAGTGCATCGCCGCCTACTGGCACCACCCCCTGTATTCCTCGGGCGGACACGGCAACGACCCCGTCTCCAAGCCCGTCTGGAAGATCCTCTACGGGGCCAAGGCCGACCTGGTCCTGAACGGACACGACCACCACTACGAACGGTTCGCCCCCCAGAACCCCGAGGGCAAGGCGGCCGCCGACGGGATCGTCGAGATCGTCGGCGGCATGGGCGGCGCCGAGCCCTACCCCATCGAGCAGGTGCAGCCCAACAGCCAGAAGCGCATCAGCGGCCAGTACGGGGTCCTCAAGCTCGACTTCACGGACTCGGGCTACAGCTGGACCTACGTCGCCGCCGACGGGGTCAAGGACACCAGCCCGAAGTACAGCTGCCACTGATGTACCTGGCCAACACCGGCCGCCCGGACGCGCCGCCCCGCCTCCTCGGGGCCCGGCGGCGCGTCCCCGCCACCGTCATCGCGCTGGGCGCCGTCAGCCTCGTCACCGACGTCTCCTCCGAGATGGTCACGGCCGTGCTGCCGCTCTACCTCGTCCTGGGGCTCGGCCTCTCGCCGCTCCAATTCGGCTTCCTGGACGGTATGTTCAACGGGGCCACCGCCTTCGTGCGGCTCCTCGGCGGCCGGCTCGCCGACCGCGGCGGCCGCCACAAGAGGGTCGCCGGTGCGGGCTACCTGCTCTCCGCCCTCTCCCGGCTCGGGCTGCTCCTCGCCGGCGGCGCCACCGCGGGGATCGCCGCCTCGCTCGCCGCCGACCGACTCGGCAAGGGCGTGCGCACCGCCCCGCGCGACGCGCTGATCTCGCTCAGCGGCCCGCCGGAGTCACTGGGCCGGGCGTTCGGCGTGCACCGCGCCATGGACACCACCGGTGCGCTGCTGGGCCCGCTCGCCGCGTTCGCCGTGCTGTGGGCGACCGCCGACGCCTACGACGCGGTGTTCGCCGTCAGCTTCTGCACGGGCCTGCTCGGCGTGCTCCTGCTCGTGCTGTACGTCCCCTCCGCGGCTTCCGCGGCTTCCGCGGCCTCCGCGGCCTCCGCGCGACCGGTGCGGCCGACACCACTCCGGCACGCGGCGCTTCGTGATCCCGCCTTCCGTCGGATCCTGTACGCCGCCTCCCTGCTCGGAGCCGCCACCATCGGCGACTCCTTCCTCTACCTGCTCCTCCAGCGCAGCCTCGACCTGCCGCCCGCCCTGTTCCCGCTGCTGCCGCTCGGCGCCGCCGCCGGATACCTGCTGCTCGCCGTCCCGGCCGGCCGGATCGCCGACCGCGTCGGGCGCCGGCTGCCGTTCCTGGCCGGACACGCCGCGCTGCTCGGCGCGTACGCCGTCCTGTTGCTCCCCGTGGCCTGGCCGGCCGTGGCCGCGGTGCCGGCACTCCTCGCCGTCTTCTACGCCTCCACCGACGGGGTCCTGATGGCGCTGGCCGGCCCCGTACTGCCCGCGCACCGCCGCGCCGGCGGGCTCGCGGTGCTCCAGACCGGCCAGGCGCTGGCCCGGCTGCTGGGCGCCGCGGGTTTCGGGGCCGCCTGGACGTTCTGGGGGCAGGGGCCCGCCCTGGGGGCCGCGGCGCTCACCCTGGCGGGGGCGCTCGCGGCCGCCTGGCGCATTCTGCCCGCCGCCGCACCCGCCCTCGACACACCGGAGGCACCGTGAACCACCGGCCCGCACAGCTCCGCCGGCTCGCCCTCGTCGTGTTCGCCGTCCTGCTGCTCGGGGGCGGCTCCCTGGGCTACGTGCTGCACGCCAGGCACCGCGATCTGCCGGCTGCCGCCGCAGACGGATCGTTCAGCCTGGCCGAACCCGGGCTCTACTACCGGGACTCGGCCACCGGGCAGGTCGCCCGCCGGAGCGGCACCGGCGGGCCGCCCGCCACGGGGGGCCCGGCGTGCGAGCGTTTCTACGCCGCGGGGGAGCGCGCCCTGTGCCTGCGCAAGCTGCCCGGCATCCCGGCCCGCACCCAGGCCCTCGTACTGGACCGGCAGCTGCGCGAGACCAAACGCCTGACCGTACCCGGCATCCCCAACCGGGCCCGCGTCTCGGCCTCGGGCAACGTACTGTCCTGGACGGCCTTCGCGATCGGCGACTCGTACGCCACGACCGGCTTCTCCACCCGGACCTCGATCCTCGACCTGCGCACCGGCTACCTGGTCAAGTCGATGGAGGAGATCCCGCTGACCATCGACGGGACCCGCTACCACGCGCCCGACGTCAACTACTGGGGAGTGACCTTCGCCCGGGACGACAACCGCTTCTACGCCACGGTGTCGACCAAGGGCCGCACCCACCTCGTCGAGGGGGACCTGCACGCCTGGTCGGCGAAGGCTCTGCGCGAGAACGTCGAATGCCCGTCCCTGTCACCGGACAACACCCGCATCGCCTTCAAGAAGAAGGTGTCCGACGACCCCGCCGCACCCTGGCGGCTGTACGTCCTGGACCTGGCAGACCTGCGCGAACGCCCGCTCGCGGAGATGCACAGCGTCGACGACCAGGCGGCCTGGCTGGACGACGGGACCGTCGGCTACGCCCTCCCGGAAGGCGAAGGACGCGCCGCCGGCATCTGGTCGGTCCCGGCGGACGGCACGGGAGAACCCCGCCTCCTGGTACCCGGCGGCTCCTCTCCGGCCGCCACGAGCTGAAAGGAGGCGGCCGGCTGCCGAGTCGGCCGCTCCGGTCAGCTTTCGGGAGACGCGAAGTCTGTCCACCATGCGCCCATCACCTGTGGTCACACCGGATCATGCAGCGCCGCGGCCGTCCGGAGGCGCCGGCCCGACCGCTGCCGGCACCCGTCTCCCGCCGCAGTACGGGAGCGCCGTCGTCCTTCCCGACCGCCCGGCCCGGCCCGACCAGGTCACGCTGAGCCCCTGCCACCATCTCCAGCGGCTCGGCCGGGCGATCTGCTGCGGCTCCGTGCCCGGCCGCGGGCACGCCCCGCGTGCCCGACGGTCATGCCGACCAGGTCGAGGGGGGCGCGCCCGCTGGCCGGTTCGGCACTCTGACGCGACCGCGCCGGGCTGTGTTGAGCTACGTCACGGCACGGCCGTGCACCGGCACGCACTTCACCGGTGCGTCTTCGGTGTGCCGCCGAACGGCCCTTGTACGCCCGATGAGGTAGGAGAGGTCATGTCCCGTATCACACGAGGGACCGCGGCCACCGCCGTCGCCTTCGCCACCGTACTGGCGGCAACGCCCGCTGCCGGCGCGGCCGAAGGATCTGCCGTCGGGGCCGGGGCGGCGCCCCGCCCGGTGTACTGGACCGCGCAGCCGCAGGGGGTGACGGCCGCGGCGCCGCAGCGATTGCTGAACCAGGCCGTTTGGATCACCAACGACTTCGCCAAACGTCCCACCACCCAGTGTCTGGACGTCGACGCCAACGGCGGCGCCAACGGCACGGTGGTCCAGATCTGGCAGTGCAACGGCACCACCCAGCAACGCTGGTACCTCTGGAACAACGGCGCGCTCGAGAGCTACCGCTTCCCCGGCAAGTGCCTGGACGCGGACCTCAACGGGGGTGGCAACAACGGCACCAAGGTGCAGATCTGGGACTGCAACAACACATCGCAGCAGAGCTGGTCGCACCCTTCGGGCGACCGTGCCTTCTACAACGCCCGCTTCTACGGCGGCGGCAACATCGTCATGGACCGTGACGCGAACGTCCTGGGGAACGGCGCCCGCGTCCAGTTGTGGCAGAAGAACTTCCAGTCACAGCAGTGGTGGGACGTATGGACCGACTGACCCGGTAGCGGGGCAGCCCTGCAAGGGCGTCCGGACGTACGGCACAGCGGGTCCTCCCGGCCGGCCGGCGGTCACGGGCTCGGTGGGCCGGGCCGTCGGCGGTGGGGGAGCGGGCGGGTGTAGCGGCGGTGCAGTGCTTCGCGCGCGGCCTCGAAGGCGGTTTCGCCGCAGGAGGCGGGTCCCGCGGCGACGTCGGAGAGGGCATGGATCCGGGTGCGCTCCTCGGCGGCGATGGTTTCGCAGGCCCTCAGCATGTCCAGAGTCGGGGCTCCCGCGTTGACCAGGAGGACGGGCGCGTCCGGTGCGGCGGGCATCTTGAGGGGGAAGGTGACCAGCGACAGAACGGCGAGGCGTTCGCGGCTCTCGGCCCGGGCCCTGACCGTGCCCGTGGTGGCGGCCAGGTGCCCGCCGGCCGCCGTCACGTCGTGGAGCAGCCGCAGCGGGCCGGTCTCGGCCGACCTGCGGGAGCGCCGGGGCGTCACGAGCGGGTCCCGGGTGGCGATTTCGTTGCAGGCGAGCTCCAGGCGGCGGGCCACGCGTGGGTCCCGCAGGCCGGAGGCGAGGGCGAGGGCGTACGGGGCCAGGCGACCGTCGATCAGATCGTCGAGCGGCAGCAGCTTGAGGGTGCGGGCCCGCAGCAGCCAGGCCACCTCCACCCGGTAGCGGCCGTTGGGGTCGACGGCCTCCAGCTCGAGGCCGCTGTGCCAGCTGACGATGACCCGGTCATGGCGGTCGTCCCTGGGAGAAACCTCGACCTGCACGTCCGCCACGGACCAGCGGCGGTTCCCGTACTCGACGAGCGGCAGGCACAACTCCCCACCGGGGGTCAGGGCGCCGGACCGTGCCAGGCCGCTCAGGGTGGTGGTACCGGAGGGACGTGAGTGCAGCACGGCGCCGTCGAGGCGAACCGGCCGGAGGCTGCCGGCGAACGTCAGCACCGCCTCCCGGGGCAATCCCGATCCGCCTCGGCCGTCACCGGCCCCGAGGTGCGGGGTACTGGTACCGGAGCGGTCAATGGTCTCGGTGTCCGACTCTGCCCGAGCCATCAGGTGCGTGAGATCCATGACGGACCGATACCAGGGCCGTGGTGCTCGCGCAGGACGCCACGCCGGTGACGGGTCAGCCGGCTCCGGGCCAGAGGAGGCCACCCAGCTTCGCGAGGGCGGCTTGACCGCGGCGGGCGGGGTGCGCGGGATCCGCTCCGCGACGGGAAGACCGCCCGACTCCGTGACTACTTCGCACCGGACCTGATCAGCTGACGACGTCGACTTGACTGATCGAGTAGGGGAGGGTGCCGCCGCGGCCGGGCCGCCTGTCAGCATGCCGATCATGACTGAGAGTGCATCTGTACGTCCGGTTCGCAGAATATTGGACGGCCGGAACGATCCCGACAGCCCGGTGTCGGCGCGCGAGGAGGGCGGAGCCCCGAGCGGCGACGCAGTGGTGGACGGTGCCTATGACGCCCTCGGCGTCACCTGGGACTTCTTCCGCACGGTGTACGGCCGCAACTCGATCGACGGCAGGGGCGGTCCCGTGGAGGCGGTCGTCCGCACCGGGGAGCCGGGTGTGGCCTGGCAGCGTTCGCGCATCCTCCTCGGTGACGGCGGGGTCCCGCCAGTGGAGGCGTTCGCCGAGCAGTTCACGGCCGGCATCATCCACCACACCGCCGAGCTGGAGTCGTACGGTGAACCCGGCGCGCTCGCCGCCTCGCTCGGGAACGTCTTCGGTGTCCTGGCCAAGCAGTACGGCCTGCAGCACACGGTGCAGGAAGCGGACTGGCTGTTCGGCCGGGGCATCGCGTCCTCCGACGCAGCCGGCGGCTCACTCAAGGATCCCGCCCGGTTCCACCAGGCGGCCCACATGACCGAGTACGACGACACCTCCGGCGACGACGGGGGCGTACACGCCAACGCGGGGATCCCGAGCCGCGCGTTCTACCTCGTCGCGACCGGGCTGGGCGGCCACGCCTGGGACCGGGCCGGGCGCATCTGGTACAAGGCGCTGATGGAGTACGCCGCCAGGACCACGAACTTCTCCGCATTCCGCTACGCGACCCTCGGTGCCGCCCGGGACCTCGACTGGTCGACGGACGTGGTGGCCGAGGCGTGGAGCGCGGTTGGCGTGGAGCGCTGACCGCACTCCACGGGCTCGGGCCCCGGCAGCCGCATACGGCTGCCGGGGCCCGCGTCGTGTTGCCGGTGGTGCCGGTCGTGCCGCTCGGCCGCCCCGATCTGCGGCGTGATACCTGACATTCTCCCGCTTTGGGCAGAGGCCACCCTGCGTGCAATCGGGATCATGAGGGAGGGCGTTCGGCATGCGAACGCCAGTACGCACTCCCATCGTTCGCAGGAGGACATTCGCATGGTCACCAGACGTCGCGTGCTCGTCGGCACGCTGGCCACGACGGGCGCGGGCCTGATCACCGGTGCCGGCCTGCTGCCCGTACTGCGCACCGCCACCGCGCAGGCCGCCGAAGACGCGGGCCCGGCGGTCCCGCCTGCGCCGTTCACGGTGAAGCTGCCGCAGCTGCCCGTGCTCACCCCGTACTCCACCGAGGGCGGGCAGGACGCGTACCGCGTCACCGTCAAGGAGGTCTCGAGGGAGATCCTGCCCGGGGTGCAGACCAAGGTGCTGACCTACGACGGCCACTTCCCGGGGCCGGTGCTGCGGGCGCGCAGCGGCCGACCGGTGTCCATCCGGCACCGGAACACCCTGGACATGCCGATGGCCGTGCACCTGCACGGCGCGAGCGTTTCCCCCGAGAACGACGGCGCCCCGATGGACACCGTCGCCCCGGGCACGGCCCGTACGTACACCTACCCGAACCAGCAGCCCAATGCCACGCTGTGGTTCCACGACCACGCCCACCACATGGAGGCCGAGCACGTCTACCGGGGGCTGTCGGCGACGTACATCCTCACCGACGACACGGAGCGGGCCCTGCCGCTGCCCTCCGGCAGGTACGAGATACCGATCGCGCTGCGCGACGCCCGTTTCGACGAGAACGGGCAACTGGTCTACGTGATGGACGACTTCCGGGGCCGCACCACGCTGCTCGCCAACGGCCGCCCGAGCCCGTACCTGGAGGTCGCGGCCCGCAAGTACCGCTTCCGCCTGCTCAACACCTCCAACCTGCGCTTCTTCAAGCTGCGTCTCGCCGACGGCGGGCAGTTCGTACAGATCGGCTCCGACGGCGGCCTGCTGGAGCGGCCCTTCACCACCGACACCGTCTCGCTGTCCCCGGCGGAACGGGCCGACGTGGTCATCGACTTCTCCCGCTACCCGGTCGGCACGAAGATCGTCCTGGAGACCACGATGGGCGGAGGAGCACCCGGCCAGGTCGGCAACGTGCTCCGGTTCGACGTGGTCCGCACCGCTCCCGACCCGAGCCGCATCCCGGACGTGCTGCGCACCCTGCCGCCGGTGGACGCGCTGCCCAAGCCCGCCGTCGAGCGGCGCATCGTCTTCAGCATGGACGAGGACGGCCGCACCGAGCCGCGCGGGCTGATCGACGGACTCCAGTGGGACCCGGACCGGATCGACCAGACGGTCACGTTCGGGACCTCGGAGATCTGGACGGTGACCAACGCCAACAAGCTCATCCCGCACAACTTCCACATGCACCTGGTCCAGTTCCGGCTACTGGAGCGGGGCGGCGTCCCCGTCGGACCGGCCGAGGCGGGCCTGAAGGACACGGTCCAGCTCCTTCCCGGCGAGACGGTGAAGCTGCACGCCACCTTCGACGCGTACCGGGGCACGTACGTCTACCACTGCCACCTGCTGGACCACTCGGCGATGGGCATGATGGCCAACTTCCGCGTGCGGTAGCAGGATCCGGGCCGGGCGCCGCCCGCACCCGGCCCGGCAGACGCCGCAGGCGCTGCGCGTCGTGTGCACTGCCCCGCAGCCGGGACGCCGATGATCACCGCGATCGGTCGATGCGGCTGGGTCACCGGCCCCGAGGGAAACCGGCTCGAACTGTGGCAGCCCGCCTGACCGCGTCTTCACGCAGGCGGTGACGTCTGCCCTATTCAGCCGCCGCCCGGTCGTCGACCGGGATGTCCAGGCGGTCGGCCAGGGTGGTGAGGGTCCTCCCCAGAGGGAGCGCGACCCGGGTGACGGCGTGCTGGTCGCCGCGGGTCGGGTCGCGGTTGACGATCAGCACGGGTTTCCCGGCCTGGGCTGCCTGACGGACGAACCGGAGCCCGGACATCACTGTCAGTGAGGAACCCAGGACCAGCAGCGAGGTCGCCTCACCGACCAGTTCGCGGCAGCGCTCGACCCGCCCTGGCGGAACGGCTTCGCCGAAGAACACCACATCCGGTTTGAGGATGCCGCCACACCCCGAGCAGGGCACCACGCGGAAGTCGCGGACCTGTTCGTCGGTGAGGTCGGCGTCACCGTCCGGGTTCAGTCCGGCGGCCACCGGTTCGAAGCCCGCATTGGCCTCCTCGAGCCGCCGGGCCAGCTCATGGCGCGAGCTGGAGACGCCGCAGGAAAGGCACACGACCCGATCCAGTCCTCCATGGAGTTCCACCACACCCTGGCTGCCGGCGGCCTGATGCAGGCCGTCGACGTTCTGGGTGATCAGACCCGAGAGCAAGCCGTGCCGCCCGAACGCCGCCACAGCCCGGTGCCCGGGGTTGGGCCGGGCGCGGCCGAACGTGCGCCAGCCGAGGTGACTGCGCGCCCAGTACCGGCGCCGGGCCCGGGCATTGGCGGTGAATTCCTGGTAGGTCATCGGGGTGTGCCGGCTCAGGCTCCCGCCCTTCCCCCGGTAGTCGGGGATCCCCGACTCGGTGGACATGCCCGCCCCGCTGAGCACCAGTACACCGCCGGTCCTCAGCGCATCGGCGACCGGCTCCGGATCCGTGGTGCCAGGCCGGAGGTCCTCGGTGGGCGTCCAGCTCAGAGTGGGGCGCATGCGCATTCCCCCAGCGTACGGAACGGGCAGCGCACCGGCACAGGACCCTGACCGCCCGGGCCGGCCACGCCCGGCCGGCCTGGCGTGTTCCTCACCCGCCCAGGCCAGGGTCTGCACCGGGCGTGGGCGATTCGCCGGACGGTCGTGAGTCTCCACTGATCTCGGAGGGAGGTAGCGCGGCGAGCGCCTGCAGGGTGTTCAGGAAGCCGCGTCGGTCTTCCTCCGGCAGGCGGGCCAGCAGCCGTTCCTCGCGCCGCTGGATCGCTGACCGGGCCGCGTCGCGCACCCGGCGCCCCGCAGGGGTGAGGGAGAGTACGCGCGCCCGCCGGTCCGCCGGATCAGGCTGCCGCCGGATCAGTCCGCGCTCTTCCAGGTCGTCGAGGACGCCGATGATCCGGGTCTTGTCGGCACCGATGTCACGCGCCAACGCGGCCTGCGTCCGTACCGGTTCGTCGTCGAGCCCGAGCAGTACCGAGTACGCCCACATGACCAGCCCGTGTTCGCGCAGCACCGGCAACTCGGCGGCCACCAGTGCGCGGCCCAGAGGGACGATCATCGCCGCCAGGTCAGGGCGCCCCTCGGGTGTGGTGTTGCCAGTCATGGAGAAGAAGATACTCGTTGACCAATGATGAGCTGGTGCTTATCGTAAGCGCATGCGTATGAACTTGACGGCCGTCAAGGCTTTCAACGACCGTGCGGTACGCGAGAGCATCGCCGCGGTCCGTCGGGCGGACGTGGAGGACCTCACCCGGCCTACCCCCTGCTCGGCCTGGAACCTGGGCGAGCTGCTCGTGCACATGACGGCCCAGCACCGCGGTTTCGCGGCGGCGGCCAGGGGTGACGGGGGCAATCTGGCGCACTGGAAAGGCGAGGTGCCGGGGCCGGAAGCCGTCGGGCGGTACCTGGCCGCCGCAGAAGCAGCCCTGGCCGCGTTCGCCGAAGTCAGCTCGATGGAGCAGGAGTTCGCCCTCCCCGAATTCGGCGAAGGCGCAGTCTTCCCGGCGATCCGGGCCATCGGATTCCACTTCCTCGACTACGTGGTCCACACCTGGGACGTCGCCCGTGCCCTCGATCTGCCCTTCGTCCCGGACCCCGACATCCTGGATGCCGCCCTCCCCATCGCGCTGGCCGTCCCCAACGGAGCCGACCGCACGCGGCCGGGCGCCGCCTTCGCCCCGAGCCTCCCCGAGCCCACCGACTCCGACACCCTGACCCGAATCCTCATGCACCTGGGCCGCTCCCTGTCCTGGGCCCCGCTTCTGTGATCACGTGGTTCGCCGGACGTGGCGCCCGCGCCCGTTGGCAGTGGCACTTTCGTCGGTCGCGTTCGCCGCAGGGGGAGTGGCGGCCAGCGCAAGCAGTGCTGCGGCCGTGGGCGGATGCCCCCGGGCAAGCCGTGCCTGTACGAGACCACCCGGTTCCGCGACCTCGATGTCACCTCGACAAGTACGCGGGCCTGCATCTTCCTCGGCCACTACGCTGAGACCGGCTTCTTCGACGGCATCGGCTCGGTACATGAACAACCTGCCGGTCAACGCCGTGGTTTACCACTACAGCGCCGATCAAGAGGCGGTTCTGCCTGCACGGGTGCCGTGTGCACCGGCGGCGTCAACCCCAACGCCGGTCTGTAGCGGCTGAACCACAGCACGGCCGGGTCCCGGTCCGTGTCCCCGGGGCCCGGCCGCGACCGGGACCCTGCCGGTCAGCAGCCCGGGTTCTTCAGGGCGCTCCAGGTCTTGGGACCGACGATGCCGTCGACGGGCATGTGGCACATGTCCTTCACCCGGCGCTGGAACTCGCGCACGGCGCGGTCGGTGTCGGGACCGAAGTCGCCGTCGACGCCGGAGGAACCGATGTACACGTTCCAGGTCTTCAGCAGACACTGGGCCTGCCTGACCGCAGCGCCCTTGGCACCCCGGCTGATGGTGGGCTGGGAGTCGGTGTAGTTGCAACCGCGCGAACCGGCCACCGACGTACCGGAGTCGGTAGCCGCCACGGCCGACGGGGCCAGGGCGACACCGGTGCACAAGGCAGTGGAGGCGACGAGGAGCGCAAGACGCTTGCTGACGATCATGGCTGTTCCGTCCTTCGATCGGCGCGGGCCGTCCCCCCGCAGGTGTCCCCCGAGTGACCCGCTGTCCTGGTGTGCGGGACCGGTGGTCGGCCGGTCCCGTGGTCCCGGGACATGAAGCTACGGGCCGGGGCCCGGGCCCGTCGTCCCGTGCCCGATGGATCTCCGCGCCAACCTCCGGCGCAGCGCCGCTCCTTCTCCCACTCAGGGTTGAGTACGGGAGTGGGAGACCGGTCCGCGCCGTCCGGGCTAGGCTGCGGCGATGCGGATCCGCCCCTCCTCCACGGACGCGCTGACAGCCCTCGCACAGACGGGTGTGGCCGTGCTGCTGGGCCGGGAGGCGGTCGCCCAGGGGTGGCCTCCCCTGGACCTCGCCGCGTACCTGCTCGTCGGGCTGGTGACGGTGCCGGTGGCCGTGCGGACCAAGGCGCCGGTCGCGGTCTGTCTGTTCACCCAGCTGATGTGGGTCGTGTACATCACCGCCGGGTACTGGCCTGTGGTCACCTGCTTCGGTCCCATGCTCGCGGTGTACACGGTGGCCGCGCTCTGCCCGGTCCGCACCTCGTCGGCGTGCGCTGCCCTGATGGGGGCGGTGTGGGTCTACGCGGGACTGCTGGGCAACGGCCCCGGCGGTTCCATGGCGACCGTGCTCGCGCAGGCCGTGGTCTTCCCTGCAGTGCTGTGGCGGTTCGGGCTGGTGGCCCGCCGGTCGGCCGAACTGGCCCGCCAGCTGCGGCGCGAGCGTGACGAACGCGCACGCCGCGATGTCGCCGAGGAACGCGCGCGCATCGCAAGGGAACTGCACGACATCGTGGCCCACCACATGTCCGTGATCTCGGTCCAGGCGGGCCTGGCCGGGTACGCGTTCGACGCGGCGCCCCACACGGCCCGTGCGGCCCTGTCCACCATCGAGGACACCAGCGCCGAGGCACTGGACGAACTCCGCCGCATGCTCAGCCTGTTGCGGGACACCGACCGGGAGCAACCGGACGGCGGAGCCGGCCCGGAAGCCCCGGCCCGGGACGCCCCGATGCCGGGCCTGTCACGGCTGACGGAAATGACCGAACGGGTCCGGGCCGCCGGCGTTCCGGTGAACCTGCAGGTCACAGGCGATGCACGCGCCCTGGCCCCCGGCGTGGAGCTGTGTGCGTACCGCGTGACGCAGGAGGCGCTGACCAACGTCCTCAAGCACGCCCCGGGCTCCCGCGTGACCGTGACCCTCGACTACCGGCCCACGCACCTCTCGGTCACCGTGACCGACGACGGCACGGGCAGAGGCCCCGTTCCGGCCAAGTTGGTACAAGGGAGCGGGAACGGGTTGATCGGCATGCGCGAGCGGGCCAAGCTCTACGGAGGAACGATCAGCACCGGGCCACGCACCGAAGGGGGCTACGCCGTGTGCCTCACCCTGCCGACCTCCGCCCGGACCGTACCGCCACGCGGGGACGGCCGCCCGGCGTGACGGGATCCGGACCCTTGAGGGTGCTCGTGGCCGACGACCAGTTCCTCATCCGGGCCGGGCTCGTGGGCCTGCTCGAGATGGCGGAGGGCTTCGAGGTCGTCGGAGAGGCCACGGACGGCGCCGAGGCGGTCGAGCTCGCCGCCCGTACCCGCCCCGACGTGATCCTGATGGACATCCGGATGCCGCGCATGGACGGGATCGCCGCCACGGAGATGATCCTCGCGCAGACCCCGCCCCCGGCGCCCCGCGTGCTGATCCTGACCACCTTCGACCTGGACGAGTACGTGTACGGGGCGCTGAAGGCCGGAGCCTCCGGCTTCCTGCTGAAGGACTCCGGCCCCCAGCGGCTGCTCGCCGCCGTCACCGCCGTGGGCAGCGGGGACGCCCTCTTCGCACCGACGGTGACCCGGCGGCTCGTGGAGGCCTTCGCCACCCGCGCGGGCCGCGAAGAGGCCGGCGACGCCGGCCGGGCCGGGGCGGCCGGACTGGACGCGCTGACGGGCCGGGAGATCGAGGTGCTGGAGCTGGTCGGGCAGGGCCTGGCCAACGCTGAAATCGCCTGGCGGCTGTTCATCACCGAGGCCACGGTCAAGAGCCACCTCAGCCGGACCATGACGAAGCTGGGCCTGGAGAGCCGGGCCCAGGCAGTGGTGACGGCGTACGAGAGCGGGCTGGTGGTCCCCGGCCGGAACACCTGAGGAGGCGGCTCGGGGGCGAGCCGGCGCCCCACAACGGTCGCCGGTGCCCGAGGCCCGGCCGCTCCAGCACTCCGAGGGCGGTGTCGGGCCGGCAGCGGACGCACGCAGGGGACTCTCGGCGAGCAGCCTCCGCGCTCGTCATCCGACTTGTTAGGCGGTTCCCGCGACGGCCGGACCGAGATCGGCGGGGAGGTGGCACACCGCCATGGCGACGGCTTCCTCGGCCGTGGCGGCCTCGCCGAGAACGCCGTCGGAGAGAGGATGCCCCTTCACACGGAACGGGCTGCCATTGTGTGACGGGACGATGGCCACCTCACCGCGGAACGGGTATCCCGTGCAGGAGCTGAAGCCGAGCGTCCAGTGGCTGGAGAATACGTAGAGCTGTCGCGTCCGCGGTTCAGCATGAGCGGCTTCCACGAGTTCGCCGAACCCGGTGAAATCCGGTTCCTCAGCCGCCTGTTCCCGCATCGTGCGCCACTGCAGTTCCACCACCGCGGCCGGCCCGCGTTCGTGCGCTTCGGCGCGCTTGCCGGAGCGCAGAAACGACAGTTCCGCCCGCATCTCCTGCAGGCTCCTGCCCCGCCCCCACGCCGCTCCGGCCCTGACGACATCCGCCGAGTCGGGCGTCGCTCCGGTGATGAGTTCGATTCCGCGGCTCCAGCCGGACACTCCGAACCAGCGGCTCTCGGCCCCGATGTGAACGGACAGGGGCTTGCGATCAGGGACCGACGAGGCGATGCCGGCCGAAACGAGTGGGCCCCCATCGCCGGGTACCACCATGAGGTCGACACCGAGTTCGGCCGCCGTGCGTTCCAGCGCTGCGGCCAGGCTGCCCGCAGCCGCCAGATCAGGGTAAAGGTGAGGGTCCACCCCCATAGTCTGGGGCACCGTAACCGATGCAAGGTGGCGTACGGGGCCTGCCGGCCGGGGTACGGACCCGTCCTTCCCCCTCGCAAGCGGCCGGATCCGCGGTGCTGCTCAGTTGCTTCCTTGCGCGTAGCGGCGGGGCGACTCAGCGGACTGCTAGCTTGAGCAGATGATCACCGGTGCACACACGATCATCTACGCAAGAGATGCCGAGGCGGCACGCGCATTCTTCCGCGATGTGCTCGAGTTCCCGCACGTCGACGCCGGAGCCGGCTGGCTCATCTTCAAGTCCCCACCGGGCGAACTGGCCGTGCACCCGGCCGACCCGGACGCCGACGGCGTCACCGAACTGTTCCTCATGTGCGACGACCTCGCCGCCACGGTCACACAGCTGAAAGCCAAAGGCGTCGAGTTCACCACCGACATCACCGAGCAGCGCTGGGGCTCGGTCACCACCCTGGCCGTGCCGGGCGCGGGCACGATCGGCCTGTATCAGCCGAAGCACGACACCGCGTACGACCTCTGACCCGCACTCAGTAATGGCCCGGATCCCCGACGGAGCGACGGTCGCCGCATCCAACCGCTTGGTCCCCCAGCTCACCGACCGGTGCACGGTCGCCGTGTTCGGCTTCCCCGGCATCCCCCTGACCTCGGACTGGATCACCGACGACACCCATGCCCCCATGGGGTGGCCCCTGTCCCCCGAGGACGAAACCCAGACCCTCAAAGCCGCGCGCGACGCCGGCTACCGCACCGTCGACCAGCGCGACGGATACGTCCTTCTCCGCCGCCCCAGCGCCGGACCAAGCGATCCCTGAGCTGCACCATCCACCCGCGGACCGACAAGCGTTGAACCGAATCCCACCGTGCCGAGCCGACCCGAGTCCGCGACAGCCCCTTGGACGAGGAAAGCGGCCGAAGGGATCGACACCGGCTGCACGCATGCCGTTACCCAGGCGTGCGCTACCGGAGCGGCGGAGTGGGCAGAGGGTGACCTTGCCGGGCGCGCAGCGTCATGACTGCCAGGGCGTCCGTCCAGCCGAGCGGCGCGACGGATGAGGGGTTTCCCGCGCCGTTGACCGTCTCGGGGAACTCGCCGAGCCCGTTGCGCTTGGCGAGGACCCAGTTCAGCACCGCGTCAGCCCGGTTCGTGTCTCCCAGCTGCGCCCAGGCCAGCGCGAAGAAGCCGGTGCTGGGGGTCCAGGCGTACGAACCCCAGGGCGCGTCGGGGTCATTGCCCGGGAGCAGGCCGCCGTTCGGCAGAAGCAGGGCGCGGTAGGTGGAGACCAGGGCGGCGGGCAGATCGGCCGGGGCCTCGTTGAAGGGCGGCGCCATGAACGCTGCCGCGCTGTCCCTGCCGTGGTTGCCGTCGATGGTGCGCGGGTAGCCCAGCGGCGCGAAGTACCGGGCGATCGCGGTCGAGAGCTTCCCTGCCGCGGCGGTCCACCTCGCCCGGTCGGCGTCCTGCCCGAGGAATCCGGCGAGGTCGGCGGCTGCGTTGAGACCGGCGAGGAGCGGCGCCGCGGTACCGATGTTGGTGGTGCCGGTCGGCAGTTCCCAGTAGTCGGGGGAGGCCGGCGGGAGCCCGTTGGAGCCGAGGGAGGCAGCGGACCGGTCCGCTGCCTTGCGTACCATCGGGTAGAGGGCGTTCAGCCGCGCGTTCCGGTCGGCAGCGGGCGCTGCCTGGTACCACTGCCAGGTGGCCCAGGGCACCCAGCCGTTGGCGTCGAGCTGCCAGGGGCGCGCGTCCGGCGGGCCGCTGCCGTCCAGTTTCGTCCGGGCCTCCCAGGTCCCGTCGGCCCGTTGCGTGCGGGCGTCGTACTGGAGGATGCGGTACGCCTCTTCGTCGTGGCCGGCGGCCGCGAAGGCCGTCGCCACGAACGCACCGTCCCGGGGCCAGGAGTACTCCCAGGGCGGGGACCACGCTGCTGCCGAGGCCCCGTTGGGCTGGAGGAGGGCGCGCATCGACAGCAGCGCACGTCGTGCGGCCGCCCGTTGGGTGTCCGTGGTGCCGGGGACCGTGCCCGCGGCCAGCCAGCGCTCGCTCTCGGCGATCTGGGAGAGTGCTCCCGGGTCGTTCGCGGGGACCACGACGGAGGTCCGTGCCCCGGCGGGCAGGTACCGCCAGCGGCCGGACGGCAGGCGCAGCACGTTGCTGTCGCCCACATAGGACGCTCCGACGGCGAAGGCGGGCAGCACGGCCTCGGTGGAGCTGAGGTTGCCCAGCAGACCCGAGGTCCGGGCCGCGAGTGCCGTGGTGGGGACGTAGCACTGCTCCGTCTCGCCGCACCGCTCGCTGCCGGTGGGCTGGACGTAGAACGCGAGCCGGGAGGCGTAGGCGTGCCAGCCGCCCCAGTACGTCTTGTCGTAGTTCCAGCTGGTGAGGGAGCCCGGCACGGAGGAAACGGTTCCGTACCAGGCGATCGGCTTGTTCTCCGTCGTGGTCGCCTGGAGGTGGAGGTAGTAGGTGGCGCCCGGGGTGACGGCGGCATCCACGGGGAACTCCAGCCACCCCGCGCCGGCTCCTCCCAGGGAGGCCAGGTTGATGGTCCTGCTCGCGATGGAGGAGGCGCCGTCCGCCTTGTTCCTGCGGATCTGCGCTGTGATCTGACCGGTGGCGGCGCCGCTGGCCACGTACGCACTCACCCGGGTGACGCGGCTGTTCCCGGTGGTGAAGGCCTGGGCTGCCGCGTTGTTCGTCGCCTTGACGCTGAACAACGCCGTGCCGTGCAGCGACTGCCCGTCGTACGACGCGGCCGCGACGGCCGCGGGCGCCGCTCCCCCCAAAACTGCCACGGCCATCACGGGCGCCAGCATCCCAGCCACCGGAATGATCAATGCTATGCCCTTCCGAAGACGTGAGGCACGGAAGAGCCGCACCATGGGCCCAGCATGTCATTGCGCGACCGCCACGACGGTGAGCGCTCGGCGCTCCCACTCGGATAGCTCAATCATCCAGCCGTGCGAGCCTCCCGGGCTACCAGAGCCAGCGCAGCTCGGGCTGATAGGGGAAACACGACTGCAAGGTGAGGCGGGGGGCGAGTTCCGCCAGGTCGTCCTGGTGGAGGCAGCGCTCGCCCGACCCGATCCTGCCGTCGGCGTCGCGCCACCAGGTTTGGCCGCTCGAGCCGTTGCAGGACGCCACGCCCAGAGCGGCGGTCAGGCAGCCGTCGGACGCGGCGGCCTTGATGCTGCCGTCGACGAAGGTCCACTGCTGGGCGGGGCTGCCGTCACAGTCCTCCGTCGTCACGGCGGCCGTGGGCCGCCCGACGCCGAGCGTCAGGCACCGCTCGACGGCTGCCCGTTCTGCGGTACGGCCGATGACCGACATGACCTCCCCGGGACCGGGCTGCCGGTGCACCCTGCGGTGCTCCCTTTCCATCCACTGCTGATGGCTCCGGCTCAGTGTGGTGCGGGACGGGCAGGGCAGTGTGATGCATCCCGCGTACGCGGCGTAGGCCTCGTACGCGGCCTTCTTGTCGCGTCGCTGCCGCGGTGTCAGGTTCGGTGGCAACAGCGGCAGACCGTAGCCGACGTACGGCGTGACGGCAGGACGGCCGGGGGATCGGAAGGCAGCCCTCCGAAACAGCCGTCCGGTGATCTCGTGATCGCTGTGATCGGCCGGATTCGGTGGCCCGACCCCGAACGTAGCGCTGTCGTAGTCCAGCGTCAGAACGTGCTCCGCCTTGCGGAGGGTGAGCACCCCGGACAGGACGGAGGCCAGCTCAGCCTCCGTATAGGGCCTGGCCCCGTCCACCGGTCTCATGGCGGCGGACTGCCCCCGGAACAGCTTCAGCAGGCTCTGCCGCCCGTACCGCGGACTGCCGACACCCCTCGGGAAGCCATCGGGCAGTCGCAGGAAGACCAGCCGTACGTCGGGGCGGCCGGCCAGGACGTAGGACACCAGGTCGCGCCCACGCACCGTGAGGTCTGCCCGGAACCAGTGGTCCGCGGCGCCCGCCATCCGTGCGTACGCCGCCCGCAGACCCCGCTCCCGACGGCGTACGTAGGAGTCGCCGCCGGTGAACGGGCGCCCGGCGTCCCCGGCCGTCAGATAGACGGTGCCGACGAAGCACCGGGCGCGTATGAGCCTTTGAACCTCGGGGCTGATGAAGAGGAGGTCGTCGTCCTGGTGTGCCACGCCCGCCAGCGTGGGCCGACACCCCGCGTCCGGCTCCACGCCCCGGCGGACACCGGCGCTCGCCACGCCGTGCGCATGCCCGTTCCCGACCGGCAGGGTCGAAGTGATCGCACCGAGGGCCAGCCCCAGAGCGAGCAGACGCGCCCGCGAGCGATACCGCCGGACCCCTCGCGGTGCCGAGCAGGGGGAGCGCCCCGGCTCCGTGCACCTCCTGCCGTCGTGCGGCTCAGACCTCACCTCGGATCCCTTCGGCTGACGCGTGGCACGCCGTGCCGCGAGCGGCACCTCGCGTGTCGGCCGCCTGCGCCCGATCCTACGAATGAACGTGCGATGGCTGCGACACGATTGGGCCGACCGGTGGACGAGGCGGGACACGGCCCATGCCCTCCCGCGTCACTCTTCGACCAAGAGCGACGTCGACGTGTGACAGTGACTCCGCGATCGACGTCACCTCCGCCCCGCCTTTCGTCCGGGCCGTGAGGCCGACACCCCGCGCCGAAGCTCGGGACCAGCGCCCTCCCGGCCCCTTACCCCGGTCACGCCGGAAGCACGACGTCGGCTGCTTCGAGCGCCATGACCGGTGTCGTCCTGTCCTGCGCAAAAATGACCGGTCCGTGAAACCGGGTGTCAGCTGGTATCAGCCACCGATTGGATGGGGGACGTGGCACCGGACGGCAGGTGTCCTCGAGGGGTGACGGAGTCGTCGGCGCGTAGCAGGGGTGGTTCAAGTGGGGGTGTTCCAGATGCTGGAGGCGGGGGATCCGCAGCAGGTGGGGCCTTACAGGATCGTGGCGCGGCTGGGCTCGGGGGGTATGGGGCGGGTGTACCTGGGCCGGTCACGGGGTGGGCGTGCGGTCGCGGTGAAGGTGGTGCGCCAAGAGCTCGCGGACGATCGGGAATTCCAACGGCGGTTCGCCAGGGAGGTGGCAGCGGCCCGCCGGGTGAATGGTGTCTTCACCGCGGGCGTGGTCGATGCCGACCCGGACGGGTCTCCGGCGTGGCTGGCGACGGTGTACGTGCCGGGGGTGTCGCTGGGCGATGCAGTGGCCGGTCACGGGCCTTGGCCGGAGGCCTCGGTGCTGGCCCTGGGAGCCGGGCTCGCTGAGGCGCTGGAAGCGATCCACGCCGCCGGAGTGGTCCACCGGGACTTGAAGCCCTCGAACATCCTGTTGGCGGTGGACGGGCCGCGGGTGATCGATTTTGGCATCTCGGTGGCCGGTGAAGCCAGTGCATTGACCCAGACCGGAATGCTGGTAGGCACGCCGGGATTCATGTCTCCCGAGCAGCTGACCGGCAAGCACGTGGGACCGGCCAGCGACGTCTTCTCCCTGGGAGCGGTTCTGGCCTTCGCCGCTGGTGGGGCCGCTCCGTTCGGAACCGGCTCGGCGCACGCCCTGAACTTCCGCGTCGTCTATGAGGAGCCCGACCTACAGGCTCTTGCGCCCGCGCTACGGGACGTTGTGGAACAGTGTCTCTCCAAGAAGGCCGTCCAACGGCCCACCGTAATGGAACTGCTGGACCACCTGGCCAGCGCCGTCGGTGACGGCAGCGCGGTCACCGCGGTACTCACCGAGACCAGCTGGATGCCCGCTCCGGTCGCCACGAAGGTGCGCTCACGCAACGCCGCCGGGCCTCCGACGCCACCACACACTGCGTGGACCGAACTCGCGCAACTTCCTGCACCCCCCAGGACTGGACAGCCTCCCTCCACGGAACAGCCGCAAACAGGGCCAGCCGCCGCAGGCCCGGGGCCGCGCCAAACAGCACATCCGCCCAAGCAGAAGCAGCCCCACCGCACTCTCCTCCCCACCCGCCGCAACCAGGGTGAGGGTGGAGCTGGCCCCGGCCCTGCAGGGATTCCCCCACAGGCAACCGGATCCCAGCCGGGGGCAGATCCGGCGGTACTCCCCACGAGGATCACTCGCCGCCGTGCCCTGCTCGGTCTGGCTGGCGCCACGGTCGCCGGAGCCGGCGGTCTGGCCACCTGGAGGATTCTCGACAGCCGAGCCCCCGAGCGCCGGCGGTGGAAGTACCCGGCCGACCTCTTCCTCTCGTCACCAACGGTGGCGGAGGGGGTGGTCTACGTCGGCGGCGGTTTCGAATGTGCGTTGTACGCGGTCGACGCGACCACCGGGAAACAACGCTGGACGTTCCCTGCCCGAAGTCTCGTCTCCTCCTCGCCGGAGGTTGCCCTCGGTGTGGTCTACGTCGGCAGTGCAGACCGCAACCTGTACGCGGTGAACGCCAGCGATGGCGAACAGCGGTGGAAGTTCCCCACCGGCGGTGCCGTGGAATCATCGCCGGCGGTGGCCGACGGCGTGGTGTACGTCGGCAGTGAGGACGGCTACCTGTACGCGGTGAACGCGGTCACCGGCGAGCAACAGTGGAAGTTCCCCACTGGTGAATGGGTGCACTCGTCGCCGACGGTGGCCGGGGGCGTGGTGTACTTCGGCAGCTGGAACCACAAGGTGTACGCCCTGGACGCCGTCACTGGCGAACAACGATGGAAGTTCGCCACCGAGAGCCTCGTGTCCTCGTCGCCGGCAGTGGCCGACGGGGTGGTCTACGTCGGCAGTGAGGACGGAAACCTGTACGCGGTGAACGTCAGTGATGGCAAACAGCGGTGGAAGTTCCCCACCGGTGACGGCGTGTCCACGTCACCGGCCGTGGCCGACGGCGTGGTCTATGTCGGCAGTAACCGCAACGTGTATGCCGTGGCGGCCGATACCGGCGAGGAGCAGTGGAAATTTCCAGTGGGTGGTCATGTGCCCTCCGTGCCTGCGGTGGTCAAAGAGGTCGTCTACTTCGGCGCCGAGGACGGCAAGGTGTATGCGGTGGATACCTCTACCGGCGAGGAACGGTGGCGATACCCTGCCGGTAGCAAGGTGAATTCGTCTCCGGCCGTGATCAACGGCGTACTCTACGTCGGCTGTGATGACGGCCTGCACGCAGTATCGGTCTGAGCTCGACCATGTCGGGCGACGACTCCGAAGCGGCGGCCCGCGCCGGTCGCCCGGGCACCTCAAGCCCCGGCTGGAAACGCCCGGTTGCACGGGTCCTGGCGAGGACGGGTGAGCGGAGGACGCTCGGTCCTCCGGACGTTCACGCGCGTGGAAGCCCGGCCGTGGGCGCGGGATCAGGCGGTCCGGGCGCTGCCGCGTCGGCGCGCCGACGGGACCGGCCGCAGGGGTCAGGGCAGTCTCAGGGGCCGTCGATGAGCCGCTGGAGGCCGGGGGCGTAGAGGTCCGCCAGGCGTTGGCGATTGTGCACCCCCTGGTTCGCCGCCTTCGGGGTCTGGTTGTCCGGCCAATGGTCCAGACCTATTGACGGGGCTTGTCGGCGCTCCTACGATCCGGTCCGGCACGGCCCCACATGTCCCCACCTCACCCAGGCCGGGCGTCACGCCCCCACGCGTCGTCATGCCCATGTCGCCCGGCGGGAAGGGAGCCCAGCATGTTCCGTCGAAGGTCGTGTACTCCACGTCCATCGGACGATCTCCCCCGCCGTCCCGACCCCGACGGGGCCGTCCTGAGGCGCGTGCTCGCCGCGGTCAGCGCCACTGCCGTCATCGCTACCGGCCTTGCTGCGGCCGGCTCCATCACGGCCGGGGCCGCCACCACCAACCTGGTGGCCAACTCCGGCTTCGAGAACGGGCTGACCGACTGGACGTGCCCTGGCGGTGCCGCCGCGGCCGTCGGTGGTCCGGTCCGCTCCGGCACCTCCGCGCTCAAGGCGGCACCGACCGGTCAGGACGCCGCCCAGTGCACCCAGACCATCAGCGTGCAGCCCAACTCCTCGTACGACCTGAGCGCCTACGTCCAAGGCAGCTACGTCTACCTGGGCGTCACCGGAACCGGCATCACCGGCGCCCCGTCCACGTGGACGCCGAACAGCCCGGCGTACAGCCGGCTCGGCGTCGCCTTCACCACCGGGCCGAACACCACCTCCGTGACCGTCTACCTGCACGGCTGGTACGGGCAGCCCGCGTACTACGCGGACGACGTGTCGCTCAGCGGCCCCGGCGGCACCGACCCCACGCCGACCGCCACGCCGCCGACCACCGTCCCACCGACCAGCGCCCCGCCCACCACCACCCCATCGACCACCACCCCATCGACCACCGCTCCACCGACCAGCGCCCCGCCCACCACCCCGCCGGGTGACACCTGCCCCACCAAGCCCAGGCCGTCAGGAAAAGTCCTCCAGGGCTACTGGGAGAACTGGGACGGCGCCTCCAACGACGTCCACCCCGGCATGGGATGGACCCCCATCACGGACAGCCGGATCGCCGCGCACGGGTACAACGTCATCAACGCCGCCTTCCCGGTGATCCTCTCGGACGGCACCGTCCTGTGGCAGGACGGTATGGACGCCGGAGTCAAGGTTTCGACGCCGGCCGAGATGTGCCAGGCCAAGGCGGCCGGGGCGACCCTGCTGATGTCGATCGGCGGTGCCACCGCAGGGATCGACCTGAGCTCCAGTACCGTCGCCGACAAGTTCGTGGCGACCGTCGTCCCGATCCTCAAGAAGTACAACTTCGACGGCATAGACATCGACATCGAGACCGGCCTGTCCGGAAGCGGCGACATCAACACGTTGTCCGCTTCCCAGTCCCACCTGATCCGCATCATCGACGGCGTCCTCGCGCAGATGCCGGCCGGCTTCGGCCTCACCATGGCTCCCGAAACCGCGTACGTCACCGGTGGAAGCGTCACCTACGGATCGATCTGGGGCGCCTACCTGCCGGTCATCAAGAAGTACGCCGACAACGGCCGCCTGTGGTGGCTGAACATGCAGTACTACAACGGCAGCATGTACGGCTGCTCCGGCGACTCCTACCAAGCCGGCACCGTCCAGGGCTTCACCGCACAGACCACCTGTCTGAACAACGGCCTGACCATCCAGGGCACCACCATCAAGGTGCCCTACGACAAGCAGGTGCCCGGCCTGCCCGCCCAGCCCGGGGCGGGCGGCGGCCACATGGCGCCGAGCCTCGTCAGCCAGTCGTGGAACGCCTACGGCGGCTCGCTGAAGGGGCTCATGACCTGGTCGCTCAACTGGGACGGCTCAAAGGGCTGGACCTTCGGCGACAACGTCAAGATCCTGCAGGGTCGTTGATGTCGGCCTGATCGGGGTGGACGTCGAGGGAATCGGCCCGGCTGCAAGACCGACGGGGCCGTTCGCGTAGCCGTGGACCGTCTCGGTGACCTCGGGCTCCCGGGGTGAGCGGCGCTCTGCGGCCGGGTCGTGTCCAACGGACTTTCCGTTCGTGAGGAGGCCGATGTCGCGCCCCAACCGGCCCCCCGACGTAGGCGCCCCGACCGCCGCGGGCACTCCCGCGACCCCGCAAGCACTACGTCGTCGTCGCCATGGGCTGCGCCGGTGGCCTGGTGATGCTCGACCAGACCGTCGTCGCGCTCGCTCGCTGCGGGACACCGGCCTCTGCCTGCTCCCGCTGGTCACCGCCCTCGCGGTGGGCACCTTCCTGTCCGGATACCTGCTGGACCGCTTCCGGTCGGTCCGGGTGCCCGCCGTGCTCGGCCTGGCGCTGGCCGCACTGGGGGCCGTGGCCTGGACTTCGCGCTGCCCGGCCTCGAGTACGCCTGGCAGGTGCCCGGGATGGTCCTGGCGGGGCTCGGGATGGGTCTGCCTGTTCCGGCACTGAGCGCCGCGATGATGGGCAGCGTCCCCGCCGTGAAGCGGACCGACGCGTCCGTCGTACGGCAGACGTTCCGGCAGCTCGGCGGGTCGATCGGACTGGCCGGCGCGGGTGCCGTCGTCCTGGGCGTCAACGCCAACGCCTCGGACGAGGCGGGCATCGTCACCGCCTCGGCCGCACTCGCCGCCTTCGTGATGGCCAGCTGCTTCCTCGGGATCGCCCTGCTCGTAGCGGTCGTGAAGCTGCCCCGGGCGCGCACCCGAGGGGGACGAGCCGGCACCGCCCCTCACACCCGCGGCCCCCGAACACATCGCCATGACGGTCATCCGCAGCGCCTCCGCACCCCGGGTGCCTGCCTCCTCCCGCATGCTTCGACGTCGATGCCGAAGTGGGCGGGGGCATGCCGATGCATGGGAAAGCCGAGCCGCCGCGCCGGGAATAGCCGGTCCAGCAGGCATCGTTGCATCGACCGGGGGTCTGGCGCTGCAGGGGTGGGAACAATGTCATCCGCCCCGGCAGGATCCGGCCTCCCGGGATCGCGGAACGCCCGCCGCGCACTCGGACCCACACATTTCTCTGCAGGAGGACTCCTTCATGACTGACCGGCCCTTGACACTCATGGCCGTGCACGCCCACCCCGACGACGAGGCCACCGGAACGGGAGGAGTCCTCGCGCGGTACGCGGCAGAGGGCATCCGCACGGTTCTCGTGACGTGTACCGACGGCGGTTGCGGTGACGGGCCGGGGGGTGTCAAGCCGGGCGATCCCGGGCACGATCCGGCGGCCGTGGCCTTGATGCGCCGTCAAGAACTCGAGGCGAGCTGTGACGTCCTGAACGTCAGTGATCTGGAGATGCTGGACTATGCCGACTCCGGGATGATGGGTTGGCCGAGCAACGACGCCCCTGGATCCTTCTGGCAGACCCCCGTGGAGGAAGGCGCCGCCCGGCTCGCGGCCCTCATGCAGCACTACCGGCCCGATGTGGTCGTCACTTATGACGAGAACGGCTTCTACGGCCATCCCGACCACATCCAGGCCCACCGCATCACGATGGCGGCGCTCGAGATGACCGCGCTGACACCGAAGGTGTACTGGACGACGATGCCGCGCTCGGCGATGGAGCGGTTCGGCAAGATCATGCGCGAGTTCCATGAGGACATGCCGGAGCCGGATCCTGCCGAGGCTGCCGCGCTGGCCGACATCGGCCTCCCCGACGATGAGATCACCACGTGGGTGGACACCACCGCATTCAGCGGTCAGAAGTTCGACGCGCTCGCCGCACACGCCAGCCAGGGCGAGAACATCTTCTTCGTCAAGATGGGCAAGGAGAGGTTCGGCGAGTTGATGGGCATGGAGACCTTCGTACGTGTCAAGGACGCCACCGGCGCGGCCGTACCCGAGAACGATCTCTTCACCGGTCTGCGCTGACCCGACCGTCCGGCCGTGCACCCGCCAGCCGGCATCGCGCGGCCCGTGACAACGGCGTCTGATGGCGGTGCGGCTTGCCTGAACGGGGCTGCCCAACGCCGACTTGAGGGTTGATCGTGCCGTGTGGAGTCCGAGGGCGGTCGCCGTCCGGCGGGGAAGTCGCGGACGGCCAGAGGGGTGAGGTGCTTGAGCCGTCCAGGAGCCGCAATTGCGGAACCTGGGAACGCCGGGGTGACCCGGTCGGACGGGTGTCTGTGAACAGCAGCGTTCTCCTGATGACACTTTTGTGTACTGCTGAGCACTATCGGACCGGTTTGCGCTCACGGGCTGCGACGATGGGTCGAGGCTGTTCAGCCGCCCGCCCGGAACGCGTCACCCACGCCGGGGCGTCTCTCCATCACCGCTGGGATGCGTGTCCATGGCTGTCTTATGCCGTCCTGCCGTCGCCGTGCCCGAGTACGTCATCACCGCAGAGGAGACGCTCGGCTTGGTGCGCACCGTGCACCAGGACCATCCCCAACTGGGGCTCGCCCTGCGGTTGATCGAGAACACCGGCGTGGGTAAACGGCATCTCGTGCAGCCGCTCGAGGACACCCTGCGCCACCCCGGATTCGAGGCCCGCAACAAGCTGTACGAGACGCAGGCGAAAGCCCGGGTCCCGCAGGTGGTGCGGGAGGCGCTGGCGAGCGCCGGGCTGTCGGCACGTGACATCGATCTGATCGTCTACGTCTCGTGCACCGGCTTCATGATGCCGTCCCTCACGGCGTGGTTGATCAACACCATGGATTTCCGGCCGGATACGCGGCAGGTGCCGATCGCCCAGCTCGGCTGCGCTGCGGGAGGCGCGGCCGTCAACCGTGCTCACGACTTCTGTGCGGCCTATCCGGGGGCCAACGTGCTGATCGTGGCGTGCGAGTTCTGCTCGCTGAGCTACCAGCCGACCGACCTGGGTGTCGGCACGCTGCTGTCCAACGGTCTGTTCGGCGACGCCGTCGCCGCGGCCGTGGTGCGGGGTGAGGGCGGTACGGGAATCCGGCTGGAGCGCAACGGCTCCCATTTGGTGCCGGGGACGGAGGACTGGATCGCTTACGCGGTGCGCGACACCGGATTCCATTTCCTCCTCGACAAACGCGTTCCGGGAACGATGGAGGCGCTGGCTCCGGTCCTGGCAGGTATGGCGGGGCAGCACGGCTGGGACGTTTCCCGGCTCGGCTTCTACATCGTGCACGCGGGTGGCCCTCGAATCCTCGACGACCTCTCCACGTTCCTGGGCGTCGCGCCGGAAGCCTTCCGTTTCAGCCGCGCCACGCTCACCGAGTACGGGAACGTCGCCAGCGTCGTCGTGCTGGACGCCCTGGCCCGCCTGTTCGACGAAGGCGGCGTGGAGGAAGGCGCCCAGGGCCTTCTCGCGGGCTTCGGCCCGGGCATCACGGCGGAGATGGCGCTCGGCCGCTGGACGTCGGCGACGGAAACGGTGCTGGTCGGGGCGGCCGCCGACGGTGCCCGGGCCGTGGAAGGGCGGGCTCCCGCCCTCCCGCGGGCACGGCAGGGGGGCAGCGCCGCGCTGCGCCCGCCCGCGCCCGCCCGCGCTCCCGCGTCCGTTCTGGCCGCGGCACAGACGGCCGATGCGCAGCGAGTGCACTTAGGGAACGTTGATCCGCGGTCCCGAGAAGCTGCCGGTGGCGTGGGGACCCGGCGACCGGACCGATACCCGAGGGAGACATCCGTGTACGCATGCGACACCGGCCGCGCCGAGGGCCTGATCGTGCCGCCCGGCAGTGGCCGGACCATCAAGACCGCCGCGCAGGAAGTGACGTTCAAGGTGACGGGCGCCCACTCGGCCGTCGCGTCCACCTTCGAGGTGACGGTGCCACCGGGCTTCGACGTCGGTGCCCACACCCACAGCCGCAGTGAGGAACTGTTCTACCTCATCGAAGGCGAACTCGATGTGATGGCCTTCGAGCCGAAGGTCCGGATCCGGGACGACTGGCGGGAGTGGGAGTCCCCCTCCGGCAGGCGACACGTACGGGCCACGGCCGGCACGATGATCCTGGTGCCGCCCGGCTGCCCGCACGCCTTCGCCAACCCGACCGGCAGCCCTGCCAGGATGCTGCTCCAGGCAGCTCCACCCCCGGACCACGAGCGCTACTTCGAGGAGTTGCTCGAGCTGCTGAACAGCGGCGGCGAGATCGACCAGGCGGCCGTGGAAAGGCTCCGGATCCGTTACGACATCGAACAGCTCACCCCCTTGCGGCACATCCCGCCCCGCGCGCTTGCGGCACCGGCCGTCCCCGCGTCGGCGGGCTCGCAGGAGGCCGCCCGGTGAAGGGGGCCGTACGCCCGCCGCCGCCGAAACGGCCGTTCCGCTGCCGTGCGCGAGGAGCGGGGAACCCCTTGGCCCCAGCGGCCCGACGACCGTGCACTACTGGCCGGTGGAACACCTCGACGCCCTCCACTTCGATCCCCTCCTGCACCGGCTCGTCCGCGAAGAGCCCGTCGCGCTGGTCCGGATGCGGTACGGCGGAGGCCACGCCTGGCTGCTGACCCGCTACGAATACGTCAAGGAGGTGACCTCCGATCCGCGGTTCAGCCGTGCGCTCACCGTCGACCGTCCGGTGACCGGCATGACACCCCGCGACGTCGCTGCCGCCCGGGGCATCGGCCGCACCGACGCCCCCGAGCACACGCGGCTGCGCCGCCTCGTGCGCAACCGCGCTGCGCTCACCAGGATCCATCACCACGCGGTGCTGTCGACGCTGCTCCGAAGGCACCGGGGCTGCGGCTTGCAGTGCCGCCCGAAGAGGTGCGCTGGCGTCGGGGCGCCATCAACCGGGCCCCGCTCCCGCTGGCCCGGTGAGAGCAGCGCCCGGCGGTCACGACGCCCTGTTCTGAAGCGCCTCCCGTCCTTGCCTGGCCCGTTTACGGCGCCGGTTCCCACGCCTCGGGGCCGGCGCTTCGGCATGAGAAGCGAAAATCCCCTTGCCTAATGGTCAAGAGTTGTTGACCATTAGCGCATGCCTACCGATGATCTTCCCGAGACGTTCCACGTCACCACTGACGACCAGCTGCGCGCCGTTTCGAATCTCACGCGTCACCGGATCATGGCCGTGCTCCGCTTCGAGCCTGCGACGATCACGCAGATCGCCGAGCGGGTGGGCCTTGCGAAGGGGAGTTCCAGCTACCACGTACGGCTGCTGGAGCGGGCCGGCCTGGTGAAGGTGGTACGAACGCGGAAGGTCCGGGGGGTCACCGAGCGGTACTACGCCATGGCCGCGCGGGCGATCGTGCTGCCGGATCCGGGCGAGGGAGGGCCGGACGTGCTGATGCGGCATGCGGTGGCGGACCTGGAGGCAGCGCCGGCCGATTGCGAGCGGCACGTGCGGATGGCGCATCTGCGGCTCACCGAGGAGCAGTTCGCGGAGCTGGGAGCGCGGCTGCAGGCGCTGGCGGACGAGTACCGGGAACTGTCCGATCCCTCGCTGCCGGACGCGTCTCTCGTCTTCGCACTGTTCCACCCGGCATCGCGCGTGCAGGCCGAAGGGGAGGCCAAGTGACCACAGTTGTCCGGAAGTTGCCGGCCGGTTTCGGACGGCTGTGGACTGCGCAGACGGTGTCCTCGCTCGGGGACGGGGTGACGCATGCAGCGCTGCCGCTGCTCGCGCTGACGTTGACGCGGGATCCGATGGCGCTCGCCGTCGTCACGGCCGCCGGAACGCTGCCGTGGCTGCTCTTCGGGGTGCTCGGCGGTGCGCTGGTGGACCGCTGGGACCGTCGGCGCACGATGTGGGTCACGGACGCGGCGCGTGCGGTGCTGCTCGCTATACCGGCGACAGCAGCCGCACTCGACGTGCTGAGCATTCCGCTGCTCGCAGCCGTCGCCTTCCTCCTCGGTCTCGGCGGACTCTTCTTCGACACGGCCGCCACGGCCTATCTGCCGGATCTGCTCGGCCGCGACCCCGCGCTCCTGGAGCGCGCCAACTCCCGCCTGCGCGGCACCCAGACCGCCGCGTCCGGCTTCGCCGGGCCGCCTGCGGGCAGTGCCCTGCTCGCGCTCGGGCGGGCGGTCCCGCTGCTCGCCGACGCGGTTTCGTTCGCGCTCTCCGCACTGCTCGTCCGGTCGCTGCCTGCCGCGCCCCGGCCCGTACCGCAGGCCCGTGAGTCGCTGCTGCGGCAGGCGCGGGCCGGCGCCTCGTACGTATTGCGGGATCAGTTGCTGCTCGGGCTCGCGTTGCGTCCGGCGGTCGGGAACATCGCCTTCCTCGCCGTGGAGACCGTGCTCGCCCTCTTCGCGCACGATCGTCTAGGCATCGACACCTTCGGCTTCGGCCTGCTCCTCACGGCGGAGGCCACCGGCGGTCTGCTCGGCGCGGGCATCGCCTCCCTCCTCGGCCGACGACTCGGCACCGGCACCGCGCTGACCTGCACGGCCGCAGTCGAGGGACTCGCCATCCTGGGCCTGGCCGCCGCCCCGAACCCGTACGTCGCCGGCCTCGCGCTCGCCGTCTGCGGAGCGGGCATGGGCGCCACGATGGTGCTCGGCCCCTCCCTCAGGCAGGCGATCGTCCCCGCCCATCTGATGGGCCGGGTCGCCTCCACCTCCCGCATGCTCGCCATGTGCGCCGCCCCCTTCGGCGCCTTCCTCGGCGGCTGGCTGGCCACCACCTACGACGTGCGCACGCCGCTCTACACCGCCGCCGGCCTCCTCCTCACCATGACCGCCGTCACGTCGACCATGACCAGCAACCGCCGGGTTGAGGCAGCGCTGCGTGCCGCCGCCCCCGCCGACGATCCAGACCATCACCTGGCATCCGGGGATCCCGTTCAGGAGCGTGCCATGTAAGGCTCCGTGAGGTCGTTGAGCCGGTGCTGAATCCAGCTCGGCGTTCCTCGCCTCGGCCGCGGAGCGTCGGGCGCCTGGCCTCCACGGGATGCAACGAGTGGCCCGGTGGGCCGGGTGCGCCGCCGTCAACGTCGGCCTAGTCCGGTGGGGCCCCGTGGCTGGGTCAGAGGCCTGGCGGGGGCGTCAGGCCGAACCTGGAGATGACGTCGGGCAGCCAGGCGGGCTTCCCGAGCACGAGCCCGTACTTGGCGGCGAGCACCGGTACTGCGTCCTCGGCCTGCGGCTGCCCATCGGCGAGCATCTCGGCCACCTCGCGGAAGAAGTGTTCGAATCCGGCCGGACTGATGATCTCGATCATTCGGGCGGGGACGGGCCCGGCGTTCCACATCGTGTGCAGTTCCCCGCGCGGCTTGGTGATGTAGCCGCCGGCGCCCAGAACGGTTTCACGGTCGCCGGAACGGAACCCGATCTCGCCTTCGGTGACGATCGAGTACTCGTCCTCTCGGGTGTGCAGGTGGGGCGGCACCAGTGCCCCGACCGGGAAGGGGTGCTCAACGACGGAGACTGCGCCGCCGGTGTCTTCCCCCCACAGCTTGAAGGCGACGCCGATCGAGCCGAGGAAGCCCTCGGAGCCCTCGCCGGGGCGAACGATGGTGAGCGGCGGGGCCAGCGGCTCTGTCATGGCGATCACTCCTCGACAGAATTTGGAGATACACTGGTGTTCTCTTAAAAAGTCTCCACCGCATACGGCAGGACGTCAACAATTGAGTGATCAGCAGCGTTCGGCGGCACCGCGTGGCTACGAGATGCGCAAACGCGCCGAGGATGTGGGCCGGACGCGGCAGCGCATCATCGAAGCCGCGGTGCATCTGCACGGCACCGCCGGCCCGGCGTCGACGAGCATCGCGGCGATCGCCGAGCGTGCCGGTGTCACTCGGCTGACGGTGTACCGGCACTTTCCGGATGAGACCGCCCTGTTCGAGGCGTGCTCGGGGCACTGGCTGTCGCGGCAGCAGCTGCCCCGGCCCGAACGGTGGAGTGCGTTCGAGAGTCCCCTCGAGCGACTCACGGCCGGGCTCGCCGACCTCTACCGCTTCTATCGCGCGGGCGAGCAGATGCTGACGCTGGTCATCCGCGACCAGCACGCCGTACCCGAGTCGGTCCGCGAGGCTCGAGCGGCGATGAGCCGAAACTACGTCGAGGTGCTGGCCGGTGCCTGGTCTGAGGCCGACGCCCCGGTCCGGCGGGCGGTGATCGGGCATGCCGCTTCGTTCTCGACGTGGCGCTCTCTGTGCCGGGAGCAAGGGCTCACGGACGACCAGGCAGTCGAGGTCATGGTCACGCTGGTGGAAGCGGTCGACGCAAAGGCGTGAGGATCTGCTCGCAGGCCGGTGCGTACCGGCGGGCAGGCGTCAGATCGGCCGTTTCCCCGCTGGTGGCGCTGCCGGACGCGGCCCAAGCGGAATCGTTCGATTCGGAGAATCGCTCATGCCGATCGGTACGGGCGACCCGGATTGTTGGAAGTTGCGGAACCGCCGATGTTCCTCAGTCCGGCGCGAGCTGCTTGTCACGAGTCCTGGGGCGGACGCTGTCCCGGTGTCCCGGTCGGCTCATTTGCCTCCCCCAGGTAGCTCAGGGCTTGGCGGAAGTCGGCGAGGGCGGGCTGGAACTCGCTGGTGGCGGTGTGGAAGGTCGATCGGTCGATCAGGATGCCGGCCAGTGTTCGCGTTCCCTCTGCCGGGTCGTGCTGAGACAGTCGGCGGGCCAGGCTCACACCGTCGTCGAACAGGGAGCGCACTTGCTCCGCGGACAGGTGGGTGCGGTTCTGCCAGTAGACGGCGGAGCGGATGGTGAGGACGCGATGCAGGCGGACCAGTTCGGCCAGGTGCCGGTCCGGGTCTTCGGCGGCTCGCGGAGCGAGGGTGTCCACCTCTTCGCGGAGGGTATGACGGCTGTCGAAGTAGCGCTGCTTGACATCGGGCGACCACTGGATGGGCGCAGCCCCCGAGGGCGGACGCGGCCCGTCGGACGCAGGCCGATCGCTTTCGGCGCCGGAGAAGGTCAGCAGGACCGCCCAGAACGACGCCTGGTAGCCACCCCAGGAATTTCGCTCACCGGTATCGGCCAACTCCGTCAGCAAGGTGAGTGCCTCTTGCCGCACGAGGGCCGCCTGCCGGCCTCGGCCGTGGGTGTCGAGCATCCGTGCGTACCCGATGAGCGAGTAGAGATGGCAGGCTATCGAGTCGCCGCCGTTCGCGGCTTCGGCCGCTTCCATGTTGACGAGTGTCTCGAAAGCGGCGAGTGCTTCGTCGGAGCGGCCGGCGTCATGGAGGGCGGCGATCCACTCCAGGAGTGACCAGGCGAGAGCCCCGCTGCGGGGCCCGCCGGGCAGGATCGCTGCAACCAACTCGGTCAGGACATCGGCAGCTTCGGCATACCGGCCTTCCTCGGAGAGTCCGGCAGCCCACTCATGCAGCCCATTGACCACGGGGACTCCGGACAGTTCGGCCTGTGCACGGCTGATGGCGATCATCTCGGCGCGCATGGCGAGTCCGTCGGCGCGTCGGCCCACGGTGTACAGCTCTCTCTGGCACGTGTTGAGGGCCTGGTACAGAGCGCCCGCGCGGGCTGGTTCGGCCGGATCGATGGACCGCGCCGCGGCCACCGCTTCCTCGCACAGAGCCAGAGAGGATGCATGCCTTTTGCCGGAGCCAGTGTCGTAGCTCAGACGTTGCAGGGCCCTGGCCAAGAGCGGTAGGTACGAGGCGGGGCTGACCTGGGCGAGCACGCGATAGGCGTCGACTTCCTCGCGCGGCGTGCGGCGTCCCGAGGCGAGCAGCACATTCCGCGCTCGCACAATGTCGTCCTGATCGACTTTCCCCGAGTGATTCATAACGGAGATTGTGGGTGCCCCGGAGAGGGCCGAACAAGGCTGGTCCGCTGTGCTGTTCCTCCTACGAAAACATGCGCTGACCTGTCATGATGGGTGTGACATCACTTTCCCTTGAGGCGTATCGCCAAGCCCGGCCATCAAGTGCGTGCGGGGTGTCCTGCGTGCCACCGCTGCGCGTGGCCCGCCCGAGTGTTGCCCGCCTCCTGGGACCAGAGCGTGACGCTGTTGATGTGGAACTGGCGGGAGCGGCGCGAGGCGCTGAGCCGGGGCCGGTGGCGTCGAAGTGATCTTGAGCTGTGGATCATGGTGTGGTGATACGGCGCCACTGACTGTCCGGTGTCGAGTGGGGAATTGCTTCCCAGCCGGTGCGCGGGTGCGCCTGCCTGCCGACGAGGTATCGAGTCAGGCAGACGTCGCGGCCCGTCGTGGGCTGGTCGCATCCGCCTGCCGTTATCAGGAGGCCAGGCGCTCTGTGGCGCGATGCCGTAGATCTCGTCGTCCGTCGCGCCCGGACCGACGTTCGTCAGTACCCGGCCGGCTTCGCCGAACCGGCTGTCCAGCTGCCCGTCCGCAGGTACGGGCCAGCGCCAGGCCGAAGGGGCCGCCCGCCTCGGCCGATCCGCCGACCGTGAGCCGCCCCTTGCCGTCGATCGCGACGGCCCCGGCAAGGCCCAGCCCATCGTCCGCCGCCACCGGCGTCACCACGAGGCCGTCCGAGCCGAAGCCCTGATCAGGCCGGCCGTCCTGCCGGGAGCGAGCCACGGCAAAACTGGTCCCGCCCCGTCCCGTCCCGCCCCGCCCGGTCCCGAGTTCGGCTGATCCCACGGCCACGATGCGCCCGCGCTCGTCCAGTGTCATGTTCTTGAACTGGTCCCGCCCGCCCGCGGCATCGCGCACGACAAGCCCGTCGTACCGAAGCCCCGGTCCGGACGCCCGTCGGGAAGGTAGCGGGCCAGCGCCAAGCCCCGGCCTTCGGTTCCCGGCCCGGTGCCGGTGAAGCCGGCGGCGACGATCCGGCCCTCGCGCTGGAACTGCACTGCCTGCGCCGCGTCGTCCCCCGTGCCCGGCGCCACCGGGGTGAATACCTTGCCGCGGATGCCGAAGCTCCGGTCCAGCCTGCCGGCGGATAGATAGCGGCCGAGCGCGAAGTCTCCGCACCGCCCGTCGCGGGTGTCAGGACCGTGCCGTTTTTTCTGCCGAAGGTGCAGTCCACCGCGCCGTCGGGGTGAAGCGCTGCACCCGCCACTGCACACCACCCGCCCCGCCGAGTTCGGACGAGCCGGACACCACGATCCGCCGCCGGCGGTCGATGACCAGGCCGTTCTCGATGTCGCTCCCGGCGTCCGGAGCAGTCGTGGCGGCGCGGCGCGCGGGGTCCAGCGCTCCGCCACCCGTCGCGGAGGCCACACCTGCCGTCTCCCGGTCGTTCGCCCGAAGGCGGCCTGCCGTAACCGGTGGCACGGCACGTGCCGGGCCCTGGGGAGGGGTCCTCCGAGCCTCCCCAGGGAGTGCACACCGTCCCTGGCCTACGCGGGTGAGGTGATCGGCCAGGTGTACTCGAGTTCAGGCAGCTCAAAGCCCTGTTCGAACTGGCAGACCCGCTCATCGGTGCGAAGGGCGCCATGCCGCTCGTAGAAGGCGATGGCGCGGGTGTTGGCGCGCAGCACTTCGAGGTAGACCGGCCTGCCCAGGTGCTCCTCGGCTGCCCAGGCCAGGGCGTGCGCCAAGAGCCGGCCGCCGATCCCGAACCCGGTGCGGCCTGATCTCGCGTGCAGGTTGTCCAACAAGACCCGGCCATCAGGCTGAGGCATCAAATAGGCGAAACCATCAGTTTCAGACGCCCTCTCCGCCACGAACAGAGCCGCCCCCGCGAGCGGCTCGTCCAATCTTCCGCGCCACAGCTCCAGACGATCTTCCAGGAGCGGTCCTCCCAGGAAACTGGTGGGCATGATTCCCGCATAAGCCGTACGCCAGCTCTCGGCGTGCAGCGTCGCAACCGCGATGGCATCGCCCTTGTGGCCCCTTCTGATCTCCATGTGCCCAGCCTCGCCCATGACCAAGATCGAGGCTGCATCAGGGCAGGTGAAACGGTCAACAGCAACGTTTGGAGACGGGCCCTCGGCTTGTTCTTCACCTTCTGGCGCCCCTGAAGCGATGCGGGCAGGGTGGGCGGCATGACAGACAGTTCCGGTTCTGTTCCTGCCGACGTGTATGACCGCCGGGCGATAGAGCACATCCTCGGTCGTCCCTTGAGCCATAGATGGCCGACGGGTGCGTTGGCACCGGGCAGCCGGGTCACTGTCGTTCGCGCTCCGGACTGGGATGGTCCCCAGAGGCCGAAGCGTAGGGATACCGCGCCTCATGTTCCGCTCGCTACGAGTGTCTGACCGCCCGGCGCGATGAGTTGTTCGAGCTGGCGGACGCGGTGCTGTGTGCGGACGGTGCGGTGAAGTCCCCGGTGGACCTGCCGCTGCTGCCCGAGCACCGTCGTGGGGCACGGAGCGATGTATGGCGGCCTGAACCGCGGCCGGGCCTGATGTCGTACAGCCGCTCGGCCAGCGGTCGCACCGACTGGGTGATGTCGTGCGCGAACACTGCCACACCAACCGGCACCGGGCACCGCTCGGTCCGCCGCGGCTCCTCGCGGTGCTGCCTTCGCCCTCCGTCTGCGGACGGTCTCGTACAGGGCCCACCGCGTCCCGACGCGGTGAGTGGTGCTTAGACGATGGCCTGGAGCCTGTCCGGATTGGCCACGTTGTGGATGGCGGGGATGCGGCCGGCGGCGTCGAAATCGAAGGTGCCGGTGGCGATCACCCGGCTCGACGCCCTGGTAGGTGACCGTTGCCGATGGCCGCGAACCAGGCAGCCACCGTGGATGGCCCACGAGCGGTCCCCGGCCGGCCCGGTGCGGCGGGAAGCCGTGGGGAGCGGCTTGGTACCGAGGCCGCAGGTGGGATGCGTCAGGGCAACTCGGGTGAACCTCCGACCGTGCCACCGCAAGGTCCCGCTCTCGGGCAAGGCGTACTCCTACGCTCCGGATGGGTGTCTGCCGACCGGCATCCACAACACGGAAGAATGGAATCCCCATGCGTCTTCGTACCGCAGCCGTCGCCCTCGCCGGAGCCCTCGCGCTCACTCTCCCCGCGGGCGCCCAGGCGTTCGCCGACGACGGCCAGTCCTTCAACTATGTCTTCCTCAAGGACGGAGAGAGCCAGCTTGCGCAGATCAGTGACTTGACCGAGGGCAAGTGCCACGAGCTGGCGGTCACCGACGGTGCCGTCGAGGAGGTTGCCAACGACTCCGACATGGTCGCCCTGCTCTTCGACAACGCCACGTGCAGCGGTGAGCCGGTCGTAGCCGCCGGCCCGGGTGAGAAGGTCGGCGACATCAAGGCTGTCGCCGTGGCCTTCGAGCCCGCCGAGCGCGCTGAGCACTCCGAGCCCGCTGAGCACTCCGAGCCCGCTGAGCACTCCGAGCCCGCTGAGCACGCCGAGCCCGCCGAGCACCCCGAGCACTCCGACGGGGCAGTCCGGCCCGGAGGCGACGAGGACGAGGACGAAGACCTCTTCAAGAGGATCTTCTCCGCCAGGGGCTGACGCCGCCCGCAGCGCCGGCCCGGAACCCACGGGGTTCCGGGCCGGACGTGCAACGAGCGCTGTGACAGTACGCCGAGTACGCCGAGTACGCCGAGTACGCCGAGTACGCCGAGTACGCCGAGTACGCCGAGCGCGTCGCCTCGGCAGTCTCTCGCCCGTGTCGAATCCGCTGCGAGGACTGCCGTGTCGGTCCAGTGGGCCGGGCTGGGGTCCGCGGCCACGCGGAAGAGCCCGTCGCGGAGCCCGTGCCCCATCGGCCCCGGTGGGCAGGCGGGTGCCGGACCAGGCGCAGTGCGCCAGGGTGTCGCTCCGGGGAACCCGGATGGCGGGGTGGCTCTGGCGCGCGGTGACGGGGCGAACCGGCGCCTCGGGACGGCGACGTCCACGGTCAGGAAGCCGCCGAGACGACGGAGACACCGAAGTGTTCGGCTTCAATGACCTGGCCGGGGCTTCGACGAAGGGGGCGAACCGGGCGTTGGCCTCCGGCGCTGGCGCGATACGGACCGGGTCGACGGCGCCCTCGCATAACGGCCCCTGGCCCTGCATCCCCCGGGCGACGGCGGCTGGTGGCTCGCAGTGGCGCACGTCCGCCAGAGTGTCACGCACCAGGGGACCGAAAGAGATCCTCAGCGCCTTGGTGGTCGGCTCCGTACATCCTTCGGGGGTTGACTGTGGAGCCTGCGTTGTGTCTGGTGCGGGGGCAGTGCCCAGTCGTTCAGGCTTCCTTGTCAGCGCACCTGGTCGCTCTTCGGTCCGGTGCCTTTGATCCCGGTCGGAGTCCCTCCGGGGCGAACGAGTGGTGGAAGGTGAAGGCGTGCGGCGCGGAGCCGTGGGCGTGGAGGTGTTCCAGCCTGCAGACCCGTCCTGCCAGGGGTATCACGCCGCCGGAGACCCACCACCTCACGCAATTCGGGTGCCCTGTCCGCTCGAACCAGTCGTAACGCCTGCTCAGCGCCTCACGGTCCAGACCGGTGTAGAGGGCGTCGAAGGCGGGGCGCAGGTCGGTCCAGAGTGAGAGTGCCGCGGCCAAGGCGGTGGTTTCCACCGTACGGCCCTTGCCGCACCAGGTCGGTACGGCGAACTCTCCCCATGCACCCTCATGCCGTCGCGGGTGGCTCAGCCTGAAGGACCTGGATCTTCATCGTCGGCCCCGGCTGCCGGCTGAAGGCTGCCTGGTGCTGGACCTCTACGCCCGCACCTGGCAGGGCGAACAACTCGGCGATGAGGAATGCGTGATCAGCGCGGACGAGGAGACCTCCATCCGGGCCGCGTACCGCTGCCAGCCCACCCTCGCCCCCGGCAAGGTCAGGGATTCTCGAGTCATTCTCCGGTGGTAGTGCAGCGTGGCTCTTCGTGGGAGGCGCACAGTTCCTGAGAAGCCCCGTGAACCGCAACCCGCTTCACGTACCCCCCACCAGCCCCCGGTGACCGCACCAGGCCCTCGCCGGGCACCTGACCACCCGCACATGCTGCCCCAACGGGTCAAAGGACAGCCCGCCTTACGGAGACGGACCGTATGAACACCCATCAGACCACCTCACTCCTCCTCGGCCTCGCCGCCATCGTGATCCTGGCACGCGTACTCGGCGCGCTGGCCCGGCGGCTCGGACAGCCGGCGGTGATCGGTGAGGTCCTCGCCGGCATAGCGCTGGGACCGACCCTGTTCCACGGCGCCATCTCCGACGCCCTGTTCCCCGTGTCCATCCGGCCACTGCTCAGCGCGCTGGCCGCGGTCGGAGTCGCGGTCTTCATGTTCATCGTCGGCCTCGAGTGGGACGCCAAGCTGATACGCGGCAGCGGCAGCCTTGCCGTCGGCATCTCGTTCAGCTCCATCGTGGTGCCCTTCGGCCTCGGCACGGTCTTGGCGCTCTACTTGATGAACGACTACGGCACCGACAACCAGACGGCGTTCATGCTGTTCATGGGCATCGCCATGTCGATCACCGCGTTCCCGGTACTGGCCCGCATCCTCACCGACCGGAACATGACACGGACCCCGCTCGGCGTGGTGGCGCTGGCCTGCGCTTCCATCGACGACGTCCTGGCATGGTCGGTCCTCGCCGCCGTGGTAGCCATCAGCGGCTCCGCAGACGGCGACCAGTGGCGCATCCTGCTCGCGATCCCCTACCTGCTCGGCATGCTCTTCGTCCTGCGCCCTCTGCTGCAGCGCTACGCCGCCCGCCGGCCCGCGGTCCGGCTCACCCCGACCGTGTTCGGGTGCATCATCGCGGGCCTGCTGCTGTCCGCCGCTGCCACCGAGTGGGTGGGTCTGCACTACATCTTCGGCGCGTTCCTCTTCGGCGTGATCCTCCCGCGCACCGGCACCGAGCAGCTCCGCGAGAAGGTGGAAGAGCGCCTGGGGGAGATGAACGGCACGCTGCTGCTGCCAGTGTTCTTCCTCGTCGCCGGCCTCAAGGTCGATCTGTCGGGGCTCAACATGGACGGGCTGGGAGCCCTGGCGCTGATCCTCCTGGTGGCCGTCGGCGGCAAGTTCATCGGCGCGTTCACGGCCGCCCGGCTGAACCGGATGCCGGTGCGGCAGTCAGCTGCCCTTGCCACGCTGATGAACACCCGGGGCCTGACCGAGCTCATCGTCCTGAACGTGGGTCTGCAGCTGGGCTTCCTCGACAAGGGACTCTACTCGCTCATGGTCGTCATGGCCGTGGTCACGACCGCGATGGCCGGTCCGCTGCTGAGCTGGCTCCTCGGCAGGCCGTCGCGCAACAACCTGCCCGAGACGCCCCAGGAATCGGAGGCGTCCGGGCACACCGCAGAGGCGGTCCGCACGAGCGTCAAGACGAGTTAGACAGGAGAGGGACCCGACGGTACTCGGTCCCCGCGGCAGGAGTCGCTGACCTGCGCAGCAGTGCGGGCCGCCCCCCCTCGCCGGGTGGCGGCCCGCACTGCTGCACTGCTAACCGTTCTGGCGGTCAGCGGCGGTGCGCTGAGCACGGAAGTTCTCCCGGTAGGCGTCGTGCACCGCCGGGTCCTGGTATTTGAGCAGCGCCTCGTCGTTGCTGACGAGCCCGCTCACCGTGTAGGGGTGACTGCCGGTGAAGACGATCTTCTGGTCGGGGAGGCCCTTGTAGGTTCCCTCGATCAGCAGGTACTTGGAGTGCGTCGCCGTACGGCCTTCCGCGTCGTCGTCCAGCTTGTGCAGTGTGATCCCGCCGAACTTGGTCGGCTTGGCGAGCTGGTCGGCGATCGCGGTGCCGGTGTTGTCGAGCTTGCGGTACACGATGTCGACGTAGCAGCCCGCGTCGTCGAGCTCCCACAGCTTCTTGGCCACCTCGGCACGGGTGATCTGGTGCATGGCGATCCGGATCACCGTGCGGCCGTCAGCCGTGCCGTAGCCCGCCGAGTTGCCGTGGCATACCGGCTGGCCGCTGACGGGATCGTCCACCGTGTTGAGGATGTTGAGGACGACGTCCGAGCCGGACCGGGGGAAGAAGTACGCCTTCGCCTTGCCAGCCTGGTATTCCGCCGGATAGTCGGAGACCTGCTTGGCCGGGTCCGCCTGGGCCGTGGTCAGATCGCCGAAGTACCCGGCGTACGCGGAGTACAGCTCGGGGTTCTCGACCACGGTCAGGGCGTCGTTCCACGCGTTCTGGCGGTCCCAGGCCGTCTGGTTGGCCGAGGTCTGGACGACGACGTTGTTGACGGGAACGGTGCCCGTGGAGCTGCCGGTGGTGCTGGAGAAGAGCAGGAACTTGTTGTGGTTGACGCTGTAGTACCCGTCCGCCGGGTTCGGATCCTTCGCCAGGCACGCCTGGTGCTCGGCGCACACGCGCACCCACGAGGCCCCGGACTTGTCGGTCTTCTGGGCCAGCCCGTCGACGAGCTTCACGTACGTCCCGGAGCCCGCATGGTGCTTGAGGCTCTCGCTGTCCAGCATCACCTCGACGTTCACCCCGCGCAGGTGCGCTGCACTCAGCCGCCCCGCGAGCCAATCCGATCCGAGGACGTACATCGAGACCTTGATGCTCGACCCGGGTACGGCGCCGTCGATCAGGCGGGAGATGTGTGTGAAGACCGCTTCTTGCCGGGCCGGGTCGGTCGGGTCGTTGAAGGTGGCACCGGTGGTCACGAGTGGCGCGGTACCGGCGACAGCGGTCGTGGGGAGGGTGGCGAGCAACGCCGCTGCCCCGACGACGAGCGCCGTCATTGATTTGATCTTCGTCATGGCGGCCACTTTATGCAGGCGGGAAACGACTGCTTGCCTCGGCCCTACACCTGGGCACGCGGGGGAGTTGCGGCAGGGCGTGCGAACGCCGGAGAGGTGGTGGGCCTCTCCGGCGTCTGCTGGGCTGGGCGGCTCCCCGGGGAGTGTTTCCCGGGAGCCATGGGGTTGTGGAGTCTCACTTGCCGAGCTTTGCCTTGAGTTCGTCCTTGAGCTGCTCCTTGATTTCCTGCTTGTTCACCTGGCCGCCCGTGCCGGTGCCGTCGCCGCCGACGGCGGTGGCGTCGCCGGTGTTGATGGCGTCGGCGCTGGCGTCACCGCCGGTGGCGTTGCCGGTCTGGATGTCGCATCCGCCCTCGCAGTTGCCGACGCCGGTGCTGGCGTTGCCGCCCGTGGCCTCGCCGCCGACGGTGGTGTTCTCGGCGTTGGCGTCGCCGCCGGTACCGATTCCGTCGGCGCTGTCGTCCTGGAGGAGGCTGACGGCCTGCTGCGGAGCGGCGACGGGTGCGGCCATGGCGGTCGCCGGCAGGGCGATGCCGCCGCCGACCAGTGCCAGGGAAGCTCCGGCCAGAACGATACGACGGGTCGGGAAACGCTCGAACATGGGAATTCTCCATTCGGGGCATGAATAAAGTTTGTGAGCCGCCCCGCAGAATAGGCCGGGGAAATTCCTTGGCCTGCGGTTTCTCCGGTGCTTTCCCGGTGGGGGCGTACTTCAAATAAACCCTGCCTGGGAGTGTGCGTCATGCCCCTTGAATAAGTGGCTTGACGCCAAGGGCCGATCTTGATAAAAGAGCGGCCGGTGCTGATCGGAGCGGTGTGGGTGGGCTTCGTGGTCGCGAGGTCTTGCGACCGGTGGGTACTCGACGGTAACTCGTAGCCGCCGACCATCGGCCCCCGGATCCACGCACTGAGCGGGCCGTGCAGTGGCCGCCCCTCCATCCGCAGCCTGCCCGCCGACACAGTCTGACCGTGCCCCCCTGGCCGTACCGCGGATGAGCGCCGCCTCGGTGCGCCCCGAGGCCGCGCTGTCCGCCTGCTCGGCGCGGCCACGCTTCCGCAGCTCGGCGGACGTCCCGAAAAGACGCGGTTGCGCCACGAGCGGCCGTCCTGGGACCGTAATCGCACGTACATGCGATAAATCGGGCTTGTCGTCATACTGGGGTTTTGTGCCGCTTCGAGGCGGATGGCGAGCGGATCCCGCGGATCACCCTGGAGCGCGCCCCCGACCGGCTACGCCCTGACCTCGGTGTTCGGCACGTGGACGGCCGATGTGGATGGTGGCTGGCGAGACCGCGATCGGTGCCCTGCCGTGGCCCGAACCGCCCGAGGCGCCGGGCGGACCGGGCCGCAGGAACATCGGCACACGGGCAACGGCGTACCGGCGCACCACAGCGCATCACGAGGGTTTCGTCGCCGAATAGGCCGTGACCGTGGCCTTGTTGTCGCACAGGGCGAAGACTCCGTCGTCGAGGGCGATCTGGTGCGCGCCCGCGCCCGGGACCCCGACGACGAGCGTGGGGAACGAGGCGGGCGTCGCGCCGGACTCGCAGTATCCGTCGGCCTCGCCCTGCACGTTGACGAAGGTGAGCTTGGTCCAGGCACGGGCACCCGGGGCCAGCGACACCGTGGCCGCCGAGCCGCTGTGGGTCGTGGCGAGCGGTACGTTCTTGTCGGGGGACCCGTTGCCCGCACCCGCGACGGTGGGGAATCCCTTCAGCGTGCAGGCGCTCTTCGAGACGTTGGCGACGGCGACGACGGCGGCGCCGGTTCCCGTGCCCGGCGGCCGGACGGCAGCCTGGCGGGCTTCCGTGACCTTTACGTCGTCGAGCGTGCAGGGCTTTGCCTTACCACCGGACGCGGTGGGGGAGACCGAGACGGCAGGCTTCGCCGACCCGGTGCCGCCGGAACCGCTGCCGCCCGCGGCGGCCCCGGGAGCCGGTGACTGCACGGGCTGCGAAGGCCCGTCGGCCGCGCCGGCCTCGCCGGACGGCGTGCAGCCCGTCATCAGGGCAGCGGCCGCGGCTGCGGCCACCAGTGCGGCCGCGGTCCGTCGGACACCTGCTGTGTACTGCATGGGGAACCTCCCGAGGATCGCCACCGGCCCCGCGCCGGCCCGCATGCCGAGGGACACGGCGAAGCGCCCCGCAGGAGTTCCCGCGGATACAGCGCTGTGCCGCTCCGGTGACACAACCATGACGGAGCGGCTCCGCCGCCGCCCGGAGCTGCGTCGTCCCGCAGTTCTCCGAACGCGACAGCGCAACAGGCAGTCGCGATCCCAGGGGGGCAGCGACATGCGGAGGGAGCCCACCCGTAGACCGTCAGGTTGGGCGGTTCGTCTGCTCGTCAGGGTGGCGGCAGGGGCTGGAACCGGCGCCGCCCGGCACCCCTCACAGACCGTGTTGGTCGAGCATCGCCATCAGCTTCCGCTTGCGTTTCTGGTCGGCGCGCAGGGCGGCCAGGTAGGCGGCGAACGCGGACTCGGTGCCCAGTATGCGGTGGCAGGCGCGGGCGCTGAGCAGCAGTTGAGTGATGCGTTCGTACGCGCGATCACCGGTTTCCTTGCGCAGTGGCTCGATCCAGCGCAGGTAGACGGTCAGCGCCTCGGCCGGTTGCCCGTCCCGGATCCGGTCGGCCAGGAGCAGCCACTGATGCTGGTCCGCGAATCCGTCGGCGGCGGCCTGCCAGGCGGCCTCGAGGTCGGCGTCGTCCATGAGCGCGTCCACCAGCACCGCGCCGCCGTACCAACGGCCCTTCATCGGCTGGTCGGAGGCTTTCAGCACCTCCAGGGCGGCTGCGCGCTCGGTGCCCTCCCAGGTTCCGGCCGCACGGGCCGCTGTACGAAGATGCTGGTACGCGGCCAGGGACGGACGGGCCCGCAGCGCATCACGGCGGACCGTGACCGCATCGGCCAAGCGGCCGGCCCGCGCGTACCGGTCGCAGACGAAGGCGACCAGCTCGTCACTCGGCCCCCGGTCGGACTCGGTCTCCCGGACCCCGCGTTCGGCCCACTCCAGGGCATCGGCCGTGCGGCCCGCCCCCTCCAGCTCCCGGGCGATCACCAGGTGGGTGTGGCCGTTCGGGGCGAGGTCCGCTGCGTGGACGGCGACCAGCGCGTCCACGCTGCCGCCGTCCGCCTTCAGGAGGCGTTCCATCAGGTACTTCTCGGTCCACGCCTTGGGGTTGATCCGCCAGGCGGCCACGACCATTTCGCGTGCTCGAGTCATGCCCGGCTCACCCAGGACCTCCCGGTAGTCGAAGAGGTCGATGTCCGTGACGTTGTCTTCATCCAGCAGGTGCTGTACCAGCCACTCGGCGGTCTCCACCGGGTCGGGGCGGGCGGACAGGCAGGCCTCCAGGTGCGCCTCGGCCAGGCCGGCGGCGACGTCCCCGATCAGGCCGTCCGAGTCGTCGATCTCCCCGTACGCGCGGCCCAGAGCCCGGAGGGCCTCGCGGGCCACCTCCACCGCGTCGCCGGCTCGGCCGCCCGCGGTCAGCGCCCGCAGGGCGGTGACCGCCTCCGCCGCCTGCTGCCCGTAGGCGTGGGCGTCGGCGTACTCGACGTAGCCGTAGCGGGCGAAGGAGCGGGTGTCGAGGAGGGCCAGGATGCGCTCCCGGACGATGGAGGTGTCCTCCCCGGCGGTGGCCGCGCGCAGCTCGAGCCGGCGGCGCAAGCCACGGTCGCCGGCGAGCTGTTCCCTTACCAGGGCGGCCAGTTCCTCGCGGGTGCGGGACTCCAGCCAGTCGTCCAGCAGGCGGGTGCGCGAGGCGGCGGCCGACCGCTGCTGCGGCACTGATCCGGCCTGTGCCAGAACGACCAGACCCACCGCCACGCAGTGCTTGCAGAAGTTGCCCTCCCGCCCGTACGGGCAGTCGCACCAGCCGGTGAGCCGGCCGTCCTCGTCCTCGGTCAGCTCGACCTCGTACGCGTCGCTGCCGTCCACGGTTGCGGTGATCGTCTCGTCCCCGATCTCCAGCCGGGACACCGCCGACACATAGCCGACCCCGCGTTCGAAGGAGCGCGCCCCTGCCAGCCGGCGCAGGTCTTCCTCGGTGAATCCCAGGGCATCCGTCACGGTACCCATTCAACCGGACGAGAAGGCTCGGGACCGGACGCTCAGGGAATTCTTCCCGGGCCGGGGTCACCACGTGACGGGTAGGGCCACGGGCCCTCGGATGAGGGCGTCCTTCTGCCACACGACTTTGCCGGGATCGATGGCCAGGCGTAGGCCGGGAAGGCGTGTGATCAGGGTGGTCAGGAGCAGTTCGGCTTCCATGCGGGCCAGTAAGAACTGCTATCGGAATGACTTCAGGCGTCGCCAGCAGATGAGTGAGCAAGCGAGGCTGAGGAAGGCTTCGTGGATGTCGTCGCGGACTTCCCAGCGGA
>NZ_JNZY01000038.1 GCF_000717655.1 Streptomyces katrae
CAGGAGAGAACCGCCTCGCTGCGCTCGACGGGGCTCGGCTTTGCCGAGCCAGGGGCGGCCCCTCGGGCCGGAGTCCTGCGCTTCGCTCCGGACAAGGTTCGGGGTTCCGCTGCGCTCCACCCCGAACGGCCCGCTCCGCGGGCCCGGGTGACCCCGTTTCACGGGGTCCGGGCCTACGGCCCGTTGGGCGGGTCCGCTCCGCTCCCCCACCCCAGGCCCTTCCGGCTCCGCCTCCAGGACCAGCCCGCTCCGCGGGCCGCCAACAGCAGTAAGCCGGCCGCTGCCGGGCTCCTCGACCGGGATGGTGCGGGAGATTTCCAAGCACAGGCTTACTCCGAGGCCCACCCTGCCCCGGGATCCACCCGAGGCAGGGTCAAGACTTTGTTTCAAAATGTGGTCCAGATGAACTCTGGAAGGCGGAGGTGTTCCCGCCCGCTCGCTCGCTAGCTCCGGGCAAGATCTACGATCAGCGCCGTGGCGTTGTCGGCTCGTCCTTCGGCGTGTGCGATGGCAGCTGCCACCAGGGCGCGGGCCGCCTTGTGGGGGCGTCCCATCAGGTAGTCAGTGATGGTCAGTTGGGCGTCTTCAAGCGGCTCGTATGCGCCGTCGCTGGCCAGCACAAGCCTACCGGCGCTGGGGACCTGGACGGATCCAAACGGGGCGTGGGGGCTGGTGTCACCGAGGTAGGACGTGACCCGGTTGCGGGCATAGGGTCCGGGCTCCAGCCCCATGTCGGTCAGGACCTGCCGCATGTTGTGATCGGTGGTCAGCGTCTCCAGCCGGTCACTGGATGGCGGGAGCAGGTAGGCGCGGGCGTCACCGCACCAGGCCACCTCGAGCGGCTTTCCGGGCTCCGCGACGGCCACGACGGCTACGGCCTTGGGCATGTCTTCCGCACGCCATCCCTCCTCGGCCAGCTCGGCGGCGCGGGCGGCGTGGATCTCTCGCAGGCCGTCCAAGGCCCCGGCGCGGGCGGCGGTGCGGGCAAGTCGGCGCGCGGCCGTGCGCGTCCACGTCCGAACTCCTTCCGTGCTGCCGATCCCGTCGAGCAAGGCATAGGCGCGGCGTCCCTGATGGGTGTAGGTCGCCGTGGCGTCGCACTGGTGGGAGCGTCCGCCGATCAGCTGGGCCGCGCTGTGGGTGCTCATGATGACTCCTGTCTCAGCGATGAGCGGGGTGGGCGGGTTCTCCCGCCCACCCCGTGGGCGGGGCTGTGGAGCTGACTTCGACTCAGACGGTCATGAGGCGGAAGGCGCGTTCCATCACGTCGTCGGCGGTGCCGCTGATCACTCGCTCCGCGCGGGCGGCGATCTTCAGGTCCGGACTGCTGCCGCGCGCCGGGGCCACGTGGTTGGCGTATTCGGTGATCGCGTTGTAGCCCGCCCACGCCGTTCCCCGAATGCCGGCCTGGGTGTCGGCCTGCTCGAAGAGACTGCGGATGCTATTCCACCGGGTGGCCTGATTCGTCTTCTTCCGGGCGCTGTCGCTGTCAGCGACCGGCCACAGCTCATCGACGACCGAACGCAGGGCCCGGGTCGTCATCTCTGTGTCCAGCATGCGCTGAGCGGCCTTCTCGAACTCCTCGGCGTACTTGAAGGTGAGTCCCAGCGCCTGCCGGGCCTGCGCGATGCGGCCGCGCGCTCCGGAGGTGTGGCGGACCGTGTAGCTGCTCTTTGCGTTCCGGAGACCGGCGCGCAAGGTATTGGCGCACACCACACGCACGGGCGTGACGACGATGCGGAATGCGCTGCTGCCGTCATGGGAGTTGAAGGCGGCAATGTAGAGGTCCACGTCGTCGCTGCCGCCGATGGTCATCGTTTGGGGCAGCTTCATGGTCAGGAACACCTGTCGGCCCTCTCGCAGGGATCCGGCCGTCTCGAAGTGCGCCCCGGACTCGTCGGCGAGGAAGTTGAGGAACTCGGCGTGTTCCTCGTTCTGGACGGGCGTGTAGTCGGGGCCGACCACGCCGAGTGTCTCGGGGCGCCCGGTCTTGGGGTGCGTGCGTACGCTCGCCCTGTGGTTCGGCACGTCCAGGAGGGTCGTACCCTCTGCCGTCAGTTCGGTGGCGTGAAGGCCGACCAGGCGGACGTTCCAGCCGTCCAAGGCCGCCAGGCGCATAGCGTCCTCAGCGGTCAGTGCGTCGGCGGTCACCGTTCCCAGCCTGTGCCAGGCGCTCTCACGCGCGCTCACGAACGCGGCTGTACCGTCGCTGAACTGCTCGATCTCGTGTGCCATGGGAGTCTCTCCTTCTGGGGTGTTCTACGGATGCGGCAGGGGTGCCACTCCCCCGCCGCTGGCGGGCTGTGGTCAGTCGTTCTGGGTGTCCGCGTACGCGGGGATCACGGCGCGCACCTTGTCTGCGTCGATGCATCCGGGGTGCCGGTACGGGGAGGGCGGGTTGCCGTTGCGGCCGCGCAGGTGGGACCAGTAGCGGTTGCCCTCCCAGCCGCACAGCTGGCACCGGACCGCCCACGGGTTGTCCGCTCCGGGGTAGCCGCCGCGGGGCTCCCACCGGTAGGCGGTCAGACCAGCCACGGCCTTGCGGGCCGCGTTCTGGTTGCGATCGGTGTCGCGCATGCGCGGGTGCAGCAGCGGCACGCGGCCGCCCGTTCCCTGGTCCGGCTTCCGCGTGTCCGCTTGGGGCGTGATGCGACCCGCGCGGTACTCCTCCAGGAGATAGCGAGCAACGGCGTCACTGCCGTCCCGGCCGTCGCCCCGCCGGATCGGCTCGCTCGTTCCGGCCGGGATGGCCAGCCATCCTCCGTGCCATCGGAAGATCCGGCCGATCTGCTGCTCGTCGACCAGGACCGGGTAGCGGCATTCGTGGTCGGCCCTGCCGATGCGGTACCCATGCGGGCTGTCGTCGTTCGTCATGGCGGTGCTCCTCTGGGCAGGCCGGAATGCCTGCCAGGCTGGGATGTGGGCGTTGGAAGAGAGTCGGGCGTCAGGGCCCGGAACGGTCGGCCGCCGCGTCAGGCAGCCGACCAAGGCCGGGCCGGTCAGGCCAGGGTGGGGGCGTCCACGAAGGTGACCGCCGGGGGAAGCGGGTCGCACAGGTCTCGGTCCTCGGCAATGCAGTAGGCCACGTGGCTCTGCTCGGCCGTGGCCGGGAACGCGGCGAGGTCACTGACCATCCAGGACATGAACCGCACGCTGCCGTCCGGATTCATCGTGCGCGCGGCCAACATGGCGTTGACGCCCGTCGTCGTCGTAGCCAGAAGGAACGCGACGAACACGACCGGATCGTTGCCGTCGTCCTCGCTCAACACGGGCCCGTCGATGATGCACTGACCCTCGACACACGTGACGTCGTCGCAGGTTTCTTCCTCGGTCGCCAGTACCACCGTGAGGTGGTGGGGTCCCTCACCGGCGGCGCGGGCCAGGGACCGCAGCAGGATCATGGATCGGCGGGCGAGCTCCCGTGCGGCAGACAGATCACGGGAAGGGGATTTGAACATGGGCGTGCCCTCTCTTGGTGTTCTGCGGTGGACCTGCGGGGCCGGGTGCCACTCCCGGCCCCGCGGTTCAGTGGCTGAGCGCTGGGGTGCTAGACCAGGTTGATGTGAGGGGCATCGTCGTAGTACAGACCCTGCACCGGCGGGAGGGTCTCGCCGGTCCACTCATCCCGGGAGTAGGCGCAGCGCAGGACATCGGCCGTAAGCGGGGTTGCGACCAGACCGCGTACGTGCCAGCCCCACGCGCGGGCCTTCCCCTCCCCCTCGATGCTGCGCAGCACGACGCCGCATACCTCGCCCGTCAGGGCGGCCGCAGTGGTGCTGATGATGTCGGCCATGTCCACGCCCAGGCCGAGGTAGGTCCGGCGGCCCTCGTTGTGGAATCGGATGGTTACGGAGGGGCCGCCTGCGTAGGCCGTGATGGTGTGACAGCCGTCCTCGGCCGCATCGAAGATGCTGTACAGGAGATTCTCGGCGCGCTGCCTGGGGGAGATCGTCGGCTTCATGGGCCCTTCCTTTCGCGATGGGTTCTTCGGGCGGGCCTGCGGGGCCGGGTGCCACTCCCGGCCCCGCAGGGTGGGCCGGTCGCCGGGCAGGAGACCCGGGCCGACCGTGACGGCCTGTCAGCTGGTGCGCTGTGCGGGGATGTGAAGGCTGCGCATGAGCACCCGCTTGCCGGTCAGGTGTCGCTCGATGATCCGAAGCGCCTGGTCCTGCGTGAGACCGTCCGCGATGCTCGCGCAGGTGTGGGGGATGGCGCCGGTCAGTACAACCGGGCCACAGATGGTGTGCGGGATGCTGAGCAGCCGTTGTGCGCTCCGGTTGACCTGGGCGTTCTCCCAGAGGGCGTTGTCGTCCGACCAGACAGTCAGGGTGTCGTCGATCCGCTTCGAGCCCATCCGGGCCTTCTGCTGGATCCCCTCACGGCGGAGCAGTTCGTGGGGCTCGGTGGTGGGGGTCCAGTCTGCGAGGACGAAACTGCCGTCGTTGTGCACGATCAGCGCGAAGGGCTTTGCGTCCGCGGCCATAGCTCTCCCTAGAAGTTGAGGGCTGGGGGTCTTCGGTGCCGGTGGGTTCTTGCCACGTCCCCCCACCAACAAGAGAATTCTATCGCGAGAGAGGCGCAATCGGTAGGGAATCGCCCCCCTTGGGGCGACCCGAAAGAGTGATGTATTAGCAGGTCACAGGGTGTTTACAGCCCGGCGGGGGGCGGGCATGGCGGGTCAGGTGCCGGCTGGACCCGGAGCGCGAAGCGCGGAGGGCAAGGGGTGTGGTGGCGGGTGGGAAAGGCAGGGGTATTCTGCGCGCGCAGCGCGCACCCCTGCCTTTCCCACCCGCCACCACACCCCGCAGCGCGGGCGGTCGTGAGGGCACGGCCGGCGCAGCGGAGCGGAGCCTGCCGTGCCCTCACGACCGCCCGCGGCCAAGGGGGTGAGCGGCGAAGCCGCTCACCCCCGGGCCGGCGCCGGACCCGCAACGCCCGCCCCCCGCCGGGCTGAAATGCCTTGAGGGGGCCACAGCCGGAGAGCTGCGGCCCCCTCAAGGGCAAATCGGTTGGGGGCGCTAGGAGGCGCCGTAAAACTCCTGTGCGGCCTTCAGGGCTGCCCGGCGGACGGCCGGCGGATAGCCGAGGCGCTCCGCCGCCTCTTCGACACCCAGACCCGGTTCCGTGTGCATCAGCGCGACGATGCGCGCTGCGCGCTCCTGCTGCAGGTGCCGCTGCGCGGCCGGGACGGAGATACCGAGGACATCGACGGCGTGGGCGGCGGTCACCGCGGGGTTGGCGTCGAGGAGTTCGGCGATGCGGCCGGGGAGCAGGTCGCGGGGGACCATGTCGCCCGATCCCTTCGGCCGGCCGCTGGGAGCGCTCATGGCGCCGCGTCCGGCCGCGTAGGCGAGCACCGCAGCGCGCGGCCAGTGCTCGACCCCACCCACGACCACGACATGGTCAGCAAGGCCAGGGTCGGTCTTATAGCTGTCCACGCTGCGAGGCTTCACATCGAGCAGGACAGCCGCCTCGCGGCGGTCAAGGAGATCCTCCTCGTGCTCGGAGTCCGGGATGACGGGCTGAGGCCGGCCGTCGCGGTAGGCCTCCACCTGCTCCAGGTCCCACAGGAGAACCCTCGAGTCCGCAGAACTCACAGGGACGGGGAAGCCGCCCTCCGCATAAGGCTTCGCCCGGCGGAAGGCGGCCCACTTCATGCCCAGGACGTCGGCGAGTTCCTCCCGCCCGACGGCCGTTCGTCCAGCGCGGATCAAGAGCCCGACCCCCGGTAGATGCGGCGCGCCGGCGAACTCCAGCACGCGGAAGAAAAAAATATACCGCACTAAGAGTACATCGCGTGCGGTACGTGCCCACGGGCCAGCCGACCGCTATGCTCGCCCCTGAGACGCATGTGGGTTTCTCCCAAGGTGTGTTCTTCGGTAGGCCGACGCCCTTGCCACCCGCCCTCGGCGGAAGTGGGCGTCGGCCACATCTCTTTCACCCACCCCGGCCTTTTGCCCCGGCCTCTCCCTTCCGCTCCACCCGCCCGAATCGCCGCCCCTCCCGTGCCCACCTCCCAGTCCCACTCACACCTGCCTACAGCGACCCCATCAACACCCCTCAACCCCAAGCCCAAGCCCAAGCCCAACCGAGCCAGCCAGCCAGCCAGCCAGAACAGACCCCCAACCCAACGCCGAACTCCTTCTCCCCCTCAACCCCCCTATAAGAAATGTCTGACTGGTCACCACCGCCGAGACCGGCGCTGACCAGCAAAAATGCAAGGCCCTCAGCGGAGTGATTTCCCCCTAAGACTCCCCCTCGCGCTCCCCCTCATGGACCCCCCTCAGATTCCCCCTCGCTGTCCCCCTCAGTCGCCCGGCCCTTCCGCGCTGAACCACGCCCGCCTAGGGCGTGTGTCGGAAGTGCTCTAGGTTGGCTGACGTGAGCGCACGGGGGCGGAATTATCGATATGTCGGGCCCGTCGAGCTGAAGGCTGCGGTCCGGCCTGACGGCGGCGGGTGCCCGATCAGCTCGGCGGCTGAGTTCGATGCCTGGATCGCTAAGCGATCGGTGGCGGAGCTGGCCGAACCGTTCACGTTCGTGGTCGGCATGGACGGTGTGCTCCGGCTGGCGCCGCGGCGAAGCGAGCACGTGGCCTGTGCTGGTGGAGACATGGTTCTGAGTGCCGGCGAGATCAGCTTCGTGCGCGAGGCAGACCGGTGGACCGTGAGCGAGGTCAGCAACCAGTCCACCGGGTACTGCCCGGACGTCAGCTCCTGGGTGGAGGTCGCCAGTGCACTGGACGACATAGGTCTCGGGCGGCCTTCCGACTTCACCCACGAGGTGGTGTTCCGACGATGCCTGGGCTGCCAGGAACGCAACATCGTGCGTGACGACGACTTCGTCTGCGTCTTCTGCGGCAACGATCTGCCCGCGGCGTGGAACGTGGATCCCACCGCGTGACGACCGAGTGTCAAAGCCACTCGTTGATGGCTGCGACAAGCACGGCCGCCTCGTAGCGGACGGCGAGCTTGTCGGATCGCGTGGCGACAGCGCGGTGCCTCTTGAGGCGGTTGATCCCGCACTCGACCGCGTGACGCTTGCGGTAGTCGATGGGTCGAACTGTGGTGGTCGCCGCGGGAGCCGAGCTTTTGGCGGTTGCGTGCCTGATCGGCCTTGTCGGGGACGGTGCATCGGATTCCGCGGCGGCGCAGGTAGGCGCGCGTTTTGCGGGAGGTGTACGCCTTGTCCACACGGACCCGATCGGGACGGACACGTGGCCGCCCCGGCCCGATGCGGGGCACGCGGACTTTCTCCAATACGGGTTCGAACTGCGGCGAGTCCCCGCGTTCGGCCGGGTCCCCCAGCTCGCCGCAGCTGATCGGCATGGGCGATCCACAGCCGGTAGAGCCGCTCCCACATCGCAGGCTCACGGGGCCGCTCATCCATATGCTCCTGCGTCAGTCCGGCAGCGGCGATCTCCCTGTGCCACGCCGGGTCCGCACCGCGCCGGAGCGCGCGGGTCACCACTAGGCAGCCGCCGGGGGCCAGGATGCGGCGAGCTCACGCAGCGCCGCCCCGCGGTCGCCGGCACGCCCGAGGGCGTCCACGAACACGATGCCGTGGGCATACCCGGATGGCAGGCCGGTGTTCTCCAGCTCGGCGGTACGGAAGACGCCGCGGTCGGCGGCGTGCTCGAGGAAGGTGGGCGCGGAGGGCGGTTGCCTGGGCGGTGGCGACGGGCGAGAGGTCGAAGGCGTTCAGGCGAACGGCGAGGGCGCGGGCCAGCCACAGGACGACGCCGCCAGCGCCGCATCCGCGGGGTCCACATCGGCCACTGCGCGCGGCGACGGACGAGGGGCAACAGCGTCTTCACCCCGCTCACCAGACTGGTGCCCGCCGCCCACTCCTACACCACCCGGGCCGGGGCACGTGCGGGCTACCTGGCGACCGGCGGCAGCGCAGCCACAGGGCAATCCTGGGCGACCTCGGCAGCTGGGCTGTACGCGGCCACAGGCAACGGCTGCTCGACATGCCACACCTTGGGTTAGAGCACCGGCGGTCGACCCAGTCGGGTCATTCGCCATACCGTCCGCCACCGCATAGGGCGACGCGGCGGACACGCGGTCCGTACGCCCTCGAAGAACCCGGCCCACCACGACTTCAGGCCTGCCAGTGGGGGGCGTTGGACAAGGGTGTAGGCCGCCCATGAGACGAGGTACACCGGGACCAGGACGGCGGGCAGGCGCCGCTTCGCGAGCCAGACGCGGTTGCGTCCGGTGTTGCGGTAGTAGACGGCGTGGCGGGATGCCGGGGTTCGGGGATGGGTCAGGACCAGGTCTGCCCGGTATTCGATCTCCCAGCCGGCGTCGAGCGCGCGCCAGGCGAAGTCGGTTTCCTCGTGGGCGTAGAAAAACTGGGTGGGGAACTCGCCGACTTGGTCGATCACGCACATTCGGATGGCGTGGGCGCCGCCAAGGAAGGTGGTGACCGGCCCGGAGACGAGCGGGTCGGCCCCACCGAGGCGGGGTACGTGCCTGCGCTGGGAGATCCCTTCCTCGTCCGCGATGCGGAAACCCACGATCCCCAGGCGGGGGTTCGCGGTGAATGCCTCCCTGACCAGTCGCAGCGCGTCGGTCTGAGGCAGCAGGCCGTCGTCGTCCAGGACCAGCACTACGTCGACACCGCCGTGTTCGCGCAGCCACCTCACGCCGGCGTTCCGGCCCCCGGGGATGCCCAGGTTCTCCGGCAGCTCGACGGCCGCGACACCGTCGGGGAGGTCCGGCAGTCTTACTCCTTGTCCGAGCACGATGACCGTCGGGGGGTCTCCTTCCTGGGCTGCCACCGACTCTAGGAGGGCTTGGAGTTCCTTCTCCCGGTCTCCAATGGTGAGGATCACGACGCCGACCGTAGCCATGTCCGTCAGGGCTCGGTTCACGCTTGGGCCTGCAGCAGCTCGGCGGCGCGCTGGTTCAGCGCTTCAGCCCCGGGGACCCTGCGCCTGCGATAGCCGGCCGCTGCGGCGCGGATCGTCCTGATCTCTTTCTGGTTCCGGTCGGAGGTCACGCCGTCCATGAAGTCGAGGGAACGATTCCACAGAGCCACGGCCTCTTCATGGCGGTGCTGGGCTGCAACCGACTTGCCGAGGTTGACCAGGGTGAGGCCGTGCACGCGCTGGTAGGTGCCCGGCACCCGGCCCCTGAGGGCTGCGCGGTAGTGCTTTTCGGCCGCCCGGTGGTCCTTCATCTCGGTCAAGGTCTTGCCGGTGTGCGAAGCGACCGTGGCCGAGACGGGCCCGGAAGCCGCCGCGTACGAGGGCACCTGGTCGTCCCCGGCCAGCATCGCGTCTTCGGCCGACAGCAGCGAGGCAGCCGCCTGCTTGCTCTCTCCGCCGGCCCCGTACGCCCTGGCGCAGGTGACCAACAGGAGTGCTTCGGTCTGGCGGTCGACCCTACCTGACGCGCGCCGCAGTGCTTCCTCCGCCAGGCCGATGCACGAGCCGGGGTGGTCGAGGTCGAGTGCCTGGTGGGTCAAGGCCCGCATCATCCACGCGCCGTGCCCGTGAGGGTCGGACTCGCAGGCCAGTTGGAAGCCGAGCAGGTAGTAGCGCTGAGCGGCACCTTCGCGGCCCAGGTCGTGGTGCTTCCAGCCGACCAGACACGCCAGCGTGGCTGCCGCGCCGAACGCGCTTCGCCGCAGCGAATCCGACGGAAACCGTCCCTCCAGCATGGGGACGACTGTGTCCGTGAAGTACGCGGTCACCGTCGTCAGCCCGTGGCCGCCGCCCAAGCGGTCGTCCGCGCTCCGAAAGGTCTCGGTGAGGTGAGCCACGGTGGCGACCTCCTCGGCGCCGACGCCGCCACCGCGCTGGGCCGCCCTGAGGGTGGCGGCGACGGCTTCGTGGTCGTAGGCGAGGGGCAGACCGACGGCGGCCGTCGCGAAGGCGGCGTTGAGGAAGTCCCTGCGACGGAGCATCACGAATCTCCCGAGGTCTGTGGCAGTGGCCAGCGGATCGGCGCCCAGTGCCTCCCCGATGCCTGCGCAGCCTAGACCGATCTCGGTGAGCGTGACCCTCCGCTTCATCTTTCTGGTCAGAGCTTCGGCAATGTACGAGCGGGTCTGACCGCTTGGGGTACCGCCCGCGACCCAAGAGTGGACGGCCGAGCGCGAGGTGTGTAGTTCCTCCCCAGCCTCGGCGGCAACGGTACGGATCTCCCTGGCCAGGGACTCATAAGTGCACCCGGCCTCGGCGATGACGTCCTCCAGCGCGGTGTTCGGTCTCCGTCTCTTCGTCAACTCGCGCTCCCTGAGCCGATCTTGAACAGATTGAACAGGCTGCTACCCCGCTCACGGTACCCGCGCACAGTGACCAACGCTTCACTGATTGCAAGGCCGGCCGCCTTTCACGTCCCACCCGAACCCTGTTTCTGGAGGCATCGTGCACCACCGCTCAGACCTCAGCGCCCTGGCCGGCGCCAACGTCCTGGTGACCGGCGGCGCCGGACTCATCGGCTCCCGAATCACCGCACAGCTGCGGGATCTCGGAGCCCGCCCTGTGGCCCTGTGCACCATGAACGCCTACCCCAAGCACGTGTACGCCGACCTGTTCGGCGTCCGCGCCGGGGACCCGGACGTGGTCCTGGGCGACATCCGGGACACCGTGTTAGTGCGGAAGCTGGTAGCGGAATCGGACTACGTGATCCACGCCGCCGCCCTGGCGGACGTCGCCGCCTGCACTCGTGAACCGCTGGCCGCCATCGAGACCAACGTGGCCGGGACCCAGAGCATCCTGGACGCCGTCGCCGCGACCGACCGCGTCCGCCGGATGGTGTTCGTCTCCTCCGCCAGCGTCTACGGCGACGGAAACCCCGAGGAGACCGACAGTCCCGAACTGCTGACCATGCGCCAGCTCCTGGAATCCGTCCACGGCCGCATCCCGCCCCAGTTCCACGAGTTCACCCCCATGCGCCCCAAGTCCGTCTACGGCAACACGAAGGCCTGGGGCGAAGAGCAGACCGCCCTCATCCTGGGTCAGGTCGGCACGTCGTACGCGATCGTCCGGTACTTCTCCGTCTACGGCGAACCGCAGACCATCAAGCCCAACTCCCACTCCTGGGTCGTTGCCTGGTTCGCCGCGCGGGCCCACCTCGGTCTCCCGCTCCACCTGAACGGCGGTGGCCGGCAGGTGCGGGACATGGTCCACGTGGACGACATCGCCGAGGGCACCTTGCGGGCCCTGGCCAGCCCCCGCGCGCACGCCGAGACCGTGAACATCGGCACTGGCGTCCCCACCAGCGTCAGGAAAGTCGCCCAGCTGGTCCAGGCTCATTACCCGAACACGCCGTTCCTCGAGACGCCGCTCCCGGCCGGTGACCCGCTCGGCGGGTACGCGGCCACCCGCCGGATGGAGAACATCCTGGTCTGGAAGCCGAAGGTCACCATCGCCGATGGCGTGGCCCGGTATGTGAAGTGGCTCCAAGGTACCCCGGCCGCTGCTCCGGACTGGCTCCGGCGGGAGCCCACCACGGCCTAGATGACCGGGGGCCGGCCCAGCCGGGTCAGTCGCCAGACCGTCCGCCAGCGCATCGGGCGCCGGGGGCCGCCGGATGTCCGGATGCCTTCGGCGAACCCTACGAACCAGGCCCGCAGCCCCGCCACGGACCGGGTGCGGGCCACGGTCAGCGCAACCCACACGCCGAGGTAGAGGGGCACCAGCGGGGCGGGCAGGTGCCGCTTGGCCAGCCAGACCCGGTTGCGGGCCGTCATCCGGTAGTAGACCGCGTGCCTGGCCGGGGATGTCTTCGGGTGCTGGAGCACCAGCTGCGGTTCATAGAGGATGTCCCAGCCGCGGTCGATCGCCCGCCAGGCCAGGTCGGTCTCCTCGTGGGTAAAGAAGAAGGCGTCCGGCCAGGGGCCGGTCTCCTCCAGCATCGGCATCGACAGGGCGTGTCCGCCGCCCAGGAACGTCGTCACCAGGCCCCGCCTCATCGGGTCCCCCGCCCGCAGACGGGGTACATGCCGCCGCTGGGTGTGGCCGGTCTCGTCCGCGATCCGGAACGAGACGATGCCCAGCCGGCGGTTTGCCGCGTACAGGTCGCCGATCCGCCGGAAGACGTCCGCCTCGGTCAACAGGCCGTCGTCGTCCAAGTCCACCAGGACATCGACGTCCCCGAAGTCCCGCAGGCGGCGCCAGGCGACGTTCCGGCCGCCGGACACCCCCAAGTTCTCCTCCAGCTCCACCCCGGTCACGCCCTCGGGCAGATCTGGCAGGGCCGCCCCGTTCCCGACCACGACGACCCGAGCCGCCGGCTCGTCCTGCTTGGCCACCGAGGCCAGGAGGGCCAGCAGCTCAGGCATCCGGTCGCCCATCGTCAGCACGGCGACACCCACACGCGGCCGGATCACGACCACCACCACTTTCTTCCGGAGCCAGTTCGGTGAGCGTACCCCCGCCGATCCTTGGACCCGGACCGTACGAAAGGCCATCGCTATGGACCGGATCATCCTGGGCGACTACGTCACAGCCCCCACCGAAGGGGCGATCGCCACGACCGCGTACGGCGGCCTGGAGAAGTTTGAACTGGCCGACTTCCTGGCCCAATGGAAGGGTCTTCAGCGCGAAGCCATAGTCATGTTGGGCGAGGAGCAGCGCATCCACCCCTCCGCATTCATCCACCCCACAGCGATCATCGGCGACGACGTGATCATCGGCCCGGACGTCAAAGTCCACGAGTTCACCACCGTGAGAAGGGGAAGCATCCTGTGCGCAGGCGCCCAGATCGGCTTCAACTGCGAAGTCACCGCTACTTTTGTCGGAGAAGGCGCTGTCCTGGGGCACCGCATCGGCGTCAACCGCACGATCCTCGGATCCCGAACCCACCTGTCCGCCAGCGTCACCGTGGCTGCGATCAACATGACCGCCGACATGCGCAAGCCCGACCGAGAAGTGATCATTCGCACCATGACCGGCCTCTACCGGTCCGGCACGACACAGTTCGGGGCCGTCATCGGCGATGACACGCAGACCGGCAACAACATCAGCCTCGGGCCCGGCGTCGCCATCGGCCGCCGCTGCCAGATCACCAGCGGCGTCACCCTGGCCATCCGCACCGTACCAAAAGACTGCACCGTCACCGCCCCACACACCATGGACACCAGTGTCCGTCGCCGCCGGATCTTCCGCACATGATCTCGGTGTCCGATGCGTGACAGGGGGCCGACCACTGCCTGTCTTGCCCCGACGGCCCGCGTCCGGGTCGCCGGGGCAAGCAAAACAGACGGAGAAGGGCGAGGCGAAGGCGCCACGGTCTCGCCTGCCCCACTCGCCCTCGTCTTGCCCTCGCTATCCCAGCCATCCGCCGGCCCGAATAGACCCTGAAACTCACCAACGTGTTCGCGAGTTTGGGAGGCAGCAGAGGGGCAGAGGGCGGAGCTGCGAATGCGTCTCGGGTCGCGGCCGCCTGAACCCGTTCCAGTTGGGCTGGACACGGCCGCTGCCTGAGGCTGCCTCCCGGGCGGTCGTATTCGGGCTGACCTCTGTGAAGTCCCTGGCTACTGGCGTTTGAGGCTACGCGTGACGCCGGCCGCGACGGTCGTTGCGAAGACCCATCCCGCCGCGACCAGAAGATAGGCGAGCCACTGGTGTGCGCCGGTGGGTGCGAACGCCTTCTCCTGGCCGAAGTCGACGACCGGGAGCAGCAGGTCTGCCGCGTAGGCGAGGGCGTTGAATTGCGGCCCCTTGCCCGGTTCGGCTCGTGGTGGCTCGTGGAGGCCGTAGGTGACGGCGCCGACCAGTAGCAGTGCCAGTAGCCAGGTCACCGCGCGGGCGGGCCTGAAGCCGTAGCCGACGGTCACGTCCTGGATGTGTCCCCACAGCCTTGCGGGCCAGGGCAGGGTCCGGCGGTGTCTGCGCTGTGCGGCGAGCAGTACGGTCCGTGCCTCGCCGTCCTCTCCCGCGCCGCGGTAGGTGTGGGCGAGTTGTTCGTAGCTGTGCGGTACGAAGCCATCTTGGTCGTGCTCCAGCAGGGGCAGCCGGCGGGCGGCGGGTAGCCGGGGTGAGAGCGACTCGTAGACCAGCCCCTCCAGTCGGACCGCGTGAGGCCACACCTTCGGATCGGCCTCGATCGCTTTGAAGGTGGAGTGGTGCAGTCTCACCTCGCCCACGATGGGCTCCGCGTCGCGGAGGGTGAGCTGGCGGGCCTCGCAGCTACTGAGGCCCAGCGCGACTCCTCCGGGATTGTGAAGCCGTGCCTCGATGAACGAGATCCAGCCGCCTGCCTTGGTGCCGGTGAGTCTGACCTTGCCCTCGGCGCTGAGGCCACCCGCGTTGAGGACGGTGCCGAGGCTGAGGCTGGGCGCGTTGAGAGCCAGGGCTTGCGGATTGTGCAGCCGGGCATCTTCGAGGTCGAGGGCACAAGCCACTTGGGCCGCCTCGAGTACGACCTCGCCTTGGGCCATCAGGCGCGGGGCACTGATGTTGCCCTCGACGCGGGCGTAACCCAGACGGATCGGGCCGGACACCCGGCAGTCGGCGAGTAGGAGGTCGCCCTCGACGCGCAGGCCTGTCGCGGTGAGCGCGGGCAGCCGTGACGCGCGCAAGTCCAGCTGGCGTACGCGCGCTTCGCTCAGATCGGGCGTGTCCTCGAAGTCGCAGTCCATGAGCTGGATCGGATACGGGATCTCGGCGTACGCCAGGTCGAGTCGGCCGCTGATCGTCACCCCGCGCAGGCGCAGCGCGGGTATCTCGCCGTCCTCGGCCGGCCCGGAGAGCAACAGTCCGCGCAGCACCGCAGCACGTACGGATGGCCCCGCGATGTCTGGAGGGTCCGGGGCCCCGTGCTCCTGGCGCACGTCCATCGTTTTGCCCCGTGCAAAGGCATACCGGATGCGGGATTCGAGAGGGGTCAGGTCAGCGATTTCCACATACGGGACGCTACATCCGCCGGATACCTGGTCCCCCAGCGGGCTCGTGACTGCTGTCGCTGGACGTGAACGAAGCCAGACGGTGGTCGAGCTGGGTTAAGCTTGCCATTTAACGTTTCAGGCTGAACAACGCCTCGATCGCCCAATGCTCTGGGGGACGGCTCGGAGTCCCTGGATCAGTTGCTTTTGCCGATGGTGCTGCGGGCCGCGAGGCGGAAGTCCTTGACGGCTTCGTAGAGGGTCCGCTCTCGTTCGGCGGCAAGGGCAATGTCTTCGGCCTTGTGAGTGGTGTTTCCCGCGTGGACGTTCTCGGCCATCCGTCGCATGACGTGTGAGAGGTCGCTGGAGGCGACGGTGACGCGTTCCGCGACTTCCGCGAGGTGTGCTGGCCCTTCGAGGATGACGATTTCGCAGGCGCGGTGGACCTCGCGGGCCAGGGTAATAAAGCCGCCTATCTTCTCGTCTATGTCGGGCAGGTCGGGTTGGTCTGAACGCAGCGCGTCGAGGACGGCGTCCATGGCGATGTCGCGGTTATGGAGAGCGCTGAGGTAGCCGGCGTATGCGTCGCGCCGATGCTGGCGGCTCCATTGGGCGTGCTGGGACCGTGCCTGAGCACGGACGTTGACGATTGCGGCCCCGAGGGTGGTGGCGGAGCCGACGGCGGCGCCCAGCAGTGCGGCGAGTCCTGAGTCCATGAGCCCTAGTCTGCCGTTCTTGCTGTTCATCCAGTTCGCCGGGGCTTCGTCCCCTTCTTGTGGTGTGCGGGTCGGGTGTAGGACTCGCCGGTGGCGAGGACCCGCCCGACGGCGTAGCGGGTGGCGAGCTGCCGATTCTTCGAGCGGGGCGGGCGGCCAGGGCCGGGCCGTGTAGGTTTCGGTGCACCGGCTGGCGTGCCCGTCTTCGCGTGCAGGTTCCTGAACCCCCGGCGGACGTGGGCTGGGGTGAGTCTGTTCGGTTCCGTCGGCCGCTCCCATGGTCGGCGTAGATCCCGTGTGAGGGGGCGGGCGAGGCGGAGTTGGGCGTGCGCGGCCAGGACGAGCCAGGTCCAGCGGTCGGCCGCCTGGGTTTCCCCAGTTCACGGGACCTACGGGGGCCGGAGCCTGATCCTGTGGGAAGGGTTGATGCGGCACGGAGGCCGGGATCGTGGAACTGGTCGAACACGGCGTTCAACGAGACGCGTTCGTGACGGTGACAAGGTGCCAGTCGGAGCTTACGCGTGCCTGGTGTCCCGGAGCGACGCCTGTTCGAGCTGTGCGATGCCTTGCTGTGCACCGAAGGCCCGGTCCGCACGCTCGTGGACCTGGCCCTCGCTCCCGAGCACCGACGCGGGCACGGTGCCCTGTATTTCGGACTCAACCAAGGCCGGATGGACGTCGCCCGGCTGCGCCGGGCCCTGGCCGACGTGCTGCTGCTCCGGGCGGAAGTGGCGGTGGTGACCGCGACCGAAACCGACAGGCACGGACGGCGACCGCCCAGGCGTGGGACCGACTGCACCCCCGGCTGACCCGGCGGGCGGCGTGGCTCGACCACGAGGGCCCCTTACCGATCATCGAGGCCACGGTGATCCGGTTTGGCGGTCGACAGCGGTGGGGTGGACAAGCCCGTGTGGCTGTGCTGGCCCCGGACCGTTGCCCGCCCCGAGGACGTGGACCGGTGCTGGCAAACCTTCTTGCGACGGTTCGACGTGGAGCACTTCCGCTTCCTCAAGCAGACCCTCAGGTGGACCCGACCCAAGCTCCGGGGCTCCGGGGCTCCGGCGACACGAGCACCGTGCGACGGCAGACCTTAACGGCAAGCAAAAGGCAGCCCGACCACCGTTACCCCGACCGTCCTCATCCCTCTGCTGGCCGTCATCCTGCTCGTCTCCGCAGTCAAACTCGCCCGGCACGACTGACTCCCGAAGGCCACACGAGCGTCTCGCCTTTGACTAGTGCAGAGAAGCCATGCCCCGACCGCGCGGTACGGGGCTCCTGCCAACCCCTTGTGTTCGGCGTGTAGGGCCGCGCGGCAGGCCCAGTACGGGGGCTGTGCCGGTGTCTGTGCTGCCGCCTGACCTGCCGCGTCTGCGGACGCTGGTCACCTACCTGCGGGGCGAGCTGGGCAGGGCGGAGAGGGCACTGACCGAGGCCGAGGAAGCCGAAGCCCAGGCAGCCCGCCGACTGCCACCACCCGAGCCCCCGAATGGCTGGTGGAACGCGGAATCGGCGCTGGCATGCCACCGGTGTGCGTCCACGCCGGGAGCTGCTGGGATCTCAGCAAACGCTGCGCGCCGGCCACCGCCGAGCAGGTACGCGCCCTCCTGGCCGAGGGCGTCCCCATCTGCCCCCACTACCGCCCCGACACCATCCTGGGAGTCCTCGAATGAACTGCCCGCAGCACCCCGAGCAAGCGGGCAACGCGCACCGTGTGACCGTCCTTCCGCCCGACGGGCAGGGCGCACGCCGTGTCCGCTGCGACGGCATCGGCCTCGGCCGCGCCTACGGGCCGGCCGACGTCCTGGAGTTCCTGCGGCGGGCCGGCCTCGACCTGGACGACGTCACGGCAGGGGGCGGGGACATCATCGAATGGCGCGGGGGCGGCCCTGCCGACTGGCACCCCGACCGCGGGTGACCCGCCCCGCCCGGCCGGCCCCAGCGGGTCAGACGACGGGGGAGCTGCTACAGCTGCGGCAGCCAACATGGCCACCGCCGTATAGATCGTCTTTCGCATGACCGCTCAACCCGGCGGACACCCCGATGGTCACCCGGCAGCCTCTGGGGGCGGGGGACACGAAACGAAGTGTCGGCCCGGTGGTACTGCGGCACCGGGCCTCACCCGGGCTGGAACAGACCCTGACCGGACCCCAAAGGGCGGCGTCCTGGCACCAGACACTGACGACACCGGCGCGCGCGGTGGCCCATCCCTCAGCGTGGGAGTTCGCGGCCATCGAAGCACGATCACGTGCCGTGGGCGGCTACAGGCCAGAAGCGGGTACGGCGCGTTCCCACTGCTCCTCGAACGCTTCCCGGGTAATCTCCTGGCCTGCCAACTCCGGGTCGAAGAAGTCGACGACCGGCGGGTTGAAGGGCCAGTCGTCAGGTCCGCTCCTGATGCGGCCGCTCCCGTCCTCAGCCAGCTCAACTTCGCGGGTCCGGCGCCCGTCCGATTCAACCTCCATGAGGTAGACCGGGCCGCCGTCGTCCTCGCCGTCCCAGTGACGCCGCACGTACACCATGCTCCTGTCCGCGAGGGCGCCGAAGCCAGGAAGCCCGCGCTGTACGTCGCGTTCGGCCCGCAGGCCGTCCAGACCTGGAGGCAAGAGTGGCGCATCGATGTCGACTTCTTCGAGTTTGTTGCCCTCGGCCCAGGTCACCGACTCCTGCCTGGTGACAACCTCGGTCCATGCGAACGTTTCCAGGATCTCCCGGGCCGACCGCGCGTGGACCCACCACCATGAACCGCCCATCCCATAGTCGTGCAGGACAAGGAACCGCGTTTTGGCTGCGGGATTTGAAAGAGTCACAGGACCGGACCCTAACAACGGAGCTATCAGACCTGTTCAGGTGGTCGGTCCACCTTGGATGGCAAACGATCCGGGTTCAGTGACAGCGGACAGTCACGCCGTCACGCCGTCCACGGGCGATGACCAGCCGTTCGAGCACTCGCTCGGCCTTTTCGAGTACGGCCACGATCCTCGCGACTGCCTCCCGCGCCCGCTCGACCGCTTCCCGCGCGGCCGACGCCTTCGCCTCCAGCAACCCCAGCACCGACGCCACCAGCCACCCCCACCAATCAAGAAGCAACCCGGCACCCCAACGCTCCTGCACCGACGCGAAATTCACTCCTGACCAGCGGAATCTCAACGGCCACGACCGGAAAGACAACGACTTCTGAGGCTGATGTGTATCTCGGCTTTGGCCAGGACCGTCAGGCGGTCCGGTCAGCTGCCAGCGAGTGCGCCTCCACCCGCCGGGCCCTCAGGACGAAAGCCTCCAGATTGGTCCGGTGGAGCCGGTCCAGGTCCTCCGGTACACGCTGGGAAGAAGCCATGAACGTTCCCTCCGATGAAGTGAGCCGCGAGGGCACTGACCGAGCATCGTGCATCAGCTGCCGAGGACCAGAGGTACCTGGGTCCTGCCGGTGGGCACGGACGAAGCGCTTCCAGGTCAACGAGGACCAGAACAAGCGTCCCCGGCAGGTGCACGTGGCTTCGACCACATCCGCCCGGTTGCCCGGGCCGCCCGTCAGATCGACTGTCAGCCCACGCTGGACCCGGCGCAGCAGCGCAGGGCGGCGGCCACCGGCTCGGGTATCGGTCCCGCGCTGAATCACCGGTGAAACGACCTCAGGCCCCCAGGACTGCGCGGCGGTGCTCGTACGGTTCGGCGAGGGTGTGGTCGCGGGTGGGGACCAGCGTGCCGTCCACGATGAGCACGGTGTCCTTGGTGAACCGTCTGCGGGGCCGAAGCGCGAGCATCGCCCCGAGAGGGTCGATGATGCGGCCCGCCGCCGACTTCGATACCCCGAACAGCGGAGCGAGCTGCCGCATCGTCAGGTTCGTGCGCCAGTAGGCCGTGACCTGCAAGGCCCGGTCCTCCAGCCGCAGGCTCCACGGCCGGCCCTTGCGGACCGCGTCCGCGCCCTCGCGCCGCAAAACCGTCACCAGCTTCCCGAAGGCACGCGGACTCAGCCCGGTGAACGGGGCTATCCAGTACGGCTCCAATGCCGTGATCACACCAGTCACGACAAGATCATTCCACTGCTTCGCGCCCGTCCTGCTCGAACGCGATGCGGCAGCGTTCCACCTGCTCGGCCACCTGCTCCATGAACCAGCGCATGATCTCGTAGGGGATGACGTGCTCATCATGGCTGTGGATGTGGACGGTCGGTTCCAGATCCGGATCCTCATCGGGGACAAGCGCCACCAAGAAGGCGGCTCCAGGCAGGTGCCTCTCTGCGCTGGGGTGCTCGGCCCACGCGGCTGGCGCCGGCACGGCCTCGCTCAGCTCCACAGCCCAGGCATCGTCCGGCAGGGCGTAGTGGAACTGGACGGCGTAGTGACGTCCTGCATGTTCTCGCAGCTCGGCTGGCATGACGGCAGGCTGCCACAGTCGCGACACCCGAGTCGCGGCGGCCCGACCAGCTTTTGCGGGACAGCCCTTAGACGAGATCCCTTCGGAGCGGACCACGCTTGCCGGCCGCCCTGAAGCCCCGGCTGCCTCCTGGTACGAGCGGCTCGGGTACGGGTTTGTGGGACACCCGGCTAGCGATGTCGATGAGTGAGGTTTTGAGAGCACTTGGTGTGGGTGGCAGGGCAAACGTGCATGCCCTGGTCCGCAGCCGGTGAGTGCGTTCGGGACTCACCGCTGATGTCACCGGCGGGCGGTGAGAAACCAGCGCGCAGGGCTGTGACCTGCGATGGGGAGGTTCCGCGAACTCACCGGCGAGTCACCGGTTGCGGCGTTGTCCACCCGTGATGCGGCAGGGGTTGCCGCGGTGAGCCGACCGGTGAGGGCGTCGCCGTTTTGTGGGGCAGAGCGAAAACCTCTCCCACGGAAGGCGTCCCTGATGACCACCACTCCCCCACCCAGCCAGCGCTGCGTGTCCCGGCCCCCGGCGGCAGCGCCGGTATCGAAGCCCCTGCGCAGCGCCCGGCCCGAAACGGTGCCCGCGCGCCGGGCCGTATCCCGCAGCCCCCGGTTGGCCCGGTACGGGATCTGGACCGCGCTCGCGGCGGGTCCCCTCGCCCTGGCTGTCGCGCTCGCCGTGCCGCGGACCACCATCGCCCAGGCCGCTCCCGCCCCACACGTCACTGACGCTGCCCGCACCCCGGCCGACCCGCAAGGCGTCGCCGAGATGTTCATGGATCTGTGGCTGCGCGCCGACGCCACCGCCCCCGAAAGCAACGGCATCACGGCCGCCGTGCGTGCTCTGGCCCCTGAGGTCGATCTCCCCAAGCGGCCCCGCAATGACAGCACCGGCCCGGCGGCCGCCAAGTCCGTGGCAGTGCGTACCGCGTACGGGCTTGAAGGCGCGTGGACGGTGGTGGTCGCGGCGATCAGCGACCGGGCGGACACCGGTGCGGCTGCTGTGCCGCTGGTGCGGTACTTCGCTGTGTCCGGCACCGGTGGCAAGGACGGTGGCCAGTTCACGGTCACTGGAGCACCGGCGGAGGTTGCCGCCCCTGACGCGGCCGCGGTGCCGGCCTCGCCGTTCACCTACCCGGCTCCTTCCACCGGAGTGCTGGCGACGACGCTGGGCGAGTTCGTCCGCTCCTACCTCGGCGGCGGCCAGGGAACCGGGGTGGAGCGCTATCTCTCGCCCGGGCTGCGGGTTTCGGCGCCGCGGGCTGCTTCGTATGCGCGGGTGGACGTCGAGGACGTCGCCCCGGACTCCGCGGCCGCCCTGGGCACCACCGTGCCGGCGGACGGCACCAAGGCGCGGGTGCGAGTCCGAGTGAGCGGTGAAGACCGGGGCGGGGTGCGCTGGCCGCTGGTCTACCGGCTGGAGGTCACTGCGCGAGCCGGCCGGTGGGAAGTCAGCGCCTTGGAGGCAGGTACCACAACGCCGCCCGCGACCGCACCCTCCGCCACCGCGCCCGTTTCGGGCGGTGCCCGATGAACGAAGTGCTGGCAGGGAAGTTCGCTGACATGGGCGACTCGTTCATCGCGACGCTCGCCCGCTGGAGCGACGGGGGCCTCAAAGCCATTCTGCTCGCCGTGGTGGTCGTCACGGTCAGCCAGAAGTTCTCCATGAAGGCAGGCATCGGAGCGCTGATCGCCCTCGTCATCGCGCTGGGCATCTACAACTCTCGGGACTCGCTGGCCGAGATGTTCTCCGATGAGATCAAAAACCCGTCCAAGGGCGCGAGTGCCGTCACCGTCGTCGTCACCCCCGGCCCCGCGGCCGGTCAGAACGGTGTCCTCTGATGAGCGCGGCCGCGCAGCCGCGCGTTGCGAGGGCTTACACGAGCGCGCGCCGGCATCCGTGGGTGCTGGGCAAGCTCGGCGACTGGACCGTGCCCTTCGGCCCGTACACGCCCGCACAGCTGGTCGTGCTCGGTGGCGGGGCGTTCGCGCTGATCAAGACGTTCGCGTGGTGGTCCTGGGCCGGGCCGGTTCCCGTCGCGCTGTGGCTGTGCGCGGTATGGGCCGTGCGCGGGGCGCAGATCGCAGGGCAGAACCCGTTCACCGCCCTGCTCGGCATGCTGGTCCTGCTGCTGCGGCACCCGGCCGGGCGGATCGGCGGGAGGACCGCCCGCGACAAGCAGCCGACCCAGCTGCGCGGGCAGTTCGTCATCGAGGCTGCTCCCGCCCCCGCCACCCTTACCCGGGTTCCGGCCCCGGCGGGGGCAAGGCCGACCGTGCTGGTGGCGGTGGGGGCGCCGGCGAAGGAGAGCGCGGCGGCCGGTTCGGGCCTGGCCCGCCTCTGGCGGATGCGGCCGAGTCCGGGCGGAGGGCGGCGTGATGCTCACTCCTTTCCGGCACATCGCAGGTCAACTGCTGTGGTCGACGTCCGGCACCGTGTGGGCGGTGTGGCGGGTGAGGCCCCTGACCGGCGGCTATCTGCCTGCCCGCGTCCGGCAGGAACTCCTGGGGAAGATCACCTCGCTGGTCCGGTCGATGCCCGCCATGGAGCCGCGGCTGTTCGTCCTCGCCGCGCGCACCGATCCGGGCGAGGTCGCAGAGCGGATGGTCGAAGGACTCAATTGGCAGCGGCTGCCCGCGTGGGCGCAGACCTGCGCGGCCACCGTGGATTTGCTGACCGGCCAGGAGATGCACGAGCGGACGGTGTGGCTCGCCGTTCCTCTGCCCGGCAAGGGCGGTACGACCACGGCGTCCCTCGGAGCGCTGTACGCGGAGATCTCTGGGGCCCTGGGCATCGCGCCCGTACCGGTGCCGCAGGCGGAGGTGCGGGCTGCCCAGGCGGAGGCCGACCGTGTCCAGAGCTCGCTGGGCGGCGGATTGGGCCTGCGGCCGGCGTCCCCTGCCGAGATCGTGTGGATACTCCAGCACGCCCTTTACCGGGGGCTGGAGGAGCCGCTCCTGTCCGACGCCGAGCACAGCCCGCTCTTCGGCAGCCGCATCCACGACGGACAGCTGCGCTCTCCCTCGTACGCGGACCTGGGCCAGGTCCGCCTCGCCGAAGGCGGCCAGGACAAGAAGCCCACCGCGGACGATGAGGGCCGCAAGGCTGGTGGTGCGCGTTCGTGGTGGCGTTCGGTCGCGACGGCGTCGCCGGTGGGCCGCAAGTGGCTGCAGGTCGAAACCGAGGCAGCCGGGACCGGATATCAGGCGCACCTGGTGCTGGCGGAGATTCCGCCGGCGGTGTCGGTGGAGAGCGCGGATGTCCTGGCCCAGCTGGAGGGCCTGCCGTTCCCGGTGGATGTCACCGCTGATCTGCGGGTGGTGCCGGCGAAGAAGGCCCGCGCGCAGGTTCAGCGCAAGAAGCGCGAACTGCTGGACCAGGCCGAGCAGTACGGGGCGCAGCCCACCGGGATGCCGCATTCGCTGCCCGATGCTGCCGGGGATCTGGCCGAACAGGATGCACGGATGGCACGGACCTCGGTCGAGGTCGAGGTCCAGTCGGTGACCGTCCTCACCGTCTGGGGCGCGGACGCGGCGACGTGCGACGCCCGAGCCCGGGAGCTATCCGCGGCCCTGTCGGGGACCGACTACCGGGCTGTCCGACCGATCGGCATGCAGGAGGACCTCTTCGCCCTGAGTCTGCCCGGTACGGTGCGGCCAGCGAAGCTGAGCCAGTTCACCCAGCACCAGCTGTCAGAGGACTGGGCCGCCTGCGGGGCACTGACCCTCTCGAAGGTCGGTGACCCGGCCGGGGTGATGATCGGCCACGACCTCGACAGCGGCACGATCCGCCCCGTCCTGCTGAACCCGGCTGATGCACCTCAGGTCAATGCATCCGCGTCCAGCGCCGCGGTCGGTGAGCTAGGCGGCGGGAAGAGCGTGCTGCAGAAGCTGGTCACCGCGGGGGTGGTGGACCGAGGCGGGCGGGCGATCGTCATCGACCGCACCCCGATCCGGGAATGGGCCAGCTTCGCGCAGTCCGCGATGGGTGAGCGGTGCCAGGTCATCGACGCCGCCCGCGCCCAGCTGTCCATCGACCCGCTGCGGGTATTCGGCGGGCCGGTCGGCGCGCACTACGCCCTGTCGTATCTGACGCTGCAGCTCGGGGTCGGGGCGATGAGCGCCGCAGGCGCCGTGCTGCACCACGCCGTCGAGGAAGTGTCCGGCGCTCCCGAGCCGTCCATGGCGAAGGTCCTGGACGTCCTCGCCGCCCTTGCCGAGAGCTCGGGCACGACACGCGCCGACGCGGCGGCCACCATGGCCGACCTCCTTCGGATCGTGCGGTCAAACCCCCTCGCAGCAATGGTGTTCGACCCAGACCTTCCCCCGGTCACCCTGGAGGGAGATCTGGGCGCGGACATGGTGGTGGTCACCACCGCCGGCCTGACGCTGCCGCCGAAGGAGGCGTTCGCAGACGTCGAGGTGCTGCGCCAGCAGCCCCTCGAGGCACTCATCGGCCGGGCTGTCCTCTACCTGATCGCCGCGATCGCCCGCCAGGCGGCGTTCACCGAGCCCGGACGGTTCTGCCTGGTCGCGCTGGACGAGTGCTACTGGCTCACCTCCTCCGCCGAGGGCTCGGCGCTGGTCCACGAGATCCTCCACGACGGCCGCAAGCACGGCGCCGGCGTGTTCCTCGGCGCGCACGACGTCGAGGAGCTGGGCAAGGATGCCGGGCTGATCGCCTACCGGTTCCTGACCCGCACCACAGACCAAGCCCGCGCGGCCAAGGGCCTGCGTTTCCTGGGCCTGGACGGCGACGACGAAGACCTGATCAGGCTCGTCACCACCGGCCTGTCCCCCGTCGGCCAGGCCGGCCGCGAGGGCGAGATGCTGCTGCGCGATCCCCGCATGCAGGCCGGCCGGATCAAGGTCGTCGTCCCGCCCGTCACCCGGCTGAAGAATTCCATCTTCACCACACCCGGCCGCACGCCGACCGCGGCGGCCCACGGGGGGACCCCTTCATGAACGCTCACCTGCGCCCGCTGCTCGGCGCCGCTCTCGCCCTGCTCCTCCTCACCTGCACTTTCGCCGCATGGGCCAACCCCCGGGAGCAGCCAAATGCGGTGCCCGGCGTTGCGGCAGCGGACACCGAGCCCTGCGACCTGGTCATCGGCCCCGCCCACGACTACTGCACCCGCGGCACAGGCACGGCCGCCGCGGTGACGGGGCCCGCTGCAGCGGCCACCGTCGTCCCCACCGGGATGGACGGGCGTATCGGCCTGATGCTGTTCGCTACTGCCGCGATCGGCGGAGCCGTAGGGCTTGTCCTGGCCTTCGAGCGGCGGGCCCGATGAGGCGGATCCACGTCGACCGCGGCACGCTGCGCGCGGCCGGGTTCGTTGTCCTGCTCACCGTCGTGTTCCTGGCGACGAACACCGCCGTCGCTGCCGCAGCCGACGGGAACGCGACCGACGGCGGCGGGCTGCTCGCCCCCCTCAACATTCCCAGCTCAGAAGGCGTGCCGTTGGAGGGCTACCAGCTCGAGGCCAAGGGCGGGATGCTCGCCAACGTCGTCGGTCAGACCCAGGTCCTTGTGATGGGCGGCCTGTTCACTGTGGTCCGGCTGCTGGTCGGGCTGTGCTGCTGGCTGATCGGCTTCGTATTCGAGTTTCCCCTGCTGCGGCTACTGACAGCTCCCGCGCAGGAGCTCGCCACCGCCTACAACACCCACGTCGTCGACGCCCTCGGCCTCAAAGCCCTTCTGCTCGGTTGGGCATTCGTATTCGGGCTGGTCCTGTTCGTACGCGGCAAGGTGGGGACCGGGCTCGGCGAAATCGCGCTGACCTTGGTGATCGCCGCCCTCGCCGCCAGCGCGTTCATTCGCCCCGACTACCTGCTGGGCCGTGACGGGCCCCTCGATCAGGCCCATCAGGCGGCCGTCGAGGTCGCTCAGATCACCACCAGCAGCTACTTCGGCAAGGCCGCTCCCGCGGGGGATCCGTGTGACCTGGTCGTTGGTCCCGCTCACGACACCTGCAGTAACTCCGATGTCCAGGCCGCTTCCGTGGCCAAACCGATCCAGGACGCACTGACCAGCGCGCTCATCGTCAAGCCGTACATGCTCCTGCAGTACGGCACGGTCCTCGACCCCGCAGACCCCGCCGACAAGGCCGCATACGCGGCGCACCTGGAGTGGGTGTCGGGCGTGACGAAGGACGAGAAGGCCGGGAAGAAGGACGTGTGCCGCAAGGTGCACGGCCCGGCCCGCGCCTACTGCGAGCGAAGGCCCCCCGCAGGCTCCGTCCTGCCGACACCCGACGGCCCCCTGCCGTGGGCGCAGGCCGTCGCCAATCCCGAGTTCGAAAAGCTCCTCACCGATCTGGACAAGGCCGGTGAGCGGGGGAAGTCGGCCGCCGCGTATGCGAAAGAGCCGACCTGGGACCGGGTGGGCGCCGCCGCGGCGCTGCTGGTCGCGGTCTGCATCGTCGCGATGATGGTGGTGTCGATGTCTCTGGTCATGCTGGGCTCCCAGGCCGGGGACGCGGCAGCCGCCGCCGCGGGCGGCATCGCGTGGGTGTGGGCGATGCTGCCCGGCCCGTCCCGCATGTCGGTGTGGCGCTGGTTCGGTGTCTTCATCGTCTCCGTCACGACCGGCTTCGTCACCGCGATGGCACTCCCGCTGTTCGGGATCACCGTGGACGTCGTCTTCTCCCGCAGTGGCCCGGACCTGATGGTCGAGCGCCTGGTCCTCCTGGACGCGATCGCCCTCGCCTTCCTTGCCTTCCACCGCCGGCTGCTCGCCTCGGCCGCGAACTTCGGCCAGCGGATGGCCACCCGGATGCGGTACGCGAAGATCGGTGGCACCCACCTCCCCGGAGACAGCAGCGCACTCGGCGCAGCCCTGGCCATGCACAGCCAGGCAGGCGGTGGGGGCGGTATGAGGGGCGGCGCAACGTCGGTGGCACACGGGGCGTTCAGCGCGCGGCTGCGCTCGCTGGGCAGCCTCGCCGCGATGAGCGACGGCACCGGCATGCCGTTCAACCCGGGCCGGCTCATCGGTGACGCCCTCGCCGAAGGACGCCGCGGCATCGCCCCCGTGGCGATCGCAGTGCGCGGCGCACACGCCGCCCTGATCGGCCCCAAGCCCGGCCGGCACCCGGCCGCGGCATCCCTCCACCGCGCGGCCGCAGGCCGCGGCCCGGCGGCCCCGGCACAGCCCGCGGGCGAGATGAAGGTGGACCAGTGGACCGGCGAGATCCTCCACGACCCCTCCACCGACCGGCCCCTGCTCGGCACCCGCATCCACGCCCGCGCCTCACGGCTGCGCGGCTACCGCATCGCACACCGCACCGCACTGATCGCGTACGGGGCGACGCTCGGCCTGCCGCGGACCCTGCACACCGGGCGGGATAAGGCATCGGAGTTCACCCAGGACGCACATACCCAACTACGGGTCGCGGCCCACCAGGTCCGGGAAGACGGCGCCCGGTGGGAGCCGGCCGTGCGCTCCATACGAGAAGGGCTCAGCCGCACCGGGACATCACCGGCCAGTCCTGCCCGCCCCACGCCGCCTGCGACAGGAAGAGCCGGCCCCGCTTCCCCGCCTGTCGTGTTCACCCCCAACCCGGCCGCTCACCCGCCGGGACCGGGCCGGCAGGTCACCAGCTGGCCGCAGCCCACCCGCACGATGGCTCCCCTGCCAAAGGACAGCCCCCGAGCCCGGGCACAGGCGGACGCTGACCGACTGCGTGCCGTCATCAACGCCCGCCACCCCGGCGCCCGATCCCCCGGCGGTGAAGCTCAGTGAAGAAGCGGAAAATGGGATGCCTGGCCGTGCTGCTACTGGCCGCCGCGGTGTGCTGCACCGGCCCCGCGCTGCTGTCCGCGGCTGCCGGAAGCCAGCCAGCAGCCGGTGGTGGCTCTGTAGACGCTGCCGCGGCGGGAATCCCCGAGCGGATGCTTGCCGCCTACCTCACCGGCGCCGCCCAGCCCGGTAACTGCCCGGGAATGCGCTGGCAGATCCTCGCCGGGATCGCCCGCGTGGAATCCGACCACGCTGCCGGACACCAGATCAGCGCTGGCGGGGACATCAGCCCGCCGATCACCGGCCCCCGCCTGGACGGATCCGGAGCCGGCGGCAACACCACCGCCATCACCGATACCGACGGCGGTGCCTGGGACGGCGACGCCCAGTTCGAGCGGGCAGTCGGACCCTTCCAGTTCCTGCCCGAGACCTTCCGCTCGTACGGAAGGGACGGCAACAGCGACGGCACCGTCTCCCCGCACAACGCGGACGACGCCGCCGCATCTGCCGCCGTCTACCTCTGCGGCAACGGCCGCGACCTCTCCGACCGCCAGCAGCTCCGCGCAGCGATCTACACCTACAACCATTCGCAGGCCTACGTAGACGACGTCCTGGCGGGCATCGACCGCTACGACGCGCTGGGCAGCAAACCGGCCACCCCGACGGGCAACGCCGGCGTCGTCATCGAGGCCGCACTCGCCCAGCAGGGCCTCCCCTACTCCTGGGGCGGCGGCGGACCCGGCGGCCCCAGCACCGGGATCTGCTGCTCCCCCGGCGGCCAGGACGGCCGCACCGTGAACGGGTTCGACTGCTCAGGCCTGACCCAGTACGCCTACGCGAAAGCCGGAATCAGCCTGCCGCGCACGGCAGCGGAGCAGGCCGGCGCCGGGCAGCGGATCCCCGCCTCGGCCGGGTACGGCGCGCTGCAGCCGGGCGATCTGATCTTCTACGGCTACAACCCCGCCTCGGACTCCACCATCCACCACGTCGGGATCTACCTCGGCAACGGCCAGATGATCAACGCGCCCCGGCCCGGCAAGGTCGTACGGATCGATCCCGTCACCGCGATGCCCGACTACGCGGGAGGGGCCAGGCTGCTATGACGTCCTCACCGCGGACAGGCGGCCGCCTGATCGCCGCCGCCGTCGTCCTGGCAACAGCTGGCACCATGCTGCTGTATGCGGGAGCCCGTACCGGTTTGCCCCGGCCCGCCACGGGCGCCTCGGCACCGCGGGCGGCAACGGTGGTCCAAGCCATAAGCCCGCAGCCGGCCATGACGTCTGCCTCACCGCAGGCTTCAGTCACCCCCGTACTCCCGACCGCGCCGGCAGCCTCACCGAGCAGGTCTGGGCCGGAGGGGCTGGCAGCCCGGACGAGGAACACACCGGGGGAGCTCCCGCCTCCCGGATCCGGTCCAGAAGCCGATCCGCTCATCCAGCAAGCCCTGGACCGCGCCAGCCGCCCGGACCTCCCGCCCGACGACGAGCGCGCACTGCTCGAGGCAGGGCGTGCCGCATGGATGACGGAGACCGCCGGATACACGCAGGTGCGGATCCAGGCCGCCATCGCCCGCCGCGACACCAGCCTCGAGGCAACCGGCAGCCAAGTGCGCGCGGTGGTGCGGCTGGTGTGGGCCGGAGGCGACCCGGCCGGGACCCACCTCGACGGACGCCCCGCCATTCTCTTCTACACACAGGACGGAAACGGATCATGGAAGCGCACATGACGGCCGCCGGCATCGTCCACGCCGCCGCCTCGCTGCTTGAGGCCCTGGGAGCGGTGGCTCACTGGGCCGTGGCCAATTCCTGGTGGCTGGCCCTGCTCGGTGCGGCCACCTGGGCTGGCTGGGAGTACCTGCAGCGGCGGCTGGCCGCCGAGGCGCTGTCACGCCGCACGCACCTGGAGCTGGTCCCGACGGCGGCGTTCGAGGCGGACAGTGAGCAGATCTGGCGGCAGGGGATGCAGCTGGTGCGGGCGGCCGGGTCGGGGCCGTGGTGGACGCCGCGCCGGGCCCGGTCGGTGCGGGTGCGGCTACGCGCCGACGGTGAGCGTGCGCTGGCCTACCGGATCGAGGCCCCCGCCAGCGCGCACGCACTGCTGGCCCGGACCCCGTACGGGCCGCGTGTCGAGGTCCAGGAGGTCGCTCCGGTCGCGGACAAGCACCGGCCTCACGTCGTGCGGGCGGTGCTGACCCTGCACGGTGAGCCGGGATCGCGCCTGCGGGAGGTCCCCCTGGACCCCGACCCTCTGCAGCCGCTGCTGGACGCCGTGGGTGATCTGCGGGCGCAGTACGGCGACCTCGCCGAGGTGTGCGTCGACCTCTCCCCCGCACCGCGCTGGCACCTCGCCGTACGCCGTGCGCAGGCCATGCAGCGCGACCGCGCGCAGGCCCGCCGTGAAGCGCAGCGCGATGCACGGTGGTTGACCCGCGAGAGCGACGACAGCTTTCCGGCCGTCGTGGGCCGACGGTTGGACCCGTCAGCGTGGCAGGGCCGGTCGCGGGGGCGGATGGTGATGTCGCCGCAGCCGCGCCGTAGGGGCCGGGAGAAAGTCCTGGGCAAACTCGCCCACCGTCCCGGGCTGGTGCGGGTGCAGATCCTGGTGCGGTGCGCGTCGAACGAGGCCGGGCGCGCGCAGGCCCGGTTGGCCCGCATCAGTGCCGCGATGGACGTCTACGCCGGGCCCTCGCGACTGACGTCGCTTGGCTGGTCGCTGGGACCACTGCGGTTCGGCCCGGACCGGCGGCCCTGGCGCGGCCGGTTCGACGAGCAGTGGACGCGCGCAGTGATGCGGCCCGCCCGCGGCGGATGGGCGCACATCCAGGAACTCGCTGGATTCCTCAAGCCGGTGACGGCCGTGGCGCGGGTGGCGCTGATGGAGAGCGACATGCCGACGTACGTGATGGGGGCGGATCTGCTGCCTCAGGGCTGGTACCGGGGGCCGGACGGGCGGGAGCGGCTGCTGGCCACGCACGAGGACGACACGTTGTTCGAGGTCCAGTCGGGCAAGGCGGGATGGGGCAAGACCACCCGTGCCCAGGTCCACGCCGTCGCCAGCGCCCATAACGGCCGTGGGCTGGCGTTCGTGGACCCGCACGGCGACAGCTTCGCCGACGTCGCCCGCTACCTCGCCCACGAGGACCTCATCGACCGCGTCGCGCTCGTCGATCTGACCGTCCGCAAGGACACCGACATGCTTGGCTGCTGGAACCTGCTGGACATGAGCCAGCATCGCCCGCCGCACGAGGTGTGCGCGGCGGTCGTCGAGGCGTTCGCGGGAGCCCTGGGGTGGGGGGACGTCACCGCACCACGTGCACTGACCATCCTGACCAAAGCCGTTGAGGCCCTGGTGGCCGTCAATGCCCGCGCCGCCGCCGCGAAGAAGCCTGCGCAGCAGGCCACCATCTTCCAGATCAGCGCGCTCCTCACCGACACCCTGTTCCGGCAGGCCGCCGTGGCAGCCCTGGACCACGAGGCACGCAGGTGGTGGACGGACAGCTTCCCCGATCTTCCCCGCGAGAGCCTGCTGACCGTCCTCAACCCCCTGGAGCGGCTGGGGGCCTCCCCGGTCGTCCGAGGCTTCCTGGGATGCCCCGTCAGCGGATACGACATCCGCCAGGCAATGGACGACGCCATGGTGCTGTGGATCTGCCCGCCCGGCACCGGGCCCACCGACCGGCTGCTCATCTCCCTGATCGTCCACGACTTCCTGCGGGCCGGCCTCTCCCGCCGCGACCTTCCCGAGAAGGCACGGTGGCCGTTCCGTTTCTACCTGGACGAACTGATCAGCCTGGACCACGGATCATCCACGGTGCTGGCGGAGATCACCGAGCAGCTGCGCAAATTTGCGTGCCGTCTGCACGGGATGACCCAGCTTCTGCACCGGCTCAGCCCCGCCACCCGCGCTGCCCTCATGCAGAACGCGTCCTGCCTGTCCACCACGGCCGGATCGGTCGAGGCCATTGCCCAGATCACCGACCAGTGGCCTGGCACCGTCACCCCCGCCGACATCGCCGCGCTGCCCCGCTGGCAGCACTACGCATCCTTCACCGTGGCCGGCAAACGGATAGGCCCCCTCCCCGTCCGAGGCCCCGCGCTGGCCGAGGTCTTCGACGGACTTGCCCGGCCCGGCCAAGTCAAAGCCCTGCACAAGGCCGCGCACACCCACACCGGCGCCCGGCCCCTGGCCGAACGGACCACGACCGCGCTCGCCCAGGAAGCACAGGTCCTGGCCTTCCTCGCCCCCGACACCATTGCCGACGGCAAGAGCGGAGAGCAGTACGCATGACCACCACCGCCGATGACGCAGCAGCCCCGGGTCACGGGGACTTCCAGCCCGCGAGCGGCGACAGCCAGGCCCACCAGGCCCTCGCGCTGATCGCCCAGCACCGACTGCTGACCACCACCCAGCTCCACCAGATGGTCGCCCCGCACCTGCCGCCCCGCAAGATCCACAAGGTGCTCGTGCCGCTACGCGAGGACGGGCTGATCACCCACGCCACGCTCCCCGGCCGCCTGCAGGCCCACTTCCTCACCCCCGCCGGACACCAGACCGTCGCCGAATGGCCCGAGCTCCGCGGACGCAACCCCACCCCCATCCACTCCCCGGCCGCAGCCCTCCTGCGCGCCGGCCACATCCTGACCGGGGCCCGAGCCCACATCGCCTTCCTCACCGACGCACGCACCCGCGGCGACGAATACCAGGCGCTGGACTGGGTCCCCGAGATCACCCACCGCCTCCCCGACACCGCAGGCGAGGACCGGCTCATCGCAGACGCCGTCTTCCACTACACAGCAACCAGCCCCCGCCGGCTCCAGTACCGGGCATTCGTGGAAATCGACCGGGCCACGATGAGCAGCGAGCGCCTGGCCCGCAAACTCATCACCTACGCCCGCTTCCACGACTACACCCCCCAGCCCACCGGCCGCCGCGGCACCATCGGGGACCAGGCCGCCATGCTCGTCTGGCAGCGCGTCTATCCCCGCTTCCCCCGGATCCTGTTCATCCTCACCGGCGCCTCCCGCACCACCCTGACCAACCGGATCGCCGACCTGCGCAGCATGGCCAGCGACCACGAGCTCGTCGCCCGCATGGGCACCCGCGTCCCCCTCGGCGCCGCCGTTCTCGAGGACCTCGAAGCTTTCGGGCCCCAGGCCCCGGTATGGACACCCCTCACCGGCGGCAGCGAGCCCTGCGGCTGGACCGAACTGTGACCCGCCACCGGCGCCCGCCGGCCTCTCTCCCGCCGGGCACCGACGAACCGTCGTTCCGATCTCCGCAGTGCCGCCCGGACGGGTGAGGCCGGAGCCGGTGAACTCCTCACCCGCCCCGACCGTGACCCTGAAAGCCGGATCCGGTGAGAAAAGCGGTGAGCAGCGGCCGGAAGCATTACCACCAGCAAAGAATCAGCCAGAAGAAAGAGTTCCGGCCACCCCGGGGCGCCGACCCGCCAACCACCCCTCCCTGCCAACCTCCGGAGCGATTCCCGCACCTCACAGCCCTGCGGTCATATGCCGAAGCGGCAATCCAGGGCAAAAGTGTCGTTCGCTCAACTGCACCCCAAGAACCCCATAGAACCTGGGGCGTTGACATCGTAGGGTGCCCTGTACCAACGCCGGACCACAGCACCCCAAAACGTTGCACCAGCGATTTCGCCGCCCTGGAGAACGACACCACCCACCCATCCGACGAGCCCCGGGGGTCCCTCGGTGACACCAGCACGACAGCACCACACCCGAACCACCCGGCTGCTCGCGGCCGCGGCCGCCACCGCGGCCCTCGCCGCACTTGCCACCAGCTGCACCAGCAGCGCGAAGGACGACAAGGCACGGGCGACCGCGAGCCCCAGCCCGAGCGCCTCCCCCACCGCGTCCACCGACCCCCAGGCAGCAGAGAAAGCCAAGGTCCTCGCCGCCTACGACGGCTTTTGGGCCGAGTCGGTAAAGGCATACGAGAAGGGAACCGACAAGGACACACGGCTGGTTGATTTCGCTGCTGGCAGTGCGCTTGACGAGACTCTGACCGATCTTGCCAACATGCTGGAGGCCGGTGTCGCCAAACAGGGAAGCCCGGGCCACCGTCCCGAGACGACAACTCTGAGCCTGTCCGCTGAGCGACCGACAGCCACGGTGTCCGACTGCCTCGACCTCTCCAGTTGGCACACAACCGACCGCAGCACAGGCACCGTGCGGCCCTATCCGTCCAACCAGCCATTGCGCTACATCGCCGTAGCGCAAGTTGAGCAACATGCCGGCCGATGGATGGTCGTGAAGATCACGCCGAACGGCGACAGAACGTGCTGAGGCACGCATCCGTACCGCTCGGGCTGTCCTTACTCGCTGCGTTGTCCCTCGCCACAGCAGGTCCAGCCCATGCGGATGGCGGTGTCTGTAAAGGGGCAGACAAGTGGGTCACCGTCTGCGTCAAGCAACCCGGGACTGAACCAGGCGGCGGAGAAGGGGCAGGCTCACGCCCCCCTGAACCCGGCCGGGGTACGGGAGAAAGTCGCTGGCGATGCACCCGCACGCTCAAAGACCCTCAACCGCCAGCAGGCAGCCCGGACTGGGAAGGGCACGCACCTGGAGACGGTGCGGTCTATCGCCAGCAATGCGAGTGGCTCAGCGATGACCCCGACAAGACTTTCGTGGTCACGACCGTCTGGGCGGCCAGCCCAGATGAGGTCACTGTCGATCCGGAGGTGCTGGCTAGGCAAGCGGTGGACAGCATGCTCCTCGCCGGCCCGGCGATCGTGAGTCCGCGGCCCGAGGGGCGGTACACAGTTGGTGTGCCGATGTGGCTGTGGGCGAGCCAGAGTCCCACCACGTGGGGGCCCAATACGGCGTCTGCGTCGGCGGGCGGGGTCACGGTGACGGCGACTGCGAGGGTGTCGTCGGTCGTGTGGGCGATGGGTGACGGGTCCAGCGTGACCTGCAAGGGCCCAGGTACCCCGTACACGGCGGGCCGCGGGATGTCGCCGTCGCCGGACTGCGGGCATCTGTACCGGACCACGTCGGCCGGGCAGCCAGGCGGCGTCTACAAGGGCACGGCAACGTCCACGTGGAGCGTGGACTGGGCGGTGACCGGCGGCGGCCGCACCGGCCAGCTGACCGAGGTCCGCCAGTCGCCGTTCACCGTGTCGGTGGGCGAGGTACAGGTGGTCGGCCAGTAACGGCCCGGCTTCTCCCCATTGCTTCTCTCTTCTCTGCTCTTGTCTTCTGGAGGCACAGCACGTGAGCACGTCCACCCAGCCTTCGGCACCCCGCACGGCACGGCCCGGGCCTGCCGGTCCGCCGGCCGCTCCGGCCGCTGCTCCCCGCGTGGTGCGCCAGCGGCGCCGCCGCCCCGGTCTGATCGCCCTGTCCGTCGCGCTGATCGCAGCCGGGGGGCTGTCGGGGGCATTGCTGTTCACGGCGTCGGGGCAGCGCTCCAGTGTGCTGGTCGTGGCCCGGGATGTGCCGGTGGGCAATGCGATCACGGAGGCGGACCTCGCTTCGGCTTCACTCGCCCTGGACCCTGCGGTCAAAGCGGTCCCCGCCGCGAAGAAGGCCGGCATGGTCGGGCAGCGTGCGGCCGTGGCCCTGAAGTCGGGCTCGCTGCTCTCCCCCGGCCAGGTCACCTCCGCCTCCCTGGTCAAAGCAGGCGAACAGCTGGTGGGGGTGGCGCTGAAGCCGTCGCAGCTTCCGGCGTCGCGGCTGTCGCCAGGCCAGAAGGTCTTGATCGTCTCGACACCTGATCCGGCTCAGGCCGGTGCGGCAGCAGGTGCCGGCAAGCCGGCTGATTCGCCGGCGCCGCAGACGCTCGCGGCGACGGTGGTGGCGGTGGGTGTGGCTGCGCCTGCGACGGGGGTTGTGGTGGTGGACGTGGCGGTGCCCGCGACGAGCGGGCCGACGCTGGCGGCGCGGGTGGCGACCGGGGCGGTCGCGCTGATCGTGGCCGCGCAGGACGGGAGCAGCTGATGACGGTCATTGCTTTGGCGGGCGGGCTGGGCGCGCCGGGGGTGACCACGGCGGCGATGGCGCTCCTGATGACGTGGCCGATGCCGCAGGAGCACCGGGTGGTGCTGGCCGAGGCCGACCCGGACGGCGGGGCGATCCTGCCCGGCGCGCTGCAGGGCACCTTGGACAACTCCCACGGGCTGCGCAACCTTGCGGTGGCCACGCGGCAGGGGCAGTTGAGTGAGGCGTTCTGGCGGCAGCTGGTGGACGTCACCGACGCCGGGAGCCGTGACCGGCTGGTCCTGCCCGGGCTGTACGACCCGGCGCACGCGTCGGCGATGGAACCGGTGTGGCGGCCGCTGGCCGCTCTGTTCACGGGGATCGAGGCTCACGGGCACGACGTGATCGTGGACCTCGGCCGTCGTGGGGCGTTCGGCCCGTCGGCGGTGCTGGCGCAGAGCGCGGACGTGGTCCTGGTGGTGGCACGCAGCACGCTGCGCTCGCTGCAGAGCGCCCAGGTGCGCCTGGAGGCGCTACGCGAGTCGCTCGGCGGGACCACCGAGCTGGGCATTCTGCTGATGGACGAGGGCCCGTTCTCGAAGGAGGAGGTCCGCAAGCACCTGGGGGTCGGGGTCACGGCGGTGCTGCCCTGGCGGCCCAAGGAGGCCGCGGTGCTGTCAGACGGGGCCGAGCAGCCACGCCGTTTCGAGTCCGGGGAGCTGATGCGCTCAGCCCGGTCGGCCGCCGTGCGGATCCAGGAGCTTGTGGCTGTGCGCCGTACACGCCTGGCCCCGCCCGCCGGGCCGGGTGGCGGACGGGTGGTGACCGGTGCGCGCTAACCCCCTGCACAACAACCCCAACCCCCAGATGCCCGCCGGCTCGCTCCAGGCCCGGCTGGCCGGCCCCCGCGCCGTCCCCGGGGCCCCCGTCTCAAATGGGCGCCCTGGCGCCCAGCCGGTGAATCCGCGGGGGTCGCTGCCCGCCACGGCCACGCCCGCTCCCGCGGCGGTGTCTGTGCCGGTCCTCGATTACGGGGCGGTCCGTCTGATCAAGAAGGAGGTCGGGGAACGGCTGACCGAGCTGCTGCGGGCCCGGCCGGGCATGAGTGTGGCCGCGCAGGAGCAGCAGGGCCGTCATCTGATCAATGGGCAGGTGGCGGTGTGGTCGGATGCCGAGGCCATCAAGCGTGGCGTTGCGACGTCTGCGGCCGAGGACGCAGCCATCGCGCAGGCGGTCTTCGACCTGCAGTTCCGGGCTGGGCGTCTGCAGCAGCACCTGGACAACACGCTGGTGGAGAACATCTTCATCAACGGGTTCGCGGATGTGTGGCTGGACTTCACCGACGGGCGCCGTGTGCGGGTGGCGCCGGTCGCGGACTCCGACGAGGAGCTGCGCGAGCTGCTGCGGGATCTGGCTCGGCGCACCACCGGCCAGGCCGAGCGCAGTCTCTCGACCGCGGATCCGTTTCTGGCGCTGCGGCTCGCGGACGGGTCGCGTCTGCAGGCGGTCATCGACGTCACGCCGGGCACGTATGTGACGATCCGCCGGCACAGCATGCGCCATGCGGACCTGCCTGAACTGGTCGGCCGCGGCATGCTCGACACGACCCTTGAGCAGTTCCTGCGGGCGTGTGTGCGCGCGGAGAAGAACGTGATGATCGTGGGCGGTCAGGCGGCGGGCAAGACGACGCTGCTGCGGGCCCTGCTCAAAGAGATCGATCCGGACGAGCGGTTCGCGACGCTGGAGACGGAGTACGAGCTGTTCGCCCACGAGAACGGCCATCACCGGCAGGTGGTGCCGATGGAGGCCCGTGAGTCCAACGGCGAGGTGGTCGCGGGGCAGGCTGCCGGTGAGATCACGCTGATGGACCTGATGTACCGGGCGCTGCGCATGACGCTGACGCGGATCGTGGTCGGTGAGGTCCGTGGCCCGGAGATCGTCGCGATGCTGCAGGCGATGACGAACGGTGCGGGCGGCAACCTGTGCACCCTGCACGCCATCCACCCGAGTGTGGTCTTCGACCGGATCGCCGAGCTCTACCTGCTGGCCCAGGCCAACATGTCGGAGTCGCTCGCCTACCGGCAGGCCGCCAACGGGCTCCACTTCATCGTGTTCGTCTCCTCCGTGGACGAGACGAAGATCGGCGGCCACCGCCACCGGTTCATCTCCCACGTCCTGGAAGTCACCGGCATCGGCGAAGGCGGACGCCCCGAGACGAACACCATCTTCGGCCCGCGCCCCGAATGGGGCGAGCACCGCGCCGTCCCGCTCATGCACCCCCGCTGCATTCCCGATCTGCGCCGCGCCGGATTCGACGCCGCCCTGCTGAACGACCCGTCCGGGGCGTGGGGCGCGCCGCTGCCGCTGCTGGTAACCGAGGGGGCGGCGCTGTGAGCGTGCTGCTGTGGGTGCTGGCCGGCCTCGCCGTCGCGGGCGGGCTGGTCGGCCTGGTCGCCGGGATCGCCGGAACCACCGCGCCCAAGGGGCCCGGTGCCGCGGCCCGGCTTCGGGCCGGGCGGCATCTGGCCAGCCGGGATGAGCAGATGGCCCGCCGTACCCGCCTGACCGGCGGAGCATTGGCCGGGGTGCTGCTGTGGCTGATCAGTGGGGTGTTCATCGCCGGGGTGATGGTGTTCCTCGCGGTCATCGGGGTGCCGTGGCTGCTTTCGCCGACAAGGTCAGCCACCGCCCGGATCGCCAAGCTGGAAGCCCTCGGCGACTGGACCCAGCGCCTGGCCAACGTTCTGCGGCTGGGCCGCGGGCTGGACGAGGCGTTGCAGGTCTCCCGCCGGGGCTGTCCCGAGGACATCACGGGTGAGGTGGCCGACCTGGTGGACCGGCTGCAGGTCGGATGGCGGCCGGTGGACGCCCTGCGGGAGTTCGGCGACGCGCTGAACGATGTGACCGCGGACAAGGTGGTGGCCGCTCTCGTGCTGTCGGCTGCCGACCGGGGGCCCGGTCTGGCGCAGGCGCTGGAGGACCTCGCGGAGTCCGTCCACGAGGAAGTCGCCCGGCGCCGGGCGATCGAGGCCGACCGTGCCAAGCCGCGTACCACGATGCGGTGGATGACGATCATCACCCTCGGCGTGATCGGATGCGGGTTCCTCATTCCCTCCTACACCGCCCCCTACGGCACCCTGCTCGGGCAGCTCGTGCTGGCCGTCGTGCTGGCCGGGTTCGTCGGAGTCCTCGCGCTGATGCGGCAGATCGCCGACATCAAGCCCGTCCCCCGCTTCCTGATCGCCGACCCCCGCAGCGCCGTCACCCCCACCCCCACAGGCGGGGACAACGCCGAGGAGCCCACCGTGGAGGTGAGCGCATGATGCCCGTCGCAGCGATCCTGTCCGGCGCGGCCATCGGAGCCGGCGGCGCCCTGCTCATCCGTGAAGTCCTGCGGCCCACACCCGCCCTTGGGCCCGCGCTGCGCCGCCTCAACCAGCCCGCACCCGCCGCCACCCCGGACGGCGAGGCCAGGCCGGACCGGGACGAGCAGTGGGGGCAGTGGCTGCTGGAACGCCTGGCCGACGTCCCCGGCGTCCGGATCCCCTATAAGGACCTCTCTCTGACCGGGTCCACGCCCGCACGGTTCGTCCTGACCAAGGTGGCGCTGGCCGGTGCCGGACTGCTGCTGCCGCCGCTGTCCACGGTGCCGCTGCTGCTCCTCGGTCTGCCTCTGTACCTGCCAGCGATCGTCGGGCTGCTCGCCGCCGTCGTGCTGTGGTTCGCGCCCGCCCTCGCGCTGCGGGACAAGGCCAAGCGGGCGCGGGCGGAGTTCGCGCACGCCATGGCCGCCTACCTCGACCTGGTCGCCCTGCGCCGAGCCGGGAACGTGTCGGCCGAACAGGCCATGGAGCAGGCCGCAACAGTGGGGCAGGGGTGGGCGTTCCAGCGGATCCAGGCGGCGCTGGCGCAGTCGAGGGTGGACAAGGTGGCGCACTGGGAGTCCCTGGCCCGCCTGACCGCCGAGCTGGACCTGCCGGTCATGGACGACCTCGCAGCCATCATGCGGCAGTCCGCCGACGACGGCGCCTCCGTCTACACCACTCTGCGCTCGCGCGCCCGCAACCTGCGCACCGAACTCCTCGCCCAGCAGGCCGCGGACGCCAACAGCGACAGCGAGAAGATGACCGCCCCCGGCGCGCTGCTCGCCGTCCTGGTCATGCTCCTGATCGCCTTCCCGGCCATCATCCGCATGCTCACCACCTGACCCGACCCGACAGAGGGAGTCACACCATGAAGACGCTCGTCCGCCTGAACGTCGCCCTGCGCTCGCACTGGGAGAAGGTCCAGGCGCATGCCTCCGAGGACCGGGGCGACATCTCCATCACGACCATCATCATCTGGGTCGCCGCCGTCGCCGGAGCCCTCGCCATCGCCGGGACCATCGGCATCGTCGTCACCAAGTACAACGGCAAGCTGTCCGGCATCTAGCAGCAGTGCAAAGGGGGGAGAGGGGGACGCAGTGACGCGTACGGCGCGGGGACGGCCGGTCCGCAGCAGGCGGTCCGGAAGCCGGCTGACGGCACTCCGGCGGCGGCTGGCCGGGGACCGGGGTGAGGCGTCGATCCAGATGGCGATCATCTTCCCGTTCGTCCTCCTGGTGACCGTCGCGGTAGTCCAGGCCGCAATGTGGGTCCACGCCCGCAGCATCGCGCTGACCGCTGCCCGCGAAGGCGTCGCCGCCGCCCGCGTCTACCAGGCCCCCGACGGCGCAGGCGCAGCCCGCGCCCAAGAGACCCTCGGACGGATCGCGGGCGACAGCCTCACCGCCACCGCCGTCACCACCTCCGGGAGCTCCGCAACCAACGTGCGGGTCACGGTCACCGGCAGCGCCCCGTCCCTCATCCCCGGAATGGGCGGACTGTCCGTGTCGCAGTCGGCCGGCGCGCCACGCGAAAGGTGGACTACGCCGTGAAATCCACCCGAATCATGACGTGGCTACGGCGGCGCACCGCGGGGGGTGACCGGGGCAGCGAGACGATCGCGGCCGCGATCGTCACCCCACTGCTGCTCATGCTGCTGTGCCTGGCCATCGCGGGCGGGCGGATCGTCACCGCCGGCGCGAAAATCGACGCCGCCGCCGAGGACGCGGCCCGTGCCGCGTCCATCTCCCGCACCTACAGCAGCGCGCATGCCGAAGCCTCGGCCGCGGCAGCCCGTTCCCTTAACGACCAGGGCATCCACTGCGCCTCAACCAGCACCAGCGTGGACGCCTCCGGGCTCGCCGTACCGGTCGGACAGGTCGGCACCGTCACCGTGACCATCTCGTGCACTGTCACCATGAGCGACCTACTGCTGCCGGGCGCTCCGGGATCCAAGACGATGACCAGTCGGTTTACTTCCGTGGTGGACGCCTTCCGATCCCGGGAGGGCTGACCATGGAGCACCTGCGTACCTGGTGGCACAGCCGACTGCACGAGGACCGGGGTGGGATCGCCATCTACACGGCGATCGTCACCGTGGCCCTGTTGGCGATCATCGGGCTGGCCATCGACGGCGGCGGCAAGCTCCGCGCCACCGAGCGCGCCGACGCTGTGGCGATGGAGGCGGCTAGGGCGGCCGGGCAGGCCATTGACCCTGAGGCTGCCGTTACCGGGGCCGCGGTCCGTGTCGATCCCGCAGCCGCCCAGGCGGCCGCGCAGGCCTACCTCGCCCGCGCCGGCACCCAGGGCAGCGCCGCCCTCTCCGCCGACGGCACCCAGCTGACCGTCACCGTCCATGACACCTACCCGACCAAGTTCCTGGCCCTCATCGGCCTCGGATCGATGGACGTCACCGGGCACGGCTCCGCCCACCTGCTGTACGGCACCACCCAGCCCCAATAGCCCACCGTTCGACGCGAGAAGGACCGGCCGATGCCGAAGCCCACCCCCGCCCCCACCCCGCCGCGGCGGCGCGCCGGCGCTCAGACCGCGGCCGCAATGCTGCGCGGCCTGCTGGCCCTGACCGTGCTGGCTGCGCTGCTGGCCGGTCTGCCGGCCCTGCTGTGGTGGGCCACCGCCCTCGTCGGGCCACCCGGACTCGCCGCCCTGACCAGCCTGCTGTCCACCGAGGACTCCGGCCAGGTCTTCCTCCTCGTCCTCGCCGCCGCCGCCTGGGCGGGATGGGCATGCTTCGCGTGCGCGGTCCTGCTCGAGATCCCCGCCCAGCTCCGCGGCCGCACCGCACCCCAGATCCGCGGACTGCTGGGACAGCGAGCCGCCGCCGCACTCGTCGGCGCCGTCATGCTCGCCCTGCCCGCCGGCACCGCCCTCGCCGCCCCCGCCACCGCAGCACCCGCCCCTACCCCGCACATCAGCGCGAGCGCGGCCCCCGTTCCGGGCACGCAAACCAGCGCAGCAGGCGGAGCAGAAACCTCCGAACCAGCGGCCAGCACGGCCGACACCCACACCGTCCGCGACATCCGCCCCGCTGAAAGCCTGTGGTCCATCGCCGCCGAACGCCTCGGCGACGGCGAGCGGTGGGGCGACATCGCCGCCCTCAACGAAGGCCACACCATGGGCGACGGCACCGTCTTCCACGCGGATCGGCCCATCCAGCCCGGATGGAGCCTGCGCCTCCCCGCCGACGCCCGCCCGGCTGCAACGGGCGGCACAAACCCGCAGCAGACCGGGGCGGCTCCTGCGACATACACCGTCCGGAGGGGCGACAGCCTGTCCGGCATCGCCGCGACCACGCTGGGCAACGCCGACCGATACCAGGAGATCTTCGACCTGAACAAGGGCCAGGCCCTGCCCGACGGCAGCGTGTTCACGGACCCCGACCTGATCCACCCCGGCCAGCGGCTCACCCTCCCCCAGCCCGCCACCGCAACACCCACCCCACCGCAGACCCCGCCTCCCACTCCGGCGCCCGCCGCACCCCCGGCAACGGCAACACCGTCGCCGGCCGCCCCCGCACCATCAGCATCCTCACCCGCGACACCCGAACCCGCACCGTCAACTACGGCTCCCTCAGCCGGCGGCCCGCAGCAGACCACCCCCACGCCGGTCACCCCCTCCCCCAGTGACACCACCACCCCAAACACCCACAGCCCCGCGACCATCAACTGGGCGCTGATCGCAGGGATCGGCACCCTGCTGGCCGCCTCCCTCGCCGGCGCGCTCGGCGTACGGCGGATCATGCAGCAGCGCCAGCGCCGCGCCGGCCAGACCATCGCCCAAGACCCGGACCCCACCAGCCTCGAGCAGATCCTCGGGGCTACCTCCGAGCCTGCCGGGATCGAGCTCCTCGACCGCGTCCTGCGCACCCTCGCCCACCACACCGCCCAGGCAGAGCGCGAACTGCCCGCCCTGCGCGGTGCCCGACTCGATGCCGCCGACATCACCCTGCTGCTCGACGAACCCGCCGAGCCCATCACCCCCTTCACCGCCGGCGGCGACCCTCGAGCCTGGACCCTGGACGCCCAGGCGGTGCTGCTGCCCGCCGACCAGGTCAAGGACGTCCAGGCCCCGTACCCGGGGCTCGTCACGCTCGGTGCCACCCAGACCGGTCTGCTCCTGGCCGATCTCATGACCTGCAACGTGCTGCTCCTGGACGGCGAGGCTGACGAGGTCCTCGAAGTCGCCCGCGCCCTCGCACTCGAGCTCGGCACCTGCGCCTGGACCGACTACAGCGAAATCCTCACCACCGGGCTCGGCGCCCGCCTGGCCGGACTCCTCCCCCAGGGCCGGATCCGCACCATGCCCCATCTACCCGCCGTCGCCGCCGACCTCGGCGAACTCCTCCTCGCAGCCCACCAGAGCGGGGAACAGGTCCTGCCCTGGCTGCTCATCGGCGCCGGCGACAGCGACCAGGAACACGTCACCCAGCTCGCTGACGCCCTCGCCGCTGCCCGCACTCTGCACACCGCCGTCGTCCTGCCCGCCACCGACACCACCCGCCGGGCGTTCCCCCACGCCGAAATCCTCGACACCACGCGCGATCAAGACGTCGGCCTCGCGCTGCTGGACGAGCCAGTGACCTTGCAGCGGATCACCGACGAGCAGTACCTGCAGTACATCCACGCCCTCCAGGTATCCGTCCAGGAACCCGCGACCGCGACCGGGGCGTGGGAATTCGCCGAGGACCACGACCAGCCAGCTGCCACCAGCGCGCCCTTGACCGTGCGGGTGACCAGCGAGGGCGCTCACGACCCGGGCAACCCCTTCCCCGCCCTCCTTGCGGCCACCGCCCCAAGCGGCCCCGCGGCCGCTGAAACCGAAGCCGCCCACGCCGCCGAAGCTGCCGACACCAAGGGCCAACCCTCCGCCGGTACGCCGGGCGAACATGCTCGCCCGGGCCAGCCCAGCAAACTCATCCCTGCGGCCCGGACCACAGCCGAACGAGGCGACGAGGACACGGTCGTCTGTATCGAGATGCTGGGCCCCCTGCGCATCACCGGCGGCCTCGGATCCGCCCACAGCCCCCGCACCAACGCCATCGCGGCTTTGATCCACCTGCGCCCGGGGCGTAGCGCCGAGTACCTGTGTCAGGCCATGGACCCCCTCCACCCGTGGTCCACCCGCACGCTGCACTCACGGCTGTCCGAGCTCCGCAATCAGATCGGCTTGGCCGACGACGGGTATCCGCTGCTTCCGCGGCCCAAGAGCGGCAGCGGGTATGTCTTCCACCCGGCAGTGACTTCGGACTGGGACCGCTTCCAGCAGCTGGCCTCTCGCGGGCTGGCCGCCGGTCCCGAGGGCGGCATCGCGGATCTGGAAACGGCGATGGGGCTGGTGCGGGGCAAGCCGTTCGACGGCCGGACCCTGCCCTGGGCTGACCCCGTCATTCAGGACATGCTGTCGAGGATCACCGACACCGCCCATACCCTCGCCCGCTGGCACACCGACGGGACCGCCCCCGACCTCGACGCCGCCCGCCGCACCGTCCAGCAAGGCCTCGACATCGAAGAGACCTCGGAAGTCCTCTACCGGGACCTGCTCCACATCGAATGGGCCGCGGACAACCAGGCATCCATCCGCAGGACCATCGCCCGAGTGCAGCAGATGGCCCGCACCTACGACATCACCCTCGACACCCTCACCGAAGACACCATCAACCTCGTCCTGTCCAGCCGGCCCTCCCCCACGACAGCCGAGAACACAGCGTCGTGATACCCAGCACGGCATAGATCGGTGTGGGCCCCGGCAGTTGCAGAGGCCCACACCCAATTTCAGAGCGGGCTCGCGGTCCAGCGTTCAGGTGGCTTTGTTCACTTCACCAGAGCCGATCTCTCGCGTGCAAAGCCGGGGTCACTGGCCAACGTACTGAGCGTCGAGCCGTCACCACAGAATGTGTGCCAGACCCCGGGAACGGGAGGCACCCCGTGGCGACCTCTGCCGTCCGAGTTGAGTCAGGGAGAACTCAGGGCCGGTCACGAGGCCAACCGAGCTCCGGCAGCGGCCCGTACCTCTGGTGTTTCCATGGGGTCGTCGCGGAGTACGGCGATGCGGTGCAGTGTCTGCGGGTGGTGGGGTGCCGAGGCGATGCCCAGCAGCCGTGCCCGTTCCTCGCAGTCCCAGAGCGACTCGGTGTACGCGTCGTCCAAGCCGGAAGGATCGATCACGGCGAGCGCCATCAGGTAGTCAGCGCGCTCGTACGAGTGCGGGGTGTGACGCCAATAGCGCCAAAGGACGGGCACGGCGTCGGCGGCCTCGGGTCCGAAGCGGGCCAGTCTCCTCGCCGTCGTGTCGGGACCGCACCAGGCACGCGCCTTCCACTGATCGGCCAGTTCGGTGACGAGCCCCGGTAGCGCCTCAGGCCCGGGGTGGTCGGACAAGACCTCCGCCCCCAGCTGGGCCAGCCACTCCCGATTGTCCAGGGCCCACTCACGCGCCGCCGGCACGGCGAGGACTCCGAGGCGCTTGACCGCCCGCCAGAGCAGGGGCAGGGGCCGGCGGCCGTCCGGGGTTCCGAGGGAAGGCACGAGCGGGATCAGCCCCTCGGCCGGCTCCCGCCCGGCCAGCGCACCCAGAGCATGGATCTTCATGTTGAATTCCGTGCCGTCGGCGGCCAGCAGGGCGAGCAGCTCCTCGTCGCTCAGCCCGCCAAGGGACGGCCGCGGAGGGAATCGGCGGCCCGGCACCTCGATCCCGAACCGGCTCCACGGCTCGAAAGACCACGGAAGATCCTCCTCCTCGCCGATCCGGGCGCGCGCGACGTCGCCCAGGTCCTCCCACCACTCGGCCGGCCAGCCATCCGCGACCGACTCCAGTACGGAGACCCAGTGCTTGCCTTCCCGAATGTATGCCCGAAGTCCCTCCCGGGCTTCATCCGAACCGGCGAGGGCGAGCAGCTCCAGCACATCGGCGGCCCGCAAGCACTCCTCCTCATCCCCCGCCAGCTGGTCGACGACCGGCGTAGGCGGCAGCTTGAGGTCCCGGATCAGCCGCGCCTGGTAGAGGTAGCGGGTGTCGGTCTGGTAGTCCCACTTCCAGTCCCGGCGAGTCCCGTCGTACACGAACGGCGCGGCGGCCTCAGGGTCATACCGTGCGCGCTGCGCGCCCAGCCCCCGGCCGCGCTGCAGCAGCCCTTCCAGCGTGTCATGGCATGCATAGGACAGGGTGCGGGACGTCTCATCGTGATAGCTCATCACGCCACACCCTGCCTGGCTGGAGGCGCGGTTTCCATGCGTTATCGGCCCGAGCCACCGGACGCAGTCGTCTCAGCGGCTCGGCCGCGACCGGTGACGACCGGCAAGAGCCGCCCAGCGCCAACGAACAAGAGACGGGTGGACGGGACCCTGCCAGCCCCGCAGCCCCCTACTGTCGAAACCCGGGTTATGGCACACATTCCGTGAACGATCTTGCTGGCTATCCGTCAGCATGGCGGTGCGCACCACGTGAGCTGTGCGGATTGGATGTCACGAGAGGGCTGGTGGAGCCCGAGCCAAGATCGTTCACGGAATGTGTGCCAGAACCCCTAACTCGTGAACAGAGCCATTCAGGCGAGCGCCGCCACCCGGTGACGGGCCGCGGCGAGGAGTTCGGCACGAGCCTGCCACTCACCGGCAGGCTGCCGCGTCACCCACTCCTCCCGCACTTCCGCCACCGCCGCGCAGACCGCCAGTACTTCCTCAGCCATCGCTTCGTCCAAGGCATCCAGCTGCGGCCCCGTGACGACCACCGGCCCGTAGAAGCCGTACGGGATCTCCATCCTCCGCCACACAGACGCCAGCACCCACACCGACAGATTCATCGGCAACCGCTCACACTGCCCGTTCCCATGCACATGGAGCTGCGTCCTGCGGTGATAGACCGCCGTATCCGCTGGACCGCCCACGGCGGCGCGCACCACCTGCCGCCGCCCCGCGTCTGGTCGTCAACGCCGTGGTGCTGTGGAACACCCGCTACCTGGACGCCGCCGTGGCCCGTCTCCGCGCCGAGGGCCTCGACTTCAAGGACGAGGACGTCGCCCGCTGGCATTGACCGACGAACGGGGAGCAATGGAGTCCCCGGATAGCTCACCAGCCCTGGCACAGCCGCGCCTCGCTTCCGTCGAGCGGTGAGCACGCTGCCAGTCACCGGGCATGCAGCTGTCCTGTCTCACTGAGGATCGGCCGCTCTCACTGAACTTGGACCACGAAACGCTCGGTCTATGGCCGGTGCGGGGCTTCTGGAGGCAACGGCCGAGGTTCATCTTCGTGGGGAGGCCTGGGGCCGACAGCGCCTCACGTCTGGCCCGGGGCGACATCCAGGTCGCGACGCATCGCTCCGCGAAGGGCTCGGGCGGCGGTCTCGTATGCTGCGCGCGCTGCCCGGTACGTCTCGTTCTCGGAAGTAGCTCCGTTCACGACCTGCTCCCGAAGGTCTCGCAGCGCTGCGTGCACCTGATCAGTGAGCGCCAGCACCTCCGTCGGCGCGCAGAGCTGCAACTGCTGGCGGAGCTCGTAGGCTTCACTCTCGCGCACTGTGTCACGTGCCTGCCGGGTCTGCTGCTCCGGCGGCTCCTGGACGTTATGAGCGATGTCGCGCAGCTGACTCCGGGTCCGTGACAGGGCGACGAGGTACTCGCCATACACCTGGCGTCGAAGCTGCTCGCCGCGGACGTCCTTCTCACGACGTGCTCGGGCACGGTCGACAGCGAGTGTCGATCCGACGCCGAGTAACGCCCCAAGACCAGTGCCTACGAGCGTTCCCCAGTCCACTGTGCTCCCTGACCGTCGAAGCAGCTGAGCGGCCAACCTTCAGTGAGACAGGGCAGCAGCGGTGTAGGTGTCCTTGGACAGTGAAGCCAGTCGCCCTGTCATCCAATCGAGGCGTTTGACACCGAACCTATGCGTCCATGCCCTCGCGTCTCCCCGACCGGCCGGTCGCCTACCGTCTGCTGCCGGCCAGGCGGCCCGGCCTCACTTCACGTGCCGACCGAGGAACCGGTTCCCGTTTTCCACCACGAACCACGGGGTACCGGTGTGCCCGGCCACAGACCGTTGTCCGAGCCGTGGTCAGGCCTGGCGCCGAAGCCGCCGGAGAAGAGGAGGTGTCAGCGATGATCCGAGTCATGCCGGGGCAGACCCGATCCGTCGCACGAGCCGGTTTACGGGCGCGCATACGCCGTCAGCAAGCGGGCGCGGCCTCCGCCTGAATGCCGGTGCGAACGCGGCGGGTTGGGGCATGCTGGGCGGTGCGCTCACGCGCTCTACTTCGGTGGGAGGAGGCCGGTCGGTGTTACGCATTCACTTCACGGCGGAAGACCTCGCCCGGACACGGGTGGCCGCAACGATCGGCGTCGCAGCGGAGGTCTACTACAGTCTGGAGCTGCTGAGGGAGAACCGGGAGCTTCCTCATTTCCGCTCGTGGCGGTCAGCGGTCGCGGGCCGGATGGGAGCCGACACGCGCCCCCTGACGTCCCTGGTTCCGGTGCGCGGTCCCGGGCTTGATCTGCTGGCCCTGATGGGTGATGTGCCCTCTGTAGACCACGCCGTGGACAATCTGCTGCACGCCCCAGTGTCCCGGCTGCGACGCGAGTTCGAGGGGCTCGACTTTCACCCAGGGCACCTGCCATGGGCCAGACAGGTGTCCGAGGGTGACCGCGACGCGCGGCGGGAGCTCGCCGAGGCCGTGCGTGCCTGCCATCGGCTGACCGTGGAGCCCTACTGGCATCAAGGGCGGTCCGAGCTGGTCGCGCTGACCACCCGTTGCGCGAACCTGGTGTTGGAGGGAGGCATCGATCTGCTGCTGCGTTCGGTCTGCGCGCCACTGGTCCGCTGGCGTCCGCCGGTGCTCGAAGCTCCCTACCCGCGCCGAGTTGAGGTGCGTCTCCAGGGAAGGGGGTTGATCATCACGCCCACGGTCTTCGCGAAGCTCCCGGTGAGTTTTCTGTGGGACCCGCTCGATCCCGCCCAGCCACCCCGACTGACCGTGCCTGCTCTCCGTCGGCCGCTGACTGGTACCGGACCGGCGGAGGCAGACGGCTCCGCCGTGCGGAACCTGGAGTTGCTGCTCGGCCGCACGCGAGCTGCCGCTCTGCAGGTGACAGCGGAAGGCTGCACGACGAGCGAACTGGCCCGTCGCCTCAACGTCACTGCCGCAGCGGCTAGTCAGCACGCGACCGTGCTGCGGAACACGGACCTCATCACCACCAGCCGCCGAGGCAGGTCCGTTCTGCACGTCATCACCCCTCTCGGGCTGGCCCTGCTGCGGACCGGTGTTCTGACGGAACCCTGAGGCCCGAGGGCGCCGCGGGGTCAGACCCGTTTGCGCAGTGCCGCCCTGCTCGGGGACCACCGGACACTCGCCCCGAGGGCGCGTGCGGCGCCGCGACTGCCGTCCCGCCCCTTTAAGCCGTGGCTTAACAGGTAGGCCGCAGGTGGCCGACCCGCCCAGGATGTGAAGCCGCAACCGGCTCATCCCATCCTGGAGATCGCATGAAGACTCATCTCGCTGCCGCCGTCGGTTCCGTCGTGCTGACCGCGGGCACCTTGCTGGGTGCTCCCGCCGCCGGCGCGCAGACCGCGAACGCGAGCGCCTATCCTCCCCCCAGTGAGTTCACCATCAATTTCGGTGCCACGTGGACCAGGGGAACCATCACTTGGTACAACCGATCGGTCCGAGTCGTTGGGCAGCACAGGTCCGCAGTGTCGGACAGTCTGGTGACGTGCCGGACCACGTGGGCCTACGCCCTCCAAGGGGACCGTGGCGTGGTCGGCTCGGGCGGCGGCTCCCCGATCGCCTGCGGCGCCATCGAGTCCTACGACTTCGTCGTGCCTGCGGACCAGCCCGGCGGTGCCGCATACGTCAGGGTCTGTCTCGATGACGGGAACCTCAAGGACCTCGAGTGCCTGCGCATCCCCAGGCCCCTTCCGTCTGCGAGCTGAGGCCAGCTGGAAAGCCCGGTCGCAGCTGCTGGAGACCCGCGCCTGGTGGGTGCCGGCGCGGCCGGCGCCTGGGTCAGGTGAGCCTGCGAACCGCAGGTACCTGACCCCTTGGCCAGCAGGTCGGAGCGCTGCCACCGTGCCATCGCCCCGACGTCGCGGAGAACTCCGAAGAGAAACCCGAGACGGAGCCCCGGAGAGAGGTTCGAACGGGGGTTGGAACAGAAGCCGAGAGGGGACCAGGGCCGCGCCGGACGTGCGGGGGCCGCCCGCTGGAGATCGCCGCCGGGCTGGAGGTGCAGGGCATCACCGACCGCACCGCCGCGCGCTTCCGGCACGACGTGTTCTCGCTGGCCGAGGAGCTCTACGCCCGCACCCCGCGGGGACGAGCCGGCCGCGCCCCGTGCCGTCCGCCCGTTCGACGCCCGGACACAGGCGTCCCCGGACGGGTCCCCGCCCTGGTCGACACCCTTGCCGGCATCTGGGCCGACGCCCACCCCGAACTCGTCGATACCCCCGGCGCCGCCACCGAAAAGCTCTCGGTTCCCGCTCTGCGCCGCCAGATCACCGGACACCTCAATCACGAAGGCTTCAACCTGGTCTGCGCCTACGCGGGCGGAACGAACCGGCTCATCCCATCCTGGAGATCGCATGAAGGCTCATCTCGCCGCCGCCCTCGGTTCCGTCGTGCTGACCGCGGGCACCTTGCTGGGCGCTCCCGCCGCCGGCGCGCAGACCGCCGCCTACTCGACCACCCCTTTCGACGTTACATTCGGTGCCAGCTACCTCCGCGGCACCTTGACTTGGTACAACCGGTCGGTCGGGGCCGATGGAACACTCCGGGCCGTCGGCTGCTACAGGGCGTGGTTCGGCACGTACGGTGCCTCTGGCGAGGAGCTCGGCGCCTGGGACACCGGCATTAAGTGTGATGGGACGTATCCGTTCAGGATCGGAATTCCTGCGGATGCGCCCCGCGGGGCCGCGTACGTCAGGGTCTGTATTGACGATGTGACTGCGCATTCAAGCCACTGCGGTCGGTACAACCGGCCCTGACCCATCCGACCGGCCGGAAAGTGGCGTTGCCACACCAGCCCCGGGGTGGAGCAACACGCGACGCCCCGGAAGCTCCTCTCGCCACCCCACGAGGCAGCGATTCCTGCCATCGACGGCCAAGCCCCCTGAGGACAGCACGCAGTTCCCCTTCGCCCGTCGCACACTCGAAAGCGAGCGGACGCAGCAACCTGTCAGGTGATCGATGGCTACCGGTCCGGTCCTGCGCCTATGCGCCGGCCGCTGCCGCATACGTCAGCGCCGAACTGGCGTGGGCCCAGGAGCAATTCCGCTGTCCAGCAATGTGCCCTGGCGAGCATCGTGACGGCCTGCCAGGGCTCGGGTGTGGCCCAGGCTCTCGGAGGCAAGCTGCGATTGCGCTGGGCTCACCAGCACCGCGGACGCCGGCCGGATACGCGGACCGGTATCAGACCGCTCCTGGCCATGCTGGCTCGACACGGGTATCACCTGAGGTCGACTGCGTACGCGCCTCCGTCCAACTTCCAACCGCCTGTGCCCTCGCAGGGGGCTGGTGACTTTGGAGAGTCCGTCATGACCGATGACCGATGGAGGTGGGATCGGTCACCGGTCACCGGTCACCGGTCACCGGTCACCGGTCACCGGTCACCGGTCACCGGTCATCCTGACCATCGGTCATCGGTCAAATCGCAGGTCAAAGGGGTGCGGGTGTTGGACCGGTCACGATGGAGCCAGCCGAGCACGACGACGTGCCGGGGCTCGCCCACGCGGGCCGCTCGCGTCGAATGGGGCTCCAGACCGGCGTGCTGGTGACCTCGCACCGGTGAGGTGATAGTCGGTGACTCACCGATTCTGTAACCGGATTGGTCACCGAATCAGTCACCAGTCGCGCCGTCACGAGGGCCGGTCAGGCCGTGACCGGTCACCGGTCGCGTCACGAGTTCACCAGTTGTCGGTCAGCGGTCACGGAGGCGTCGGTCACCGGTCACGCGGGGGCGGTCAGCTTCAGACCGAGCGGAGGTGAGCACGCCCCTGCTGCCGACGCTGCTCGGTGAGGTGCTTGCCAGCGTCGATCACGCGGCGCTGACCTGTCTTAGGGGATACTCCCAGGCGGCGTGCCACTTCTGCTCCGGAGAGTTTCACGCCGGTCTCCTCGGCCTCGGTGAGCCAAGCGGCGACAGTGAGGATCTGCTGCTGGACCGGATCCAGGACTGGCTCCTCGATCTGCTGCTCCGGCAGCCGGGCAGCGGCCGCACCGGTGTCGGTGACCGTCGCCTCCCATCGCTCGGCCTCCCCAGCAGACGCCAGGACCAGATCGGTCAGCACGTCAGGGGGCATCTGCTTACGTCGTGCGGCCGGCAGCCGGTCACCCGCCGACGCCAATGGCGCCGCCGCTACCTGACCGGACACCGGGGCCTGCACGGCGGGCGCATGAACGTCGCCTCGAGCCGAGAAGGGTTGAAAGAAGGGATGGGGTTCCCCACCGTGACCGGTCACCGCATCGTCACCGGTCACAGCCGTCGGGCTTCCGGGGAACCGGGCCAGTAGCTCCTCTACATCTGTCGCGGGCAGCGGCCCACCGGTCACCGGGTCCACCACCCCGTACGCCTCGGCCAGGTGCACCACGAAAGCGGCAGCATCAGGGGGGCGCGCCGGTGCGCGCCGCGTACGAGCGGCATGCCTCCCAGAGCTCCGCCTCCGTCATACGGGCCGGCTCGGAGGCCACCCGAACAACTGGCTGTGCCGGCGGCACCGCTTCGGGGAATTCAGGACCATAGGGGTGGTCCTGACCGTACTCGTCATGTGCGGGGTCCGGCTGCAGCGGGTGGGCGAGGCTCTCATCCGTATCTGCGGAACCGACCAAGGCGTGCTCCTTCAACACGGCTGGTGCCCCGACCGGAACGCCCTGCGGTGCATGAGAGCGCTCTACCGTCACGTGCCCGGCAGACTCCGGCACCGGGGGCAACAGGATCGGGTCGATGCCCGCCGCCGCCAGGCCCTCCGGGGCCGTCTGGGAAAGGGGGACGCCGATCCGGGCCAGCCGGAGCGGCCTGCAGATCCCGGCAGCCTGGTACGGCCCCGAAAGACTGGCACGGGTCAACGAGGACCGGGCACACCGCGGCCTGCCCCCACTCACACACCACACCCGGCCCACACTGCCACCCACCCCGCCGCGGACAGAGCGCAGCGACAAGGGAAAGCCACGCCAGAAAGGAGGGGACTCTCAGTCCCCTCCCGCAAAACCCCTCGAATCCGACGGACGGGGGGACTCTCAGTCCCGGGGAAGGGGGGACTGTCAATCCCCGCAGGGGGGACTGACAGTCCCCCAACCCTCCCCTATAACCCTCCCCACTCCACAAACCCCGACAGCGCCTGCGGCGCGTAGCGCCGATGACGCCCGCAGGGCCACAACAGGTAGTAGGCCGCCAGGGGCCAGCGGCTGCGCCGCGTCCCGGGGCGCTGGCGCGCCCATCCCGCCAGCCAGGTCGCGAAAGACGACCCGGCTGCGACTGTCGCCGGGACTGGCTGACTCGGTCAGAGCCGTTGAGGCGGGATGGCCGCGAGAGCTGGCAGCCCTGCTCCCGCCCCACCCCCCGGCCGTGCTACGTGAGGCGATCCTGCACGCCCTGGACGCAGGACGGACCCCCCAGCAGCTACTCGAGCGGATCCAACGCCGTTGGTGGACGCACGGCTACGCCCACGCCCTGGCCGAAGGAGAGCTCTCCTCCCCCGTCGGGGCCGCGGTCGGGCTGGTGCGCCCGTCCACGGACTGCCCTGACCCCATGTGCGAGGACGGCACAACCCTCCACCTGGACGACGCATGCCCCAAATGCACAGAACGCCGGGCAGACCACCGCCGGCGCCCAGTGCCCACACAACGGCAGAACGGCCCGCAGCTCCGGTGGTGGGAATGCGACGGCAAGGACTGCTCGGCAGCCGGCAAAGGACCACGACCCGACGACGGGCTATGCCAGCAGTGCCGGAACAGGGCAGAACAGACTGAGATCCAACGCGCGACGGCAGGACTCGTCGCCGAGGCCGAGGCAGCACAGGAAGCCGAACGCCTACGATAGACAATCCGCTGGGAACGCATGCTCGATGAAGCCTATGCCGAGCATGCCGAGCGGTCCCAATCAGCACAAGACCAGACCGAAGCCGAACAACGCGCCGCCACCGAGGCCCAGGAAGTACGCCAACTACGGGAACAACTCATACGGGAGCACCCCGAACTCGCGGCCTACGCCCAACGACGAATATGACCGCCACAACCCCGAACACGCTACCGACCCATGGACTACGTCACGCCCTATGGCTTCTGCCATAACAGCACTTCCGCACCTCGGGCAGATGACAAAGAACATGCAAAGCACCTAAGAACCTGCAGGTCACGAAGAGCGCTCCCTGCCGACGCGGGGGTGATCCCAACCCGCAGGAGGCCACCGTATGAACCGCCGTCCGGGCGATCCTGCCAGCTTCGCGCCACTGGTCAGTGTTCATGGTGCCGCGAGCATCAACTGCCTTGGGGCTGGCGGTGCTCACCATCTGCGGCACCGCCTGAGCACACCGGATCACGGAAACCGCCCCCGGCGCCCGCCGTATCGGGCAGGATTAGAGCCGACCGGGTCGGACCGGGTGAGGGATCGACGGAGGGGCGCGTCGTGCAGGTACGGATTCGGGTGGAGGACGGTGGCGAGGGCGGAGATCTCCTGCGATGGCTGCGGAACGACCCAGTTGCCGGTCATGCCGAGCTCAGCGTGCTGCCTGCCGAACCCGGGCAGGGCGAGATGGGCGTCGCCGACATCGTACAGGCCATCCTGGACGACGTCTCGGGGCTCGGCAGCCTCGCCGTCGCGGTGGCCGCGTGGCGGGACGCCAGACGGCAGGGCCGGGACAGGGCCACCATGCCCACGGTCCGGATCCAGTACAAGGATGCGACGGTCGAGATCACCAACGACGACCCCGCCGAGGTCCGCCGTGTCGTCGACGCTCTTACGGCCTCCGGCGACGGTACCGTCGACGAGGATGCATCGGGCTCGTGACCGCGCCGGACCCGGCCGGTTCCCGGGCGATCCTCATCGGAGTGCACAGTGCGGCCGACGGCCTGGGCATGGGCGCGCTCCCGGCGGTGGAGCAGAACCTGGCGGCCATGCGCCGCCTGCTCACCAACGGTACGGTGTGGGACCTACCGGAAGAGCACTGCTTCTCGATTCCTGAACCCGCCTATCCCCACGAGGTCCTGGACGAGGTTCAGCGCGCCGCCGCCGAAGCGACGGACACGCTGCTCCTCTATTACTCCGGCCACGGACTGCTGGTGGGCGAATCGCAGGACCTGCACTTGGCGCTCAGGGGCGTCCATTGGGAGGACGACTGCCTGAGCTACGCCAAGCTGCGGACCCGGCTGCGACAGTCTGGAAGCCGGGCCCGGCGCACCGTGGTGATCCTCGACTGCTGCTACAGCGGCAAAGCGTTGAACGGCGAGATGGGCGCCGCCGGGGCGGAACACCGGGGCGATCCGGCGGCACAACAGCAGGAGCTGGCTGCGCTGGTGGCGGGCAAGGCCGACATCGAGGGCGTCTGCGTGCTCACGGCCTCCGCCGCCACCCGCAAGGCGCTGTCGCCAGTGGGCGAGCGGTACAGCGCGTTCACCGGTGAACTGATACACATCCTGAGCCACGGAGTGGAGGGTGGTTCGGAGTACCTCGACATGACCGCGATCTATGACGCCGTCACGGCGCGCCTCGCCCTGCGTCCGGGCATGCCGGTCCCACAGTTCGGCACCCGCGGGCACGGCGCCGGAATCGTACTCGCGCCGAACCGCGCGCACCGCCCGCCGGAGCCACCGGACCGGACGGTCAACGGCAGTGCGGAGGTCCGCCCCGCCCATGCCGTTCCCATTCCCGACCGTGGCCTCGCACCTGTGCTCGCCACGTACAAGGGAGTGGAGATCCGCGACCGGCAGGTGCTGCTCCAGTTCCTCACGCAGTTGACGGCCGATGAGAGGGATGCCGATGTCTGACTTCCGCTTTAACGGCACTGTGGGTGCCTCCGGGCACGGCCAGATCAACATCACCGGGGACGTCAACATCCACGGCTCGTTCCTCAACACCGGATCCCTGCGCCGGGTGTCGGACGTGCAGGCCGGGGTCGGACTGTCAAACCTGCCGCCTGAAGTACCGGAATTCATCGGACGGCAACACGAACTGGGCCTGCTGACAGATCTGTTGGAGGAACCGGGGCGGACTGCGGTGGTCACCGGACAGGGGGGTGTCGGAAAGAGCGCTCTGGTGTCCGCGTTCGCACACCTCTGGCTCCGGCGGAGGGAGGCACCCGCCTGGTGGCTGGCGGCCGGGTCTCCCACCGAGATCGACAACGGCCTGGCAGACCTGGTCTACCGACTGCAGCCCGAGCTGGCCGGGTCGCTCCCCATGGAGGAAGCGGCGCGGCGCGCCGTCCGGTGGCTGCTCGAACACGATGAATGGCTGCTGGTGCTGGACGACGTCACCGACCCGGCACACGTCGATCCGCTGCTGGCCGATCTGGCGGGCAGCCGCGGTCGGGCCCTCGTGACCACCCGGCTCTCATACGGCTGGCGCCGGCCCGACACCGAGGTATTTCAGCTGCAGCCCCTCGCCCCGGACGCCGCGGCCGAGCTGCTCGCTAGTCTGTCCCGGGAACCGGGTGCCGCGCGCCCAGCAGAGCCCGCCGAGCTCCGTGAGCTTGCGCTCGAACTCCGCGGACATCCCTTGACGCTCACTCTGGTGGGCGCACACCTTCACGAGACCGGGATCAGCGTCGCCGCGTTCCGTCGGCTGATGTCCGAACATCCTGACACCATCGGTGGCAACGACGCGTGGGCCGGGCATCTGGTGGACGCCATCGGCTTGGCGCTCCGTGCGGTCTCGAATACGCCGGGCGCACTGCGCCTGCTGCGCGTGCTGTCCTGGTACAGCCACGAGCCCGTGCCCGTTGTACTCCTGTCCAGCTCCGACGGGCAGTCCGTCAGAAGGACGGTTCCCCAGGCTCTGAGGGAACTCCGCGCGCACGGCCTTGTCCAACTCGGCGACAACACGGTCTCCGTTCACCGGCATGTCCAGACCCTGGTGCGGACCGCTGACGACCGCGATTCGCTGCGCAGTACGGAGGCCATCGCCGAGGGCCTGACCATCGCCACCGAACTGCTCGACCAGTACGTTCCGCCCGTCCACGAACCCCGGAGTTGGCCGCGATGGCGGGAACTCCTGCCGCACATCACGGCACTCGCCGATCAGTCTGCAGCGTCGTCCGACACGCCGGTGACCGCCCGCCTACTCAACCGCACCGGGCTCTTCCTCTGCGAGCAGGGTGCTCCCGGCGACGCACTGGCGTTCCTAGAACGGTCCCACGCGGCCTACCGGCGCGCCCTGGGCGACGACCATCCTGCAGCACTCGCGGCGCTCGGCAACGTCGCGGGCGCTCTCCAGGCGTGCGACCGGATCGACGAGTCCGTTGCCGCCTTCCATCGGGCACTGGACCGCTCCGAACGTGTCCTCGGCCCCGACGATCCGGCGACCCTGAGGTACCGAGCCGCCCTGGCCGGAGCCCTCCTTGCCCGCGCCGACACCGACGCCGCAGTCGAATTGCTAGAGCACGCCTTGACCGACTACGCCCGGATCTTCGGCAGCGATCATCCCGAGACCCTCACGGTGACCGCCAGCCTGGCCTACGCCCATCGGGTAGCCGACTGCCCGGAACGGGCGATCCCGCTCCTGGAACGGGCCCTGGACGGACGCCGACACATCCTCGGCGACGACCACCCCGTCACTCTGGTCACCCGGCACAACCTGGCCGGTGCCCTGCACGCCGCCGGCGATCTCGCGCGAGCCGTACCGATACTGGAGGACAACCTGAGCGCACGGATGCGCGTCCTGGGCGGTGACCACCCCGAGACCCTGGCATCCCGGAACAGTCTGGCCTACGCGCTGCTCAGCGCCGGCCAGCTAGACCGGGCTGTGCGGATGCTCCAGGACGTGCTCACCGACCGGGAGCGGGTACTGGGCCCCGACTCGCCCGGCACCATCACCTCACGCAGCAACCTAGCCGCCGCCTACTGGGAGAACGGAGATCTGGGGCAGGCTGCCGAACTGTTCGAGCAGACGGTTTCGGACTGTCTGCGACGGCTCGGCACTGACCACCCGGACACCCTCGCGGCCCGGCAAAACCTCGCGGGCGTGTACCGCGCCGCCGGCCGGCACGAGGAAGCACTCGCCCTCTTCGAACTCAACCGGGCCGAAACGGAGCGACTGCTCGGCCCTGAGCACCCCGACACCCTCACCGCCCGCAACAACCTGGCCGCCGCCTACTGGGAGAACGACGATTTTCCGCAGGCCCTGCCGTTGCTGGAACGGGAAGTCGACGACTGCGTGAGGCTGTTGGGTCAGCGGCATCCCGATACCCTGGCCGCCAGAGCCAACCTCTCACTGGCCCTGCTGACCATGGGCGCACACGAGCGCGCACTGCCCCTGTTGGAACGCATTGTGACCGACTACGAGCAGGTGCTCGGCCCCGACCATCCCGCCACGCTCACCGCCGTCAACAACTTGGCCGGCGCCTACGAGGAGGCCGGTCGGCTGCAGAAGGCCCTTGCCTTGTACAAGTCGAACCTGGAGCAGCGGACGCGTGTACTTGGACCACGTCACCCTGATGTACTCGCGTCCCTGAACAACCTGGCTGGGGCCTACAAGGAGAGCGGGCGGCAGGAGGAAGCAGCGGCCCTGTACCGGGTCGCACTCCCCGAGTGCCAGGAGACGTTGGGCGAGAGCCACCCCCTCACGCGCACCATCCGGCGGAACCTGTCGGCCCTGACCGGCTCCACCCAGGAGGACCCCTCCGCCCCTCGCTGAGGCCTGGCCCAGACGCACCGCACGTGCTCCACCACAGCCGACCTGCTCGAAGTCGCAGGCCTGCACCCTGAGGCGGGCTCACGAACCGTCTCAGGGTCAGCCGGTGCGTGGGCCGTAGACGCGCACCACGTGATCCGCCACGGTCAGGCCGGAGTGCCGCCACTCATGCAGATCCCGCACGGCCGCGTCGCCGTGGTGGTTGACTGGATCCGTAGCCCTGCTCCGGTCAACTTCCCAGCCCCGCAAAGGAAGCGATCACATGATACGTCCGTTACGCGCCCTAGGCCTGGCCGTCGTCCTCACGGTCATGTCCCTCACCGCGGCTCCATCCGCAGGCGCTGTCCCCGCTCAGGTCCCCGCCGCGGGCACGCAGTCGCTCACGCCCATCGGGGGCGGCACGGGGATTATCTTCCGGCTGAAGCCGACGCCCGAGGCCCCCACGAGCTGGTACGTCTGCACCCTCACCGCGGTCGGCCGCGACGCGGCGGGCAACCTGGTGGGCCTGACCAACGCTCACTGCCTCATCGACGCGCAGGGCAACAAGCTGGTCGGCGAGCAGGTCTACCGGGACACCTCGCCAGCGGGGACGGCCCTCGCCCCGGCCGACGTCAACGCCAGCCGCCCCGACCTGGAGACCGGGGCCATCGGCACGGTGACGTACGTCAGTACGCCCAACAACCTGCTCAGCACCGGGCCCAAGGGCCTGGACTACGCGGTGATCAAGCTGGACGAGAGCCGGGTCACCCCCACCGACACCGTGGGCTCGGTGACCATCACGTCGATCGGGGCGCCGCCCGCCAACGGGACCCGGATGTGCAAGCAGGGCCACCGGACCGGCCTCACCTGCGGCATCAAGCTGGGCACCAGCGGAATCTGGTTCACCCACCTCATCTTCACCAACTCCGGCGACTCTGGTTCCCCCGTCGTGGACGGCCAGACGCTGGTCGGCAACGCGTTTGGCGCCCAGCACAGTTCGCCGATCCTGAGCATCATCGACGAGATGAACACCACCGGCGGAGTCGGCGCCGGCTTCCACCTCGCGACCTGAACCACTCCGGAGTCCACCGGCCGGCCCGTGACTTCTTGCCGGGGCCGGCCGCTGCACTCCACGCTCCCTACCCGAAACAGTGGAAGCCGCCTGACAGTGCGAATGTGAGTGGCGGTTGCGCCCGAGGCGTCTGACTCGCCGCCTGACTGACGTCTTCGACTGTCCTGTCTGGATTGCTGCGCAGTGTGCCCCTTCTCAACCCCGTCGGTGATGTCCGGCCTCGACCGGAACCAGACCGCAACGGCGGCGAACCCCTCCTCCATCCGGCCGCCGGTGTCCAACGCCACCGCTCCGGGCGGGGAGAAGTCCACGGCGAGAACGGCCAAATGCCCGTCCGCCCGCCCTGCCGAGATGGGGCCTGGTGGTCCTCGTAGACCTGCCAGGGCAGCGGCTTGGTGCTTTCGGAAATCCTCAGAGGGTGTTCTGCGAAGGAGTGAACGGTTCGCCCGGCTGCGTCTACTGAGGATTTCGCGTTGTCGTCGGGTAGTGACGGTTCATGATCCCTGCGGTATGCCGGTGAGGCGAGGTATCCAGAGGGTGGGGGCCTGACGGCTGAGCGTCGGGCGTTTCGTGAGGGGATCCGGTTTCAGGCCGGGATGCGGTTCGCGGCGGGTGAGAAGAC
>NZ_JNZY01000039.1 GCF_000717655.1 Streptomyces katrae
TCCCCGTCCTCGAGCCGGGCACCCACGACCTCGGTCATCGCCCGCACTTCCGAGCGCTGCGGGCCGAGCGCCTTCTGCCGGTAGAGCATCGTGTACAGCTCGTCGAGGAACGGCGGCGCCAGACCCGCGTAATTCGTGAAGCGCATTTCGTCCAGCAGCTGTGCCCTGACTTCCGCCGGACTTTCGTAGAACTCGTCCACGAAGGAAGGGAAGAACAACTCGTTCACGAATTTGCTGGTCTGGTACGTCTGCAGGCCGATCGACCGTACGAGCATCGTCACTTGACTTTGCGGCAGGTTCTCGTGCAGCGCGTAGAACATTTCCGCCGCGCTCTGCGCCCCGCCGACCACCACGGCCCGGACCGGCTCGTCCCGGGGAATCTCCGCGATCCGCGTCCGGTACTGCGCACTGTGAATCAGCCGGTCGTGCGGAAGTCCGGAGAACACCTCCGGTACGCGAGGGTCGCGGCCTCCGCCGACGACGAGGTCCCGGCAGCGGATCTCGTCCCCGTCCGTCAGCAGCACGCTCCACCCGGAGACGGAGCCGTCCGGCCCGCACACCGGATCCACCTGCGCCGCCCGCGCCCCGTAGCGGATCTCCACCCGCTCCAGCGACTTCGCGACCCACTGCAGGTAGTCCGAGAACTCCCACCGGAACGGGTGGAACGTCCCCAGGTTCACGAACTCGTCCAACCGCCCCTGCTCGTGCAGGAAATTGAGGAACGTGAACCTGCTCGACGGATTCCGCAACGTCACCAGGTCCTTCAGGAAGGACACCTGGCTCCGCGCCCACGGCATCAACAGATCACGCTGCCATGTGACGTCCGGACTCTGCTCCAACAGCAGCGTGCCGTCCGCCAATTCGGCCGAACCCGACTCCTCGACGGCCACCGCCAGCGCCAGATTCGCCGGACCCGCGCCGATCGCCAGAACACCGACCTCCCGAACAGTCACACTTCCCCCTCGATCGCAGTGATCCCAGTCCCGGACAGGCAGTAGCGAGGCTAGATTTCTGCCGTTCCCGAGAGATAGGGGAACTTGTCCCGTCGACTGGGGAATCTGGGAGGGGGAAGACGGGTCCCGTCAAGCGGGAGCGGCGGCCTGCAGGGCGTCCAGCCGCCGCAGGCCGGCCCGCCGTTGGACGACGGACAGCCCCGCGACCGCCGCTCCGAGCGCCAGCCAGCCCGCCGGCCCGGCCGCCATCACCGCGCCGGTCAGCAGCAGCGGCCCGGCGGACTTCTGGATGGACTGGGACATGCCCGCCACCCCCAGGTACGAGGCCCTCGCCTCCGGCGGCGCGAGGGAGACGGCCAGCTCCCAGGAGCTCACCGAGCGGATCAGCTCGGCCGCGGTGACCAGCACGGCCGCGGCCAGCAGGGTGACCGAGGCGGCCCAGGCCCCGTGTTCGGGGGTGAGGGCCAGGAGCGTGCAGCACGCGAGCGTCGTCAGCCCGTACAGCCCGACCGCCCGGGCGGCCTGGCGCGGCAGCCGGACCCGCGCCGACACGGTCAGCTGCAGGGCCACGACGAGGACGGTGTTGATGAAGAGGAAGGCGGGCACCACGGCGTGCGGTGCGTCGGTGTGGTCGACCAGCCACAGCGGCAGCCCGACGCCCAGGATCGAGTCGTCCAGGCACATCGGGATGTCCAGCAGGACGAACCTGAGGTATCCGCGGTCCCGCCACGGGTTCGCGGCGGCCGCCGGGCCCGTCGGGGCCGCGTCCCCGGTCCCGTCGGCCACCCGGGCACTCCCGTGGCCGGGGCGGTGGCCGTAGCCGCCCTGCTCCCGCGTGCGCCACACCAGCACCGCGGCGGCGAGGTACGACAGCGCGTTGCCCAGGATCAGGACGTGGTACGCCTCGCGGGTGCCCACGGCGAGACCGATGGCGGCGATGCCCGCGCCGATCGCGTAGCCGGCGTTCGCCGCGCTGCGCGACAACGCCTGGTACGTGGCGCGCTGCTCGCCCGCCGCCCGCGTGGCGAAGAGCATCTCCAGCATCTTGGACCCGCGCTCGCCGAGGGAGGTGACGGCGACCACGAGCAGCAGCACCTCGAAGCGGGTGATCACGAGCATCGCGCAGACCGCCCCGAGGCGCAGCAGGTGACTGCCGATCAGCAGCGCACGTACGGGGAAGCGGTCGGCCAGGTGGCCGGCCAGCGGGGACCCGGCGATGCCCGCCACACCCGCCGCGCCCAGCAGCAGGCCCAGCTGCCGGGCCTCCAGTCCGACCACGAAGGTGAAGAAGAGGACGCAGGACGCGGCCCAGACCCCGGTCCCGGTGCGGTCCAGCAGCTGGGCGAACAGCATGATGCGGGCGTCCCGGCCGCCGGGCGGGCGGCGCAACTGCGCCAGCAGCCCGGCTCCGTCCTGCCGGTCCTGCCGGTTCTCCGCACCGCGCCGCCAGATCATCCCGGGCCTCCGCATCCCCCGCCGAAAGTATCTCGATGTCGAGATACCTCGCGGTAGCCTGCCCGAGGTTAATCTTGACGTCAAGATAATTCTTGCGGTGGTCGACCACCGCCCCACCGCCTGCCGCCGGCCCGGCGATACGCTGATCGGCAGGGGCTGTCGAGGAGGGAACGTGACCGAGCGCAAGCCACCGGGCGTCAGTTTCGAGTCCTGGGTGGACCGGCAGATCAGGGAGGCCGCCGAGCGCGGCGAGTTCGAGAAGCTGCCCGGCTACGGCAAGCCGCTGGCCTCGATCGACGCCCCGTACGACGAGCTGTGGTGGATCCGGGACAAGATGCACCGCGAGGGGTTCGCCGCCCTGCCGCCGGCGCTCGCCCTGCGCAAAGAGGCCGAGGACGCCCTGGAGGCGGTCCGGACGGCGCCCTCGGAGCGCCGGGTGCGGGCCGTCCTCGCCGAGATCAACGAGAAGATCCGCGCAGCCCTGCGCAGGCCGCCGCCGGGGCCGCCCCTCCGGCTGACCGAATTCGACGTCGACGAGGTGCTCAGGACCTGGCGGGAGAGCCGGACCGACTGACGGCGCGCCCGGACGGCACACGCGGCTCTCCCGGCTGCGGACCACCGACAGTGCTACAAATGGTTCGTGACCCATCCTTGCAACCCGTGCCGGGGACGTCGGTGCGGTCACTGAGCAAAAAGCGCCCGCGCAGCGTCGCCCGACAGGTATTCGTCCTCCAGGTGGCGATCGTGGTGCTGCTCGCTGCCGGTGCGGTACTGGCGCTCGTACTCCAGTCGCGGCACGACGTCGACCGCGAGGCCCGCTCCCGCTCGGTGGCGGTCGCGCAGACGTTCGCCCATGCGCTCGGGCTGCGCGAGGCGCTCCGTTCCCCCGATCCCTCCAAGATCCTCCAGCCGCTCACCGAGGTGACGCGCAAGGATGCCGGAGTGGACTTCATCGTCGTGATGAACGACCAGGGCATCCGCTACACCCATCCGCTCCCCGACCGGATCGGAAAACAGTTCGTGGGCACCATCGCGCCCTCACTGGCAGGGCAGGTGTACACCGAGAGCGTGGAGGGTCCCCTGGGCCAGGAGATCCAGGCCGTGGTCCCCGTCTTCGTCGATCCCTACAAGGACGGCGGCCCGGTCGTGGCGCTGGTGTCGGCAGGCCTCACGGTGAAGAACGTCACCGGTGTGGCCGGCCGGCAACTCCCCGTCATCCTCGGCACCAGCGCGGCGGCCCTCGCCCTGGCCACCGCCGGCGCGGCCCTGATCAGCCGGCGCCTGAACCGGCAGACCCGCGGGCTCGGCCCGCTCGAGATGACCCGCATGTACGAGCACCACGACGCGGTGCTGCACTCCGTGCGCGAGGGGGTGCTGATCACCGACGGCGGCGGCCGCCTCCTCCTCGCCAACGACGAGGCGAAACGGCTGCTGCGGCTCCCGCCCGACGCGGAGGGCCAGCACATCCGGGAGCTGTCCGGGCTCGACCGGCAGATGGCCGACCTCCTGCTGTCCGGCCGGGTGGCCACCGACGAGGTGCACGAGGCCGGGGACCGGCTGCTCGTCATCAACCAGCGCCCGACCCGGCCCCGCGGCAGGCCCGAGGGCACGGCCGTCACCATCCGGGACTCCACCGAGATGCAGTTGCTCAGCACCCGGGCCGAGGCGGCCCGCAAACGGCTCAGGCTGCTCTACGACGCGGGCGTCGGCGTCGGCACCACCCTCGACGTGGAGCGGACGGCCCAGGAGCTCGCAGACGTCGCCGTACCCCGGTTCGCGGACTTCGTCACGGTCGACCTGGCCGAGCCCGTGCTCCTCGGCGACGAGCCCACCGCCGTCACGGCCGACCTGCGCCGCACCGGGGTCAGCGGCATCCGGGACGACGTACCGCTGTACCCGAAGGGCAGGCTGATCGACTTCGTGCCCTCGACGCCGCAGGCGCGCGGGCTCAGCAGCGGCCGCGCCGAGATGGTGACCGATCTGGCCGACGCTCCGGGCTGGCACGCCCAGGACCCGCCCCGGGCCCGGGCCATCGTCGAGTTCGGCGTCCATTCCCTGATCACCGCCCCCCTCAAGGCGCGCGGCGTCATCCTCGGGCTGGTCAACTTCTGGCGCTCCGAGAAGGAGCCCTTCGACGAGGAGGACCTGTCGCTGGCGGAGGAACTCGTCGCCCGGGCCGGGGTCACCATCGACAACGCGCGCCGCTACACCCGCGAGCACGCCCTGGCCGTGGCCCTCCAGCGCAGCCTCCTGCCGCGCGATCTGCCCGAGCAGAGCGCCGTGGAGGTCTCGCACTACTACCTGCCCGCGCAGTCCGGGGTGGGCGGCGACTGGTTCGACGTGATCCCGCTCCCGGGCAGCCGCGTCGCCCTCGTCGTCGGCGACGTCGTCGGGCACGGTCTGCACGCCGCCGCGGCCATGGGCCGGCTGCGTACGGCCGTACTGAACTTCTCGTCCCTGGACCTGCCGCCCGACGAGCTCCTCGCCCGCCTCGACGACCTCGTCCAGTACATCGACCAGAGCGTGGAGGGCGGCGGCGGCGAAGGCGGGCTGATCGGAGCCACCTGCCTGTACGCCGTGTACGACGCGGTGACCCAGCGCTGCACGGTGGCCCGGGCCGGCCACATGCCGCCGGCGGTGGTGCGCCCGGACGGCACGGTGGAGATCCCGGAGCTGCCCGCGGGGGCGCCGCTGGGGCTCGGCGGGTTCCCCTTCGAGTCGGCGGAGCTGGACCTGAGCGAGGGCACCCAGCTGGTGCTGTACACCGACGGGCTGATCGAGGAGCGCACCCGCGACATCGACGAGGGCCTCGCGCTGCTGCGTTCGGCCCTGGCCCACGCCGACCGCAAGCCCGAGGAGACCTGCCGGGCGGTCCTCGCGGAGCTGCTGCCGGTGCGCCCGCGCGACGACGTGGCCCTGCTGGTCGCGCGGACGTCGGCGCTGCCGGCGGACCGCATCGCCGAATGGGACGTGCCGTTCGAGCCGAGCGCGGTCGGGGCCATGCGGGCCGTCGCCGTGGAGAAGCTGGAGGAGTGGGGCCTGTCGGAGCTCGCCTTCGGGACGGAGCTGGTGCTGAGCGAGCTCATCACCAACGCGATCCGGCACGGCGCCGAGCCGGTCCGCGTACGGCTCCTGCACGACCGGGTGCTGACCTGCGAGGTCTTCGACGGCAGCAGCAGTTCGCCGCGGCTGCACTACGCGAAGACCACGGACGAGGGGGGCCGCGGCCTCTTCCTGGTGGCCCAGATCAGCCGCCGGTGGGGGGCCAGGTACACCCCGGAGGGCAAGGTCATCTGGTCCGAGCAGCCGCTGCCGGAACCCGAGGAGACCTGACCCCCGGCCGGTCGTCGGGCGGTCCGCGAGGTGCGTGCCTCAGCGGATCCGGCGCACCCGCTGGGTGGTGAGCTCGTACCGGGCGCCGACCACGGCCAGCTTCCCGGCCGTGACCCGGGCGGCCAGATCGGGTTCCGCCGCCAGCCGGGAGCGTACGAGCCGTACGTTCTCGGTGACCGCCGCATCGACGCGGGCCTCCCGGCGCAGGCTGCGGTCGACGGCCGGACGGATCTGCTGGGCCAGGTAGCGCAGGTGTCCGGGCAGTTGCTGTAGCCCCTCGGCGGCGCGGACCGCGGCGGTCACGGCCCCGCAGGACTGGTGCCCGAGCACCACGACCAGCGGGATCGCCAGCTCCACGACCCCGAACGCGATGCTTCCGAGCACCGCGTCGTCGAGGACCTCGCCGGCCGACCGTACGGTCATCAGATCGCCGAGCCCCTGGTCGAAGACCAGCTCCGGCGGGACGCGGGAGTCCACGCAGCCCAGGATGACGGCGAACGGATGCTGTCCCCCGACCAGCGCCTGCCGTACGGTCCGGGTGGCGTCGGGATGCGCCTCGTGGAACGTCCGCCAGCGGACGTTGCCGGCCGACAGCTCGCGCAGCGCCGCCTCGGGCGTGGCGGGCCGCGGGCCGTGCAGACCGGTACGGGCGCTGGGCGCCGTGGAGCCGTCCCCGGACGCCAGCCCGGCGCACAGGGCCACGGCACCGGTCAGGGCGCCCCGCACGAGTCCGCGCCGCCCGGGGATGCCCTCGGCCCGGTGGCGCTCGGCAAGGACGCTCATGCGGGCCCAAGATAGGGCCCTGCGGGGCCGGGGGCCGGAGGCAGGCCCGCCCTTGGGGAACTCTTGGGCAAACAGCGAGGCCGCCAGTCGTCCGCGCCCTGGATCGCAACGGAGAAGAAGGTGCCGTTCGTGCCGGCGATCACGCGGTCAAAGGCCGGGGGGATGCGGTTCGTGGCGCCGCAGCCGGGGTCGTGGTCGGTCCGGGGACTTCTGCCCACGGCCGGTCACCAGGGCCCGGCGGGCTGCTGGCCGCGGTCGAAGTACGCCACCAGGTCCGGGTCGAGCGGCGGTACCCGGCGGGGCGTGCCGCCGGCGCGCAGGGATTCGGTCGCCAGGCAGCCCACCGCGACCGCCATGCGGGCCGCGACCGGCGAGGTGTCCGTGGCTCCCCCGTGGCGTACGAAGCGCAGGAACTCGTCGATCAGGAGCGGATCGGCGCCGCCGTGCCCGCCCGCGGCCGCCGCGTCCGGGAGGGTGTGGGAGGCGTCCGGCTCGGCCCGGTACCCGGAGCGCCGGGCGTTCCACACCCGGACCTCGCCGCCGGGGCCGTCGCCGAAGTTCTCCAGGCGCCCGGCATCCCCGATGACGGTGTAGTTGCGCCAGTAGTCGGGGCTGAAATGGCACTGCTGGTAGGCGGCGAGCACGCCGTTGGCGAGGCGGAGGTTGAGCAGCGAGACGTCCTCGACGTCGATGACCGGGTTGAGGCCGCGCTGGGTGTGCGGGGGCCAGTGGCCGTCTTCCGTGTACCAGTCGTCGCCCTTGGGTTCGCCGGGCGCGCGGCGGTGCGGGTTGTCCCCGTAGACCATCAGGTCGCCCATCGCCTGGACGTCGTCGGTGTAGGCGCCGGCCAGCCAGTGCAGGACGTCGATGTCGTGCGCGGCCTTCTGGAGCAGCAGGCCGGTGGTGTACCGGCGCTCGGCGTGCCAGTCCTTGAAGTACCAGTCGCCGCCGTAGCCCACGAAGTGCCGGACCCAGACCGTCCTGACCCGGCCGATCTCGCCGGCCGCGATCAACGCGCGCATCGTCCGCACCACGGGCATGTGCCGCATGTTGTGCCCGACGTACAGGCGGGTGCCCGTCTCGCGGGCGGTGCGCAGGATCTCGTCGCAGCGGTCCACCGAGATGTCGAGCGGCTTCTCGACGAATACGGGCTTGCGGGCGACGAGTGCCTGGCAGGCCAGGCCGGCGTGGGTGTGGTCGGGGGTCAGCACGAGGACGGCGTCGACCTCGGGGTCCTCGATCACCGCCCGGTGGCCGGCGGTGACGTACGCGCCCGGGAAGGCGGCGGCGGCATCCGCCCGGGCCCGCGGATCGGGGTCCGCGACGGCGGTGACCGCCGACCCGCGGCCGGGCCGGTGCGCCGTGCGCGCAATGCTGCCGCGCAGCCCGAATCCGAGGACGCCGATACGAAGGTCAGTCATGGCCGACTCCCTTCCCGTCCCGGCCGCGTTCATCCGCCCGGCGGAGCACCGGATGCCGCCCGTGCCCCGCCGGGGCAGGCTGTGGGCAAGGCCAGCCACCACCGCACAGACGAGGACCGCGCCATGTCCCACAGCCGGCGTATCGGCGTCATCACCGCGGCCGCAGCACTACTGCTGACCGCCACCGCCTGCTCGGGCCTGGGCCGGAGCACCGTCGGCATGCTCACCTTCCGCGGCCACGACTCGCCGGTCGAGCTGAGCTACTCCAACACGTCGGTGAACGGATGCCACAAGATCGCCCTCCCGAGGGGCGCCACCCACGTCGAGAACAACACCCTCGTCGACGTCGTCCTGTACCGGACGGAGGACTGCAAGAAGCTCGACGGCGGCGACGGCATCTACGTGGCGACCACGCTCTCGAACGTGACGGCCCCGGTCAGCCTCCCCTGGCGCAGCTTCAGCGTCATCCACTGACCCGCGCGGCCGTCACGGCGTCAGGGCTGCGACCGTGGGTGCCACCGTTGCGAAGAGGTCGGCGATCGTGGTGAGGCTCGCCGACTGGAGGGTGGTGGCCGGGATCAGCGTGCCGTCGGGCGCCGTGAGCGTGCGCGTCGCGGTGGCCTCGGCCACGACGGTCGGGCGGTAGCCCAGGTTGAAGGCGCCCTCGGCGGTGAAGGTGACGCACATGTGGGTCATGAACCCGGCGATCACCAGGTCCGGTCCGGCGCCGAGCCCCCGCAGGGTCTTCTCCAGCTCGGTGGCGTGGAAGGCGTTCGGGAACTGCTTGACCACGACCGGTTCCCCGTCGAGCGGCGCGACCTCGGCGCTGATGGCGCCGATCTCGGCCCCGATGTCGTACGGGGTCCCCTCGCCGCCGTCGTTGACGACGTGTACGACCGGCGCTCCGGCGGCCCGGCCCGCGGCCAGCAGACGCGCGCCCGCTGCCAGGGCCTGCTGCGCGCCTTCCAGGGCCATCACACCGGTCAGGTAGGTGTTCTGGAAGTCGACCATGATCAGGGTGGACTCGGCCAGGCGGGGCAGCGTGCCCGGCAGGCCGATGACATCGCGCAGGGTGGCGGACGCGGTGGATGCAGACATGGGTGAACCGTCCTCGGATCGGAAACGGGCACGGCAAAGCCGCGGCCGCGGCGCGGGAGCGCCGGGCAGGGGATGGGTGGAAACGGTCAGTTGGCGGTGCGGAAGCGGCGGCGGTACGCCGCCGGGGTCGTGGCGATCTGCTTGCGGAAGGCGCGGTGCAGGGTCTCCACCGAGCCCAGCCCTGCGGCCGCGGCGACCTGCTCCAGGGGCTGGTCGGTGGTCTCGAGCAGCCGGCGGGCGGCTTCCACCCGTACCGCCTCCACGTAGGCGGCGGGGCTGGTGCCCAGCTCCTTGCGGAAGATCCGGGCGAAATGGCGCTCGCTCACGGACATCCGGGCCGCGAGGGCGGCCGCGGAGAGGTCCTCGCCGAGGTGTTCGGTGATGAAGACCCGCAGTGCGTCGATGTCCCTGCGGGAGGCCGCCGGGCGGCTGAGCGGAACGCTGAACTGGCTCTGGCCGCCCTGCCTCTTGAGGTACATCACCAGCTGCCGGGCGACCCCGAGGGCCAGTTCCTCGCCGTGGTCCTCGGCCACCAGGGCCAGCGTCAGGTCCATGCAGGCGCTGATCCCGGCCCCGGTCCACACCCGGCCCGACCGGACGAAGATCGGGTCCGGATCGACCTCGACCTGCGGGTGGTCGGCCGCCAGCTGGGCGGCGGTGGACCAGTGGGTGGTGGCCCTGCGCCCGTCCAGCAGGCCGGCCGCCGCCAGCAGGTGCGCGCCGACGCACACCGACGCCACGCGCCGGGCGTGCGGGGCGGTGGCGGCGATCCACCGGACCACCTCGTCGTCGACGCGGGCGACCGGGCCGTCCTCCTCCGGCTCGACGGCGCCGGGCACCACGAGGGTGTCCACGGCGGCGCCGACCTCGGCGAAGGAGAGGTCGGTGACCAGCCGGACGCCGGCCGACGTGGTGACGTGTCCGCCGTCCGGGCCCGCCAGGCGTACGTCGTACAGCCTGCGCCCGGCCTCCCGGCTCGCGAGGGCGAAGACCTCGGCGGGGCCGGTGACGTCGAGCAGGTCGACATCGGGGAAGACCGCGATCACGACGCGGTGGGGCGTGGACATGCGTCCATCCTGGCCTCGCGGCCGCATGTCCGCAATGACGGTTCTCTGTCACATCCGGACAGCAGGGTGCCGACTGGAGCATGCCCCGTGCGGCGCGGACCCCGGCACCGGACGACGGGAGGCGTCGGATGGGCGGGCTGGACGTACGCATGCGGGGGGTCGCCTGCCGCCACGGCCGGGTCGAGGCGGTCGCCGAGGTGGATCCGGAGATCGCGGCGGGCGAGCGCGTCGCACGGTCAACAGGCGGGTTCCCATGCCCTGTTGTGGCCTACGACACATGTGGTTTTGTCCGGTGATGCCAATTCCCGGCGCCCCTCTGCAGCGGCCTCGAGAGGGATGCGACGATGAGCCCGCCATGACCCAGGGACGATGTCGTCGTGCGGTACGGGCTGCGATGTTCGCGGCCACCTGCGTGCTGCTCGCCTCTCTCGCCCACATCCTCATGACGGGGACGACGGTCCGCTGGTGGGCCGTGGCGGCGGCCCCGGGCGCCACCGGCGCGTTCGCCTGGTTCCTCGCCGGGCGCGAACGCGGCCTCCCGGCCGTCATCTCGGCGACGGTCGCCGTCCCGGCCGCACTGCACACCGGGTTCTCCCCGGCCGAGGCGGCCGTTCAGCCGTCCGCGCCGGTACGCGCCGCCGGCCACGCCCATCGCGCCGCGCACGCGACGACCGACGGCAGCGTGGCCATGCACATGCTGATGCAGATGCCGATGCCCGTGCGGATGCCGGTGCGGACGACCGTGCCCGCCGGACACGACCTGGGCTCCGTGTCACCGACCGGCACGCCGGCCGCGCACCTGCTCGCCGCCCTGCTCTGCGGGCTCTGGCGCGCATCCGGGGAGCGGGGCGCATCCCGGATCCTGCGCGCCGTGGCCGGTCTGCTCCTCGTACCGCTGCGGCCGCCCCTGCGCCTCCCCGCGCCCCCTCACCGGCCGCGCCCGCGCCCCCGCCGCGGCCTCGGATCGCGCCGTCTGCACGGGCTCTTGCTTGTCCACGCCCTCACCTCACGGGGTCCGCCCCTCGGGACCGCTGTCAGCTGACAGCCGGCTCACCGACGCGCGCGACGCAGCCGCGCCGCCCGCCTCGGTCATCGGCCTCGCCGTCCGGCAGGCCGTACCGCTCACCGGCCCGCCGCGCCCCGCAGTCGCAGGGCGTGCGCGGCGCCGGCTCCGGATCACGGATTCCCAGAAGGACATCAGGCGATGACCCCTGCCCTCCCTCCCCGTCCGACCGCCGCCGAGACGACGACGGCACCCGCACGGCGTACGGACGGTGCCGACGAGTCGACCACCCTGCTGGCGCTCGCCGCGCGCGACGGCGACCCCGATGCGGTGGACCGCTTCGTACGCGCCCTGCACCGTGACGTCCGGCGCTACGTCGCGTACCTCAGCGCCGATCCGCAGGCGGCGGACGACCTCACGCAGGAGACGTTCCTGCGCGCCCTCGGGGGCCTGCACCGCTTCGAGGGCCGCTCCTCCGCCCGCACCTGGCTGCTGTCCATCGCCCGGCGCACCGTCATCGACAGCCTCCGCCACAAGGCGGCCCGTCCCAGGATCTCGGACCGGGACGACTGGCAGACCGCCGCCGAACGGACGCAGCCGCGCGGCCTGCCCGGGTTCGAGGACGGAATCGCCCTCGCCGAGCTGCTGGGCACGATCCCCGCCGAACGCCGTGACGTCTTCGTCCTCACGCAGATCCTGGGCCTCCCCTACGCCGAGGCGGCGACCGCCCTCGGCTGCCCGATCGGCACGATCCGCTCCCGCGTGGCCCGCGCCCGTACGTCGCTCATGGAACTCCTCACGGACGCCGAAGCGCCGGCCCTCGCGGCTTCGGCCGCCTGACCGCCACCGGCCGGGCAGGCTCCTGCCCCGGTCCGACTTCCCGGTGCCTACCCGCCCTTCAGCCGCCGGACGACCTCGTCGGACACGCGCCGCTGGAGGTCGGCGAGTTGCTCGGGGGTGTATGCGGTGAGGTCGCCCGGGGCCCCGGCGCCGCCCGTGCCCTGCTCCTTCTGTTTCTGTTCCTCCTGCTCCCTGCGCCGGAGTTCCTGCTCCTCCGGCGAGCCGGGGGCCGCGTACGCGCACCGGATGAGCGCTCCGTCGGCGGCCTTCAGACAGGTCGCCTCGCGCCCGTCCGGCTGGCCCCTGCCCTCCACCCGGTAGCGGATGTTCTGCTCGCTGCCGACCGTCGCCATCCAGGTGCTGCCGCCGGTGGGGACGACCTCGAAGACCCTGTCGTCGTTGTAGCAACAGACGTCCCGGTACTCGGCCTTGATCAGTGCGACGAGCGCCTTGGGCGAGGCCCACGTCGGACTGAGCCGGTGGACGGTCATCGGGGCGAGCCCGCCGCCCTGATGGCGGGTCGGCACGGTCGACACGGCCACCACCGAGCTGGCCGCCCCCTGCGGGGTGAGCGGGGTGACGTACGCGCTGCTTCCGGTCGCGTCGCGGTACTGGAGGGCGAACTCGGACTCGTTGCCCTCGTTGGCGCCGTCCTCGGACGCGTCCCAGCCACTGCGTTCGAACCACCAGTCGCTGAAGCTGCCGACCGCGGCCGTTCCCTCCCGCTGCCGGGCCGCGAGGCTCAGCGGATAGGACGGGCCGGGTACCGCGGCCGTGTCGTCGGTGAGGGTGAGCTTCCCGGTCCGCCCGTCGTAGAGCGCGAGCCCGGCGGGCCGTTCCGTCACCACCAGGATCCCGGTCTGGCGCTTGAGGGGGACGACCACGATCGGGGTGTCGCCCGAGCAGGTCACGTACGCGTCGTCGGCCTCGAAGCGCAGCCAGCGCTTCTGTGCCGAGATCTTCCGGCCGAGATTGTGGGTGAACCAGCCGCCGATCCGTGCGTCCGCCCTCTCCACGTCGAACGAACAGCGCTGCCGGCTGCGGCTGTTGCCGCCGAGCGGAATGTCCTGCACCAGGCCGACCTCGTAGCCGGACAGCCAGCCCCGTCGTTCCACCAGGGTCGCGAACCGGTCCGAGTCGGGCAGGTACGTGATGTCGGATATCTCGCCGGTGACATCGCCGAGGTGCGGCGCGGCCTGTGCCTTTCCGACCACGTAGGGCGCACGGGCCGCCAGCCCGGGCACCGGCTCGGCCACGATCTCCACGTTCTGCATGTACGCGCGATCCTGGAGGTAGGAGCCGTACACCAGCCACCAGAGCGTGATGCCCAGCCCGAGGATGCCGCCCAGCCATCCGAGGGCCACGGCCGCACCCCCGCTCCCACGGCCGGCGCCGCCCTGCTGGTCGCGCTTGCCCCGGAGCGCCTTCACCACCAGCCACAGCAGGGTGATGAGGACGGCGGTCAGCAGCGGCGCAGCCAGCCACGAGAGGATCTTCCGGAGTTCCCAGACCATGATCGTGGTGGCGTACGAGGCCCACCAGAAGAACAGACCCAACAGAAGGACGGGGATCCCCACCCGCAGTGCCCGGCCCATCAGCGCCCCCGACGTCGAATTGCTCCATGTGCGCGACCGCGTACCCCGCGTGTGTACCCCGCACCGCGGCGGACCAGTCACTCGCCGCATCGTCACGGGCGCCACCGCCATACCCTCTCTTCTCCGCCACCCGCAAGGCTTCAGCGGGAAAATCCTTGATGACGCACTAGACTGGCCGGTTGTTTGGCGCTGGACCGGAACAACCCGGGCAGACCTGGGCTCCGCCAGCGACCCGGACCTCCTTCCGGGACCGAGACGCGAGGGCCGATGGCAGCCACACCTGAGCGCGGTGAAATGACCCTGCTCGACGACGGGGACCCGTACGACGAGTCCGGCAAATCCGCCCGGTTCTCGGCCGGGCCCGCCGCCCCGACGCGCACCCTCGTGGACATCTTCGAGGCCTCCGTACGGGCCTGCCCCGACGAGCTCGCCCTGGACGACGGCACCGTCCGGCTGACCTACCGGGCGCTGGCGGCCGAGGTCGGACGCCGCAGGCGCGCCCTCGAGGCCGCGGGGGTGGGCCTCGGCGACCGGGTCGGCGTACGCGTGCCGTCCGGGACCAACGAGCTGTACGCGGCCATCCTCGCCGTGCTCGCCGCCGGCGCCGCCTATGTGCCGGTCGATGCCGAGGACCCCGACGAGCGGGCCGAGCTGGTCTTCGCCGAGGCAGGGGTGCGGGCGGTGCTGGGCGCCGGAGGGCGCATCGACGCCACCGGCCCCGCGGACGCCGCCGTGCCGGCCGCGCGGCCCGGTCCCGAGCACGACGCGTGGATCATCTTCACCTCCGGTTCCACCGGCAAGCCCAAGGGCGTCGCCGTCAGCCACCGCAGCGCCGCCGCGTTCGTGGACGCCGAGGCCGCGCTGTTCCTCACCGACGAGCCGATCGGCCCCGGCGACCGGGTCATGGCCGGCCTGTCCGTCGCCTTCGACGCCTCCTGCGAGGAGATGTGGCTGGCCTGGCGCTACGGCGCCTGCCTGGTGCCCGTCCCCCGCTCCCAGGTACGCAGCGGCGCCGACCTCGGCCCCTGGCTGGTGGACCAGGAGATCACCGTGGTCTCCACCGTGCCGACCCTGGCCGCGCTCTGGGAGCCCGAAGCCCTCAACGAGGTCCGGCTGCTGATCTTCGGCGGTGAGGCCTGCCCGCCCGAGCTGACCCAGCGCCTGGTCACCGAGGGCCGCGAGGTCTGGAACACCTACGGCCCCACCGAGGCCACCGTCGTCGCCTGCGCCTCGCTCCTGACCGGGGAGGAGCCGATCCGGATCGGCCTCCCGCTGAACGGCTGGGAACTGGCCGTGGTCGACGAGTCCGGCCAGCCGGTGCCGATGGGCGGCAGCGGCCAGCTCGTGATCGGCGGCGTCGGCCTGGCCCGCTATCTCGACCCCGAGAAGGACGCCGAGAAGTACGCCCCGCTGGAATCCCTCGGCTGGAAGCGCGCCTACCGCAGCGGCGATCTGGTGCGCGCGGAACCCGAGGGGCTCGTCTTCCTCGGCCGCGGCGACGAGCAGATCAAGCTCGGCGGCCGCCGGATCGAGCTGGGCGAGGTGGACGCCGCGCTCCAGGCCCTGCCGGGGGTGGCCGGCGCCGCCGCGGCCGTCCGTACGGCGCGCAGCGGCAACCAGCTGCTCGTCGGCTACCTGGTCGCCCAGGAGGGCTGGGACCACGCGGCGGCCGTCGAGCGGCTGCGCGCCGAGCTGCCCGCGGCCCTCGTTCCGCTGCTCGCGCCGGTCGACGAGCTGCCGACCCGCACCTCCGGCAAGGTGGACCGCGACGCCCTGCCCTGGCCGCTACCCGAGCTGGAGACCACGGGCCCGGCGGAACAGCTGTACGGCACCGAGGCCTGGCTCGCCGAGCAGTGGAGCGAGACCCTCGGGGTGGCCGTCACGAGCGCCGCCGACGACTTCTTCGCGATCGGCGGCAGCAGCCTCGCCGCCGCGCAGCTCACCACCCGGCTGCGCACCCGCTACCCGCGGGCGGCCGTCCTCGACATCTACCAGCAGCCGACCCTGCGCAAGCTGGCCCGGCGGCTGGAGAAGTCCGTACGGGACGACGACGCGGCCCGGACCGTCGTGCCCGTTCCGCTGCGGACCAAGGTGGTGCAGTCGCTCCTGCTGCTGCCGCTGTTCACCCTGGTCGGCCTGCGCTGGACGGTGGCGCTGCTGGCCCTCGGCAACGCACTGCACTGGTTCGGCGCTTATCCGTGGGCGCCGACCGCCTCGTGGTGGTTCGTCGTCCCCGGTGCGGCGCTGCTCTTCAGCCCGCCGGGCCGGCTCGCGATCGCGGCCGGCGGCGCGCGGCTGCTGCTGCGCGGGGTGAAGGCGGGGCGCTACCCGCGCGGCGGCAGCGTGCACCTGAGGCTGTGGACGGCCGAGCGGCTCGCCGAGTACGTCGGCGCGACCTCGCTCACCGGTTCCTGGCTGGAGCGGTACGCGCGGGCGCTCGGCGCCAAGGTCGGCCCCCAGGTGGACCTGCACTCGCTGCCGCCGGTGACGGGCATGCTCAAGCTCGGCCGCGGCAGCGCCGTGGAGTCCGAGGTGGACCTGTGCGGGCACTGGCTGGACGGGGACCGGCTCGAGATCGGCCCGGTCAAGGTCGGCGCGGGCGCGGTGGTCGGCACCCGCAGCATGCTGTTCCCCGGTGCGCGGGTCGGCAAGCGGGCCGAGGTGGCCCCCGGCTCCGCGGTGGTCGGGCAGATTCCGACCGGCCAGCGCTGGGCCGGCGCGCCCGCCGTGAAGCTCGGCAGGGCCAAGCGGAACTGGCCCAAGGAGCGCCCGCCGCGCGGGCTCCCGTGGCGGGCCGCGTACGGGGCGGCCGGTTTCGGTCTGACGGCGCTGCCGGTGCTCGCCACCGTGCCGGCGCTGCTCGTGGTGAGCCGGTTCGTGCCCGCCGGCGCCGGGCTCGTGGAGGCGCTGCGCGGAGCCCTGATCGCCCTGGTGCCCGGGGCGCTCGCGTACGGGTTCACTTACGCGCTGCTCCTGCTGGTCCCCGTACGTCTGCTCAGCCTCGGGCTGCGCACCGGGACCCATCCGACGCACAGCCGGGTCGGCTGGCAGGCCTGGACCGTCACCCAGCTGATGGACCTGTCCCGCGAGACGCTCTTCCCGCTGTACGCCGGGCTGATCACGCCGGTGTGGCTGCGGCTGCTCGGCATGAAGATCGGCCGGGGCGCGGAGGTGTCGACCGTGCTCGCGCTGCCGAGCCTCACCACCGTCGGCGAAGGCGCCTTCCTCGCCGACGACACCCTGACCGCGCCCTACGAGCTGGGCGGCGGCTGGATGCGGATCGGCCACTCCGAGATCGGCCGACGGGCGTTCCTCGGCAACTCCGGCATGACCGCGCCGGGCCGCACCGTACCGGACGACGGGCTGGTCGGCGTGCTGTCGGCGACCCCGAAGAAGGCCAAGAAGGGCAGTTCGTACCTGGGCCTGCCGCCGGTCCGGCTGCCGCGGTCCGCGGCCGACGCCGACCGGAGCCGGACGTACGACCCGCCGGCGCGGCTGCTGTGGGCGCGCGGGCTGGTGGAGCTGTGCCGGATGGTCCCGGTGTTCTGCTCGGCCGCGCTGGCCGTCCTCACCGTGGCGGCGCTCTGCGCGCTGAGCACGGCGAGCGGGCTCGGGACCTGGGAAGCCGCGCTGCTGTCCGGAGTGGTGCTGCTGAGCGCCGGTGTGGCGGCGGGCGCGGTGTCCGTGGCCGCGAAGTGGCTGCTCGTGGGCCGGCACCGGGCGGGCGAGCACCCGCTGTGGAGCAGCTTCGTATGGCGCAACGAGCTGGCCGACACGTTCGTCGAGGTGCTGGCCGTGCCGTGGCTGGCGGGTCCGGTGCCCGGTACGCCGCTGCTGAACCTGTGGCTGCGCGGGCTCGGGGCGCGGATCGGCCGGGGCGTGTGGTGCGAGAGCTACTGGCTGCCCGAGACGGACCTGGTGGTGCTGGGCGATGCGGTCAGCGTGAACCGTGGCTGCGTGTTGCAGACACACCTCTTCCACGACCGGATCTTGAGGACGGATACTGTGGTCCTCCGTGAGGGCGCCACCCTGGGCCCGGGCGGAATCGTCCTGCCCGGAAGCACGGTCGGGGCCCACAGCACACTGGGTCCGGCCTCCCTCGTGATGGCCGGGGAATCCGTCCCCGCCGACACGCGTTGGCTGGGCAACCCGATCGAGGCATGGCGGACCTGACAAGGGCCCGGGCACAGCGCAGGGAGCGGAAGCGGCAATGAGCGGCCAGAGAACAGCGGCATCGGACCCGTACTTCCCGGACAACGGCGACTCCCGTTACCGCGTGCACCGGTACGAACTCGCTCTGGAGTACCGTCCCGGCCCCAACCGGCTGGCCGGGACGGCCCGGCTCAGTGCGATCGCCGGGCGGGCGCCCCTGACCGAGTTCCACCTGAACCTGGCCGAGTTCAAGATAGGGCGGGTCCTGGTGAACGGCCGGGCCCCGCACTACACGCACCGGGGCGGAAAGCTCCGCATCCGGCCGGCCAAGCCGCTGCCCGCCGGCGCCGCCTTCACGGTGGAGGTGCACTGGGCGGGCAACCCGAAGCCGGTCCGAAGCCCCTGGGGCGGTCTCGGCTGGGAGGAGCTGAGCGACGGCGCGCTGGTGGCCAGCCAGCCGGTCGGCGCGCCCTCCTGGTACCCGTGCAACGACCGGCCCGCCGACAAGGCCTCGTACCAGATCTCGGTCAACACCCCGTCCGCCTACACGGTGGTGGCCGGCGGCCGCCTGCTCACCCGGACGACCAAGGCCAGCACGACCACCTGGGTGTACGAGCAGTCCGCGCCGACCTCCAGCTACCTGGTCGGGCTGTCCATCGGCATGTACCAGACGGTGCTGCTCGGCGACCCCGGGCTCGGCGGTGTCCCGCAGAGCGCCCACGTACCGGCGCACCTGCTGCCGAAGTTCTCGCGCGACTTCGCCCGCCAGCCCGCCATGATGCAGCTGTTCGAGGAGCTGTTCGGGCCCTATCCCTTCGGCGAGTACGCGGTGGTCGTGGCCGACGAGGAACTCGACGTCCCGGTGGAGGCCCAGGGGCTGTCGCTGTTCGGCGCCAACCACGTGGACGGCGGGCGCGGTTCGGAGCGCCTCGTCGCCCACGAGCTCGCGCACCAGTGGTTCGGCAACAGCGTGACCATCGCCGACTGGCGGCACATCTGGCTGAACGAGGGCTTCGCGAAGTACGCCGAGTGGCTCTGGTCGGAGCGCTCCGGCGGCCGCACCGCACACGCGCTGGCCGCCGCTGCACACCGGCTGCTGGCCTCTCAGCCGCAGGATCTGCGTCTCGTCGACCCGGGCCGCAAGCTGATGTTCGACGACCGCCTGTACCAGCGCGGGGGTCTCGTCCTGCACGCGATCCGCTGCGCCCTGGGGGACGGCGCGTTCTTCCGCATGCTCCGCGACTGGGCCGCCGTGCACCGCCACGGCGTCGTGACCACTGCGGGCTTCACCCAGCACGTGGCCCGCTATGCGGGCGAGCCGCTGGACGACCTGTTCTCGGGCTGGCTGTACGAACCGGCCCTCCCGGCGCTGCCCTCGCCGCCCGCGCGGCTGGCGACACCGGCGAAGCCGGCGTACCCGCCCACGAACGGCGGGGCCGAGCGCCGCGGCCGGACCTCCGCCTGACACGGGTCCGGCCCTGCGCCGCGGGTGCGGCGCAGGGCCGGTTCGCCCCGTCGCTGCCGGTCAGCCGGCTGCCTTGCGCATGTGCGCCTCGGCGCGCTGATCGAACTCGTCCGGCGGCACGTCCTCGATGTGGGTGGCTATCGTCCACCGGTGGCCGAACGGGTCGATGACCTGTCCCGCCCGGTCGCCGAAGAAGTGGTCCTGGACTTCTCGCTGCTGCTTCGCGCCGGCCCGCAGGGCACGGGCGAAGGTGGCGTCGACGTCCTCGACGAACAGGTACAGCGTGACCGGGGTACCGCCGACGGAGTGGGGGCCGAGCAGGCCGGCTTCCCGCAGCTCGTCGGACAGCATCACGATCGTGCCGCCGATCCGGATCTGTGCGTGCATGATCTTGCCGTTGGGAGCGGTGGAGCGGGCCAGTTCCTTCGCACCGAAGGCCTCGGTGTAGAAGTCGATCGCCTCGCTCGCCCCGTCGACGGACAGGTAGGCCGTCAGCTCCGCGTACCCGTCCGGTATTGCTTTGACCATTCTTGACCTCCGTGATCTTCGATTACTTGCGGGTGGTGAGCTCGTCGAGTGCGTCGAGGAAGCTGCGCAGCTCCTCCTCCGTACCGAGCGATACGCGCAGGTGGCCGGGGAAACCGAACAGGCCCGTGTCCCGCACGAGAATCCCGTACTCCTTGGCCAGGGCGTCCTGCGCCTCCCGGGAGGCGTCGACCCGGACGGCGACGAAGTTCGTCACCGACGGCAGGTACCGGTACCCGCGCCGCTCCAGCTCCGCGGTGAACCACGCGCGCCGCTGCGCGGTGCCCGTGCGGATCTCGCCGAGGAACTCCTGGTCGGCGAGTGCGGCCAGTGCGCCGGCCTGTGCGACCCGGTTGACGCTGAACGGAAGAACGTTCAGCGTCCGGCGGACCTCGGCGATGAGATCGGCCCGGCCGACGGCATAGCCGATCCGCAGGGCCGCCAGTCCGTACGCCTTGGAGAAGGTGCGCAGCGCCACCACCGGGGCGCCGCGGTCGAGGAAGTCCCTCGTCTGCGGCAGGCCCGGGTCGCTGAACTCCTGGTACGCCTCGTCGAAGACCAGCGGGACCCCGCCGGCCTGCGCCGCGTCGACCAGAGTGGCGTACGCCTCCTCCGGAAGCGCGGTTCCGGAGGGGTTGTGCGGGTTGCACACGTACCCGATGCCGTGCTCGGGCAGCGCGTCCGCGAACTCCTTGACATCGAGGGCACCGTCGCGCAGGGGCAGCGCGACGGCCCCGCGGCCGATGCGTTCCAGGGATTCCGGGTAGCCCGGGAACGTACCGGCGGCGACCAGACCGGGCCGGGAGAGGTCGCCGAGCGTCAACGCGGTCGCCAGCACCAGCTCGTCGCTGCCGTTGGCCACGGCGATCTGGTCCTCGGACACGCCCCAGTGCCCGGCGAGGGCCTTGACGAGGCCCTCCCGCTGCGGCGCGGGGTAGCGGTTGACCCGTTCCAGTGCTCCGGCGGCCGCGGCGACGGCTGCCGGGCTCGCCCCGTAGGGGCTCTCGCTCAGGTGCAACCGCACCATCGTGTCCGCATCCGGAACGCTGGTGTTGTAGACCTTCGGCTCCGGCCGGGCGGGCGCACTCACAGCTGGGATCCCAACAGGATCCCGAAGCAGTAACTCCCGACCGCTGCTTCCCTGGTGACGAAGCAGTGCTCACTGCCCGCCGGGATGCGCATCACGGCCGGCGAGGTCAGTTCGTGAAGGACCCCGTCGAGATGGACCTCGATGCGCGCCTGGCCGGGGAGCGGCGAGACGAGGAAGTAGATCTCGTCGACCTCGTGGGTGTGCGGTGCGGCCACCGGCTTGTCCACGAGCGTGCTGAGCTCACCACCCGCGATCTGCACCGGCATCCCGCCGAACATGTCCGCCGTGAGGTAGAAGGGCGCGGGCTGGTGGTGCCCCGCCACCGCGAGCGGGATGGGAAGGCCGGAGACGATCTCGGGGGCGGCCGTGCGGCTCACGCTGCCTCCAGCACGAAGAGATAGGTGTGCGGCGCACCGAAGGGCACCGCGCGTCGGAGATGCATGCCTCCCTTGTCGAAGAGTTCCTCGTACTGCTCACGCGTGTAGATGGGGACGCCCATCAGGGCGTGGGCCAGTTCGAACCCGCTGGAGAACACCGGCAGGGTGCTCTCGCCGCCCCGCGGCCGCACCGTGGTGTCGCCCAGCAGGAACGTGTTGGCCTTGGGGAAGGCCGCACGCAGCCGGGGGATCACCTCGTCGCGGCGGGTCGGGTCGACCAGCAGGTCGTGCAGGAACATGAAGCTCATCACGACGTCGGCCTCGTCGGCGCCCTCGACCCGCTGCCCGTTGAACAGGATGTCGAGTACGTCCGCGCACACCGGCTCGACGGTGCCCTTGAGGCCGTACCGGTCGACGGTGTCGGCCCCGAGTTCGGTGGCGGACTTGCTGATGTCGATACCGAGTCCGCGGCTTCCCGGGCGGGCCTTGACCAGCCGGGAGACCCGCTCGCTGACGCCGGCGCCGAGGTCGACGAGGGTCGTGAAGTCGAGCCTGGAGATCTCGTCGTCCAGGATGTGCCGCATGAGGGCGGTGTCCGCCTGCGCCGAGCCGAGGGCCACCATCCCCTCGTCGCGGTGGAGGTCGACGCCGAAGCGGCGCTCCCCGCGGGCGACGGAGGCGGCGTTCGCGAAGACGTCGTGGTAGCCGCCGACGCCCCAGGTGAAGAAGCCCAGCTTCTGGCGGGCCTCCTCACCGGTCCGGGTCGCCCGGACGCGGTCGCCGTGCGCCTCCACGTACCCGAAGGACTCCGCGGCGCGGATCAGGGAGCGGAAGACGGCCTCGTCCAGGCCGTTCTCCCGGCAGAACGGGGCCACGTCGGCGGAACCGTCGTCCTGCAGTGTGCGGAACAGGCCCAGGCGCTCCAGTGCGTGCAGCACGTGCGCACAGATGAAGCCGTTGAAAGCGGTGTCGGGGTTCAGTGGCGTCGGCGCCTCGCCGAGCCATTGTGCGGTCGATGTGTCTACCGGCGGCATCGTCTACACCTCTCGGGAATGCGGCGGGCGGGCCCTGGGGGCGCCGCCCACCGCGAGACTGACGTGGTCAGAACGCCTCGAGCCGGGCCAGGTTGAGGCCCAGCGAGTACGGGGTGAGGTCGACGCTCGGCTGCCGGCCCTGGTACAGGTCGCGGATGATCTGGCCGGCGAGCGGCGCCTGCGCCAGTCCGTGGCCGGTGAAGCCGGCGGCGTAGAAGATCCGCTCGTGCTGACCGGTGCCCTTGCCGATGATGGCCGACTTCGTCGGCGTGACGTCCAGGCTCCCGGTCCACGCGCTGTAGAGCTTGACGCCCTCCAGCTGCGGGTACCACTTCGGCAGCTCGTCGACGGCCGCCTGGTACCAGATGTCCCGCAGCCCGTCCTGCTTGGAGATGCGCTCCAGGCCGACCAGGAAGGCCTTGCCCATTCCCATCGTCTTCAGCCCGGACACGGGGTGGAAGGTGAACGGGGAGTTGTGCACGTCGCGGTCGGTGCGGATCGCGTCGGTGTGCAGCAGCTCGGCGAACTGCCCCCATACCGGCAGGTCCAGGCCGGTCAGCTTGGCGACGTCGCCGCTCCACGGTCCGGCCGCGATGACGATCGCGTCGGCGGTGAAGTCGCCCGCCGTCGTGTTGACCACGCCGCTGTCGCCGTCCAGGCCGGTCACGGCGACGTTGGAGAACAGCCGGGCGCCGTGCTGCTTCGCGGCCTCGGCGTACCCCTGGACGATCAGCTCGGGCTTGATGCGGTACGTGTCCGGGTTCCAGACCGCGGCCTCGATCGTGTCGGGGTCCAGCCACGGGTTGAGTTCGACCGCCTGGGCGGCGGTGAGCATCTCCACCGCTGCTCCGGCCTCGCGGTGGTCCGCCAGGTCCGCCTCGAGCTCGGCCGCCTGCTGCGGGCTGGTCAGGATCGTCAGCAGCCCGAGGTTCTGCAGCCCGACGTCGACGCCCATGGTCGCGGAGAACTGCTTGTATTCGGCGAGGCTGCGCGTCGCCATCTCGGAGTCGTGCGGCTTGCGGGGGAAATAGGTACGGAATGCGCGCGCGGTCTGCGAAGTGGTCGCGGCACCGAACTGGTTCTTCTCCACGAGGACGACGTCGATGCCCGCCTTCGCCGCGTGGTAGGCGATGGAAGTGCCGATCACCCCTCCGCCGATGACCAGCATTTCCGCCGTGTTCTTCTGCTCAGACATTCGTGCTCCTTGCAACGTTCGGACGGTAGGTCCATTCGTCTCCCGTGAGATCCCACGGGAACAGCTGCAGATTCCACGCACCGAGGGCGTTGACGTACGTCGCCATCTGCGCCATCAAAGCGACGAATTCTTCCCGGGTGGTGATGACGTCCAGTGCGGCCACCACCTCCTTGGTGATGTCCCAGAGGGTGTTCATTCCGCAGTAGCCCAGGAACTCGGTGGGCTTCACCAGCAGGATCTTGGCCAGTTCGACCAGCGACGGGAACGGCATGTCGATCTTCCGGCCGGCCCGCACCAGGGTGGTGTAGTTCACGTAGCCGAGCGGCCGCGTCTCGCCGTTCACGGCGACCAGGGTCGTGAGGACCGAGTTCTTCGTCCCGGCGCCGGAGGTGCCCCGCGACTTGCCCTCGTGGATGTCCACCAGTTCGTCGGTCGGGTCGACCAGCACCCGCTCGGTCTCCGCGGCGATCTTCTCGATCAGCTCACGGACCAGCTCGGACTCGGCGGCGAGCCGCTGCACGCCCTGGCCGGCCGGCCCGTCCACCCGACGCACGTGGGCGATCACGGGCACGCCGTTGCCGTGGACGGATTCCCAGACCAGCTGACCGATCTTCGGCAGCAGGTCGACGTCCTCCGGCACGACGTGGCCGATCGGCGAGGTCGGCATCGGCTCGGTGAGCTCGCCGTACTTGATGGTCAGGTGCTGCACGGGGGAAAGGAACACCGTGCCATTGGGCTGGATCTTGCGATTCACCTTGTAATCCGGAACCGCGTGCAGCAAGTCGTGCGCCGGCGGCACGTGGTACATGCAGTCGCCGGCCACGAGCGCATGCCCCTGGAGGGTCGTGTACGGCAAAGCCGCCCACAACGGCTCCACAAGTTCGGCGTTGCGCCCCTCGAGGAGGGTGACGCGAACCTTGGCGCCGATCGGCTCCCAGGAAATCTCGATTTGCCGCATTGTGCTCCTACCTCTAATCGGGGTTGGAATACGAGCGACGGCCACGCTGCCGTCGTAAATCGAATATACGAATGGCGACTTTCGATCGGCCGACAGGGGGCACTTTTATGTCACATTGCCGATTCCCTGTCACTTCGCACGACCCCGCCGATTCTCGGGAATTCGGAATTCCGATTCCAGAAATGCAGAATTCCCGGATTCTCGTGAAAAACACATGGCCGCCGCACTGTGGACAGTGCGGCGGCCATGTGGGCGGGCCCCGGGCCGGCAGCGGCACGGGGGTGAAGTCGTGGCGGATCAGGCCCCGTTGCGGGCGAGCGAGAACGGCGTGAGGTCGACGCCGGGGTGCCGGCCGAGGTGGAGGTCCCGAATGATCTTGCCGGTGGCGGGCGCCTGGCCGAGTTCGTGACCGGTGAAGCCGGTGGCGAACAGGATGCGTTCGTGCGGGCCGCCCGCCCTGCCGATCAGAGCGCTCCTGGAGGGCGTGACGTCGAGGGTTCCGGTCCATGCGCTGTGCAGCGTGACGTCCCGCAGGCGCGGGTACCGCTGCGCCACCTCGTCCATGGCCGCCTCGTGCCAGATGTCCCGCATGCCCGGCTTCCGGGAGAAGCGCTCGAGGCCCACCAGGAAGGACGGCCCCATCCCCATCGTCTTCAGTCCGGCTGCGGGGTGGAAGGTGAACGGCGACGCGACGTCGCCGTCGCCGACCGGGTCGGTGTGGAACAGCTCGGCGAACTGGCCCCACACGGGGAGCTCGAAGCCGGTCAGCGCGGCGATGTCACCGCTGCCGGACTCGTCCGCGAGGACGATCGCCTCCGCGGTGAAGTCACCCGCCGTGGTGGCGACCTGGCCGCATGACGCGTCCAGCCCCGTCACGGTGGCGCCGGTGACCAGGCGCGCGCCGTGCTTCTGCGCGCCTTCGGTGTAGCCCCGGAGCACCTCGTCCGCCCTGAGGCGGATCATCTGCGGGCACCAGAGCGCCGCTTCGACACCGGCCGGGTCCAGCCAGGGGTTGCGCTCGACGGCCTGCGCCGCGGTCAGCAGCTCCAGCTGCACACCGGCATCCCGCTGGGCGGGCACCTCCGCCAGCAGCTCGGCCGCCTCGTCCGCGGTGGCCGCCACCACGAGCATCCCGGTCTGCGTCACCTCGAGTTCGGCGCCGGTGGTGGCACCGAACGAACGGAAATCGGCGAGGCTGCGTGCGACCAGTTCGGAGTCGTACACGCGCCCGGGAAAATAGGTGCGGAATGCGCCGGCGGTCTGCGTCGCGGTGGCACCGGGCTGATCCCGTCCCAGCACGACGACGTCGACGCCCGCTTCCGCGCAGTGGTATGCGACGGACATCGCGACCACTCCGGTACCGATGACCAGCAATTCCGCCGTGTTCTTCTGCTCAGACATCCGCAATCTCCGTAACGTGGCCTGCCCGCGTCGGCCCGGAATTCGAACAGCCGAGTACGCCGAGTGGTGGTGTGGCCGACGGAGTGCAGCATGGAAGCCGACGCGGAGCCGTACGGGGAAAAATGGCGCGGGTCTGTCAAGTCAACGGGCTGCCCCGCCCCCGAGTTGACGAACAGTCCGCCTCTTCGTCGGCTGCTGCGCCGAAGAGGCGGACCATGTCGCACATGAGGACAGCTGCCCCGCACCTACTTCTTGAGCGGCGCCTGGAGGCTCCAGACGCGCCCGTCGGGGTCGCGCACCTTCATCTCCTGCGTTCCGTAGTGGGTCTCCTCGAACGGCGCGACCACCTCGACGGACGGGTCGACCGTGAACTCGCCGGCGTCCCCCACCCGCAGGACGACCTGGAAGTCGGGCTTCTGGTCCTCGGGGATCTCGGCGAGCAGCAGGTAGGGGCCGTCCCCGTTGCGGAGCATCCCCGAGCCCTCCTCGGTCGCGAACTCGACGTTGTAGCCCAGCGACTGGAAGAACTTGGCCGCCTTGCCCCAGTTATGGGTCTCGAGGTACACGCCTTCGACACCTTCGGTGCTCATGCCTGCTTTCCTTTCCGCGGTTCCTGCTCGTGTACGGCGAGATACGTGCGCAACGCCTCGGCGACCAGGGCCGAGAGCGACGACTCGTTCTCGATTGCATGGTGCTTGATCTGCCGGATGAGTTCCACCGGCAAGTAGACGTTGAACTGCTTTACCTCTGCACGCATACTAGGATGCTAGCATCCGAGCGCTCGTCCAACTAGGGCCGATCGAACAAGAGTTACGAACCGAGGAGGACTCCCCACAATGAAACGCCAATGGTGGACGCTGCTGGTGGTGTGCGCCGCCACGTTCATGCTGCTGCTGGACGTCACGATCGTCGCGGTCGCGCTCCCCGACATCCAGCACTCGCTGGACGCGAGCTTCAGCGGCCTGCAATGGACGACGGATGCCTACGCGTTAAGCCTGGCGGCACTCCTGCTCACCTCGGGCTCCCTGGCCGACCTGTACGGCAGGCGGCGCCTGTTCGTCATCGGGCTGGCGGTCTTCACCGCAGGATCGCTGCTGTGCGGCATCGCGCAGGACCAGCTGATGCTGATCCTGTCCCGCGCGGTGCAGGGGATCGGCGGCGCGATCCTGTTCGCCACCTCCCTGGCGCTGCTCGCCGGCACGTTCCAGGGCAGGGAGCGGGGCTCGGCCTTCGGCATCTGGGGCGCCGTCGCCGGTGTCGCCACCGCGCTGGGCCCGGTGCTCGGCGGTGTGATCACCAGCGGGATCAGCTGGCGCGGCATCTTCCTGGTGAACCTTCCGATCGGTATCGCCGCGATCTTCATCACGCTGCGCCTCGTCGACGAGTCCCGTCCGCCGCGCGCCTCCAAGATCGACTGGCTGGGCATCGTGCCGCTCACGGCGGGCCTGTTCAGCCTGGTGTACGCCCTCATCAGGGCGAGCGACACGGCATGGGGCGAACAGGGCGTGCTGATCTGCTTCGGCCTGGCCGCGGTGTTCCTCGCGGCGTTCGCCGTGATCGAATCGCGCGTGTCCGAGCCGATGTTCGACCTGAAGCTGCTGCGCACCCCGACCTTCCTGGGCGGCTCGATCGCCGCCTTCGCCATGAACGCCTCGCTGTTCGCGATGTTCATCTACCTCGTGCTGTACCTGCAGAACGACCTCGGCTACAGCGCGATGGGCACCGGCGCCCGGCTCCTGGTGAGCTCCGGCTGCACGCTCGTCGCCGCCATGGCGGCCGGCCGCCTCATGAGCAAGGTCCCGACCCGGTGGCTGATCGGCCCCGGCCTGGTCATCGTGGGGGTCGGCCTCCTGCTCATGACGGGGGTCTCCGCCGACTCCGACTGGACCCACCTCATCCCGGGGTTCATCGTCACGGGCATCGGGGCCGGCATGGTCAACCCGCCGCTGGCCTCCACCGCGATCGGTGTCGTCCCGGTGTGGCGCGCCGGAATGGCGTCCGGCGTGAACCAGACCTTCCGGCAGGTGGGCATCGCCGTCGGCATCGCCGTGTACGGCTCGCTCTTCACCGCGTCGCTGCACGACGCCCTGAGGGAGCGGCTCGCGAACATCCCGGCACTGCAGGGGCAGAGCGACCGGATCGCCGACTCGATCCGCATGGGCTCTCCCGGGCAGGCGATCGCCTCGGCCCCGGCGGAGTTCCGGGGAGAGGTCCAGCACGCGGTCCAGGCCGGCTTCGCGACGTCGATGAACGACCTGCTGGTCGTGAGCGGCATCGTGGCGCTGGTCGGCGGCGTCCTGGCTTTCGCCCTCATCCGCAGCAAGGACTTCGTCGCACCCCAGGGCGGCCCCGGCCAGCAGGCCCGGCCGCCCCAGGCCCAGAACACGGAGGCCCCGCAACCGCGCTGACCACCCCGGCGCCCGTCAGCCCCGGCCCCGCACGCCGGCACTGACGGGCCGCCGCGGCCGGGTCAGGCCTGGCGCGAACGGCCCGGGAAGTGGGCGCGGGCCGCGGGCAGGTAGAGGGGTACCACGGCGGCTGCCGTGAGCAGGTCGGGGACGGCGGCCAGGACCGGCCAGGCGCCGGGCCACGGCCCGTCCATGCCGAGGTCGGTGGCCACGAAGAGCAGGGATCCGGCGCCGGCGATCGCGAGGACCGTACGGGCCCAGCCGCGGCCCGCCCGCATCTTCACCCCCACGACAAGCCAGGCCGCCAGGGCCACGATCAGGACCCCGCCCGACAGGGCGAGTTGGCGCGCGGCGCCTTCGGCTCCCGAGACGGCGGTCAGGTCGTCCAGGCCGGTGGGTTCGACCACGAACGAGCCCAGCACCCACACCGCGAGGTACGCGGCGAAGGCCGCGAGCATGAGCGCCCACGCCGCCTCGATCTCCTTCGGGCGGCTGCCCGTCGTACGGCTGTCTGCGGTCCCGCTCATGCGCGCCTCCTGCGTGTCCGCCCTCTGAGAGGGGGAACGGCGCCGCCCGGTTCCACGGATCCACGGGCCGGCGCGCCCCGCCCCGGCGGCTGACCGGCCGACCGGCCGACCACGACCGTGGTCGGCCGCACCCTCGCCGACCCGCTCTTGCGGCCCGTCCACGAGGAGCTCGAGCGGCGCGGCGCCCTCCCTGTGCATCCACCCGGCCGGCGAGGGAGCCGGCAGCCCGCCGATCACCGAGCACGCCATGACCTGGATGGCCGGAGCGCCGGTCGACCGGCCGCTGCGGCCGCGGCCTTCGGGGCGGACCGCCTCGTCCTCGGCACGGACTTCCCGTACGAGGACGGGGAGGTCTTCCTGCGGGCCGTGGACTGCATCGCCGACGCCGGGCTCACCCCGGAGGAGACCGCGATGATCCTCGACACCAATGCGGCCGGCCCGCTCGGCCGCGCGGACGCCCCTTAGACCGGGCAGGGCCGGTACTCGAGGCTGAGTTCGCGGGCGACGGCGTAACTGGTCCGCATCGAGGCGTCGGTGACCTGCTGCCAGGAGCCGTACTTGGCGTAGAGCTGGTCCGCGGTGGGGCCGAGCGGGTTGCCGTACTTGGCGGTGTTGCGCTCCTCCAGGATGCGGACCTCCTCCGGGGTCATGCCGGCCCGGGTGATCGCCTTGGCCTGGTTGCGCATGTCGACCAGCTCCCGGGCGATCTCCTCGTCGGTGGCCCCGGCCGCGCGCATGTCGGCCTCCGTACGGTGCATGTCCTCGAGGAGCCCGTGGTAGCTCATCCGGGTCCGCTGGGCCTCGACCTTCTCGTCCATCGGCAGGACGCGGATGCGGCACACGACGGGGTCGGTGCCGGGGCACGGGTCGTCGGCGGGGACGGGGCGGGCGAGCGGCGCGGTGATGATCGAACCGCACGCTTCGGCCGCGCCGGCCACCGACGAGGAGGCGGTGGCCGGCAGGGCGACGGCGGCCACGAACGGGAGGAGGGCGCGGGGGGAGAAGGAGAGGGAAAGAGGCATGCCCGCATCCTTGGCGACCCTGCCGCGCCCTGGCACGTGGACACCCCGGTGATCGGTCCAACGGGTGCCCGGGGGCGGTTGCCGGCCGGTCCGGAACCGGCGTACCGCCCGTCCGGCCTGCGCAGGACACCGGCTCAGAGGCGGTGGATCCGGTCGATGCCGTACCACTTCGAGACGCAGCCGGCGACCCAGTCCCGCGTGTAGTCGGACGTGAAGAAGGGCTCGGCCAGGCTCCCGATGTACAGGGGCCGGTATCCGACATCGGTGGCGCCCTGCGCGGCCTCGGTCCGGATGCGGGAGTTCTGCGCGTCCCAGGCCGCGGCACGGGTGACCGTGGCCGTGGTGAGCTGCTGGACACTCGGGACGAGTACCGCCAGCGCTGCCAGCGCCAGGCCGCCCGCGGCCACGATGCCGGCCGGGACGACCACGGCCGAGGCGCGTCGGCGGGCCAGGGAGCGGCCGGCCCACTCCCCCAGCAGGGCTCCGTAGACGCACAGGGCCAGTTCCATCGGTACGAGGTAGTTCGTCCAGGTGCGGGCGTACGTCCACCCGCTCGGGCCGTAGCCGCTGCGCAGGCCCAGCACCACGGCGAACGACCCCAGGACGACCACCGGCACGGGGAGCAGCAGCACGGCGATCTGCATCTTCCGCGGGGCGGACCGGCGCCATTGCCACTGCCGCCGCCCGGGTGCAGGTGCCCGCAGGCCGGCTCCCCAGCCGAGGAGGACGCCGGCGGCTGCGGCTCCGAGGTAGGCCCACTGGCCCGTGACGGAGTCCCACATGTGCAGCCAGTCCTGGAAGGTGGCCCTGAGTTCGCGCGCGGAGAGCACGGACTCCCCGTCGGGCTGCTGGGCGCGGCGCCACCGGGCGCCGGGGGAGGTGTAGAGCACGACCAGACCGCAGACGAGTCCGGCGCACCACAGCACGCACCAGGTGAACGGGTGCCAGGTCTGCGCCAGTTTGAGGCGAGGCACGGCCAGCAGGGCGGCTCCGGCCGCGAGCAGACCGCTGACGAGGGCGAACGGTTCGCTCAGGGTGCCGAGCCCGAGCGCGATGAGAAAGCCGGCGGCACATCCCCCTGCGCGTACGGCGGTACGGGGTTGGCGGACGGTCCAGAGGGCCAGCAGGAGCGCCCACACGCCGACGACACTGGGAATGGTGTGGGAAATGGTGGCAGGAGCCCACAACAGGACTTGATAACTGCGCGTTCCGGCGTAGTAGAGCAGTGCCTGGATGGCCAGGGAGCAGGCGAACAGGGCCAATATCGGTGGTCTTCCCCCGAGCAACCGGACGAACCGGCAGCCGAGCAGCACCAGACCGACCGTGAACGTGACGGCCATGACGGTCGGCAGGACCTTGACCCCAGCGAGTCCGTCGCCATAGATGACGCCGCTCAGGAAGGCATTGGCGACCCGGCCGTTCTGGGTCGTGTAGAAGTCGGACGTGATGCCGAGGACTCCCAGGTCACGGGATTTCCAGGCGGCGCACCAGTCGTCCGATGCGGGCCGTACGTAGAGCCCGAGGAAGCACCCGACGGCGACCAGGGCCCCGGCCGCCGCCACGAGGGTCCCGCCCGCGCCCAGCAGGAGCCCGCGGACCGGCGGGCGACGGCGGCTTCCCCGGCCGTCCGCTCCGGGGGACTGCGTTCGACGGCCCTCGCCCTCGGACAGCAACGGAGCAGTGCTCATTCACCCATCCTTTGCGGCGGCCTCCGTCCCCGCGACGGCTGTTACGCCATGCGGTGACGCGAGGTGGCCCGAGGTCTCCCGGTCACCCGGGCGGCGGGCATGCCGTGGCGGGCTCCGGAGAGGTCGGCCACGATGGGAATTCCGGAGTTCCGCGCACCCGCACATGCACGGTACGCACGGAGACGCGCAGGGAGCTCACGGAAGCCCGACGGAGGGAGTGGCGATGCCTGCTGTCCGGCTCGTTCGCTGGGCGGTCGTCGCGGCGTCCCTCGCGAGCGTCGCCCTTCCCGTCTGTGTCGCCGGAGCCCCTGCCGGCCGGCGCTCCGGCGAAGAACGGCCGGTGTTCCTCGTCAGGCCGCCGGGACACCACAGCCGTGGTGATGCCGAGGGCAACTACGCGCCCCTGTCGGTCCTCGCCGCCCCCACGGTCGGGCTCCTTTCCAACACGACCGCCACCGAGGGCGTCACACCGGCCATCGCCCAGGGCGCGCGGTACGTCGAGCGGAGCAACGTACTGCGGTTGCCGTCCGGCCGGTGGAAGTACATGCCCGCCGGCAGGACGGCGTCGGCCGTGGTGGCCCTCGACGATCCGACGGCCCGGCAGCAGATCGCGCAGAGCCGCGCCTGGCTGGCGGCCGGCCGGATCCCGGGCGGCTCGCCCGCACAGCGTGCGGCGGCCGAGCGGGCCCTGCTGACCATGCGCGCACTGCTCCGGCCGAACGGCGCCGTGGCGGCGGGGTGGACGCCCGGCTGGATGTACTCCTGGCCGCGTGACTCCAGCTTCGCCTCCGCCGCGTTCGCCCACACCGGCCACGAGGCCGAGGCGTACCGGATCCTCCGCTACAGCGCCGCGACCCAGCGGAAGGACGGCACCTGGGAAGCGCGGACGAAACTCGACGGCTCCGGACCGCCGGACGGCAGGCGCTGGCAGCTCGACGCCAACGGCTGGGTTCCCTGGGCCACTTGGCAGTGGTACCAGACCGCGCCCCGCACCACCCGGCACACCCGGCTGGCCGGCCTCTACCCGATGGTCCGCAAGGCGGCCGACCGCGCGGCGGCCTCCCTGGGGGCGGACGGGCTGCCCCCGGCCTCCCCGGACTACTGGGAGCTGATGACGACCACGCCGAACATCGGTACGGCAGCGCCCCTGCTCGCCGGGCTCAACGCCTCCGCGGACCTCGCGCGAGCGCTGAACCGGCCGGACGATGCGGCACGCTGGACCGCTGCCGCCGGGCGGCTCTCGTCCGGGATATCCAAGAGGTTCGCACCCCTCGGTTACCAGCGCACCGTCGACGGACAGCACGGACACGACAGCGCGGTGGCGTTCATGGCGCCGCCTTTCAACGCCGCTCCGGCCGACCTGCCCCGGGCGCTCGACGACACGCACAAGGCGCTGCTCCTGCCCAACGGCGGACTCACGCCGGGGAACGATCCGACCGCGCCCTGGGGCGGGAACGCCTGGACGCCCAGTACCTCGTTCTTCGCCCTCGCATGGGCCGGGACGGGGCAGACGGCGAAGGCCAGGCAGGTCCTGGACTGGGTCCTCTCCAAACGGAACTCGCTCGGGGAGCTGCCCGAGAAGGTGAACCGGGCGGGCAGGCCCTCGTCGGTCGCACCGCTGGCCTGGACGGGCTCGATCACCGTCCTCGCCCTGGTGGCGCTCGACGGCAAGCCCCTCCCCACACCACCCTTGCGGGCCCGGTAACCGTCACGCGCTCCGGGCGCCGCCTCAGACGGGCTGCGTCCCGTCACCCGGGGGCGGGGCGGTGCGGAGGCTTTCCAGCTCGGCGAGGAGGCGCCGGTACGCGAGCCGCTCCGCGTGCACCGCACGCCTGAGGGGGAGGTAGCGCGGATCGTGCCGGGCCCGCGCCTCGTGCGCGGCGGCGAGGCGGAGCCGCCTCGCTCCGGCCAGGTCGTTCATCGCCGCCACGTATCCGTGGGCGAGAAGCTTGTGGTCGAGGACCTCGGCGAAGGCGCGTTCCGCCAGTATGCCGAGCCGGTCGAGTCCGTCCAGGCATCTCGCAGGGTCCGTCTCGGCGCAGTCCTCGTCCAGGTCGTGGGACAGCGATCTCAAGGTCGTGCCGAGCTCCGGGTACTCCCAGGCGGGCGCCGTGTCGTGCCTGCATCCGGTCGCGAGGGCGGTGAGGGCCGTGAGGGCGGCCACGGCGCGGACCGTTCCCCCTCCCCCGCGCATGCGTGTGCCTGTGCGTATGCGTATGCGTATGCGGCTGTGCGAGAGGAAGAGAGGAGCCATGTGAGCCCCGATCGCCCGAGGGTCAGAGTGCGGCCGCCGTCGCCGGCGAGGCGGTGTACACGCCATTGCCCGGCGAGGTGGCCTTGGCCGCCATCCTCACCCGCCCCGATCCGCGCTGCCACCCGGCGGCCCAGGGGCCGCGGGTGCACGGCGCGGCGCAGGTCACTGCCGCGGCTGGCGCGCGGCCTGCGCGAGAGTCGAGGGCTGGACCGCCCGGTGCCAGGGGGTGGGGGTCCGGCCTGCGGTCTGCTCGGACCCGGCTGCGGGAAGCGTCGTGACGATGTGCAGATCGGCGTCCAGGCCGAGGGCCGCCGCGACGGCCGTACCGGCCCCCCAGTCGGCCACGCCTGCCGGGGCACCCGTGTACAGCATCTGGGACTCCTGCCAGGACTGCGGGCCGTCCGTGCCCGCCACGCTGACCGTCCCCGCGCCAGCGCGGCCCGCGAGCACGTGGCCCGCGACGCCCACCGCGCCGTACCCGCCGAGACCGCCGGCCGCGGCGACCCGGGAGAACTGCGGCGCGGGCCCGCCCGCGGCGGCCAGGCTCGTACCGACGGCGCCCGTGCCGGGGCGGCGGAAGAACAGCCGGACCCCGTCGCCCTCCGGGCGCACCGAGAGCACGCCCGTCGTCTGGGGCAGCCCGGTCGGGAAGGGGCCGCCGAACGGGGCACCCGGCGTCGGCTGGACCCAGGCCAGTACGGAGCCGGCCGTCGCCGCGTACACGTGCCGCCGCCCCGAGCCGTCGGTCGCGGTGACCGGATCGCCCAGGAGGCCGGCGCCGCCCAGGGCCTGCCATGCGCCGAAGGCGCCGTCCGGGGCCGTCTGGGCCCGGGCGCGCAGCGTACGCCTGGAGTCGCGTACGTACACCGTCATCCGGCCGGCCGGGTCCACTGCGACGGCCGGTCCGCTGATCGCCGAGGTGACGGACCTGTCGGTGGTGTCCGGGGTGCCCAGCGACTGCCACGGGCCGAATGCGCCGTCGGCCTTGGTCTGGACGGCGTAGACGATGTCCCGGCCGTAGTCCCGGGGCTTGGTGCCCAGGGTGGTGCGGGTGGCGAACACCGCGATCCTGCCGTCGGGGAGCCGGACCGCCGTCGCGCCGGCGTCGATCCCGGTGCCGGGTCCGGCGTCGGGCAGGAACCGGGGGCCCTGCCAGGGGGCCTGCGGGCCGCTGCGCGACCAGTACGCCATCCGGCCGTCCAGCACGGCGAAGGCCCAGAGCCGTCCGGGGACGCCTTCGGTCATCCAGGAGGTGCCGTCACCGCGGCTGTAGCGGATGGTCTGGCTCCAGCCGGCGCCGGTGGGCCTGGTCGCGGTCTTGCGGTCGCCGCACCCGGCGGGGCTGCCGCACCAGTCCTCGTGGTCCGTCCAGGCGTAGGTCTTGAGGTAGCCGAGCTTCTCCTCGGCCGTCTGCGGGTCGAGCGTCGGCGGCAGCGAGCTGTTCGGGTAGCTCATGTAGTTCTGGACCGAGAAGTGCGGCCGGTCCGTGGACTGCGCGTAGCGTTCGGCGGCGGCCTGGACGAAGCGGGCGCCGTACATGTGGTCCTGGTGGTCGAGGAAGGTGCCGCCCTCCGACCTGCCGGGGGTCGGGTCCTGCGTCCGTATCGTCGTCGGCCGGTAGAGCGCGAACACGTCCGCGATGGCGGCTATCGCCTGGTCCTTGGTGTACGAGAACGCCTGCTTGACCGGCGTCCCGGAGGCCAGCTGGGCGCCCAGGGCGGGTATCCGGCCGTCCCACAGACCGCGCATGCTGTCCGGATTGTCGCCGGAGATGCTGCGGGCCTCACGGAGCTGCATCCACACCAGGTTGACCTCGGGCCTGGCGACGAGGACGTCCACCTCGGCGCTGCCCCCGCCGGCGGTGGGCACGGACTTCCGCTGCCAGGCGCTGGTGCGGTCACCGGTGGCCATCTGGGCGTAGGCGCCGCGGATGCCGTTCTGCCGGGCCTCCGCGTAGGCGGCGCGGTCGGCGGGCCCGGCGGCGTCCTCGAGGTGCGGGCTGTGGGCCTCGTTCCTGCCGTCGGACTCGCCGGAGGTCAGGTAGACGGTGGTTACCTTGATGCCCGTCGATATGGAGCGGCTCAGGTCGGGGTTCATGAAGAAGAGGTCGTCGTCGGGGTGTGCGACGACCTGGAGGGCCGAGCCCTCGGTCACACTCGGCCGGACGACCGCCTCGGGGGCCGCCTGCTGCCGGCCGGTCCCGTATCCGTAGGCCCAGGTCGTCACGCCGGCGACGCCGACGGAGGCCGCGGCGAGCAGGGCCGCGATGCGGGTGCGGCTGGCCAGGGACATGTACAGCGCCTTGAGGGTCGGTCCGGTGCGGAATTCCGCCTGGGAGGTCGGTCGATGTCCCGATGGCTCCACTGCTTCCGGTGACGACCGGGGCCGATTATGCCTCGCGGGTTTGTGACTGACACACCCTCAAGGGGCTTATGTCGGGAACCAAGTTGAATAGGCAATACACCCCTAATTGTCCCTTTTGTCGACCGCGGAACGTTGCCCCATATCGCGAAAGGGCCGCGCGGCAGGCCGATCGACGGGCGGGGCCGGTGAGCAATGTCACGCGAGATCGCCACAACGGGGCGACCTGCGGCACCCCCGGACACCCTTGTGGACGGCGGCGCTTGTGCGCATACTCCCACCAGCGCTTGGCAGGAACACGCCAAATTCCTGTTGCGCCTCACAGGCCCCCGACCCCCGGGGCCGCACGCTCCTAGGAGGAGATCAGTGAGGATCACGCGCATCACCCCCTGCACCGGCAGCGCACGACGGAGCAGGCTCGCCGCGCTCGCCGCCGGGCTGCTCGCCGCCATCGCACTCACCCTTCCGCAGGCCGAAGCAGCCCCCCTCCGGACCTACAGCTCGGCACAACTCGAGACCGTCGACCAGGCCGTGCTCAACGCGGACGTCGGCGGCACCGCATGGCACGTGGACCAGGCCACCGGGCGCGTCGTCGTGACCGCCGACAGCACGGTCTCCACCGCCGGCCTCGCGAAGATCAGGAACGCGGCGGGCGCCGACGCCGGCGCACTGCGCATCGAGCGCACCCCGGGAACCTTCAGCCGGCTCCTCGGTGCCGGCGATGCCATCTACGGAAGCGGGTACCGCTGTTCGCTGGGGTTCAACGTGGTCAGCGGCAGCACGTACTACTTCCTCACTGCCGGCCACTGCGGCAACGTGGTCAAGACGTGGTACGCCAACTCTGCGCAGAGCACCCTCATCGGCCCGACCGTGGGCTCCACCTTTCCCGGCAGTGACTACGCACTCGTCCGTTACGACAACACCTCGCTGAGCCACGCGGGGGGCTTCACGGCCGGCACCGCGTACGTCGGGGAGCCGGTCAAGCGCAGCGGCTCCACCACCGGCACCAAGAGCGGAACCGTCACCGCACTGAACGCGACCGTCCACTACAGCGGCGGCGGCACGGTCCGCGGCATGATCCAGACGAACGTCTGCGCCGAGCCGGGCGACTCCGGCGGCGCGCTGTACGACGGCACGAAGGCGCTCGGCATCACCTCCGGCGGCAGCGGCAACTGCAGCACCGGAGGAACGACGTTCTACCAGCCCGTGCCCGAGGCGCTCGCCAAGTACAAGGTCTCGCTGTACTGACCGGGCCAGGTGCCGGCCGGGGGCTGCCCCTGCCGGCACCGCGGCGGTGATCCGCCACACACCTGGTGACATATCCAAACAAATGCCACATCCCGCACATCGGCCGGGTCTGCGCCGGCCGTCCAGGATGATGTCCCGGTGCGCAATGCGGAACAGTTCGGCGAGGCCGAGAACGAGACGGACAGCCCGGGAGTGCCGGCCCCACGCGCTCCCACGGACATGTCCCTACGGGTCAGAGCCGCCCAGGAAGGCGATGAGGCGGCGTTCGGCGAGCTGTTCCGGGCGGTGCAGCCCGGCCTCCTGCGTTATCTGGGCGTCCTCGTCGGCGCCGAAGCGGAGGACGTGGCCTCCGAGACGTGGCTGCAGATCGCCCGGGACCTGGCATCGTTCCAGGGGGACTACGACGGATTCCGCGGCTGGGTGGCGACGATAGGCCGGAACCGGGCGCTGGACCTGCTGAGGTCCCGGCGCCGGCGGCCGGTCAGCAGCGTGCCGGTGGAGGACCTGCTGGGCGACCGGCCCGCGGCCGACGACACCGAGGGCGCCGCTCTCGCCGGCATCGGGACCACGGCGGCCTTGGCCCTCATCGCCGCACTGCCCCGCGACCAGGCCGAGGCCGTGCTGCTGCGGGTGGTCATGGACCTCGACGCGGAGACTGCCGCGCGGGTGCTCGGCAAGCGGTCGGGCGCGGTACGGATGGCCTCCCATCGCGGTCTGCGCAAGCTCGCGAAGCGTCTCGCAGCGCCGCCGCGAGGCCCAGGGACCCCCACGGAACCGGACGTGTCGAAGTCCCCGGAAAAAAAATCGGCCCCGGGAGTGACACCGGCGAAGGCACCAGCGCTGAAGGGCATGAGATGAGCACCAACCGATCCCGGCGTATCGACCACGACACGGCCGAGCAGTTGCTCGGCGGGCAGGTGGCCGGCGCGCAGGACGGCCACGAAGCCCTCGCGGGGCTGCTCTCCGCCGCCGCCGCACCCGCGTCGGAGGCGGAGCTGTCCGGCGAGCAGGCGGCGCGGGCGGCGTTCCGGGCGGCTCAGCTCGCACCTGCCCCTGTTCCTGTTCCACAACGCCCCCGGAGGCAGCCGATGGCCACGTCGGCCCTCGCGAAGGTCCTGAGCGCGAAGGTCGCGGCCGCTGCCGCCGCCACCGCGCTCGGCGGCGTCGCCGTGGCGGCCGGCACCGGCCACCTGCCCGCAGCGCTCGGTGGCGGCCCGGACGACGACCGGCCGACGCGGGCCGAGGCGGCCGTCGCGGCCTCCCCTTCCCCGGCCGCCCGCCCGAACGCGGCCGGTCGTACGGCGGCGCCCCTGGCGGCCGACCTGGCGGAACTCTGCCGCGCATACGGAAGGGCGCGCGACGCGCATCCCGGCGAGGCACCGGCCGAGCCCCGTTTCGCCGTCCTGGTCACGGCGGCCGGGGGCCCGGACGGCATCCCGGAATACTGCGCCCCGGTCCTGGCAGCCCCCAGCAGTCCTGGCGCCGCACCCGCTGCCACGGACCGCCCGGCAGAGTCCCGGCCGAGCGGGCGTCCGACGTCCCGGCCCCAGCCGCCGGACAACCGGCCCGCCGGTCCCGGCGCCGGCCACACACCGAACGCGCCCGACAGCCATCCGACCGGTCCCCCGGACGGCAGGCCCGGAGTCCCTCCCGACTCAGGCGGTGACCCGACCCCGCACCCCAGGGGATGAACCCGCCTCCCACGCCCGGGCCGGTGGGCGGGGCGGTACCACCACCCGACCGGCTTTCGAACCTCCTATCCGTAGAGGCCCTCCACCGATGCACCGACGACCTGGCAACCCGGCCGAGGAAACCGTGCCGATCCCTCTCGCCGACACGGGCGCCCCCGGCGTACCGGACACCCTGCCGCCGTACGTACCCGAGGCGAGCCCGGTCTTCGTGGACAGCTCGGGGCGCAGGCAGCGCCGAGTGCGCCGGATGGGCCGTCTGCTGGTCATCCCGGCCGCGGCCTACGTCGTCCTGCTCATCAGCACCGTCATGGGCGGCCCCACGGTCCGGTCACCGTTCCTCCCCTCCGCGCAGGCACCGCAGAGCCCCAAGGCCAAGGACCCGGCGGCGGGGTCCACGCCGAGCCCCTCCGGCGGCAAGGCGGCGAACCGGACCCGGAGCCCCCAGCCGTCCGGCGCGACCGCCACCGCGCCCTCGTCCGCCACCTCCGGCAGCCCGTCCGCGGCAGGGCCGACAGGCGCCCCGGTCGGCAGCCCGACCGCCTCCCCCGGCGGCGCCCGCCCTTCACCGGGTGGCGGGGCGCGCGGCCGTTCCACTTCCGCACCGGGCCAGGGCGGCAAGCCCACCGCCCATCCCTGAGTTCCGCACCGCCAGGCAGGAAGCGCTCCCCTTGTCCAAGAATCCCCGTCGTCGCCAGGCCCGCGGCCGGCACGGCACCGTACGCAACGTCCCGCTGCGCACGCACTGGCTGCTCCTCACGACGCTGGTCCTCACCCTCTCGGCGGCCCTGCTGCTCCAGGGGTACACCCAGCACCTGTTCGACAGCTCCGCCGACGGGTCGGTCCGCGGCCGGGGGCCGGCTTCCTCCGTGCCGGCGCAGATCGCCTCCGGCGGCCCGGTGATCGAGGGAGCTGCAGGCCGCACCGCCACCCCGGCCGCCCGCACCATCGCCCTGACCTTCGACGACGGCCCCGACCCGGTCTGGACGCCGAAGATCCTCGACGTCCTGCGCCGCAATGACGTGCACGCCACGTTCTTCACCGTCGGCGCCCGCGTCGCCGAGCATCCCGACCTCGCCCGGCGGATCGTTTCCGAGGGCCACCAGATCGGACTGCACAGCTTCACCCACACCAACCTGGGCGCCGCGTCCCCGTGGCGGCGCTCCCTGGAACTGCGCGAGACGCAGCTCGCCATCGCCGGGGCCGCCGGAGTCACCACTCCGCTGCTGCGCCCGCCGTACTCCTCCACCGCCGGCGCGCTCACCGACGCCGACTTCGACGCGGTCGTCCAGGCGGGCCAGGAGGGCTACCTCACCGTCCTCACGACCCGCGACAGCGAGGACTGGCGCCGGCCGGGCGTCGCACAGATCGTGGCCAACGCCACCCCCGAGGACAACGGCGGACAGATCCTCCTGATGCACGACGCGGGCGGGGACCGGTCGCAGACCGTCACCGCGCTCGAGCAGCTCCTGCCGAAGCTCAAGGCCTCCGGATTCGCGTTCGCCACCGTCGGCGACGCCGTCGCACTCCCCGAGACGGTGCAGCCGGCGGGGACGGCCGAGCAGTGGCAGGGACTCGCCCTGATCACCGCGCTGCGCACCAGTGACTGGATCCTGGACGGCATCTCCTGGCTCCTGTGGGCCGCGGGCGCGATCAGCCTGCTGCGTGCGATCGCCGTGTTCGTCGCCGCCCGCCGCCACGTACGGATGCGCCGCAAGCCCTGGGGGGCGCCGGTCACCGAGCCCGTCAGCATCATCGTCCCCGCCTACAACGAGAGCGCCGGCATCGAGGCGGCCGTCCGCTCCCTCCTCGCCTCCGACCATCCTGTCGAGATCATCGTCGTCGACGACGGCTCGACGGACGGCACCGCCGACATCGTGGAGGCCCTGCGGCTGCCGGGAGTGCGCGTGATCCGGCAGCAGAACGCCGGAAAGCCGGCCGCGCTCAACACCGGCATCGCCGCGGCCTCGTGCAACCTCCTCGTGATGGTCGACGGCGACACCGTCTTCGAACCGGACGCCGTCCGTATGATCATCCAGCCCTTCGCCAACCGCCGCGTCGGCGCCGTCTCCGGCAATGCCAAGGTCGTCAACCGGGGCGGCCTGCTCGGACGCTGGCAGCACATCGAGTACGTCGTCGGCTTCAACCTCGACCGCCGCCTGTTCGACCTCGCCGAATGCATGCCCACCGTCCCCGGCGCCGTCGGCGCCTTCCGGCGCGAGGCACTGCTGCGCGTCGGCGGCGTCAGCGACATCACCCTCGCCGAGGACACCGATCTCACCATGGCCCTGTGCCGCGATGGCTGGCGGGTCGTCTACGAGGAGCGCGCCAAGGCGTGGACCGAGGCACCGGCCTCACTGGGCGCCTTGTGGAAGCAACGCTACCGCTGGTGCTACGGCACCCTGCAGGCCATGTGGAAGCACCGGGGCGCCCTCACCCAGCGGGGCCAGGCGGGCAAGCTCGGCCGGCGCGGGCTGATCTACCTCCTGATGTTCCAGGTCCTGCTGCCCCTGCTCGCCCCCGTCGTCGACGTGTTCGCGGTCTACGGCCTGGTCTTCCTCGACCCGCTGCGCATCGTCGGCCTGTGGACGGCGTTCCTGCTCCTGCAAGTGCTGATGGGGCTGTACGCGTTCCGCCTCGACGACGAGCGGCCCGGACCGCTCTGGAGCCTCCCGCTCCAGCAGTTCGTCTACCGCCAGCTGATGTACCTCGTGGTCATCCAGTCCGTCTTCACCGCCATCGCCGGATCCCGCCTGCGCTGGCAGCGGATGGAGCGGTACGGCAGTCTCCAGGTCCCCCTCGGCACGACGGAATCCCCGGCGCCCGTACCGGCACAGGCGTACGTACCGGCACAGGGGCCCGTAACGGCACAGGCATACGTACCGGAAGAGGTACCGGCGCCGGGCGCGGGCCACGTCGGCGACCCCGCCTGGGCGTACCCTCCCCCGTTCCACCCGCAGGACCACCAACCGCCCCCGCCGGCGATCTACCAGGATTACCGCTGAAGCCGCGACGCCGGAATCCGCTCGAATTCCGGCGGACCGCGGACCGTTCACGCCGGCATGCCCGGTCCGGTGTGAACGTGGACTGACGACCGTCCGCCTCGGCGCCTGAGCCGAGTGCGTCCCCGATCTCCTGCTGCCAGTACGTGACCGTGAGCGAGCTGTCGTAGTACACACCGGCGGCCGGCAGTTCCCCCTCGGCGGCGACGGATGGGTCAAGGCGGGGACGACCATTCGCTGACCAGGTGCGACCGGGCGGGTACCCGGAGCGCACGGCCCGCGGCGTCCCGGGCCGGCCCCGGGCCGGGGCCCCGGGGATCCCCGCGGCGTCCCGGGGCGGTCCCGGACGATCGAACATACGATGGGCGGGAACCGGCGCGGGCGCCCCGCCCGGCTGCCCGCCCAGACCACTCGGGGTGGAGACGTATGGCACAGCCCGCCGACACAGCGCGGACCGTCATCCTGACCGTGGACGACGACCCGGGAGTCTCCCGGGCCATCGCCCGTGACCTGCGGCGCCACTACGGCGCCGGATACCGGATCGTGCGCGCCGAGTCCGGCGAGTCCGCGCTGGAGGCGCTGCGCGAGCTGAAGCTGCGGGGCGACCTGGTGGCGGTGATCCTCGCCGACTACCGCATGCCGCAGATGAACGGCATCGAGTTCCTCGAGCAGGCCCTCGGCGTGTACCCGGGCGCGCGGCGCGTGCTGCTGACCGCGTACGCCGACACCAACGCGGCGATCGACGCGATCAACGTCGTCGACCTCGACCACTACCTGCTCAAGCCGTGGGACCCGCCGGAGGAAAAGCTCTACCCGGTCCTGGACGATCTGCTCACGGCCTGGCGCGCCAGCGACTACCGGCCGGTGCCCTCGACCAAGGTGGTCGGGCACCGCTGGTCGGCGCGTTCCTCGTACGTGCGGGAGTTCCTGGCCCGCAACCAGGTGCCGTACCGCTGGTACTCCTCCGACGAGCCCGAGGGACGGCGGCTGCTGGAGGCCGCCGGCGCCGACGGACAGCGGCTGCCCCTGGTGGTCACACCGGGCGGCACCGTGCTGATCGAGCCGGATGCGCCCGAACTGGCCGCCCACGTGGGGCTCGCGACGACGCCGACGGCCGACTTCTACGACCTCGTCGTGATCGGCGGCGGCCCGGCCGGGCTCGGCGCGGCGGTGTACGGGGCCTCCGAGGGGCTGCGGACCGTACTGGTCGAGAGGTCGGCGACGGGCGGGCAGGCCGGCCAGAGTTCCCGCATCGAGAACTACCTCGGCTTCCCGGACGGCGTGTCGGGTGGGCAGCTCACGGAGCGCGCCCGCCGCCAGGCCGGCCGCTTCGGCGCCGAGATCCTCACGGCGCGCGAGGTCACGGGGCTGGAGGTCAACGGGGCGGCACGTGTCGTGCGCTTCTCCGACGGCTCGGCGGTCGCCGCGCAGAGCGTCATCCTGGCGACCGGTGTGACGTACCGGCAGCTCCGGGCTCCGGGCTGCGACGACCTGACCGGCCGCGGGGTGTACTACGGCTCCTCGCTCACCGAGGCGTCCTCCTGCCAGGGGGAGGACGTGTACATCGTGGGCGGCGCCAACTCGGCGGGGCAGGCGGCGATGTACCTGGCGCGGGGTGCTAAGTCGGTGACGCTGCTGGTGCGCGGGGAGTCCCTGAGGGCGTCGATGTCGTACTACCTGGTCCAGCAGATCGAGGAGGCGCCGAACATCACGGTGCGGACCCGGACCGAGGTCGGGGCGGCGCACGGCGAGGGACACCTGGAGCAGCTCACCCTGCGGGACGTGGACAGCGGTGCGACCGAACTCGTCGACGCCCAGTGGATGTTCGTCTTCATCGGCGCGGCCCCGCTGACGGACTGGCTGGACGGCACGGTGCTGCGCGACGAGCACGGTTTCATCCTGGCCGGGCCGGACCTCACGCCGGACGGGCGGCCGCCGGCCGAGTGGGAGCTGGACCGGCCGCCGTACCACCTGGAGACCAACATTCCCGGCGTGTTCGTGGCGGGCGACGCACGCGCCCGGTCCGCGAAGCGCGTCGCGTCCGCCGTAGGAGAGGGAGCCATGGCCGTGATGCTCGTCCACCGGTACCTGGAACAGTCATGAGCGGGCAGCTCATGCCGTGCAGCCCGCGGGAGATCGCCTCGCTGTTCCTGTTCGAGAAGCTCTCCCCGGAGCAGCTCGGGCGGCTGTGCGGCGAGGGGCGGGTGGAGCGCTTCGAAGCCGGCCCGGTGTACACCGAGGGCGACCCGGCCACCTGCTTCTACGTGATGATCGAGGGCACCGTCGTACTGTCGCGCCGGGTCGGCGGCGACGACGTCGAGGTGAGCCGCACCTCGCAGCGCGGTGTGTACGCGGGAGCCATGCAGGCGTACCTGGGCGACCGCGTGCCGCAGACGTACACCAACTCGATGCGGGTGACGGAGCCGACGCGGTTCTTCGTGCTGCCCGCGCAGTCCTTCGCGGACGTCATGCGGGACTGGTTCCCGATGGCGGCGCACCTGCTCGAGGGGCTGTTCTTCGGTTCGAGGAACACCCAGCGGGCCATCGGGCAGCGCGAACGGCTGCTGGCGCTGGGGTCGTTGTCCGCCGGGCTCACCCACGAGCTCAACAACCCGGCCGCGGCCGCCGTCCGGGCCACCGCGACGCTGCGGGAACGGGTCGGCAAGATGCGGCACAAGCTGGCCCACATCTCCCAGGGCCGGTACTCGCGCGAGGTGATCGCCGATCTCATCGAGATCCAGGAGCGCACCGTGGAGCGCGTCGCGAAGGCAACGGCGCTCAGCCCGCTGGAAGCCTCCGACCGGGAGGACGAACTCGCCGACTGGCTCGACGACCACGGCATTGCGGAGGGCTGGCGGATCGCGCCGACCTTCGTGCAGGCGGGGCTGGACACGGACTGGCTGGAGCAGGTCGCGGCGACCGTGGCCGAGGAGATCCTGCCGTCGGCCATCGGCTGGCTCAACTACTCGGTCGAGACAGAGCTGCTGATGGACGAGATCGACGACTCCACCACCCGCATCTCCCACCTCGTGGACGCGGCCAAGCAGTACTCGCAACTGGACCGCGCGCCGCACCGGGTCGTCGACGTCCACGAACTCCTCGACAGCACGCTGCTGATGCTGTCCGGCAAGATCGGCTCCCGGGTGCGGGTGGTCAAGGAGTACGACCGCTCGGTGCCGGACGTGCCCGCGTACCCGGCGGAGCTCAACCAGGTCTGGACGAACCTCATCGACAACGCCGTCTTCGCCATCGGGAGCACCGGCGGCGAAGGCACGCTGACGGTCCGCACGGCGCGGGAGGGCGACCGGCTGCTGGTGGAGTTCCGCGACACCGGCCCCGGCATCCCGCCGGACATCCGCAGCCGCATCTTCGATCCCTTCTTCACCACCAAGCCGGTCGGCGAGGGCACCGGTCTCGGCCTCGACATCTCCTGGCGGATCGTGGTCAGCAAGCACCACGGCAGCCTCCAGGTCGAGTCCGTACCAGGCGACACCCGGTTCCAGGTACTGCTGCCGCTGACGGCCCCGGACCCCGCCCCCGAGCCCTCCCCCGCATCCGAGACCGCCGAGGAGCCGGCATGAGCGACATCAACGGAATCGACCCGAGCGTCCCGCCCACCGGCACCGGCTGCGCCGAGTGCGACGCCGTGGGCGGCTGGTGGTTCCACCTGCGGCGCTGCGCCCAGTGCGGCCACATCGGCTGCTGCGACTCCTCGCCGGCCCAGCACGCCACCGCGCACTGGAAGTCCGCCGGCCATCCCCTGGTGCAGAGCTTCGAGCCGGGCGAGGAGTGGTTCTGGGACTACGACACCAACGAGCTGTACGAGTCCGGGCCCGAGCTGGCGCCCCCGGCCGCCCACCCGGCGGACCAGCCGGCCCCGGGACCGGTCGGCCGGGTTCCGCAGGACTGGACGAGGCTGCTGCACGGCTGACCGCAGGGGCGTGGAGGCACGGGCATCGTCGAGGGCGAGAACCTGACGCACCGGCAGGCAACGCCTCGGACAGCTCCCCCGGGACCACCTCGCGGCCTGACCACCGAACTACCCCCGCGGCCCGGCGAACTCCCCCACAGCCCGGCGCACTCCCGCCGGGCCGTCGGCCGCTTCGGCCGAAGTCGGGCGGAATGCCGGGCTCGTCCCTGTGTGGATCCTGCGGGCTTCCTTAAGGGAACTTGAAGAACCGCTCCCGGCGGCCCTTTTCGCTGATCACCGGCCTAGGCTCGAGCGGACTCCCCTCCTCCCCCTCTCCTGTGAGGTGTTACCGGCATGAGCCGCAGCCGAACTCCCGGTCCCGAAACGCCGTCCCGCGTCGAGGCTCGGCGGAGGAAGACGGTGCGTACGCGCATCGTCCTGTCCGTCACCGCGGCGGCTGCGGCGGTGGCGGTCGGCGTCGCGGTGGCCGACTCCGACGGCGATGCCCGCGCGGACCGGCGGGCCGACGGCGCGGCCGGTACGGCGTCCCCGAGGGCGGGCACCGGTGACGCGACGGGAACCCCCACCCCTGCCGCCTCCACACCCGCCGCCGACGCCTCGGCGTCGGCGAGCCCGAGTCCGTCCGGGACGCCCGACGCCGAGGCGTCGGGATCCGCCGCTCCGACGAAGCCCGAGGCGGCGGAGAGCAGCATTGCGGCCAAGTCGGCGTCGGGCGAGGGCGGCAAGACCACGCGCAAGCCCGGCACCACGACGGGCGGCGGGTCCGGCGGCTCGGGCGGTTCCGGCGGTTCCGGCACCGTGGACGGCAACTCCGAGTCCGCGGTTCTGGCCCTGGTCAACAAGGAGCGGTCCGCTGCCGGATGCGGTCCGCTGGCCGTGAACGCCAAGCTGAGCACCGCCGCGCGCACGTACAGCGACACGATGGCCCGCAGCGGCGTCATGTCCCACACCGGACCCGACGGATCCACCATGACCAGCCGCGTCGAGGCCGCCGGATACGCGTGGTCCGGCCTGGGCGAGAACATAGCCCGCGGCCAGGCCGACGCCGACGCGGTCATGAAGGCGTGGATGAACAGCTCCGGCCACAGGGCGAACATCCTCAACTGCTCGTTCAAGGAGATCGGCATAGGCGTCCACAAGGGCGACGGCGGCCCGTGGTGGACGCAGGACTTCGGGACCCCGAGGTAGCCGACCCCCCGGCAGCCGGCCCCCGCCTTGCGAACAGACCTCCGCCGGCCGCAAGAACGACCCCCCACCGGCCGCCGAGCGGGCGTCCACGTCCTCCGACCCGTACACGGGTGCGGAGGACGTCGGCGTTGCCCCGGCGGGGGTACCGGCCGCCCATCGGGGGACGGGTGACAGGTCGGCCGGCGCGTCGGCCACTATGGGGCCGTGCCTCGAATTCCGCGCTACCTGTTCATATGGCTGTCGTGCACGGCCACCAGCGTGACTGCCGTACTGCTCACGGTCCAGTTCGTGGTCGGCACGACCAGGCACACGCCCCCGGTGGCGCGGTCCGCCCCGACGGTCATCGAAACGCCGCCGGCCTGGCAGGCGGGCCAGAGCCCGCCGTCCCCGACCGCGTCCACGAGCCCCTCGCCCACGGTGTCGCAGCGGCCCTCCCCCTCGGCCACGGCCCCCACCCCGGCCAAGGCCTCGAAGACCCCCCGGCCCAGCACACCGAAGCCGGCGGTGGACTGCGAGGACGGCGGAGCGGGCCTGCACACCGTCCCCTCGCAGGGCGGCAAGGCCACCGTGCGGTACGGGAGCCGGGGCGTGTGCCTCATCTCCGCGATCCCCGCCCTCGGGTTCAAGGCCACCACCTCGCAGAACGCGGACGACACCCTCACGGTCACGTTCACCAGCGCCGACCACCGGTCGGTGATCACGGCGACGGTCGACCCGGGGGCGAAGGCCAGCGTCCGCGAATCGTCGCTCTGAGGCCCGGTCTCCTCGGCCGTCCCGGCCGATCCGCACGACTGGGCGCCCTTCTGGTCCCCTTCGCGCATTTCACCACGTTGTAGGGCTGATGGACCGGGTTCCGGCGAAGCGGAAGGTGAGCTCTTCCTTAGGGCACCTTAGGGCAACCTCAAGATCGCGCCGATACGGTTCCGGCCGCCCGCCGCGGTCCTATGCTCGCGTCAGCCGAGCGGCCTTCGGCGCCGGGGCGTGACACCCCGGCCGACCGTCGGGGCCGCCGGCTTCACCGAGCCGAGGGGGGCGTTCTGCCCTCCCGCAGTCCGAACCGTGCCCTGGGGTGTCTTCGCCATGAGTCCTGACATGCTCCGACCCGTCCGTGCCGAGCGCCGTACGAGCCCGCGCCGCTCCCCCGCGCCGCTGGGGGCGCGGCTGCCACTGGTGGCCGCGGCCGTGGTCGCGGCGGGCCTGACGGCCGCCTGCGGGCCGTCCTCCCAGCCCGTCGGATCCGCCGCGCCGTCCGCCGCCGGACAGTCCTCGCAGGCCCTCGCCTCCGGGACGCCGTCCGCGACCGGGTCCGCCGAGGCGTCGCCGACCGCGTCGGCCTCACCGTCCGCGTCGGCCACCGCCCTGCCCAGCTCGTCGCCGACTCCCTCGACGGGCGCCCGGAGCGGTTCCGCGACGCCGGCCAAGCCGCCCCGTACGTCCGCCGCGCCCGAGCCGGCCAAAATACCCGGTCCCGGCTACGACGGTTCGGCCGATGCGCAGAAGCAGATCGACGCGGCGCTGCGCGCGGCCAAGGCGGACGGGCGGACGGTGCTGCTCGACTTCGGCGCGAACTGGTGCGGCAACTGCAAGGCCGCCGACAGGGTGTTCGGCCAGTCGCAGACCGCCGCGATCCTGGGGGCCTCGTACCACCTGGTCAAGGTCGACATCGGCGGCAACAGCTCCGCCAACTCCGCGCTGCTGCGCAAGTACAGCCCGTCGGGCGGGACCTACACGATGCCCGTACTGGTCGTGGTCTCCCCGTCCGGCACGGTGCGCACCGATACCCATGTCACGGGCAACCCGTCCCTGACTTCGGAGGGCATCAACGCCTTCCTGCGCCAGTGGGCGTCGTGAGACGACCCGCCCCGCAGGTCCCGGGGCGTCGGCGGCTCTCCGCCGCCGTCCTCGCCGGGGCCGGCCTGACGGTCGCGGTCGGCGGTGTCCTCGCCATCGGCGGTACCGGCGGCGGGGCGCCGTACGGGCGGGTGAGCGCCGTACGGGCCGCGGCCGGGGCGACGGTCGTGGATCCCGGTGCCCGCCAGCAGGCGCCCGCACTGGCCGGCGACGACCTGGACGGGAAACCCGTCGACCTCGCCGGGTTCCGGGGCCGGGTCGTCGTCCTCAACGTCTGGGGTTCCTGGTGCGGACCCTGCCGGGCGGAGGCCGACGGCCTGGAGCGGCTCAGCCGGCAGACCGGGGGCGAGGGGGTCCGGTTCCTCGGGATCAACACGCGGGACCGGGACCGGGCCGCGGCCCGGTCCTTCGTCCGGGCGCACGCCCTGAGCTTCCCCAGCCTGCACGACCCCACCGGCGAACTCCTGCTCCGCTTCCCTCCCTCGCTGCTCAACCCGCAGGCGATTCCCTCGACCCTCGTGATCGACCGCCGCGGACGCATCGCCGTCGCCATCGGGGGCGCCGTCACCGAGGAGCAGCTGCGGCCCCTGCTCACGCGCGTGGTGGAGGAGGAGTCATGACGACGGCCACGGACTGGGCGCTCGCCGCCGCGGACGCCCCTTCCCTCGTGAACGGAACCCTTGCGATCGCAGCTCCCGTGGCGTTCGCGGCGGGGCTCGTCTCCTTCCTCTCGCCGTGCGTACTGCCGCTCGTGCCGGGCTACCTCAGCTACGTGACCAGTCTGTCGGTCGCCGACCTGGCGGACGCGGACGGCGGACGCCGCAGCCGGATGGCGGCGGGCGCGCTGCTGTTCGTCCTGGGCTTCACGGCGGTCCTCGTCTCCGGAGGCGCCCTGTTCGGCCACGCCGGCCGGCTCTTCGTGGCCCACCAGGAGGCGGTCACCCAGGTGCTCGGGGTCTTCACCGTGCTCATGGGGCTTTCCTTCATGGGGTTCCTGCCGGGCTTCGCCCAGCGGGAGTTCCGCAGCCACCGGCGCCCCGCGCTGGGGCTCGCCGGGGCCCCTCTGCTCGGCGCGGTGTTCGCGGTCGGCTGGACCCCGTGCATCGGCCCGACGCTGGCCGCCGTCCAGGCGCTCGCCTGGACCGAGGCGAGCGCGGCCCGCGGAGCCCTGCTGATGGCGGCCTACTGCCTCGGGCTGGGCCTGCCGTTCATCGTGGCCGCGCTGGCCTTCCGGCGGGCCCTGGGCGCCTTCGGCCTGGTCAAGCGCCACTACCCGGCGGTCCTGCGGCTCGGCGGGGGGATGCTCGTACTCGTCGGCGTGCTGCTGGCCACCGGTGTGTGGAACGACCTGGTGTACCGCCTGCAGTTGTGGAGCGCGAACTCCACCACCGCCTTCTAGGGCGGCCGTTCGCCCCAGGCCGAAGTGCCCCTTTCTCTCCCCGACACACGACACAGAGGTACATGTGAACCCTTCGACGCATACGAGGCCTTCCCGGACGGCCCCCGTCGCGGCCGCCCTGCTCTCCTTCGTCTCCCTCGCTGCCCTCGCGGCCTGCGGCGGGCAGCCCGCCGAGGGCGCAGGCGACTCCCCGCCTTCCGCGGCTCGGACGACGCGCTTCACCGAGAACGGGGTCACCGTCACGCTCTCGGTGTCCGACTGGCACGCCTCGCAGGGCACCCTCACCGCGGTCTTCACGCCCGAGGCCAAGGGGTTCCACCTCTACAGCGCCGATCTGCCGCCCCACGGCATCGAGGGCGTGGGCAGACCGACCGCGATGGCCGTCACCGGCGTCCTGAAGGCGCAGGGCAGGCTGACGGCCGCAGCGGACGTACGGTCGATCAGCGTGCCCGGAGTCGACGCCCCGGTCCCCGTCTACCCGGACGGCCCGGTCACCACCACCCTGCCCGTCCGCGCCGACGCCGACGGGGACGCGACGGTGCTGTTCGGCTACGCGAGCTGCAGCACCCGGGACGGCTGCACCATCCCGGTGTCCGACCACCCCGTGCACCTCCGCATCACCGGCGACGGACCTGCGTTCGACGCCGCCCCCTAAGGTGTCCCCATGCCGAGCGTCCTGATCGTGGAAGACGACCCCAGCATCCGCCAGTCACTGATCGAGGTGCTGACGGAGCACGGGTATGCCGTGCGCAGCGCTGCCGACGGGTTCGGCGCGCTGCGGGAGGTCACCCAGGCCCCCGTCGACGCCGTGGTCCTCGACCTGGGACTGCCCGATCTGGACGGAGGGGACGCCCTGCGGATGATCCGGGGCATTTCCTCCGTACCCGTACTGGTGGCCACCGCCCGTGACGACGAGAGGGAGATCATCAAGCTCCTCAACGCGGGCGCCGACGACTACCTGGTCAAGCCCTTCTCCGGGGGGCAGCTCATCGCGCGCCTCACCGCCGTCCTGCGGCGCACCAGCCACGTCCCCCCCGCCGGTACCCCGGCGGGCGCACCGGTGGCGGCGACGAGCGAGCCGCTGCGCGCCACCACCGTGGGCGAGCTGGCGGTGGACCCGGGCGCGCGCACCGCGTACCTGGCCGGCCGGGAGCTCCGTCTCACCCGCCGGGAGTTCGACCTCCTGGCGTTCCTCGCCCACCACTGCGGCCAGGTCGTCTCCAAACGCCGTCTGCTGACCGAGGTCTGGCGCGAGCCGTACGTGGACGACCAGACCGTCGACGTGCACCTGTCGTCCCTGCGCCGCAAGCTCGGCGAACGCGCGGCGGCCCCGCGCTACCTGCTGACCGTCCGGGGCGTCGGCATCAAGCTGGTGGCACCGCGTTGAGACGCTCGCTGGCCGGAGTGGCGCTCGCCGTGACCTCCATGGTCGCCCTCTCCTTCCTCATACCGCTGGCCGCGCTGGTGATGTCGCTCGTCAAGGAGCAGGGCGTCACCGCGGCCGAGCAGCGTGCCGCCGCCCTGGCCCCCGTCCTCACCCTGACCACGGATCCGGACGCCCTGCGGGAATCCGTCGCGAGCCTGGACGCGGCCGAGGACCTGGTCGTGCATCTGCCGGACGGGGAGCCCCTCGGCAGCTCGAAGGCGCCGGCGAACCTGCTCGAACGGGCCCAGCAGGCACGGGAGTCCATCTCCCAGGAGATCCCGGGCGGCTGGATATGCCTGCAGCCGGTGGTGCTCCCCGGGGACCGGGTCGCCGTCATCGAGAACTTCGTCCCCGACGCGGAACTGACCCGCGGGGTGAAGGAGTCGTGGGCGGTCATGGCCTTCCTGGCCGTGGGGCTGGTCGGCGGTTCCGTACTGGTCGCCGACCGCCTCGGCGCGAAGGTCGTCCGGTCCTCGAAGAGGCTCGCGCGGGCCTCGCACGCCCTCGGCCAGGGCGACCTGGACACCCGCGTGGACCCCATGGGTCCCAGGGAACTGCGCGACGCGGGCGTCGCCTTCAACGCGATGGCCCACCGGATGACGGAGCTGCTCGCCGTCGAACGCGAACTCGTCGCCGACCTGTCCCACCGGCTGCGCACCCCGCTGACCGCCCTGCACCTGGCGTCCGAGCGGATGGCCGGCACACCGGAGTCGGCCAGGGTCGAGGCGGCGGTCGGCGAACTGGAGGCCGAGCTCCGGGCCATCATCGCTGCGGCGCGCACCCCGCTCGCCGTGGGCCCCATGGCCCAGGGCCTGCTCGGTGCGGAAGCGCCCGCAGACCGTCACTCCGTCGGCGCGGGGGCGTCCGGCCCCCGCTGCGAGACGGCCGAGGTCGTCCGGCGCCGCACCGCCTTCTGGACGGTCCTGGCCGAGCAGCAGAACCGCTCCTGCTCACTCGACCTCACCCAGGAACCCACCTCCATCGGCCTCTCCGAGGACGACGTCGCCGCCGTGGTGGACGCCCTCATCGGCAACATCTTCCGCCACACCGCACCCGGGACCCCGTTCACCGTCCACGTCGTACGGACGGCGCAGGCCGTGGAGCTGGTGGTGGAGGACGGCGGACCGGGCATCCCCGACCCGGACCGGGCCCTCTCCCGCGGGAGCAGCACCGGTTCCACGGGGCTGGGTCTCGACATCGCGCAACGGGCCGCGAGCGCCACGGGCGGCTCCATGCGCATCGGCCGCGGCCCGCTGGGGGGCGCGCGCATCACCGTGACGTTCGCCCTTGCCCCACCGGCCCCGTCCGCCCGCAGGCCCCGCATCTCCCGCCGCCGCCCGACCCGCCCGCGCGGACGGTAGGCCGGGCCGCGCGAGCGCCGGGGCCTGCCGGCTCCGGCATGCGCCGGGCCCGGATGCGGCGCACGCTGGAGCGTGGGTGCGCAGCGCACGCACGCTGGAGCGTGGGTGCGCAGCGCCGAGAGGCGCGCCTCGACCGGACGGAGAGCAGGCCCGAGTCCGAAACCGCCCGGGGCGAGGCGTGACCGTCCGCCGGGCCGACGTGCGGAGGTGATGGCGGTGGCCGACACACGAACCCCGCAGCGGTCGTCCAGCGCTCAGCGGCGCATCCTCGCACCCCTGGCCCTCGCGCAGTTCATCTGCAGCTTCGCCGGGTCCAACATGAACGTGATGATCAACGACATCAGCGAGGACCTGGACACCACCGTCCAGGGGGTGCAGATCGCCATCACGATCTTCCTCCTGGTCATGGCCGCGCTGATGATCCCCGGCGGCAAGCTGACCGACCGCTACGGCCGCAAGCGCTGTCTCCTGGTCGGCCTCGTCGTCTACGGCATCGGCGCCCTTTTGAGCGCCGCCGCCCCGGGGCTGGGCGTACTGATCCTCGGGAACTCGATCCTGGAGGGGATCGGAACGGCGCTGCTCATCCCGCCCGTCTACATCCTCACGACGCTCATCTTCACGGACCTGACCTCACGGGCCCGCGCCTTCGGCGCCATCATGGCGCTGGGCGGCATCGGCGCCGCCGCCGGGCCGCTGATCGGCGGGCTCATCACCTCGTGGCTGAGCTGGCGGGCGGCCTTCGTGTTCCAGGCCCTGGTCATCGTGGTGATCATCGTGCTGAGCCGGAGCCTCGAGGACCCGCTGCCGGCCGATCCGACGCGCCCGTTCGACACCACCGGAGCGGTCCTCTCGGCCGTCGGCCTCATCCTGGTCGTCATGGGCATCCTCGCCGCCGACAACAACGTCTGGCTCATGATCGGCCTGCTCGTGCTGGGCGCCCTCGTCCTCCTGTGGTTCTTCCTCTCCGTACGGGCCAAGGAGCGGGCCGGCAAGGAACCCCTGCTGTCCACCAGCCTGTTCCGCGACCGCACCTCCAACCTGGGCCTCGTCACGCAGAACGTGCAGTGGCTGCTGCTGATGGGTTCCTCGTTCACCATCGCGGCCTACCTCCAGGTGGTGCGCGGCTACGACGCCGTCCAGACCGGCGTCATCTTCACCGCCGCCACGCTCGGCCTGCTCGTGTCCTCGCTCGCCGCCGAACGCCTCGCGAAGCGGTGGCCCCAGCGGACCCTCATCACGACCGGCTTCATCGTCACCCTCGCCGGCATCGTCGTGCTGATCGCCATGGCCGGCAGCTCCCCGAACCCCTGGGCCCTCACCCCCGGACTCCTGCTGATCGGACTGGGCCTCGGCGTGATGCTGACCCCCTCGGTCAACGTCGTCCAGTCGAGCTTCCCCGAGGAGCAGCAGGGCGAGATTTCCGGCCTCTCCCGCAGCGTGTCGAACCTCGGATCCTCGCTCGGCACGGCAGTCGCCGGCACCATCCTCGTCGCGGGCCTGACCAGCGGCGCCTACGCGGCCGCGATGATCACGCTGGCCGTCGTCGGACTCGTCGGACTCGCTGCCGCGGTACTCCTTCCGAAGAAACCGCGCCCGGTGGCCGGTCGTGTCCAGCCGAGCACGGAATGACCATGCGGAACGTCCTCACGCGAGGTGATGGGTGATGTCGGACGAGAGAGCCGAACGCATCGCGGATTTCATCGAGCCGCTACGGGTACGGCCGGGGTCGAAGGTGCACCTGGAGCGGGACTTCGATCCCCGCTACAAGGCCGGCGTCAAGAAGCGGAACGCGATCGAGCTGCTGCAGACCGGCGTGTCACTGCTCGCCGAGTACCAGGAGCGGCTGGCCGCCCAGCACACGTACGGCGTGGTGCTCTGTCTCCAGGCACTCGACGCCGGAGGCAAGGACGGGACGATCCGCCACGTGATGAGCGGGGTCAATCCCCAGGGCGTACGCGTCAGCAGCTTCAAGGTGCCGTCCTCCGAGGAGCTCGACCACGACTACCTGTGGCGCTACGCCCAGCGGCTGCCCGCGCGCGGCGAGATCGCCATCTTCAACCGCTCGCACTACGAGGAAGTCCTCGTCGTACGGGTCCACCCCGAGAACCTCGTCCGGCAGAAGCTGCCGGACGGCTCGTTCGGGCCGGGCATCTGGGACCGGCGCTACCGGGAGATCAACCGCTGGGAGCGGTACCTCACGGACAACGGGTTCAAGGTGGTGAAGATCTTCCTCAACCTGTCCAAGGAGGAGCAGCGCATCCGCTTCCTGAAGCGGATCGACCTGCCGGAGAAGAACTGGAAGTTCTCCGCCGCCGACGTCCGCGAGCGGCGCCGGTGGGACGACTACCAGGACGCGTTCTCCGAGATGCTGTCCGCCACGAGTACGCGGTGGGCTCCGTGGTACGTCGTACCGGCGGACCGCAAGTGGTTCGCGCGGATCTGCGCGGCGGCGGTCCTCGCGCACACCCTGATGGAGATCGATCCTCAGTACCCCGACGTGGGGGAAGAGGCACGCAAGGACCTCCTCGTCACCAAACGGGGGCTGGAGCGCGAGGCCCCCGCCGGGGCCGTGGCCGATCCGTACACCGCCCGGCACCCGCCGGCGGAACACGAGCACCGCAAGGGACGGAAGGGGCGGGGGAAGAAGCGCGGCTAGCGACCCTCGGACGGCGCGCGAACGGCCCGGATGCGTCCGCGGTCCCGTATCGGAGGCAGAACCATGACAACGCGGTCGGACTCTGTGGCAGAACGGCCCCGGGCTGCGGGGGACGGCTGGTACACGCGCTCCCCCGAGCAGGTCGTGGCGGCGTTCGGTATCGATCCCGCGGTCGGTCTGTCCGCGGCGCGGGCCGCCCAACTCCTGACCGCGCACGGCCCGAACGCACTGCCCGAGGAGCAGCGGACTCCGGCCTGGCGGCGGGTCCTCGCGCAGTACCGCAGTTACATGCAGATCGTCCTGGTGGCCGCGGCGATCGTCTCGCTGGTCATCCAGGAGTGGACCACTGGGATCCTGCTGGTCGCGCTGACGCTGCTGAACGCGGTCGTGGGCCTGCGCCAGGAGGGCAAGGCCGAGAGCGCCATGAACGCGCTGAAGTCGATGATGAAGGCGACGGCACGGGTGCGCAGGGACGGTACGGAGGCCGAGATCCCCGCCGAGCAGGCGAAGGACACCGGCCCGCTGACGGGCAGCCGGCTGCTCGTGGCCCGCCCCTCGAGGGCCGCGTGAGGAAGGCGCGTAAGTGACCACCCGGCACCACGGCCACGGGGTCCTCTCCCGCTTCCGGGCGGTTCCCGGGTTCCGCGCCGTTTCGGCCTACCGGCGCGAGTGGCTCGTCAAGGACCTGGTCGCGGGAGTCGTCCTGACCACGCTGCTGGTGCCGCAGGGCATGGCGTACGCCGAGCTGGCGGGCCTGCCTGCCATCACCGGCCTGTACACGACGATCCTCTGCCTGCTGGGATACGCGGTGTTCGGCCCCTCCCGGATCCTGGTGCTGGGCCCGGACTCCTCGCTGGGGCCGATGATCGCCGCCACCGTGCTGCCCCTGGTGGCCGCCGGCGGGGATCCCGACCGGGCCGTCGCGCTGGCGTCGATGCTCGCGGTCATGGTGGCGGCGATCATGATCCTGGCCTCGGTGGCGAAGCTCGGCTTCATCGCCGACCTGATCTCCAAACCGACGATGATCGGCTACATGAACGGTCTGGCGCTGACCATCCTGATCGGTCAGCTGCCCAAGCTGCTCGGTTTCAAGGTGGAGGCGGACAACCTGATCGGCGAGTGCGCCGGCCTCGTGCAGAAACTCGCCGACGGGGCGGCGGTACCGGCCTCCGCCGCCGTGGGCCTCGGTGGGATCGCCCTGATCCTGGTCATGCAGCGTTTCCTGCCGAAGATCCCCGCGGTGCTCGTGATGGTGGTCCTGGCCATCGGCGCGGCCGCCGCCTTCGACCTGGACGAGCACGGCGTCGGCCTGGTCGGGGTACTGCCCGAGGGCTTCCCGCCGTTCACGATCCCCGAAGTGCGGCTCGCCGACCTGGCGCCGCTGCTCGGCGGTGCGCTGGGCATCGCCCTGGTGTCCTTGGCCGACACGATCTCCAACGCGTCCGCCTTCGCGGCGCGTACGGGCCAGGAGGTCCGCGGCAACCAGGAGATGGCGGGCGTCGGTGCGGCCAACCTGGCGGCCGCCCTCTTCCAGGGCTTCCCCGTCAGCACCAGCGGGTCCCGGACGGCAGTGGCGGAGCGGGCGGGCTCCAGGAGCCAGCTCACCGGCGTCGTCGGAGCGGCGCTCATCGTCCTCATGCTCGTGCTGGCTCCGGGCCTGTTCCGCAACCTCCCCCAGCCGGCCCTGGCCGCCGTGGTCATCACCGCGTCGCTGTCCCTGGCCGACGTGCCCGGGGCCGTTCGGCTGTGGCGGCAGGGCCGGGCGGAGTTCCTGCTGTGCTTCGCGGCCTTCGCCGGCGTGGCCCTGCTCGGTGTGCTGCCCGGGATCGCCGTCGCCGTGGGCCTGTCCGTACTCAACGTCTTCCGGCGCGCCTGGTGGCCGTACGACACCGTACTGGGGCGGGTGCAGGGCCTGGAGGGCTACCACGACATCCGCTCCTACCCTCAGGCCGAACAGCTGCCGGGCCTGGTCATCTACCGGTTCGACGCCCCGCTGTTCTTCGCCAACGCCAAGACCTTCCGCGACGAGGTCAGGCGACTGGCCGGCGCGGACCCGAGGCCGAGCTGGATCGTGGTCGCGGCGGAGCCCATGACCGACGTGGACACCACCGCCGCCGACGTCCTGGAAGAGCTCGACGAGGCGCTCAACGCGGACGGCGTCCACCTCGTGTTCGCCGAGCTCAAGGACCCCGTGCGGCGGAAGATCGAGCGGTACGAACTCACCCGGACCATCGACCCCGCGCACTTCTTCCCCACCGTCGAGACCGCCGTCGCCGCCTTCCGCCTGCGCACCGGGGCGCAGTGGTCGCCCGGGCACGGGGCCGCCCCGCCTCCGCCCGCCGACGGGATGTGACCGCCCGCCCCCGGTGCCGGCACGGTGCGCCGCTCAGGCGGGATCGCGTCCCGCGGCGGTCCGCCCCATGGTCAGCGCCAGCCGCCGTACCCGGTGCCAGTCCATCGGCGGCGCGGCGCGCGGCACGCCGGGACGGTGCCGCGGCACGCGCACGCGCAGGGCGCCGGACGCGATACGGCAGCGCACGGGAGTGGACAGCACCAGGGCCTCGCCGTCGACGCCGACGGGGATGGCGGGAGCGTCGGCGTCGACGACGACCTCACGGGCGGTGACTGCGGTCAGCCCGTGGCCCTGCCTGCCGTGCAGCAGCAGCCCGGCCGCCTCGGCGGCGCTCGCGACGTCCACGCCGAGCACCCCCAGCTCGCCGGAGTCCAGTCGCTCCCGGCGCCCGACCCCCGCCGCATCCCCCCTCTGATAGGGGTTGTTGCTCACCAGCACGGCCTGGGGGCCGTCCAGGGCCACTGCATCTGCACGGACGCTCAGCCGCGAGCCACTGGCGTGGGTCAGCAGGGCCGGCAGCATCTCGAGGATGGTGCGGGCTTTGTCGTCACGGTAGGCCGGACTCTGCACGACCTCCGCGTACACGCCGAACGAGGCGCTGTTGACGAAGACGCGGCCGGGGTTTCCGGCCGCCGGTTCTCCCTCATGGAGGTACCCGAGGTCGACGCGCAGTTCTACGCCGTCGGTCAGTGCCTCCAGACACCGGGAGGGATCCTGCCGGTCGAGGCCCAGATCCATGGCGAAGTGGTTGCGCGTGCCGGCGCTGATCACCATGAACGGAATGTCGTGCTCCACGGCCACGGCGGCGACCAGGGCCTGCGTACCGTCGCCACCTGCGACACCCAGCAGGTCGGCCCCGCCCTCGACGGCCTGCCGCGCCAGCTCGGCCACGTCCTGCCGGTGGTCCGGATCCAGTACGACGACCTCGGCACCGAGGTCCCTGGCCCGCTCCGCCAGGCGGAACTTCCCGACCTTTCCGCCACCCGAGCGCGGATTCATGATCACGAAGGGCCGCTCGGCCCGGACGACGGAGCGCTCCGGCATGCCCGGCGCGGTGTCCTCGGCCAGGGCGGCGCTGCCCGCTGCGACGGCCAGCGCCCACAGGGCGAGGGAGGCCAGGACGACCCACAGCAGCCCGGCGGCCGAGTACAGCAGCAGGACGGCGAGCGGCGCCAAGACCACCAGCAGCCCGGCGAGCACCCTGATCCAGCCGGTGTGGGTGAGCAGCCACCACACGCCCGCCGCCGTGAGGACCAGTCCTGCCCACCCCAGCGCCATCAGCACGAGGCTCGCGAGGCCGCCGAACACCACCAGCACCGCGAGCGCCGCCAGGCCCGTCACCAGGGCCAGGCGCGCGGTCCACCGCCTGCTCATGGGGCAACCTCCCGCCGCTTCACCGGTCACCGGCTGCCGGTCAGCAGCCGGCCACCCCCTTCAGGCTACGAGCGCCGCCCCCGCACGGCCCGCCATCGCTGCCGTCCGCGTCGACTTTCGGGCCTTGGGACCATGACCTCGCAAGGCACCATGTCCCCTGGCCCCCGCCGTCCCTCCGCCGGAAGGCGCCGGCCCCGACCGGGGGCGGTCCGGCGGCGCGGCGGACCCCTCGGTGGCGACCCTCCGCTACGGCACCGGCACCGCCGGTCTGGCGGCCGCGGTGGTCGCGGCCCGGGCGGACCCGGGGATGTGGCTGCCGGAGCAGTGCCGCGCCCTCGGAACGATCCTGGCGGTCACGTACCGCTGGATGCGCGCGGCGGTGTGCTGCCTGCTGCTGGGCGCCGCAGCGTTCGCGGCAGCCCTGCGGTGAGGGGGTGACGGAAGGACGTCCGGGTCACGGCCGGCGCCGTGCGCGGTGGACGGGTGGGCGCGCGAAGACGCCCGGCCGGGAGGTCCCGGCCGGGCGTCTTCGTGTGTCTGCTGTCCGCTGGTGGCT
>NZ_JNZY01000040.1 GCF_000717655.1 Streptomyces katrae
TGCAGCAGGTGCAGATCGATGAAGAGGAGGTCGGGCTCGCCCTCGGCGCGCCGGACGACATGGTCGTCCCAGACCTTCTCCGCGAGTGTCCTACCCATCACGTTCCCCCTGGCTGCTGGTCGTTCCTGTCACCTGGCCGACGCTAGGTGAGCCCCTCCCCGAGTCGTCCTTGATCGGTCCTCGACCGCGAAGGCGACGGCGACCGCCGCCGCGTAGCCGTCGGGAACGGACACGTCCCGCACGGTCCAGTCCTGCGGGTGCGCCGCGGGGGTGGGGCCGGTGCCCAGGTAGTCGAGGGTGGTACTGCGCGACAGGCCCGTACCGGTTCCCTTCAGGTACGCCTCCTTCCGGGTCCACGCACGGGTCACCGCGGCGGGCCGCAGGTCCGCGGGGAGGGCGGCCAGCTCGGCCGCCTCGTACGGGTGCAGGACCTCGGCCACCGAGGCGGCGGTCTCCGCTGCCGGGACGCGTTCGATGTCGACGCCCACGGGTTCGGCGGCGATCGCGATCAGGGCGAGGTCGCCGCTGTGGGACAGGGAGAACCGGACGTCGCCACCGCCCGCGACCTCGGGGCGGCCGTGCGGCCCGCCGCAGTCGGCGCAGGGCCGGCGGGTGAACCGTACGGCCTGCGGCGCCAGCCCCAGGCGGGCACCCAGCAGCCGGCGCAGTGCCACGTGCGCGGCCGCGTAGGTCCGCCGGTCCGCCGCATGGCGGAAGGCAGCCAGCCGCTCGAGCTGGCCCCCGTCCAACAGGCCGGGCGCCAGCCGCAACGCCCGGTCCCCGGCCCGCCGACCGTCGACGAGCCACACGGAAAGGGGTACCGGCGCAGACGCCGGCAACAGGTTCGCTCGGATCATGCGCCGAAGCCAAACCCCTCCCGTCCCCGAACCGTCCTCATGGGCCGGGCCGCCCCGGGCCTGTGGCTGACCACCGTCGGCCAGGGGCCCTCGGAGCCGCGTGCCGCAGAAGTGTGGGCCTTCACGAGGATCTCGCTCGGGTACTGCTGGTCCCCGGCGGCCTGGACGTCCCTGGACGAAAACTGGGCGATGGCCTCCCCCGATCGGGGGAGCACCTTCTCCCGCCTTCCCGCGATGCGCATCCGCCGCCCCGGAAGCAAGGATCGTGCCCTGAACAGCTGACCGGAGGCGTTGGATGAACACGCAAGGAACAGAGATGCCGCCGCATCACACGGCATCGAACAACGGCCTGGCCGGGGCGGCCGTGCTGCTCGGGGTCATCGGCGTGAGCACGTCGGTCTTCTTCATCGGCGGCCTGTTCGGCGGCATCGGCCTGATCCTGGGCATCGTCGCCCTGACGACGGCCAAGCGGACCGGTATCGGCCGGGGCAAGGCCCTCACCGGCGTGGCGACGTCGGCCGTCGCGATCGTGGTGTCCGTCCTGGCCGCCGTCTTCTTCGTCTGGTACGCCGACAAGACGCAGGAGTGCTACCGGCCCGACAGCTTCCGGCAGTACGAGCAGTGCGTCCACCAGCAGCTCACCGGGAAGTGACGGGCGGCGCCTCGGCCGAGTACCGCCGGTCCTTTGGGCCGACGCCGGACAAGGCCGTGCCGAGGGCTGGCGGGCGGCGAGGGCTAGGTGGTGGGGAGGAGACCGGCGACGAGGACGGCGAATTCCTCGGGGTCGAGGATGCGGATGCCCAGTTCTTCGGCCTTCGTGCGCTTGGAGCCGGCCTTCTCGCCCGCCACCACGAGGGTGGTGCGCCGGGACACCGACGACGACGCCTTTCCGCCGGCCCGCTCGATCAGTTCGTTCATCTCGTTGCGGGACAACACCGCAAGGGGGCCGGTCATGGCTCCGGTCACCACGACGGCCTGTCCGGCCAGAGGGCCGCCCGCCGAGTCGTCGCCGTCGTTCGCGTCGGCCGCGGGCTTCTGCGGCTCGGTGACCTGCGTGCCGACCTGCTGGGCCTGGAGTTTGTCGAGGAGCGGGGCGAGTTCGGCGAGTTCGGCCGCAATGACGCGGGCCTTCTCGGTGCCGATGCCGTCGACCCCGGCCAGCGTGTCCGCGTCCGCCGCCCGGATCGCGGCCATCGAGCCGAAGTGCGCGGCGATCCGGCGGGACATCGTGCGCCCGGTGCCGCGGACACCGAGGGCGCAGAACACGCGGCTCAAGGCGGCACCGCGGGCGGCCTCGATCGCGGCCAGGAGGTTGGCGGCGCTGGTCTCACCCATCCGCTCCAGACCGAGGAGCTGTTCGCGGGTCAGCGTGAACAGGTCGGCGACGTCCTTGACCAGACCGGCATCCACCAGCTGGATCGCGCGTGTGCCGCCGAGACCTTCGATGTCGAGCTGGTCCCGGCCAGCCGCGTAGATCACCGAGGCCACGGCCTGACAGCTCCGGCCGCGCACGCACCGCCACCGCTGCTCGGAGGTGTCGATCGCGTCGCCACAGCGGGGGCACGCCTCCGGGAAGAGGATCGGGCTCTCGGCGCCGGTGCGCTGGTCGACCAGCGGTGCCTCGACCCGGGGGATCACGTCGCCGGCCCGGTACACGAACACCTGGTCGCCGATCATGAGCCCGCGACGGGTGATGTCGGACGGATTGTGAAGCGTGGCGTAGGTGACCGTCACCCCGTCGATGACCACGGGCTCCAGGACCGCGCGCGGGGCGATGATCCCGGTCCGGCCGACGTTCCACTCCACCGCCAGCAGGCGCGTCACCTTGTGTTCGGCCGCCAGTTTCCGGGCCACCGCCCACCTCGGGGCGCGCGAGCCGTTGCCGGCCTGCCGCTGGTCCTCGGCCGTGTCGGCCTTGACGACGACACCGTCGATCCCGAACGGCAGGTCTCCGCGCAGGCCGGCGATCACGTCGATGCGTTCCTGCACCTGCTCCACGGTCTCGCATCGCACCGGGGCGGCGGCCGTGCTGGCGGCCGTGTTCGCGCCGAGCGCGGCCAGGTTCTCCAGCAGAGCCACGTGGCCGAGGTCCTCCAGGCCGATCGCGCTGTAGGCGAAGAAGGTCAACTCGATCCGGTAGGGGCGGTCCTTGGCCCGAAGCGTGCCGGCCGCCCCGCTGCGCGGGTGCGCGAAGGGCGTGGCCTCGTGGGCGAGCCGGATCCGGTTGGCCTCCTCGAACTGCGCGGTCGTCAGCAGCACCTCGCCGCGCAACTCGACGTCGATCGGCTTGCTGAGTACCGGCGGCAGACCGAGGACGGCGTCGGCGGCGTGGGTGATGTCCTCGCCGGCCGAGCCGTCGCCGCGGGTGAGGACCTGGACGAGCCGACCACCCCGGTACCGGGCGGCCACCGCGAGGCCGTCGAGCTTCGGCTCCACACACCACCCGGCCACAGGGCGCCCGAGACGCCGTTCCAGCCCTGCGGCCCACTCGGCGAGCTCGTCGGCGTCGAAGACGTTGTCGAGGGAGAGCATCGGCACCGAGTGCGGCACGTCACCCTGCACAGCCCCGCCCGCCACCTTCCCGGTCGGCGACTCGGCAAGCACCTCGTCCGGGTGGGCCTCCTCGTAGGCCGCGATGGCGCGCAGCAGCCCGTCGTACTCGTCGTCACCGAGCGGGGTGGTCCCGTCGCCGTAGTACGCGGCCGACGCCGCCACGGCAGTGGTCACGGCCTCCACGTAGGCGGCAGGAGAGAGCAGGGCACTGTTTTCGGTCATGAACGTCATCATCCTGCCCCGCACTGACAACGCCACCACCCGGCCCCGCCCTGCCCCGGCACGCAACCGAGCCGCCCTGCGGCACAGGAGTGCCGGCTCTCGGCGAATCGCACAGTCGCACATCGTGACCTGCGGAGATGCGGCCCGTTACCGGCTGACCTCAAGGGGGTTATCGTCGTCCGGTCGCGGACGGCAACCGGTCGTCCGTTCAATCCAGGGGACCACCATGACTGATCTGAACTCGCTGCGGGCAAGCCTTGCGTCAGGTGAGCACGAGTTCGCCGACACCTTGGCCTTCATCGCCGCGCATTACGAGTATCAGCCGCAGACGTTCCGCAACGGGGAACTGGAAAATGCCGCGGGTGAGAACGAGGGTTCCTGCAAGACGCTGGGACTGGCCCTGCTGGAAGGGCTGAGCGGCCAAGAGGCGCTGCTGGCATTCGGTGAGCACTATCGCAGTGTGCTGGCGACGCCGAACGGCACTGATCACGCCAACATTCGCAACCTCATGGCCCATGGCCTGGAAGGGGTGAGCTTCGCCGGGCAACCGCTGGCCCGCAAGAGCTGAACAGCAAAATCCGGGCGGGCACCAAAGGCCGGCAACGTCCGCTGCTGGACTGTGGGACGGCGCGGTTCGAGGACGTGGCTGCGGTGCGGCCACTTCGCCAACACCGTCGGGTGACGTGTAGCGCAGCGCTACTGCCGTGATCCTCGTTTCCCAACTGACCATAGAAGCCCCGGCTTCGGCCTGCCGGGCGCGCCGCTGCGCGCGGACGCCAGTGCCAGACCTGTCCGGGCCCGGCGGCCCTGCCCCGGGCAGGACCGGCAACGGCGACTTCAGTACCTGTCCGAACCCAGTCTGGACCCGGTCACCAGCACGACCGTGGATCTTGTACGTGCTCCGGCGAGTGCCGGTCCTCTCCCCTGCCCAGGCCGGTCCGGACCAGGAAGCCGGGGTCGGCGTCCCACGGCGGGGCAGCGATGTGCACCCGCTGGGTGCCGGGGATGCCCACCTCGACGAGGACTCCGCCGCGGAACATCCACAGACCGAACAGGTCGTCGTCCTCGTCGTGCAGCATGACCTGCACGCAGGCGGGCTCGTTCCACGGCAGCGACTCCAAGTCCTTGAGCACGCCGCGGCGCCGGTTCCACCGCTCGAACTCGATGTGCCAGCCCCCTACGAACCAGGGGATCTGCACGAAGCAGCCTTGCCAGGTGCGGGCCTCGTCCGGCCGTGTCAGCGGCTCCATCACCTCATCCTCGTACCGCGCCAACACGATGACCTGCGCCATTCTGCTCATGCCCCCATGTCACACCGGGCCGGGTACAGAGCGCAATCGGGTTGGGACCCCGGAGCCAGATGGTGACGGCTGCGGCGCGCTCACCGGCCCGTGCACCGAACGGCTACCCAGATCGTGACGCCTTCCGACACCCCGTTGTAGCCAGTCGAACGATCTACCGCTTCCTTCAATTGTGCGGCGAAGATTGAACCGCCCAATTAGATAACGTCGTTATAGTTGGCGAAATCAAAGGAAGTCCCATGAGCCTGCCCGAGCCTTGGTGGCGTGCAAGTCAAAGTTATGTCTCGGAGATCCTCTCACTGTTCGCAGCCGCGCCCGATCGAGATGTCATGCATTGGCGTGGCGAATCCTTCTCCGGTGGCGACCTGATTCGGTCCGTGACTGAAACGTTTCTTGCGCTACGCAACCGCGGAGTGGGCAAGGGAGATGTGGTAGCGGTCCTGGTCGCACCCAACAGCCCTGAGACGCTCACCGTGCGGTACGCGACGCACCTGCTCGGCGGCGGCGTGTGCTATTTGCGGACCACCAACCCTGGTACCAGGGCAACGGTCCTCCCGCTGGATCACCAGATCCAGATCCTGCGTGAGACCGAAGCCGTGACCATCTATGCCGATGCCGAAGGTTCGGAGCGCGCGGCAGAGCTTGCTGATGGTAGTGGGATCCCGGTGACGCGACTTCAGCACGGGGAAGGCGATGAGGCCGGCCGGGCCGATGTCGCCGATACCCCGGACGCCGTTTCATGGGACCCGAATGCGCTGGCCTTCATCAACTTCACGAGTGGCAGCACGGGACGGCCCAAGGGAATCCGGTTGTCGGGCCGCGCGTGGGAAGCCACCGTGCGTGCATGGATGGATGTCGGTCGTGAGTACGACTGTGCGTCGATCCTGATATCGACCCCTCTGAGCCATGGCGTCGCCCCGATGGCAGACGCGGTCTTCGCCATGGGCGGAGCGCTCTATGCCCATGAGGCCTTCGATGCCGAGAAGTTCGTGGACACCGTCTCCGCGGAAAAGGAGATCTCTTGGACGTTCATGGCGACGAATCACGTGTTCCACGTCCTCGATCATTTGCTTGAGCGAGGAATCGGCGACCGGGATGCCTTGGAAGCCGCGGGTCTTTCTTCGCTGAAGCGGATCGTCTACGGCGGCAGCCCCGCGGCGCCCGCCAGAATTGCACAGGCTTTTCGGATCTTCGGCCCCGCTCTGGCGCAGGGTTATGCCGCGAGTGAGTGTGGTCGGATCACGATCCTGACGCCTGAGGAGCACGGCGACCCGGATCTCGCGGCCACTGTCGGCCGGCCCTTCCCCGGGGTGGAACTTGCTGTCTGCAACTCGGATTCGGGTGCGCAACTGGCGGTCGGGGAAGTCGGTGAGGTTCGCGTCCGCTCGCCTCAGATGATGGACGCCTATAACGGCGAACCGGAACTGACTGAACGAGTTCTCCGTGACGGATGGTATTTCACCGGAGATATCGGTCGTCTCGACGAGCGAGGCTATCTGACTCTCCTGGGCCGGGTGGCCCACGTCATCAAGGTCGGTGGCGTCAAGGTTCATCCCATCGTTCTCGAGGCGGAAATCCTTGCCCACCCGGGTGTCCGGCACGCCGCCGTCTACGGCGTGCAGGACGAGGACGGAAGCGAGCACATCCACGCCGCGATCGAATGCGATCCGGCCGAGGTGGTCGAAGTGGAGAACATCCGCGCGAGCATTGCCGAGAAGCTGTCCCCGATTCACGTGCCCGAGAAGATACATGTCTTGAGCGCACTGCCGATGAATAACAACGGAAAGCCCGACAAGGTGCTCCTGAAGTCGCAGTATTCCTAGCGCAGACCTTTCGGTTCGCAGGTCAATCCAACCGCTACGTCGAGAAGGCGAGTGAATGAACGTTCACCTGGCATCATACCTGAGTGGGAACACCGCTGACGATCTTGCTGAAAGCAAGCGCGAGTTCCTGGAGATAGGCCGCCGTTCCGGCCATTACCCCATGGCCAGTGCACGGCGCGATGGGGTGGATTCGGAAGTAAGCGTCTGGTGCAGCAACGACTATCTGGGAATGGGTCAGAACCGCCAGATCGTCGAGGCCATGCACGCCGCGATCGATGCCCATGGCGTAGGCTCCGGCGGTTCCCGGAACATCGGTGGAACCAACCACTACCATGTCCTTCTCGAAAACGAGCTGGCGGATCTGCACGGCAAGGAATCCGCTCTCCTCTTCACGTCGGGATACACGGCCAACGAGGGGTCCCTCTCCGTGCTGGCGGGGCTCCCGCAGGACACCATCGTATTTTCCGACGCGAAGAACCACGCCTCGATCATCGACGGTCTGCGGCACAGTGGCGCGAAGAAGCACGTCTTCAGGCACAATGACGTCGCCCACCTGGAAGAATTGATCGCGGCCGCTCCCGCGGACGCCCCGAAGCTCATCGTCGTGGAATCGGTCTATTCCATGTCGGGCAACGTTGCGCCGCTCGCCGAGATTGCCGACATTGCGGACAAGTACGGTGCCACGACCTTCATCGACGAGGTCCACGCGGTCGGCATGTACGGCCCGCAGGGCGCCGGCATCGCCGCGCGGGAAGGCATCGCCGATCGCTTCACGGTGGTGATGGGCACCCTGGCGAAGGGTTACGGAACGGTCGGCGGGTACATTGCGGGACCGGCGGCCCTCGTGGACGCGGTGCGGACCTTCTCGCGCTCGTTCGTCTTCACCACCTCGCTTCCGCCCGCGGTCGCGGCCGGTGCGCTGGCGTCGGTTCAGTACCTGCGGTCCTCCGATGTCGAGCGAAAGCTCCTCTCGGAGAATGCGCAGCTTCTGCACAGCCTGCTGATCTCGGCCGACATCCCGTTCATTTCGACGGACTCCCACATCGTTGCGGCCTTCGTCGGTGATGACGACCTGTGCAAGCGGGCGTCCCAGCTGCTGTTCGAGCGGCACGGGATCTACGTCCAGTCCATCAACGCCCCCAGCGTGCCCGCGGGCGAGGAGATCCTGAGGATCGCTCCGTCCGCCGTGCACGACCAGAAGGACGTCGAGAACTTCGCCGACGCCCTTCATGGAATCTGGAAGGAATTGGACATCCCGACCGCCAGTGCCCGGGACTGGTCCACGTCCGAGCTCCGTGGTGGCGGCGCCCGCACCGCCGCGAAAGACGGACAGCTGTCGTAATGACCATGTCAGTTGCCGGCGTGCTGGCCGACACGGCGGCGCGGCGACCCGAACACTCGGCCGTGATCTACGAGTCCGAGCATTTCACCTACGGGTGGCTGTGGGAACAGGCACGTCGCTACGCCTCCGTGCTGCGGGCGAACGGGGTACGGCCAGGAGACCGGGTCGCCATGCTCCTGGTCGACACCCCGCAGTTCCCCGCCGTGTACTTCGGCGTGCTGGCGGCCGGCGCCGTCGCGGTCCCGCTGAACGTCATGTCGACGGCGTCGGAGATCGATCACGTACTGACCGATGCCGAAGCCCGTTTCCTGGTGTGCGCCGCCTCCTTGCTCGCCCGGGCGAGAGAGGCGGCGGAGCCGCTGGGCACGGTGCTCCTCACGGTCGGTCCGGGCCCCGCGGGCACGGTCGACCTGGAGGACGCGGCACAGGACACGGCGCCGATCGACGATTGCGCGGTGCGGGAACCCGACGACGTCGCGGTCGTGTTCTACACGTCCGGTACGACGGGTGAGCCGAAAGGTGTGATGCTCACCCACCGGAACATTCTGTACAACGTCGAGAGGATGGTCGCCACTCCGTACATGTTCCGGAGCGACGACGTACTGCTCGGGTGTCTTCCGCTGTCGCACGGCTTCGGTCAGATCTGCGGCATGCTGACCGGCTTCCGCGCCGGTATATCCATCGTCATGATGCCGAGGTTCTCCGGACGGGAGGCCCTCGCGTTGATGACGGAACACCGGTGCACGGTGTTCATGGGCGTGCCGACCATGTATTTCAAGTTGCTCGACGCGGTGGCCCAGGGAGAGCCGGTTCCTCGGCTCGACCGCGTGTACAGCGGGGGATCGGCGCTTCCGGTCAAGACCCTCGAGGATGTCCGAAGCACGTTCGGATGTCCGGTGTACGAGGGCTACGGGATGACCGAGACCTCCTGCAGCGTTGCCTACCACTACCCCGGCCTGACTTTTCGATCCGGAACGGTCGGTGTTCCGATCACCGGCATCACTGTCGGTATAGCTCGGCCGAATGCCGACAGGATCGATCTCCTGCCCGTCGGTGAGGTGGGCGAGATCGTGGTGCGCGGTCCGAATGTCATGGCCGGATATCTGGGTCGCCCGGATATCACCGCCGAGGTTCTGATCGACGGCTGGTTCCTTACCGGTGATCTCGGCAGGCTGGACGGCGACGGCTACCTTTCGGTCGTGGGCCGTAAGAAGGACTTGATTCTGCGCGGTGGCTACAACGTCTATCCGCGCGAAATCGAGGAGACCCTCCTCGGGCACCCGGACGTGGCGCAGGTGGCGGTGATCGGTGTTCCGCACCCCGTGCTGGGTGAGGAAGTCTGGGCGATTGTCGTTCCCGCCCGGCCGGAGGACGTCACCCTTGGATCGGACGAAGAGCTCATCGAATGGGGCAAACAGCGTTTCGCCGCATATAAGTACCCCCGTCGAGTCGAGTTCACCGAGGCTCTCCCGTTGGGGTCCAGCGGAAAAGTTCTCAAGCGGGTGCTCGTCTCGCAATACGAGTCGACCACCGGCTCGTAGCTGCAAACGAAACAGAATCACACGGGCATAGCACCCGCGGCACCGCTGCGGGTGCTACGCCTCCGCTCAGGCATCGTACGTAACAATAGGTAGGGCGACCGACCATGGGTGAATTCCAAGCTGACACGTCGACATCGACCGAGGCCATCGCCATCGTCGGTATGTCCTGCCGACTGCCGCACGCGGAGAACCCCGCGCAACTGTGGCAGCTGCTGCGCGACGGCCGCAGTGCGATCGGCGCGCCTCCGGCAGGCCGTCCCGAACTGCCCTCTCGGCCGGGGGGTTATCTCGAGGACGTCAGCGGCTTCGACGCGGGCTTCTTCGGCATCAGTCCGCGTGAGGCGTCCTCGATGGACCCGCAGCAGCGGCTGATGCTCGAGCTCGCCTGGGAGGCACTGGAGGACGCCAGGATCCTCCCGTCCGACCTCGCCGACAGCCGGACCGGTGTCTTCGTCGGCGTCATTGCCGACGACTATGCCGCACTCACGCGTCAGCACGGGGCCGAAGCCATCACCCGTCACACCCTGACCGGTCTCAACCGCGGCGTCGTTGCCAACCGGATCTCCTACACCCTGGGGCTGCACGGACCGAGTGCGGCCGTGGACACCGGCCAGTCCTCCTCGCTGGTCGCCGTGCACCTGGCAGTCGAGAGCCTGCGCCGCGGCGAGTCCGCCATGGCCATCGCCGGCGGTGTCAACCTCAATCTGGTGCCGGACAGCACCATCGGCGCGGAGCGGTTCGGCGCACTTTCCCCGGACGGCCTCAGCTTCACCTTCGACGCCAGGGCGAATGGATACGTACGCGGTGAGGGCGGCGCGTTCGTGGTGCTCAAACCGCTGCACGCCGCCATGGCGGACGGCGACCCGGTCTACTGCGTGCTGCACGGCAGCGCGATGAACAACGACGGCACGACCGAGGGTCTCGCCGCGCCGAGTCCGGCCGGCCAGCAGGATGTCCTGCGGGAGGCGTACGAGCGTGCCAAGGTGTCCGCGGAGCAGGTGCAGTACGTCGAACTGCACGGCACGGGAACCAAGGTGGGCGACCCGATCGAGGCGTCGGCCCTGGGCGCGGTGCTCGGTGACGGCCGCGTGGACGGAGCCGAGCTGCGGGTCGGATCGGTGAAGACCAACGTCGGACACCTCGAGGGTGCCGCCGGCATCGTCGGCCTGCTGAAGGCGGCGCTCTGCATCCGTCACCGCGAGCTCGTGCCGAGCCTGAACTTCGAAACCCCCAACCCGGACATTCCGTTCGACGAGTGGAAGCTCGCCGTGCAGCGAAGCCTCGGGGCATGGCCGCGGCCGGACGAGCCGCTCTACGCGGGTGTCAGCTCGTTCGGCATGGGCGGTACGAACTGCCACGTCGTGCTTTCGGACTGGCGCACCGAGTCGGCGGCGGAAGAGGAGTTGCCCGGCGCCGAGTCCGGCTCGGGTGCGGTGCCGTGGGTGGTGTCGGGCAAGTCGGCCGAGGCCGTGGCCGGTCAGGCGGAGCGGCTGGTGTCGTTCCTGGAGGGGCGGCCGGAGCTGGACGTCGCGGCGGTGGGCCGGTCGCTCGCGGTGTCGCGTGCTCGTTTCGATCACCGTGCGGTGGTCGTGGGGGAGACCCGCGAGGAGCTTCTGGCGGGCGTCCGGGCGCTGGCCGAGGGCATCCCTGCGGCTGGTGTGGTGTCGGGTCGTGCGGTGCCGGGCGGTGCGGGCAAGACGGTGTTCGTGTTCCCGGGTCAGGGTTCGCAGTGGCAGGGCATGGCTCTGGAACTCTTCGATTCCTCTCCGGTGTTCGCCGCCCGGCTGGTGGAGTGTGAGCAGGCTCTGGTGCCGTTCACGGACTGGTCGCTGCTGGACGTTCTGCGTGGTGCGGAGGGTGCGCCCGGTTTTGACCGGGTGGACGTGGTGCAGCCGGCGCTGTGGGCGGTGATGGTGTCCCTGGCCGCGTTGTGGCGTTCGGTGGGTATCGAGCCGGATGCGGTGGTCGGTCACTCGCAGGGTGAGATCGCGGCGGCCGTGGTTGCGGGTGCGTTGTCGCTCGAGGACGCGGCGAAGGTCGTGGCGTTGCGCAGCCGGGCGATCGTGAAGCTGGCCGGTTCGGGCGGCATGGTCTCGGTGGCCCTGCCGGCCGACGAGGTCCGCGAGCTCATCGCCCACTGGGACGGCGCCATCGACATCGCCGCACACAACGGCCCCGCGAGCACGGTCGTCTCCGGCGACCCGGAGGCCCTGGCCGACCTCGTCGCCCAGAGCGAGGCCAAGGGATACCGCGCCCGCACCGTTCCGGTCGACTACGCCTCTCACTCCGCCCACGTCGACCTGCTGGAGGACGAGCTGCGGGAGCTGTTGGCCGGCGTCACGCCGCGTACCGGTGACATCAGGTTCTTCTCCACCGTCACCGGGCAGCCGCTGAACGGCGAGGAGCTCGACGGCGGGTACTGGTTCCGCAACCTCCGCCGGACCGTCCAGCTGGAAGAGACCACCCGTGCTCTGCTCGGCGACGGGCATCGCGTCTTCATCGAGGTCAGTGCGCACCCGGTGCTCACCTCGGCCCTCAGCGACACGGCCGACGAGGCCGGCGCCGGCGGCACGGTTGTCGTCGGATCGCTGCGGCGCGACGACGGTGGACGGGATCGTTTCCTGGCCTCGGTCGCAGAGGCGCACGCCAACGGCGTCGAGGTGGAGTGGGAGCGGTTCCTGCCGGGTCCGGGTCTGGTGGACCTGCCCACGTACGCCTTCCAGCGGGAGCCCTTCTGGCTGGAGGGTACGGCGGCCGGGCCGGTCCAGGTCCGTACCGTCGCGGCAAGGCGGAGCGCTCCGAAGCGGTCCGCGCGGCGCGGCGATGTGCTGGAGCTGGTGCTCGCGCACGTGGCAGCGGTGCTCGGCCACGGCTCGGCGCGCGACGTGGACATCGACACGACCTTCAACGACCTGGGCTTCGACTCCCTCTCGGCCGTCGAGCTCCGGAACGCGCTGAACAGGGCCACCGGGCTGTCGCTGCCCTCCGCCCTCCTCTTCAACTACCCGACCCCGGCCGTACTCGCGGAACACCTCAGCGGTCAGCTCCGCGGCCTGGACCAGGACCAGGAGGACGACGCGTACGAGGCCGTGGCCCTCGACGAGCCGATCGCGATCGTGGGCATGGCGTGCCGGCTTCCGGGAGGGGTCGCCTCTGCGGAGGACCTGTGGCGTCTGGTCAGCAGCGAGGCCGACGCGGTCGGCGGATTCCCGGCCAACCGGGGCTGGGACCTTGAAGCGCTCTTCACCCCCGATCCGGACAGCCCCGGCAAGACCTACGCCACCCAAGGTGGTTTCCTGCACGACGCGGACCGGTTCGATGCCGAGTTCTTCGGCATCAGTCCCCGCGAGGCGGCGGCCATGGAGCCCCAGCAGCGGCTGCTGCTGGAGACGGCCTGGGAGGCCTTCGAGCAGGCCGGCATCGACCCCGCCGCGCTGCGCGGCACCCGCACCGGTGTCTACGTGGGCGCGACGGCAATGGAGTACGGGCCGCGGCTGCACGAGCCGTCCGGCGGTTACGACGGCTACCTGCTGACGGGCAACGCCGCCAGTGTGGCCTCGGGCCGGCTGGCCTACACCTTCGGGCTGGAGGGCCCGGCGGTGACGGTCGACACCGCCTGCTCGTCCTCGCTCGTCGCGCTCCACCTCGCCGCGCAGTCGCTGCGCCAGGGCGAGTCCTCCGTGGCCATCGCCGGCGGTGTGTCCGTCATGGCCACGCCCGGCATGTTCGTGGAGTTCTCCCGGCAGCGCGGGCTGTCGCCGGACGGGCGCTGCAAGGCGTTCTCCTCGGCGGCGGACGGTACGGGCTGGGCCGAGGGCGTGGGTCTGCTGGTGCTGGAGCGGCTGTCGGACGCGGAGCGCAACGGGCACCAGGTGCTCGCGGTGATCCGTGGTTCCGCCGTGAACCAGGATGGTGCGAGCAACGGCCTGACGGCCCCGAACGGGCCTTCGCAGGAGCGGGTCATCCGCGCAGCGCTGGCCAATGCCCGCCTGTCGGCGTCCGAGGTGGACGCGGTGGAGGCGCACGGCACGGGCACCAAGCTCGGCGACCCGATCGAGGCGCAGGCGCTGCTGGCGACCTACGGCCAGGGCCGCGAGGAGCCGCTTCGACTCGGCTCGCTGAAGTCGAACATCGGTCACACGCAGGCGGCGGCGGGCGTCGCGGGCGTGATCAAGATGGTCATGGCCATGCGTCACGGGGTCCTCCCGGCGACGCTGCACGTGGACGAGCCGACCTCGCACGTCGATTGGTCGGCCGGCGCGGTGGAGCTGCTGACGCGGGCCCAGGAGTGGCCGGAGCTCGACCGGCCGCGCCGGGCGGGCATCTCGGCCTTCGGCATCAGCGGTACCAACGCCCACCTCATCGTCGAGCAGGTCACGCAGAGCGAAGCTCCCGTGGAGGAGCGGTCGGTGTCGGGTCCGGTGCCGTGGGTGGTGTCGGGCAAGTCGGGGGCCGCTCTGTCGGAGCAGGCGGATCGGCTGGTGTCGTTCCTGGAGGAGCGGCCGGAGCTGGACGTCGTGGCGGTGGGCCGTTCGCTGGCCGCGTCGCGTGCTCGTTTCGATCACCGTGCGGTGGTCGTGGGGGAGACCCGTGAGGAGCTCCTGGACGCTCTGCGGGCGCTGACCCCGGGCGAGGCCGTCCCGGCGGGTCCGGTGGCGTTCCTGTTCTCCGGGCAGGGTAGTCAGCGGCTCGGTATGGGCCGTCAGCTGTACGCGGCGGAGCCGGTGTTCGCGGCTGCGTTCGACGAGGTCGTCGGGGCGTTGGACGTCCACTTGGACCGTTCGCTCGCCGGGGTGATCGAGGGTGAGCCGGAGCTGCTCCAGCGGACGGTGTTCACCCAGCCGGCGTTGTTCGCGGTCGAGGTGGCCCTGTTCCGTCTGCTGTCTCACTACGGGGTGACCCCGGACTATCTGGTGGGTCATTCGGTGGGTGAGCTGGCGGCGGCCCACGTGGCGGGTGTGCTGTCGCTCGAGGACGCCGCGCGTCTGGTGTGTGCGCGGGCGCGTCTGATGGAGGGTGTTGCCGAGGGCGGGGCGATGGCTGCCCTGAACGCCGGCGAAGCGCGGGTCGCCGGCTGGCTCGAGGGCCGTTCCGGTGTGGAGGACCACACGGGCCTCGACCAGCTCGACGAGCTGACCCTCCAGGCACCGCTGGTGCTGGCCGGCCGCGGCGGAGTACAGCTCCAGGTCGTGGTCGACGCTCCGGACGAGGAGGGCCGGCGCGAGCTGTCGGTCCACTCCCGCCCGGAGCCCGGGTCCGAAGACGCCGCGATCCACCCGTGGACCCTGCACGCCACCGGCGTACTGAGCCGCGCGGAAGGAGGTGCGGGCGTACCGGCCGACACCGCCTGGCCCCCGGCCGGCGCCGAGCCGGTCGACCTGACGGCGGCGTACGACACGCTCGCCGAGCGGGGCTTCCAGTACGGACCCGCCTTCCAGGGCCTGCGGGCGCTGTGGCGCGCCGGCCAGGAGATGTTCGCCGAGGTCGCGCTCCCGAAGGACGTCCCCCCGGGCGAGTTCGGGATCCACCCGGCGCTCCTCGACGCCGCCCTGCACCCGCTGGCGCTCGCGGAGGACGGTCGCCTGGCGCTGCCGTTCGCCTGGACCGGCGTTCGGCTGCACGCGGTGAACGCCACCGTGCTGCGCGTACGGATCACCCCGGAAGGCTCGGGTGCCGCCCTGTCCCTCGCCGACGCGAGCGGTGCGCCGATCGCGTCGGTGAAGACGCTCGGCCTGCGGGCCGTGGACCCGGCGCAGCTGGCCGGCTCGGGCACCCCCCGCCAGCCGCTGCTCCAGGTGGAGTGGACGACCGTCCCGGAGGCCGCCCCGGCCACCGGATGGGCCGTCCTCGACGACTCCGGCCACGGTCTGCCCGCCCCCCTGGGCAGCTACTCGGACCTCGCCGGCATGGTGGGAACCCCGCCGCTCGTCGTGGTCCCCTTCCCCGGCGAGGACGGCCCCGGCGCCGTGGCACACCGGGCTCTGCGGCTGGCCCAGGAGTGGCTCGCCGAGGAGCGCTTCGCCGACTCGCGCCTGGTCTTCGTGACCCGTGACGCGACCACCGCCCGCACGGAGGCCGGACTCGGCTCGGCTCCCGTCTGGGGGCTGGTGCGTACCGCGATGGCCGAGAACCCCGACCGGTTCGGCCTGCTGGACCTGACGGACTGGGACCTCTCCGAGGTCGAGCTCGGCCGTGCGCTGGCCGTACCGGACGCGCAGGTGAGCCTGCGGGACGGGGCACTGCTCGTACCGCGGCTGGTCAAGTCGCCCACGGCGGGCGAGACCGTGCCCGCCCTGAACCCCGGGGGCACCGTGCTCATCACGGGCGCCACCGGCACCCTGGGCCGGCTGTTCGCCCGCCACCTCGTCGCCGAACACGGCGTCCGGCACCTGCTGCTGGCGAGCCGCCGCGGCCGCAACGCGGCGGGCGTGCCGGAGCTGGAGGCCGAACTCACGGCTGCCGGAGCCGACGTGTCCGTGGTCGCCTGTGACACGGCCGACCGCACTGCGGTCGCCGCGATGCTGGACGCGATCCCCTCGGAGCACCCGCTCACCGCGGTCCTGCACACCGCCGGCGTCCTCGACGACGGCACGCTGCACGCCCTCACGGCCGAGCAGCTCGACACCGTGCTGCGCCCCAAGGTCGATGCCGCCCGGCACCTGCACGAGCTGACGGCCGGCCTGGAGCTGGACGCGTTCGTCCTGTTCTCCTCGCTGGCCGGTACGGTCGGCACCGCGGGACAGGCCAACTACGCAGCGGCCAACACCTATCTGGACGCCCTCGCGCACCACCGCCAGGCCCTGGGCCTGCCCGGTACCTCGCTGGCCTGGGGCCTGTGGGCCGAGGGCAGTGGGATGACCGGTCACCTGACCGACGCCGACCTCGCCCGCATGTCCCGGGGCGGCGTCGCCCCCATCGGCAGCGAGCAGGGGCTGGCGCTGTTCGACGCGGCCCTCGCGACCCGTCGGCCGGTGCTCGTTCCGGCGCTGCTGGACTACACCGGACTGCGGGCACAGAGCGAGGACGGCACGCTGCCCGCGCTCTTCCACGGCCTGGTGCGTCCGGCGCGGCGCGCCGCCGTCGGCGAGCAGGCGGGCGGGAACTCCCTGCGGGAACGCCTGGCGCCCCTGGCCCCCCAGGACCGGGAGCGCGCGCTGCTGGAACTGGTCCGCGGCGTGGTGGCCTCCGTACTGGGGCACACCGACGCCGGCCAGGTCGCGCCCGGCCGGGCCTTCAACGAGCTGGGCTTCGACTCGCTCAAGGCAGTGGAACTGCGCAACCGGCTGAACGCGGCCGCAGGTCTGAAGCTGCCCGCGACGGTGGTGTTCGACTACCCGAGCACGGTCGAGCTGGCCGGCTTCCTGCGGACCGAACTGCTCGGCTCGGCCGCCGCGGTGGCCGTGGCCGAACCGGTCGTCGGCGCCTCCGACGAGCCGATCGCGATCGTCGCGATGGCCTGCCGCTACCCGGGCGAGGTCAGCTCCCCGGAGGAGCTGTGGGCGCTGCTGTCCGACGAGCGGGACGCCATCGGCCCGTTCCCGGACGACCGCGGCTGGGACCTGGACGGCCTGTACGACACGGACCCCGACCACGTGGGCACCTCGTACACCCGGCACGGCGGATTCCTCTACGAGGCTCCTCAGTTCGACCCCGAGCTCTTCGGGGTGAGCGCACGGGAGGCCACCGCCATCGACCCGCAGCAGCGCCTGCTGCTGGAAATCAGCTGGGAGGCCTTCGAGCGCGCGGGCATCGACCCGACCTCTCTCAAGGGCAGCCAGACCGGTGTGTTCGCCGGTGTCATGGCCAACGACTACGCGGCACGCCTGAAGGACGCCCCCGAGGCCCTGGAGGGCTACCTGGCGGTCGGCAGCACGGTCAGTGTCGCCTCCGGCCGCGTGGCCTACACCTTCGGTCTGCAGGGGCCGGCGATCACCGTCGACACCGCCTGCTCCTCCTCGCTCGTCTCCATCCACCTCGCCGCCCAGGCGCTGCGCAACGGCGAATGCGGGCTGGCCCTGGCCGGCGGTGTGACCGTACTGGCCGCGCCCACCCTGTTCGTGGAGTTCAGCCGGCAGCGCGGCCTGGCACCGGACGGCCGGTGCAAGCCCTTCTCCGCGCAGGCGGACGGGGCGGCCTGGGCCGAAGGCGCCGGAATCCTCCTGCTGGAGCGGCTCTCCGACGCCCGGCGCAACGGCCGCCGGATCCTCGGCGTGATCCGCGGAACCGCCGTCAACCAGGATGGTGCGAGCAACGGCCTCACCGCCCCCAACGGCCCCTCCCAGGAGCGGGTGATCCGCCAAGCCCTGACCAACGCGGGCCTGACCACCGCGGACGTCGACGCTCTGGAGGCCCACGGCACCGGCACCACGCTGGGCGACCCGATCGAGGCCCGGGCCGTACTCGCCACCTACGGGCAGGAGCGCCCCTCCCCCCTCCTGATGGGCTCCCTGAAGTCCAACATCGGACACTCCCAGGCCGCCGCCGGTGTGGCCGGCGTCATCAAGATGGTCATGGCGATGCAGCACGGGGTGCTCCCCAGGAGCCTTCACATCGACGAGCCCAGCCCGCACGTGGACTGGTCCGCCGGCGAGGTGGAACTGCTCACCCAGGCGGTGCCGTGGCCCGAGTCCGCGCGCCCGCGCCGGGCGGGCGTGTCCTCCTTCGGCATCAGCGGTACCAATGCCCACGTCATCGTGGAGCAGCCGCCGACCGAGGGGACGGTCCCGCCGGCCGAGCCGATGCCGGTCGTGCCGCTGCTGCTGTCGGCGCACAACGACGCGGCCCTGCTGGCGCAGGCCGACCGGTTGGGTGCGGCCCTCGCCGACACCGGGGAGCAGGACCTGGCATCGACGGGACGGAGCCTGGCCGTCGGACGGGCCGGACTGTCGCACCGCGCCGTGGTGGTGGCCTCCACCGCCACCGAAGCGGCCGACGGCTGCGCGGAACTGACGGTGCGGGGTACACCCGTGGACGGCCGTACGGCCTTCCTCTTCACCGGCCAGGGCAGCCAGCGGCTCGGCATGGGCCGGGAGCTGTACACCGCGTACCCCGCCTACGCCGAGGCCCTGGACGCCGTATGCGAAGAGCTCGACCCATGGCTGGAAACCCCGCTGCTCGACGTCCTCTTCGGCGAGGACCCGGCGCCGCTGGACCGGACCGGCTTCACACAGGCCGCCCTGTTCGCAACCGAGGTCGCGCTCTTCCGGCTCCTGGAAGGCTGGGGCGTACGGCCGGACTTCCTCGCGGGCCATTCCATCGGTGAGCTGGCCGCCGCACACGTCGCCGGCGTGCTCTCGCTGGCGGACGCGGCGCAGCTCGTCGCCGCCCGCGGCCGGCTGATGCAGGCACTGCCCGGGGGCGGCGCGATGCTCGCCGTGCAGGCCGAGGAGCAGGAGGTGCTGCCGCTGCTCGCCGGACGGGAGGACCTGCTGGGCATCGCCGCGGTCAACGGCCCCACCTCGGTGGTGCTCTCTGGCGACGCGGAAGCCGTCGAGGCCGTCGGAGCCGAACTCTCCGCCCGGGGACGCAAGACCAAGCGACTGCGCGTCAGCCACGCCTTCCACTCCCCGCACATGGACGCGATGCTGGACGAATTCCGGTCGGTCGCGAAGGGGCTCACGTTCGCCGCGCCCACCCTCCCGATCGTCTCCACCCTGACCGGGCAGCTCGTCGGCGCCGGGGAACTGACCACGCCCGAGTACTGGGTCCGGCACGTCCGCCGGCCCGTGCGCTTCCTGGACGCGGCACGCGCCCTGGAAGCCGAAGGCGTACGGACCTTCCTGGAGCTCGGCCCGGACGGCGTGCTCAGCGCGATGGGGCAGGACTTCCTCGACGCGGGATCGCTCCTGGTCCCGGTGCTGCGCGGCGGGCGCCACGAGCCGCACACCGCCGTCACCGCCCTGGCCCACGCCCACGTACGGGGCGTGCCGGTGGACTGGCGCGCACTGTTCGGCGAGAACGCCGGACCGGCCGCGGACCTGCCGACCTACCCCTTCCAGCGCAGGCGCTACTGGCTCACGGAGGGGCCCGGCGGCGGCGACGTCACCTCGGCCGGACTCGACTCCGCACGGCACCCGCTGCTCGGGGCCGCGGTTCCGCTCGCCGACTCCGACGGTGTCCTGTTCACCGGCCGGATCTCGGCCCGCAGCCACCCCTGGTTCGCCGACCATGCCGTCGCCGGGACGCTGCTGGTCCCGGGCACCGCCCTGGTGGAGCTCGCGCTCCACGCGGGCGCCGCACTCGGCTGCGAGCGGTTGGAGGAACTCGCCCTCCAGGCACCCCTGGTCCTTCCCGACGAGGGTGCGCTCCAGCTCCAGATCACCGTCGGCGGTCCCGACGGAGAAGGCCGCAGGCCCGTCGCCGTCCACTCGCGCGGGGACCAGGAAGGCGACGTCTGGAACCGGCACGCCACCGGAACCGTGGGGGCCGCCGCTCCCGGCGGCCCCGCACCCGACCTCGCGTCCTGGCCTCCGGCCGGCGCCGAGCCCCAGCCGGTCGAGGACCTGTACGACCGCCTCGCCGACCAGGGCTACGGCTACGGCCCCGCCTTCCAGGGCCTCCAGGCGGCATGGCGCTCGGGCGAGGACCTCTACGCCGAGGTACGGCTGTCCGTCGACCCCGAGGGATTCGCCCTGCACCCGGCACTGTTCGACGCCGCGCTGCACGCACTGCTCCTGGAGGAGTCGGCCGAACTGCGGCTGCCCTTCTCCTTCGACGGCGTCCAGCTGACCGGGTCCCGGACCGGCACCCTGCGGGTCAAGCTGTCACCCGGACCGGACGGAACGGTCGCGGTCAGCATCGCCGACGAGACGGGCGCGCCGGTCGCCACCGTCGCATCGCTCGCCCTGCGGGCCCTGCCGGCGGGGAGCGCGCTGACCCGCCCCTCCGACCCGTACGTGTACGCGGTGGAGCGGGCCGCTGTGGAACTCCCCACCGGTGGCGACACGGCCATCGTGGTCCTCGGCGAGGCCGACCTCGGCTGGGCCGATCTCGGCTGGGCCGCCGAGCACCGCGCCGACCTGGCCGGCCTGGCCGCCTCGACGGCGGACGGCGCGGCCGCACCCGACGTGGTCGTCCTTCCGGTACGCCCGGCCACTGCGCAGGAGACCGGCCGGGTCACGGAGGAGGTGCTGGCGGTACTACGGCAGTGGCTCGCCACCGACGCGCCGGCCGGAGCGCGGCTCGCCGTGGTCAGCTCCGGGGAACTGGCGCACAGCGCACTGTCCGGGCTGATGCGGACCGCCGAGTCGGAACACCCGGGACTCTTCCAGCACGTGATCACGGACGGCCTGCCGGCCGGCGGCGAGCTGCTTGCCGCGGCCCTGGCCGATCCCCGACCGCAGCTCGAACTGCGCGGGGGACAGGCCTACGTGACCCGGCTCGCCAAGGTCCCGTACCCGGTCCGGACCCCGGACGCCGACGACGCGTTCGACCCGGAGCGTACGGTGCTGATCACCGGTGGGACGGGCGCACTCGGAGCCCAGGTCGCCCGGCACCTGGTGACCGCCCGCGGGGCCCGTCGCCTGCTGCTCACCAGCCGGCGGGGCGGGGCGCAGGACCTGGTCGCCGAACTGACGGCGCTCGGCGCGGACGTACGGGTCGCGGCATGCGACGCGGCCGACCGCGACGCGCTGGCGGCGCTGCTCGCCTCGATCCCGGACGAGCACCCGCTCACCGCCGTCGTGCACGCGGCCGGGGTCGTCGAGGACGCCACGCTGGAGGCCATGAGCCCGGAGAGCCTCTCCCGGGTCCTGCGGCCGAAGGTGGAGGCCGCCTGGAACCTGCACGAGCTGACCGCCGGACTGGAGCTGACGGACTTCGTCCTCTTCTCTTCCGTCGCCGGCCTGGTGGGCAACGCCGGACAGGCCGGCTACGCCGCCGGCAACACCTTCCTGGACGCGCTCGCCGAGCACCGGCGCGCCGAGGGCCTGCCCGCCGTGTCCCTCGCCTGGGGCATGTGGCAGGAGGGCATGGCGAGCGACCTCGACCGTGCCGACCGGGCCAGGCTCGAGCGCAACGGGATCCTGCCGATGCCGACCGACCGGGCACTCGCGGCCCTCGACACGGCCCTGGCCGGCGCAAAGGCGCCACAGGCCGACGGCGGGGCGGGGACCCGACCGGTGCTCGCACCGGTGGCACTCGACCTCGCGGCACTGCGCAGCCTCGGGGACGCACTGCCCGAGCTGTACCGGGGCCTGGTGCGCACCGAGCGCCGAGCCGGCCGGCGCGCCTCCGCCCCGGCGGAGATCCCGCTGGCGCAGCGGCTCACGGGCCTGGACGCGGAAGAGCAGCAGCAGCTGCTGCTCGACCTCGTCAGGGAGCAGGTCGGCATCGTCCTGGCCCACCCGGCCCCGCGGACGATCGACATCGAGCGCGGACTGCTGGACCTGGGCTTCGACTCGCTCACCGCGGTCGAACTGCGCACCAGGCTGAACACCCTCACCGGACTGCGGCTGCCCAGCACGCTCGTCTTCAACCACCCGACCACCCGAGCCGTCGCCGAGTACCTGCGGGGCGAGCTGGTCGGCGAAGCGGCGGACCCGGTCCAGGCGGCCCTGGACGTACTCGAGGCCGCTCTCTGGGCCTCCGGCGCGTCGGACAGCGACGGACCGGCAGGAAGGTACACCGCGCGACTGCGCGGCCTGCTTCGGGCGATGGACGGCGGCACCGACGGCGCCGACCTCGACCTGGCGACCGATGACGAACTCTTCGCAGCACTTGACAACGAACTCGGCAGGTAGACATGAACAACGAGCAGAAACTTCGCGACTACCTCAAGCGGGCAACGGTCGACCTGCGGGAGAGCCGTCAGCGTGTGCAGGACCTGGAGGAGCGCGCCCACGAGCCGATCGCGATCGTGGGCATGGCGTGCCGGCTCCCGGGCGGTATCGCCTCCCCGGACGACCTGTGGGAGCTGCTGAGCGCCGAACGCGACGCGGTCGGTCCCTTCCCGGAGGGCCGCGGCTGGGACCTGGAGAACCTGTACCACCCGGATCCCGACCACCTCGGGACCTCGTACGCCCGCGAAGGCGGCTTCCTGTACGAGGCGGACCGGTTCGACGCCGAGTTCTTCGGCATCAGTCCCCGCGAGGCGGCGGCCATGGATCCCCAGCAGCGGTTGCTGCTGGAGACGGGCTGGGAGGCCTTCGAACACGCGGGCATCGCCCCGACCGCGCTGAGGGGCACCCGTACCGGGGTGTACATGGGCGTCATGTACGACGACTACGGCTCCCGGGTCCCCCAGGCGCCCGAGGACTTCGAGGGCTACCTGCTGACCGGAAGCGCGGGCAGCGTCGCATCGGGCCGGCTGTCCTACACCTTCGGCTTGGAGGGGCCGGCGGTGACGGTCGACACCGCCTGCTCGTCCTCGCTCGTCGCGCTCCACCTCGCCGCGCAGTCGCTGCGTCAGGGTGAGTGCTCGATGGCGCTCGCCGGTGGTGTGACGGTGATGGCGACACCGGGCACGTACGTGGAGTTCTCCCGGCAGCGCGGGTTGGCGCCGGACGGCCGGTGCAAGGCGTTCTCGTCGTCGGCGGACGGCACGGGCTGGGCCGAGGGCGTGGGCGTGCTGGTGCTGGAGCGGCTGTCGGACGCGGAGCGCAGCGGGCACCGGGTGCTGGCGGTGATCCGTGGTTCCGCGGTGAACCAGGACGGTGCGAGCAGCCAGCTGACCGCGCCGAACGGGCCTTCGCAGGAACGGGTCATCCGGGCCGCGCTGGCCAACGCGCGGCTGTCGGCGTCCGAGGTGGATGCCGTCGAGGCGCACGGTACGGGTACGCGGCTGGGTGACCCGATCGAGGCGCAGGCGCTGCTGTCCGCTTACGGCCAGGCCCGTGGGGACGACAACCCGTTGTGGCTGGGCTCTCTCAAGTCGAACATCGGTCACACGCAGGCCGCGGCGGGCGTCGCGGGCGTGATCAAGATGGTCATGGCGATGCGCAAGGGGGTCATGCCCTCGACGCTGCACGTGGAGGAGCCGACCCCCGAGGTCGACTGGTCGGCGGGCACGGTGAAACTGCTGACGCAGCCCCAGCAGTGGCCGGAGCTCGATCGTCCGCGTCGCACCGGTGTGTCCTCCTTCGGGATCAGCGGGACCAACGCTCACGTGATCCTCGAAGAGGCGCCGCGCGAGCCTGCTGCCGATCCGGTGACAGGACCGGATGCCGTCGCACAACAGCCGGAGCCGGGCCGGCCGGCGCTGCCGGCACCGTGGTTGCTCTCGGCCAAGTCGCAGACCGCGCTCCGGGCGCAGGCGAGCCGGCTGCTGGCCTGGCTCGCCGAGCACCCCGAGACGGACGACGCCGACGTCGCCGCCGTCCTGACCGCTGGGCGTGCTCAGCTGGGCCGGCGCGGCGCGGTGCTCGGCGCCGACCGGGCCGGTCTGCTCGCCGGCCTCACGGCCCTGGCCGCGGGTTCGGCGTCCCCGCATGTCGAGTCAGGTGTCGCCACCACCGGCGAGACGGCCTTCCTGTTCACCGGTCAGGGCGCGCAACGTCTCGGCATGGGCGCAGGGCTGGCTGCCGCGTTCCCCGTGTTCGGCGCTGCCCTCGACGAGGTGTGCGCGCAATTCGACGCCCTGCTGGGGGTGTCGCTGCGCGAGGTCATGTTCGGCGGGGCCGGTGCTGCCGGGGACGGCGCCACCGACACCGAGCGCAAGGCCCTGCTCGACCGGACGGAATTCACGCAGCCCGCGCTGTTCGCGTTCGAGGTGGCGATGTACCGCCTCGTCGAGTCGTTCGGCGTGACCCCGGACGTGGTGGTCGGGCATTCGATCGGTGAGCTGGCCGCGGCCTACGTGGCCGAGGTGTGGTCGCTGGCCGACGCGTGCCGGCTCGTTGCCGCCCGCGGCCGGCTGATGGGTGCGCTGCCGACCGATGGGGCGATGCTCGCCGCCGCGGTGTCGCAGGAGCGGGCGCAGGAACTCCTCGCGGCCGGGACGGTCTCGTTGGCGGCCGTGAACGCGCCCGCGGCGATGGTGTTCTCGGGCGAGACTGCGGCGATCGCCGCACTGGAGGACCAGCTGGCGGACGAGGGTGTGAAGACGACCCGGCTGACGGTCAGTCACGCCTTCCACTCGGCGTTGATGGAGCCGATGCTCGCCGAGTACGAGCAGGTCGCCGGATCGGTGGCGTACCGGACGCCCCGCATGGGTGTGTGCTCCACGGTGTCCGGGAAGCCGGCCGGCCCCGAGCTGCTGACGCCGCAGTACTGGGTGCGGCAGGTGCGCGAGGCCGTGCGGTTCGCCCCGGCGGTGCAGTCACTCGTCGACGCGGGTGTGCGCCGGTTCGTCGAGGTGGGTCCCGACGCGGTGCTCGCGGCGCTGACCCGCCGGACACTGACCGACGAGGTGGCTTCCCGCTCGCTGGTCGCGGCCGGGTCACGGCGCGGCGTCGACGAGGTCGACCAGTTCCTGCGGTTGCTCGCCGCCGCCCACTGCTCGGGCATGACCGTCGACTGGGCGCTGCTGTCACCAGGAAGGCCGGCCACCCACCTCGACCTGCCCGTCTACGCTTTCCAGCAGCGCCGTTACTGGGTGCAGCCCGACGACGACGCGCTCGGTGACATGGGCCGCGCCGGTCTCTCCACGCTCGATCATCCGATGCTGCGCGTCGCCGCGCCGCTCGCCGGTCGCGACGAATGGCTGTTCAGCGGCAGGCTCTCCACCACCGACCAGCCGTGGATCGCCGACCACACGGCCTTCGGGGCGGTGCTTCTGCCCGGCACCGGGTTCGTGGATCTCGCGCTGGCCGCGGGTCGACGCCTGGAACTGCCCGTCGTGGACGAACTCGTCCTGGAGACGCCGCTGCTGTTCGAGGGCGCCGCTGCCGTGGACGTGCAGGTCTCGGTGACCGAGCCCGACCACACCGGCCGTCGGCGCCTGTCGATCCACTCGCGTGCCGTCGCCGGCACCGCGGGGTCCCACCCGGGCGAGCCGGACTGGACGCTCCACGCCACCGGCACCCTCGCCCCCGCCGACGGTGTGACGCCGGCCTGGACCGACCCCGACTGGCCGCCGGCCGACGGCACGCCGATCGACGGCACGCGTCTGTACGACCGGCTCGCCGACCTGGGATTCGGCTACGGCCCGAGCTTCCAGGACGTGCGCGCCGCCTGGACCAGTGGTGACGACGTGTTCGCCGAGGTGACCCTGGAAGAGGCGACAGCGGGCCGGGCGGCGGGCTTCGGGGTGCACCCGGCGCTCCTGGACGCGACCTTCCACGCTGCCATCGACGTGCTCGCCGAGGACCTCCCCGACGGCAGGCTGCCGCTTCCGTTCTCCTTCAACGGCGTCCGTGTGTTCCGCCCCGGCGCCACCTCGGTCCGCGCCCGCATCATCCGTTCGGGTTCCGAGAAGGTGCGCATCGACGCCTGCGACGCCACCGGCGCCGCGGTGCTGTCGATCGACGCCGTGCTCGCCCGCCCCGCGGACGCGACCGCTCTCGCCGGTGCCCGCAGCCCGCTCTACGCCGTCGACTGGACGCCGGTGACGGAGTCCGCGGTGCCGGACCAGCAGCTGGTCGCACTGGGTCGGCCCGTCGCAGGCTGCGCCGAGACGTTCGAGGACGTCGCGGCGTTCGCGACGGGCGGGAGCCACACCGGCGCCGCCGTCGTCTGGTCGCCCGAAACGGCGTCGGCGGACGGCGACGACGTCCCCGCGACGATCCGTACCGCCGTGCACAACGCCCTCGCGGTGCTGCGCGACTGGCTCACCGAACCGGGCTGCGCCGACTCGACGCTGATCGTGCTGACCCGCAACGGGGCAGGTCTGCCCGGTGAGACGCCGGACCCCGCGGCAGCGGCCGTCCGCGGACTGGTACGCAGTGCGCAATCGGAATACCCGGGGCGCATCGTGCAGGTCGACCTCGACGACCACGACCTCGCGGACCTGCACCAGCGGATCGCCACCGCGGTCGCCGCGGACGAACCACAGCTCGCCGTCCGCGGCGGCGCCACGCTGGCACCGCGGCTGATTCGTGCGACCACCCTCGAACCGGCCGGCGGGCACTTCGGTGACGGCACGGTCCTGATCACCGGCGGCGCAGGCGGACTGGGCGCCGTCACCGCACGCCACCTGGTCACCCGGCACGGGGTGCGCAGCCTGTTGCTCGCCTCGCGCCGCGGCTTCGACGCGCCGGGTGTCGAGGAGCTGGTCACCGAGCTGACCGCGCTGGGAGCCGACGTACGCGTCGCCGCGTGCGACGTCAGCGACCGCGCCGCGGTCGCCGCGCTGCTGGAATCCGTACCGGCGCACGAACCGGTGACCGCTGTCGTGCACACCGCGGGCGTGGTCGACGACGGCACCATCGAGACCCTCACCGCCGAGCAGGTGGACCGGGTGCTCGCCCCGAAGGTCGATGCCGCCTGGCACCTGCACGAGCTCACCCGCGACATGGACCTGTCGGCGTTCGTGCTGTTCTCCTCGGCCGGGCCGCTGCTCGGCGGGCAGGGCCAGGGCAACTACGCGGCCGCGAACGCGGCGATGGACGCGCTCGCCCAGGCACGCCGCAGCGCCGGCCTGCCCGCGCATTCGCTGGCCTGGGGGCTGTGGAAGCGCGGCATGGCCGAGGCATTGAACGACCCGGGTGCCGAACACCTGGTGCGTCAGATCCGCACGCGTCTCGGTCTGTCCCCGATCGAGCCGGACACCGGCATGCAGATGTTCGACAACGCGTTGACCACCGGCGAACCGATGCTGATGACCGCGCTGCTCGACACACCCGCCCTCACCGCGCTCGGCAGGCTCGGCACGCTGCCCGCGCTGCTGCGCGGCCTGATTCACGTACCGCCGCGCGGCCGGGTCGCCGACAGCCCGTTGCGCCAGCGGTTGCTCGACGCCCCCGCCGATCAGTGGGAGGCGCTGATCCGGGGCGAGGTCCGCGCGATCGCCGCCGCGGTCCTCGGCCACGAGTCGGCCGACGCCATCGACCCCGAGACACCGTTCACGGACCTGGGGTTCGACTCGCTCGGCGGCGTCGAGTTCCGCAACCGGGTGACCGCCGCCACAGGCGTTCAGCTTCCGTCCACGCTGGTGTTCGACTATCCGACCGCCGCCGCTGTCGCGGGCTTCTTGCGCACCAGGGTCGAGGGTTCGGAGCCGGCGCGACCGCGCCGCGCCTCGACCACTTCCAGGGCCAGGGCCGACGAGCCGATCGCGATCGTCGGCATGAGCTGCCGGTATCCCGGCGGCGTCGAGAATCCCGACCAGCTCTGGGAACTGATCGCCGGGCGCGTCGACGCGATCACCCCGATCCCGGGCGACCGGGGCTGGGACCTCGACCGCCTGTACGACACCGAACCCGGCAAGCCGGGCAAGATCTACACCCGGGAAGGCGGATTCCTGCATGCCGCAGGTGATTTCGATGCCGCCTTCTTCGGAATCGGACCCCGTGAGGCAGCGGCGATGGACCCGCAGCAGCGGCTGCTGCTCGAGGCGTCCTGGGAAGCGCTCGAAGATGCCGGTATCGATCCGACCTCACTGCGGGGCAGCGATACCGGGGTGTACGCGGGCGTCATGTACCAGGACTACGGCTACAACGCCCGCGAGGCCGCCGACGGCGCCGCGGAAGGCTATCTGGCGACCGGATCGGCCGGCAGCGTCGTCTCCGGCCGGGTCTCCTACGCCCTCGGTCTGGAAGGACCCGCGGTGACGGTGGACACGGCGTGTTCGTCGTCGCTGGTGGCCTTGCACCTGGCGGTGCAGGCACTGCGCGCCGGGGAGACGTCGCTGGTCCTGGCCAGCGGGGTGACGGTCATGTCGACTCCGCTGCTGTTCTTGGAGTTCTCCCGGCAGCGGGCGCTGTCACCGGACGGGCGCAGCAAGGCGTTCTCGAGCGCCGCGGACGGCGTCTCGTGGTCCGAGGGCGTCGGCGTGCTCGCCCTCGAGCGGTTGTCCGACGCGCAGCGCAACGGGCGCCCGGTGCTGGCCGTGATCCGCGGTAGCGCAATCAACCAGGACGGCGCGAGCAACGGCTTGACCGCACCGAACGGTCCGTCCCAGGAGCGGGTGATCGCGCAGGCACTGGTCAACGCAGGAGTGGCCGCCACCGAGGTGGACGCGGTGGAGGCGCACGGCACCGGCACCACGCTGGGTGACCCGATCGAGGCGCAGGCCCTGATCAACGCCTACGGACAGGATCGCGCCGAGCCGCTGCGGATCGGGTCGTTGAAGTCGAACATCGGGCACACGCAGGCGGCCGCCGGTGTCGGCGGTGTGATCAAGATGGTGCAGGCGCTGCGGCACGAGACGCTGCCGTCCACCCTGCACGTCGACGCGCCGTCGCCGCACGTGGAGTGGTCGGCGGGCGCGGTACGGATCCTGACCGAGGCCGAGCCGTGGCCGGCCGGGGAGCGTCCGCGCCGGGCGGGAGTGTCGTCGTTCGGGATCAGCGGGACCAACGCGCACGTGATCCTCGAAGAGGCGCCCGCGGTCCCGCCGCGGCCGGTCGATCCACCGCGCCCGGCGGCCGTGCCGTTGCTGCTGTCCGCGCGGACGCCTGCCGCACTGCGGACCCAGGCGCGCCGTCTGCACGACGCGCTGCGCGAACGTCCGGAGCTCGACCCGACCGACGTCGCGGTGACGCTGGCGCTGCACCGCGCGCGGTTCGAGCAGCGCGCCGCCGTCGTGGGCTCGGACCGGGAAACGCTGCTGGCGGCCTTGGCGCGCCTCGCAGCCGACGAGTCAGGACAGGGCATCGCCGACGGCGCCGGCCAGACGGGCACGACAGCGTTCCTGTTCACCGGTCAGGGCGCCCAGCGGACCGGGATGGGCGCTGGGCTGTACCGGGAGTTCCCGGCTTTCGCGGCGGCACTCGACGAGGTGTGCGCGGAATTCGATGCACACCTGGGGCATTCGCTGCGGGACGTGATGTTCGGCGCGCCCGCCGCTGCGAGCGGCGCGACCGCCGAAGCCCTGCTGGACCGCACCGAGTACACCCAGCCGGCGTTGTTCGCGTTCGAGGTGGCGATGTATCGCCTCGTCGAGTCGTTGGGCGTGACGCCGGACGTGGTGGCCGGGCATTCGATCGGCGAGCTGGCCGCGGCGTATGTGGCCGGTGTGTGGTCGCTGTCGGATGCGTGCCGACTCGTTGCGGCCCGGGGCCGACTGATGGGGGCCCTGCCGGCCGGTGGGAGCATGCTGGCCGCCGCGGTGCCGGAGGGGCGGGCCCTGGAGCTGCTGGCGGCGCTCGACGCCGATCCGGCAGCCGCCGCGGTCTCGCTGGCCGCCGTGAACGCACCCGATGCGGTGGTCTTCTCCGGAGACACCGGGGCGGTATCGGCGCTCGAGTCGAGGCTGGTGGCCGAGGGCGTCAAGACCAGCAGGCTGCGGGTGAGCCACGCGTTCCACTCCGCCTTGATGGATCCGATGCTGACCGAGTTCGCGGAGATCGCCGCGGGCCTGACGTATCACGAGCCGCGCATACCTTTGTGCTCCACGGTTTCCGGCGCGTTCGCCGACGATTCGGTGGGTACGCCCGGGTATTGGGTACGACAGGTGCGCGAGGCGGTGCGCTTCGCCCCGGCGGTGCAGTCACTGCTCGATTCGGGTGTGGGCCTGTTCGTCGAGCTGGGCCCGGACGCGGTGCTGACGGCCATGACCCGCGCCACTGTGGCGACGGACCTCGCAGCGCGCGCATCGGTGGTCGCGGGATCCCGTCGCACGGTCGCCGAACCCGAGCAGCTGGTCACCGCGCTGGCGACCGCGCACTGCGCGGGCCGGCCGGTGCGGTGGGCGGCCTACTTCGGAGCTCGGCCGCAGGCACGGATCGCGTTGCCCGCCTATCCCTTCCAGCACGAACGATTCTGGCTGCTGCCCGCGGAGGCCGCCACGCCGCTCGCCGGTGCCGACTCCGCCGACCACCCGCTGCTGCACGCCCAGGTGCAGCTCGCCGGCAAGGACGAGTGGCTGTTCACCGGCAGGCTCTCGCTGCGCACGCACCCATGGCTCGCCGATCACGCCGTCTTCGGCGCGGTCTCGATGCCGGGTTCCGGATTCGTGGAACTGGCTCTGGCCGCCGGTGCCCGGCTCGGCGTGCCGCGCCTGGCGGAACTGGTGCTCGAGGCGCCGCTGGCTCTCACGACCGACGGTGGCGCGGACATCCAGCTCGCCGTGGGCGAAGCCGACGCCGAGGGGCACCGGACCGTGGCCGTCCACGCCCGCGCCGCCGACGCCTGGGTGCTGCACGCCCGCGGCCTCCTCACGCCCGCCACGCCGACCGCGGCACCGGACTGGTCCCGGGTGTGGCCTCCGGTCGCCGGCGATCCGGTCGACGGACAGCAGGTGTACCGCGCGCTCGGCGACCTCGGCTTCGGGTACGGCCCGGTGTTCCAGGGCGTTCGCGCCGCGTGGTCGCGCGGGGAGGAAGTGTTCGCCGATCTGGCGCTCGACACCGCCACCGCAGCGCGCGCCACCGCCTTCGGACTGCATCCGGCACTGCTGGACGCGGTGTTCCACGCGGCTGTCGGCCTTCTCGCCGAGGGCGGGCCCGACGACCGGGTGCCCCTGCCCTTCGCCTTCGACGGTGTCCAGCTGGCACAGTCCGGGGTGGATGCCTTGCGCGTCCGCATCGCCCGCATCGCACCGGACACCTGGCGCGTGGACGCGGTCGACGCGACCGGCGCCCTCGTGCTGAGCGTGGAGTCGGTGCGGGCCCGCCCGATGGAGCGGCAGGCGCTGGCCCAGCTGCGCGGCGCGGCACCGCTGTTCGACCTCGAGTGGGTCGCCGTGCCCGCCGCCTCCCGGGCGGACACCGGGCGCATCGTCGTGCTCGGCGACCCGGCGACCGTCGAGGCCCCTGAGCCCCTGACGCGCTGTGCCGATCTCGCGGAACTCGCCGCGCTGCAGGATGCTCCCCACACGGTGGTGTGGTCGGCGCCCCGCGGAACCGGTGCCGGCGCGGAGGACGTACACGCCGGCGTGCTGACGACGCTCGCACTGTTGCAGGGCTGGCTGGGCGCCGAACGCCCCGGACGGCTCGTGATCGTGACGCGCACGGCCGCCGGACTGCCCGGCGAGGAACCCGATCTGGTCGGAGCCGCCGTGGCGGGTCTGGTGCGCAGTGCACAGTCCGAGCACCCGGGCCGGTTCCTGCTCATCGACCACGACGGCGACGCCCTGCCGATCACGTCGCTCGCCGACGCCCTGGCCCAGGACGAACCGCACATCGCCGTTCGCGAGGGCCGGCTCCTGGCGCCGCGACTGCAGCCGCTGCCCGCCACCGAACCGGGCGTGCCGCTCTCGTTCGACCACGGCACGGTGCTCATCACCGGCGGCACCGGCGGCATCGGCGCGATCGTCGCCCGGCACCTGGTCGCAGCGCACGGCGCACGACGACTGCTGCTGACATCGCGGCGCGGTGCCGCCGCGGACGGCGCCGCCGAACTGGTCGCCGAGCTGAGCGACCTCGGCGCCCACGTCCGGGTCGTGGCGTGCGACGTCACCGAACGCACCGCCGTCCAGGCCCTGCTGGCCGACATCGACACCGACGCCCCGCTGACCGCCGTCATCCACGCGGCGGGCGTTCTGGACGACGGCACGATCGACACCCTCACCACCGCGCAGACGACACGGGTGCTGGCGCCGAAGGTCGACGCGGCACTGCACCTGCACGAGCTGACCCGCGACCTGGATCTGTCGGCGTTCGTGCTGTTCTCGTCCGCGGCGCCGTTGCTCGGCGGGCAAGGACAGGGCAACTACGCCGCCGCGAACAGCGCGCTGGACGCGCTGGCACGCGTGCGGCGCAGCGCGGGCCTGCCCGCGCACTCGCTGGCCTGGGGACTGTGGACCGTCGGCATGGCAGGGGTACTCAGCGGGGACGGCGCCGAGCAGTACGCCCGCCAGATCCGGGCCAGGCTCGGCCTGGTCCCGATCGACCCGGAGTCCGGGACGGCGCTGTTCGACAACGCACTCGCGACCGGTCGGGCGACACCGATGACGGCACTGCTGGACACGGCGGCGCTCACCGACCTGGCGCGCGGCGGCACACTGCCCGCGGTTCTGCGCGGTATGGTCCGGGTTCCCCAGGCCGCCGCGAGCACCGGTGTCAGCCTGGCGCGGCAGCTGGCCGCACTGCCCGACGCCGACCGTGACGGTGTGATCCTGCGAGAGGTGCGCAACGCCGCCTCGGCGGTCCTCGGGCACCTGTCCGGCGACGCGATCGACCCGCACGCGCCGTTCACCGAGCTCGGTTTCGACTCCCTCGGTGCCGTCGAATTCCGGAACCGGCTCGCCCAGCTGACCGGGCTGACGCTGCCTTCGACGCTGATCTTCGACCACCCGACCGCCGCCGATGTGGCGAAGCTGGTGCGATCGCTGATCGAGGAATCCGACACCGGGGTGGTCGAGCAGGCACCGGCCGGCGTGCGCGGCACGATCACCGACCTGGTGTCGGCGGCGCATCACCGCGGTGAGCTGGCAGGGGCGATGCCCCTGCTGATCGCGAGCTCGGCCCTGATGACCACGTACTCCGCCGACGAGGCCGCCGTACGCCGCCCGGCTGCGTCGCAGCTCCTGGCGCGCGGCGCCGCGGCACCGGCACTGATGTGCATCCCCTCGTTCCTGGCGGGATCGGGCCCGCACCAGTTCGCCCGGCTGGCCCGCGAACTGGGCGGCGAGCGGCAGGTCAGTGCGTTGCGGCTGCCCGGCATGCGCGCGGGCGACGACCTGCCGGCGACATGGGCGGCGGCGATCGGGAGCCTCGCCGCGGCCGTCGCGTCGGAACGCGAGCGAGGCCCGGTGGTGCTCATCGGCTATTCGGCCGGTGGTGCGATCGCCCATGCGGTCGCCCGGCGGCTCGAGGACGACGGCGTTGAGCTCGCGGGCGTCGCGATGATCGACACCTACTCCCCGGAAGAGCACGAACTCAACCGCCTCGTGCTCACCGACGCGCTGGGGCAGATCCTGTCCCGGGACAACGCACTGACCCCCGTCGACGACCAGGGCCTGGTCTCCATGGGCGGCTACGTGCGGATATACCCCGAGCGCGAGGCCGAGCCGATCGCCGCGCCGACGCTGAATCTGCGGGCCACCGTGACGCTGGGCAGCTTCGGGGACGTCGACCCCGTCCCCGACTGGCAACACCGTGGACCGGCCGAGTACATCGAGGCAGATCACTTCTCGATCATCGAGGAACAGGCCGCACAGACCGCCGCCCACCTGCGGCGCTGGCTCGATTCGCTCAGCGGCCACTGATATCCGAACCGTCGATTCGAGGACACATGACAGCCGAAAACACATGACAGCCCTTTCGGCGGTCGGGTGATTCCCCGAATTCCCCACGATCCGCATGATCGGCGTCAGCAGATTCCCCACCCCTGGGGTCACGACTCCCCAGCGGGACGCTGACGTCGATCATGCGGCCGGCCGAGCCCGAACTAGAGCCGTCCCGGAGAATCGGTCGAGTTCCCCAGGAGAATGCCGCGGCCCGGGTTGAGGAGGGCCGATCGCGTTCCCCTTCTTCGGCCGTGTCCCGCGGCGCCTGGTGCCGGACGCACACCCGTACGAGCGCGCTGGACAAACTACGCGAACGCGGCATCCTTGCCCGAGACGCCCACGGGCGACGCGGTGCGACAGCTCTGGAGACATGAAATTCGTTCAGTCGCAACCATCCGGAAGTGAAATCCTCAACTCGCAAATCCGCCAGAGACACAAATCTGCTCGGTCTGCAAATCCAGCAGAGGCATACAGCTCGTCCGGCCGCAACGGTTTCGGCGAGAAAATCCCGGCTTGACAGTGTTGTGGAGGTTGCCTATATTCCCATCGGTCAAGTCTCCGCCCATCGATATCCGAAGGTGTTCATGACCGTGCCTCCTGCATTGCCGAAGCCCAGGCAGCAGTTAATTCTTTCCATTCTCATGCTGTGTTCGCTGCTGATCTGGATAGAAAACACCGTCCTGAGTACCACGCTGGAGACCCTTGCGGACCCGGCCCGTGGACTGGGCGCCGATCCCGGTCAGCTGCAATGGGCGACCGGGGCGTACACCCTGGCCTTCGCCACATTGATGTTCACTGCAGGCGCCCTGGGTGATCGGTTCGGCCACCGGACCGTGTTTTCCAGTGGGTTGGTGATCTTCGCCGCGTCCTCGCTGTGGGCCGCGTACGCAGGCGGTGCGGCCCAGCTGATCGCAGCTCGAGCTGCGATGGGCGTGGGCAGCGCGCTCATCACGCCCGCCATGATGGCCATCCTCATGTGGACCTACACCGGCCCCGCGCGGGCTGCCGCGATCGGCATTTTCTCGACCTCGGCCGGTGTCGGAATGGCTGCCGGCCCGGTGCTGGCGGGATTCCTGCTCGATCACTTCTGGTGGGGCTCGGTCTTTCTGATCAACGTTCCGGTCGCGGCATTGGCATTCGTCGGGCTTGCCGTGCTGGTTCCGAATTTCCGCAGCCCCACTCCGCGGCCACTGGACCCCGCGGGAATGCTGCTGTCGATGAGTGGGCTCGTGGCGTTGGCCTACGGGCTGATCCGGGCGGGGCAGGTGGCGGAGTGGAGTCGTACCGACGTGTGGGCGCCGATCGTCGTCGGGCTGGTCCTCCTGGTCGTTTTCGTACTCGTCGAACTGCGCCTCAAGGTGCCCAGCTTTGATCCGCGGCTGTTCGCGCAACGCACGTTCGGTGGCGGCAACGTGGCGCTCGGACTGCTGCTCTTCGGTGTGGCAGCCATCACCTTCTACAACGCGTTCTACCTGCAAGGTGCGCTCGGATTTTCGCCGATGAAGGCGGGTCTGGCCAATATCCCGACCGCACTCGGCGCGCTCGCGGGGGCGCCCCTCGCCTCGCGCCTGGTTCGCCGTCTGCCGCTCCGCCTCGTCGCCGTGCCGGCGCTCACCGTGGCTGCGCTGACCATGGGTGGGTACGGGTTCCTCGGGCTCCAGACCCCCCTCGTCTGGATCGAGATCCTGCTGTTGGTCCAGGGCCTCTCGGTCGGCATGGTGATCGGCCCCGTCACGGCTGCGTTGATCAGCGACCTGCCCCTGGAACAGGCTGGTGCGGGATCGGCCGTCACCAACACCGTGCGACAGACCGGCAGTGTGATCGGGATCGCAGTCGGCGGCACGATCATGTCGATCATGTACCGGGGTGCGATCGAACCTTCGCTGGAGGGTGCATCCGGTCCGGTGCAGGAGCAGGCACGAGTCTCCGCCGAACAGGCCCGCCACGTCGCCGCCACCATTCACCAGCCCTCTCTTGCCCGGGCTGCCGACGATGCGTTCATCCATGCCATGCACGTCGGCGCGGGCTGGATCGCGGCCGTCGCGCTCCTCGGAGCAGCGGTGCTGCTGATCACCTTGCCCGCTGCCGCAAAGAAGAAGGCCCCGACACCGCAGCCGGACCACGAAGAGGCGCGCAGCGCCGAGCCTCGATCCACCGTGTGACGGGCTGTCTGCAGAAGGAGACCCCTGTGTTGGCGAACATGAATGATCCCGCTGTGCGTGCGGTCGAATCGGAGCGGGGTTATGTGTCCTCTTTGTACGAGGTGCTCACCCAGCGGATTTCCGAGGCGCGAGCACAGCGCGCGAGTGTGCTGAAGGCCCCGGCGGAAAGCGCCGGTGAGGCCTACGAGAGGGAAATCGCCGCCGAGCGTCTGTCCAGGGAAATCGGCCGACTGGAGGGCGCCGAGAAGGGGCTGGTCTTCGGGCGCATCGACTGGACGGACGGCACTGCCCTGCGCATCGGGCGGATCGGACTGCAGACGGAGGAGGATGACCTGCCCCTCCTCGTGGACTGGCGCGCGAACGCGGCGCGGCCCTTCTACGAGGCGACACCGGTCCACCCGATGGACCTGCGCCGGCGCCGGCACCTGCGCCTCGAGGAGCGCACGGTCATCTCGGTGAGCGACGAACTGCTGGACGGGACCGCCCCGACCGACGAGGACGTCGTGGGGGACGGCCCGTTGACCGAGGCCCTGTCGGCACGGCGTACGGGCAGGATGCACGCGGCCGTCGCGACGCTGCAGACCGAGCAGGACGAGGTCGTCCGCTCCGCCCACCGCGGGGTGACCGTGGTCCAGGGCGGCCCCGGCACCGGCAAGACGGTGGTCGCCCTGCACCGGGCGGCCTACGTCCTGTACGCGTTCCCGCGCGCCGCGGAGGAAGGTGTCCTGGTGGTGGGCCCGAACGCCCGGTTCCTCGACTACATCTCCCAGGTCCTTCCCTCGCTCGGGGAGAACGACGTCGTTCTGGCGACCTGCCGGGAACTGGCGGGGGTGTCCCCGGACGCGGTGGGCCCGTTCGACACGGCGCGACTCAAGGGCAGCTCCGACCTCGCCGACGCCCTGGCCGGCCTGCTGCGCGTCCACCAAGCCCCCGCCGGTGACTTCACCGTGCGGGTCGGACAGGAACTGGTTCACCTCTCCGGCGAGGAGGTCGCCGCAGCACGCGACGCCGCCGTGGCAGCCGTACCGGGGCACAACCCCGCGCGCCAGGTGTTCAAGGAGCTCTTGGTCGACGCCGTCACCGACGCGATGCAACGAGACATGGGCGACCTCCTGGAACAGATCGACGCCGATACCGAACGGGCGACGGGCCTCAACCTCGACCGGTTCACGGGAGCCGCCCAGCGCCGTGTCGAAGGCGCACCCGACGCGGGTCCGGCCCACGAGCTGGACCTGGACGCCATCCGAGCCGATCTCCTCGACGACGCCGGCGTCGACCGAGCGGTCGAGATGCTGTGGCCGCGGCTGGTACCCGAAGACCTCGTGAAGGCGCTCCTGACGAACGCCGGCGCTCTCGCCGAGCACCTGCCCCGCCTGACCGCGCAGGAGCGGTCCCTTCTGCTGCGCGGTCAGGACGACCCGTGGACCGATGCCGATGTGCCGTTGCTGGACGAGGCGGCGAGCCTGGTCGACGGCCCCCCCGAGCGGACGTACGGGCACGTCGTCGTCGACGAGGCGCAGGAACTGACCGCCATGCAGTGGCGGATGATCGTCCGCCGCTGCCCGTCAAGGGCGATGACGCTGGTGGGGGACTTCGCCCAGGCGGGCCCGGTCGCCACAGCACGCGACTGGAAGGAAGCACTGGGCCCCCACGTCGGACCGCGGTTCAAACTGCACAACCTGACCGTCAGCTACCGCACCACGCAGGAGATCCTGGAGAGCGTCCGGGACCTGCTCACGCGGATCGCTCCGGACCAGAAGCCCACACGGTCACTGCGAAGCGGTGAGAGCCCTCGCACCGTGACCACACCTCCGGACGGGTTGGTCACCGCCGTCGTTCAGGAACTCCGCGCCCAGAGCACCGCGCACCCGGGCGAGCTCCTGGGAGTGGTCTGCGCGGACACCAGGGTGGGCGAGCTGACGGCCCAGGGCATCGCTCACCACGCACGCATCGTGCCGGCGTCCGAAGCACGCGGCCTGGAATTCGACGGGGTCGTCGTCATGAACCCCGAAGAAATCATCACGGCCCGCCCCGGTGGGGAAAGGGACTTGTACGTGGCCCTGACCCGGGCCACCAAGCGCCTCTGCACCGTCACCGTCCAGCCCGCCTGACGACTCGGCGCCCGCGTCGTCGCCGCGGGCGCACCCGGCGCGGTACGGACACCGGCCGGCACGCACGGGGCTGCTCGCCGCCTCACCGCTCGTGGCCGCACCCGGCATCGTACGGCCCGGTCCAAGCCGACGACGTTCAGATCCCCTTCGCGCAACAGGGTGAAGTCGACGTCGAGCTTCGGGCCGTACGCGTCGGGTTCGCACGCGGTGCGGGCCACGCTCCCCCTCAGGGGCGCCCCGGCATCCCGCGCGGCGGCGGCGCACCGCAGTTCGTCCTCCAGCTGTCGGCGGAAGGACGCGGCACCGAAGCCGCTGGTCCCGCCCTCCTCGCATCATGACGTCCTCACGTCGGCGGCCGTCCTCCCCGCCGTTGGCCACGCCGACGAGTCTCGCCCTCTCGGCCACCAGGGCGGGCAGAGCGCATCGCCCGGCCAACCGGATCGTCGGGATGAACCCGGTATGCGCGCTCAGGTCGGCGTCATCGAACGCGGCTAACAGTTCCGCGGACCTGTGCAAGACTTTCACTTCAGAGGTGCCTTGTCGATCGAGCGTGGTGGAAGCATAGGAACTCCCACCATCGCAGGTCAGCAGGCACCTCTTCCTATTCCCCGTCCACCGACAGACCATCAGGCGGCGGCTAGTTCAGGGTGGACAGTTCCCGCCGATCCGTGCCATGCTCATCTATCAGGGGTCGAACCTTAAATGGGGGGATCACTGAATGGGTAACGGGGGATCGCTGATATGGGTAGCGTGAAGAACGGGTTGACGTGGCAGTCGATTTCGAGCAGCGAAAATCACGAGAACTACAGCGCTCGGACAGACTATGTGGCGCCTGATGTATCTGGCAGATGGTCTTCCCCGAGGGCTGGACGATCCCTGTTGCAGACCGAGATAGTGCTGATAATCGAAGACGACATTCGTCGTTACAGTATCGAGGGAATGCTTCGTTCGCTCGACATCCAGTTGATAGTGCAATCCATCACGGACATCGAGGATCTCTCCACATTCTGCAACGGCCAGCTGGTCATTTCAGACAGCAATGCTTTGGGGTCCCTGCCTGGCGAGATCGCTGAAAAGCTGCGCATCCAGAACGACGTACATGTACTGATCCTGGTGGATTCGGCAGACGTTGTTGAGCAATCCTGGGTCGATCACGCAAACGGTTTCCTGGACTGGGCAGACCTCCGCCCCGAGACCCTGCGCGAAGCGATCGTCGACGTGAAGGCCGGACGCTTCCATGTGTCGGCGACCCTGGCGCGACGATCCGTGGCGGCGCCCGACCCAGCCGGTGATGACACCACCTCGCCGCGTGCATCGATGTCTGCCCTGACGGCACGTGAACACCAGGTACTGCGCCTGATTGCCGAGGGGCTCAGCAACCGACAAGTCGCTCGATCGCTGAGTATCTCTGAACATGGAGTTAAACGCGCAGTCGGCATCATTTTGGCCAAGCTCAACTGCCCCAACCGGACTCTTGCGGTTGTTCGGGCCATGGAGTCGGGGCTCCTCGTCATGTGAGGTGTCGGCCAATTGGCGAAGTTCTGTCCGTCGCCGCGGCTAGTCCGAGAACATACTTCTCGATGATCGGCGTGCGGATGGGTGATGTGGGCGTGACTGGACCGCCGGGGCCGTTGCCGAAAACGCGATAGACCGCGCCATGGGCAGGCTTTCCTCCCTCAGTCGCGGCCTGTCGCTGCTTGACGAGCAAGCCGTAGAGGGCCGGGGCATTCGCGAATGCCCCGGCCCTTACGTCTGTGAAGTACACAGCCCTGAAGTTCTCCCTCGGGCTTTGATTTAAGATGAGAATAAGCCTCTTTGGATCGGGCGTCTCGTTTCCCTTCCGTCCCGGCCGCACCTGGATTGCGGCGAACGCCTCGAACAATATTTCTGCTTTTGTCCGAGGCCGTATTCTCCGGCCGGTCACTTGAGAGCGCCGGTCACTTGAGAGCTACGTCGCCCAGTGTTTTCCCCCGCCTGGGAGGCCCAATCGAACTAGGCGCTTTCGCGTCGCAGCGCCTTTACTTCCTTCGCCGTCCAGGAGCCAGCCGGTAGAACTTTCCCTCGGTCTTGCCGGAACTCCACTCGAGGGTGAGTCCGGCGGTGACGGCGGCGAAGTCTTGCCGGAGGCCACGGCCAGGCTCCGTAGTGGCTTCAGCCCGGTGTTCTCGGCACGTGCGAGCCAGACAGGTCTTGTCGGGGTGCGCGCCCGGTCTGTTGCGGGTGGCGGCGGACCCTTCGCTTGCTGCCGCCGTAGCCGAGTTCGACGATCTCCGCATGAAGCCGTGGCGAGTCAGCGTCCGCGGAGTGGCGCTCCCGTCGCTTGGTCTCGCGCAGCCCTTCCATCAACTCCGGTACGCCGTCGGCTGCTGGCCGGCCCCCACGATGGCGGGGACGCCGGTCGTGTCCTCGGTGGGCTCGGCGAGACACTTGCGGTGTTCGCCCATCGCTACGGGCGTGTCCGCGGTGCGGTCGGGCAACACGTCCGCCCGCTCCGGGCACCTGCGGCTCGACCGACCTCTTGATGTGCACATTATGAAAATTCGCTACCCTGACCGGCTGTATCCCGTCCCCTGGAACGGCGCATCGACTCCGAGAAACGCGAAAGCGCCCGGAACGTGCCTTCGTTGACCCCGACCCAGACTGGTACCGATGACCACAAGCGCCCCCGTCGTCCCCGCTGCCTGGCGCCGCCGCGCGCTGCTCGCACCGCTGTTGTCGACCGCCTCGGCATGCCTGCTGGTCGCACGATCTGCTTTCGACTCCGACACGTTCAGGAACTGCCACTACCTGGGCCCCTCCATGCGGATGTACGTCACCTCGTGGGCCGGCGTTGCGTGCGCCCTCGGCTCCCTGCTGGCGTACGCCGCCCTGCGGCGCGCCGCGCGCCGGTACGGACCGCCGGCGTGGTCAACGTGGCAGGGACGCTGCGCGACCGTGTCCGTGCTCATCACATCGGTGCCGTTGGTGGTGCTGCTCATGACGGTCTACGCGCTGTACGCCCCGGACCCGAGCGGTGGGTACGACTGCTCAGGCCTGTACCCACTGACGACGTAGGACGGCCGCCGACGCACCGCGGGGCCTTCGAGCAACGGCCCGAGGCCTCAGTTGCGCGCGCGTCACGCACGGTCTACCGGGCCAGGGCCTGGAACGGGGTGAATCCCACGGATTGATCACGGCAGGATCCGTTGGGCGGGCTGCGGGGCGGGCGTTTCCGGAGCGGGCGCGACGTCACGGGTTTCGCGCATGATCAGCAGCCCGTTGACCATCATCAGTGTTGCGGTCAGGCCGTGGACGCCGAGCGCGGTGGCCACGGAGCCGTGGTGGGCCAGCACGTTGGTCATGTCGCCGTACGCGGCGAGTGCTTCCGTCAGCAGCACCCAGCCCAGCGCCCGGCGGTGACCCGTCACCAGCAGGATGCCCAGCACCAGGGCCAAGACGACGTCGCGGATCCCCTTGGTGATCAGGAAGCCGCCGCCGTCACCGGGCGGCCAGTTCGGCAGGCCGTAGCCCGGCGCCGTCGTTTCCGGGCTCAGGATGTACTCCGTCCCGAACCAGAGGATGAAGAGGATGAAGGCGGCGGCCAGGACGGTGTTGATCTTCTTCAGTGACACGTTCTTCTCCATGCGAGTCTTCGTCAGCGTGGTGGCTTCGTGGAGCTTGCCGAGTCATGTGGGGCCCGATGGAGGCGCGGAGAACGCTGCCGGTCGAGGGGCCCGGCTTGCCGGGATCGCAGTTGTGGGATCGGAGCGGCAGCTGCATCTCGAAGGTGGGGATTTCGATGGTCACCCGCCCCCGGGCAGGGGGGTTGGCCACCGGCGCGGCCTCGGCCCGCGGGGTCAGAGATCCGATGCCCTCCCCGGCTCACCCCGACGCGGCACAAGCCGTCGAACTACAGGGGCGAACCGGCCCACGTCGGGGCAGTGCCGGTATCAGGTGAGGGCGACGACCAGCAGGGTGAACGCGGCGACGATGACGGCGACGCGGATGTAGTGGTAGCGATCCCAGCGGTGCAGCTGCTCCTTCCAGTCGGCGGGCCGGTTCTCGGGGGTCCAGGTCTTGTTTCGGTTGTTGATCGGGACGAGCAGCAGGATCGACATGACCACGCTGAGGATCAGCAGTCCGGCGGCGGTGACGACGAGTCCGGCGCCGTGATGGTGCCATCCGGCGACGGCCCAGATCGCGCTGAGGACGAGCGAGCCCATGTACCAGAACGGCATCAGGGCGCCCATCATCCGGCCGCCGTGGGCGTGGCCGAGCTGGCCGGCGTCCTCGGGAAGCGCGTTCAGGATCCGGTTCATGACGAAGGCGACGGAGAACTCCACCCCCACCATCAGGCCGACGATGACGGTGGTGACGACCTCGAGTGTGGTGAACATGACGATGCCTCCGTGAAATCTAGCGTCGCTAGGTGATGAGGCAACGCTAGTACTGCTTACGCTCGATTGTCTAGCGATGCTAGGATCAATTCATGTCGGTTAAGGAACGCAAGGAGCGCGAACGGGCGGAGCGCGAGCGCCTCATCGTGGCGACAGCCCGTGAACTCGCCGAGCAGCAGGGGTGGGACGCAGTCACCACCCGTCGGCTCGCCGAGCGCATCGAATACAGCCAGCCCGTCCTCTACAGCCACTTCCGCGGCAAACGGGAGATCATCGGCGCCGTCGCCCTCGAGGGCGCCGCCGAGCTGGCCGCGGCGGTGCGGGCCGCGACCGCGGCAGCGGACGGCCCGCGCGAGCGGGTCGCCGCCCTCGCGCGCGCCTACCTCGACTTCGCCGCACGCAACCCGGCGGTCTACGACGCCTTGTTCCAGCTCGACGGCGGCCTGGCGTACGCGCAGGAGGACACACCCGAGCCGCTGAAGGACGCCTTCGCCGCCCTGCTCGAGTGCCTCGCCGAGGTCGCCGGCGATGGCGTCCACCCGGGGATGTTCACCGAGGTGTTCTGGGCGGCTCTGCACGGCCTGGCGACCCTGACCCGAGCGGGCCGCCTGCTGCCCGAGGATGCTGAGCCGAGGGTGGAGCTGTTGGTGGACCGGCTCGCCATGGTCTGATGCCCCGTCCAGCGGCAGCTCGCCTTGCGCATGCTCGGCGCACCCACAGGCCATCCCGTCGCAGCCCTACGACACCAGCCGGCAAAGCACTACCAGGCAGCCGTCGTGCGGCCCGCCGCCGCCTCGATCACCTCGTCCAGCACCTCGCGGGAGCGGTTCAGGTCGCCGATCATCCGGTCGATCCGGTCCCGCTCCGTGGCCAGTTCGGCCACCAGCGCCGGGGTGGCGCGCACCGACGGGCCGCCGTCCTCGTCCCGCATGCAAGGCAGGATCTGCGCGATCTTCGCCGTCGGCCTGATCGTCGCCGAGGCCAGCACCCCGAACGCCGTCGGGCAGACCTACCCGCACATCCCCGGCATCCACACCCCGGCGCAGATCGCCGGCTGGCGCCGGGTCACCGGGGCCGTGCGCGCCGCCGGTGGAGGGGAGATGTTTCTCCAGCTCCAGCACGGCGGCCGGGTCGGCCACCCGGAGACCAGCGGGTACGTGCCGCTCGCCCCGTCCGCGGTGCCGTTCCCCGAGCAGCTGCATACCCCCGGCGGCCTCCGGGACGCTGTCGTACCGCGCGCGATGACGACCGAGGACATAAGGTCCACGGTGGCCGACTTCGCGAGCGCGGCCCGGGGCGCGGTCGAGGCGGGCTTCGCCGGGGTGGAGGTGCACTCCGCCAACGGCCACCTCCTGCACCAGTTCCTTTCCGGCAACACCAATCGCCGTACCGACGCATGGGGCGGCTCCGTCGAGAACCGCATCCGGTTCACCGTCGAGGTGGTCCGGGCCGTCGCCGGGGCCATCGGCCCGGAGCGGGTCGGAGTACGCATCTCGCCCGGACTGGCCGTCAACGGGATCGAGGAGGGCGACACCGAGGAGATCTACCCGGCGCTGGTCAAGGCCTTGGCCGACCTGGCGCCGATCTACCTGCACCAGGTCCACGCCGACCCCGACCGGCCCGCCTTCGCGCAGATCCGCCGGGACTGGCCGGGCACCCTGATCGCCAACCCGGCGCTCTCCCGCGAGGAGGCCGCGGCCGACGGCGGCAAGCGCCGGGGCGAACGACTGCTGTCCGAGGGCGCCGATCTCGTGGCACTCGGCCGGGGCTTCCTCGCCAACCCCGACTTCGTCGAGCGGCTGCGCACGGGCGCGCCGCTCAACGAGATCCTTCCGGAGTTCCTGATGCACGTACAGGGGCCGGAAGGCTACACCGACTACCGCGTGCTCGGAACATAGGGCGTTCGGCCTGTGGCGGGGCCACGGTCACCGGGGCGGCTCGCACGGCCGGGGAAGCGTCACGGTCCCGGGCCGGTGCTCGAAGGTGTCCATGACCAGCCACTCGTCCAGCTCGGGGTCGTAGAGGTTCTGGACACCGAACTGCAACACCTGCCAGAAGGTGCCCCGGTCGTGCTCGTCGACGTAGATGTCGCCCAGCGCGAGCGGCAGACGCGGGTAATTCCCGGGAGGCAGCTCCGGGAAGACCACGCCCACCCGCCAGTGGTTCACGCGCCGCTGAGGGCGGGTGCGCCGCAGGGTCTCCGGCCCGACGAACCGGGCGTTCTCGAACCCCTGGTTCAGCGTCTCCAGGTTGAAACCCGGGATGCGCGAGCAGGGATGTTCGTTCAGACCGGGCCATTTGTACGTCAGTGTGTAGAGCGTGTCGTGGTAGATCAGGTTGGTGAACCAGATCGGGTACTGCGGGCCCCCCGCGGTCATCTGGCTGTCGCCGTCCCTGCCCTCCCAGGTGAACGGCACCGTGATGCCCAGGTCCTGGACGATCCACTTGCCCTTGCCGCGGAAGTTGCGGGGGAGGCGGGGCGGGGGCGGCGTCGGGGAGACGTCCTGCCGTGCGGCCACGGTCCCGAACGACAGCGCGGTCCCGCTCCGGGGCTCGGCGCCGGCCGGGGGCGGAGCCGCCAAGACGAGGGCGACCACTCCGGCAAGAGCGGCAGCCGCCCGACGTGTGCCTTTCCAACCCATGGTCTCCCTCAGCTGTCGCGTCAGGCGCCGTCATGGCGCGGGGGACAAACCGGCGATGCTGGGACACCGTCCCCGGAATTTAGGATTCCGAAACCGACGGCTACGGACCTTGCGGCTGTGGTGTCGTCACTGTGAGTCCGGCCCAGTGCGGCATGCGTCGACGCATGGCGTCAGCGGAAACGGTGCACGAGGTTGCCGCGAGCGGCCTCCCGAGCAGGCGTGCACGCGTTCATGGCACTCTCCCGGGTCACCGGCGCTCCGGTGTACGTCTTGATCACGTCGTTGATGAAGTGCCGTGTGTCGCAAGGGTTGAGGGCTTGTGCCTGAAGGTGGTCGTACATGATGTGGTACATGCGCCGGTCGGAGTGTTTCTCCACGTAGAGATCGCCGGTGAAGCGCTCCAGATAGACGACTCCCGCGTCGGAGTCGGGAAACGTGAGGGTGGAGAACTGTCCTGTGAGCCCAGGGTGGGCTCCGGCGCTATGGGGGAGGACCTGCACGGTGATGTGCGGCTGTTCACCGAGAGCGTTCAGGTGCTCGAGTTGTTCCCGCATGACGTCTCGGTTGCCGATGGTGCGATGCAGTACGGATTCGTCCAGGATCGTCCATAAGCGGAGTGGCCGAGCGGGGTGATGTGCGCGGTGCTGGCGCCGCAGCCGCACGTCGAGACGGACTGCGGCCTGTTCGACCGGGGGGCAAGGGATCGTTTCCGCGATGATCGCAGCTGCGTAGGCACGGGTCTGCAGCAGGCCGGGGACCACCAGCGGCTCGTAGGAGTGGATGGCGGCGGCCTCCGTCTCCAGCCCGATGTACACGCCGTAGGGAACATCGCCGCAGGCAACCCACCAGCCCTGCCGAGCCGATTCCTTCGCCATGCGCATCAGCGAGTCGACGACGTCCTGTTCGGTGACTCCGTAGAGTCGGCACAGATCGCGCACGTCACGCGGATTGATGGGGCGGCGCCCCGTCTCGATGAGGCTGATCTTGGGCTGTGACACGAGCAGGTGCTTCGCCACCTGCACGGACGTCATCCCCGCCGCGCGGCGAAGCTGGCGAAGCTCCGCGCCGAGGCGGCGCCTTCTCACCGTGGGACTTCCGTTCGCCGTCACCGGCGGTGCACCTCCAGCTCAAGAACCTCGCGCAGGCTCCCTCGCCCCACGGCCGACATCGGCAAACCGCATTCTGCATACCCGGCCCGGCACTCCGTGCATCTGCACGAAGAGCACCACCTATTCGGACTAAGACGGCAGGATGGGGGTTGGGCTGTTCCTATAATGCGGCCGTCGGTCGCGGCGGGTACCTGCTGACGGTCTGGGGCCGGCCCGCGGCCGGGTTGCGGGATCGGCGCCAGGGGCGGCGTCAGAATGCGCTGGAGATCCACCGTCGGACGGCTGCGTTGGTGGCGTCGTCGACCGTGGCGAGCACTTCGATGGCGTGGAGGTCGCCGACGAGCGGCGGAACGCCCGCGGCGGTCAGGCAAGCGTGCAGATCAAGGCGTCGGCGGTCCTCGGGACTCAGGCCGCCCGGAGGATGACCGGAAGCGGGAAGAGGGGCCGGGGGGCACGGGGCGTTCGATTCCTCGGCGTCCGCCAAGCCCCGTATGCCCGGGAACCGGTAGGGGTCGAGTGGGGTTCGGGGCGCCTTCGGAAGAGGGGATGAAGGCTGCCACGCATTCATGCAAGAACCTCCGCGAGTGTGTCACTTGTGGCGAGGAAGCTGCGGTGTGCCTGCGGGCACGAGGTGGTTCAGGCCGCCGGCCGGGTGTCTCCGGATCGGTCACGGCCCGGAGTCACCGGTCTTGCAGGGCGTGGGCCCCGGCTGCGATGACCTCGGCGAGCCGGTTGGCAAGGTCTGTGCTGCATCCTCCGAGCCGGACCAGACCACGGCAGCCCACAGGGCCGTCGTTGCTGAGTGAGGGAAGGACCAGGCCGGCGAGGGCCAGTGCGGCCTGGAGGTTGGTGACGGCTGCCTGGCCGGCCCGGTACGCGGCGTCCTGGCGTCGCTCGTAACGGATTCGCTCCGCGTGGGCGAGGTCGTGGATCATGATGCTGTCCTCTCTCAATGGACGGGAAACGGGGCGCTCAAGCGCGTTGCCCCTTCGGACGGTTGGGGCACCCGGGCGCCCGGGAGCACAGGGGGCCCCGCGTTCGCACTTCACGGCGTGCGGATCCCTCGTGCGGAGTGGTGGTGCACCGTGGTCGTGCGGATCCGCCGGGTCGCGCTCCGCTGGGTTCGGCTCGGGCCTTGATGCCCAGGTCGCGGCGGTTCGGTGCGGTAGACCCGTAGGACTGAGACCGTGCCCAGCCCGTGACCTATCGGTTTCGATCTTCGTTCCTAAGATGGAAGTGATCACGAGCGCGCGAATCCGGGAAGGATCGAGTTGTCCGACACGTCAGCGACGCTCGACCGTTGTGCGCCGCGTCCCCACGACGCCACGCTCCGTGGAACCCTCGCTCCGGACTCCTTCGACTCCAACCCCGGTAAAGGACGCAACATCGACCTGCAACGGGACCCCCTGCGACGGCGGGCTGATCCGCCATGGTCGCGTCGACCGCTCTCCCCGCGCAGCAGGGGTACCAGGCTGTCGCGCGCGCTGGACGGGCGACTCCCTCATGACCCGTAGCGGAATCTGTAGCCGGGGGCGGAATGCCCCGCGGGCCGGTGGTCCACCACCGGGAATTCGGAAACCGGCGTACCCGGGCTGCTCGGCGCGGCCGGCGGCCGAAGCGGGGAGGCCGTCCGGTTGCGGTGGCGCGGGACGGGGTGACGGGGTGGTCGTGTGAGTGTGATCTGGCGGACGAGTTGCTGGAAGCAGGCCAGTGCCGCGATGGGAGGAAGCGTGGCCGCAGCCTGCGCGGCAAAGGTTCTGGGCGCCTGGGCCACGCACAGAAGGGTGGCGAGGGTGGAGAACAAGAGGACGATGGACCAGGAATGGATGGCGCGACGTTGGTGCAGGGCTGCCCGGAGGATGGACAGGGAAGCGACCATCCAGGGTCCGTAGAGCAGCAGCGGCCACCAGCTGACGACGTCATGCGCGGTGCCCGGTCCGGCGCTCTGGCGCAGGGCCTCGGAGATGGCCAGCCCGCTGAAGATGCTCACCACGGCGGCGATGACCGCGACCAGCAACGCCGAGAAGAGGCTGCCCGTTCGGAAAAGGGTCAGCATCGGAGCCTTCGGTGGAACCCGGCGGTGCCCGTGGGAGGCCTCCGCGCGCGGCCCGTCGTGGGGGCCCTGAGGCAGCCCGGCGGCAAGGTCGGCGGCGCTGACCGTGTCCGCGGTTTCATCGAATCCGATCCACTCGAGCGGCTCTGCGTGCCTCGCTCCCCTGGATTCCTGCAGAAGGTAGGCCAGCTCCTCCGCCGGATCCCACCCGGATTGCACCTCGCTCAGCCCGAGGGGCGGCTGCGCGGGCGCTGTGTGCTGCACGGGTTCCGTCCCCGGCCAGGACACCACGCCTTCCGGCTGGCCGTAGAAACTGCTCGCGTCGTGAAGTCCGTACTCATACAAGGGAGTTCCGCCCGGAGCACTCGCCGGTGGACGGCTTGACCGAAGCAGCCTCTTGAAGCCGTCGGCCGAAGTCGTTCTCGATCGCGCTCATCGCCTCGAGGAAGTCCTCGAAGACCGACGACGAGTAGTGGAGATCGACTTCCCTCCCCTCACGGTGCAACGTAGCGCTCTCGTTCGGCGGCCAGTCTGTTGAGACCGGCGTGTAGGTCCATTTCCCCACCCTCGTGGCCCCCGCGCGAACACCGCGTCCATCGCCCTCGGAGCTCTGCGGAAAAATTGTCGAGTGGTTTGCTGTTGTCATAGTCCACCCAACGCTTCGGAACCTTAGGAAGGTGTGCTCCAAGCAGGTGAGGGTGGCGAGGCAGGCGCGGGTTGACGGGGGTCGCTTATCGGTTATGCACATGCCGAAGTCCGCATCCACACCCCGTGCGAGCTGCAGTTCTTCCCGTCGGCAGCAAGTAGTGCCGTAGGGCCGGGGTGCCCTCGGAATGCGTGACCTCCCCTGTGCGCACGGCCGCCGGGCCCGCCGTACAAGCGCACTCGGCCCCTGACCCGGCGCTCACGTTCCGCCACGCGCCCCCGTCCCGGCGGATCCTCCGGAGCGTGACACATGGCTTGAGATCCCTCCGCCATGGGCGAATCCGACCGTGTCGCCCCACGGCCGCCCCGTCCCGACCCGACTGCTCATAGGTAAAGCATGCGAACTGATTGCTGCGCATGACTGCAAACGGCTGACAAAACGCAACCCGTAATATGCCTCCGCGTTATGACGAGGTGTCGCCGGAGCCCCGGCCACAGGCGCCACTTTCGCCTCAGTCACGGAAAGGAACCGCTGTGACAGACGCCCTACCGTGGATCGTGCTGATCTGCGCTGCACTGGGTACGGGAATCACCGCTTGGACGTCATCAGGGGTTGGCCGTATGCACTACACAGACAGCCGAGAACTACAACGCGCACAACACTTCAAGGACGTCCTGTCCCGGCACGTGGACGCATTGCAGGCCCGGCACGGAGGGGCGGCGGGGGCAGCACGGGAGACGACCGGTGTCCCGGCCGGTGTCCCGGCCTGCTCCGAGTGCGGTGCCATGTCCGGTCGGCTGTGAACCCGTTCGACCCACCGCGACCGCAGTAGACAGCACCAGCCGTACTCGCTCGCCCGGCGGCGCGCTGTCAGTGGTGTGGAAGGGGTGGTCGTTCTCTCGTCACGTGCACGCACGGTCTGCCCCTCGGGCGGTTCGCTGATGTCCTCGTCGCCGTTCTGGCTGGCCTCGACTGTGCCGTTCTGCGGTGGGTCTGGCTGCCGTGGGACAGCGGCAGGGGCTATGGCGAAGCCGCGCAGGAGGTCGGTGAGCTCGCGCAGCTGCCGTATCTCCTCACGTGTTTCCTCCCGGCCCTCCCGCAAGTCGGCGATCATCTTGTCCTGGCGGCGGCGCAGCTCCCGGTTCTCCTCGCAGCCCGGTGACCCCGTGGAGCGAGGTCCCAGCGTCGGGCGGCAGGTGGCCAGCTGTGGGCGCGACGCGGGAAGAAGGCCGGCTCCCGTCGGGTGGCGGCGCGGCTGTTGCGGATGGGGCCTGCTGGGAATGATCCGTTCATGACGAGCTACGTGCCTTCGCCCGATGAGGTGTCCGCCGCGCAGACATCCAACGGCGGCTGGACCAAGAGGCAGCTGGCCGAATGGGGAGTGCCGTGGCCTCCGCCGTCCGGCTGGCGCAAGTACCTCGAAGCGAAGTGGAACGGCGAAGACGTGGCCGAGTTACCCCGTCAGGAGCCTGACCGGGACACCCTGTTCTGACCTCACCCGTGCTGGGGCTCGCGTAGCAGGTCGTGGAGAACGAGGTGCGGCCCGGGTTCGTCGGGGCCCACCTCTTGTCCGTGCTCCTCACGCAGACCGCGAGCGGATTGCCGTGCTGGAGCGGGCCGAGCGTGTCCGCGCGGACGCCGCCAGCCGCCGGTCGTGGAACGGGTCATCGAGTACGGCATCACTGCTCAGCGCCGGCCCGAGGTCGTACCCACCGGCGACTGCCGCATGACCTCCGGCCGCCTGCTGCTGGAGATGGGCGCCCGCGGCCCGGGCACATCGACAGCCTGGGCGACACCACCTGCCCGACGACCTCCACGTTCCTCGGCGTGGGATCGGCGCACATCGGGGAGTCCGGCTCCCGCGACGTCATCGCTGACGCCACGGCGGAGATCGTCCGAGCCCTGCCCGTGCACGGCCCGCCGTCCTCAAGGGGGACGATCCGCTCGTGGTCGCCATGGCCCTCAACGCCCTGGCCGCAGCTACGACCGCCGCCGCTGCCGCGATCCCCGCCGACCGCATCGCCCAGGGGCTGCGGGAGGCCGAGATTCCAGCGGAGGCCGTATGAAGGTGACCACCTGGCCGGACGCGGTCACCCGGGGTCGCGGGCGCTCCGCTCCTGAAAGCGCGGCCCTTTGGGCGAGTGCGAGTCCCGTCCGTCCATCGACGGACGGGACTCGTCTCTCAGGCGGCGGCCTCTGCGGCCTCTGCGACGTCGGCCCCCTCGGCGGCGGCGGCCGGTCGCGGCTTGCGGACGAGCGGGACCGTCGCGCACGCGGCGAGCAGGGACGCCACGGCGACCGCGTACCAGCCGTGCCGGAACGCGGCGACAGCGTGTCCGGGTGCTGGGGTGCCGAGGATGCCGACCAGGATCGCGACGCCGAGGACCGCGCCGATCTGGCGGCCCATCGAGGTGATGGCCGAGCCGGTGGCGAAGCGGGCCGGCGGCAGGGCGGCCGCCGACGCCCCGGTCAGTACCGGGAGCGTCATGCCGACGCCGAGGCCGGTCAGCATCATGCCGGGCAGGAGCGAGGCCGCGTAGGCCGAGCCGGTGTCGAGCGTCGCGGCCCACCACAGGATGCCGGCCGCGAACAGGACGGTGCCCGCCAGCGCGATGCGGCCCGCACCGAATCTGGCGACGGCGGGCCCGATGCGCAACGCGACCGGCGGCACCAGCAAGGGGCCCGGCGCGATGGCGAAGCCGGTGCGCAGAGCCGAGTAGCCCCACACCCCCTGGCACCACAGCACCGCGCCGAGCAGCATTCCGGCGAACGCGACGGTGAACAGCGTCAGCGCGGCCGCGGCGGATGCGAATGCCGGAACCCGCAGCAGCGGCAGCTCGACGATCGGCACGGGATGGCGGGCCGAACGCAGGACGAACCAGACGCCGAGCAGCACCGCGGCAGCCAGGCCGCCCACGGCGCGGGCACTCGTCCAGCCCCAGTCAGGAGCCTTGACCAGGTCGAGCGCGAGCGTGGCGATCGATCCGGTGAGAAGGGCGGCGCCGAACAGGTCGGGCAGCGGACTCTTCTCCGCCCCAGCGCGTCCGGGCGACGGCAGCACCGTGACACCGAGCGCGAACGCCGCGATCCCCACTGGCACGTTGACGATGAACACCCAGCGCCATCCGGCCTCGACCAGCAGCCCGCCGGCCACCGGCCCGAGTCCGGCGGCGATCCCGCCGATCGACGCCCAGGCCCGCACCGCCCCGGCGCGCTTCTCGGGCGCCGTCGTCTCGAGCAGCAGCGCGAGCGACGTCGGCATCAGCAGCGCGGCGCCGGCGGCCTGCACGAGCCGTGCCGCGACCAGCGTCCCGACGTTGGGAGCGAGTGCGCAGCCGACCGAGGCGAGGGTGAACACCGCCAATCCGGTCAGGAAGACCGGCTTGTGGCCGGAGCGGTCGGCGACGCGGCCGGCGACTACGAGGAGCGCCGCGAAGACGATCGCGTAGCCGTTGAGGACCCAGGAGAGGGAGCCGAGGCCGCTGCCGCCGAACGAGCGGCCGATCTCCGGGAGGGCCGCGTTGACGATGAAGAGGTCGAGGTTCGACATGAAGACCGCGGCCGTGACCGTCGCGAACACGGCTCGAGACGCCCTAGGTGGGTTTGAAAATCCAACTGTCATGGATCGGAGGCTAGCCGGGCGAGTTTGAAAACACAACGGACGCGAGAGAGGATGGGAACGTGACCTCGAACGCGAAGCAGGGCGAGAACTCGGTTCCGCACCCCGAAGTGCCCGGTCGGCCGTGCTCCGCGGCCGCCGCGCTGCAACTCGTCGGCGAACGCTGGGCCCTCCTGGCGATCCGCGAGATCTTCTACGGCAACCAGCGCTTCGACCGGATCGTCCGCAACACCGGCGCCCCCCGCGACCGCCTCGCCGCCAGACTGCGCGCACTGGAAGAGGCGGGCGTGGTCGAGCGCCGCGCCTACAGCGAGCGCCCCTTGCGCTTCGAATACCACCTCACGGAAGCCGGCCGCGATCTCGCACCGGTGATGCACGCGCTGCTGGCCTGGGGCGATCGCTGGGCAGTGGACACTCCGCCGGTCGCCTTCCGGCATCGCGGCGGGCCCGGCTCCGAGCACGACGCCGAGCACGACCTCGATCTGAAGTCGACGTGCCGGACCTGCGGTGAGGAGGCCGGGTCGGGAGGTCTCACGGTCGACGTGCGGGCGCCTGGATGGGATCGGGCCGGGCCGATCGAAGGCTCCTGAAGTCAGCAGCGACCAGGGGTGAGGGGTCGCCTCGATTGGCCGGATAGGCCAGCGCACCCCGTTTGGAGCTTGCTCGGATTCCCAACGGGTTCCCGGTGGGTCTCAAGCTCACCTCTGATGTGAGGGACGTCTGGCGCAGCCCACTCGGCTCTGAGGTACTGCCGCCTGTCGAGGCGGGAGAAGACCAGGTCGCTCAGTCACGTCCGTACGGCAGCGCCCTGGTGGCTGAAGGTCCCGCTGCGCCAGGTGATGTATCGGCTCGTCTCCGAGGGCGTCCTGCCGCGCACGCCGCCGATGTACCGCCCCTGTCCGCGCAGCTGGCCGGCCGCCTGCCGAGAAGGCCGCTTCCCCCAACCTGATAGACACCGTCCGCGAAGTCCGCGTCCCGCCTACCGGGCCGGACGCGACCACCATCGTGAGGGAGATGCCCGGCTGGTTCCGGCTGGACATCACCAACCCCTCCGTCCCGTACGCGAGGGAATGTCCCCGCACACGATCGCGTCCATGTGCACGACCAAATTAAACGACGCGGGCACGTTGAACCCGGTACGCCCCCACTCCGCCGTTTCGCGCGCCCCTACTTAACGAACTTCAAGACGGTGCGGCCGGCTTTCCACGCTCCGAGGGCTGCCCCGCCGCCCTTCACTGCCTTCTGACCGAGTGCGCGCATGCGCGCCCGGTCTTCCGTGGATGCCGACTGGTACGCCTCCTCGGCTTTCACTCCCGCACAGACGCCGCCTACAGCGCCCGTGGTGAGACCGACGACCATGCCCGTCGGGCCGGCGATCAGGAACCCCGCGATGCCCCCGCCGGCGGTCAGCGCCCCTGCCACCGCGGGGCCGACGACGCAGCCCACGGCCACGTCCGGTGCCGCTGCCACGAGGGTTACGACATAGTCGAGGTACTGCTTGTCGCACGCGCCTTGCGCAGACTGCGCAGGTATTCTTCCTTGTCTTCCTCGAAATTTCCCACTGTTGATCCTCTGCTGCGGCGATGAAGGTCTTGACGAAGACCTTGAGGAGGAACGAACTTGATGACCAGCGGCCCCAGCCTCCCGGGAGGCGCCCACCGCTGGGGCCCTCCGCGCCGCCGAGCTGTCCGCAGCACCCGGACCCCACCTGGCCACCCGGCCCGAAAGCGACACGCTGTACCTCTTCGCGGCCGAGGCCACCCCCGCGCTCCACCCCGCGAGCGTGCAGCCGGCTCTCCCGCACACGTACGCCGCCCCCGTCGGCATCAGCGAAGGAGCACCCGCACACGACACCGACACCCTCACGACGAACGATCTGCTCGTCTTCCGCACGTAAGGGCCGGTGGCGGGGGAGAGCTGACTGCCGGCCTGACTGACCCGAGCCCGGCGGCCGTTTCACGGCCGCCTCGGCGGCGAAGCCGACCTAGACGTACGCGACCGGCGTATGCACGGGCGGTCTCCGCAGGGGATGCCCTTGACCAACGCAGAGCGGGCAGCAGCGGGCAGTTCCTGCCGGACCCGACGACGAGGGCAGACCCCGCAGCCTCCGCCCGGGCGAGGCCGCCGCTGATGCCAGGCGCAGTGGTGCCGACGGCAGGATCCCCTCTGTGCAACACTCCGACAGCTGGCAGCCCTGCCTCCGACGCCCCTGACTGCACGTCGTGCCCTTCATCCGGTCCTTCGCTGTGCCGGCCTGTCGGTGACGGGTGAAAAGTGAACCGCTGAACGCATCCCAGGTCTGGCAGCCCGGACTGGAGGTGGGGTCGCCAATGACACGAAAGCGGTTCATCGCACCAGGACGTCGGGACTACGGCACGAGGACGATCTTGCCCTGGACCCGGCCGGTTTCGCTGAGCTCGTGGGCCTTCGCAGCCTCGGTGAGCGGGAGGGTCTCGGAGATCGTGGGGCGTACGCCGTGGGTGTCGACGAGTTCGGCGAAGGCGGTCAGCACGGCGGGAGTGGGTTCCAGGAAGAACTCCACGAATCGGATGCCGAGTTCGTCGGCGCGGGCCGTCACCTCGGTGCGGTCCACGCCCACGCCGACGACGTCGACCAGGATGCCGCCCGGCTTGAGGGTGGGCAGGGAACGCGGGCCGTAGTCGTTGCTGATCGTGTCCAGCACCGCATCGATGCTGCGCAGGGCCGAGAAGTCCTCCACCGTGTAGTCGATCAGCTCGTCGGCGCCGAGTCCGCGCAGGTAGTCGTGCTTGGCGGCGCGGGCCGTGCCGATGACGTACGCGCCCCGGGCCTTGGCGATCTGCACGGCGAGGTGGCCGACGCCGCCGGCCGCGCCGTGGATCAGCACCCGCTGGCCGGGCCGTACATCGGAGAGGGTGACCAGGGCCTGGTAGGCGGTGAAGCCGGAGATCGGCAGCGCCGCGGAGCCGACGTGGTCCAGGGTGCGCGGCTTGGGCGCGATCCGGTCTTCGGTCACCACCACGTGGTCGGCATGGCTGCCCTGCGGCGGGACGGTCCAGCCGTAGACCTCCTCACCCACCGCGAAGCGGGTCACGCCCTCGCCGGTGCCTTCCACCACGCCGCTGAACTCGTGGCCGAGCACGAACGGCGGCGGGCCGAAGAAGTCCACCTTGCCGATGCGGACCTTCCAGTCCGCAGGGTTCATACCGGTGGCCCGTACGCGCACCAGGACCTCGCCGGGGCCCGGCGAGGGAAGGGGTATTTCGGCGAGTTCCAGCACGTCGGAGCCGCCGATGGCCTGCTGTGTGATCACCCGTGTCGTCGTCATGCAGAACATTCTGCGCTTGGTGATCATGAGAGAGAAGCAGTTTCGCCACCGGCCTGGCACGAAAGACACCGCCCAGTGCGGCGATGTCTGTGAAGGGGACCGTCGACGCTGGCGAGGTGTCCCTGCGCACCCTGCCAGGCGGGGCGGCCGCCGCCTGGTGCGCTCGGGCGGGGCCGGCTCGGACGTCGTGGAACGGGCCGCTGGCGCGAGCGGCGCGTCGTCCGTGCTGCTGGTGCGGGTGCGCCTCCGGGTTCAGCAGAGCGGTCTGAGCGGTCTGACAGCCCGGGCCGCCTCAGCCGCTAGCCGCTGCACGCGCGATCCGCCCATCATCCCGTCCACGGCAGGCGTCCGCAGCGGCCCGTCGGATAGGCGTCCTTCGCCCGCTGGCGGTTTCCCCCGACGTGGCGTCGAGGCCGACGGTGTGGTCGGCGGTGGGGGCCCAGAACCGGTAGGCCATCCGTTTCACCTTCACGGGTGCCCTCACAGTGTCGCAGGGCAGGGGTCGGTGACGTGGCATACGGCTTCGTGTCCGCCGCTGACTGCGGACCGGATCCTGGCTGAGCGGGAGTAAGCCCCCGCCCGGATGCCGGTGACGTGGGAGGGTGCCGGATCGTTTCAGCCGATGTGAATGAAAGATTCCGTTGCGCTGTGCCGGGTCCCCCTCGAACGACCCCCGGCGGCCCGTCCCACGGGCCCCTGCGGCTCCCCGTCCGGCTTTTGACTCCATACCGGGAGGCGGTGTGAGGGGACGGTGCTTCTACTGGTGCCGCTCCTGTCGGCAGCCGCTCTATGCCACCAGTTCGGCCGCCATCCCGGCGGATCGGGACTGGGAGATCGACCACCAGCACCCCGGGGAGTGCGCCAATGGGCACCTGATGCCCCTGACCGGCAGGGCGGCCGTCCCGGAAGACCTGCCCAACGCTCCCCGCGTCCTGCGCCTCTTCGGCTCCTGAGCGACGGCGCCCGCGGGACGATTAGCTCACCGGCAAACACGCGAAAATCTATATCGGCCAGAGTAGACATTGGGCGATGGCGTGGTTATGGTTTCTCTCGTAGCCCAGTCAAGAAGGGCCTGGCAGAGACGAACTGCCGGGCAGCAGTACCCGCAGTTGCAGTTCGCATGACGGTGCGGTGGTGGAGTTCCGAAGCCAGGGTTGTTGCAGGACGGCGACG
>NZ_JNZY01000041.1 GCF_000717655.1 Streptomyces katrae
CGTCCACTTCCCACGGCTTCCGCCGAGCCACCCCACACCCCCAGATCAACGTCCTCAGGGACATCCAACCAGCCCGGAGATCATTTCGTTAGGGGTTGTTAAGGCCAGTCAGGAGGCGGGGTCGGCCCCGGCGAGGTCGCGTACGGTCGCCATGTCGCTGAAGGGAAGGAGTTCCTCGCCCACGATCTGGTGCGGTTCGCTGCCCTTTCCGGCGATCAGGACGATGTCGTCGGGCCGCGCGGCGGCGAGCGCCAGCCCGATGGCCCCGCGCCGGTCGGCGGAGCGTTCGTACGGGGTGCCGGTACCCGCGATGCCCGGGGCGATCTGGTCCAGGATCGCCTCGGGGTCCTCGGTGCGGGGATTGTCCGAGGTCAGGACGCAAAGGTCGGAGTGGGTTCCGGCGATCCGGCCCATCTCTGCCCGCTTGGTGGAGTCCCGGTCGCCGCCGCAGCCGAAGACGGTGATGACCCGGCCGCGTGCGAAGCCCCGGATGGCCGTGAGGACCTTGTCGAGGGAGTCGGGCGAGTGCGCGTAGTCCACGATCACCGACGTGCCGGCGGGGGTCACGAAGCGCTCGAACCGGCCCGGCACGGGCGGCATCTGCGCGAGGGCGGCGACCAGTCCGGCCAGGTCGTGCCCCAGGACCCGGCAGGCCGCCACGGCCGCCAGCGCATTGGACACGGAGAACCGCCCCGGGACCGGGACGGCCGCGGGGTACGCCCGGCCCGCATGGTGCAGGGTGAACCGAGTGCCGGAGGCGTCCGCGACCAGGTCCGCGCCGTGGAAGTCGGCCTCCGCGTCGAGTCCGTACGTGGTCACCGCGCCCGGCATCATCGCCCGGATCCCGGCTCCCACGGCGTCGTCCACGTTGACCACCGCGTGCCGGCAGAGCCCCTGGAACAACCGGAGTTTGGCGTCCGTGTAGCGGCCCATCGTGCCGTGGTCGTCCAGGTGGTCCTGGGTCAGGTTGGTGAAGACGCCGACGTCGACGAACGTGCGGTCCATCCGGTACGTCTGCAGCGCCATCGAGGTGGCCTCCAGCACCACGCTGCCCGTCGCCCGGTCGCGCATGCGGCCCAAGAGGTACTGGAGGTCGGGCGATTCCGGAGTGGTCAGCACCGAGGGCGGCATCGGGATCACCTCGTCGCCGATCCTGCTGCCCGCCGTTCCGATGACGCCCACGGAGGCGCCCTCGGAGATCCTCAGCAGCGACTCGACCATGTACGAGATGGAGGTCTTCCCGTTGGTCCCGGTGACCGCCACCACGTCCATGTGCCGTCCCGGCTCGCCGAAGTAGCGGGAGGAGGCGACGGCGGCGGCCTTGCGGGTGTCGGCCACTCTTACGAGGCACACCGCGGGCGGCAGCTCCCGCTGCGGGGGCGCGGCGGCGGCTCCCGCCGCGTCGACGAGCACGGCCACCGCCCCGCGCGCGAGCGCCGCGCCGATGGCGGCGGGACCGCCTCCGCGGTGGCCCGGTACGGCGATGAAGAGCGAGCCCGGCACGACCCGGTCGACGTCGAAGGTGGTGCCCGCGGTGATCCGCGTCGATGCGGCGTCACCCTGGATGACGTGGTGCTCGTGGCCGGTCAGTAGCCCGCTCAACTTCACGGTGGTCCCTTCGGGAGCGGCGGCGGCCCGGCGTGCGGCCCGCGCCTGGCGGCAGCCCGACGGATCGCCGGTACTGCGGTGGTGATGGGTGAGGGGCGAGGGGTCGCCCCGCGGGCGACGGGACCGGGAGGGTCGGGGCGCGGTGGTCCGGCCGGGAGGCCGGAGGTGGGGTGGGGCCGTCCCGGGAAGGGGTACGGGAGGGGCCCGGATGAGGTGGGGCGGCGGGGGACGGCGGCGGGAAGCGCTAGCCGTGGCCGTGCGGAGCACCGCGGCCGACCGTGGGGGCCTGGCCGTCGACGGCGGTCCGGGAGCTGACGCCCGTCCGGTCCGCACGGACCGCACGCGCGGCGGGAGCGGCCTGCGGCAGGCACTCCTCCGTGACGCGTGTGCGGTTCATGGGCCGAGTGTACGGGCGCCCGCGCACCCCGGGCGCCACGCCGGGGTGGGGAGCACCCGTTCGCCTGCCGCCTCGGCCCGGGGCGGCAGGCGTTCCGTCGATCAAATGAGCCCTTTGCCGGAAACCCTGGAAGCCAGGTCAGACCCTTCATGCGCCGATCGGGCGCAGCATCGAAGCGGTGGTGCGCGATGGGGAGAAGGCCGTGGCGGTGCCTCAGGGCGGCGGCACCCGGTGGCCGGGGGGAGCCGCCGGCGCCGAGGCAGTGGTCGTGGTGGGAGCCGGTGCGGGGCCGGAGAGGCGGGCGACGGACTTGAGGCAGGCGGCGCCGGCCTTGAACAAGGGCTGCTTGGAAGCCGGATCCCAGGTCGTGGGGGTGAGTTCGTTGGCCGCCCGGCGATGGCCGTCCGCCTCCGGAGCGTCCCAGTAGCCGTAATGGAACGGCAGGAAGACGACGCCTTCCCGGATGCCGGTGATGCGAGCCCTGGCCCGGACGGTCCCTCGCCGCGTGGACACCTCCGCAAGGTCCCCTTCGGTGATCCCGGCCGCCGCCGCGTCGGCCTGGGAGACTTCGATCCACATGTCGGGGGCCGCGGCGCGCAGTTCGGGTACGCGGCCGGTGCGGGTCCGGGTGTGGAACTGGTACAGCGTGCGGCCTGTGGTGAGCCACAGAGGGTAGTCGGCGTCGGGCTGTTCGGGTGGTGGGACGTAGGGGGCCGTGCGCAGGACCGCCTTGCCGTCGGGATTCAGGGCCCGGTAGACGTCCTCGTCGTACGGGGTGCCCGTGAGGAGGTCGCGGCCGTAGGTCTCGCAGTCTTCCGGTCTGCTGCGGAAGTCTCCTCGGGTGTAGAGGCGTTCGGTACCGTCGGGATGTCCGGCGTTGCAGGGCCATTGGATGCCGCCGCGTTCGCGCAGCAGGGCGTAGCTCAGGCCGCTGTAGTCGCAGGGACGACCACGGCTGCATTCCTTCCACGCCTCGAAGACCTCCTCGGGGCCGCGCCATGGGACGAGGGGTGCGTCCGAGGCGTCGCGCAGGTCCATGCGGCCCGCGAAGTCCAGGAAGACGTCGAGGTCGGGCCGGGCGTCGCCGGGTGGCTCGACCGCTTTGAGGGAGAGGTGCACGGTGCGGTCCGCGTTCGTGAAGGTGCCGGTCTTCTCACCCCAGCCGGCGGCCGGCAGCACCACGTCGGCGAGCGCGGTGGTCTCGGTCGGGAAGAGGTCCTGGACGATCAGGAAGAGGCGGTCCTGACCGAGGACGGAGCGGATGCGGTCGAGTTCGGGCAGCGAGACGGCCGGGTTGGTGCCGGAGACCCACAGCATGCGCAGGGAGCCTTCCTCGGCGAGGCGGACCATCTGCATGACGTGGGTGGGCGGGCCGTCGTGCGGGATGCGGTCGGGCGCGACGTTCCAGATCTTCGCCAGTTCCTCGACGTGCCGGGGGTTGGCCCAGTTCCTGAAGCCGGGCAGGTCGCCGTCCGCCCCGCATTCGCGGGTGTTCTGGGCGGTGGGCTGCCCGTTCATCTGCAGGACGCCGCAGCCGGGCCGTCCGAGCATGCCGCGGATCAGGTGCAGGTTGTTGACCTGGACGGCGGCCGCGGTGGCCTGGTGGGACTGGTAGAAGCCCTGCAGGACCGTGGAGAGCAGCCGTCCGGCCTGGCCGAGCAGGCGTGCGGCGGTACGGATCTGCTCGACGGGTATCCCGGTGGCTTCGGCGGCGGCCTCGGCCGGGAAGCCGGCCACCTGACGGGCGAGGTGGTCGAAACCGGTGACGTGCGCCTCGATGTACGCGGGGTCGGTCCAGCCGCCGGCGATCACCTCGTGCAGGAGACCGTTCATGAGGGCGAGATTGGTGCCGGGCCTCGGTTGGAGGTGGATGGTGGCGGCCTCGGACACCGGGCCCGGCCGGGGATCCACGCACAGCAGGACGGGCGGTTCGGGACCGGAGAGACGGTCCAGGATCCGGCTCCACAGCACGCCCTGGGTCTCGGCCATGTTGTGTCCGAAGAGGGCGATGGTGTCGGCGTGGTCGATGTCGCCGTACGAACCGGGTTGGCCGTCGCAGCCGAACGACTCCTTGAGGGCCTCGCCGGCGGTGGCTGTGCAGAGCCTGGTGTTCCCGTCGAGGTGCTTGGTGCCCAGACCGCCGCGGGCGATGACCGCCAGCGCGTAGTACTCCTCCAGGAACAGCTGGCCGCTTGTGTAGAAGCCGATCGAGGAGGGGCCGGGACCGTCGAGGAGCGCGCGGGTACGGTCGGTGATCCGTGCCATAGCGGTGTCCCAGTCGGTCTCCCGCTGGACGCCGTCCTCCCGGATCAGCGGCCGGGTCAGACGGTCCGGCGATGAGACGGCCTGCCAGCCGTAGAGGTCCTTGACGTCGAGACGGCCGCGGTTGACCCGGTCCCCGGCCACCCCGCGGACTCCGACGAGGCGGCCGTCCCTGACGGCGAGTTCCATGGCGTCGCCGTTCGAGTGGAGATTCGAGGCCGTGGGCACCCACCGGTCGACACGGGCATCGCCGTTGCCGTCGGTTCCTGCGGCGAGGTACGAGTCGATGCGTACGGGCCAGGGCTCGCCGGGACCGTAAGGGGTTCGGCTGCCCCACGGGTCGGTGATGCGGTCGGCAGTCGGCCGGGATTCCTTCGACATGGCCTGCGCCTGCCCCTTTCCGGCACGCCCATGCCGACAGGGGCGGGACGCAGGCGGGGTGCGTCCGTCCCGGTCATAAAGGGGCAGCACACCGTGCTTACAACCAGCAGAACCGTGGGAATACCTTCCATGCGTGCGTCTGTGCGCTCCTCTGCCTTGGATTGAAGGGGTCTCGTATGCCTCCGGTTGGAAGTCAGTCCCCGCCCCCGCCCCCCGCAGTCGACTCCTCCGGCGGCCCTCGTGTCGGTGATCCGACCGCGTGGGCGGTGGGGGTGCTGATGGCCGCGACGCCGTGCACGGCCCGTGACGCCCGGCGGATCCTCGAGGTCGCCGCTGACCTCGCCCGCACCACTCCCGACGCACTGGCGGCCGCCATGGTGGCCGGGGCCCTCGGCACCCCCGTTCCCGTGCACATCGAGCGGGCGGTGCGCCGCGCGATGGATGCGGGACGCAGCCCCGTGCCGAGTGAGGGGCGGGGGAGCGTGCTCACTCCGGCCCGGGCCAGGACCGAGGAGGTCCTGACGCGGCTGCGCGGCTGCCGGGCCCGCCTCGCTGCCGCGCCCGAAGACCCGGCGGCCCTGCGGGCCATGGACGACGCCGGCTACACCCTGTGCGTCCTCATGGGCAGAGCCACCGTGCACGAGGCCGTCCTGGCAGCGGAGGCGCGCCTGTTGTCGTCGGCCCCGTAGCGGCGACGGAGCGGCTCGCCCCGGGTTCACGAGCCATGAATGCGTCGGTTACCAGGCCCGCGACCCGCAGGGACAGGAGGACGCCCCCCTCACCATGAACGGTCTCATCGAGGCCGTCCGTTTCACCGGCAGGATCGGGGTCGTCGGGGCGTACATCCCCGAGGACCCCGGAGCCCTCGAGGTGCAGGGGGAACTCGCTGCCCAGGGCAAGATCCCGATCGACCGACCGGCAAGCTCTGGTCCACAGGACAGGTGGCCGGCACCGGTCAGGCCCCGGTCAAGGCCGGGGCCGCCCGCCCACAGAGGCGCGGCGGCGGCCGAGCCGGGTAAGCGTTCTGCTCTCTCCGCGCGCTTGCCTCGATGTGAGCTCCATATGGCCATCGACCCCCATTTGACATCCTTCGAACGGATGCCAGGGTGGTAGGTGCGGTCAATGTTGGGAGGCTCGGCATGGGATCCGGATCCGTTTTGTCGTGGCGTTCGGCAGCGCGGCAACTTCCGCTCAGGCTCACGGTCGGCACGTTCTTTCTGAACTCCGGGCTTTCGAAGCGCGGCGCGGACGAGGCCACCGCCGAGGGGATGCAACAGTTCGCTGCCGCCACGTACCCGTTCCTGGGCAAGCACGACGCCCAGAAGCTCGTCCGGCTGCTCTCCGCCGGCGAGCTCGCCATTGCCACCACGCTGCTCGTGCCGGTCATCCCTGCCGCCGTCGCCGGGCTCGCGCTGACCGCATTCTCCGTCGGCACCCTCGGGCTCTACCTGAAAACGCCAGGGATGCGGCAGGAAGGCAGCCTGCGCCCGACCGAGCAGGGAATCTCGCTGGCCAAGGACGTCTGGATGCTGGGCATCGGCGTCTCCCTCATCGCCGACGGCGTGAACGAACACCGGTCGGCGCACCCCGGACACGCCGGACCCCGCCGCTGCCGACGCGCCTCGTGACCCCCAACCCGTCCCGTCCACCACCACGTGATTTCACCCGTGGCATTTCACCCGTGGCCGGAAGCTGCCTGGCACGCCGCCGCCCTCGCGCGCCGTGGTGACCGGGCTCCTGACCGCGGCGGGAGGCTAACACGCGGGGGACGAGCCCTTCTGGCCGGTGAGGTCGCGGTTGTACAGCCACCCGGTGGTGTTCGTGCCGTCCACGCGCACGTACGTCCATTGGTTGCCGTACGAGTTGACGGCGTAGCAGTGGTACCAGAGCTTCGTGCCGTCCTTGACCAGGGCGCCGGCGGGGCAGTTCTGGTACGGCGCGGCCAGCAGGTGGTGGTCACCGGAAATGTAGCCGTAGGTGCCCGGCTTCGGGTCCTTGTGGGTCCAGCCGGCGCAGCCCGTCGGTACGGGGCCCGGGGCGGGCGAGGCCGACGTCGAGGGCTTCTTCGAGGCGGCGGCGGACGGCTTGGAGTGGGGCCCGGAGCTGGAGGGAGAGGGCCCCGGGGTGTCCGCGCCCGGCTGGCCGCCGGCCGCCGGGGAGTCGCTACCGGACGCGGGCGTCGGCGCCACCGCCCGCACGCCGCCGGCCTCGCCGCCCGTGGTCACGGCGTAGGTGACACCGCCGGCGGCGAGTACTGCGACGGCCGCCGCGGCGATCGCGAGACGGCTGCGGCGCCGCGCCCGGTCCGCGACCTCGGAGTTCTGGGTGGCGGTCGGCGGCTGGCCCGGCGGGGGGAATCCGCTGGGGGGAGCCGGGACATGGGGTTGCAGAAACGATACGGCGCCCACGCCGCCATCGCTCCCACCACCAACGACCGGCGGCGGCCCGAAGCCGACAGGCGGCCCCACGACGGACGGCGCCGTCGGGGTCGGCATCCCGGCGGCGGGGCCCGGCTGCGCGGGGTGCGCTCCGGCGGCGGGGCCCGGCTGCGCGGGCCGTGCTCCGGCCCCGCCCGCCGCCACCCGCTCCAGCATCGCGCGGGCCTGATCGGCGGTGGGCCGGCCCGCCGGATCCTTCGCCATCAGCGCCAGCAGCACCGGGGCGAGCGGCCCCGCCCGCCGGGGCTCGGGCAGCGGTTCGGCGACGATCGCGGCCAGAGTGGACCACACCGAGGTGCGGCGGAACGGAAAGACGCCCTCCACCGCCGCGTACAGGGTCATCCCGAGGGACCAGATGTCCGAGGCCGGGCCGGGCTCCCTGCCCTGCGCGCGCTCCGGCGGCAGGTAGTCGAGCGAGCCGACCAGCTGACCGCTGCGGGTCAGTTTCGCCATGGCCGCGTCGTCGGAGGCGTCCATGCTGGCGATGCCGAAGTCGGTGAGCACGACCCGGCCGCCCCGCTCGAGCAGCACGTTGCCCGGCTTCACGTCCCGGTGCAGGACGCCCGCCCGGTGCGCGGCGTCGAGCGCGTCCATCAGCTGGGCGCCGATCGCGGCGGCCTCGTACGGATCGAGCGCGCCGCGCTGCGCCACCACGTCGTCGAGCGAGGGTCCGTCGACGAGTTCCATGACGATGACCGGCAGACCCTGCTCTTGTGTCACGTCGTGGACGGTGACCACCCCGGTGTGCCGGATGCGCGCGGCTGCCTGCGCCTCGCGCTCCATCCGGGTGCGCAGGTCCGCCAGTTCGGCCTCGCTCGCGTCGGTGTAGGCCCGCAAGACCTTGACGGCGACCTCCCGGGCGAGCAGTTCGTCGACGGCCCGCGCGACGACCCCCATGCCGCCGCGGCCCACCACGGAGGTCACCCGGTAGCGCCCCCCGAGTACCTTGCCGACCAGGTCCCCGTCGTTCTCTCGCCCCTCTTGGCCCGCTGGCACCACATGCTCCGTTCCACGACCGGTCATCCGTCCCGATCGACGATCTGACGAGCCACAAGCGTAGATGCATGATCGGCGAGCAGGCCGCGCGGCCGGCGCCCGCGCCCCGGCTACGCCCGGGTTCGTGGGCAGATGCGTCTTCGCGTCTTCGCAGCCGGCGCTGCCGGGCCGTTCGGGCGGGGCGTAGAGGAGGTTCAGCGCGCCGGGCTCGAAGGCCTCGCGGGAGACCGGTTCGAGCGGGATCGAGGGCTCGCCCTCGTCAAAGGGGCGCACACCTTGCGCAGGACGATCAAGTGGCCCGAGCGGCGAGCACGTTGCGGCGGGGTCGCGTCGCCGGACGGTCGGCTTGGACCGTTGCCAACGCTGCGACGCCTACCGCGAGTACCTCACACGGACCGCGCCGAGTATCGCCCCCGTCTGGGCGGACCGGAGAGGGCCGGGGCATGCGTGGCCGCCCCAGTCCCGGCCGCCCATGCTGTGGATGCCGAACCCCTGGCCCAGCGGTGTGGAGGCGGGCTCGAGGGGCCACCCGTGCTGCACCATGCCCCAGGCGTAGATCCGGGCGAGAGCGTCCACCTGCTGCGCGGTGAGCGGCCGACTCGCGAATCCCGAGGTCTCCACCGAGAGCCACGACGGGTTCCCGGCGGCCTGCGCCCAGGCCCGGTCGTGCGCGGAGACGTACTGTTCGATCTCGCCGGACTGCGAGACCCAGAAATGTGAGGAACACTCCACTGCCGGGTCGCTGAAGCGATCGTGGAGCGAGTTCTCGCCCTCCTGCACATGCAGGACCAGCCCCCGCATCTCCCTGATCCCGCCCGGAGTGAAGTTCACCGCCAGCGGCTTGCGGGTGGCGTCCGGCATCCATGCCTGCCCCCGTTCGCGAGCCCTTTCGGCGGGTAACCCTGCCCCACCCTCGTCCTGCGTTTCCACTCGGCCGGGCGCGGGATCCCAGCCGACGTGGACGTCGACAACGACGCCGAGAGCGGTGGCGACGAGTCCGCCGCCGCAGGCCATGGCGGTGCGGCGCGACATCTGTCGCGGCTTGGGTTTGCGGTGGGTCACGCGAGCGGCTCCGTGCGAACAGGGCAGGGATCGGCGGTGCCGCCGCGGGGCCCGGGTGCGAACGCCGGTCGGGTCCGGTCCGGCAGGCCGGTTCGGCTCCCCGGCCCCGGCCCGCCGGGAACGGAGCATCGGTAGATCCATTGCTGGGCTGAACGTTTTCACCGGAATACTTGCCGACCATTGGTGTCGGAATGGGACCGGACGATGACCGTTTCGTGACGGCCCGGGTGTCCCGGTCCGTGCCGTCTCACGCGCCGCCGGCGACCGGAGCGTACGGCACCGCGGCAACGGGGTTCGGCACTGCCCGCCGGCTGTCCTGTTCGAAGGACCGGAGCAGGTCTGCCGCGACGCTCACCGCGATCGTGGCGGGTTCCTTGCCGGTGATGTCGGCGATGCCGATCGGGGTCTTGATCCGGTCGATGGTGGCGGCGTCGTGGCCGCCCTCGGTGGCCAGGCGTTGCCGGAACCGCGCCCATTTGGCGGACGAGCCGATCAATCCGATCGAGCCGAGACCGGCGGTGCGCAGGGCGGCGTCGCACAGCGCGGCGTCCTCGGCGTGATCGTGGGTCATGATCAGGACGTGGGTGCCGGGTGGTAGCTCCGTGAGCACCTCCTCCGGAAGCAGTGGGGTGTGGTGCACGTGGATCTGCGCCACCGCATCCGCGAGCACGCCGAGTCGTTCGTCGGTGAGCATGTCGGGGCGCGTGTCGATCAGGTGCAGGTCGAGGTGGTGGCGGGCCAGGATGCGTGCCAGTTCCAGTCCGACGTGCCCGACGCCGAAGACCGCCACCGCTTGGACCACCGGCAGCGGTTCGAGCAGTACGGTGACGGCTCCGCCGCAGCACTGCACGCCGTGCCGGCCGGTGACCTTGTCGTTGAGGGCGAATTCCATCAGCTCCGGCTCCGGAGCGGCCGTGCCGTTCAGCTCGCGCGCCCGATCGATGGCCACGGCCTCGATGTTGCCGCCGCCGATCGAACCCCAGGTCTCGGTCCGTCCCACGACGAGTTTGGCGCCGGCCCGGCGGGGGGCGTGGCCGCGCACGGTCGCGATGGTCACGAGCACGCCGGGTTCCCGGCGTGCCCGCAACCGCGCGACCGCGGCGACCCAGCTCATGTCAGGCATTGCTCAAAGCGCTTGCGTCGGCGGGGGCCTGGCTGTCGTCGGGGACGTGACCGTCGCGCCGCAGGCCCCCCTTGCGGGCTGCTTCGATCGCCCAGTACACCGCCTCCGGTGTCGCGGGGGAGGCGAGCTCCACGCTGACTCCGCAGGGCCCGAACTCCCCGGCCGCCTGCCGCAGGGCTTCCCGCACCGAGAAGGCCAGCATCAGCGGAGGCTCACCCACCGCCTTGGACCCGTACACCGCACCTTCCTCGGTGGCGTTCTCCAGCAGCCTGACGTTGAACTCCTCGGGCATCTCCGAGAAGCTCGGCAGCTTGTACGTGCTCGCGGCCTGGGTCAGCAGCCGACCGCGGTTCGGCCCGTCGCCGGCGTCCCACCGCAGGTCCTCGAGCGTGAGCCAGCCCGCGCCCTGAACGAAACCGCCCTCGACCTGACCGATGTCGATCATCGGGGAGAGGCTGTCGCCCACGTCGTGCACGATGTCCACCCGCCGGATCCGGTATGCGCCGGTGAACCCGTCCACCTCCACCTCGGTCGCGGCGGCGCCGTACGAGAAGTACTTGAACGGCGAGCCCTGGAACGTCTTCGCGTCCCAGTGCAGGCCCTCGGTCCGGTAGAAACCGGCCGCGGACAACTGGACCCGCTGGAGGTACGCGGTGCGCACCAGGTCGCCCCAGGCCAGTGCCTTGTCGTTGCCGAGGACGCGTGCGACGCCCTCGACGATGCGCACGTCCGAGGCGTTCGCACCCAGCTGGGTTCCGGCCACCTGCAGCAGCCGCCCGCGCAACTGCTCGCAGGCGTTCTTCACCGCCGCACCGTTGAGGTCCGCCCCGGAACTGGCGGCGGTTGCGGAGGTGTTGGGTACCTTGTCGGTACGCGTCGGGGCCAGCCGCACCTTGTGCAGCGGAATGCCCAGCGTGGTCGCGGCCACCTGCAGCATCTTGGTGTGCAGGCCCTGCCCCATCTCGGTGCCGCCGTGGTTGATCAGGACCGAGCCGTCCTTGTAGATCAGCACCAGCGCGCCGGCCTGGTTGAAGGCGGTGAGGTTGAACGAGATGCCGAACTTGATCCCGGTGATCGCGAGCGCCCGCTTGGTGTGCGGGTGCGCGGCGTTGAAGGCCGCGATCTCGCTCTTGCGATCGGCGATGCCGGCGTCGTTGCGGACCTGCTGCCAGACGGTGGAGATCCGTTCGGGGTGGAGGACCGGCTGTCCGTACGGCGTCGATTGACCCTGCCGGTAGAAGTTGCGTTCGCGCAACTCCATCGGATCCAGGCCGAGCAGCGGCGCGCACCGGCCCATGATGTCCTCGATCACCAGCATGCCCTGCGGTCCGCCGAAGCCGCGGAAGGCGGTGTTGGAGACCTTGTTGGTCTTGGCGATGCGACCGGCGACGCGCGCGTGGGGAATCCAGTAGGTGTTGTCGATGTGGCACAGCGCGCGGGCCACCACGGGCTCGGACAGGTCCAGGCTCCAGCCGCCGTCCGCTGTCAAGGTGGCGTCCAGGGCCTGGATGCGGCCCTCGGCGTCGAAGCCGATCTTCCACGTCGCGTGGAAGCCGTGGCGCTTGCCGGACATGGTCAGATCCTGGGTCCGGTTGAGCCGCACCCGAACCGGCCGACCGGTCAGCCTGGCGCCGAGCGCGGCGACGGCCGCGAAGCCGTGCGGCTGCATCTCCTTGCCGCCGAAGCCGCCACCCATCCGCAGGCACTGCACGGTCACCTCGTGGCTGTGCAGGCCGAGCACGTGCGCGACGATCTCCTGCGTCTCCGAGGGATGCTGGGTGCTGCTCTGGACGAACATCTGCCCGCCCTCGTCGACGTGCGCCAGCGCCGCGTGGGTCTCGAGATAGAAGTGTTCCTGATCGGAGAACTGGAATTCACCGGTGAACACGTGCGCGGAGTCGTCGAAGCCGGCGTCGACGTCGCCGGTCAGCATCAAGGGCCGGGCGCCGTGAAAACTGTTCGCCGCGATCGCTTCCTGCAACGTGATCACGGAGGGCAGTTCTTCGAGTTCCACCTCGACGGCCGCCGCACCGAGCCGGCCCGCCTCCAGGGTCTCGGCGAGCACCCAAGCGACGGCGTGGCCGTGGAACATGACCTCGTCGGGGAACAGCGGCTCGTCGTGCTTCATACCGGCGTCATTGACGCCGGGAACGTCGGCACCGGTCAGCACGCGGACCACACCGGGCACGGCGAGCGCGGGTTCGGTGCGCAGCGCGGTGATCCTGCCATGGGCCTTCATGACCTGGACCGGGTAGGCGTGCAGTACGTCCTTGGTGCGGTGGACCAGGTCGTCGGTGTAGAGCGCGGTACCGGTGACGTGCAGGTCGGCGCTCTCGTGGGGCATGGAAACGCCGACGACGGGCATTTCGGGTCGCTCGGACAAATGGCTCATGACGACACCGCCTCGGTGGTTTGCGCGTACAGCTTCAGCAGGCTCTGGCCGAGCATCGCGGAGCGGTATCCGGCGCTGGCGCGGTGATCGTCCATGGGCGTGCCCTGGGCCTGCAGCACCCGGGACGCGGCCTCGACGGTCTCCGCCGCCCACGGCTTGCCCTCCAGGGCCGCCTCGGTGGCGAGGGCGCGGATCGGGGTGGCGGCCACGCCACCCAGGCCGATGCGTGCCTTGCGCACGATCCCGTCCTCGATGTCGAGTGCGAAAGCGACCGCCACGCTGGAGATGTCGTCGAAGCGCCGTTTGGCGATCTTGTGGAAGGCCGCGACGGGCGACAGCGGCAGCGGGACGCGCACGGCGCGGATCAGCTCGCCGGGACGGCGCACGCTCTGCCGGTAGCCGGTGAAGTAGTCGGAGAGGGGGACCTCGCGCTCTCCGTCGGCATCGGCGAGTACGACCGATGCCTCCAGCGCGAGCAGTACCGGCGGGCTGTCACCGATGGGGGACCCGGTGCCCAGGTTGCCGCCTAGGGTCGCACTGTTGCGGATGAGCCGGGATGCGAACTGCGGGAACAGCTCTGCCAGCAGCGGCACGCTGCCGTCGAGGCGGCGTTCGATCTCCGTGAGCGTCTGCGCCGCCCCGATCTCGATGTGGTCGGATTCGACCCGCATCTCCCGCAGTTCGGGCAGACGGTCGACCGCGACCACACAATTCGCCCGGCGGGAACGGATGTTCACCTCCACACCCCAGTCGGTGCTTCCGGCGACGACCACCGCGTCGGTCCGCTCGCGCAGTAGCTGCAGCGCATCGGCCAGGGTGCTCGGCCGCAGGAACGCGCTCTCGCCCCGCGTGTATTCGGTGCAGACCGGCTCGGGAGGGGACTGCTCGCGACGCTGCGCCAGGGGGTCGTCCTCGGTGGGCGTACCGACGGCGAACGCGGCATCGCGAATCGGGCGGTAGCCGGTGCAGCGGCACAGGTTTCCGCTCAGCGCGTGCAGATCGAAACCGTTCGGACCGTGCTCGGTGCCGGTGCCGGTGCCGGTGCCGTCGGCCGAGTCCGCGTGCGCGCAGCGGTCGGGTCGGTAGTACTCGGAGGCCATGCTGCAGATGAATCCCGGGGTGCAGTAACCACATTGGGAACCGCCGCGGACGGCCATCTCCTCCTGCACAGGGTGCAACGCGGCCGGCATACCGGAGTCGCCGGCGGTGGCGAGACCTTCGGAGGTGATGACCTCCTGACCGTCGAGCGCCGCGACCGGGACCAGGCAGGCGTTGACCGCCACCCAGTCAGTGGGCTTGTTCACCCCGGGGCGGGCCACCAGGACTGAACAGGCGCCGCATTCGCCCTCGGCGCATCCCTCCTTCGTGCCGGTGAGGCCACGCTCGCGCAGGAAATCGAGCACTGTGGTGTGGGGTGCAGCCGGTGAAATCGGTGTTTCTTTCCCGTTGACCGTGATCCGCGCCGCTACCACGGCGCACTCGCATTTCGGCGCGCGGTCGATGTGACTGTCCAAGTCGCCATTTCAGGAGCTTTCTCTTCCGGTGGTCGCAGCTCGACAACCCCGAGCGCGACGAATCGGCACGCAACGACGTGCCGTGGATGGTGACAGAGAGGGAGGTGCCGGGGCCGCAATCAGGCACGCCGGGAAGGGGGCTGCTCAGCAGCCGTGTGCTACACGACCAGGAGCCCAGGCGATCTGGTGTGCGAGGCGAAGCAGTTCGGAGACGGTCGACATCCGGCTTCGCCTCCTTCCAGTAGCAGCTCGCGAGTCGGTGCGGTCGAAGTTACGTTGCCGCATGTTCATCGGTCAAGCGGATGTGGGTCGATTCCATGAAGAGAGGCCACTTCGTGTGGCGGATATTCGTACGCGAAACCAGTCGGACTTTGCGGCTTTCCACCACGATCGCGCGGTTCACGGCTGACAAGCATTCGCCATGGCGAGGACTTGCCGCCGTGACGCCTTCCCGACGGCAGTCACGGGTCGGTAGACCCGTGGCATGTACTCCCCCTCTCACACTTCCGCCTTCCGGCGCAGGCGCCGGCAGCTGATCTCGGCCGCCATCGCAGTGCCGCTGCTGGCGTCGGGGCTTGCGGTCCTGCAGGCGCCCGCACAAGCCGCTCCGAACAAGCCCACCGTTCCCGCCAAGTCCTCGGCGACCCACAAGGTCACCCTGGTCACCGGCGACGTCGTCACGGTCACCACCATGGCCGACGGCAAGCAGACCGCCGACGTCGACCGGCCCGACAGTGCCGTCGGCGGCGTGAAGGTCCAGCAGATCAAGGGAGACCTGTTCGTCATCCCGGACGAGGCGGCGCCGCTGCTGGGCACGGACAAGCTGGACCGACGGTTGTTCAACGTGACCGACCTGATCGAGATGGGCTACGACGACGCGAAGTCGGCCTCGGTGCCGCTGATCGCGGCGTACACCCAGCCGAATTCCCGCGCGGCCTCCGACCCGACGGCCCCCCGGGGCAGCAAGCTGACCCGCCAGCTCAAGAGCATCCGCGGTGCCGCGCTCACAACCGAGAAGCGGCAGGCCCGCACCTTCTGGAACGACGTCGCGCCGCAAGGCAGCACGGCGTTGGGTGCGGGCATGGCGAAGCTGTGGCTCGACGGTCGCGTGAAGGCGGACCTGAAGGAGAGCGTGCCGCTGATCGGCGCGCCCGAGGCCTGGGCGGCCGGGTACACCGGCAAAGGCGTCAAGGTCGCGGTGCTCGACACCGGTATCGATGTCAACCACCCCGACTTCGTCGGCCTGATCGACGGCACGGCGAGCTTCGTGCCGGGTGAGGCCGTCACCGACGTCAACGGGCACGGCTCGCATGTCGCCGGCACGATCGTCGGTTCGGGCGCCGCCTCCGGGGGCGAAAACAAGGGCGTCGCCCCCGGCGCCGACCTGTTCGTCGGCAAGGTGCTCGGCGGTGCGGAGGGATCCGGCCAGGACTCCTGGGTCATGGCCGGCATGCAGTGGGCCGCAGAGTCCGGTGCGGACGTCGTCAACATGAGCCTCGGTGACTCCTACCCGACGGACGGTAGCGACCCGATGTCGCAGACGGTGGACGCGCTGTCCGCGCAGTACGGCACGCTGTTCGTCATAGCCGCCGGCAACTCCGGCCCGGAGAGCATCTCCGCCCCCGGTGCCGCCGCCTCGGCGCTGACCGTGGCCGCCACGGACAAGCAGGACCGGCTCGCGTCGTTCTCCAGCACCGGCCCGCTGGCCTACTCCGGCGGCATGAAACCGGACATCGCAGCGCCCGGCGTGGACATCACGGCGGCCCGTTCACAGGAGATGACCGGCGGTGGCGAGGGCCTCTACCGCACCCTCAGCGGTACCTCGATGGCCACGCCGCACGTGGTCGGCGCGGCGGCGGTCCTGGCCCAGCAACACCCCGACTGGACCGGCGCGCAGCTCAAGGAACACCTGATGAGCACCGCGAAGGGCCTTGACGGCGCATACTCGCCGTATGAGGTCGGCAGCGGCCGTCTCGACGTGGCCGCTGCCGTGCGCACCCCGGTCCGCGGCACCGGATCCCTGTTCTTCGGCAACCACACATGGCCGCACGAGCCGAGCGACACTGCCGTCACCAAGGACCTGACCTTCACCAACACCGGTTCCGCCCCCGTCACGCTGAACCTCGCGCCGCCCGGCGGCGGCCCGTTCACGCTGGGAGCCACGAGGGTGACCGTCCCGGCGGGCGGCACCGCCGCCGTCCCGGTGACCGCTGACCCGAAAGCCGCCCCGGCCGGCCGGCACACCGGCTACGTGACGGCCACCGACGCCGCCACCGGGCGGCCGGTGACCCGCACGTCCGTGGCGTTGCTCAAGGAGGAGGAGCGCTACGACCTGAACATCAAGTTGGTCGGCCGTGACGGCAAGCCCGCCGCCGGCTGGGTCACGGTCAACCTGGCCGGCGACTTCTGGCCCTGGTCCCTCTACGTCGACGGCTCGACCACCATGCGCATGGCACCCGGCACGTACACCGCCGCGGGGTACCTCGACGTGGCGGGCGAGAAGCCGGATCGCTCGGGCCTGGCCGTGCTGGTCGACCCGGAGACCGTGCTCAAGGACCGTTCCGCCGACGTGGTGCTGGACGCGGGGAAGGCTCGTCTGCTGCAGACGGAGGCGCCGGAGCGCACTGAGGACCGACAGCGCAAGGTCGACTTCAACGTCCACTACAAGGGCCTCGACCCGTTCGCGGACTACCGCAGCGCGTACGTGCTGCCGCCGACGTACGACGACGTCTACGTCGCGCCGACGGAGCCGATGCAGCAGGGCGAGTTCATGCTGACCACCCGGTGGCGCAAGGGCGCGCCGCAGCTCGGCCTGAGCACGCCGGGCGGCCGGTTCCGGTTCGAGGCACTGGTGCAGGCGGGCAGCGCCCTGGGCACCGCCACGGACACGCTGGACGTCGTCTACGCGGGCAACGGCGCGGCAGCTGCATACAAGAAGGTCAAGGCCAAGGGCAAGGTCGTCGTCATCGACCGCAGCGACGGGGTCTCGCCCCAAGAGCGCACCGAGGCCGCGGTCGCGGCCGGTGCGAAGGCGCTGATCGTGGTCAACGACGGTGTCGGTGCTCTGATGGAGTACGTCGGCGAATCGGCCATCCCGGTCGCCTCCGTGCACCGTGACGAGGGCAACGTCCTCATCGCGACGGCCAAGGCCGGCATCCACAAGCTGACCGCCGAGCAGACCGAGTACACGCCGTTCGTCTACGACCTCACCCGGGAATACCCCGGCCAGGTGCCGGACCGGGCCCTGGTCTACAAGCCGACCAAGGGCGACCTCGCGCGGATCGACGCCCGCTACTACTCGGCGACGGACGGCCGGTCGGCGGAGGGCTACCGGTCCGACTTCACCCTCAGCCCGTCGGTCAACTTCCCCGAGCGCGAGTGGCACCCGGGCACCCGCACCGAGTGGGTGAGCCCAGGCCAGGTCTGGAGGGAGTTCCACGCGCAGGGCGTCGACACGGCCCTGCCGTGGGTGATGGTGTCGGGGGACAACACGTACGCCAAGGGCAGTACCACCCGGCTGGACTGGTTCGCACCGGCGACCCGGCCCGCCCAGAGCGAGTCCTTCGGCGTCTACAACTCCCGCTGGCAGAACCACATGACCTGGAACGTGCAGGCGTGGGCTTCAGCCAGCGACAACATGCGGCTGGGCGGTTTCCTGCAGTGGGGTGAGACGCCGACCCACCTGCAGGTCTTCCAGGGCGACAGGCTGATCCACGACAACCCGTCCAGTACGGACATGCAGTGGGTGGAGGTGCCGGCGGGCAACCTTCCCTACCGCGCCGTCCTCGACGCAGAGCGGCCCGGTGACCTCTTCCGGCTGTCGACGCGCACCCACACCGAGTGGACGTTCATGTCCGACACCGTCGACTCGGAATTCTTCGAGCCGTTCCCGGTACTGAACCTGGACTACGAGCTGGAGTCGGACCTGCGCGGCGACGTCAAGGCCGACGCAACCCGGCAGATCGCGCTCGAGCCGGTGTCGATGGGCCTCGGCACCGTGCCGGGCACCGTCACCACCGTGAAGCTGGACGTCTCGTACGACGACGGCGCCACCTGGCAGAAGGTGACCGTGGCCAAGGGCGCCGGCGGCCGCTGGACGGGTTCGTTCAGGACGCCCAAGAAGCCCGGTGGCTTCATCTCGGTCCGCGCGAGCGCCCAGACGGACAGCGGCTTCAGCGTCAAGAACGAGATCATCCGGGCGTACGGCCTGCGATGAACCGCCCTGTGGGGCCCCGGGGCGGCGACTCCCCGGGGCCCACCCTCTCGCACCCGTTCCCACCAGGGACTATTCAGGGTCTGCCGCCATGGCGCATACTCTCCCCGCTGCGGCAAGCGGAAGAGAGTCGGTCGCCGATGCTGGATGTTCTGGGCCTCGAACCCGACGACGAGCTCGTCTACCGGGCGCTGCTCGGACGGCCGAACTCCACCGCGATCCTGCTGTCCGACCAGCTCGTCCTGCCGCATGCCCACGTCGACAAGGCCTTGTCCCGTCTGGTCGGGTGGGGACTGGTGACGAGGTCGGCGGACGAACGGTTCACCGCCGCGCCGCCGGCCATGGCGCTCGGCGCTCTCATCAGCCAGCGCCGGGACGGGCTGCGTATGGCCGAGCATGCCCTGGTGACCTTCGCCGAGGAGCACCGAGCGGCGATGACCGGGAACAGCATCAACGACCTGATCGAGGTCGTCACGGGCGTCGACGCCATCCGCCATCGCTTCCTCCAGGTGCAGCAGGCAGCCCGGACGCAGGTCCGATCCTTCATCACCGCACCGTTCGTCGCCCTGCCGCCCGACGAGAACACGGCCGAACCCGTGGCCCTCGGCCGCGGTGTGCAGTTCCGGGCGGTACTCGACCGGGCCGTGCTGGCAGAACCGGGCATCATCGACGACGCGATCGATTCACTGGGCAAGGGTGTGCGGCTCCGTGTTGCCGACCGGCTGCCGATGAAACTCGTGCTGGCCGACGCCGACCTCGGCCTCGTCCCCCTCGCGGTCACACCGGACGGGGAGCCCGGCGCCGTGCTGCTGCACCGCAGCGGCCTGCTGGACGCGCTGGACGCCCTGTTCGAGACGGTATGGCGCACCGCCCACCCGCTCGCACTGTCGGCCACGCGCGGAGAATCCGAAGCCACCGTCGAAGTCGGCCCGCACGGCCCGACCGAGCTCGACCGCAGGATCCTCGCGCTGCTCCTGGCCGGCCTGACGGACCTGACGGCCGCGGCACAACTCGGTCTGTCACCGCGCACGCTGCACCGGCGCCTGCGTCATCTCATGGACATGGCCGGAGTCCGGAGCCGGATGCAGCTCGGTGCCCACGCGGTCCGAAACGGCTGGGCGGAGCCCCCGCAAACGTGACCGGCACACGAGGGCATGGCCCGACGGGCGCACCGGCGAACCTCGCGGGAGCCGTCCAGGCCGACGCGGTCGCCGTCCCCCACCGGCCCCTGGCGGCTCGGGCTCGCCGAAAGTGGGGGCAGCCGGTGGACGACGCTCTGCCGACGTACGGCTGCGCGGCGATACTGAAGGTGAGCCGACTGCTCAATCCCTGATCTCTGATCACTCTGGGTAGTCGCCGCGGCAATCCGCTGTGCGGTCCGTTCGGCAGGTCGAGCAGGTCGGAGGGTGGCAGCGATGGACGCACCGGCGCCGGGATCGGGTGAGGTGCCCGAGGACCCGTTCGCGCTGCACAACTCTGCCTCGGCGGTTCTGGACGCCCACGGCAGGGTCGTCGGCTGGAGCGAGCGCGCACAGGAGCACCTCGGCTACCCGCCCGACGAGGTCCTGGGCCGCGCGGCCCTGGAATTTCTGTTCGACTCTCGTGACCGTGAGGCGGTGCGGGAGGCGGCGGCGGCGTGCGAGCGCGACCGGGGCTGGTCCGGCCTTCTGCCCGTCCTGCACCGCAGCGGGCGACGGGTGGAGCTGGGCTGCCGCGCCCGCGCGGTCATCCGCGCGGGCGCGGCCCGCGAGTGGTTCCTCGTGGTCGCCCCGGCGGAGGAGGTGCTCCAGTGGGAGACTGATCGGTCGGTCCTGGACGGCCTGTTCCGGCGCTCCCCGATCGGTCTGTCCGTCCACGCCCCCGATCTGAGCATCCTGCGTATCAACCGGGCGCTGGCCCGGTTCACGCATCTTTCCGCGGCGGACATCCGGAGCCGACGCATCGGCGACTTCCTCATCGGTCCGGACGTGGAGACCCTCGAAACCCGCCTGCGACGGGTGCTGGAAACGGGCGCCCCCCTGATCTTCACCGAGCAGCCCTGTCACCTGAGGAGAGACCCCGACCACGAGCGGGTGGTCTCGGTGTCGGCGTTTCGGATGGAGGACCCCTCCGGCGGGATCCTCGGAGTCACCCAACTGGTGGAGGACGTCACCGACCGCTACCGGGCCCGGCGGCGGCTCGCCCTGCTCAACCGGGCGAGCGCCCGCATCGGGACCACACTGGATCTCGCCCAGACCACCCGGGAGCTGGCCGAGGTCGCCGTCCCCGACCTCGCGGACGCCGTCTCGGTGGATCTGCTGGACTCGGTCGCCCGGGGCGACGAGACCGCCGAGGAGGCGAGCGGGCCGGTCCGCAGAATGGCCGTCCAGTCGGTCGTGGCAGAGGCGCTGCGGGTGATGTACTCCGCCGGAGAGGTCTTCCGCTTCGACCCTCGTACTCCGCAGGCCAGGTGCCTCGCCAAGCAGCAGCCCATCCTCGAACCAGTGCTCCAGAGCAGCCCGGGCTGGTACTTCCAGGATCCAGAGCGCACACAGCGCGCCTTCGACCTGGAGGCTCACTCACTGATCGTCGTACCGCTGACGGCCCGCGGTCGGCTCCTCGGCCTGCTCAGCCTCTGGCGCGCCGAGCGGCCCGAGCCGTTCGAGGAGGACGACCTCACGCTCGCAGAGGAATTCGCCGCGCGGGCCGCCCTGTGCATCGACAACGCCCGCCGCTACACCCAGCAACATCAGGCCGCGTTGACATTGCAGCGCAGCCTGCTGCCGCAGGAGTTGCCCGACTACAGCGCGGTCGAGGTCGCGCACCTCTATCTGCCGGCCGATCCCGCCACCGGCGTGGGCGGCGACTGGTTCGATGTCATCCCGCTTTCCGGAGCGCGCGTCGCCCTCGTCGTCGGCGATGTCGTCGGCCATGGTCTGCACGCCGCGGCCACCATGGGCCGCCTGCGTACGGCCGTGCACACCCTGGCCAGCCTCGACTACGCTCCGGACGAGGTCCTCTCCCACCTGGACGACCTGGTCAACCGCCTGGCAGATGAGCAGGAGCCTGCCGACGGACGCTCGCGGGGCCAGCAGATCGTCGGCGCGACGTGCCTCTACGCGGTCTACGATCCCACCTCCCGGCGCTGCACCCTGGCCCGGGCGGGCCACCTGCCCCCCGCCGTGGTGACCTCCGACGGCACGGTGAGCCTGCCCGACCTTCCCGAGGGACCGCCCCTGGGTCTGGGCGGACTTCCGTTCGAGTCCGCCGAATTGGAACTCGACGAGGGAAGTCTGCTGGCGCTGTACACGGACGGCCTGGTCGAGACCCGTGGCCTCGACCTCGACGAGGGCCTCGAGCGGCTGCGAGAAGCCCTCTCCCGCCCCGGCCGCTCGCTGGAGGAGACCTGCACGGACGTGCAGAACGCCCTGCTGCCGGATCACCCACCGGATGACGTCGCACTGCTCCTCGCCCGCACCCGCGTCCTGGCGCCGGAGCAGGTCGCCTCCTGGGAACTGCCCGCAGAGCCGACCGCCGCCGCCCGGGCACGGCACCTGACGGAGACCACACTGACCGGGTGGGGACTGGGGGAGCTGGCCTTCACCGCCGAACTGGTCGTCAGCGAACTGGTCACCAACGCCTACCGGTACGGCGGCGGCACGCCGGTGACCCTGCGGCTCATCCGCGACCGCAGCCTGATCTGCGAGGTCTCCGACAGCAGCAGCACCGCTCCGCACCTACGACGGGCGCGCACCACTGATGAAGGCGGGCGCGGCCTCTTCCTGGTGGCCCAGCTCACCGAACGATGGGGCACCCGCTACTCCCGGGACGGCAAGACAGTCTGGACGGAGTTCCCCCTTGCCACAACAGCGGAGGGGCACTCCGCGGCTGTGGCGAACCTTGCACTCAACGGGTGACACCAGGCGAGTCACAGGCAGGTGGCCTGCGTCGACAGAGGAGTCCGACCCGGGCCCCACATCCCCCCGACCGGCCTCCCCCCAGCGTCCGGCGTCCTTGCCGGCCGCCGCTCAGCGGCCGGCCCGGACGCCGTCGGTGGAGCCGTCGGGCCGGACAGTGTCCGATTCCCAGGGCGGCGGCCGTACGCCCGGCTCGGTCCAGGCCGCCAGAGCCTCTCCGTCGACACAGACGATGCCGCACGTGGCGGCGTACTCGAGGGCAGGCGCGGTGAAGTAACCGGTGGTGACGATGATCGCGACATCGGCGTCGTGGACGGCGAAGCACGTCCCGCCGAAACGCTGCAGGTCCTGCGAGCCGACCCGGTTGTCCTCGGCGTAGTGCTTGCACTGCACGATGACCCGCAGCCCGTCCGGGGTCGTGGCGATCACGTCGGCGCCCAGGTCACCCGCGCCGCCCACCACTTCCACCGGCGTGCAGCCGTCGCGTACGCAGAGAGCGGCGATGGTGTGCTCGAAGCCGTCGGCATCGGCCGCGGCATGGTCCAGCGCGTCGGCTCCCACATCCGGCAGATCCGTCGCGGGCCGCACGCCCGTCGCGGAGCGCACGCCCGGGTCGGGCGGTGCCGTGCGGCGACGCCTGACAGGGGACACGCTCCATCCGGCGAACGCCACGCCGAGCAGCAGCGCCACCGCCGCGGCCACCGGCAGGACCGGCATCCGCGTCCCGGCCGCCGAGGCGGCCTTGACGAAGACGGCCAGTCCGCCCACGGCCGTACCGGCGAGTCCCACGGCGAGCACCAGATCGCGCCCGAGCGCCGTGCCGCGCCGCGGGGCCCCGCTCCCGTCTTCCCTCGATTCCATGGGCTCAGCGCCTACGGCCCCAGCCCCGGCCCCGTCCGCGGGCCGCCCAGCCGTGGCCGATTCCGGCGACGTGGAGCGCGAGCGCGGCGAGACCGATCAGCATGAAGTTGGTGGAGCTGAACACTTCGTTCGTGCTGATGGTGGCGGCGTTGATCAGGAACGCGATGACGAACAGCACTGCGGCGGTGATGCCGAGCATGTCCATGCCCCCTTCGGTCGGTGACGGCCGTTTTCCCCGTGAGCGCCGGATCATGACTGGCCGGCTCCAGCCGGATTTCGCTGTGCCGCAGAGAAACGGAAGGGAACCCACACCTCCTGTGTCAGCTCCCTCCCAGTGGGCAGGGGCGTGGACGTCCATGTCACCTACATCCGTTGAGGAGATATGAACAGCGCTCTTCGTGTGCTGACCGTCCTGGGCGGCTCGATCCTGCTCGCCCTCGCGGCCGGTTGGGTGGTCGACCTGCTGCTGCGCCGAGCCGACGCACGCCACCCCGAGACACCCCTGTGGAACCTGCTGCGCCGGAGCCGGCGCGCCCTGCTGATCGTGCTGCTCGCCGCTCTGCTCAGGGGCGCCTACCGGCAGATCGCGTGGCCGCCGCTGCACGACCACGCCGCCGCCGTGGGCCGGGTGCTCTCCCTCACCCTGATCGGCGCGGGGGCCTGGCTGCTGGTGGCCGTGGCCTCCGCCATCGTCGAGTCGGGGTACGCCCGCTACGCCACCGCCACCCGCGACCCGGCCCGACTGCGCCGCGTCCGCACCCAGGTGACCCTGATCATGCGGGTGGTGACGGTCCTCGTGGCCGTCATCGCGGTCGCCGCGATGCTCGTCACCTTCCCGAGCTTCCGCGCGCTCGGCACCTCCGTGCTGGCCTCCGCCGGAATCATCGGAATCGTGGCCGGCGTCGCCGCCCAGTCCACCCTCGGGAACCTCTTCGCGGGCTTCCAGATCGCCTTCGGCGACATGGTGCGCATCGGCGACACGGTCGTCGTCGCAGGCGAGTGGGGGGTGGTCGAGGACATCACCCTCACCTTCCTCGCCGTACGGACCTGGGACGAACGCCGCATCACCATGCCCGTCTCGTACTTCACCACCCGCCCCTTCGAGAACTGGTCACGCGGTGGCATCCAGATGACCGGCACCGTCTTCCTCCACTGCGACCACCGCGCACCCGTGGACCTCATGCGCGACAAGGCCGAGGAGATCCTCCACAACTGCAAGGAGTGGGACGGCCGCGGCTGGGACCTCGCCGTCACCGAGACGACGCCCTCCACCATCGTGGTGCGGGTCATCGTCACGGCCAAGGACCCCGACGACCTGTGGACGGCGCGCTGCGCCGTGCGGGAGCAACTGGTCGCCTGGCTGGCGGAGAAGCACCCGGATGCCCTGCCGCGCATCGTGCTGGACCCGGCACCGGCACCGGTACCCGGACATGCATCAGGACAGGCCCCCGCGCCGGACGCCGCCGGAGCAACTGGATCCGCGCCCGCCCGGCCGTAGGCGGCGGGGTGAGCCGCGCCTCCCACGCGCCCGCGACCCCGACACCCCCGGGAATGCTTGGCGCGCGGTCGTCGGGACACAAGCGGGGTGTGCTGAAGACACTTGCCCTGATCCTGCCCGGCGCCGCAGCGGCACTCGCCGCGGTCGCCGCCCTCCTCCTCTCGCCCTGGTGGTGGGCCGTGGCCGGCCCCTCGCTGCTGCTCGTCCTGGTGGCCTCGTACGACCTCCTGCAACGCCGGCATTCCGTCCTGCGGAACTACCCCCTGCTCGGGCACCTCCGGTTCGCCCTGGAGGCGCTGCGGCCGGAGATACAGCAGTACTTCATCGAGCGGAACGTCGACGGCAGCCCCTTCGACCGCGACACCCGCAGCATCGTCTACGAGCGGGCCAAGGGCACCGACGCGGAGGAGCCGTTCGGCACGGAGCTCGATCTCCACCGGCCCGGGAGCGAATACCTCACCCCGTCCATGGCCCCGCACCCGGTGCCGGCCGAACCGCCCCGGGTCCGGGTCGGCGGGCCCGACTGCACCGAGCCGTACGACATGTCCCTGCTCAACGTCTCGGCGATGAGCTTCGGCTCCCTGTCCGCCAACGCCGTCCTCGCCCTCAACACGGGGGCGAAGCTGGGCGGCTTCGCCCACGACACCGGCGAAGGCGGAGTGTCCGAGTACCACCTGCGCCCCGGCGGGGACCTCGTGTGGGAGATCGGCACCGGGTACTTCGGGTGCCGTACCGACGACGGCGGCTTCGACGAGCGGCAGTTCGCCGACAAGGCCGCACACCCGCAGGTCAAGTGCGTGTCGCTGAAGATCAGCCAGGGCGCCAAGCCGGGCATCGGCGGCGTCCTGCCCGGTGCCAAGGTGAACGCGGAGATCGCGCAGGTGCGCGGAGTGCCGCAGGGGGAGACCGTCGTCTCGCCGCCGTTCCACCGCGTGTACTCCACCCCGCGCGAGCTGGTGCGCTTCCTAGCCCGCATGCGGGAGCTCGCCGGCGGCAAGCCCGTGGGGTTCAAGCTGTGCGTCGGCTCGCGCCGTGAGTTCCTCGCCGTGTGCAAGGCCATGCGGGAGGCGGACGTCACCCCCGACTTCATCGTCGTCGACGGGGCGGAGGGCGGCACGGGCGCGGCGCCCCTGGAGTTCGCCGACCATGTGGGCCTGCCGCTGGGCGACGGCCTGATGACCGTCCACAACGCCCTCGTCGGCTCCGGGCTGCGCGACCGCATCCGGATCGGAGCCTCCGGAAAGGTCGCCACCGGCAGCGACCTCGTCAAACGCATGGTCCAAGGCGCCGACTACACCAACTCGGCCCGCGCCATGATGTTCGCGATCGGTTGCATCCAGGCCCAGCGCTGCCACACCAACACCTGCCCCGTCGGGGTCGCCACCCAGGACGAGCGGCGCGCCCGGGCCCTGGACGTCGGTGACAAGGCGCAGCGCGTACGGCGCTACCAGGAAGCGACCGTCAAGAGCGCGCTGCAGATCATGGCGGCCATGGGCGTCGACGACGCGCGCGGACTGCGCCCCCACATGCTGCTCCAGCGGGTGGACCCGCACACCGTCCGCTCGTACGCCGAACTCCACGCCTGGCTCGCCCCCGGAGAACTGCTCGCATCGCCGCCCGAAAGCTGGGCAGCCGACTGGAAGGCGGCCGACCCCGGCCGCTTCACCCGCTGAACCGGCCGCTGAACCGGCAAACGAAGGGCAGTCCCGTGGCACGCACCGTCGCCCACGTCATCGTCGACGCACTCGAGGAACTCGGCGTCCGGCACGTCTTCGGCGTCGTCGGAGACGCGTTGAACCCGCTGACCGAAGCGATCCGCACATCCGTCGGCCTGAACTGGGTCGGCTGCCGGCACGAGGAGGCCGCGGCCTTCGCCGCCTCGGCGCAGTCCCAGCTCTCGGGGACCCTCGGGGTGTGCATGGGCACGGTGGGACCCGGATCCGTGCACTTGCTCAACGGCCTCTACGACGCCGCCAAGAGCCGCACGCCCGTCCTGGCCATCTGCGGCCAGGTCCCCCTCGCCGAGATCGGCAGCGACTACTTCCAGGAGGTCGACAACGACCTGCTCTTCCGCGACGTCGCCGTCCACCGGGCCACCGTCACCTCCCCGGACCAGATGCCGCGCCTGCTCGAATCGGCCGTACGCGCCGCCGTGACCCGGGGCGGAGTGGCCGTCCTGACCGTCCCCGGCGACCTGGGCGATCAGGAGCTGAGCGACGACAGGCCCACGCGCTTCGCCCTCGACCGCGCCGTCACCCGGCCCGACGACCCGGCCCTCGCCCGGGCCGGCGAGCTGCTGAACGCCGCGTCCCGGGTGACCCTGCTCGTCGGCCAGGGCGCCCGCGAGGCCCGCACCGAGGTCCTGCGGACCGCCGAGCTGCTCGCGGCGCCCATGGTGCTCACGTTGAAGGCGAAGGAGGGCTTCGAGGACGACAACGCTTTCCAGGTGGGCCAGACCGGCCTCATCGGCAACCCCGCCGCCGCCCATGCGCTCGACAGCGGGGACGTCCTCTTCATGCTGGGGACCGACTTCCCCTACCGGGAGTGGTACCCGAAGGACGTCAAGGTGATCCAGATCGACTCCCGCGAGGACCACCTGGGACGGCGCACCCCCGTGGACGTGGGCCTGGCCGGTGATGTCGGAGCCACGCTGCGGGCGCTGCTGCCGCTGTTGAAGCCGGTCCCGGACCGTGCACACCTCGACGACGCCCGGGAGCGTTTCCTCCGGTGGCAGGAGGGACAGCAGCGGCTGGCCGACCCCACGCACGAGCACCGCTGGACCGGGAAGCTACGGGCCGCCCTGGACAACCGCGATCACGCCGTCCGCCCCGAGGCGCTGGCCGCGGCGGTGGACGCCTACGCAGACGCCGACGCCGTCTTCACCTCCGACACCGGCATGGCCACCGTCTGGCTCTCCCGCTTCGTCACCATGCACGGCGACCGCCGCCTCATCGGCTCGTACAACCTCGGCTCGATGGCCAACGCCATGCCCCAGGCCCTCGGTGCCCAGCTGTGGGCGCCCGACCGGCAGATCGTCGCGCTCTGCGGGGACGGCGGGCTGAGCATGCTGCTCGGCGACCTCATGACCATCAAGACGTACCGGCTGCCGGTGAAGCTCGTCGTCTTCGACAACCGCCGCCTGGGCATGGTCAAGCTGGAACAGGAGCAGGCGGGCCTGCCCGAATTCGGCACGGAACTCGACAACCCCGATTTCGCCGCGGTTGCCGCGGCACTCGGCCTGACGGGGATCCGGGTCACCGACCCGGCCGAGCTCCACGAGGGCGTACGCCGGGCCTTCGAGACGCCGGGGCCGGTCCTGCTGGACGTGCTCACCAACCCGGAGGAAGTGGCCGTGCCCGGCAAACCGACCCTGGCCCAGGGCTGGGGTTTCGCCGTGGCCAAGGCCAAGGAGCTCCTGCCGGGCCGCGAGGGCTGACGGCCACCGTAGGAGGGCGACGGTGTCCATCACGCCGTGCGCCGCATCGCTCACCTGCACCACCTCGTCAGTCGTCGCGTTCCTCGGTTCCGGCCACGTAGGCGACGAGCGCGCCGGCGAGCACGGCCCAGGCCGCTGCGACTGGTCCCGCCGTGGCCCAGGCGAGGAGGCCGAGCAGCAGGGCGGTGAGGGCGCCGGTGGCGAGGGCTCGTGGCCGGGTGAGGAACCTCCAGTGCTTGCGTCCGCTGCCGGGCCGGCGGATTTCGGCGACTGCCGTCCTGATGACGAGGGCAGCCACCACTATGGCGATGCTGAGCAGGGTGATCGCCATGGCGTCTCCGATGCGGTCAGTTGTGCTGTGTGGCGGCTTGTTCTGCCTCGTCGGGTTGGTGGCTGTCGGGGATGCCATCGGCGTCCGCATCGACCACCCTATGTATCCCCTGATCGCGACCGGGCACCTGACGCGGGCCACGGGCGGCGAGACCTGGTGACCGCCCCGGTCCCCCGGAGCGGCCATCAAGCCGCTTCCTGTCCGGCACGGGGGCCGACCACCGGAATCACGCGCTCAATTCTTAGCATCACAGGCCAAGTATTTCCCCGGCCGCCACCAGGACGACTACAAAGGACGGAACCGATCCGAACCCTGCGATGGGGACGACGTCGAAGGTGGTGGATGCGTATGCGTGAATACGGCAGGATCGAACCGATCGCGGTCAGATTACTTCGGGGAAGGTCGATGTCCGGCGGCCTCCCCTGATGTGGGCGGCCATGCTGAAACCCGTGTCATTTTCCCCGGCGTACGCATCGGCGGACGAGTATCGGCTCCTGACGTCGACCATCCGGTCGAGGGCGGAGGATGCGCAGGGATTCTTCGGCGGGGCCTCGCGAGGGCCGGGGGAAATGGCTTACCTGCCCCTGCGTGTTCAGCTGCGAGGTTTGTCCCTCGAGCTCTACATCGAGCTCCGCCTGCACAACACGGGCATGCGCATCGTCGGGTTCCGCAACACTTTCGAGAATGGGCAGGTCCCGCCGGAAGCGTGCGTCCGCCACGTCAGGGACTCCATTTCGCCACCGGGGATCCGCCGAACCGAAGCCCTGCCGTTCGGTGGAGACCGATCCGACCTGGAGACGGCCGCCGCCGTGCGGCGTTTGGGGATCTTCCTGGGGCGCCGGCCCCTGGGCGACGCGGTGATCCGGCTGCACCGGAACCGCGATCCGAAGTGCACGGCACATGGAATGCTCGTGCTCTCGGAAATGATCTGTGAGGCCGCCAGATTCCCGGCTCTGGCCGATGCGATGTCGCGAATCTGGCTGACCGGTGGACGGCTGTCGGCCGCGGCATCCGCCTGAAGTTCCTTGCCTGGGCGCCCATCCACAGGCGGGCACCGAAGAAAGGAGCAAGCCCCCCGCCAGGAGCTCGTTTCAGTCCCGTACGATCCGCGATTCCGGTCCTGAGGGCCCGCATAACGGGATCGGATGCTTTCCTGTAGAACCTTTCATCGCCATGTCCGCAGACGGGAGACACCTTATAGACGGACCCATCATGAGTGCCTGACACAGGCGCTTTGACTCGTTGAAGCAGGCGGCCGCCCCTGGGGATGAAAAGGGGCGGCCACTTGCCGTTCCCGGCGGCGATTCCGGTTCATGCCCGCACCGTCGTCGTGCATCCGATTCGCACCACGACGGCGCGTCCCGCCGCTCTGTGCCGTGACACCCGATCGTGGGCCGTACGGGGGAGGTCGGCGGGGGCGTGCGGCGCGCTCGGGCGTGCGAGGGGCCAGGCTGGGCACTCGAAGGGATATTCCTCCTCAAACAGACGTCAAGGGAGCTCGTTGTGGCTCACGCAACCGACCCGCCCGCCCACCGGCCTGCCCCCGATGGCGGCCCCGGACCGGCGCCGCGCACGCCGGACGACCCGTCCGCCGGGGCCCCCCGCTCCCGGGTGACCCTCCGCGTCAACGGTGTCCACCACGACCTCGACCTGGACCACCGGGTCACGCTGCTCGACGCCCTGCGCGAGCACCTGGACCTGACCGGTGCCAAGAAGGCCTGCGACCACGGGCAGTGCGGTGCCTGCACCGTCCTGGTCGACGGCCGGCGCGCCAACAGCTGCCTGCTCCTCGCCGTGGCCCTCGACGGCTGTGAGATCACCACCGTCGAGGGCCTGGCCGGCCCCGACGGCGCCCTCCACCCCCTCCAGCGCGCCTTCATGGAGCACGACGCCTTCCAGTGCGGCTACTGCACCCCCGGCCAGCTCTGCTCCGCGGTCGGCGCGCTCCGGGAAGCCGCCGCCGGCCACCCCTCGCACGTCACCGCCGCCGCGATCGTGGCGGCCTCCGGCCCCGCCGTGCTGACCGCCGAGGAGATCAGGGAGCGGCTCAGCGGGAACCTCTGCCGCTGCGGCGCCTACCCCGCGATCGTCCGAGCCGTCGCCGAGGCGGGAGCCGAAGCCGCGGCCACCGGGACCGGTGCGGAGGTGACCGCGTGAGGCCCTTCGCCTACGTACGCGCCACCAGCCTCCAGGAGGCGGCCGACGCCTACGCCGCCCACCCCGGCTCCCGCTATCTCGGCGGCGGCACCAACCTCGTGGACCTGATGAAACTGGGCGTCGAGACCCCCAGCGCCCTCATCGACGTCTCCCGCCTCCCGCTGGGGGAGATCAGCGAACTCCCCGACGGCGGCTTGCGCGTGGGCGCCACGGTCCGCAACAGCGACCTGGCCGCCGACCCGCTGGTGCGCACCCGCTACCCGCTCCTCAGCCGGGCGCTGCTCTCCGGTGCCTCCGGCCAGCTGCGCAACGTCGCCACCACCGGCGGAAACCTGCTCCAGCGCACCCGCTGCGGCTACTTCCAGGACCTCTCCAAACCCTGCAACAAGCGCGAACCCGGCAGCGGCTGCGGGGCCCGCGACGGCCTCCACCGCGACCACGCGGTACTCGGACACTCCGAGCACTGCATCGCGACCCACCCCTCCGACATGGCCGTGGCCCTCGCCGCGCTGGACGCCGAAGTCGAGCTGTACGGCGAGGCGGGAGCCACCCGTACCGTCGCGGCCGCCGAGTTCCACCGGCTGCCCGCGGACCGGCCCGATCAGGACACCGTCGTCCGCCCCGGGGAGATCATCACGGCGGTGATCCTGCCCGCCGGCGCGCCGGGCGCCGTCTCCCTCTACCGCAAGGCCCGCGAACGCGCCTCGTACGCCTTCGCCCTTGCTTCGGTCGCCGTCGTCCTCGACCTCGACGACGGCCGCGTACGCCGGGTCGCCCTCGCCTTCGGCGGCCTCGCCCACCGGCCCTGGCGTGCGACCACCGCCGAGGCCCGGCTGGCCGGCGCCGTACCGCACCCCGACGCCGTCCGCGCGGCCGTCGACGCCGAACTCGCCCGGGCGAGGCCCCTGCGCGACAACGCGTACAAGATCCCGCTCGCCCGCAACCTCGCCTGCGACGCCATCGCCGAGCTGGCCGGCACGCACCCCGGTTCCCCCGCCACGCCGTAGCGGCGCCACCGACCAGGAACAGGACCACGATGAGCCCGACCTCCGCCACCCTCGCATCCACCGCCACCGCCACCTCCGCCGCCGCTCTGGGCACCTCCGTCCCGCGGCGCGAAGGCCGGGAGAAGGTGACCGGCGCCGCCCGCTACGCCGCCGAACAGCACCTGCCCCTGCGGGCCTACGCCTGGCCGGTGCCCGCGACCGTTGCCCGCGGCCGGATCACCGCCGTCGACACCGCCGACGCCCTGGCCCTGCCCGGCGTACTGAGCGTCCTCACCCCCTACGACGCCCCCCGCCTGGGCCCCTCCGACGATCCCACCCTGCAAGTCCTGCAGGACCTGCGGGTGCCGCACCGCGGCTGGTACGTGGCGCTGGCCGTCGCCGACAGTCTCGAGGGGGCGCGGGCCGCCGCCGACGCCGTACAGGTCACCTACGAGGCGGAGCCGCACGACGTCACCCTGCGCGAAGGGCACCCGGGCCTGTACACCCCCGACGAGGTCAACGGCGGCTACCCCGCGCACCGCGAACAGGGCGACCCCGACGCGGCGTTCGCCGCCGCGCCCGTACGCGTCGACGTCCGCTACTCGGTTCCGCCGCTGCACAACCACGCCATGGAACCGCACGCCGCCACCGCCGACTGGGACGCCGAACGCGGCCACCTCACCGTGTACGACTCCTGCCAGGGCACCACGGTGGTGCGCAGCGTCCTGGCCGGGCTGTTCGCGCTACCGGAGGACCAGATCACCGTCCTGGCCGAGCACGTCGGCGGCGGATTCGGCTCCAAGGGCACACCGCGCCCCCACGTCGTCCTCGCCGTGATGGCCAGCCGGCACTGCGGACGCCCCGTCACGCTGTCCCTGCCCCGACAGCACATGGCCGCCACCGTCGGACACCGCGCGCCCACCCTGCACCACCTCCGGCTCGGCGCCCGCTCCGACGGCACCCTCACCGCCCTCACCCACGAGGTCACCACGCACACCTCGCAAGTGCGCGAGTTCGTCGAACAGGCCGCCGTGCCCGCCCGGGTGATGTACGCCGTCCAGGACAGCCGCACCACCCACCGCGTCGCTGCACTCGACGTGCCCACGCCCTCCTGGATGCGGGCCCCCGGCGAAACCCCCGGCATGTACGCCCTGGAGTCGGCGATGGACGAGCTGGCCGACGCTCTCGGCATGGACCCCGTCGAGCTGCGTGTGCGCAACGACCCCGCCACCGAGCCCGACAGCGGCCGCCCGTTCAGCAGCCGCCACCTCGTGGAGTGCCTGCGCGAGGGCGCACGCCGGTTCGGCTGGGCCGGCCGCCGGCCGCCCCGCAGCGAGGGGCCGCTCCTCATCGGCACCGGTGTGGCAGCCGCCACCTACCCCGTGTACATCGCCCCTTCGGGAGCCCGGGCCCACGCCCGCCCCGACGGGAGCTACCTGGTCGAGGTCAACGCCACCGACATCGGCACCGGCGCCCGTACGGTCCTGGCCCAGATCGCCGCCGACGCCCTGCACGTCCCGCTCGACGCCGTCTCGCTGGCCATCGGCAACAGCTCGCTGCCGCCCGGCCCCGTCGCCGGCGGCTCCACCGGAACGGCGTCCTGGGGCTGGGCGGTGCACGACGCGTGCACCGCGTTGACCGACCGGATGGCCCGGCACCACGAGCCGATGCCCGCCGCCGGGCTTTCCGCGTCCGCCGACACCACCCAGTCCGCGAAGCAGAAGTCACCGTACGCACGCCACTCGTTCGGCGCACACTTCGCCGAGGTCCAGGCCGACACCGTCACGGGCGAGGTCCGCGTCCGCAGGCTGCTCGGCGTCTTCGCCGCCGGCCACATCCTCAACCCGCGGACCGCCCGCTCCCAGCTGATCGGGGGGATGGTGATGGGGCTGGGCATGGCGCTGACCGAGCACAGCGAGCTCGACCCGGCGTTCGGTGACTTCGCGGAACGGGACCTGGCCGCCTACCACGTGCCGGCCAACGCCGACGTCCCCGCCATCGAGGCACACTGGATCGACGAGCACGACAAGCACCTCAACCCGATGGGCAGCAAGGGCATCGGGGAGATCGGCATCGTCGGCACCGCCGCCGCGATCGGCAACGCCGTGTGTCAAGCCACCGGCCGGCGGCTGCGGGAACTGCCCTTGACCCCCGACCGGGTCCTGGCCGCCCTCCACACCGCGCCGGAGGCTGCGGACCGCGCCGGATGACAGCCGGACGCGCCCCGGCCGTGGCCGACCGGTCCCGCATGCGCGCGCCCCCCGGCCGCAGAGCGTACGCTCAGCGCTTCACGTCCTCGTCGGTGAGGAAGTAGACGTGACGCCGTTCAGCGGGCGCCAGCGGGCCGAGATGGAGCAGGCCGGGGTCGTCCTGGACCTGTTGCCAGAATTCCGCTTCGGTCGATGCGGTCCCGAGGACCATCCACGGCGCGCCGTACTCCGTCCTCGCCGCCCATACCCCGAGCTGACGGCGACCCGGGCCGAAGAGGTCCTCCCCGACCGGTTCCTCCTGCATCTCAGCGACCAGGTTCGACGTGTGCCGGTGTGGACACCGGGTCTGCAAGCGCCGCTGCTCCCACCAGGTGCACAGATGTTCCGTCGCCGAGTCGGCGACGTCGTCGGCGGCATCCAACGCCCCTTGATCGGCGTTCGGTGCAGCGGGCCGGACCACGCGCACCAGCAGTTCGTGCCCGCACGGCTGGTAGCTGAAGAGCCTGAAGATCTTGATTTGGGCGCCCACGGGACCATTGTGCCCTCACACGGCAGCCACGCTCCCGGCCGCCTGGGGCACCACCACGGGCAGCGTGATCGCCCCCACTCGTGATCTCGAGGTCAGCTTCCGGGGGCGTGGGCCTCGCCGTTGATGTCGCTGATCAGCCAGGCGAGCATCGCGGGGGTGGCGTCGAAGTGGCCGCCGTGCCCGGCATCGGCTTGTCTGATCAGCGTCGCGGTCGGCATGCGTGCGGCGAGCCACTCGCCGTGCGCAGGGGGCACCAGGGTGTCGAGGCCACCGTGCCAGATCCGTGTCGGGACCGTGATGTCCGCCGGGTTGAAGCCCCATGCGGTGCCGAAGATGGCGGTGACGTCGTCCACCCAGCCGTCCAGCCCCGGCCGGACCGCTTCGGCGAACGCCGCGCCCATCATCGCGCTGATCTCCGGTCGGGAGAGGACCGCCTGTTCGATCTCAGGCAGCGGCGGGAAACCGGCCGTTCCGAGATTCGCCAGGTGTTCCGTGACGGCTTCCCTTCCGGTCAACGCCACGGCGGCGCTGTGACGGTTTCCCTCGCTCATGCCGGCGGTCCAGTCCAGCCCGGCAGCGTCACGTGGCGCCGGGCTCGCCAGCGCCCCCAGCCGTGTCACCCGTTCGGGATGCCGGGCGGCGAAAGCCATGGCGTGCGGGCCGCCCCCGGACACTCCGAACACCGCGAAGCGGTCCAGGCCGAGTGCGGCGGTGACGGCCGCGACGTCAGCGGCGGCATCGATGACCCGACGCCCCGGCTTCGGTGTGGAGCCGCCGAACCCGGGCCGGTCATAGGTGATCAGCCGGACGCCGAACTCGTGGAACAGGGAATCGTCCGGGTATCGGGCCAGTCGGCTCATCGGGCTGCCGTGCAGGTAGACGACCGGTATCCCGGTGGGGTCGCCCCATTCCTCCACTGCCAACGTCCGACGGTCGTCGGTGATCAACTCGCGCATGCGGCAAACCTAGCCCCGGTACTGATCGACGGCCAAAGCTTTTCATCCACAGCGCAACATCGCCGTACTGCCCTATGTGCGGGCGATGTTGCGGGTCCATCGATGCCCCAGACCTGCCTTCGCGGCGAGTCGAGAGAGCCCCGCGTCTCAACGACGTCAGTCTGTTCCTCCGTGGCGTGGAGTGATCCGGGCGTGGGATGACCGCACGGCCATCAGGAGTCCGCTCGCCCAGGCCATGCGGACGGAGTGAAAGTCCTCGCGCTCTTCCAGGTCGGTCAGCAGGCGCTGGACCGCAGCTCCGTGGCCCGCGGGCCAACCGGGCTGCGGGGAGAGGTCGTCAATCAGATAGGTGCCGCCGGAGGCCACGAGTTCCAGAGTCCGTTCCAGGTGCGTGAACTTGCCGGGCCAGGTGTCCGCGAACACCAGGTCGAACGGTTCCCCGTCGTAGGTCTGCAGCCATTCAGCGCCGTCTCCGGCCACGAAGGTCACCCGTGGATCAGAACGCAACTGCTCCCGGGCGACCTCCTGCACGACCTCGTCCAGTTCGACGGTGACCAGGGACGAGGCGCTGTCCATCCCGCTGAGGAGCCAAGCGGTGCCCTCGCCCACGCCCGTGCCGAGTTCGAGGATGCGGCCGCCAGGACGGGCGGCTGCGAGGAGGGCCAGCAGGCTGCCGGTGCGCTCTTCGCAGGACATGTCGAAGCCCGCTTCGCGCGCCGCGGCACGCAGGGCCGGCAGTGAGTCCGGGAACGTGCTCGGCGTGTCGTCCACGCGTGGATCATGCAGCCGCCGCCCTTCCCGCGCAACGCCTTTTGCCTCCCCCCATGGCGTCCTCGGCGTCCTCGGTCATTTCCCTGTGGCTGCTGTGGTCACGAAGCCCTTGGCGTCGTCCCTGTCCGCGACCGCCTCCGTGCTCTGCCGGATGGTCGTCTGACCTCGACGGTTACAGTCGGCAGATGGAACTGCGGCAGCTGAGCTACTTCGTTACCGTGGCCGAGGAACTGCACTTCGGCCGGGCCGCCGACCGGCTGCACATCGTGCAGTCGGCGGTCAGCCAGCAAGTGCAGCGGCTGGAAAGGGAGCTGGGGGCCGATCTCTTCGACCGCTCGCCACGCCACGTTCGACTCACCGGCGCGGGGGAGCGGCTGTTGCCCGAGGCGCGGGCGGTGCTCGCCGCCGCCGATCGGGCCAGGGCCGCCGTCCGGGAAGGGGCAGGCCTGCGCCTGGGCACCAGCACCGGCCTCGGTGAATACCTGGACCGGGTGCTCGGTGACCTGGCCGTCCTCGCCCCCGAGACCGTGGTCCAGCTGGTTTCGGCCCCGGCCCACGACCGCCTGGAGCAGGTTGCGGACGGCCGCCTTGACGCCGCGTTCCTACGTTCCCTGGAGCCCGCACCGGGTGTGCGGATCCTGCCCCTGTGGAAAGACCCCCTGGTAGCGGCCCTCCCGGCGGCGCATCCACTCGCCCGCGAGACGGAACTGGCCCTCTCCGATCTGGCTGGCCTGCGGCTCTGCATCACCGCCCGCCGCAACAACCCGGCCCTCGTCGACCTGGTCGTCGGATCCTGCCACGCAGCCGGCTTCGAGCCGATGCCCGGACCGGTCAGCGGCTCGCTGCAGGACACCCTCGCCACCATCGGTGCCGGCCCCGTACCGATGTGGACCGTGGTGTACGCGGCCCACGCACGCGTGCTGCTCAGCCCCCGGGTCGCCTTCCGCCCGTTCCGTGCCCCCGGCCTGGCCCTGCCCATCGGCCTGGCCGTCCGGCGCGAGAGCCCGCCCGCTGCTCTCGAGGCGCTCCTGAAGGTGCTCACACCCCTCCCGACCAGCAGCGATCACGAGAGCTGATCGTTGCGGTCGCGGTCTGCTCCTTGGTCGGGCCGCACGGATCCGATGGACTGGGGTCATGCCGGTGAGTGACCCGGAAAGGCCGGGAAGCCGCCGCTGGCAAGGGAGTTCGGTCATGCCCATCGTCACCGTTCAGCAGGGTCCCCGCGATGTCGAGCTGAAGCGCGAGCTCGTCAAGCGGGTCACGGACGCCTTCGTCGACGCGTACAAGATCCCGGCCGAGACCGTCCAGGTGTGGATCCACGAGGTCCCGGCGGACAGCTGGGGCGCGGCGGGCACGCTCGTCGCCGACAAGTAGGACCGCAGTACGGGGTCTCCGGAGATCCGGCGGACACCCGGCCAACAGGCCGCCGCCGACAGCGGCGCCCTGCCTCACCGGTGAAGCCGGGTCTGGTATCTCCGGGCTAGCGAGGGGCAAGGCGCAGCCCTGAGGTGAACGGTGGCGCGCCGGGACGACCGGCAGCCGTGCAGGGTGCTGCCGCCGGTCGATGGCGTCGGTCATGTCGCCAACGACGTAGCGGACGGTTTGCTCGGGCATCGCGACCGGGGCGGGCCGAGCAGCCGTCGAGCCACGGGCGGCGGCCCGGGCCCGTCGGGTGGCTGCCCGTGCCCGCCATGACCACCGAGTAGAGGCCGGTCTCGGGGGTGATGAAGAGGCGTTGCGCTCGGGCCGCCCTCCGGGTCGGCCTTGGCGAAGACTTCGCCGTCCGTGAGGCGGCCGCCGGCCGCGTGCACGTCGAATACGCGGATGGCGCCGCCCCGGGTGTGGGAGACGAACAACTGCCGCTCGTCGGGGGAGAAGACGAGTCCGTTGGGGACGGAGAAGCAGCGGTCGTCGAGGCAGGTGTACAGCTCGGGGCGCTCGGTGGCCATGGCGCCAACGGCCCCAACGGCCGGCGTCGCGCCCCTTCCCTGCGTTTCGGGGTGCTCCGCCTGCGGTGGGCTGGTGCAGCGGTACGGTGGAGTGGAGCCGCGAGGGTCGACGTCCGCAGTTGCACTACGGTCACGTCATGAGCGACTCAGAGAAGAACAAGTCCAGCGCCATGGCGTTCTACGACCTGATGTTCAACCAGTGCCGCCCCGCCGAGGCCATCGACCGGTACGCCGGCGACACGTACATCCAGCACAACCCGCACGTAGCCGACGGTAAGCAGGCGTTCATCGACTACTTCGAACGCATGGCCGCCGAATACCCGGGCAAGCACGTCGAGTTCAAGCGCGCCGTTGCCGAAGGCGACCACGTCGTCCTGCACTGCCATCAGACCTGGCCCGACGAGGAGTACGCAGGCATCGACATCTTCCGCTTCGACCGGGACGGCAGGATCGTAGAGCACTGGGACGTACTGCAGGTCGTCCCACCCACCTCCCGGAACGACAACACCATGTTCTGAGGCCGGCTCCTCTCCCGTCGCACATCCTCCAGCCACGCGGGCGGTAAGGCCGTCGCGTACCGAGGTCGCTCATCGCGGTACCTCCCAAGGGTCAACCCGGAATGTCGTACGGGGCCCACCCAGGACCGCTTGCCGGAGGGGGGGTCCCGTCGCCCAGTACGCGGCGGCCGCAGCGTTCGGGGGAAGACGGCCGCGAAGCGGCGGGGCCTGGCGCGGCCGCCGGGCCCGCCGCATCGGCGGCCAGGGGCGACCGGCGACCGGCTGGGGCGGGGGGTGCCGCATCGGCCGGGGCTTGCCCTGTGGACGGGGGCGTGGCGGCACATGGACGCTGTCACATCCCGGGCATGTCGTAGCCGGGGTCTGGATGCTGACGGGGGGTCCACCACTCGGTGAGACCCCACCCCCCGAGCGCGAGCGCGGCCAAGGCCGCGACGGCCGCAGCCCACGGAGGCACCCGCCTGATGGCCAAGGCCCAGGAGAGGAGCGGCAACAGCGCTCCGCCGAGCAGGATGAGCGGCAGGTCGACGAAGACCACGTTCAGATCGCGGGCGTGGCCCTCGAATCCCCCGTCGATACTGAACGCAGCCCGCGGTGCCCAGACAGCCAGCCCGGCCGCTGCACCGAGGCCGGCGAGGAAGTATCCGGCCCGACGCTCGCCCCTTGGCTCCATGCCGGCCCGACGTGGTGTGTTATCCCTCATGCCCTCTGGACGTGGAAGCCCGACGCACGGTTGCAGGGGCCGGCCGGCGCCTACGTGCCGTCGTGGGCCGGTGAACGTTGGTTGATCCAGCCGTAGAAGGCGAAGCCCCTCCGACTGGTTCGATGCCAGGACGAAGTGCCGAAGTGCCGACAGCTGGCAGCCGGAGCGAACCGGCTCCCCGCCTCCCGGCCGGCACCCTTGGCCACACCGACTTCACTGCGACGGCGGCAACGGGTACAACGAACGGGGCCGCTGGGCCCTTGACTTCGCTAGGGTGTCGAAGAGGATCGTTGGAGGACGCCATGAGTGCCCAGCCCGAGTACGCGCCCGCCCCGCTGCCCGTGCCGGCCCCGGCCGCCGCGGCCCAGTTGCGGGAGCAGCTGCGTGTCGACCGCCGCGCCGCGCAATGGGTGCCGGCCTTCGAGCGTGACTGGGCCAAGGCCCTGGAAGACTCCCGTCACACTTACTCACTTACCCCGTTGCACGACGTCATCCGTACCTGGCAGCTGCGCGTCGCCTCGGCCCCGGCCGTGGACGCGTACGTCGACTCCGGTCGCGACGAGACCGACTTCGTCGCCCTCGAGGACGTCCTCGGGACCCGCCGGTGACCAGTACGCCCTGGACGGTGCGAATATCCCCGCACGCGGCGAAGGCGCTCACCGGCCTTCCCGAGCCCGCGACGGAGATGATCCGTGATGTCCTTGACCTCGCCACCCGCTCCCCCTGGGGCTGGCCGCAGTGGAATACCGGTGATCCCGAGGGCGAAGACATACGGGCCGCCTCCATCGGACAAGTGTCCGTCGTCTACGTCATCAACCAGCTCACACGGCACTTGTCCGTCCTGGACATCGTCTGGCTCGGCTGACCGTCGGTCCAGAGACGGCCTGGGGAAGGCGCAGCAGCACGGTCCACTGCTGCACCGGCTGCCCGCTGCGGCCCACTTGGCGTCCCGCGAGGCGCTTGGGCAGGAGCTGCGCGCGCACGGACGGAAGGCGAAGCGGGATGGGGGGCCGTGCTCACGATCAGGCGCCGGGGTGCCACTGGGCAGGGCGCAGGCCAGCCTGGAAGGAATCCTCTTACGCGAACGACCCGGAGGGACTCCGCGGTGAACCGACTTCGACTGCCCGGCCTGCCCGGATGGCTCGGGCGTGTGCAGAAGCGTGCCGCAGGGCTCCGCGGGCGTCGAGCGCGGCTCCAGGCCCAGCGGGACGCTGAGGATGCCGCAGAGCGGGAGGACTCGGTTCCTCCGGAGATGCGACCCGGTGACGGTGCCGGCGCGCGGAACCCCGCGGCGGCAGGTGCCCTGGGGGGCGGGTGGCCGCCGAGCCGGTTGGCGGTTCCTGGTGCTCGCCGCCACCGTCTGGGTACTGATGCGGGTTACCCGCTGGCCGTGGTCTTGGCCGTTGCCACGGGCGGCACCGTCGCCGGAATCGACGGGGCCGTCGTGGCGGTCCCGCTCGTCGCGGTGGGCAACACGGTGGTCGGATACCTCCGCGCCCGCCCCGGCGCGAGCGCGACGGACGCGGCACCGGTTGCTCCGGCCCGGGAGCAGCCGGCGAACGCGGAGGACGACACGGACCGGTGAGCACCGGTACGGCCGGTGTCCGGGTTGGCGCCTCACCGACCCTCGCCGTCTCCCTAAAGTCCCGCCTCTGGAACACATCCGGCGGCGGCCGGAGACAGCAGCGACACCCGGCCGAGCGGACGCGAGTGCCGGTGGCCGCCTCCCGCGTCCCTGTGCGCGTCTTCGGACCAGCCGGTAGCGTTGATTGCGTGCGTTCCGCCCACACCGCCACGGCATCGACCGGTGGGGCAGCCGTTGATCGGCAGAGGAACGGGATCACATGGCAGAGCACAGCTTCCCTCCCGGGGCGCCGGTTGCAGGGGCCGCTCTGGTCCTGGTGGACCTCGGCCCGGCGCCGGCGGGCCCCGCGCCACGGCATACGGATACCACCGGGCTTGGCACGGCCGCCGCGTCACGCTTCGTGCCGGGTCCCTACGTGCTGGTCGCCAAGGCGATCCCACCCGTCGACGTCCCGGCTGCGATCGAGGAACTCGGCCGCGGACGTCCGGAGCGCTTCGTCCGCGCCCGCGCCGCCGGCTCGGTGCAGGTCATCGGCCAGCCCGCCCACGGTCTGACGAATTCGGTGATCACTCCGAAGTGACCTCAAGCCCCGAAGTTCGACATCGTTCCCTGAGCCTCCACCCCAGAGGAAGAAGGTGGTGTCCGTGAATCGGATGGCGTCGTTGTGCACCGCCGGGGGCGCCATGGTGTTGGTCGTACTGACCGCTGTCGCAAGCCCCCGGGCGTACGCGACCGGCGATGACCGCGAGAAGCGCAGCGCAGATGTACTCCAGGAGCTGGTGCCTTCTCCTGACGGCCCGGGCTGTGCGGCAGCTGTCGGCACACGGGGAAGCGTGGTCTGGGAGGCGGGGAGAGGGAAAGCCGATCTGACCTCAGGGCGCGCCATCACCTCGAAGACGGTCTTCGACATGGCATCCAACTCGAAGCAATTCACCGCGGACGCCGTCCTTCTGTTGGCCGGGCGACACCGACTCGCCCTGAACGGCCCCCTGTCGGACTTCCTCGACAACCCGCCCGCATGGACGCGGAACGTCACGGTGGGCGACCTGATGCGTCACACCACTGGTATCACCGACTACCAGGATCTGCTGGAGGCCAAGGGCATCAAGCTGACGGATCCGGCCGGCCAGAAGGAAGCGATCGCGGCCATCCTCGCCTCACAGCCGGAAGATCCGCCAGGCAAGCGTTTCTCCTACTCCAACTCCAACTACGTCCTCCTGGCACATGTCGTCGAGAGGGTCACCGGCAAGCCGTTCCCGGCCTTCCTCCAACAGGAATTCTTCACGCCCCTGCACCTGCGCATGACTTTGTCCCCTGCGGTGGACGTTCCCGGCAAGGCGAAGTCGTACGACGAGAAGGACGGCTCCTTCACCTCCAATTCATCCCCCTGGAGACAGTACGGAGACGGATCCGTCCAGACCACCCCTGGAGAGTTCGTCCGCTGGGCCGACAATTACCGCACTGGTCGCATCGGTGGCACGGAACTGCTCGCCGGGGTGACGCAGGGAGCGGTGAGTGTGGGCGACGTCCTGCGCCCGCGCGGCATCGAAGAAGGGCGCTACGGGGCCGGAATCCTGCTTCTCCCCGACAACAGCCTGGTGCATCGCGGCGACTGGGAGGGGTTTCACAGCACCTTCAAGGTCAGCCCGGACCGGAACACTGCCGTCACCGTCGTGTGCAACGTGGATTCACCCGATAACTTCCGTGCGGCCAACCAACTGCTGGACATCTGGACCAAATGACGCGTCGGGGCCGTCCTGCCCTCCTACGGCTCCGGAGCAGCGTCGTCCCTGGCGGACAGGGGAGACGAGCGCCGGCGGCGCTCAGCCCCGAGGCGACGAGACAGGGGACGCCCCATCCGCCCGGGCGAGCCACAGCGCCGGCACACCGCCGGCGCACAGATCCAGGTGGCACTGCCGGTCCAGCCTTCCCGGCTCGGTCCCCGGAGCGAAGCCGGGGAGGGCCGGTGATACGGCTCCGCGCGCGGGCGCGGGGCCGTATCTCAAGTTGTGCGTCTCGTACGTGGACCAAGTCATCCCGGCGCTGAAGAGGACGGCCACCCTCCACTCGGCGAACTGACGACGCAAGGGCGGCGGCCCGTGAGACCACACCGCTGCGAGGGAGAGCCGTTCGGCCGCGACACCGACGTCCCGGGGGGGCACGAGGATCGCCCCATGCCCGTCCCACTCGACAACTCGTCGTATCTGCATGGCAATTAAAGGGCCGCCTGTCGATTGTGGCATACGTCACGCGGGGTGAGAGTGAGCGCCCTCACGACAGGAACGAGGATCTATGAGCACGGATACCGGCACGGGCGGCGACGCACCCCAGGTGCAACGGCTCAAAGCCAATTCGGTGGGCCTGGTGGGCGTCGTCTTCATGGCCGTGGCCACCGCCGCCCCCATCACCGCGATGACCGGGAACCTCCCCATCGCCGTGGGCTTCGGCAATGGGACCGGCGCCCCCGCCGGCTACCTCTTCGCGACCGCGGTGCTGACCGTCTTCGCCGTCGGCTACGTCGCCATGGCCAAGCGGATCACCGCGGCCGGCGCCTTCTACGGGTACATCTCACACGGCCTCGGCCGGATCGCCGGCATGGCCTCCGGCATGCTCGCGGTCCTCGCCTATATCGTCTTCGAGGCCTCGATCGTCGGTGTCTTCTCCTACTTCGCCAAGACCACCGTCCACGACCAACTCGGCATCGACCTGCCCTGGATCGTCTACGCAGCCGCCATGCTGGCGGCCACCGCCATCCTCGCGCATTTCGACATCAACCTCACTGCCAAGGCGCTGGGGGTGATGCTCGTCGCCGAGATCGCCGTCCTGTTCGCCGTCGCAACCGCCGTTCTGGTCGCGGGCGGCGGCCCGGACGCGATCCCTCTCGAGCCCGTGAACCCGAAGAACGCCTTCACCGGCACCTCCGCCGGACTCGGGCTCTTCTTCGCGTTCTGGTCCTGGGTCGGCTTCGAATCCACCGCCATGTACGGGGAGGAGTCCCGCGACCCGAAGCGGGTCATCCCCAAGGCCACCCTGATCTCGGTCATCGGCGTCGGCCTCTTCTACATCTACGTCTCCTGGATGACCATCGCCGGTAACGGCCTGGCCGAGTCGGTGGAGCTCTCCGCCTCCGCGAGCCCGCTCGACCTGTTCTTCGCGCCCACCCGGACCTTCATCGGCGGATGGGCCGTGGACGCCTTCCAATGGCTGCTGCTCACCGGCTCCTTCGCCTGCGGCATGGCCTTCCACCAGTGCGCCGCCCGCTACCTCTACGCCATCGGCCGCGAGGGCTTCCTGCACCCGGGCCTGGGCCGTACGCACGTCAAGCACGGGTCCCCGTACGTCTCCTCCATGATGCAGACAGCCATTGCCACTGGCCTGGTCGCACTGTTCTGGCTGACCGGACAGGACCCGTACATCCACCTGTACACGCTGCTCGCGATCCTCGGCACGATGGCGATCCTCATCGTCCAGACCCTGTGCTCATTCGCCGTGATCGGCTACTTCCGCAAGAACCACCCCGAGGACCGGCACTGGTTCCGCACCTTCACGGCTCCGCTGGCCGGCGGCATCGCCATGGCCGCCGTGGTCGTCCTGCTGCTGGTCAACATGCGGACGGCGGCCGGGCTGGCCGCCGACTCGTTCTTCTTCACGCTGATCCCTTGGATCGTCGGGGCCGTCTTCTTCGGCGGCCTCGGACTCGGCCTGTGGCTCAAGTACAAGGCCCCCGAGCGCTACGCGATCATCGGCCGCGTCGTCCTGGAGGACGCGGCCGAACGCACCGACGAGCTCACCGGCACCCCCACCCCCTCCGCCGCGAACATCTGACGAGGAGCCACGAACATGGCCCGTACGCCACTGATGCACGAGCTCCGTCGGCTCGCCGCCGAACACGCCGCCGCCCGCCGGCTCGGCCTGCCCGTCGCCGAGGTTCGCGGCTCCACCCGCCGCCAGCTCCTCGGCCGGGCCGCCGTCCTCGGGCTCGGCGCCGCCGTCGCCTCGGCGGCGGGAGCCTCCGCGAGCGCCCGTGCTGTGGCGGCCCCGCCCGAGAAGAAGCCCGTCACACCCGCCCGCGTGGCCGTGGTGGGCGCCGGGATCTCGGGGCTGACCGCTGCCCTCACCCTCAAGGACGCGGGCGTCGCCTGCACGCTCTACGAAGCCGATCCGAGCCGTGTCGGAGGCCGGATGTGGAGCCAGCGCTCCCTGTGGGCGTACGGGCAGACCTCCGAGATCGGCGGCGAGCTGATCGACACCAGCCACAAGAAGATCCTGGAACTGTGCCGCCGCTTCAACCTGCCCGTCGAGGACTTCCTCGGCGGCGGGCCGAACGGCGCCGAGGAAATCCTCCGGTTCAACGGGGTCTACTATGCGCGCACCCAGGCCGACGAGGACTTCAAGGCCGTCTACCAAGCGCTGCACCGGGACCTCCAGGCGGCTGGCGAAGTCTCTTGGAACTCTTCGACCCCGGCGGGGACCGCGCTCGACAACATGACCCTGTACGAGTGGATCGAGACCCGGATCCCGGGCGGGCACGGCTCACAGCTGGGCCGCTTCATCGATGTGGCGTACAACGTCGAGTACGGGGCCGACACCGACCAGCAGTCGGCGTTGGCGCTCGTCCTGCTGATGGGCTACCAGCCCAACCCGGGCAACTTCAACGTCTGGGGCCTGTCCAACGAGCGCTACCACATCACTGGCGGCAACGACCAGCTGCCGAACGCCATGGCCCAGGCCCTGCCCGCCGGATCGCTCGTCATGGGCCGCGAGCTGGTCGCCGTACGCGTCTCCGCCGACGGCACCCAGACGCTGACCTTCAACGACGCGGGCGCCACCCGCACGGTCGTGGCCGATCACACCGTCCTGTGCCTGCCGCTGCCGATCCTCCAGCAGATCGACATCACCGCGGCCGGCTTCGACCCGTTGATGAAGAACTTGCTGCGCGACGCCCGCATGGGCCACTGCACCAAGCTCAACATGCAGTTCACCAGTCGCCCTTGGCGCGGCACCGGCCCCTGGCCAGGAGTCTCCGCGGGCGACTGTTTCACCGACAGCGATGTCCAGCAGACCTGGGACACCACCAGGGTCCAGCCGGGCAACGGGGGCATCCTCCTCCAGTACGGTGGCGGAAGCCTGGCCGGCTCGCTCACCCCCGGCAGCCCCTTCGCCACCGATTCCGACCCCTACGTACGCGCCCTCGCGGGCCGGATGCTCACCGGGATCGACTCCTTCTTCCCCGGCACCAAGGCGGCCTGGACCGGTCGGGCACAGCTGTCTGCCTGGCACCGCAACCCGTACTCGCTCGGCGCGTACTCGTTCTGGCCGACCGGCTACCTGCACAAGTACGCCAAGTACGAGGGCACCGCGCAGGGCCGGATCCACATCGGCGGCGAGCACTGCAGCTACGACTTCCAGGGCTTCATGGAAGGCGGGGCGACCGAGGGGGAGCGGGCGGCCAAGGAAGTGATCGCCGCCCTGACCTGACCTGCTGTCACCCGGCAGACCGGCAGGGACGGGCGGTACGGGCGGTACGGGCGGTACGGGCGGCCTCGGTCTGGGCAGGTCCTGCGGTGAGCACTGGTGTGGCTGGGGCCGGGCAGTCGCGAGACCGCCGAAACTCGCCGAGACCGCCCACAGCCACCTGGCCGCCCTCACCCTGCCGACCTCATCCCGCGGCCGCGCCCGAGCAGGGAGGCTCGAGCGTCTCGACCCTCGTGAGGGGCCGGAGGGGGAGCAGACTGTGGCGGGGTTCAACGGTGATCGGCAGGGTAGGCGACGGCCACCTGATGGATCCGCTGGCGAAAGGCAACCCCCATGTTGATGGCTCACCCGGCCGTGCTCCCCGGCCTCGTCGACCGCTATTGGGCGCTGTCCGTACTCGATGCCGCGGAAGGCGACTCGCCCGTGCGCAAGGAGATCGAGGCCGTCGAGCGCGCCCTGTGCGTGGCCACCGGTACGACGGACGTGCACGCCGCCCTGATCGCGGCCCGCCACCATTTGCCGGGCACGGGCACCCTCGATGACTCAGTGCTCGCCTCCGGCTGACTGCGTTCAGCCGTGAGCCGGTGCTACGGGCCGTCACGAAGACGGAGGCAGGACGGGATGCGGGGATCCTCGGGCACACCCCAGTCTGAGGGCGGACGGTTTGGCGTGGACCGGCTCCGGACGGCGCCGCCCAGGCCGTGGGCGCCCGCTTGAGGTCACCCGCTCGGCTGCGAAGGCGTGCCGATGCCGTCGGTGCGACAGAGGCTGAAGCCATGTCCGCCGATCTGATCACGGCTGCCCGCTCCTACGCCCGGCCGCACCTGGTAGGGGCTGAGCGGGGTGATCCCAGGCTGACCGGAAACGGCCGTGCGGCGACCATAGGAGCGGAGCGGTGACTGAGACGGGCCCGATCGTTGTTTTCGCGAACTTCCTCTCGGACTTGGCGGTGGATCTCAACGAGGGGCAGATCCTGATGCAGTGGGCCCAGCAGGCGCCGCGGAAGGCATGGCTGCTCCGACCGGGGGACGTACTGGTCACTCCCGTGCCCCTGAGCCGGGAGTTCTTGCGTTACGTGTACGGCCTGACAGGGGTTTCCCAGGAAACGGTGGCGGTCGTCGAGGTGCCCCCTGCCGGCGCCGTCCCGCTGGCGCGGGCGGTGCGCGAGGCCGGACTCGTCGAGCACGTCCGGGCACTCGCCGGAGACCGGGGTGCGGCGTTGCTGCCGACGGCCTTGGACGCGTCGGCGATCGAGTTCGCCCGGGAGGTCGGCCTCGCGGTCCACCCGTATCCCACCGTCGAGGCCGCCGAGGCCGCACTGAAGATGACCATGCTGCTCAACACGAAGACCGGATTCCGCGAAACGGCCGGGCAACTGGGCATGCGGCTGCCGACGGGACGGGTGTGCCGACGCCTGGAGACCGAAGGCGTGGCCCGCGAGCTCCTGCGGGACCACGAGCGCGTAGTGGTGAAGCCCGATCGCTCGGCGGGAGGGCACGGGATGCGCTTCGTGTCCCGTGACGACCTGAGCAGCGGGGCGGTCCTGGCGCTCGAGACCGTCGGCGGACCCGAGGGCATGTGGGTGGTGGAGGAGTGCCTCGAGGTGGCCGCATCGGTCAGCATCCAGCTGGAGGCCACCACCTCCGGGGTACACGCGCTTTTCAGCGGAGCGATGCGTACAGCTCAGGGCTCCTTCACGGGGTACGCTTCCCCGCTGCCGCCGTCCTTCGCACATGTGGCCGACGAGTTGGAGGAGTGGGGGGCGGCCCTGGGGCGCTACCTGGCCGAGCACGGCTACGCGGGTCCTTTCGGACTCGACGCGCTGGTGGACGCGGGCGGCGCCGCGTACGCGAGTGAAAGCAACATCCGCCGTACCGCCACCACCACACCGCACACCATGGTCACCCGGTTGACCGCGGGATCGGCCAACCCGGTCCCGGCATGGTCGGTGTCGAAGGGCCGGACGCGGAGCCCCATGGGCTTCGAAGGAGCCCTTGCCCGGTTGCGCGCATCCCGCCTTGCGTTCGATCCGGAGCGTGGCGAGGGCGTGGTCCTCTACGCGGACGCGCCGCCCGACGGCCACTCCTGGCGGTACGCGGTGATCGCCAGGAGCGCTGGATCCGTGGAGGAACACGAAGCCGCGTTGGCTGAGGCCTTCCAGTTCGAGGGTGGTTGAACGTCATCGCGCGGGAACGCGATCAGGCCGGGACGACCGCCGAAGGGAGCGCCGCCGCCATGCAGTGTCAGAACTGCGCTGTCGTCGTACGGCTACCAGCGATACCAGCGGCCGCTACCGCCCTTCGGCCGGGCGACGAAACCGATCAGCCACAGGATCAGGACCGCGATAGCCACCCACCAGAGAATCTTCACCGCGAAACCCGCGCCGAAGAGGATCAGGACGAGGAGCAGAACGAGAAGCAGGGGAACCATGGTTATCAACCTCCGAAGCCTCACCTGCCCGACGGCAACACGGACATGTATTCGATCAGGTGATCCTCCATGGAGCGGCGGATTGGATGGTGGACTGCGGCGAGGACACCATCGATCGCCGTCCGCAGGGCCGCCTCGGCCGGGGCCTCCGCCGGGGCGGGTGTTGGGGCGACGACGGGGTAAGCGCGTCACGACCACGGCATAAGCGCCTCAAGGAGGAGGGTCCCATGGCGGCTCGCTTCGAGGTCCGGCATCAGCCCGCCACGACTCTCAGCCAGCCGACCCGGGCGGAGAAGACCCGGAAGGGCAAGCGCTGCGGCAAGGGCGGCGGTTCCCGACCCGCCCCCGGCACTCCCTCCTCCGAGACCCCTACCCCGCAGAGTCGCGCGAGAGGTCGACCGGACCCGCGACGAACTCGGCCAGACCGTCGGGGCTCTGGCCGCCAAGGCCGACATCAAGGCCCGAACCGAGGAGAAGACCGCCATCATGAAGCAGCAAACCGCAGAGAAGGCCGCCCTGGTCGCCGACCAGATTCGTGAGAAGGCGGGGCGGGCCGCACAGTTGGTGCGGGACAAAACGCCCGACCCCGTCCTGGACAAGACGGCCAAGGCCGCAGCGCAGGTGCGGGACAGCGCGACCCGCGCCGGCCAGTATGCGGCGGACAAGGCCACCGAGCCGCTGCTGGAAAAGGCCGGCCAAGCCGCGACGGTCGCGCGCGTCAACCGCACGCCGCTCCTCGTCGTCGCGGGCGCTGTGATCGTCGCGCTCGTGCTGGTGCGCCGTAGCCGTGGGCGTCGCCGATGAAGGCCTGCACGGTCCCTGTGAGCCGGTCGGCCTCCTCGGCGCCGCGAGCGGCCTGAGCGCGGACGCCGTGTGAACAGGGTGGGAAGACACACCAGACGCCACGGCCTGGGACCGCACCGCATGCGCGTCCTCCGGGGCCCGCACGGTCACCCGTTGCTCCTTTGCCTTCCGGGAGCCTGACCGCGCCTGACCGACACGGCACCGAGCGCGATGGAGGCGCTCCGGCTTCGTGCACACACCGTTGCACGGCCGGCCCCGGTGCGGGGCCGGCCGCGCGGCGTGGGGCGGCGGCGGGCGAAGCCCTTCGCGGCGGCGGGCTGTTTTCACTGGCTGCGGCCGGGCAGGCGAGGAGCATGAACCAGTCGAAGGCACCGATCCTCGAGGCATTGACCGCCTACCACGCCAGCGGGCAGACACCGTTCACGCCTCCGGGTCACAAGCAGGGCAGGGGTACTGACCCCCGCGTACGCGCCGTGCTCGGTGACGCGGTGTTCCGCTCCGACGTGCTGGCCACCAGCGGGCTGGACGACCGTACGTCCTCCCACGCCGTGGTGGAGGCGGCACAGGCCCTGATGGCTGAGGCGGTCGGCGCCGACCATGCCTTCTTCTCCACCTGTGGCAGCTCCCTGTCGGTGAAGTCGGCGATGTTGTCCGTAGCCGGCCCGCACGAGAAACTGCTGGTGGGGCGGGACGCCCACAAGTCCGTCGTCTCGGGCCTGATCCTCTCGGGCATCCGCCCCGTGTGGGTCGACCCGGAGTGGGACGCCGAACGCCACCTCGCCCACCCGCCGTCCGCCGCGGCCTTCGAGGCGGCCTTCGCCGAGCATCCCGACGCTCGCGGAGCACTGGTGACCACGCCGACCCCCTACGGCACCTGCTCGGACCTCGCCGCCATCGCCGAGGTCTGCCACAAGCGGGGCCGTCCCCTGATCGTCGACGAGGCATGGGGCGCCCACCTGCCCTTCCACCCCGATCTGCCGACCTGGGCCATGGACGCCGGCGCCGACGTCTGCGTCACCTCCGTCCACAAAATGGGGTCCGGCCTGGAACAGAGTTCCGTCTTCCACCTCCAGGGCGATCTGATCAAACCCGAGGTGCTCAAGAGCCGCGAGGACCTGCTCGGCACCACCAGCCCCTCCGTCCTCATGTACGCAGCCCTGGACGGCTGGCGCCGGCAGATGGTCGAACAGGGAAGGGTCCTCTACGACGACGCACTCGCCCTGGCCGAGCAGGTCCGTACCCGCATCTCCCGCATCGACGGCATGCGGGTGCACGGCCGCGAGGACTTCTGCGGGCCCGGCAAGGCAGCGGACATCGACCTCCTGCAGATCGTCATCGACATCAGCGCGTGGGAGGTCACCGGCTACAGGGCCGCTGACTGGCTGCGGGAGAACCACCGGATCAACCTCCACATCGGCGACCATCGCCGCATCAGCGCGCAGTTCACCCACGCCGACGACGACAGCACCGCCGAGACCCTGCTGACGGCCCTGACCGACCTGGCCGCGCACGCCGGCGAACTGCGCACGGGACAGCCCGTTCATGTCCCGCCGCCGTCCCGGCTGAGGCTGGAACAGGCGGTCCTGCCGCGCGATGCCTTCTTCGGTGCGACCGAGCAGGTGCCATGGGAGAAGGCGGACGGACGGATCGCCTCCGAGATGCTGACCCCCTACCCTCCGGGCATACCGGCGGCGCTGCCTGGCGAACGCCTCACGAAGGACGTACTGCACTACCTGCGCTCCGGAGCCGAGGCGGGCATGGTCGTCCCGGACGCGGTCGACACGAACGTCGACAGCGTGCGGGTGCTTCGCGAGGCCTGACACCGGCGGCGACGACGAGCGAGGGCGACGGACGGATGCGACGACCGCGACCTGTACTCGGTACGACCGTGAGGTGGCAGAAATGGCCAGTCCGCGAGGACTCACGCCGACGACCGCAAGGGTCACCGGCACGAGCGTGGGGCGCAGAGGACCGCACCGAACCGGTGGCGCAGGCCCTGAGCCAGGCCGGGTACCACCGCGACGGGCTCGGGGGTCAGAGCCCTGCGGCCGCCTTCTCGCGCAGCCGGGCCCATGCCCGGGCGGACAGCGCGGCGTCGGTGAGGACGTCGGCTGCCGTGCAGGCCAGAGCCTCGGCGGCCGCCAGCATCACGGTGCGGCCCTGATCCGAGCCGGCCGCTCGTGCGAACGCGGGGGTGTGATCGGATTCCTCACCGCCGAGGATCGCGACGAACGGATGGATCGAGGGGACCCGACGGCTCACGTCGCCGATATCGGAGGAACCCAGGAACACCCCGCCGGCAGGCTGGGTGAGCTGGATGCCGGAGCGCGCGATGTGTTCGCTGAAGCGGTCCGAGAGGACGTCGTTGTCCCGGAAGTGGGCATAGCCATGGCCCAGGCGGGTCACCTCCACCGTGGTGCCGGTCGAGACCGCCACGCCCTCGGACCACTTGCCGAAGTCGGCCACCAGGGCGTCGAGTGCCGTGCTCGTAGCCGCGCGCAGTCCGAACAGACCCTCGGCGTACGCCGGTACGACGTTGGTCACGCGGCCGCCATCGGTGACGATCCCCTGCAGGTGCGAGCCGGACGGCAGGCGCCTGCTGACCACTGCCGCCGTGTTGAACAACTGGATGAGGGCGGCCAGCGCGTCGATCCCGCGGGTGGGATCGCCCGTAGGGTGCGCCGCCTGGCCGTAGAAGCTCACCCGCACCTGCGTCTGTGCCGTCAGCGGTGCCCACGACCAGTCGTGAACGCCCGGATGGAACATCAGCGCCGCATCCACACCGTCGAACACGCCGGCTTCGGCCAGGGGGACCTTGCCGCCGCCTCGCTCCTCCGCCGGCGTCCCGACGGCCAGCACCGTGCCCTGGGTCTCGTCCAGGACGCTGTGCAGTGCCAGCGCGGCTCCCAGACCGGCCGCCGCGATCAGATTGTGCCCGCAGGCGTGTCCCAGCTCAGGCAGCGCGTCGTACTCCAGCAGCAGGGCCACACAGCGCCCCGGCCCGTTCCCGGCCCGGGCCAGGAACGCCGTGTCCAGTCCGGCAACTCCTTGCTCGATCTCGAAGCCGGCCTGCTGGAGCCTGCCGGTGAGTAGTCGGGCCGCGCGGTGCTCTTCGTAGGCGAGTTCGGGATCGCCGTGCAGAGTCCGGCTGACCTCCCACAGATCGTCCGCTCGTCGGCCGCATTCATGCCGCAGGCGTCCGTACATGCCCTCGGAAGGACCGTCCATGCCTCCTCCTCGCAGCTCCGTCGGCGCTCATGTCCATTTCTCCGCCGGTCAGGCGCTGGCCCGGCCGGCGCGGGCGCTCTGGCGCGTCACCTCCCGACCAGCAGCCCGGCGTCGGCTGACCGACCTCGCCGTCGACACCCTGGCGCCAGGCCCCGGCCCGCCGCGACGTCACTCTTCGCGGCGGGCCACGGAACGCGGGGCGCGTGGGGGTCAGGCGTGGCGGTGCGAGCGCCGATTGCCGATGGCGACGCGGTAGACGGCCAGGAGGATGACGGAGCCGACGATGGCGGCGATCCAGGTGGAGAGGTCGAAGAAGCCGTCGATGGAGTCGACGCCGAAGATGACCTTGCCGAGCCATCCGCCGAGCAGGCCGCCGGCGATGCCGATGAGTACGGTGATGATGATGCCGCCCGGGTCCTTGCCCGGCATCAGAGCCTTCGCGATGAGGCCGGCGAACAGCCCGATGAGGATCCAAGCGATGATGCCCATGATGCGTCTCCTACCTCTGTATAAAGCCGATGTCAGTTCCTCGTCTGCGCCACCGGGCGGCGTTCAAACGTCTGGATCCGTTATCCAGGTGCCCTGCTTCGGCTACCGGCCCGCGGCGAGGTGTGGCGGTCGGGCGCCCAGGGGCGCGCTGCGGGTGCGGGGAGTTCTCCGGACACCGGACCCGTGCCCGGGAGCTGCGGCTGCACACCCGGGCTAAGGGCTGTCCCGCAATCCCCGGCGGGTGCACGACGCCGGCTACGCCGCCTCGCCGCGTTGTCGGAACGCCCGAATACGCCCAGTATGCGGACGCTCGTTGAGCGCTCTGGTCTGGCGGATGAGGCTGTCCAGGTGTGCCGCGGGGTCCGCGGACGGTGTGGTGTTGATCAGAGGAAGGAGCCCCTCGATGCCGAGCCGGCCGCCGGCGTCACCGTTGTGCCCTTCGGTGAGGCCGTCGGTGTAGAGGGTGAGCGCTCCCGTGTCCGGGAGGGGGATGACCGTGGCGGGCCAGTCGCGGTGGCCGGGGATTATGCCGAGCGCGATGCCGTGCTCGGCGGGCACCTCCAGGGTCTCCTCCGCGGTGGTGAGCAGGGGTTCGTGGTGGCCCGCCAGGTAGAGGGTGGCAGTGGCGGCCTTCTGGTCGAGGGTGAGGAGCGTGCAAGTGGCGAACAGGGGCTGGGTTCCGCGCTCCGCCACCAGCAGCCGTTCCATGAGGTGCAGCAACTCGGTGCCGTGGTGCCCGGCCAGGACGAGCGAGCGCCAGGCGATGCGCAGGCAGACGCCGAGGGCTGCGGCGTCCGGACCGTGTCCGCTGACGTCACCGACGACGGCGTGCAGCAGTCCTCCGTCACCCTCGACGACGTCGAGGAAGTCGCCTCCGAGCAGGGCCTGTTCGGCGCCGGGCAGGTAGCGGGTGGTCACCGTGACGGTGGAGGTGTCGAGGAGGGGCCGGGGCAGCAGTCCCCGTTCCAGACGGACGTTCTCCTCCGCGCGCAGCCGGGCCGACTGGGCTTCGGCCGCCACGCGCTCGGTGTGGCTCCGGTAGACGGCGTAACGGACCGTGCGGCGCAGCAGGTCGGCTTCTACCTTGCCCTTGACCAGATAGTCCTGGGCCCCGGCGGCCATCGCCTCGGAGCCCGCCTGCTTCTCGGACAGGCCGGTCAGGACGATCACCGCGGTGTGCGGGGCCATGGCGCGGACGTCGGCGACCGCATCGGTGCCCGATACGTCGGGCAGATGCAGGTCGAGGAGGATGCAGTCGACGGCGCGGACCGCGAGTTCTGAGCGGGCTTCGGCCAGCGAGGTGCTCGTGGTGAGCTCGAAGCGGAGCTCGGTGTCGTGGAGGAGCTCTTCGACCAGCACGGCATCGGCGACGTCGTCCTCTATGAGGAGGATGCGGTAGACCGGTTCGCTCGCGGCGATGTCGCCGAGCGTCGTGAGGGCCGCGGTCACGGCGCCGGCTCCACGTCGGCCCGAGACGCCTCCGCGATGAACGACGGGGCGGGGGCGCGCGGCGGTTCGGGGGCGAGGGTGAACACGATGCGGGTACCGTCCCGGTACTCGGGGTCCACGGAGATGGTGCCGCCGTGGAACTCGACGATCTTCTTGCACATCGCCAGGCCGATCCCGCTTCCGGGATAGACATCCTTGGTGTGGAGCCGCTGGAAGATCACGAAGACCTTCTCGGCGTACTCGGCGGCGATGCCGATGCCGTCGTCGGTCACGGTGAACCGCCACAGCTCCCCGACACGGGCGGCGGCCACGTGAATGTTCGGCGCTCGGCCTGGGCGGTGGAACTTGATCGCGTTGCCGATGAGGTTCTGCCAGAGCATGCCCATCTGGGTGGGGTCGGCGACCAGGGTCGGCAGCGGGTCGTGGGTGATGGTCGCCCCGGCCTCTTCGATGCCGACGCTGAGGGAGGACGCGGTCCGTTCCATCACCGTTTCGAGGTCTACCTTCTCGGGGTCGTGGTGCACGCGGCCCACCCGGGAGAAGTCGAGCAGGTCGTTGATGAGGGTCTGCATGCGGTTGGCGCCGTCGACCGCGAACTCGATGTACTGGTCGGCTCGGGCGTCGAGCTGCCCTCCGTAGCGGCGCTGGAGCAGCTGCGTGAAGCTGGACACCTTGCGCAGCGGCTCCTGCAGGTCGTGGGAGGCGACGTAGGCGAATTGCTCCAGCTCGGCGTTGGAGCGCTGGAGGTCGGTGGTCTGCGCGTCGAGGTGTCGTCGAGCCTCCTCGCTGAAGGCGAGCTCCCTGACCAGGCGTCGGCGCATGAAGTCGATCTCACCGCTCAGCCGCCGCAGGTCCGCGGGGCCCGTAGGGGTGATGGGGTGGTCGAAGTCGCCGCCGGCGATGGCGCGCGCATCAGTGCCGAGCCGCTCCAGGGGCGTGGTGATGCCGCGGCGCAGGGCTTCGAAGACCAGGCCCGCGAGAAGGGCGATGACCGCAGCGATCGTCCCGAAGAGCCAGTTGCGCAGCCTCATCATGGCCATGAGATCGTCCCTGGCCCGGATCCGCTCCGCGAGCAGCCGTTCTTGCTGGGCGGTCAGGGCCGCGCGGACCTCGTCGAAGGAGGTCTTGCCCTCCGCCGAGCGTTCCGCGGCCAGCGCCGAGGGCACGCCAGGGGGAGCGGCGGCGATCGGCCGGGCGATCCTCTCCTGCCAGGCTTGCGCGGCGTCCCGCACCGTCCCCAGGTCCCTCATGCCCGCGGCGTCGCCGCGAAGCAGTTCCGAGAGCCGGGCGCTTTCCGTTTCCTGCTGGACGACGCCTTGTCGGTAGGGGCCGAGGAACTCCGGAGTCCCGGTGAGCCCGTAGCCTCGTATGCCGGTCTCCTGGTTCAGCAGGGCCGATTCCAGGCGCATCGCGGTGGACAGCGCAGGGGACTTCACGTCCACGAGGTCCTCACTGAGCGACGTCGTGCGCCCCAGCATCCACGCCCCCGTCACCCCGAGCAGGGTTAGCACGGCCAGCGACCCGGCCACCCCAACCCGCAGCCATCGCCGGGTCGTCCACGTGGAAAGCCCCCGCGCCTGCGGAGGCCCCGCGTTGCCGGTCATCGGTGAATCCCCCTCCGTGAGACGTTCGCCTCGAAAGAGTGCGCAGCGCACACTGTAGAGGGCATCGGACAACGATTGTTGTCGTCATCCGGTTCGGGGCCTAAGGTGCGGTCCATGCCAGGCAAGAACTTCGTTTTGCGGACCACACCGCCGGAGACAGCCGCCGTCGCGGATGCAGCTGTCTCCGACCTCGCACGGCGCTTGGCCCTCCATCTGCAAAAGGACCTTGCGGACCCGGCGGTTGACGGCCGGGCCCGCGCCCTGGCCCGACTGCACGTGCTTGAGCAACTCCAGCAGGCAGCCGGACGGCTCCAGCGGGACGCGGCCATGGACGCTGCCCGCGCGGGTGCCGGATACCCCCAGATCGGCCGCGCATGCGGCATGACCCGTCAGGGCGCCCGGCGCCGCTGGCCGGGACTCTTCAACCACACCGACGACGCACCCACGGAGCATCCGATGATGACCGGCCCCGACCGCCCTTTCGATGTTCTGCTCGTGGAGGACGACGCCGCCGACGCCATGCTCATCGAGGAGGCCCTCTCCGAGCGCGGTGCCCGCAACCTGGTCCAGGTCACCGACGGACTCGCCGCCCTCGAACACCTCCGCGCACCGGGTGCCGTGCGCCCCGACCTCATCGTGCTGGACCTGAACATGCCCCGGATGAACGGCCGTGATCTGCTCCGGGTCCTGAAGGGCGACGAGACGCTACAGACCATCCCCGTAGTCGTCCTGACCACCTCCTCCGCGCCCGATGACGTCGCCGACGCGTACAGCAGCCACGCCAACGCCTACGTGACCAAGCCGGTCAACCTGGAGGAGTTCGAGCGGGCGGTCCAGAGCATCGACTCCTTCTACCTGGACACCGCCACTCACCCGCCCCGTGCGTGACATCCCCTGGTAGCGGGACTCCGGCTCACAGGTGAACAGGTTCCGCGCCCGCCGGCATGCTCAGCGCCCGCTGGTGCAGCGGATCGCCCGGCGGGCGCGGAACGGGTGCGCTCGCTTCACCGCGGGGCGATCCATGCCCAGCCGGAAGCCGAGCGGTGGTCGGCCGGACGGGCGACCACCGCGCTCAGTCCCAGGCGTGGCCGCCACCCTGCCTGACCGGCATTGCGGTCCATCACAGGGCCTGGGACTACCAGTTCAGCTCCGCGTGGACGGCCTTGCCGTCGCCGTCGTGGCGGGGGACGACGCGCACCCGGCGTGCGAGGGCCTGGACGATGCCCCACCCGCGTCCGCCGGTGCGGTCGGGAGTCCGGGAGTGCGGGGGGCGTGAGCTCGTGTCCCGCACGGTGATCCCGATGCCGCCAGGAACCAGGCCGAGTTCCAGGGCGAAGGGGCCGGGAGCATGGCGGACGGCATTGGTCACCAGTTCGGAGACGACCAGCAGGACGTCATCGTGAAAGGTGCTGCGCGCGGGCGGGGAGTGGTGGCGAAGGAAGGCGGCGGCGGCTTCCCGTGCTTCGGCGATGCAGCCGGGCGCGCCGTCGAAGTCGAGGCACTCCTCCGCATGACGGGCGTCGTGCGAAATGGCCGACGGGAGCTCCATCCCCACGCCCCTTCCACTGAGTGCCTACGGCTCGGGTACCCACCGCTGCCTGGGAGCCCGAAGCGCTGTCGGGGGCCTGTCCCTTGGCGATTCCCCCACAGCAGGGTACCCAGCCCGATTGAAATGTTCACGGGTTCGCGCCCCCTGCCGCCGCGCGCCTTCGAGCTGAATCAGGCCACGCGATGGTGAACCGTCAGGAGAACGGTTCTTTTCTAGTGCAGATTCACTATTCTTGGCTGGTGCCCATTACCCAGGATGGGGGCTGCCGCATGAGAGAAGACGCAACGTGACCGGCCCGGTGTTCCAGGTCAGCACTGCAATCGACGCCAACGTGGCCGGCCTGCGGCTCGTCGGCGCGCTGGACCTGGACGGTACCGCGCAGTTGCTCGCCGCCGTCGCCGACTGCTTCGCGCGGCGGCCTGACCGTATCGTGCTCGACCTGTGGGGCCTGCGCTTCTGTGACTGTGCGGGGCTCAACGTGCTGCTTGAGGCCAAGGCCACAGCGGATAAGATCGGCACCGAGCTGCGCGTGGAGGGCGCCCGCACGCAGGTCGCCCGACTGTTCGCTCTCACTGGCGTCGACGAGCTGTTCGCCAGCGGCGTGCCGCGTCTACCACGGAGGACCCTGTGATGCCTTCGACACCGCGGACCACGGCGGATACCGTGCCGTGCACCGTCGGGGGACGCATCACCATCCTGCTCGTCGAAGACCACGACATGGTGGCCGAGGCGATCCGGCTCGCCCTGGACCGCACCGACGACCTGGAGGTGGTCGGCCGTAGCCTGTGCGTGAAGGACGCGCTGGCCGATGCGGCCCGGCTGCGTCCCGCCGTGGTGGTGCTGGACCGGCGACTGCCCGACGGCGACGGCATCGCCGCCATCACCGCGCTCAAGGCCGCCGCACCCGGCACCCGGGTGCTGGTGCTGACCGGCGAAGGGACCCCGGCGGTGGCCGCCCACGTCGCCGAGGCCGGTGGCTCGGGACTCATCCTCAAGGTCGGCAACCTACGCGAGCTGCAGGACGGCGTACGCCTGGTGGCGGCGGGTGAAGTGGCCTTCAGCAAGGGACTGCTCAGCGGAGCGCTGGACCGGCTGGCCGGCCGGACCGTCGGCTTGGGCGCGACCCTCACCCCGCGCGAGCGCGAGACGCTCTGCCTGCTCGGCGACGGCCTGGGCACACCCGAGATCGGTCAGCGGCTGGGCGTCGCCCTCAACACCGCCAGGAACCACGTCCAGCGGGTCCTGGAGAAGCTCGGCGCCCGCTCCCAACTGGAGGCGGTCGCCGTGGCACGCCGTGAGGGCATTCTCCGATGACCGGTGACGGCCGCGCCGAACGAAGCGGCGCCCTCGCTCCGACCGAGACGGCGTTCACCCTGCTGGTCACGAGCGTCCTCGACTACGGCATCTTCATGCTCGACCCCGAAGGCCACGTATCCAGCTGGAACGCCGGCGCGGAGCGGATCAAGGGTTTCCGTGCCGCAGACATCATCGGCAAACACTTCTCGGTCTTCTACCCGCCCGAGGACATCGCTGCCCGCAAGCCCCACAAGGAGCTTGAAACGGCCATCGCCGACGGCCGGCTGGAGGACGAGGGCTGGCGCATCCGCAAGGACGGCTCCCGCTTCTGGGCCAACGTGGTGATCACCCCTCTCTTCGACGAGTCCGGGGAGCTGCGCGGCTTCGGCAAGGTCACGCGGGACATGACCGAGCGCCGCGCCGCCGAGCAGGCGCTCACCGAACGCCGCCGCCTGTTCACCCACCTCGTCCATGCGCAGGAGTTGGAACGCCGTCGCATCGCCTGGGACGTGCACGACGACTCCATCCAGGCCATGGTCGCCGTCGGCATGCGCCTCCAGCTCCTCGCCGACCAGGCCGGCGAGCCCTACGCGCGTGAACTCTCCCTGCTGGACGCGTCGGTGCGCGAGGCGGTGAGCCGCCTGCGCAACCTCACCTTCCGGCTCCAGCCGCCCGGCATCGACCGGCACGGCTTGATCGAGTCGCTCTCCCAGCACCTCAACGACGTGGTGGCCGGAAGCTGGGGTCTTGAGCCGACCCTGGAACACGATCTGGAAAAGGAACCGGCCCCCGAGACCGCGATCACCATCTTCCGTATCGTGCAGGAGGCGCTGCTGAACGTACGCAAACATGCCCGAGCGCGAACCGTACGGGTCAGCGTCACCACCGAGAACCAGGGCCTGAAGGTCCAAGTGGCCGACGACGGCACCGGCCACGCGGCGGGCGCCCACAGGCTGCAGGAGCATTTCGGGCTGATGGAGATGCGGGAGCGGGCCGAGACCGCCGGGGGCTGGTGGACACTGCGCAGCGAGCCCGGTACCGGCACGACCGTGGAGTTCTGGGTGCCCGACCTGCCGACGGGCGAGCTGGACGAAGCGCTGCCCGGTGCACCCGTCAGGAGCTTCGACTCCCTGATCGCCCCCCAGGGGCCGTCATGATCCCGCCGGCCACGCCCGGCGGCCCATTGCGGGTGCTGCTCTGCGACGACAACGACATGCTGCGCGCGGCGCTGGCAGAGGTCGTCGGGGCCCAGCCCGACCTCGCCCTGGCCGGCAGCGCGGCCAACGCCGACGAGGCGATCCGACTCGCCACCGCCCAAAGGCCGCACGTCGTGGTGCTCGACGTGCGCTTCCCCGGCGGCGGCCCGTACACCGCCGAACAGATCCTCCGCGCCGTCCCCGGCGTCCGCATCCTGGCGTTCTCCGCCTACGGTGACCAGGGCCCGCGCACCGAGATGGCTGCGGTCGGCGTCGCGGGATACCTCGTCAAGGGCATCACCAACGCCCGGCTGCTGGCCGAGATCCGGGCCCTGGGAGCCGAAGCCCTCAAAGACACTCACTCCGCGGCCGAAGGGGGAGCCGGCGCATGACGGCGGTGACGGCGGGCTGCGGGGAGGGCGGGTTGTGCTGACGCGGACACCCCGCCCGGGTGTGCGAGCGACGGGGCGTCCGCGTGGGAGCAGAGCGTCATTTGCGCAAGTCGTCGAAGAACCTCGGGGACATCCTCGGCAGCCCACTCACGCAGGGCGGCTTCCGGCTCGACGCTGAATGAGGGCGGCCGAGGTCAGCGCCTGCCTCGAAGGCGCCTGAACATTCCGCGGGCTTGTTCGCGCTTGCGCGGGTCGGAAGCCGCACGCCGCACCGAAGCGATCGTCCGCTGACCCTGCGGGCTGCGACTGAACTGCTTGATCTTTGCGAATAGTCCGGACATAAGCCCTCCCGGTGTGGCCCAGCGTGACGCTACGTCGTGTGCCCCGGGGCTCTTTCTCCAAACTGCGCGGTGCCCGCCCCGCACGGCAGACGGCCCGGCCGCATCCCTGAACGGAAGGGCGGAGCGGGCGCCCCGGGAAACCGGCCATGGTGACGCATCGGCAGGTCACGGATGTGGACGGCGCCCTCCGCTGCAGCAGGGGGTTGGCCCGGCCGGTCACGGACGGGGCCGCGTCCGCAGGCGCTGAATGCCCCCGGGCGCCGCCGGCACCCCCCAGTGCCCTGCCTTCGTCCGGGGGATCGCATCGGCGCGCACTGGCTCGCCTCGGGCTGGGGGCCTCGGGGGTACCCGGGTGAGTACCGGTACCGGTACCCCGTTCTGGGACGGCCCTTGATCACCCATGTCTCCGGCATGCGCCGATTTGGTATAGATGTCCTGTCTTTCATGTATTTCTTGACGTGCGTAGGTCGTGGGCTGAAGATGCTGGTGGGAAGCAGTGGCCGGCCCCAGAACGTGTGGGAGGCAATGATGACCGCGGCCTTGAACGGCAGCCGGCCGCCGCGCCTTGCTGGTCACCGCCGCCGGCCGTCCCGTCGAGCGCCTCCTCCACCTCACCGCCACGCGCTCCCTGTTCACCTGACCGTGTCCGGCGGAAAGCAAGTGATCTCCATGACCGCGTCCATCCCTCTCACGGGGCCCGAATCCAGTCGCCGTCACACCCCTGCAACCCCCGGCTCCGCAGTGCGCGACTACCAGGCAGTCCCGTGGGCGGTGGGCACGCTGATGGCGACGACCCCGGCCACGGCCCACGGGGCCGAGTGCATCCTGTCCACCGCGGCCGCCCAGGCCGGCCTGCCCGAGGCCGTCCTGGCCGCCGCGATGCGTGAAGCCCTCCGCGGCGCACCGGTACCCGCTCGCGCCGAGCGGGCCCTGCGCGAGGCCGCCCAGGCCGCCCGCATCCAGACCACCGGATTCCCGGCCTCCGGCCCCTACCTGCTCCCGCTGCGGACAGACGCCGAGAAGACTCTGGGTCGCTTCTTCGAAGCCCGCCTGCGTCTGACCGCAGCCCCCGCCGACCCGGACGCCCGCCGCGCCTTCGAGGACGTCCTGTTCACCCTGTGCGTCCTCATGGGGCGGCCCTCAGCCCCCCAGGCGCTGCACGAGGCCATTCAGTACACCGAGAGCTGACGCCGCGATCCCAAGGTTGCCGGCAGGGGCGCCGCCCGGCACCGAACAGGAGAGGCGGGCGGTCGTTCATGAACGCCCGGATTCAGGACCCGCGCCCGAAGCTGCTTCCCGATGAGGGGGCGGCCGTGGACGAGCACGGCCGACCGCCGGAGTCCCGCGCGGGACCGCTGAATGAGGTGACCGGAGACGGGAAGGCGCAGGGCGGGTGCCGCACCACCGCGCTACGAGCCGAGGAGGGTTGTCACGCTCGTGGTTCCAGCCCCGAGCGGGAACGAACATGTCGTCCGCGCGCTCTCGGCACCTGCAACGGCTGGGCGTGCGTGATGAAAGGGGTCTGCTGTGACCGAGTTCGACATCTGGGGCTACCGTCCGGGCACGGGCTACCAGCCCGGCGCCGACATCGTCGGCTACAAGGTCGAGGCCACGGACGGCAGCATCGGCAAGATCAGCAAGCATTCCGAGGAGGTCGGCTCCTCCTACGTCGTCGTGGACACCGGGGTATGGATCTTCGGCAAGCACGTGCTGCTGCCCGCCGGGACGATCAAGATGATCGACATGATGGAGGAAAAGGTCTACGTCGACCGGACCAAGGACCAGATCAAGGACGCGCCCGAGTTCGACGAATCCAAGCACGGCGGCGAACCGTCCTACCTGGAGCAGTTCGCCCGCTACTACAACCAACCGCACATGTAGCACGGGCACGCGTGGCGCGGGGTCCCGCGCCGTGCGCGCGGTGCACTGGCGGGGTCACGGCTCCGCCGGTGTGCCGTGGCCGGTGACGGATGCACGCCGTCCGCGGACCAGTGCCCCGGCTCGGCCGTCGCCGCCAGCCCGGGCGAACATGTCGTCGGCGGCCCGGCCAACTACCCGGGCCTGTTGCCTGTACCCGCAGCGTCCCAGTACGGCGGAAGGGCCCGGATCTTGTTAAGGATCCGGGCCCTTCCGGTGTAGTAGCGGGGACAGGATTTGAACCTGCGACCTCTGGGTTATGAGCCCAGCGAGCTACCGAGCTGCTCCACCCCGCGTCGGTGAACACCATCCTACGGCACCGCCCGGCCGCCGTTCGACCGGCTTTCGCGCGCGGTAGTCGGGCCCGCTGACCGGCCTGGCGAGGAGTCGTGCATTCCTGCTCCCCAAGTCAGTGTGGTCATCGCGGCCCGGGACACCGCCGGCACGTCCGGCGCCCAGCTGGGTGCGCTGGCTGGTCAGAGCTTTGACGGCCGGTGCGAGGCGATCGCCGTGGACAGCGGCTCGCGCCACGCCACCGTCGAGCTGGCGGAAGGTGACCAAGTAGTCGTGGCGGCCGCGCGGCGGACCGCGCCGACGCCCCGTACACAGGCGTCGCATCGGGTGGCTTGCTCGGGCCGGGGGACCGACCCGCAAGCCGTACGCCGATGCCGATCGCTGTCCGCGCACCACCAGCCCGTCTATCGGGGGAGTCCGTCCGAGCATCCCCTCGGAGGGTGGACGCTTGCCGGCGGGTCCTGATCAAGGGGGAAGAGGGGTAGGGCTCCTGTCAGCTCAAGGAGGCGCTGGAGCTGGGAGTTGGGGGCGGCGAGGCGGATCACGGTGCCGGTCTCCTGCGCTGCCCGTCGCGCTGTGAGGAGTGCGTTGAGTCCCGACGAGTCGCAGAACGTGAGGAGGCTGCAGTCGACCGCCACGGGCCTGGTGGGGGAGGCGTGGGTGAGTGCTTCGGTGAGGGCGAGCTGCAGGGCGGGTGCTGTCTCGATGTCGATCTCGCCGGTGGGCCGGACCGTGACCGTGCGGTCCTGGACCTCTACGGCGACGCCGCTGCCGCCGGCCTCCCGGGGCGGGTGTTCACCCATGGTGGATCACTCCTTGGATCTACGAGCGGGGCCGCTTCGGGCGCCCGTGGGCCAGTCGGTGGTTTTCGGGGTTACGAGTCACGTGCTGCGCTGGTCGTGGGTGTCCTGCCGGAGCCGGTCGGTGTGCCGGGTCAAGGCATCGATCCGTTCGGCGAGCTCGGCGTCCTCGGGCCGCAGATGAGTCCGGGTGTCGGTCAGCGGTCGGACGAGGCGGGCCGCGTCATTGTCGGCGAGGGCCACGTTCAGGTCGTCGACGGCACCCTGGGCGCTGGCGGGAAGGCCGGTGAGGGCAGTGATCTGGCCTGCGAGCCGGCGCAGGTCGGCCGCGTTGTCGCGGGCCCAGGCGGTCACGGTGCGGTCGGCTGCGCGCATGTCGCGGGTGGCCTGGACGCGTTCCTCGCCGGTGGTTCCGGCGGTGCCGGGGCGCAGGCGCAGATATCGGCGTTCGGCGGCCTGGCGGCTGGCGACCCCGAGGGGGCCGGCGAGGTCGGCCCAGCTCGCGCCCTGGCCGCGCGCGGTTTCGATCAGGCCGCTCTCCCAGCCCGCGAGCTGTTCGCGGACCTCACGCAGCATCAGCAGGGCGGCAAGGGCCGGGTGCGGGCCCGAGGCTGGTACGGACGCCGCTTGGGCCGTCGGTGTACTTCCGGGGCCTTTCTGCGCGCTTCTTACAGCCTGGTCGATGGTCTCCAGCGCCGCGGCGGCGGCCAGAAAGGAGACCTGTGGGGTCGGTGGGGTGGTTTCCTTCACAGCGCTTCTCCGACTCTGTCATCCTTCAGATGACTCCTTACTTGTCATCGTTTCGATGACATGCTACAACAGGAGCACGTTGAAGCGCATTGGCAGTTTCTGCCTGAACCAACTGGAGGTGTTTCGCGATGTTGATGCGCACCGACCCGTTCCGCGAGATGGACCGCATCGTCCAGCAGCTTTCCGGCACGTCGGGCACCTGGTCGAAGCCGTCCGTGATGCCGATGGACGCCTACCGTCAGGGCGACGTGTACGTGATCGCCTTCGACCTCCCCGGAGTGAGCACCGAGGCGATCGACATCGACGTCGAGCGGAACATGCTGACCGTGAAGGCCGAGCGCAGGCCCGCGGAGAAGTCCGACGGCGTGCAGATGGAGCTGTCCGAGCGGCCCCTCGGTGTCTTCTCCCGCCAGATCATGCTGGCTGACACCCTGGACACCGACCGCATCGAAGCCGACTACGACGCCGGTGTCCTGACCCTGCGGATCCCGATCGCCGAGCGCGCCAAGCCCCGCAAGATCTCCATCGGCGGCGAGTCCGGCCGCAAGCAGATCTCCGGCTGAACAGCCCGGCACCAGCGGCGGAGGACGGGGAATGATCCCCCTCCCGCACCCCGTCCTCCACTCGCCCCTTCCCCCCCCGCCCTCGGAGGTGACGTGATGTCGATGCGCCGGGAGGCGTTCCTGGACCACGTCCAGGAACGCGGCGAGTATCAGACTCGGGAAGAAGCCGAACGGGCGGCCCGCGTCGTCCTGGCCCTCCTGGGCGCGCACCTGGTCGGCACCGTGCGGGCCGAGCTCGCTGCCCGGCTCCCAGAAACGTACGCCCTGATCCTCCTGAACCCGCTCCAGGCCGCCGAACCGCTCTCCCCCGAACGCTACGTCCGCGCGACCGCGGCCTGGATCGAAGGCGCCACCGAGAAGACGGCCCTGTGGGACATCGGCGCGGTCCTGTCCACCGTGGCCGCCGCAGCGGGCGACGCCCTCATGCGCGAGGTCCTGCTCCAGCTACCGCCCGGCTACGACCTCCTCTTCGGCCGCCCCCAGCCCACCTGACCGCCCGCCGTCACCGGCAGGAAACCGAACCCTCGAAGAGAAAGGCAACCGCAGCACCATGTACGACCAGCCTCGAGCGAACCCGTCCCGCGCGGCCATGACGTTCGACCAGATGCTGGAACGCGTGCGCTACGAAGGCGCCTACCCCACCCGCGAACGCGCCGCAGAAGCCGTCCACAACGTCCTCGCAGCACTCGGGCGCCAGCTCACCGGAGACGAACGCGTCGACCTCGCACAGTGCCTGCCCATCGAGGCCGCCCTGACCCTCACCGCCCAGATCCCCGACACCGAACAGCTCACCGGCTGGGGCTTCGTCAAAGACCTGGCCGCCCGCACCGGCGGCACACCGGCCACCACCCGCTGGGACACCGGCGCCGTCCTCGCCACCGTCACACGCCTGGCCGGCCCCGACCTCCTCGCCCGGATCCTCCACCAGCTCCCGGGCGGTTACGCCCTTCTCTTCGGGCAGGCAGAACTACGACAGCCCCAGCCCGCCTGATTCCGTCCCGGCGACACCGGCATGCCCAGCCGCCTCCGCGAAGCCCGGGCCCCCGGGGGCTCCGGCTTCGGGGAAGCCCCGGATGCCGACGGGCCGGGGGTGTGGTTCGGGACCCGCCGACCAGGGTGCCTGCATGCTCGCACCGTAACTGCGTGGCTGCGGACAGCACTGGGAGCCTGCAAGCCCACCGTCGTACTCGAGAGCGGCCCTCCTGCTGACCCGCTGGTACCGGATCAGGCACGGTTTGCCCCCTCTGGTGCTGCGTCACTTGCACCACTGCTTCTGAGTGAAGGTCCATCGTGGCCCGGCGTGCCGAGGATGTGGCCGGGGGAGCCGACGGGTGACCATTCGGTTCGTGTGTGCCGTTCCGGCGATGCGAATGAGTGCAGAGGGGTCCCGTGTCCACTGAGGAGAACAAGAGACTGGTTCGCCGCTTCTACCGGGAGATCGACGAGGGCAACGTGGATGCCATGGACGAGCTCGTGGCCGAGGACTACCTGGACCACTCGCCTCCGCCGTTTCCAGGGTTCGCACCCGGTCGCGAGGGACTCAAGCAGGTGTTCCGTCTGTTCTGGGAGGCGACACCCGGAACCCATGAGATCGAAGACCAGATCGCGGAGGGAGACAAGGTCGTGACCCGGCTGACGGCCCGGGGGGTGCACGAGAGGGACCTCCCGGGTATCCCTGCCACCGGCAGGACGATCACGATGACCGGGACGGTGGTCCACCGCATCGAGAACGGCAAGCTCGCCGAAAAGTGGTCGGACAAGGACGTCCTCGGCTTCCTTCAGCAGCTCGGCGTCATGCCGACGCCCGGCGGGGCATCGGGATGAGGCAGGCCGGCCCGGCCAGCCGGCACCGACGACGCCGGCACCGCACCACCGTCTCCCCGACCCGCACGTCGCGAACCACCCTGACCTGGTCCTGAGCTGCCGGCTGCTGATCCGAAAGGGCGCGGGCCGCCGATCCCGGACCGGTGCCCCCACCTTGGTCACGGCCGCCGAGTATCTGCCCGACGGCCTGCTCCTCGGCGGGGGAGTCCGCCCGGCGGGGTGCTATTCGGCGGCCCGGAGCCGGTCGCGCTGGAGCCGGTGGGCGAGGGCGCGGCGTACCGAAGCAGGTGCGGTGGGGGCGGTCGGGGCCGGCGAGGGGACGTCCAGTGCGCGGCTGATCTCGTCGTACGCGTCGCGGTAGCTGCCGGGCAAGTCCGCCCGGTGCAGCAGGAGGTCCTCTTCGAGGAGGCGTCGCAGTTCGTCGACAAGCCGCGGGGTGAAGCGCTTCCTGCCCCGGGCGATGGCGTTGACGTGGCGGGTACAGCGGGCGGTGTCGTGGAAGTTCTCGGAGATCTCCTCCGCGAGGCCCCATAGCCGCCCCTCCAGCCACGGGGTGTCGTGCTGGTCGAGGGAGAGCCTCATCGGGGGGAGCGGATCGGCCGAGCGGTACTTCGCCACCTGCTTGGAGACGGCGGGCTGGCTCATGTCGGTGAGCCGGGCGATCTTCTCCTGAGTCCATCCCAGGCCGACGAGCACCTTGATCATTTCAGCGCGCAGCTGTCTCATCTCCTCGCCCGCCCGGATGACCTCGTTCATCTCGGCGAGCATCCGCCCGGCCTGTTCCTCGGTCAGCGCCGTGGGGTTCTGTACGTCCTCTTCGCCTGCCATGGCTCGGTTATACACCCTGAACGCCACCGAGATAACCGGGTTGTATAACTCGGTTATCAATGGCAGGGTGCGCACCATGCCCACCTTCCACACCCCTGACGGCACCCTGCTCGGCTATCGAGTACTCGGAGACGGCGACCCAGTCGTGTGCATCCCCGGCGGCCCTGCCGACTCGCGCTACCTCGGCGACCTCGGCGGCCTGTCAGCGCACCGCCAGCTGATCGTCCTGGACCTGCGCGGCACCGGCCGGTCCGCGATACCTGCGGACGCCGCGTCCTACCGCTGCGACCGCCTGGTCGACGACGTCGAGGCCCTGCGCGACCACCTGGGACTCCCGCGAATGGACCTGCTCGCCCACTCCGCCGGCACGAACATCGCGACGCAGTACGCGGCCCGCCACCCGCAGCACCTCGGCAAGCTCGCACTCGTCGGCCCCAGCACCCGCGCCATCGGTATCGAGATCACCGGGGAGATGCGGCGCGAACTCGCACGGCTACGGAAGGACGAGCCGTGGTTCCCAGCGGCATACACCGCCCTGGAGGCCCTCACCACCGGTGCGGGCGGCGACCCGGAGGCGATCGCGCCCTTCTTCCACGGCCGTTGGGACCCCGCGGCCCAGCAGCACCACACGGCCAGCCGACCCGAAAACCAGGAAGCCGTCGCCCTCTTCGGAACCGAGGGCGCCTTCAGCCCGAAAGCCACTCGCGCGGCACTCGCCACCTGCCGGGCACCCACCCTGCTGCTCGCCGGGGAGTTCGACGTGAACAGCCCTCCGGAGTCGGCGGCCGAGTTCGCGGGCCTCTTCCCTCATGCCGAACTCGTCGTACAGCCAGGGGCGGGCCACTACCCCTGGCTCGACGACGGCAACGGGTTCGTGGCGGTGATAGCCCGGTTTCTGCGGCGATGACTCGCCATGCCCCAGCGCACCCAGCGTCGCGCCATTCCTTACGGGTGACCTTGCGCTGCAAGCCGCCGCACGGGTGACCTTGCGCTGCAAGCCGCCGCGTGGTGCGGCTCCGGTGTCTCATGAGCCCCCCCACGGGGTCTCGGGGTCTCGCTCGGGGCGCCGGCCAGGATCGTGGCCATCGCGCCCACCGCCGCAGAGTACGCGCATCCGAGGCCCGCAGCGTGATGGCCCTTTCCGGCCGGGGCACGCGGTGGCGGACGTCCAAGTTGCGTGTCCTGGGCAGGACTGCCCCGTGCTTGCTGGTTCGGCATGTTGTCGAAGACACGCTGGTTGGACGGCGACCGGCGAGGTGACGCCGGGACGTGGACAGGCATCCGCATGGGTAGGCGTCGATGAGGCATCCCGCCTTGTCCACGTCCACCGCTTACTGCGGTCAGTTGCTGCTCGAACAGCCGGCTGGCAACACCCGCACGGAGCTTTCCCGAGGCTCGACACCGGGCTGATGGCGCTGTTGAACACGCGAGACGCCCTCGGCCGACAGCGGTTGACTCATACCGCCGGAAACGCGAAAGGGCGCGAAGCGTGCTCGCGGGGCGCACCCGATTGGTCACCCACATGATGCGCAATGTCACTGTGCGTGTCAGCGTGGGAGGGAGCCTTCTGCGGATAGAGGAGTCGTCGTCATGGGCGGTAAGCAGGACAAGCGCCAGGAGCCGGGCAAGAGCCGTGAGGAGCAAGAGCGTATGCCCCCTGTGGGGCAGGATCCCGTCCACCCCGGTACCCGCGAGGAGCGCTCCGGCAAGATGAGCCCCGAGGAGATGGCGCAGCGCCGCCTGGAGGAGATGCGCCGTGAGCGCGGCGATGACGAAATGCGCGAAGACGAGTTCTGACCCCATCAGATCGGTCTTTGCGCCCCCGTACGCAGGACCCGGCCGGGCCCGTAGTCACCATCACCCCGGCCGGGTTCTGTCATGGGGCGGGGCCAACGGGCCAACGGGCCGACGCGGTCGTCGGCCGCCGCTGCCGCACGCTGGGCATGCATCACGAGCCAGTCCTTGTCCACCGGCACGGTCCTGCGAGGGGGTTGCCCCCCGTTCCCGGCGGTCCAGGGGGTCAGACGGGAGGTGCGCCAGTCGTCGTGCCGGGTCTCGAGGCAGATGCCGAAGGCGAGTCCGGTGGGGACCCATCGGGCGTGTATGAGCTTGGCGAAGTCCTGGCCGCTCAGGTGCGACGTGAAGGGCAGGCGCGGTCGGATGCGCGAGCGGGCCCTGACCGCGGTGCCGAGCGCAGTGAACTCCAGCCCCCCTGCCGGGAAATCGCCGACCCGCAGCTCCACCCCGACGATCCCGTCGCCGCCGAGGGCGCGGCCCTCGGCCACGGCGCGGGCCAGCGCCAGCCTGCGGGCCGCGTACATCGTCCTCACCAACTGTGACAAGGACGACGCCCCCATCGCGGACGGCCCCTTCGAGCCGCCTGCGACCGACCACGCGCCCGGGCAGCCCCAGACGCCGGTGTACCCGATGTTGAAGACGGCCGTGCCGAATACCTGCCCGACCGGCTCGAACCCGACACCCTTGATCGCAGCGAACTCCTCGGACGACAGCGCCGAGTCCCAGGTATTGCCGACTCGGGGCCTTGCCGTCCCGCCGGCAACGGCCCCCGCCAGACCGGCATCTCGTCGGTGTGCACTCCTGTGCCATCGCCCTCTCGGCTCACCGCGCGGATCGCGTCGCCATTCGCAGCGTATGCCATCGGAGGGATCAGCGAAACGGTGATCGCGGCTCCAACGGCCCTTCCTGAAATGGCGCTTGGGCACGAATCCGTAGCCGCCAGGCGTGCTGGTGGACGGGGACGGCCTCCTGCAGCCCTGCCCCTCGTGATCAGTCAGTCCGCCGACCCTCATCGGCGACGCCACCGTGCCATTCCTGCACCGGATGAATGCGACCCGCCCATGCAGAACGCGCAGGCGCTGCCGCCGGGCGGAAGCCGGCGAACCCATCTGGTCACAGCACTGGCGACGAAAGGCCCGTTCGCCGTGTGGTTCCACCATGGCCCATGATCGTGCCCGGTACGGGCCCTATCCGTACGGGTTGAGTGCCCAGAAGCGGACGGTGTCGCTGCGTCGGTCGAACCACAGTTTGGTGGAGTAGCCGCTGCCGTCACGGTCGAGCTCGTGGGACCGGACCCACTGCGGGTTCTCCGGCCCCTCGCCCTTGAGCGGCTTCTCGAACCATGAGGAGAAGCCATCGGTCGGCCCCTCGGAGACGAAGGCGTGGGCCGCTGTCAGCTCGGCAAGTCTCCCCGGTGTCAGCCGGGCGAAGCCCGAGATCACCAGTTCCGGCGACGGTATGCCGCGGTCGTCGCTGTCCCGGCTGCTCACCCACTTGGCGTCACTGAGCGGGCTCAGCAGCGGGAACGCCCGCTCCAGCGGTGCGGTGTCGGTGTGCCAGTCCCGCTTGGTCCCGTTCGCCACCTGATGCAGGGCCCACCCGGCGGGTAGGACCGCCAGTCCCGCCCCGATCCCGAGCACCTTCCGTCGCTCCAACGCCATCCCCCTCATGCCTGACTTCGAGGGCACCCTATCTGGCTTGTGCACCTCACCGGACGACCTGTTGATCACCACCGAATACGTGCCCCAAGAGGCTGCGCGTCTTGCGGGCGGCGTGGGCCCGCTCCGGTGGCTCGCTCGATAGGCCACGCGGCCCTGCCCGTGACGTCGAGTACGTCGAGCGCCTGCTCGGGGACTCCGTACAGCTCCGGCGCCCCGCCCTCAGCACCTGGGCGACAGGGCGGATGCCGGGCGCGCCAGCTGACCGCGACCATCCCGGACGTGGTCATCACCGGGACGCAAAGCGTCCGTTCATCCACTCGTGGGACGCCTCGGCCGTCCAGACCGCCCGCAGGGCAGCCGGGTGTCTCGTACAGGGGGCGCAAGGGGCTATCGGGGGAAAGTGGGTATTTCGGGGCATTGTATTGTCCCGGTCTCACGGAATCGTAAACTCCGAATTGGCGGATTCTTTGATTCCGTGTCTTTGGCGGTCCGCGGGGTCGTCTTAACTCAGATGATCCTCAAATGATTTGAGATTGATTGACGTGCTGTGGCGCTCTCGGGCACTGTTTGTGAGGCGCGACCGTGGGGATCGAAAAGGCGGGCGCGTGGGGGGCAAGGGTCTTGGGGTACGCGTTTGTGCATCTCTCCCTTTCCTGCCCGAATTAATCGAGTGGAAAGATAAGAGGAGAGAAACCAGCATGCGCTCCGTTATCAGAAAAGGCCTCACTACCACTGCCGGCGTCGCTCTTGCCGGAATAGTCCTGGCGATGCTGCCCGGCTCGGCTCAGGCCGACGACGGCCTGGCCTCGCAGGCCTCGCGGGTCGCCAAGTACCAGGCCTACCTCGCGATGAAGGTGGCTCAGGGGGACGAGCAGGCCAAGGAGACCGCGCAGGGATTCTCGGCCCTTTCGAGCACCCAGAAGACCCGGTTCCTTGACCTGCTCGAGGACCGCTCCCTGATGAAGCAGCTCTTCGAGGCGGCCGAGTCCCCGGCTGCGGCGGGTGTCACGCGGTCGGTGCTGGCGGGCGGCGATGTCGTGGTCGAGCGAGAGTCCGCCGGTGGCGGCGATGATGCCTCCCCCCACTCCAGCGCCGCGCTGAGGGCGGCCGGCTACCGCGACATGTGGGCCTCGTACTCGTACACCGACAAGTTCATGGGCGTGAAGGTCTCCCGGGTCTCGGTGCGAACCAACTACCAGGTCAAGGGCAAGGACACCACGAAGGTGTACCCGGGCAGTGCCTCCCACTACCTCTTCGTGCCGGGGTGCGACTTCTCCCACAGCCCTGTGAAGGAGTGGATCTCCTCGCCGCCGGCCGACAACGCCCAGAGCGAGACGATTTGGACCGCGTCGTGCTGGGGCAGCGCCTGGGACGAGCGGGAACGTGTCTGGGGTGACTACCGGGGCTTCGTCGGCGGTTACCTGAAGGACGAGTAGATCCGACCCTGGGCCGCGCGGGCAGGGAACGCTTCCACGAGCCCGCCCGCAAGCCCCAGCCGGTCGTTTGTGAATATCCCTGCCTCTCGATAGAGGTGGGGACATTCGCGTGAAGGCGGGTTGTGTGCCGTAACCCAGAGGTGCGTTTGACAGGAGTGTGTTCGTGACACCTCGTCAGCCGTGAATTCGCCCGGGCGCGGGGGAGTCACCGCCGCAAGAGCTCCGCGCGGACTGGACATGTGAGGCGCGCAGGTCAGGGTGCTGCGCCAGGTGATGCGTGGGTGGCGGGATCGCAGGTGGGGCAGGGCGCCCCGAGGGACGCGGTGCCCGGGCCGTTGGTGGGCATGTGACGAGCAAACCGAAGGATCCCGTGGCCAGAGCCGCTTACCTCGGGCCCCACCTCCGAGCCCAGGAGCTGGGCGGTCGGCCATACGGAGTAACGAAACAGACGACGGGCCGCGCCCTGCGGGCAGAGTAGGGGAATGGAAGACCCCGAGACGAGGCCGGTGGGATCTCATAGCAGACAACGGTTCGAGCTCGTGCACAAGTGGTCGGCTACGGCGGCAGCTGTCGTCGCCCTCGTTATTTCGCTCTACAATTTCGCCGAGTTGCACCGTCAGCCGAGCATCGAAATGACGCTACCTCATCTATTTCGTCTCGAAAAGCTCGGCAATGGGGTGCGGTTCTATGTGCGGCCGACCGTGTCCACCAGGTTCAAGAGCGAGGATGTCGAAGTAATCACTGAAGCGCGCTTGCAGCTCACTCCGACCGATTTCAATTCGATTTCCAAGCGGCCGGTCTTCTATTGGAGGGAGAGCGTTGAGTGGTATTACGACCCCGATTCGGACACCGTCAATAACCACTGGAGCGGTGATCCTGCCCCGTTTATCGTAAGCCAGGACAAGCCTCAACAGCCGTCCTTCGAGTTCCGGGCCAGCGACTGGATGTATCAGGCGGGCCGGTATGAAGGCTCCCTTGTATTGCTTCGTTCAGGGGATCGCGCTCCAATGACCAAGAGGTTTTGCCTGATTATTTCTGAGGCGGCTGTCAATGAACTGAAAAATCCGCAGCCGCCGGACCAGACGATCCGCTTCTTCCGCAACGACCTGCCCAAGTTCGCCTCGGCCGGCAGCGAGGCAGGCTGCTACCGGAGGGACATGGATTAGAGACCGCTTCTGAGCAGATAGGGGTCCATTGATCGGTTTGTCGCACGCTTCCTCTGGTCAGCGGGGAATGCGGCGGCGCTCCAGCTCCTATGCCTTATCGCGTAGTCCCCGCAATCCAGGCTCCGCCTTCCGCCGGGGCGGACATCCCTGTGACGGCGGAAACTGTACGTCTTCGAGCGGGCCGTCCGGAGAGCCCGGCCGGCAGAATTCGCGTGCCACAAGGGCCCTCGTGGGGCCTCCGGTTGAGCCCCGGGGCTACTCGATGTCGAGTGGCTGGCGTCAGTCGCCGTTCACGGTGAGGCTGACGGGCGGGGCGGGGATCGCGTCCTTCCTCGGCACTGAAGGGACGGCCGCCCCTACGACGCTGCCATACCGGGAGGGGTGTCATCCGTGTGCCTCGCATCGCGGTCGACGTGATGCAGACCGTCGCCGTGCGTGTCAGCGTGACCAGAGAGAGGAATCCGCACCCCACGCCCCAAGAGGAGTCGCCGTCATGCACGGTTCGCAGGACAAGCGTCAGGAGTCGGGCAAGGGCCGCGAGGCGCAGGAACACCATCGCCGCCCCGGAGACCCTGCGCAGCCCCAGCCGGGCAAGCACTCTCGCGACAAGGGACAGAAGCCCGGCCAGGAGGAGACCTCGCGCCGCCGCGAGGACGACCTGCTGCGCGAAGAGGACCTGCACGATGAGGGACTCTGAGCGCACCACTCCGTCTCGATGACGACGATACCCGCTACACCATGGGCCGGGCCGCCGAGATGCTCGGATGCCGGGTTCCGCGGAGTCGGCCCCGTAGTCCCAGCTCGGACGCGGGAACAAGTAGCCCGCCGGGAGCTCTGAACCCGCTGCATCGGCCGGACGGACTGCGAGGTCCCCGACGGTGTGGGTGAAGGGCAGAGGCGAACGAGTAGGCGTGCAACGGCCGTCGTTGCTCGGGGCTGGGACAGGGTCCGCATCACAGCCTTGAGACGGCCGTGAGACAGGAGCCCTGTGTCTTTCGCCGGCCGGCGGGCGGCCGATATGCCGTTCTACGGGATGCCATTGACCATCTCACACCGCACGGCGGTGTCTCCGTCGCCTGCTTCGCCGTCGCAGTCGTCCGTCTGCGGTCCGCCGTCGAGGTGGTCGTCACCGGGGACCGCCCGGAGCGTGTCGTCCCGTTGCCGCCCTTGAGCCGGTCCTTCCCGCCCGCTGCGCCGGCGGTCTCCGTGGCGTCGAAGTTGGTGTGGTCTCCGAAGAGCGTGTCGTCGCCCCCGGGGCCGTCGACAGATCGCGGCCGGCGGTCGTGACGCTGGCGTCGACCACGGCGCTGTCGCCGCCGAGGACTTCGTCCGCGCTGCCGCCGCCGATCCGGTCGGCACCGGCTCCGGTGGCGCTCCCGCCTGCAGGGACAATGATGTTGTGGTCCCCGATTGCGCCGAAACCGCCGTCCGGACCGAGGCCGATCCGGTCGTCCTCACCGCTGCGCTTTGCGTCCCGGGCGGCCTCGCTGTCGCCCACGACGAATTTCACCCCGGGGCCACCGAGGAGGACGTCGGCACCTGTCGAGGGCGGGGCGTCAGGATCCGCGGGCGGTGCCCCCGACGTACCCGGTACCCGGCGAGGTGTCACGTTTCTGCGGTGAAGCACTGCCCCCGGGCGGGTGAGCGAACCGACTAACCCTGGTGGTTTCAAGCGCCGGGCACGCTACAAACCTCACGTGATCAGGAACCTGTTGCGGAGCTTGCCTGCGCTCCCCCTCGTACTCATGCCTCTCCTTCCCGCTCCCGCTTCCGCCGCCGACCGGCAAGGCGACCTCCCCGATCCCGTCGTCTTCGTCCACGGCTGGAACTCCGACGGCTCCACGTGGAACACCATGGCCGGCCACTTCCGGGCCGACGGCTGGCCAACCACCCACCTCGACCAGTGGACCTACAACGCCACACAGTCCAACGCCACGACCGCCGCCCAGCTCGCAGATGAGATCGACCGTGTCCTGGACATCACCGGCGCGACCAAGGTCGACGTCATCACCCACTCGATGGGCGCCCTGCCTTCCCGCTACTACCTCAAGAACCTCGGCGGAACTTCCAAGGTCGACGCGTGGGTCTCCCTGGCAGGACCCAACCACGGCACCGAAACCGCATACTGGTGCGGCGGCGCCCCCTGCATCGAGATGCGGCCGGGATCCGACTTCCTCAGCGCCCTCAACTCTGGTGACGAAACCCCCGGCTCCCCCCGCTACGCCACATGGGGCTCGCCATGCGACATCGTCATCAACCCTAAGAGCAGCGTTGCCGTCTCCGGCGCCGTCAACAGCACGACCGGCTGCCTCAGCCACAGCCAGCTGCAGGCCAGCCGGGTGGTGTACGGGGAGGTCAAGACGCACGTTCGCTAGGTCAGGCTTTGCGGCATGCGGCATGCGGCATGCGGCATGCGGCGCTGCGGCCTCCGGGCCGCGCCAGTCGGGTTCATCCCCCTGGCCGGGGCACCGTCCGGGCCTGCCTGCAGGGCGTGACAGAGCCCGGCCGGGGTGCCTCGGGGCGCCCGGCCGGGCTCTGCGTGCGTGGGGTGCCGTGCTGTCAGAAGTCCTCGTCGCGCAGGTCGCGCTCCTCGCGCAGCGGGTCGTCCTCACGGCGCTTGATCTCATCGGGGCTCTTGCCGCGGGACGGGGCACCGGGCTCAGGATGGACCGGGTCCTGGCCGGGCCTGTGCGGACGCTGCTGCTCCTCGCGGCCCTTGCCCGGCTCTTGGCGCTTGTCCTGCATACCGCCCATGACGGCGACTCCTTGCTGCGTGGGGTACGGATTCCTGCCGCTCACGCTGACACGAAGCAGCATGTTTCGCACCATTTCGGATCCGGATCGTGGCGGGAGGGTGATGCGTGGCCGGGAGCGGATGCGTCGGAATGCGGGCCGCGGGTCCGGTGCGCAGGATGGGCGTACCCCATCCGCCCTTCCGTCAGGAGCAGATCCCATGCTGGAGCGCATGCTGCGCAAGGACCGCACCGAGGTCACCTTCATCCTTCCCGCCGACACCCCGCCCGGACCGGTCAGCGTGGTGGGCGACTTCAACGACTGGCAGCCCGGCGTCCACACCCTGCGCCCGCGCAAGGACGGGAAGCGGGCTGTCACGGTCGAGCTGCCACCCGCCAGTGCGCACTCCTTCCGGTACCTGGCCGCGGGCGACTACTGGTTCAACGACGAGAGCGCCGGTGACCAGGACGGCACCAACAGCCGTCTGCACACGTGAGACTCCAGTTGCAGATCGCCATGCCACGAGCGCACACGCGAGAACACCCGCACCCACAGTCCCTTGCGGCAGTACGCGGCCAACGGCCGTCGGATCGCTTGGAAATCCTTGAATGGGCCACCTTCTCACGGGAAATGTCCGTCGATGACGGCTCCCCGGACCAAGGGAGTGGCCTGGGGATCCTCTGAAGCAGCAGCCGCAGCCATGTGGTCATCGGCGGCCCGGTGGCCTGGGCGGCGACGGCAGGGGCCTTGACCGTGGCGGAGTGGTGGATGTGCCCCGGTTCGGGGGCGGGACCGGCTGCGGCTGCCGGTTGAGTATTCGTCAGGGCGTCGGATCACCGGGCGGCGCCCCCGGAGCCAAACCGCATCCACGCCCGCGTGTGGACCACCAATGGCTGGAGCGCCAAGACCAAGGTCGAGGACGTCGCCAAGTTCAGGACCTACCGGGACCAGGCGTACCCCCAACGGCACTTCCCGGCGGGCACGCGGCTGTGCGCGGAAGGCTTCCGCGGGGGCTCCAGCGTGGGGCTGGCCTGCATCACCATCACTGAATGACCCGCCCTCACACCGGCGCGACCAGGGTCTTGCTCGATGTTCCACCGACTCGAAGAGGCGGGCTCCCCTTATCCCCGCATGCCGAATGAGATCCATACGTCGGGCGGCAGGTCGGGCCGACCCGGAACGGGCCTGCGATCCTCCGTCCATCCGTCAGCTGCGATCTCGGCCGCGACGCGGCGCCAGAAGGGCGCTGCGGCCACGTTGGCGTCCTGGAAGGCGACTTCCCACGGGCCCGGATGCTTGGCGACCACCTCTTGAACGGCACGTATGCCGATCCCGGATCTCCGGGCCCCGCGTACCACGAAGAAGCTATTGAGCACGCGCGTGTGGCCGACCAGACCGCGGACGAGAGCGAGTCCGACGGGGTGTTCGCCGCTCATCAGCAGGTACGGCGCCCAATCGGTGTCGTCGAAGGCTGCCTGGAGCCATTCGCTTCGGAACGTCCCGTCCGGGTTGGGAAGCAGGTCACTGAACTCGGACAGGTCATGGCGGAACATCAGCCAAAGACGTTCCAGCACGGAACGGTCGGCTTCGTTCGCGAGGCGCACGGATACGTCAGACATGAAACTCCTTTACGGGACGACGAACAACGGGCCGCACCACATGCCGAATCTGTGGTCATGCGGCGGCACGAAAAATGACACCCACGCGGGCAGGCACACCGGCGGGAAGGACAAGGCGGGCCAGGGCACAAAAAAGCCTCTCGGCCGGATACGCATCCGGGCCCGAAAGGCTGAAGACGTGATCTTAGCAGGCGCCTCAGTGAGACCGGCTGGCAGGACACCGCCGATCGACGGCGCGGACTACCTGCTGCGGAACCGGCCTCGGACGAGGACGGTCCAGGCTGTGCCTCCGGGCTGGTGGTCGGGCTTGGCCGCCCCTGCCGCGAGGAGGACCTGCTCGGCTGCTTCGACGTCGTCGTAGGAGAGGTCGAGGTGGAAGACGAGCCCCGTCGTCTACGAGCTGGTGCCGTAGTCCCACGCTCGGCACAGCCAGGAGCTGCGGATCAGGCGAGGCGGGAGCCGAGACGGCAGCGCATCTCGCCGCGGCCCGGCGGATGTCTCGGGCTGCTCGGCATCGTCACCTTGGCCGGATGCGGGCATGTTCAGAGTGCGTTGAACGACCAGAAGACGCCGACTTCGTCCGTGCTCACTGCGATCAGGCCGAGGTCCATCAGGTAGCCGGTGAAGGCGCGGCCACCGGCGAGTTCCTCGGCCAGGAAGTCCGGGGAGTCTGAGGTCAGGGCCAGGTCGGAGGAGGTACGGAAGACGGCGTTGGGACCGAACCGGCTGAGCACCGTGCGGGCGACGGCCAGTACCTCGTCCCGGTTCGCCCGAGACCAGATGGGGGAGGGCTCGAAGAACCACTCCTGGGCCAGCGAGGCGAGCAGCTCGCCGGCGGCGCGGGGCGTGACCGGGTGGGTCCAGGCGTGCACCTCCTCGGCCGTGAGCGGCAGGAACGGGTAGGAGGGGTGGCCGTTGTCGCGCAGTTCCTTGCCGGTCTGCGAGTCCCGTACCCGCCAGCCCCGGGGTCAGCGACCGCCCGGTGCATGAAGGCCAGGACGTCTTGTGCCCAGTCCTCGTGCAGCCGTGGCCCGGTCATCGCGAAGGTGTAGACGTCTTCGAGGAGCCGCGCCAACGCGACGTCCCAGGCGACGCCTTGGCAAGAAGCCTGCGCGCCGGTTCGCCCGGCCTCAGCCACCGCCCTGAAAGCACCACAGCACGAAGGCCACCGCGTACAACGTGAAGATCGCCAGGTCCGGTGATGCCCCGGCGTCGCAGCCAGGTGCGATCGCCTTCGAGCCGTAGCCCTTGTCGCCGATGACGTGGGCGGGCCTGGTCCGTGGCCGGCCTGGTCCGCGCGCGGGGCACCCGTATGGCGCCCATCACCGGCGTTGAACCGGGCCAGTTGTTGGTGTTCCCGCCGGTCAGGACGAATGCCAGCGGCCTCCCGCGCTCCATCGCGGGCCCAGGTCTTCACCCCCGCCGGCACCGACGGCTGGGTCCCCGCTCCAGACCCAGCTCGGCTCCCTGGCAATGCAGTTGCCTTGACGACCGAGCCGCTGATTCCCGGGAGCTGGAGCGTCTCTCCCCGGGGGAGGGGGACTGCGGCTCCAGCGCAGCTCGTGCTCCCCTCGTACAGAGGGCGGACCAAGCAGAAGACGAGACACCACCGAAGCGGTCATCGGCGCCGGCACCGGCGGCACCCTGACCCGCCCGCAACTCCTGCTTCTCGGCCGCCACGATCGGGCCGGCCGGCTGCGTGCGGTCGGCCGCACCGTGCCGCTGGGGTACTCCCGGCGCCGACACCGGAAGCCGCCCGGCAGGTCGCCGAGCACCTCACCGCGGCCGCAACCGGGCACCCGTGGGAGGGCCGTGCGCTTCTCGGTGACCTGGGGGAGCCTTGACGTCCCCCCCCCGTCCACCCCGGCCTGGTCGCCGAGGCCAGCGCGGACCGGCCCGTCGACGACTGCGGCGTCTACCCCCCCCGCTGCACTTCCAGCGGCTGCGCTTGGGCGTGGGCGCGGCGGCCGTTCCCAGCTGCTGCCGGCTGATCACCGGTCCGCAGGGGTGCAGGGGCCCACTCACCCGCCCGCGCTGCGCGACGGCGGCGCGTCCGCCGAGACGGTCGCCACCGGACTCGGGACCGTCCGCTCCAAGGCCCTGGTTCTGCTCCTGACCGCGCAGGACAGGCGGCGGCACCCGGCAACGGCCTTGTCGGCTCTCGGTCACGCCGGTGCGGATTCCGGCCCGCGGGGGCGGGCGATACCGTGGTGACACCACGCCAGATGACAGCCCAGGAGTCCCGGATGAGCGAACAGCCGGCCACCGCGCCCGTGCTCGAACGCCTGCCCCTTGACGAGCGCGCTGCCGCGTCCGTCGTCGCGTTCGCGGCCGAGCAGCGGGGGAAGGTCGATGTCCTCGCCTCGGTGGTGGAGGGCATCGCCGCGTACGGCTACCCGTCTCCGGAGACCGGCGAGTTGTGGGCGACCGCCCGCGATGCCCACCTCGATCGCTTCATCGACGAGCAGCCCCGTGTCGCCTGAGCCCTCCGCGCGCCGCTCGCGCGTCGTCATGGTCGAACCCGCCCTGACCCAGCTCACGAAGCTCACTGCGAACGAGACGCACCGCCTGGACCGCGCGATCGTCGCCCTCAGCGTCAACCCGGGGCTCGGCACCGAAGTCCCCGGCACCCTCCTGCGCGACTACGCAGACGAAATCGACGGGGTCCGGGTCGTCTACTACGTGACAGCCCTGCAGACGATCACGATCGTGGCGTATGTCGAAGCCTGAACAGACCCGTCGTGATCGACCTCGGCCGCGTCATCCAGGCCGACATTGCCAGCGTCTACCGGGCCGCTGACCACATCCGTACCTGGCGCATCCGACCCTCCTTCTCAGCCGGGACACGTTCCGGCTTCGTCGCTTCGTCATGCCGTGACGCCCGCCGGCCCGTGGCCTACCCCGGAGAAACCGCGCAGTTCACCATCCTGCCCGTTCGCAGCACGCTGCCCCCTGCCTGCCCCGGCTAGGCATACCTGGTCACGGAGAGCTGGGACGCCTACCACTTCAAGACGACTACGGTGACCGCGAAGTCCTCGCGGCAACCATCAGCGTGGCTACCACGGGCGCGGCACCTGGAGGCGGCTGCCGCCGGTCTCCGGGCCGTCGGGGCCGACCGCACACCGACGATTCACCGAGTGGACCGCCGCCCGGGTCTGGGCCAACTCCCCCGACCGAGTCAGCCTCGACGTACTGGGATCGCGCGGTGATCTGGACTGGTCGTGCGCGATTGACTCCGTGAACATGTGGGCCCTCAAAGGAGGGAGCTGACAGCTCCGAATCCTGTCGACCGGGGTAAGAAGGGGCCGGAGATCCAATTGATCAATGGCCTCTTAGTGCGGCTCAGCAACCCGTACGAGCGCTTACCGTCCTGCGCGACGCCCCCACCCGGTTGGCGTGGGCGCCGGACCGTAGCCGGACCGCGCCCTCGGCCCGGCTCCCATCGGCAGGGTAGGTGGTGTTCGCGAGAACGGTAGTTGGCTGCCGCGGGCGTTTCCCCGGGGGTATGCGTTTACTGCCGGGGCTGGTTGGTGAGGGGCTGTGGAGTGGCGGTCGGTGGTGTGAAAAGTGCCTGGACGGTTTCGGTGGCCAGGTCTCGTAGCCAGGTGTGGGCGCGGTCGTTGTCGTAGCGCTGATGCCACAACAGGTACAGGGGGACGTCGGGCAGCGGCAGGGGCAAGGGCAGTGTGGCCAGGCCGAGTTGTTCCCGGGCCGTGCGGGTGACGGCGTCGGGGAGGGTGACGACGAGGTCGGTCTCGAGGGCGAGTTGTAGTGCGAAGGCGGCGGTGGGCCCAGCGGCGGCGACGCGTCGTTCGAGGCCGTGTGTGGTCAGGGCGTCGTCGATCGGGTCGCGCAGACTGCCGCGTCGCGAGACGGCGAGGTGTTCGGCGCCTGCGTAGCGCTCGAGGCTCAGCCGGCCTTCGGTGAGCGGGTGGCCCGGTCGGACGGCGACGACGAGCCGGTCCCTGCCGACGAGCCGGTGGCGGATGTCGGGGAGCGGCGGAGTGCTGGAGCTCGATTCGAGGTCGACCTCACCCCGGCGCAGCTCCGTGTCGTCCGTTGCGGGTTCGGCGGACAGGCGCAGTCGGACGCCGGGGGCCTGGCGGTGGACGGCGGTGATCAAGGCGGTGCCGGAGGCTGCGGTCAGGGCGTCGTGCCAGCGCACGGTGAACACCCGCTCGAGTGCCGCCAGGTCGAGTTCCTGCTGCGCGGAAAGGAGTTGGTGGGCCTGCTGCACGAGGGTGTGGACCTGGGCGCGCATGGCCAGCGCCCGGGTGGTGGGGACCATGCTGCGGCCGGTGCGGACCAGGATCTGGTCACCGGTGGCCCTGCGGATGCGGCCCAGGGAGCGGCTCATCGCCGGAGCGGTGACGTGGAGGCGTGCTGCCGCGCCGGCAACACTGCCTTCTTCGAGCAGGGCGTCCAGGGCCGTGAGCAGGTTCAGATCCAGTTGCATGTCAGTAACTCTACAAGTGACAAGCATGCACTTGTTGTTAATGGCCGGGCAGCCTACTTTCGAAGTGCGGGGGCGAGACAACCGCCCCCGCTTCCACCGATTCCCCAAGGAGCCCCGCCATGAGCACAGCCATGCCTTTCAACGCCGGCACGACGCTGCTGTCCGACGTGACCGCCGCGGTGAAGGCCGCCGGCCTCACGCTGCGCGACCGCTACACCTCCCACGCCCGGGGCGTGAGCCTGGACGAGATCGTCGGCGAGATCCACGCCAACGACGACGCGGTACTGAATGTGCTGCGCGAACCCCTGTTGCAGGCCCGGCAAGGGTCACAGTGGGCCGAGGACGAGCTGGCCGGCGGCGCTCTCCCGCCGGGGGAATGGTGGGTCGTCGACCCCGCCGAGGGCAACATCAACCACGTCCACGGCATGGAGGACTGGGCCGTCACCGCCACTCTGGTCAGCGACAACCAGCCGGTACTCACCGTCGTCCACCTGCCGCTGACCGGCGACACCTACACCGCGGTCGCCGGCGGCGGTGCGCGCCTCAACGACCGGCCCCTGAAGGTGTCCGCCAAGACCGACCTGGGCGCCGCGCTCATCGGCACCGGCCAGGCCAAGCCCGGCGAGGACGAGCGCACCTTCCGGCGGATCGGTGACTCCGTCACCGCCATGCTCATCAACGGCCTCGTCGTGCGGGTGTCCGTTCCCGCCACGATGCAGCTCATCCACGTCGCCGCCGGACGCATGGACGCGTTCTGGCAGTTCTCCGACGTCCGCTCCGGCCTGGTCGCCGGCGCCCTGCTGGTCTCCGAGGCCGGAGGCACCGTTACCGACCTGGCGGGCGAACCCTGGAACACGGGCAGCCGCGACTTCCTGGCCGCCGCCCCCGGCATCCACGCCGCCGCCCTCAAGATCCTCTCGCCGATCGCCTGACCGGACGCCTCCGCTCTTCCCCACCCCATACCGCAAGGAGCATCACCGCATGACCACCATCGGCATCCTGGGCGCCGGCCGCGTCGGCACCAACCTCGCCGGCAAGCTCTCCGCAGCCGGACACCACGTCACCCTCGGCACCCGGAACCCCGAAGACACCACCGCCGGCACCGCCGGACTCGCCCCGCGGATCGCCTTCGCCGACCACCGCACCACCGCCCGCACCACGGACATCGTGATCAACGCGACGCCCGGCGACAGCGCCCTGGACCGCCTCGCCGACCTGCACGCCGAGCTCTCCGGAAAGATCCTCATCGACGTCTCCAACGCAACCCGCGACGACGGTGACGGCCTGCCCGGCGACCTGTGCTATCCCGGCAGCAGCCTCGCCGAGAAACTCCAGGCCGCGCTCCCCGACACCCATGTCGTCAAGACCCTCAACACCATGCTGTTCATGGTCATGACCGCTCCCGAAACCCTGGCAACCCCACCGACCGCCTATCTCTCGGGCGACGACGAACAGGCGAAGAAGACCGTCTCCGGTCTGCTCGGCGACCTGGGCTGGCAGCCCGAACGGATCGAGGACCTCGGCGACATCACCACAGCCCGCGCCACCGAGGCCATGATCCTGGTCGTGCCCCACATCCTGCGCCGGCACGGCTTCAAGCCCTTCGCCGTCTCCTTGACGGGGCCTTTGACGGCTCCGGAGGCAGGGCAGGGTGAGGCACCCGAGCTCCAAGAACAGGTCCACGCGGGGACCGGCCGGGTATTCGGCGGAACGATCGCGTCGATCACCTGCCGGTGATCACGCCACCGCCCACCCCGCTCGGGAGCCCGGTCCGGCAACAACGACTCGATCCGTGCCCACCGCACGTCAGCCAATGACACACATCAACCAAACGATCAGATGATCCCTGAGAAACGGCCTGGTCCGCACGGCTGCGCACCTTGGCCCGCCTGCCCCCTGCGTCACCGAGGGGCCGGCAGCGGACACCGTCGACGCCCTGCTGCGCCTCGTGCTGTCCCCACGACCTTGAGATCACCGAGAACGGGTCTCGCATGAATCGTTTGGGAGTCGCCGGTGAGGACATATGCGTAGCGTAAGGCGTTTAAGGGGACGATATGGGCACTGGTGAGAAAGCGAAGGCCGAGATAGAGCGGGTTGCGGGAAGGGCTGTGAAGAAAGCAGCCCATGCCATGGGCAAGGAGACTCTGGCCGCCAAGGGTGCCGCTCTGGAAGCCCGGGGCAATGCCCGGCGCGTCAAGGAGAAGGGCAAGGACGCGTTGAGTTGACCGCGTCGGCTCCGTGGTCGTTTGCCGAGTGGTTGAAGGTGTTGGTGCGGGTACGGCCTCGAAGGGTTGGATCCGCCTCAACAGCACGGAAGTAGAAGTGCGCCGCTCATTTACGCGACGAGACGGGAAGGAATCATGGGCATACTTGCTTGGATTCTTATCGGGCTGTTCGCGGGCATCATCGCGAAAATGCTGATGCCTGGGAAGGACCCTGGCGGCATCATCATCACCATATTGATAGGCATCGCGGGCGGCCTGCTCGGCGGGTGGCTCGGTAAGGTGATTTTCGGAGTTGACTCCATCGACGGCTTCTTCGAGATTTCGACGTGGATCGCCGCCATCGTCGGCTCCTTCATTCTCCTCGGCGTCTTCCGCCTCTTCAGCCGCGCTAGGCATTAGCAGGAAACGGCAACCGGACGCCGGTCCCTTTGATATGCGAAACGGCTTCCCTGCGTGAGCGGGCGAAGCCGTTTCCTTCGTTCACCGCACGCACGGCTCACGGTGACCTGAACTCGGTGAGGTCGTGCTGCGAGGGGTTGCTCCGAGCCCGGCGGACCCAAGCCAACCCGGCATTCGCGCCCTAGTGTGTCGCCGCGGTCCGTCCGTAACCCAGGCAGGACGCGCTTCATCCTGCGACGCAGCGCCCGCCGAGCGGCCCACACCGTCACTCGCAAACCCCATACCGTCAGTCGCAAGAGGATCCGCCCCACGACAGGTCGTCGCATCCACCGAACAAGCGCCCAACGACGTCTCCATTTATGTCCGTGCCACCCCAGGGTGCGCTTCACCATTGCCTCCCCGTAGCTACGGGCCGGTGTTCTCATCGTCGGCAAGAACAAATTCCGGATCAATGGAGAACCATCTGGAAGTCCCTGTGTGCCACCTACCCGGTTTCAAACACGGAGAACGCTGCAATTGGAGAAAACCGTCGAGGTGTACCCCCATGGCACTCGCGGACGCCGAGGCCACCAGGCCAAACAGTCTGCCGACGACCCCAGGGCGAACACGGCAGGGCCGTTGCCGCCCATCGTGGGACGGAAAGGGTCTGGTCCGAGGAGGCATCCCCTCACCGCGCGGGTGGCATGCCGGGTGGGCCATACGGTGCGGGCGTCGGTCACCATGACGGTGACGGGAGCCGCCGTGGCGTGCTGAGTGCCAGGTAGGCGGGGACGGTCGGCGACGCGCTTCTGTGTTGTGGGGTTCCTGGGCTGTGTGCGGGGCCGGCTGGTGGGGGAGGCTTTCGTGCCGGTGTCCCTGGGGGACGGGCCTGCTCGGCGCTGAGGTGAGCGAGCCGCATGCTGTCGCGGCCGACAGGGCAACGGCGAGTATGTGGCTGGCGCTCTCGTCCAGGTCCTATCCGGCCAGTCCGCGGAGCAGTCCCTCCAGATCGCGCTCGCCGTCGCGGGTCTGGGCGCCGTAGGCCAGTCCGCCGCGGATGACCTGCTCGGTTGCGGGGCGAATGATCTGGCCCGCCCAGGCGTCGTGCTCCCGCAGGAGACCCTCGGCCAGGTCATCGGGGACGATGGCGCGTTTGGCTGCCGCGATCACACCTTCGGGCAGGGCGGCGATGTTACGGGCGAGGCGGTCGACGATGTCGTCGAGCTCGCCAGCAGGGACGGCCCGGTTGACCCAGCCGTAGCGCTCTGCGGTTTCGGCGTCGTACAGGTCGGCACTCAGCACCACCTCCAGGGCGCGATTGCGGCCGACCCGACTGGCGAGGTACTGCGTGCCTCCTCCACCGGGGACGATGCCCATCAGAGCCTCAATTTGGCCGATCCCGGCGCGACCGATCGCCGCGAACGCCATGTCCGCTGCCGTGACGAACTCTGCCCCTCCGCCGCGCGCCATGCCGGCAAGCTTGACGATGGTCACCTGAGGCTGGTGCCGCAGTAGTTCCCCCAGTGCCTGGAAGACGTTGACGCCGTCTGGAAGGTCGGCCGCGAGGTCGTCGAAGGCGTCCGGCGTGTCGACGAGCGACATGTCGACGTGGGCTATGAAGAACTCCGGGTCGGCGCTGTCGAACACGATCACCCGGACGGAGTCATCGTCCCTCAGCGCGGTCAGCAGGTGCCGGAGCTCGGCCATCAGGGCGGCGTTCAGGACGTTGACGGGTGGATTGTCGAGGGTGACGCGGGCGATGCCGCTCTCGCGACTGACCCGCAGAGTCGCGTAGGCGTCGTGGTTCATGGGATATCCGATCGGTACCTGGTAGGCATCTAGGTTCCTGATGCATACTTACAGTGCGGTGGTGGGCGACCGGCGTCAATAACGCACTTTCGGCATCTCAAGGATCGCGAAGGATACCGGCATGGCCATTTCTGAAACCGGCGCTGGCGCTGACACCGGCATCGTCTACCGGTCCGATTGCCCCAGCCGCCCGATCCTCGACCAGATCGCCGACAAGTGGTCGATGATGGCGATGGCAGTCCTTGACAGGCCCCGTCGGTTCAACGAGATCAGGCGCCGTCTTGAGGGCGTGACCCAGCGGGTCTTGACCCAGACCCTGCGCCGCCTGGAACGCAACGGGATGGTCGTGCGCCGCGTGCTGCCAACCTCGCCGGTCGGGGTCGAGTACTCCCTCACCCCGCTCGGGGAATCCCTGCGGGAGCCGTTCGGCCGGTTGTACGACTGGACGGTCGACAACGCGGACGAAATCCGGGCGCACCAAAGGGAGTACGACCGACGTGTTCAGGGCTGAGACGGCGTGTCCGAGAACCCCGTCGTCCTGAGATGACTCGCTCGGGGCGCCATCTCAGTGTGCCCGGTCCCCGAATCTGCGGTCCCGAGGGTGGCATCTCACGCTGCGGCCGACGCTTCCCCCTCGGCCTCGAACCCGACGTCCAGGCGCGAGCCGATTGCGTCCGGCCGAACCGTCAGTTCCACGATGTGCGCCCCGGGCCGGACGGCAGCCCGCGGCTACGCCGGGGCGTGGCTAGATGCGGGGCAGCCAGCCGTCGGCGAAGTCGGAGCGCTCCCGTGCGCGTTGTGCTTTCTCCTCGAGGAGTCGGCGGAAGCCTGCCAGGGCGTAGCGTTCTCCGGTGGCTGCTCGGGGGCCTGGGATGCCGGCCACGGTGGCCATGCACTGCTGGGGCTGGGGTTGCCAGCCGGTGACCAGTACGCGTAGGCGCATGCGCTCGGCGCGCCGGTGCAGGTCCAGGAGGTGGAGCAGGCCGTCGACGTCCATGGCCGCCACTGCGTGCAGGTCCACCAGGAGATCGCGTTCGTCCATGGTCACG
>NZ_JNZY01000042.1 GCF_000717655.1 Streptomyces katrae
CCATCCTGCTCCACCTCCGTGGTCCTGGGGACTGGCTCCGGATGGACAGGGGCTCCTGCTCGGCATCTCTGATCTGGGCCAATCGGAACATGAACCCCCCGGCCATTCCTTCGGGGGCTTCCCGGCAGTCTTATGGCATTCCGGGGCGGGCCGGGCCGGCAAAGGGGGGCGGAAGGCAACCCGAAACGACGCGACGACGAAGGAGGAGCGCCCTTGACGGCCCGGCACGACACGGAAGGACAGTGGACTGACGGGACACCCCCGGACACACCTCCGACGCCGAATGCGGGGACCCCGCCCCCTGCCCCGATCTTCCCTCCCCACCCCGAGCGCGCAGGCCCGCCCCGGCGTCCTGGCCGACGCCTCCGACGCCGAGTCGACGGACCGCCCCCGAGGCCCCGGCCGCCTTATCGATCGCCGCGCACCCGGTCCCGGCCGCCTTGCCGGCGCCGCGCACCCGGCCCCGGCCCCCTGGCGTCCCGCCCGCCGCCGAGCGCGCAGACCCGCCCCCCGTCGTCCCGACCGACCGCTCCGACGCCGCTCGCCCAGACCCAGCCCCCGCCCCGCCCCCGCTCGCGTTACCGGCGCCCCGGGCGCACCCTGGAGGCAGGGTGACCCCCTGGAGGTGATGCACCATGCCCACACTCGTCGGGTGGCACGTGGAGCTCGAATTCACCGAGGAAGGCAATCGCACCAGTGCGGCGGCCATGGTCAGACTCGGCGACGGCTCCGAGATGAGGGCGCACGGCTACGCCATGCGTCACCCCTCCGACCCGGAGCAGCTGCGGGTCGGGGAAGAGATCGCCGGCGCTCGCGCGCTCATGGATCTCGCGTCCCAGATGTTGCAGAAGGCTCATGGCGAGATCGACGAAGCCACGGGCCGGCACTCATATCCGCTGACCCACTGAGCGAGGGTGAGAGAGGGGCCGTGAGGGACTTTCGAGTCCCTCACGGGCATCCGGTCGAGGCCGGTGGCGACCTCGGGGCGGGGCGGCGGGCGCCGTCGGCGTGGCCTGGCAAGGTGGGGTGCAGCGAGTGCCGAAGGGGTCTTACCGGTATGCACAGTGGGGGGAGATGTGCGCACGTGCCAGGGCAGGAACACCGGGTGACGCGCGGGCAGTTGGGCTGCCTGATCGCCCCGCCGGCCGGAATGGGCACGGGAGTGCTCGGGGCCGTGCTGCTCAATGCCGCATGGCGCGCCTGCGGCGTGGGGGTCAACGGGTCGGCCAACGGCCTCGCCCTCCTCTTCTACGGGGCGCTGCTCGCGCTCCTCGCAACGGCCTGGTGGGGCGTGCTCGTCGGGTACGTCGGGCGGCGCAGCCCGGCGGCCGGGCTGCTCGGTGGGCCGGCCGGGGCCGTGGTGATGGTGTGGGTGTTCGTGGCGCTGTTGCAGGTGCCCGACGGGTATCGCTGCTAGCTTCGGAGGTTCGGCCCGGAGGTTCGTCAGTTCGTCAGTTCATCGGTCCGTCAGTTCAGTGGTCCAGGGGTCATGGGGGGTCAATGTCGCGTCCGTTGCGGTGGGTTGTCGTGCTCGTCGGTTCGGCTGTCGTCTTCTTCGTCTGCTTCAAGCTCGCCCAAGCCGATCCGTTCGGCTGGCTGCCCGAGAAGGATTCCGACGCCGTGGCCGTCGCCGCCGGCTTCGCCGGGGCCATGACCGCGGCCGTCGGGCTGGCCGGTGGCTGGTGGGCCGGTACGGCGCCCCTCGCGCCCGGCACGCCCCCCGCGCCGCCGGTTCCGGAGCGCTCCGTACGGCAGGTGGCCGAGGCGTCCGGGACGTCGGAGATCAGCCAGGCGGGCGGGGCCCGTCCCGCGGGGCCGGTGGACCAGGAGGCCCGGGCCAGGGACAACAGCCGGATCCGGCAGACCGGCGGCGGTGAGCCGGGCGGGACCCCGTGACCGGCGGGCCCACGGAGCAGTGGGCCTTTGCCGAGGGGAACGCGACGATCACGCAGGTGGCCGGGGACTACGTCACGTACGGGGCCGTCGCAGCCCCCGCGCCCCGGGCGCTGTCCGGCCTGCCCGAGGCGCCCGCCGTGCTGGTCGGCCGGGACGGCCCCGTCGAGGAGCTGCTCGGGGTGCTGGAACCGCCCGGGCCCGCCCGGCCCGGCGCTCCCGGCGGGGCCCGCGTGGCCGTCGTCGCCGGGCTGGCCGGGGTCGGCAAGAGCGCGCTGGCGGTGGCCACGGCCCACCGGGCCGTGGAGCTCGGGTGGTTCGGCGACCGGGTGTTCTTCCTCGCGCTGCGCGGTTACGCCCCGAACGGCGCGGTGAGCGGCCCGCAGGCCGTGCAGGAGATGCTCCGCCACCTCGGCATCCGCGACAGCGACATGCCGGCGTCCCCGGAGGCCAGGCTGCACCTGTACCGGGCCGAGCTGGCCGCGCGGGCGCAGGCCGGGGAGCGGGTGCTGATCGTCGCGGACGACGCCGGGTCGGTGGCCCAGGTACGGGACCTCGTACCGGCCCAGGACGCGCACCGGCTGCTCGTCACCTCGCGCCACCGGCTCGTGGCGCCCGGGTTCTCGGCGCGGATCGTGGCCCTCGACGAGCTCGCGGCGGACGCGGCGGCCGAGCTCCTCGCCGGGGCGCTGCTGCGGACCTGGCCCGAGGACCCGCGGCCGGAGCGGGATCCCGCTGCGCTGGCGGAGATCGCGGAGCACTGCGGGCGGCTGCCGCTGGCCCTGACGGTGGCGGGGGCGCTGCTCGCGGGCGATCCGGGCCTGCCCGCGGGCGAGTTGGCCCGGCAGCTGTCGGGAGCGCGGACCCGGCTGGCGACCCTCCACATCGGCGAGGAAGGGAACGGGGACGTCCCGGTCGGGGTGCGGGCCGCGTTCGACCTCTCGTACGCACGGCTGCCCGCGGACCAGGCGCGGCTGCTCCGGCTGCTGACGGTGGTGCCGGGGCCGGACTGCGCGACCGCGTACGCCCACCTGCTGACCCGGGGTTCCCTGCCGCGGCCAGACGGCCCGCCCGAGGAGCTCGCCGCCGTACGGGCCTCGCTGGCGGCGCTCGTACGGGCCAGCATGCTGATCGAGCAGCCGGTGGGCTCGGGGCGCTGGCGCATGCACGATCTGGTGCGGCTGTACGCGCGGGAGCGGGGCGAGGAGCAGGCCGGGCAGGACGGGCGGGAGGGCGTGACCGACGCCCTCCTGGCGAGCCTGGCCTTCGACGCCGCGGTGGCCTGCCACGCGCTGGGAGTGGACGGCCGGGCCGCGAGCGGGCGGGGGCTCCCCTCGGTGGCGCAGGCGCTGCAGTGGCTGGACAGGGAGCGCCCGATGCTGGTCGCCGCGGTGGGCTTCGCCGCCGCAGCCGGCCGGCCGGACATCACCGTCGAACTGGCCGCCCGGCTCGCCCCGTACCTCGCTCTCTACGGTCATGCGCCGGACGCCGTCGTGGTCGCTCACCACGTGCTGGAGGTCGGCCGGGAGAGCGGCGATCGGACCGACGTCGGCGCGGCGCTGTACAACCTCGGCATGGCGCACCTGGACGCCTGGCAGATGGCGGAGGCGAGCGCTCTGCTGGACGAGGCCCTCGTCCTGTTCCGCGAGGTTTCCGAGCCGTTGGGCGAAGCCCGGTCGCTGAACCTGCTGGGGTCCCTGTACACCCGGGAACACCGGTGGGAGGAGGCCCGCGAGGCCCACGAGCAGGCTCTGGAGATCTTCCGCGCGCAGGGGATCCGGCATGCGGAGGCCACGGCACTGGTGAACCTGGCGCGCGTCCTGAAGCAGTCGGGACGGGTGGACGAGGCCGTGGACGCGTGCGAGCAGGCCCAGCGCCTGTTGAAGGAGACCGGGGACGACCACAGGGCCGCGACCGCGCAGGGCGTGCTCGGGGACATGCTCTGGGAGGCCGGGCGCCGGGAGGAGTCGCTTGCCGTACGGGAGGAAGCCCTGGCCACCCTGCGGGAGCTGGGCCACCGGGCCGCGGTGGCCTGGCTGCTCAACGGGATCGGCGCCTCGCTGACGGATGACGCGGCCGGGCCCGGGGACGAGCGGCTCGGCGCCGCGCAGGCCCGGTACGAGGAGGCCCTCGCGCTCTTCGTCGAGGTGGGGAACCGGCACGGCGAGGGCGCGGTACTGGGCAATCTGGGCCGGCTCCACCGGCTGGCGGGCCGGCTGGAGGAGGCGCTGGAGTCTCAGCGGCAGGGCTGCGACCTCCTCGCCGCCACGGGAGACCGCGACAACGAGGCCGTCGCGGTGCAGGGGTTGGCGCTGACGCTGCTCGAGCTGAACCGCCCGGCCGAGGCCGCCGGAGCCTTCGAGCGGGCGGCCGCCCTCCATGGTGCCGTGGGCAACGCCGGGCACGAGTCGGCGGTCCGGGCGGTGGCCGCGCAGCTGCGCGCGATGCCCGCAGCGCCCGGGGGGCCTGCCGTGCCCGCGGAGCCCGAAGCGGCTGCGGAGCCTGCCGCGCCCGCGGGGCCTGCTGCGCCCGGGGGGCCTGCCGTGCCCGCGGAGCCCGAAGCGCCTGCGGAGCCCCAGGCAGCCGCGACCCCCGAGGCACCCGCGACCCCCGAGGCGCTGCCGCGCCGCTGGTGGGACCGCTTCAGGGACTGAGCCGCGGGCGGCGCCCGGCTCCGATCCGGGGCTGCGCCGCCCCCGAGGCGGCCCGCCGGTCCACCCGGGCCTCGAGGCGGGTCAGCGCGCGGGTGAGTTCGCCCGACGTCCCGAACGGGACGACCGCCGCGCGACCGGGGATGCGTACGCCGCCCGTCAGGGCCACACGGGTGCCGCCCGACGGGTCGGGTGCCGCCGCCATCCCGACGATCAGGAAGCGGCTCTGCAGCCAGCACCAGCCCGGGCGCAGCACCCCCCGGAAGTGGGCGCGGAAGCCGTACTTGCTGCGGGCCAGGGCCTCCACCCGGTCGCCGGTCGTCCGCACGACGCGGATGCTGCGCATGTCGGGCTGGAAGCGGCCGAACTCGCCCTCCAGGTCACCCATCACCGCCCAGACGGTGTCCAGGGGGGCGGGGACGACCTGTTCGGCGACCCGGGCGCCCCGGACTCCCGCGGCCATGATCCGCAGGCGGTTCACCTCGTCGAGTGCGTACGTCATGCGGACCATGCCCTTCGGAAGCTCGTACGGGCCCGGTGCAGCCGGGACTTGGCGGTGCCCGGCGGGACGCCGAGGAGGGCTGCCGCGGACTCCTCGTCCAGGCCCTCCACGTCCCGCAGGACCAGGACGGCCCGGTGGTCGGGCGAGAGGCGGGCCAGGACGTCGTCGATGTCGGCGGCGAGCTCGGGGTCCCCGGGGCCGGGGAGGTCGGCGAGTTCGGCGGGGCGGGCGCGGGCCGCGCGGCGGGCGATGCGCACCGCCTCGCGGAGCGCGATGGCGCGGACCCAGCCGTACAGCGTCTCCGGATCGCGCAACGACCGCAGGGCGCGGAAGACCGCGACCAGGGCCTCCTGGCAGGCGTCCGGGCCGTCCGCGAGCGCGATGGGGGTGCAGATGCGGGCGATGTACGGGGTGAGGTGGTCGAGGAGGTCGTGCATCGCGAGGGTGTTGCCGGCGCGGGCCGCCCGGGCGAGGGCGACGCCGCGGTCGCGTTCGGCGGGGGTCACCGGGAGCGGGCCAGCCGGGCGGCCGCCCAGCCGAAGCCGAGGCATGCGGGTGTGTAGAGGAACAGGTTCAGCCCGTGGAAGGGGCCGGCCGGGCTGTCGAGGAGCCCGGCCGCCCACCCCAGGCCCGCCAGGCCCCGTACCGCCAGCCCCGCCGCGACGGCCCCCGTGGCCAGCCGCGTGACGCGTCCGCCGCGCCCGTACGCGTGGCCGAGAACGGCGGCGGCGGCCGTCAGCGTGAGCGCCGCCAGCGGGAGGACGACGGGCGGAGCGAAGGACACTTCCGTGCCGAGGACGGCGAGGGACAGCGCCCGCTCGCTCTCCGCGGGCCAGGTCCGCCCGGTGGCCCAGTACAGGTGCACCAGCCCGTCCGCGGCCAGCAGCCCGCTCACGGCGATCCCCGTACGGCGCCGTGCTGTCTCGTTCATGGGAGCTCCCCCTCGGGTGTCGACGGCCGACACCCAACAGAGGAGGCGCACAGGGAGGACGTTCCCTGTGCGCCTCGTCACACCGGCGGGGCGAGAGCCGTCAGAGGCGCTCGGGGGTGCGGATGCCCAGGAGGGACATGCCCTTCGTGAGCGTGCGGGCGGTCAGGTCGCACAGGAACAGGCGGTTCTCGCCGACGACGAGCTCCGGCTCCGGCTTCACGACCGGGCACTGGTCGTAGAACGTCGTGAACAGCGAGGACAGCTGGTACAGGTAGGCGGCCAGCTTGTGCGGGGCGTGTTCCGCGGCCGCCTCGGCGATCAGCTCGCCGAAGCCGTCCAGGTGCAGGCCCAGCGCGCGCTCGGCCGGGGCCAGCTCCAGCTCCGGGTGGGCGACCGGGTTGCGGTCGCCCGCGCGGCGCAGGATGGACCGGATCCGGGCGTACGCGTACTGGAGGTACACGGACGTGTCGCCGTTCAGCGAGACCATCTGGTCCAGGTCGAACTTGTAGTCGCGCGCGGCCGAGGTGGACAGGTCGGCGTACTTGACCGCGCCGATGCCCACGTACCGGCCGTTCTCGACGATCTCCTCCTCCGACAGGCCGACCTTCTCCGCCTTCTCGCGGACGACGCCCGTGGCCCGGTCGACCGCCTCGTCGAGGAGGTCGACCAGCCGGACCGTCTCGCCCTCGCGGGTCTTGAACGGCTTGCCGTCCTTGCCGAGGACCGTGCCGAAGGCCAGCTGTACGGCCTTGACCTCGTCGTTCAGCCAGCCCGCGCGGCGGGCCGTCTCGAAGACCATCTTGAAGTGGAGCGACTGGCGGGCGTCGACCACGTAGATGAGGGTGTCGGCCTTCAGGTTGCCGACGCGGTCCCGGATCGCCGACAGGTCGGTCGCGGCGTAGCCGAAGCCGCCGTCGGACTTCTGGACGATCAGCGGGGTCGGGTTGCCGTCCGGGCCCTTGTACTCGTCGAAGAACACGCACAGCGCACCGTTGGAGCGGACGGCGACGCCCGACTCCTCAAGCAGCTTGCACGTCTCGATCAGCATGTCGTTGTAGCCGGACTCGCCGACGACGTCCGCGTCCTGGATGTCCATGTCCAGCTTGTCGAAGACGGAGTAGAAGTAGATCTTCGACTCGTCGACGAACCGCTGCCACATCGCGAGGGTCTCCGCCTCGCCCGCCTGGAGCTCGACGACCCGCGCCCGGGCCCGCGTCTTGAACTCCTCGTTCGAGTCGAAGAGCGCCCGCGAGGCCTTGTACAGGCGGTTCAGGTTGGACATGGCCTCCTCGCCGGAGACCTCCAGCGTGTCGTCGCCATCGGCGGCCGCCTTGTGGTCCAGCTCGTGCGGGTGCTCGATCAGGTACTGGATGAGCATGCCGAACTGGGTGCCCCAGTCGCCGATGTGGTGGCGCCGGACCACCTTCTCGCCCGTGAACTCCAGGATCTCGACCATCGCCGCGCCGATGACCGCCGACCGCAGGTGGCCGACGTGCATCTCCTTCGCGACGTTCGGCTGCGCGTAGTCGATCACCGTCGTGCCCGCGTTCGCCGCGTACGGGACACCGAGGCGGTCGTCGCCGGCGCGGGCGGCGAGGGTCTCGATGATCGCCCGGTCGGAGACCGTGATGTTGAGGAAGCCGGGGCCCGAGACCTCGATCTCGCTGATCAGGTCGGCGTCCGGGCCTGCGGGGATGGACCCGACGACGGCCGTCGCCAGCTCGCGCGGGTTGGCCTTGGCCTTCTTCGCGAGCGCCAGGATGCCGTTGGCCTGGAAGTCGGCCCGGTCGCTTCGTCGCAGCAGCGGGTCGGCGCCACCGGCCTCCGGCAGGGCCGAGGCGAGGGCGTCCGCGACGCGCTGATTGACGGAAGAAGCGAGGGAAGGGACCGAGGCCATGAGCTGCCGTTCCTGTGAGGTCGTGCCTGAAGGTGCACTTGGTTGTTCCGACAAGTGCCGAGTATCCCACGTGGGGACTGTCCGGTGCCCGGGATAGGTCCTGGACAGAAGGGGCCCGCAGGCAACCCCGGAGCGGCCCGTTCCGTCTGGGAGAATGGCTGAAGCCAGCATTCGAGATAGAAGGACGTGTCGTGGCTCAGAGCGCCCAGAGCAGCACCGAGACCGACTGGGTCTCCCGTTTCGCGGACGAGGTCATCGCCGAGGCGGAGCGCCGAGCCCCGGGCAAAGCCGTCGTCGTCGCGTCCGGACTCTCCCCCTCCGGCCCGATCCACCTGGGCAACCTCCGCGAGGTCATGACCCCGCACCTGGTCGCCGACGAGATCCGCCGCCGCGGCTTCGAGGTCCGTCACCTCATTTCCTGGGACGACTACGACCGTTACCGCAAGGTCCCGGCCGGCGTCCCGGGCATCGACGAGTCCTGGGCGCAGCACATCGGCAAGCCCCTGACCTCCGTGCCCGCCCCGGCCGGCTCCGCGTACCCGAACTGGGCCGAGCACTTCAAGGCCGCCTTCGTCGAGGCCCTGGCCGAGATGGGCGTCGAGTACGACCCGATCAGCCAGACCGAGCAGTACGCCTCCGGCGCGTACCGCGAGCAGGTCCTGTTCGCGATGAAGCACCGCGGCGACATCGACGCCGTCCTCGACCAGTACCGCACCAAGCAGAAGCCGGGCGGCAAGAAGCCCCAGCAGAAGCAGGTCGACGAGGCCGAGCTCGAGGCCGCCGAGGGCTCCGGCGCTGCCGCCGAGGACGACGGCAGCAGCGCCGAGGGCGGGTACTTCCCGTACAAGCCGTACTGCGGCCAGTGCGGCAAGGACTTCACCAAGGTCACCTCGTACGACGACGAGTCGACCGAGATGACGTACGTCTGCACCGAGGACGAGTTCACCGAGACCGTCAAGCTCAGCGAGTTCAACCGCGGCAAGCTGGTCTGGAAGGTCGACTGGCCGATGCGCTGGGCCTTCGAGGGCGTGATCTTCGAGCCCTCGGGCGTCGACCACTCCTCGCCCGGCTCGTCCTTCCAGGTCGGCGGCCAGATCGTGCACATCTTCGGCGGCGAGCAGCCGATCGGACCGATGTACGCGTTCGTCGGCATCAGCGGCATGGCCAAGATGTCGTCCAGCAAGGGCGGGGTCCCGACCCCGGCCGACGCGCTGAAGATCATGGAGCCGCAGCTGCTGCGCTGGCTGTACGCGCGCCGCAAGCCCAACCAGTCCTTCAAGATCGCCTTCGACCAGGAGATCCAGCGGCTCTACGACGAGTGGGACAAGCTCGAGGCCAAGGTCGCCGACGGCTCCGTCCTGCCGGCCGACGCCGCCGCGCACACCCGCGCCGTACGCGTCGCCTCGCACGAGCTGCCGCGCACCCCGCGCCCGCTGCCGTACCGGACCCTCGCGTCGGTCGCGGACATCACCGCCGGGCACGATGAGCAGACCCTGCGCATCCTGGCCGACCTGGACCCGTCGCAGCCGCTGACCTCGCTGGACGAGGTACGGCCGCGCCTGGACCGCGCCGAGAACTGGATCACCACCCAGGTCCCGGCCGACCAGCGGACCCTCGTACGCGAGGAGCCCGACACCGAGCTGCTGTCCTCCCTGGACGACGAGGCCCGCGAGTCGCTGCGGCTGCTCGTGGACGGGCTGGACTCGCACTGGTCGCTCGACGGGCTCACCACGCTCGTCTACGGCGTGCCGAAGGTGATGGCGGGCCTGGAGCCCGACGCCAAGCCCACCCCCGAGCTCAAGGTCGCGCAGCGCTCGTTCTTCGCGCTGCTGTACCGCCTGCTCGTGACCCGGGAGACCGGGCCGCGCCTGCCCACGCTGCTCCTCGCCGTGGGCGCGGACCGGGTGCGCAAGCTGCTCGCCGCCTGACGTGGATGCGGAAGGGCCCGCACCCCTCGGGGGTGCGGGCCCTTGGCATGTGGGTCGTGGGGCGTGGGTCCTGCGCCCGGTCCGGCTCAGGCGATGTGCTCGTTCTCCAGCTCGCGCTGGTAGCGCAGCTTCAGGCCCGGCATGAGCTTGCGGATCATCGAGGAGCTGCGCGGGTGGTCGATCCCGTGGCGGTCCGAGAGGTGTATGTCCACCTGCTCCGGGGTCGGGAAGTCGGAGTGCTCGTCGAGGTACGAGCGGAACACCTCGTAGGCCGCCTCGTTGAACTTGACCTGGTCGAAGCCGGAGTCCGAGTCGGAGGCGGAATCGTCGTCATCGGCGGTGGGCGGTACGGGGAGCTGCTCCTGCTGCGGAACGTCCTGGTCCGGGCCGGTCGGGGGCATGACCGGGGTCGGCTCCAGACCCTCGACGTACTGGGGGTTGTACCCGCCCTCGTACGCGGCCTGCGGGGCCAGCGGGGCGGCGAACCAGGCGCTGTCGTGGGCGGCGGGCATGGCCGTCGGGTCTACCGCGAAGGGGAGCGGGGTGTGGCCCTGCGGAGCTGTTCCGCTACCCGCCCCTTCCCGCAACCGGGGCTCCGCCCCGGGGGCGGAAGCCGTGGCCTGCGCCTGCGGCGCGGCCTGGCCCGCAGGGCCGCCGGCTCCCCCGGGCAGGACCGCCCGGCCGGGGAAGCCTGCGGCTGCGCCGGCAAGGCCGGGCTGGCCTCCGGCCCCGCCCGGCAGGCCCGCCTGGGCCGACGCCGCGCCGGGGAGGCCCGGCTGGCCCGCGGCACCTGCGGCTGCGCCGGCAAAGCCCGCCTGGCCTCCGGCTCCGCCGGGCAGGCCCGCGCCCCCCGTGGCTCCGCCCGGCTGGCCCGCAAAGCCCGGCTGGCCCGCCGCGCCCGGCTCCAGAGCCGGAGCCGAGGACGCCGGGACCGCGGTGCCCGTCGCGATGGCCGCGGCCGCCGGGGGCAGCAGCATCGGGTCGATGCCCGCCGCCGCCAGGCCCTCCGGGGCCGTCTGGGAGAGGGGGACGCCGATCCGGGCCAGCCGGAGCGGCATGAGCGCCTCCACCGGGGCCTTGCGGCGCCAGGCCCGCCCGTACCGGGCCTGAAGTCGCGCCTGGTAGATCAGCCGGTCCTGCTCCATGCCGACCGCCTGCTCGTACGACCGCAGCTCCCACAGCTTCATCCGGCGCCAGAGCTTGAACGTGGGGACGGGGGAGAGGAGCCAGCGCGTGATGCGCACGCCCTCCATGTGCCGGTCCGCGGTGATGTCCGCGATCCGGCCCACCGCGTGCCGGGCCGCCTCCACCGTGACCACGAACAGGATCGGGATCACGGCGTGCATGCCCACGCCCAGCGGGTCCGGCCAGGCCGCCGCGCCGTTGAACGCGATCGTCGCCGCGGTCAGCAGCCACGCCGTCTGGCGCAGCAGCGGGAACGGGATCCGGATCCACGTCAGCAGGAGGTCGAGCGCCAGCAGCACACAGATGCCCGCGTCGATGCCGATCGGGAACACCAGCGAGAAGCTCCCGAACCCCTTCTGCAGGGCGAGCGCGCGGACCGCGGCGTACGAGCCCGCGAAACCGATCCCCGCGATGACCACGGCTCCTGCGACCACGACGCCGATGAGTATCCGGTGCGTACGAGTCAGCTGCATCGCGGCCACCCGCGATCCCCTCCCCTTGTCGAGCTACGGCAGGCACAGCGTACGGGTGACTGCACAGGTGACTGAATGTCAGCCTCCCGTTAGGGGTCGCCGGGCACCCCCGGCGCCGCCCGGATCCGCCGACGCCTACTGCGCGGAGGGAGAAGCCTGCTGCTCAGGCTGCTTCTGCTGCTGGTTGGCGGTGCCGATCGAGGCCACCGTCTCCTTCGCCGCCGCGATCGCGTTCTCGAGCAGCTTGGCCTGATCCGGAGCGCCCGCACCCTCGTACGCCGCACCGTTGTAGTCGAGCGTGATCACGACGTTCTGCGTGCGCGCCACGATCGTCGTGTTGAAGAAGTCGACGTCCTTCTTCACGCCGTACACCACCGACGACGCCTGGTCCCCGATGCCGCCCGCCTGCTCGACCTTCACGTCGTGCGCGCCCTCGGCCGCCTTCGCGGTCTCGACCTGCTTGTTGAACTGCTCCTCGGCGCGCTTGTTCGCGCTGCCGAGCGAGGCGTGCGAGTCGTAGCGGACCAGGGAGATCGACAGCCAGCGGTACTGCGAGCCCTTCAGGCCGTCCTCGTCCAGACCGTTCCAGGAGCAGCTGGCGCGGGTGGTCAGGTCGTTCGACTTCGTCGCCGTGCCGTTCTTGTCCTTCGCCTCCGGGACGAGGGTGTCGACGGTCGCGGTCTGGATCGACTTGCACGGGTCGGACAGCGTCGCGAACGCCGCCTTCTCCAGCGTGGCCGACGCCTTGCCGCTCGGCTTGGCGGACGAGGACGCGCCGGGCTTCTTGTCGCCGCCCGAACCCGAGTCCTTGCCCGAGTCGGACGAGCAGCCGGCGACGGTGAGGATCACCGGAACGGCTGCGCAGGCGAGAAGGCGAGTGAGACGCGAGGCTGATCGGTGCATGGTTCCTTCAGTACGTAGTGGGGCGCGTTCTGTGGACGCGGTGCGGGCGTGGTGCGGGGTGTGGTGCGGGCGCGGGACCCGAGCAACGGTAGCCCGACGCGGCGCGCGCCTGCTGTGCGCGCCGTCACGCCGAGCCCCCCGCGCCCGCTCCGACCGCCCTCTCAGTCGTTGAAACGCTCGACGAGGGCCTGCGCCAACTGCCGTGCCCTGTCCTGGGTTTCGGGGCTCGATGGGACCGTACCGGGCAGCGCGGGCTGCACGCTGTACTCGACCGTGACGATGACGTTCGAGGTGCGGAACACGATCCGCACGGTCCGCGCCTGCGCCGCGCTGGCACCGGCCGCACTCAGCTTGTCCTCGAGGAACGCCTCGGTCCCGAGCCCCTCGATGACGCGGGAGCCGAGCTCGGGCGGCGGCGCGGAGGGGCTGCCGGTGCCGGGCGACGGCGACTGCCCGGCCGGCGGAGGAGCGCTCGCGGCCGGCGGGGCGGAGGGGGCGGGGCTGGTGGCCGTACCGGCGGCGGGGCTCGGCGAGGGGCCCGGGAACGGCAGGTGCGCGTCCGTCAGCCGGCGCACGTAAACCTGCCGCGTCTTGTCGTCGTCGCTCATGAGCGTCCGGTCGTACGAGACGACGCGCTCGAAGCCGACCGACAGCAGCCGCGTCTCCTCGGGCGTCTGCGCCGTCCAGCGGCAGCCGACGTGCCGGTCGCCGTCGTACGAGGTGTCCGCGGTGCCGGCGTACAGCTGCGTGCGCTGCTCGTCGGTGAGGGTGTCCGCGGCCGGGAGCATGGCCTTGAGGCGCTTGCCATCGGCGGCCCTGCACGGCGCGGGCAGGCTCCGGTACTTGCCGGCCGGGGCGGGGGCGGGGCTGCTGTCGCCCGCCTTGGCGTCGGTGTCGTCCCCGACGCCGTTGCCGCTGGTGCACCCGGTCAGGCCGGTGAGGCCGGCCATGAGTGCGGTGAGCATCGCGATGCCCGGCAGGACTCGTCGGCGTCGCCGTACCGCCTTGCGCTGCACGTCCACTGGCTCCCTTCGACCGGCCGGCGGCCCGGCGGTCAGGAAAATGCGTTGCCGCGCTTCGGACGCGGATGAACACAATGTCTATCGCACACGCTGGTGCTGGCGCCGGTCCCCTGTCTGATTTGGGGCTAAGAGCGAGGCTTTTTGCGTATAACGATTTTTTCACGCTTCTCGGGGGATTAAAGTCTTATGTCGTATGTAGAGGTGCCGGGGGCGAAGGTCCCGATCCGGATGTGGGCCGACCCCGCGTCGGTCGAGGCCGGCGCGATGCAGCAGCTGCACAACGTCGCCACCCTTCCGTGGATCAAGGGCCTGGCGGTCATGCCGGACGTCCACTACGGCAAGGGCGCCACGGTCGGCTCGGTGATCGCGATGAAGGACGCGGTCTGCCCGGCGGCGGTGGGGGTGGACATCGGCTGCGGCATGTCGGCGGTGAAGACGTCCCTGACGGCGAACGACCTCCCCGGAGACCTGTCCAAGCTCCGCTCGAAGATCGAGCAGGCGATCCCGGTGGGCATGGGCCTCCACAAGGAGGCGGTGGACCCGTCGCGGCTGTACGGCTTCTCGGAGGCGGGGTACGAGGACCTCTGGGCGCGCTTCGACTACCTCACCGATGCGGTCAAATTCCGTCAGGAGCGTGCCACGAAGCAGATCGGAACGCTCGGAAGTGGCAACCACTTCATCGAGTTCTGTCTTGATGAGACGGGATCGGTCTGGTTGATGCTGCACTCCGGGTCCCGGAACATCGGCAACGAGCTCGCCGCCCACCACATCGGCGTGGCCCGCAGCCTGGACCACAACCAGAACCTGGTCGACCGGGACCTGGCGGTGTTCCTGTCCGCGACCCCGGAGATGGAGGCGTACCGCAACGACCTCTTCTGGGCTCAGGAGTACGCCAAGTACAACCGCGCGGCGATGATGAGCCTCTTCAAGGAGGTCGTGCGCAGGGAGTTCCGCAAGGCGAAGGTCTCCTTCGACCGCGAGATCAGCTGCCACCACAACTACGTGGCGGAGGAGCGGTACGACGGCATGGACCTGCTGGTCACCCGCAAGGGCGCGATCCGCGCCGGCAGCGGTGACTACGGGATCATCCCGGGCTCCATGGGGACGGGCTCGTACATCGTGAAGGGCCTCGGCAACGAGAAGTCGTTCAACTCGGCCTCGCACGGCGCGGGCCGGAAGATGAGCCGGACGGCCGCGAAGAAGCGGTTCTCGGCGCGGGACCTGGCGGAGCAGACCAAGGGCGTGGAGTGCCGCAAGGACTCGGGCGTGGTGGACGAGATCCCGGGCGCGTACAAGTCGATCGAGCAGGTCATCGACCAGCAGACCGACCTCGTGCAGGTCGTGGCCAAGCTCAAGCAGGTCATCTGCGTGAAGGGCTGAGGCCCGGGCGCAGCTGTCGGGGGAGTGGAGGGGCCCGGGCCGGTCGTGAGCGGTCCGGGCCCCTCCGCGTGCTCAGTCCTCGTCCCCGTCGAGGAGGCGGTCCACGGAGAGGTCGAGCGTGATGCGGCCCCGGGGGCGTCGTGCTGCCGCACTTCACGCCGACGCCGACGCCGACGTCGGCCGCGGATCCAGAGCGGGCGCCGGGTGCGGCGAAGGCCGCCGGGTCGAAGCCGGCGGCCCTCATGCCGCATCCGAAGGCGGCGGGAATCGTCTAGAGGTCGCGGTGGACCTTGGTGTTCGAGGCCTGGGCTCGGGGGCGGACCACCAGGAGGTCGATGTTGACGTGGCTGGGGCGGGTCACGGCCCAGGTGATGGTGTCGGCCACGTCGTCGGCGGTGAGGGGGGCCGCGACGCCCGCGTAGACCTTCTCGGCCTTCTCGGCGTCGCCGCGGAAGCGGGTCTTGGCGAATTCCTCGGTCTTCACCATGCCCGGGGCGATCTCGATGACGCGGACGGGCTGGCCGACGATCTCCAGACGGAGGGTCTCGGCCAGGACGCGGGCGCCGTTCTTGGCGGCGACGTAGCCGGCGCCGCCCTCGTACGTGGAGTGGCCGGCGGTGGAGGAGAGGACCACGACCGTGCCGTCGCCGGAGGCGACGAGGGCGGGGAGGAGGGCCTGGGTGAGGTTGAGCGTGCCGATGACGTTGACCTCGTACATGGTGCGCCAGTCGGCGGGGTCGCCCGTGGCGACGGGCTCGGCTCCGATGGCGCCGCCCGCGTTGTTGACGAGGACGTCACAGCGGTCGAGGGAAGCGGCGAAGGCGTCGACGGCGGGCCGGTCGGTGACGTCGAGGGCGTGGGCCGTGGCGGAGTGGCCGGCTGCCGTGAGCTCCGCGGCGAGTGCCTCGATGCGGTCCTTGCGGCGGGCCGTGAGGACGACGTGGTAGCCCGCGCCGGCGAGCTGCCGGGCGGTGGCCGCGCCGATGCCGCTGCTCGCGCCGGTGACTACGGCGGTTCGGGTGGCGGCCGTGCTCATGTGCGGGCTCCTCGGTCGTTCGGTCATTCGTACGGGCGGACATCCGCCAGCATAGGCGGGGCTCAGCGGCCGCGCGGGGCGTACATGATCACCGTCATGCCGGCGAGGCAGACGAGGGCGCCGGCGATGTCCCAGCGGTCGGGTCGGTAGCCGTCGGCGGCCATGCCCCACACGAGGGAGCCGGCGACGAAGACCCCGCCGTACGCGGCGAGGACGCGGGCGAAGTCGCCCTGGGGCTGGAGGGTGGCGACGAAGCCGTAGAGGCCGAGGGCGATGACGCCGGCGCCGATCCAGGCCCAGCCCTTGTGCTCGCGGACGCCCTGCCACACGAGCCATGCGCCGCCGATCTCGAGGAGTGCGGCGAGGGCGAACAGGGCGGCGGAGCGGGCGATCAGCATGGCGCGAAGCGTACGCAGGCGGGTTCCGGGGCCGGGGCGGCGCCCGCCGGTTGGGGGAGGGGCTCGCCCTCGTTCGTGTGATGGTCCGACCGGTGGGGGGCGGTGCTGGCTAGCCTCCGCGCGTGGAGGTGGTGGCGGTGCGCCGTGGTGCCGTACGAAGTGTGGTGGTGGCGGGCTTGCTGGTGCTCGGGGTGTCCGGGGTACCTGGGGTACCCGGGGTGCCGGGGATGTCCGGAAGGGCCGGGGCGTGGACCGGGCCCGAGGCGGACGTGGCGTACCACGGGCGGGTGTCCCTGGCACAGGGGCGGCTGAGGGTGTGGGTGGTGCCGCAGAACGAGGGGCCGGCCCCGCTGCCGAACGCGACGCTGCGGGTGCGGCTGTCGGCGGAGCTCGCGGACCGGCAGGAGCTGGCGGAGGGCTGCGCGCGGGCCGGGCTGCGCGAGGTGGTGTGCGAAACGGGCGCGCTGCCGCTGCACGGGCGGGGCCGGCACATCGGGCTGCTGCTGGAGCTGAAGGAGCGGCAGCCGGAGGTGGTGGTCCGGATCGACACGTGGTGGAACGGCGGGGCGTCCGACCGGGACCTGTCCAACAACCAGCACGCGGTGCTGGCGCTGGACACGGGCGACGCGTACGCGTTCTGACCGGGGCGTGGCTCCGCCGGGCTACGGCGTGGCCACGCCGCCGAACTCTTCCACGGCCTCGCTGACGATCCGCTCCAGGCGGGCGTGGTGGGCGCCGCGCCAGTAGACGCGCTCGCACGCCGTGCACTGGGCGAAGACGTCGTACGAGCGGTGCGTGCCGCTCTCGAGGCGGTCGCCGACGCTTTCCTTGTCGGCGTTGCGCAGCGGCCCGTTGCAGGCGGTGCAGCGGGTCCACGGCGCGAGGGCGGGGGCGAACCGGCCGAGGACGTCGCGCAGCTGCTCGTCGGGGTTGTCGCTGTAGACGTACGCGCCGGCGAAGAGCTCGCGGCGGCGCAGCAGTCCGCGGTCGCGGGAGAGCAGCACGCGCTGCTCGGCGGCGGAGCGGGTGGCGAGGGCCGGGTCGCCGATGTCCTCGTTCTCGTACGCGGCGTCCACGCCGAGCAGGCGCAGGCGGCGGGCGAGGGTGCCGAGGTGGACGTCGAGGAGGAAGCGCAGCGGCGGGGCGCCGGGGACGTGCTGGGGGCGCTCGACGCCGAAGACCTCGACGGACTGCCCCGCGCTGGGCACGTACGAGACGGGCACCTCGCGGCCGTCGACGAGGAGCCGGCCGACCTCGGTGAGCGGGACGCCGGCCGATTCGACGACGTGGCCGAGGCTGGAGGCGCCGTCGGTGGCGGTCGGTACGCGTTTGGCGCGCCGGCTGGGCGGGGCGAACAGGCGTAGTTCGGGGGCGAGGGTGAGCTGAATGCCGGGTCCGTTCACGCTGTCAGCATGCCATCGGGGGCGCGGCGGCGCGGCCGAATTTACGGTGTTGCCGCAGGCGGGGCGCGCCCGGCGGGCCCCCGCCGGGGCCTTGCCGAGCCCCGGCCGCCTCCGGCGCGGCTACGGGCACTGGTGCGACGGGATGGCCAGGCTGGGTGGTGAGAGCAGAGGCCACCACCGAGCCGGAGGCACAGATGAACCAGGCCGTACCGTTCACGACCGCCGAGACCAGCGGACTGCACGACGCGCTGCGCGAGATCGTCGCCGACGGCGTCACCCCGGGCGGGGTCGTCGTCTGCGGTACGGCGGGCGGGGACCGCACCGTCCGGTCGGCCGGCGTCGTCTCCCCGTTCACGGGCCCGGGCACGCCCGACGAGAACACCGTCTACGACATCGCGTCCCTGACGAAGGTCACGGCAACCTGGCCGCTCGTCGGCCGTGCCGTCGACGCGGGCCTGCTCGACCTCGACACCCGGGTACGGGAGTTCCTGCCGCCGATGGAGGGCTCGATGCCGAGCGCGGAGGCCACCGTGCGGCAGCTGCTCTCGCACACCTCGGGCCTGCGGGCCGCGACCCGGCTCGACCTCTACGACCTGACCGAGCGGCCCCTGCACGAGCTGATCTGCCGGGAGCTCATGGAGAACCTGCCGGGCACGCACCGCTACATCAACCGCGGCTACATCCTCCTCGGCCTGGCCCTCGCCCACGTGCACCGGCAGCCGCTGGACGAGCTCGCCGCCGTCCTGTGGGCCGAGCTGGGCATGGCGGACACCGCGTACGGTCCCGTCGCGCAGTCGCCCCGGGTGGCGCCGACCGAGCGGCACGACGGCCACGACCGGCTCTGGGGGGCCGTCCACGACGAGAACGCGGCCGTGATGGGCGGCGTCGCCGGCCACGCCGGGGTCTTCGCACCGGCCGCCGACCTCGCCACGTACGCCGAGCACCTGCTCGCCGGGGACGGGAGTCCGCTGGGCGGGTGGCTGCGGGCCGGCCTCGTCCCGCAGGCCGAGATCGAGCCGGGGCTGCAGCGCGGTCTGGGCTGGATCCTCGCCGCGGGCGGCACCGTGGCGTACCACCACGGCTTCACCGGTACGAGCCTCCACCTCGCTCCCGCCACCGGCCGGTACGTGGTGATCGTCACCAACGCCGTCCACGACGGCGCCGCCTCGCGCATCCGGATCGCCCCGCTGCGCGAGCGCGCCCTGAAGACCCTCGCCGCCGGCTGACCGGGCGACCGGAAGCCGTCAGGGCCAGACCAGGCAGTACGGCTGGTGGCCCGCCTCGTGGAGGCGGTGGCTGAAGTCCTGCCACTCGTGGAGCAGCTGGTAGACGTTGAAGGCGTCGCGGGGGCCGCCGCGGTCCGGGACCGTGGACCAGATGAACGCCGCGGCGCCGACCGATTCCTCGCCGATGCCGCGCAGCGGGTCGACCACGGTCATCGGGAGCTTGACCACCGCGTAGTCGGGGTGGAGGACGACCAGCTCCAGCGGGGGCACCTTGTGCAGGGGTATGCCCTCGATGCCGGTCAGGACCATCGCGGCCACCGTCTCCGGCTTGATCTTGGTGAACAGGCCGCCCATGCCGAGCTCGTCGCCGCCGAGCTCCTCGGGCCGCATCGTGACGGGGACGCGGGCCGCCGTCGCGCCGTCGGGCGCGCCGAAGTACTTGTACGTCACACCCATGCCGCGGCCCTTGGGCAGGCCGTCGGGGTCCTCGAGGGGCCCGGGTACCGGATCGGCCGCGTCCGCTGCCCGGCGCCGGTGCTTGCCTCGGCGGCGGGCTTCGCGCGCCTCGCGGGCGCGCTGCGGGTCGAGGCCGTCCATACCCTCGCCCGGTCCACCACCGCGTTGCATATCTCCACCCGACTGGTCTTGCCTGCCCCGGCCCCGCGGCCCCCGCCACGCAGCCTGATCATCATGGCAGTGACCTCCCCAGGGGCGGCGCGGTGAAACGCCCGTCCGCAAGTCAGTCGCGGCCTGATGAGACCATGGCTGGTGTGAGCTACCCGTACCCGTATGAAGCCAAAGTCTCGCAGACTCTCTTTGACCGCGCGTCCCTCGTGACGCCTGGCGGCGTGAACTCTCCCGTGCGCGCCTTCCGCGCCGTGGGCGGAACGCCCAGGTTCATGGTGTCCGGTACCGGTCCGTACCTGACGGATGCCGACGGCCGCGAGTACGTCGACCTGGTCTGCTCGTGGGGGCCGATGATTCTCGGCCACGCCCACCCGGCCGTGGTGGAGGCCATCCAGGCCGCCGTCGCCCGCGGCACCTCCTTCGGTACGCCCGGTGAGGGCGAGGTCGCGCTCGCCGAGGAGATCGTCGCGCGCATCGAGCCCGTCGAGCAGGTCCGCCTGGTGTCGTCGGGCACCGAGGCGACCATGTCGGCGATCCGGCTGGCGCGCGGCTTCACGGGCCGGGCCAAGGTCGTGAAGTTCGCAGGCTGCTACCACGGCCACGTGGACGCGCTGCTGGCCGCCGCCGGTTCCGGGCTCGCGACCTTCGCGCTGCCGGACACCCCCGGGGTGACGGGGGCGCAGGCCGGCGACACGATCGTGCTCCCCTACAACGACCTGGAAGCGGTACGGGCGGCGTTCGCCGCGCACCCCGGCGAGATCGCCTGCGTGATCACCGAGGCCGCGCCCGGCAACATGGGCGTCGTGACCCCGGCCGAAGGGTTCAACCAGGGGCTCGCGGACCTGTGCCGCGAGAACGGCGCGCTGTACATCTCCGACGAGGTGATGACCGGTTTCCGCACCTCCCGCGCCGGCTGGTACGGCGTCGACGGGGTCAAGCCCGACCTGATGACCTTCGGCAAGGTCATGGGCGGCGGTTTCCCGGCCGCGGCGTTCGGCGGCCGCGCCGACGTGATGGGGTACCTGGCCCCGGCGGGCCCGGTCTACCAGGCGGGCACGCTCTCGGGCAACCCGGTCGCCACCGCCGCGGGCCTCGCGCAGCTGCGACTGCTGGACGGGGCCGCGTACGAGAAGGTCGACGCGGTCTCCGCGCAGATCCAGGGCCTGGTCACGGACGCGCTCGCCAAGGAGGGCGTGGCGCACCGGCTGCAGACCGCGTCCAACATGTTCTCCCTCTTCTTCACCGAGGACGAGGTGAAGAACTACGACGACGCCAAGAAGCAGGAGTCCTTCCGCTTCAACGGCTTCTTCCACTCGATGCTGTCGCAGGGCGTGTACCTGCCGCCGTCGGCCTTCGAGTCGTGGTTCGTCTCCACCGCCCACGACGAGCAGGCGGTCGAGCGCATCGCGGCTGCGCTGCCCGCCGCCGCCCGCGCCGCCGCGCAGGCCACCCCGGAGAGGACCGCATGAGCAGCAGCGAGATCACCGTCGTCCACCTGATGCGGCACGGCGAGGTGCACAACCCGGACGGGGTGCTCTACGGGCGCCGTTCCGGCTACCACCTCTCCGAGCTGGGCCGCGAGATGGCCGAGCGGGTCGCGGAGCACCTGCAGAACCGTGACATCACGTACGTGGTCTCCTCCCCGCTGGAGCGGGCGCAGGAGACGGCGGCGCCGGTCGCCAAGGGCCACGGCCTGGTCGTGGCGACGGACGCGCGGCTGCTGGAGGCGGAGAACGTCTTCGAGGGCAAGACCTTCGGTGTCGGGGACGGCGCGCTGCGCAAGCCCGCCAACTGGAAGCACCTGACGAACCCGTTCAAGCCGTCCTGGGGCGAGCCGTACGTGGAGCAGGTCGTCCGGATGACGAGCGCCATCGAGGCGGCGCGCGATGCGGCCCGCGGCCACGAGGCGGTGGCGGTCAGCCACCAGCTGCCGATCTGGATCGTGCGCAGCTTCGCGGAGAAGCGCCGGCTGTGGCACGACCCGCGGCGCCGGCAGTGCACGCTGGCCTCGCTGACGTCGTTCACGTACCAGGGCGACCGGCTGGTGTCGGTGGGCTACAGCGAGCCGGCCCGGGACCTGGTCCCGGCGCATCTGCTCGCGGGGGCGAAGCCGGTGAAGGGCAAGTCGAAGGCCTTCGGCGCCTAAAAGTTCATACAAGTCCTGTCGAATCGCCGCGCGGAGCCTCGACTTCATTGAAAAGTCCGTTTATGTGACTATTCATGAGCGACGCGAAGCGCGACTTCACTCGAAGGGGACTGCTCGGACTCGGCGCAGCCGCGGTGGCGGCCGGGGTCGTCGGCTGCGGCGCCGACGGCCGCCCGGCCCGTCCCGGCCCAGGGCCCGGCGGCTCCGGCCCGTCCGGGTCCGCGCCCCCGGCCCGGCCGATCGGTGACGGCTCCACCGCCGACTCCGGCCCGCAGCCCCGCCAGCCGGACAAGCCCGTACCGCTCCAGCCGGGCGAGACCCCACCGCAGTTCGTGGTGTTCAGCTGGGACGGCGCGGGGGAGATCGGCAACGGCCTCTTCCCGCGCTTCCTCAAGCTCGCCAAGGACCACGGCGCGGCCATGACGTTCTTCCTCTCCGGCATCTACCTGCTGCCCGAGTCGAAGAAGGACCTCTACAAGCCGCCGAACAACCCGGCAGGGGCCTCCGACATCGGCTACCTCAAGGACGAGAACGTCCGCAGCACCCTGAAGTGCGTCCGCGAGGCGTGGCTCGACGGCCATGAGGTCGGGACCCACTTCAACGGCCATTTCTGCGCCGGCTCCGGTTCCGTGGCCCGCTGGACCCCGGACGACTGGCAGAGCGAGATCGACCAGGCCGTGTCCTTCGTCACCAACTGGCGGACCAACACCGGCTTCACCGACCTCGAACCCCTGCCCTTCGACTACCGCAAGGAACTGGTCGGCGGCCGCACCCCCTGCCTGCTCGGCCGGGACGGCATGCTGCCGGTCGCGCAGAAGATGGGCTGGCGCTACGACGCCTCCTCGCCCGGCGGCCTCCAGGTGTGGCCTGGGAAGAAGGCGGGCATCTGGGATCTGCCGCTGCAGTCCATGCCGTTTCCCGGGCACTCCTTCGAGGTGCTGTCGATGGACTACAACATCCTCGCCAACCAGTCGAAGAACACCACCCGGGGCGTGCCCTCCAACTACCCGGCCTGGCGCACCCAGGCCACCGGCACCTATCTCGGCGGTTTCCGGCGCGCGTACGAGACGAACCGCGCGCCGCTCTTCATCGGCAACCACTTCGAGGAATGGAACGGCGGCATCTACATGGACGCCGTCGAGGAAGCCCTCAAGGGCATGTCGGACAAAAAGGACGTACGGCTGGTCTCCTTCCGGCAGTTCGCCGACTGGCTCGACGTTCAGGACCCCAGGCTGCTGGCCCGGCTCCAGGAACTGGCCCCGGGGCAGCCGCCGACCGGCGGCTGGAACACGTACCTCTCCGCTGCCTGACCGGGCGACCGGCCGACCGGCTGACCAGCGGCTCGGCGCACCGTCGGGGGGCGGGAAAGATCCGCAAATCGCTCATGCGAAACTTTTCACATGAGAATTGGCCGTGCTCTCCTGCTCACCGCGGTGACCCTCGCGAGCGCCGTGACCCTGTCGGCGTGCGGCGACGGCGGCGGCAAGCCGAACGGCTCCGCCGGCGGCAACTACGTGACCGGCGCCGGAGGCATCTCCACCGTCGCCAAGGGCTCGCGCACCGAGGCGCCCAAGCTCGACGGCGAGACCGTCGACGGCAAGACCCTCGATGTCACCAGCCTCAAGGGCAAGGTCGTCGTCCTCAACGTGTGGGGCTCCTGGTGCCCGCCGTGCCGCAACGAGGCCAAGTACTTCGCGCAGGTGTCCAAGGAGCTCGCCGACGGCGGCAAGGACGTCGCGTTCGTCGGCATCAACACCCGCGACAACAGCAAGCAGAACGCCGTCGCGTTCGAGGAGAACTTCGGGATCGCCTACCCGAGCCTCTACGACCCGGACGGGAAGTTGATCCTCCGCTTCTCCGCGGGCACGCTGAACCCGCAGGCCATCCCCTCCACGATCGTCCTCGACAAGGAGGGCAAGATCGCCGCCCGCACCCTCGTCGCGATCAACGGCGAGCAGCTGCGCTCCATGATCGACCCCGTTCTCGCGGAGCAGTGACCTCGTGGTCCCCGAGCTCCTCACCCTGGCCGCCGAGCCGGCCGGCGTGAACACGACGGTCCTCGACGGGGCCCTGATGCTGGCCTTGCCCATCTCGGTCCTCGCCGGACTCGTCTCGTTCTTCTCGCCCTGCGTGCTGCCGCTGGTCCCCGGCTACCTCTCGTACGTCACGGGCATCAGCGGCGCCGACCTCGCCGAGGCCCGGCGCGGCCGGATGCTGGCCGGGGCGAGCCTGTTCATCGCCGGATTCACGGCCGTGTTCGTCTCCACCGGCGCGCTCTTCGGGTACTTCGGCGGCACGCTCCAGGAGAACCGGGAGATCATCTCCCGGGTCCTCGGCGGTCTGGTGGTCGTCCTCGGCCTCTTCTTCATGGGCCTGATCCCGGGCCTGACGATGCGCGAGTTCCGCTTCCACAGGAAGCCGACCGCGGGCCTGCTCGGCGCGCCCGTGCTCGGCGTCCTGTTCGGTGTCGGCTGGACCCCCTGCATGGGCCCGACCCTCGCCGCGGTCAACACGCTCTCCATCGACCAGGCGAGCGCCGGCCGGGGCGCGCTGCTGACCGTCGCCTACTGTCTGGGCCTGGGCCTGCCCTTCATCCTCGCCGCGATCGCCTTCCGCAAGGCGCTCGGCGCTTTCGGCTGGGTGAAGCAGCACTATGCATGGGTGATGCGGATCGGCGGCGGCATGCTGGTCCTGACCGGTCTGCTGCTCGTCACAGGTTTGTGGGCCAGCATCGTCAACGACATGCAGAGCTGGACCCAAGGCTTCACGGTGGGGATCTGAGGACTACACACACATGAGTACGACAGACAAGGCGTCCACCGAGGCGCCGAACCCGTCCGAGGAACCCGCGGAAGCCGCGGACGCCGCAGACGCAAGCGAAGCCGCCGCCGGCGCGCAGCTGTCCACCGCCCCAGCGGAGGACGCCGGCGGCCCCGTCGGCATCGGCGTGATCGGCTGGATCCGCTGGTTCTGGCGGCAGCTCACCTCCATGCGGGTGGCGCTGATCCTCCTCTTCCTGCTCTCCCTGGGCTCCATCCCGGGCTCGCTCGTCCCGCAGAACCAGGTCGACGCGATGAAGGTGGCCCAGTGGAAGAAGGACCACTCCTTCTGGGTCCCGCTCGCCGAGAAGCTCCAGCTCTTCGACGTGTACAGCTCGGTGTGGTTCTCCGCGATCTACCTGCTGCTGTTCATCTCGCTGATCGGCTGCATCGTCCCGCGCAGCTGGCAGTTCGTCGGCCAGCTCACCGGCCGCCCGCCCGGCGCCCCCAGGCGCCTCGACCGGCTGCCCGCGTACGCGACGTGGCGTACGGAGAAGTCCCCCGACGAGGTGCTCGCACACGCGAAGACCGTCCTCGGCGGCCGGCGTTTCCGTACCGAGGCCGGCACGGACTCCGTCGCCGCCGAGAAGGGCTACTTTCGCGAGGCCGGGAACCTGGTCTTCCACATCGCTCTGATCGTGATGCTGGTGGCGTTCGCCTGGGGCCAGCTGTTCAAGTCCGAGGGGGGCAAGCTCGTGCTGCGCGGCAAGGGCTTCGCGAACACGCTGACCCAGTACGACGACTTCAAGTACGGCAGCTTCTTCAGCGCCGACGACCTGGCGCCCTTCTCCTTCACGCTCGACAAGTTCGACGCCACGTACGAGGAGAGCGGCCCGCAGAAGGGCACAGCCCGCGACTTCAAGGCGTACGTCACCTTCAGCGACGGTGCGGACGGCGCACCGCAGAAGCGCGAGATCCAGGTCAACAAGCCCATGGAGGTCGACGGGTCCAAGGTCTACCTGCTCGGCCACGGCTACGCGCCGATCGTCTCGGTGACCGACCCGACCGGCAAGGTGGTCTTCAAGGACGCCGTGCCCATGCTGCCCTTCGACGCGAACCTCAGCTCCTCCGGCGCCGTGAAGGTCCCGGACGGCTACCGCGACAAGGACGGCAACAAGGAGCAGCTCGGCTTCAACGCCATGTTCGTGCCGACCTTCGCCGGTGAGGGCAAGGGCACGATGCTCTCCCAGTTCCCGGACCTGAAGTTCCCCGTCCTCGCGCTGAGCGCCTACCACGGCAGCCTGGGCGTGGACGCGGGCCTGCCGCAGAACGTGTACCAGCTGAACACCTCCAAGATGCAGGAGTTCAAGGACGCCGACGGGCAGCTGTTCAAGAAGCGGCTGCTGCCCGGCGAGGCGATGGAGCTGCCGAACGGTGCGGGCACCGTGAAGTTCGAGGGCGTCGAGCGCTGGGCCACCTTCTCGATCACCCGGCAGCCGGGCAGCGGCCTGGCCCTCGGGGGCGCCATCGCCGCCATCGGCGGCCTGGCCGCGTCGCTGTTCATCCAGCGCCGCCGGGTCTGGGTGCGCGCGGTGGCCGGCAAGGACGGCGTGACCGTCGTCGAGATGGCGGGCCTCGGCCGCAGCGAGTCGGCCAAGCTCCCCGAGGAGCTGGGGCAGCTCGCCGCCGCCCTCCACCAGCAGGCGCCCACGGCGCCCGACCAACCTGTCAAGGAAACTGTCGAAGGGGAGCGCGGATGACGCCGCTCGCAGCCGAAGTCAACGAGAACTTGGCTCAGATCAGCAACTACCTGGTCTATTCGTCGATGGCGGTCTACACGCTCGCCTTCCTCGCCCACATCGCCGAGTGGACCTTCGGCAGCCGCAGCAAGGTGGGCCGTACGGCCGCGGCGCTGACCAGCACCAAGGCCGCCGGGGCCGGGGCCGCCGACGCCCCCGCCGTCCAGGTGCGCGGCAAGGGGGGCACGGCCGTCCTCGACAAGCCGAAGGTCGTCACCCGCTCCGCCGCCGGCACCCGCGACGTCCCGGACGGCCCCGGCGCGGCCGGCGGCACCGAGAACGGCGACCTGTACGGCCGCATCGCGGTCTCGCTGACCGCGCTCGGCTTCCTCATCGAGGCGGCCGGCGTCGTGGCCCGCGCGATGTCCGTGCAGCGGGCCCCCTGGGGCAACATGTACGAGTTCTCGGTGACCTTCTCCACCGTCGCCGTCGGCGCCTACCTGCTGCTCCTGGCGCTGAAGAAGAACGTCCGCTGGCTCGGTCTGATCCTGGTCACCACCGTCCTGCTGGACCTGGGCATCGCCACCACCTGGCTCTACACCGACAGCGACCAGCTGGTCCCGGCCCTGCACTCGTACTGGCTGTGGATCCACGTCTCCACCGCGATCTTCTGCGGCGCGGTCTTCTACATCGGCGCGGCCGGCGCGGTGCTCTACCTGTTCCGCGACTCCTACGAGAGCCACCTGGAGCAGGGCCGCACGCCGGGCCGCTTCCGCTCCTCGGTGCTGGAGCGGCTGCCCTCGGCGGCCTCGCTCGACAAGTTCTCGTACCGCATCAACGCGGCCGTCTTCCCGCTGTGGACCTTCACCATCGTCGCGGGCGCGATCTGGGCCGGCGACGCCTGGGGCCGCTACTGGGGCTGGGACCCCAAGGAGGTCTGGTCCTTCGTGACCTGGGTGGCGTACGCCTGCTACCTGCACGCCCGCGCCACCGCCGGCTGGAAGGGCCGCAAGGCCGCGTACCTCGCGCTCTTCGCCTTCGCCTGCTGGATCTGGAACTACTACGGCGTGAACATCCTGCTCAGCGGCAAGCACTCGTACGCAGGCGTCTGACCCGCGGGAGTGGGACGCTGGTGGCATGGCACCCGTAAGTCATGCCACCAGTGAGAGCCGCGGCGGGAACCGCTGGCTGCTGCGCTTCGAGGTCCACGTGCCGAGCGCGTACGAGACGGTGTGGCCTGCTTTGACCACGCCGGAAGGGCTCCGCGGCTGGCTGGCCGCGGCGGACGTCCTGGAGCGCCGGCTCGGCGGGGTCGTCACGCTGCGCTGGCTGAACGGCGGAGCGACGGTATCCGGTCACGTCACGGCCTGGGACGTCGAGCGGGTCGTGGAGTACACGGTGAGCGAGCACGGCCGGATCCGGTTCCACCTGGAGGCGGTGGGGACGGACTCGACCGTGATCCGCTTCCTGAACGAGCGGGCCGGCTCGGACGAGGACCGCCTCGACTGCCTGGCCGGCTGGCACCACCACTTCGAGCTGCTCGAATCCGCGCTGCAAGGCCATCCGGCGGACTGGTCCCGGTGGACCGACGCCCGCTGGGCGGAGCTGCGCGCGTCCTACGCGTCCTTCTCCAGGACGTAGGCGCTGCGCGCGCCCGGTTCGCCGAGGAAGAAGTACAGCTCGAGGGTCTGCCGGTGGTCACGGCGCAGCTCGAAGGTCCATTTGTACCGTGCGGGCGCGGCCTGCCGGTCCGGTGCGTCGCCCCTGGCTCCGGCGGAGGCCGGGGCGGGCAGGTGGAGGCGGACGTGCTGGCCGTAGTTCCAGCCGGCCGGCTCCCGGCTGATCAGCTTCCAGGTGCCGGAGCCGGAGAGCCGCCAGCCGTGGTCGTAGTCCCGCTCCTGCCCGTCGAGGAGGGTGACGGCGGCGCTCCCGTCGGCCCGGAAGACGACCTCGGTGCCACCGACGCAGCGCCAGGTGCCGACGATCTCGTCGGCGCGCGCGTCGTAGACGGCCGGGGCGGTGTGGTGGCTGTGCGGATTGCCGCCGGCCATGGTGAGCAGGGCGGCGACGGCGATCCCGTACGCGAGCAGATTGCGCAGGATCGTGTCGACGACCCGCGGCCTTCCGCAGTTCTCCGGCATCCGCTCATTGTTGCAGCAGCCTTGAACGTGTTCAATTGTGCGCTGCGCCACACGGCGCCGGCGCCGTGGCGCTCAGTCCTTGTCCGTGTCCCGGTCCTTGTTCTTGTCGCGCTCCTCGCCGAGCGACTTCAGGAACTCCGGGTTGTCGTCGGGCGCGACCCACTGGGTCCGGCGCGCCCGGCCGCCGCCGACCGCGGACCGCTGCCTGCCGGCGAACAGCCACACCACCGGCCCGACGATCGAGAAGAGCAGGATGATGAGCACCCAGACCACCTTGGGGAGGTGCTTGACCTCCTCCTCGGGGGTGTTCAGGCAGTCGATGAAGGCGTAGATGGTCAGCGCGATGATCAGCAGGAACGGCAGATAGCGCAGCACGGTGTGGGACCGACTCCCCAGCAGTGACGGGGGACCCGCCTCGGGCCCCGGTGACACTCCCAGGTTAGTCGGTGACGGATACTGGCCCCTATGGCTTACGACGATCTCCGCTCGCTGCTCCGGGCTCTGGAGCGGGAGGGCGACCTCAAGCGCATCAAGGCCGAAGTCGACCCGTACCTCGAGGTCGGGGAGATCGTCGACAGAGTGAACAAGGCGGGGGGCCCCGCCCTCCTCTTCGAGAACGTCAAGGGCTCGGCGATGCCGCTGGCCATGAACGTCTTCGGGACCGACCGCCGCCTCCTGAAGGCCCTCGGCCTCAAGTCGTACGGCGAGATCAGCGAGAAGATCGGCGGCCTGCTCAAGCCGGAGCTCCCGCAGGGCTTCATCGGGGTCCGTGAGGCGTTCGGCAAGCTCGGCTCGATGGTGCACGTGCCGCCGAAGAAGGTGAAGGGCGACGCCGCGCCCGTCCAGGAGGTCGTCCTCACCGGCGACGACGTCGACCTGGACGGGCTCCCGGCCCTCTTCACCTGGCCCAAGGACGGCGGGTCCTTCTTCAACCTCGGCCTCACCCACACCAAGCACCCCGAGACGGGCGTGCGCAACCTCGGCCTCTACCGCCTCCAGCGCCACGACAAGCGCACCATCGGCATGCACTGGCAGATCCACAAGGACAGCCGCAACCACTACGCCGTCGCCGCCAAGCGCGGCGAGCGGCTGCCGGTGGCGATCGCCTTCGGCTGCCCGCCGGCCGTGACGTACGCGTCGACCGCGCCGCTGCCCGGCGACATCGACGAGTACCTGTTCGCCGGGTTCGTCGCGGGCAAGCGGATCGAGATGGTCGACTGCAAGACCGTCCCGCTCCAGGTCCCGGCCAACGCCGAAGTCGTCATCGAGGGCTGGCTGGAGCCGGGCGAGATGCTTCCGGAGGGTCCCTTCGGTGACCACACGGGCTTCTACACCCCGCAGGAGCCGTTCCCCGCGCTGAAGATCGACTGCGTGACGATGCGGAAGCGCCCGCTGCTGCAGTCGATCGTCGTGGGCCGGCCGCCGACGGAGGACGGCCCGCTGGGCCGCGCCACGGAGCGCTTCTTCCTCCCGCTCCTGAAGATCATCGTGCCGGACATCGTGGACTACCACCTGCCCGAGTCGGGCGGCTTCCACAACTGCGCGATCGTCTCGATCGACAAGAAGTACCCGAAGCACGCCCAGAAGGTCATGCACGCCATCTGGGGCGCGCACATGATGTCGCTGACCAAGCTGATCATCGTCGTGGACGCCGACTGCGACGTCCACGACCTGCACGAGGTCTCCTGGCGGGCGCTCGGCAACACGGACTACTCCCGGGACCTCACGGTGGTGGAGGGCCCGGTCGACCACCTCGACCACGCCTCGTACCAGCAGTTCTGGGGTGGCAAGGCGGGCATCGACGCGACGAAGAAGCTTCCCGAGGAGGGCTACACCCGCGACGGCGGCTGGCCCGACATGGTGGAGTCCGACCCGGCGACGGCGGCCCTGGTGGACCGCCGCTGGAAGGAGTACGGCCTGTGAGCCCCATCGTGGTGGGAGGTCCCGAGCTCTTCCTCGGCGCCGGCGACGTCTACGTGGCACTGCTGCGCCCGAAGATCGACCCGGCGGACCCGGGAGTCCGGGTGGCCGCCGAGCAGGCGGGCGTCACACCCGAGGAGTTCGCCGGACCCGGTGACGTCTGGGCGTTGATGTACGAGGACGGTGCCGGACACGGAGAGTTCGAGCTCCCCGGCGCCCGGGACACCGAGGCGGACGGCTTCGCGGAGCAGCTCCAGGGCGCCTTGGCGTCGGGCGAGCCGTTCGAGGTCGAGGCCGGCGACTTCCTGGGCCTCGAAGCCCGCCCGTCGGGCGGCGACTGGGTGATCACCGCCCGGGTCACGCCGCCCGAGGACGAGGAGGACGGCGCCGCCGGCCCCCACACCCTGGAGCTCGGCGCGCTCCCGGCGGCGCAACTGCTGGCCGACCTCGAAGAGTTCCGGAGAGCCCTCGCATGATGACGACCGCCGACGGGGTGATCGGACCGGGCCCGGCGCCGCAGCCGACCGGCAAGGTGAAGGCGTTCCTGCGGCTCGTCATGATCGAGCACTCGGTCTTCGCGCTGCCGTTCGCGTACATCGCGGCGCTGACGGCCATGTTCCGGCTCGACCGGACCATGCACTGGGCCGAGCTGCTGCTCGTCACCGTCTGCATGGTGGGGCTGCGGACCTTCGCGATGGCCGCGAACCGGATCATCGACCGGGAGATCGACGCGCGGAACCCGCGTACCGCCGGGCGCGAGCTCGTCACGGGCGCCGTGTCCGTACGGTCGGCCTGGACCGGGGCCGGCATCGCGCTGGCCGTCTTCCTCGGCTCGGCGGCGCTGCTGAACCCGCTGTGCCTGGCGCTGGCGCCGGTCGCGGTGATCCCGATGGTGGTGTATCCGTACGGCAAGCGGTTCACGAACTTCCCGCACGCCATCCTGGGCCTGGCCCAGGCGATGGGGCCCGTGGGCGCCTGGCTGGCGATCACCGGCGAGTGGTCCTGGGACGCGGTGATCCTGGGCCTGGCGGTGGGCGTCTGGATCGGCGGCTTCGACCTGATCTTCGCCTGCCAGGACGTGGCCGCGGACCGCGCGGACGGCGTCAAGTCCGTCCCGGCGCGGTTCGGCGTCCCGGCGGCCCTGTGGGGCGCGCGGGGCGCGCACGCGGTGACGACGGCCCTGCTGGCGTGGTACGCGCTGGCGACGGACGCCGGCCCCTTCTTCTGGTTCGGCCTGGTGATCGTCGTCGGGGCCTTCCTCTACGAGCACACGATCGTGAAGCCGCACGACCTGTCCCGCCTGAACCGCGCCTTCTTCACGGTGAACGGCTTCATCGGCATGGCGCTCTTCGTCTGCGCCCTGGCCGACCTGGTGGCCCGGGGCCTCACGCTGTAGCTCCATCGCGTGTCCCCACGGGACCTCGCCGCTCGGGACCTGACCCTGTGGCTGCGCTCCGGCCTGCCATCGAGTGCATGGACAGGGAGGCTGACGTGACCGTCTCGGACAGCGACCGCCTGCACTCGCAGCTCAGCCGGTTCGAGGACATGTTCCCCGGGTACCGGATGGAGATTGTCGAGGGCGCCATCGTGATGAGTTGGCGGTCCGGCGGCCGAGCAGGAACGCGCAGGCCACACCCGTCAGGAGGCCGAAGAGGTGGCCCTGCCAGCTGACCGCGGTGTTCGCCGGCAGGATGCCGGTCAGGATCCCGGCCCCCCAGTACGCGGCGATGGCGATGCCGACCAGCACGCCCAGCACCCGCCGCTCCACGAACCCGCGGACCAGCAGATAGCCGAAGAGCCCGAACACCAGCCCCGAGGCCCCGGCCGTGACGGTGTTCGACGCGGAAACCAGCCACACCCCGAGCCCGTCCACGAGCACGACCACCGCGGACAGCGCGAGGAACCGTCGGATCCCGCCCAGCGCGGCGACGAAGCCCAGCACCAGCAGCGGCACGCTGTTGGACGCCACATGGCCGAAGCCGAAGTGGAGGAACGGGGACAGGGGAATTCCGGTCAGTCCGTCGGTGGTGCGCGGGATGATCCCGTACGCGTCCAGCGCGTGCCCGGTGGCCAGGTCGACCGCCTCGATCAGCCACAGCAGGCCCACCCAGCCCAGCATCAGCTTTCCGGCGGCTTCGGCCCGTTCGGCCTGGCTCCATTCCTCGAGGCGCACCCCGGCCATGCCCTGATCCCCCTGCCCGCCGCCCACCCGTCGACTCAGCGTCGTTTTGCAGTGGCCGGATAGTCTCGGAGCTATGACTGACGGCAAGCGCACCCCGTGGGTGGTCGGGGTTTCCGGGGCGTCCGGGACGCCGTACGCGGCCGCGGTGATCCGCGGACTGCTGGCGGCGGGGGAGAGCGTGGACCTGGTGGTCAGCCGGGCCTCGCGGCTGACCCTGCTGGACGAGACCGGGATCGCCTTCCGCGACGCGCACTGGCGCGACGATCTCGCCGCCTGGCTCGAGCACGGCGCGGACGGCAAGCCCGCGACCTTCGCCCGGCCGGAACTGGACGAGGTCCGCTACTGGGGCGCCGGCGACCTGGCCGCCGGGCCGAGCTCGGGCTCGTATCCCGTGAAGGGGATGCTGATCGTGCCGGCGTCCACGGCCTGTGTGGCGGGGGTGGCGCTCGGACTGTCGAAGGACCTGCTCCAGCGCGTCGCGAGCGTGACGCTCAAAGAGCGTCGCCGGCTGGTGGTCGCGGTGCGGGAGACCCCGCTGAACGGGCAGACGCTGCGGCATCTGGTGGCGCTGGACGAGGCGGGCGCAGTGGTGCTGCCCGCCTCTCCGGCGTTCTATGCGGGTGCGACGCACATCCAGGACCTGGTGGATTTCGTCGCGGGGCGGGTGCTGGATGCGGCAGGGGTGCCGCACCGGCTGTACCGCCGGTGGGAGGGGGAGCTCGGTGGCTCCCGCCCCCGGGAGGCAAGCAGTGACTAGCGCTTCTTCGCCGTGCTCGGCTTGCGGGTCCGGTCGACGCGGTGGGCGGCGGCGGGCTGGTCGGTGCGGGATCGGTTGGCCAGCTCCTGGAGCTGTCGCATGTGCGCGTAGGCCATCTCGATCGTGTACACGGTGAACCACTCCTGATGTCGTCAGATCAGCGAGATCATCGCCGATCTGTTGAAAGATTCACAGGGTGTTGACCCTGTGCGCCTTTGATTCTATACGTAAACTTGCGGGATCGCCGAATAATGGAAGGCTCCAGGTATATGGACGCGGTGGATAGGCAGCTCATCCAGGCACTCCGGGAGAACGGACGTGCCTCGTACGCGGAGCTGGGCCGGCTCGTGGGCCTCTCCGGCCCCAGCGTCACCGACCGGATCAACCGGCTCGAGTCGGCCGGTGTGATCACCGGCTACCGCGCGACCGTCGACGCGGCCTCGCTCGGCCTCGGCGTCACGGCGCTGATCGGCATCTCCCTCTCCGACGCCGCGGACCACGAGGACGTGGCCCGCCGGCTGCGCGACCTGGCGGAGATCGAGGACTGCTGGTTCATCGCCGGCGACGACTCGTACATGCTGAAGGTGCGGGCCGGGGACGTGGACGGGCTGGAGCGGATCATCCGCAAGCTCTCCAGCACCAAGGGCGTCTCCCGCACCCGTACCACCATCGTGCTCTCCACCAAGTGGGAGAACCGGGTCGGGGACCTGCCCGAGGAGCGCTAAGAGTACGGTGGGTGGCGGTTTGCAGGCAGGACGGGACGCGTAGAGGAGACGACCGGGATGACCGGAATGGACGCTGGGCTCAAGCGCGAGCTGGAGGAGAAGGTCCGCTCCGGCGAGCGGCTGACGCGTGAGGACGGCATCGCCCTCTACGAGTCCGACGACCTGGCCTGGCTGGGCGGCCTCGCCCACGAGGTGCGCATGCGCAAGAACGGCGACGTCGTCCACTTCAACGTGAACCGCCACCTCAACATGACGAACGTGTGCACCGCGTCGTGCGCCTACTGCTCGTTCCAGCGCAAGCCGGGCGAGAAGGACGCGTACACGATGCGCATCGAGGAGGCCGTGCGCCTGGCCAAGGCCATGGAGAACGAGAACCTCACCGAGCTGCACATCGTCAACGGCCTGCACCCGAGCCTGCCGTGGCGGTACTACCCCCGCTCGCTCTCCGCGCTGAAGGAGGCGCTGCCGAACGTCTCGCTGAAGGCGTTCACGGCGACCGAGATCCACCACTTCGAGACGATCTCCGGGATGTCGGCCTCCGACATCCTGGACGAGCTGATCGAGGCCGGTCTGGAGTCGCTCACCGGCGGCGGCGCGGAGATCTTCGACTGGGAGGTCCGCCAGCACATCGTCGACCACCGCACCCACTGGGAGGACTGGTCGCGCATCCACCGGCTCGCGCACGAGAAGGGTCTCAAGACCCCGAGCACGATGCTGTACGGGCACATCGAGGAGCCGCGCCACCGCGTGGACCACGTGCTGCGGCTGCGCGAGCTCCAGGACGAGACCGGCGGCTTCCAGGTCTTCATCCCGCTGCGCTACCAGCACGACTTCGTGGACATGCAGGACGGCAAGGTCCGCAACAAGCTCCAGGCGCGGACGACGATGGCGACGGGCGCGGAGGCGCTGAAGACCTTCGCCGTCTCGCGGCTGCTGTTCGACAACGTGCCGCACGTCAAGGTGTTCTGGGTGATGCACGGCGTGCAGACCGCCCAGCTGGCGCTGCAGCACGGTGCGGACGACATGGACGGCTCGGTCGTCGAGTACAAGATCACGCACGACGCGGACAACTACGGCACGCCGAACAAGCTCGGCCGTGACGACCTGCTCGAGCTGATCCGCGAGGCGGGCTTCCGCCCGGTCGAGCGGAACACGCGCTACGAGATCATCCGCGAGTACCCCGGCCCGGACGCTGCCCTGCGCGAGACCCCGCAGGCGATGCGCGTCTGACGCGCCCCACGGCTTGGAAGGCCCCGGTCCCACGAGGACCGGGGCCTTCCGCGTGTCCGTTGCCAGGGTGATCCACACCGCCGTGGTCGGGCCCCGCCCCTGCCGCTGCACTGACCCCCGGAGGGTTTGTCCGTGGCTGCGGCGTGCTTCACTGGACGGGCACGTGCTGGACGGGCACGTGACGACCCACCCGACGTACCGACGAGAGAGAAGGGGTCACCGTGTCCCTCAAGCCGAGCGCAACGATCCGCTACACCGCGATGCGCCTGGGCATCTTCGTCGGATGCCTCGTCCTGGTCTCCGTCCTGGTCAACGTGGGCTGGGTGCCCGCCGGCCTCGGCGACGCCAACCCCGCCTGGGTCGTGCTGCTCGCCCTCGTGATCTCCGCGCCGCTGTCCTTCGTGCTTCTGCGCAAGCAGCGCGACGAGATGTCCGCGCAGATCTCCGGACGCGTCGCGGGTGCGAAGGAGCGGCTCGCCGCGAACCGCTCCCAGGAGGACGCGGCCGACGACGCCGCCCGCGCGTAGTTAGCTCCGTCACACACCAAAACCCACCGAACCGCCCCAGCGCCGGGAACTTCCCTCGTGCGCTGGGGCGGTTCGTCGTTTCCGCGGGTCCTGGCGGGGGCCCTGTCTCAAAGTGCACCTTTGAGATCCTCAAAGGGAAAGTGTTAGCGTGTTAAACATGTTGACCACAGTTGCGCATGAAATGACCACGGGTGTCCTGCTCGTGGCGCGCCTGCACGTCGACCTCTGCCGCCGCGTGTCCGCGGCCTGTTGTGGCTGTCGCTGAGTCCGCGCCGTTCCACCTTCCCCAATTTCTTTGCGCATCACCCCCGGAGTGTGTCCGTGTCCGCGACCCCTCAGGCCCCCGCCAAGGCCTCCTTCAAGTTCCCCTTCTGGGCCCAGATCGTCACCGGCCTCGTGCTCGGTGTCCTGTTCGGGTGGATCGCCCGCAGCCAGGACGTCAGCTGGCTCGCCAAGACGCTCGAGCAGATCGGCGACATCTTCGTCCAGCTGCTGAAGCTGGCCGTGGCCCCCCTCGTCTTCTTCGCGATCCTGGTGTCCATCACCAACCTGCGGAAGGTGAACAACGCCGCCCGCCTCGCCTCGCGCACGCTGCTCTGGTTCATGATCACCTCGCTGATCGCGGTCGGCATCGGCCTCGCGATCGGCCTGCTGACCAACCCCGGCGCCGGCACCGGCCTCACCCCGCAGGACGGCAAGCTCCCCAAGCGCACCGGCTCCTGGCTGGACTTCCTGACCGGCATCGTCCCGAAGGACGTCATCACGCCGTTCACCGAGCTGAACGTGCTCCAGATCGTCTTCCTGGCCGCCGTCGCCGGTATCGCCGCCCTCCAGCTCGGCAACAAGGCGCAGCCGCTCCTGAACGTCGCCGAGTCGGTCCTGGAGCTGCTCCAGAAGGCCCTGTGGTGGGTCATCCGCCTCGCCCCGATCGGCACCGTCGGCCTGATCGGCACCGCGATCGCCTCGTACGGCTGGGAACTCATCGGCAAGTACGCCACCTTCACCGCCGACGTGTACATCGGCTCGGCGCTCGTGATGTTCGGCGTCTACCCGCTGCTCCTCGCGACGGTCGCCAAGGTCAACCCGATCCAGTTCTTCAAGGGCGCCTGGCCCGCGATCCAGCTGGCCTTCGTCTCCCGCTCCTCGGTCGGCACCATGCCGGTCACCCAGAAGGTCACCGAGCGCCTCGGCGTCCCGAAGGAGTACGCCTCCTTCGCCGTCCCGTTCGGCGCCACCACGAAGATGGACGGCTGCGCCGCGATCTACCCGGCGCTCGCCGCGATCTTCATCGCGCAGATCTTCGACGTCCAGCTGACGATCACCGACTACCTGCTGATCGCCTTCGTCTCGGTCGTCGGCTCGGCCGCCACGGCCGGCCTGACGGGCGCCACGGTCATGCTGACGCTGACCCTCTCCACCCTGGGCCTGCCCCTGGAGGGTGTCGGCCTGCTGATGGCGATCGACCCGATCCTGGACATGATGCGCACCGCCACGAACGTCGCCGGCCAGGCCCTGGTCCCGGTCGTGGTCGCGGCCCGCGAGGGCATCCTGGACAAGGAGGCCTACGAGGCCGCCTCGTCCTCCCCGTTGGACGAGCCCGTCGCGGTCCCCGTCCCCGCCTGACCGGTCCCATCACCCCGCAGCCCCCGCCCCCGTCCGGGCGGGGGCTGCGGTGCGCTCAGCCCAGGGTCTCGCCGCGGATGAAGGCGGTCACGCCGAGGATGAGCGGCGGGGCCAGCCACCACAGGCCCATGGTGCGGCGGACGCTCGGGATGAGGGTGATGAGCAGGCCCAGCACGCTCAGCGACATGGAGATCAGGCACATCGCGCCGACGCCCTCGTAGCCCTGGTGGTCCCACTCGCCCTGTGGGCCGGCGAACAGGGCCGCGAACACGGCGACGGCGTTCAGGAGATGGATCAGGCCCAGGGGGACGCCCAGCACCCACTGGAGGCAGCCCCGGTCTTCGGGCAGGTCGAGGCTCTCGCGCCCGCTCCCGTACGTCATTGCATGGCCTTCTTCACGTTGCCGAGGTTGTTCCGGAAATCATCGCCGTAGTCCTGGGCCTTCTTCGACTCCCAGTACGGGCCGCCGTTGTAACGGGCGGCGATCTCCTGCATCTGGGCCTCGGTCAGCTGGTCCGCCGGGACGTTCGCGTAGCCGGTCTCCTCCTTGATCTGCGCCAGGAAGCCCGCGGCGATGAACGCGTTCTGCTTCGGGTCCTGGAGCGCCGACTTCACCACGTTGCGCTGCTGGTCCGTGAGGTTCTCCGGGTCGTAGCCGAGCACCTCCGCCCCGCGCCGCAGCTGCACCGCGATCGGGCCGAAGGAGGTCTCGTCCGGCTTGCCGCCCGCCCGGTCCGGCAGGTTCTCGGCCGTGACCGGGCTCAGGCCCCACGGGGCGTCCGCCGCCTGGCGGAAGAAGTCCACGCCGTCGTCGAAGATCCCCGGCTGCCCGCCGACCTCCTTCCAGGCGATGCCGGCGACCATCTCCTCCGGCAGCCCCGCCCGCTGCGCGGCCGCCCGCAGGATCTCCTTGTTGTTGCGGATCCACTCCGCCCGCCCCTCGTCCGACTGCGGCGGGTCCCAGTAGTTGTCGTCCGCCTCCGGCAGCCCCGCCACCCGCATCCGGATGTCGCGCAGCTCGGGGGAGACCGGCTCGGTCCCGACCGGGCCGGTCATCTCCTTCTTCGGGCCGCTGCCCGGCAGGTGCGTCAGGGGGTTGGCACGGGCCTCCGCCGCCTCGCGCCGGATGTCGGCCATCGCCGCGTAGACGTCGACCCCGCCCCCGCCGCCCTTCACCTTGAACTCGGGCAGCAGCTCGTACGCCTGCTTCAGCGCGTGCACGCACACGCTGCGGGCCTCCTGCTCGGCCGTCTTGGCCTGGTGGAAGCTGCCGCCCGCGTCGTCGTGGAGCCGGTCCGCCTCCTCGCGGATGTCGTCCACGTCCATCGTCAGCTCGGCGAAGAAGTCCATGACGCCGGTCGTCGCCCGCATGTCCTCCCACTGGCGCATCGGCTCCGCCTCCTGCGCCGTGCGCGTGATCGCCGTGCCCTTCGTGGCGATGAGCGCCGCGAGCTTGCGTTCGGTGCGCTTGCCGTTCCCGTAGTGCGACTTGGCGGTCGTCAGGGCTGCCGCGTACGCGTGCAGTGCGCTCGCCGCCTTGTCGTACCCCTCGGCCATGTGGAGCACGAGCTGACGGGCCTCCGACAGGCGGTCGGTGTACGTGTGGCTGCCGTCGCTCTGCCATTGCGTACCGGTCTCCGCGCGCCGGGCCGGCTCCTCGGCCTGCACCAGCAGGTCGCGCAGCCGCTTGAACTCGGCGGCGTTGCGCTCCACCAGCGCCGGGTTGCACTCCTCCAGGAACTCGACGTCCTTGCGGTGGCTCAGGCTCACTTGGACTCCGGCTTCACGTACTGGCCGCCGTCGAGGATGCCGTTGAGGAAGTTCCGTGCGGTCCCGTCGTCCACCTGGGCGAAGCCGGTGCCGGTGGTCTTGAGCTTGGTGGCGAGGGCCGCGAACAGGTTGACCGTGTCCTTGAACTGGTCGTCGGCGAAACGGGCGAAGCGCAGCGCCTCGGCCGAGACGTCCGCGTGGGCCCGCGGGGCGCGGGCCATGGTGCCGGCGTCGCCGTCGGGCCGGCCCTCGTGGAGGAGCGCGGCGATCTCGATCAGCAGGTTGGCGTTGCCGTTGATGGACTGCGCACCGGCCACGAGGCTCCCGGCCGGGCTGCCCGGGGCACCCGCCTCGGCGGGCGCATGGTTGAGGCGCATGGCGGGCGACTGCTGCGCGAGTACGGCGGCCTTGTGCTGAGCCCATTCCGTGTCGAACGACATGTGTCCCCTGGGTAGTTGATAACCGGACATGACCAGAATTGATTGATCATGTTCATCTGGGACGCGGAATGGGGCCGTACGGTTCCTAGCGGTGGAAGTGGCTGCCCGTTGCCCCGGCCACAACGGCCGAACCGGCGTCACGGCCGGGGCGACGAGCCGCCTGCTCAGGCGGGCTGCTCCGGCGCGGTGGCAGTGATCACCGCGAAGGTGCCGCCCTGGGAGTCGGCGAGGACCGCCATCCGCCCGGCCGCCATGTCGAACGCCGGGGCCATGACGCTGCCCCCGGCCCGCTCCGCGGCCGCCTGGATGCCGTCGACGTCGTCGACGTGGAAGTACGGCAGCCAGTGCGGCGGCACCCCGGCGGGCAGGGCGGAGAGGTCCATCATCCCCCCGACCGCGCGCTCGCCGACCTTGAACTCCTTGTACCCCTCGGCGCCCGGCATCTGCGACGGGGCCGTGGTGACCGGCAGTACGGCCGAGTAGAAGGCGGCGGCGGCGTCGGTGTCGCCGGTGTTCAGCTCGTTCCAGATCAGCGCGCCGTGCTCGTTGACGATGCCCGCGCCGGGGAAGGTGCCGTACTGCCACAGGCCGACCACGGCGCCGGTCGGGTCGGTGATGACGGCCATCCGCCCGAGGTCCATGACGTCCATCGCGCCCATCATCACCGAGCCGCCCGCGTCGGTGACCGCCTTGAGGGTGGCGTCGACGTCGTTGGTGGCCAGGTACGTGGTCCACGCGATCGGCGGCATCGGGTCCGGCACCGTCCCGTCGGGGTTCATCGCCTTCATGATGCCGGCCACCGGCTTGCCCTTGAGGGTGCAGACGGAGTAGCCACCGGTCTCCGGCGGGCCGACCTCGCCCTGCCAGCCGAAGAGGTCGCGGTAGAAGTCGAGAGCGGCCTGCTGGTCGGGAACCATCAGGTCGATCCAGCAGGGGGTGCCGGCCTGGTAGGGGCCGTTCATTTCGGGCACGGATGCCTCCGGGGCTACCGATGAGAGTGGGACGGGCCGTCCCTACCCCGCCCGTGCGTTCCGAATCGGGCCGTACGGATGAATGTGCGAGCGCTCGCCTATAGTCGGTCGCTGTTGATCAATTGACCTTGTGCGGGGGCATGGTGACGGTACGGGAGACACGCGCGGCGGCGCAGATGATCGGACGGCGCAACGCACTGCGCTACCTGGCGATCGGGGTCGGCGCCTCGCTGGTCGCGGCGTGCGGCGGCAAGGACAAGACCCCGGCCGCCGGAGGCGGCGCAGCCGCATCGTCCTCGGCTCAGGCTTCGGCGTCGGCCTCGGGTACGGCGGGCGGCGGGGCCGCATCCTCCGCGGCGCCGACCGCCTCCAGCGTGGTGACCAGGGCCTTCGACGCCTTCATCAAGGGCGACTGGCACATCGAGTCGACCACCCCGAACGGTGAGACCGTAAAGGGGACCGGCACCGTGAACGCGGACGGCGGCGGGAACTCCGGCTGGACCATCACCTGGACCAGCGGCCCCGAGCCGGTCACCTGGCACGGAGGCTGGCTGCACCGCGGCGGCCACCTGGTCCTCGACGTGTACGAGGCGCCCAAGGGCGTGAGCCGGCTTACCGGCGGCCGAGCCTTGACGGTCCCCAAAGAGGTGGGGGACAACGTCTCGTTCACCTTCCCCTGGCAGCCCCCGGGCCACAGGGACACGAGCGACGGCCAGGTGCTGAAGGTGACGTACAAGAACAACGTGCTGCGGATCGTCCACAGCGAGGGCGGGCACAGCGAATCGGTGCACGTCTGCACCCGCGCCTAGGGTCGTCGTCAGACGCCGGACGCGTGGGCCACGAACCCGGCCCAGGCGTGCGGCCCGAAGGCCAGGTGGTCCCGCTGGATGTCCTTGGAGTCGCGGACGAGGACGGCGCCGGGCGTGTTGGCCACCTCGACGCAGTCGTTGATGTCGCCGCTGTCGCTGTAGCTGCTCTTGAACCAGGCAACCTCGACGCAGTCGTTGCCATCACTGCTGCTGTAGCTGCTCTTGAACCACTCCGGCTCGGACTCGTGGATCATGTCTCTCCCAGCACTTGCTCGATGAATGCGACGGACTCCCATGGTGTGAGAGCCTGGGACCGGATCATGGCATGGCACTGCTCAAGGATTCGGACCTGCCTCGGATCCGAGACGGGACGGCCGTTGAATGCCCCTTCGGAGCGCCCTACCGCCGATCCGTCCGTGAATTTCAGCACTTGGATCAACCCACCCATTCCGGCGTGCTCTTCCAGGTGGGTGGGCATGACCTGGATCGTCACGTGCCGCAGCTCGGCAACCTCCAGCAGGCGTTCGAGTTGCCCACGCATCACCATTGTCCCCCCGATGCGGCGCCGCAGGGTCACCTCTTCCTGGACGAAGCACAGAGCAGGCGCGGGACTGCGTTCAAAGATCGATCGTCGCGCCATTCGGCCGGCCAAACCGCGTTCCACCTCTTCCATCGTCTGGGGAGGCTGCCACATCTCGAACAGGGCCCGCGCGTAGTCGTCTGTCTGCAACAGGCCATGGATGTTGTGATTGCCGTACGCCGACAGTTCGACCGCCCGGCCTTCCAACTGCACCAGGTCCCGGACCTTCTTCGGGTACCGGACCTGTTCCAGGTCGGCCTTCATCGCGGCGATCTTGCCGCCCGCGTTCAGTACCTCGTCCGCCCGATCCAGGTACTCAGGTCGGGGGATCCGCTTGCCTGCCTCGACCTTGCGGACCTGGTCCTCCCCGTACTGGATGGCCGCCCCGAACTCGGCGGCCCGCATGCCCGCCGACTCGCGCCAGGCCTTCAGCTGGCGGCCCAGCGCCGCCACCACCGCCACGCCCTGCTCGTCCTCCGGGTCCACGTCCCAGCCGGGCTCTTCCGTACCGTCACTGTTGTCCACGCTCATTGCGCGCCCACTTCCGACGAGCCGATGTCCTCAGCGCCCCGTACCCGTGAGGCCGGTCCGGACAGCCGCGACAGCACTGGACAAGCACCGGACAAACGCGGGACGTACGGGCGGTGTCGGTTCCCACGGTACGCACGAGCGGCCACGCTGAGTGACGTGATTCCTCAACTCGTCGACTTTCACGTCCAGCTGTCCGCGACCCCGCGCGGGGCTCGACTGGGGCGCGTGCTCGCCATCGAACAACTCCGCGCCTGGGGGCTCCCCTTGGAGGTGCCGGGGCAGATCATCGCGGAACTCTCCTCCAACGCGATCACCCACGGACGCGTGCCCGGACGGGACTTCAGGCTGGCCCTCACCGTCACCCCCGGCAGGCTGCTCATCGAGGTGACGGACACCCGGGGCGACCGGATCCCGCAGATCCGCGACGCGGGGCGCGGGCTCGTACTCGTCGAGGCGCTCGCCGACCGTTGGGGCGTACGGGAAGGGCCGGTTCCGTGCAAGGTGGTGTGGGCGGAGGTCGCGCTCGAAGCCGTGTCGCGGGCTGTCGCGATCCGGCGGGCTTAGACGCATAAAGACCTAAAGAACCGAGGGAACGGATTCGGGGCCGGTTGGCGGGCATATGCTCGCCCCGACAACCGCAGACATGAGACGGCCCCCGGCGGGACTGCAATCCCGGTCGAGGGCCTGACCATCTTAGGAAGTGGCTCGCTTCCCCATCCCTGAATCTTCGCAGGGAATCCCGGCCTTCAGGCCGGGCGGGAATGCGATCCTTGGCCTGGAGCCGCGAAGTGGCGGAGTTCTCTGCGGCTCCGGGGTGACGGTCAGACGGGCCGCTTCTGATTCTCGATGTACTCCTGGACGATGCTCAGGGGTGCGCCGCCGCAGGAGCCCACGAAGTACGAGGGCGCCCAGAACACCGAGCCCATGCCGGTGCGGTTGATCCGGCCGGTGTACTCGGCGCGCAGGTATCGGGAGCTGACGCCCTTGAGGCTGTTGACCAGCTTGGACAGGGCGATCTTCGGCGGGTAGTGCACCAGCAGGTGGACGTGGTCGCCCTCGCCGTTGAACTCGTTCAGCTCGGCTTCGAACTTCTCGCAGACGTCCCGCATGATCGCTTCGCAGCGGGTCAGCATGTCGTCGTTGAAGACTTCACGCCGGTACTTGGTGACAAAGACCAAATGAGCATGGAGGTTGTGAACGACGTGGTTTCCCCGGCGGATATCGGGGTCTGGTTCCCAGCGTGGTGACATCCGCCAAGTGTATTGTGTTCGAGCGAACCGACTGGGAAGGGGGGTGGGCCGGGTGATCCGTGCGTACAAGTTCCTCATGCGGCCCACCGTGGGCCAGACGATTGCGCTCGGCGAGATGCTGCGCGACCACTGCTCGCTCTACAACGGAGCATTGCAGGAACGCCGGGACGCCTGGCGGCATGTTTCGAAGACGACAGTCCGGTACGGGCAGCAGTCCGCGCAGCTCAAGGCGATCCGGCGTTCGACCCGGAGCGTCAGGGCCGCTGGTCGTTCTCCTCCCAGCAGGCGACGCTTCGCCGTCTCGACAAGGCGTTCGCCGCGTTCTTCCGCCGGGTCAAGTCCGGTGAGACGCCCGGCTACCCGCGTTTTCGCGGGGTGAACTGGTTCGACACGGTGGACTTTCCCAAGGACGGGGACGGCTGCCGCTGGGACTCCACCCCGCACGACGCCGTGACCCGCGTCCGCTTCCAGGGCGTCGGGCACGTCAAGGTCAACCAGCACCGGCCGGTGGTCGGCAAGGTCAAGACCGTCAGCGTCAAGCGCGAAGGCCGACGCTGGTACGTCATCCTGACCGCCGAGCAGACGCCACCCGAGCCGCTGCCCCAGACGGGCAGCGTGGTTGGCATCGACATGGGCATAGCCTCGTTCCTCACCACCTCCAATGGTGAGCATGTCGCCAACCCCCGCCACGGCCGCAAGGCCGCGGCGAAGCTCGAAGCCGCACAGCAGGCTCTTGCACGGTTCCCGCGCGTGCGCCGCGACAAGCGCACCGCCAACCACCGCCGTGCCGTCCAGAAGGTTGCCGACCTGCACCGCAAGGTCCGCCGCCAGCGCCTGGACCACGCACACAAGACCGCGCTTGACCTCGTGCGGGAACACGATTTCATGGCGCACGAAGACCTCAAGATCCGCAACATGGTCAAGGCCCCCGCGCCGAAGCCCGACCCCGAGACACCGGGCGGCTTTCTGCCCAACGGGGCCGCCGCGAAGGCCGGACTCAATCACTCGATCTCAGATGCCGGATGGGGGGTGTTCCTGACGATCCTGCGCGCCAAGGCTGAGAGCGCCGGACGGGAAGTGATCGCCGTGGACCCCCGCAACACCTCCCGGACCTGCCCCGAATGCGGGCACGTCTCAACGGAGAACCGGCCCACACAGGAGAAGTTCCACTGCGTCTCGTGCGGCCACATCGCGCACGCCGACACGGTAGGCGCTATCAACGTTCTACGGGCCGGGCTGGTCCGTCGCGAAGCCAAACTGGCATAGCGAGAAGCCCCCTCATTTATGAGGGGGAGGAGTCACGGCTCTTCAGCACCCTAGCGCGCCCTCGCGCGCCTCGTCCCGAGTTCGTGCCGGGACCCCCCGATCCGGTGTCATCCACGTCAACACGTGGCACGCCAGTCACTACACCGTGGTCGGCAACCACCTCCTCCAGCACCGCGAACTGTCGGCGACGGCGATCGGGGTCGGGGCGTACATCCAGTCGCTGCCCGACGGCGCCCCGGTCGGCATCAGGGCGCTCACCGAGCGGTTCCAGGAGGGCGAGAAGCGCATCAGCGCCGCCCTGCGTGAACTGGAGCGGCACGGCTACCTGGAGCGGCGGCGCGAGCGGCTGGACACCGGGCGGGTGGTGACCCGTACGTACTCGTACAACAAGCCGCTGACCGGCGGCGACGAGCCCCCTCCGCCGCCGGACCGGGAGCCCGTACCGGAGCCGGAGCCGGAGGAGACCCCGGAGCCGGAGCCGGAGCCGGAGCCCGGGCCCCCGCCCCCGCGGCTGGAGCCGCACCCGGGGGCGGCGGACCTGCTCGCCGGGCTGCGGCGCTACGATCCACGGCTGCTGCTGGCGGAGCGCGACGTACAGCGGCTCGCACCGAAGGTCTCGGCCTGGCTGGAGCGCGGGGCGGATCCCGAGGCCATCGGGCTGACCCTGACCGGGAACCTCCCCGAGGCGATGCGCAGCCCCGCCTCCGTACTCGCGTACCGGCTCGAGGCACTGCTCCCGCCGCGCCTGCCGGCGGCCCCGGCGGTGAGGCCGGTCAGACGGCCGGACCCGTTCCAGACCTGCGACGGCTGCGAACGCGCCTTCCGCTCCCCGCACCCCGGTCGCTGCCGCGACTGCCCGCCCGAGGTGCACGCGGCCGCCTGAGCGAGCCCCTTCAGGGGTGGACGTGCTGCGCCGTCCGGCCGCCGCTCAAGGGGCTGCCGAGGCGCCTCGCTCCGCGCTGACGGGCCCGCACCGGGCCGTAGGGGCGGCGTCGCCGTGCGCCGGCCGACAGCAGGCCGACGCACGGGGAGGCGCTCCGGCGTTACATCGTGTAGTAGCCGGCGACGTCGGCGATGAGGTCGACGGATCCTGCGTTGTTGTAGAAGCTGACCTTTCCGTTCACGACGGGAACGATGACGAGGTTCGGGATCGTCTGCCCGGCGGTGAAGTTGAGGTTCGACGCGCTGGTGCGGGTCGTGCCGTTGGGGTAGACGGAGACGTAGCTTCCGGTGGTGGGCTCGGTGGCCGTGACGTTCAGGACGAGGGCCGTCACGCCTGTGGCCGGGATGCCCGCGTTGCCCGTGCCCTGCAGGGTCACCGTCCCGCCCTGGCCGACCTTCGCCTTCGGTACGCCCAGTCCGCTGCGGGTGTCCATGAGGCGGGTGGGCGTGATCGGCTTGTAGGTGGAGCCGGTGCCGTCCGTCGTGTAGTAGCCGGCGACGTCGGCGATGAGGTCGACGGATCCTGCGTTGTTGTAGAAGCTGACCTTTCCGTTCACGACGGGGACGACGACGAGGTTCGGGATCGTCTGCCCGGCGGTGAAGTTGAGGTTCGACGCGCTGGTGCGGGTGGTGCCGTCGGGGTAGACCGACACGTAGCTGTCGGTCGTGGGGTCGGTCGCCGTGACGTTGAGGACGACGGCCGTCACCCCCGCCGCCGGAATCCCGGCCGCGCCCGTGACCTGCAGGGTCGCGGTGCCGCCCTGGCCCACCTTCCCCTTCGGAACGCCCAGCCCGCTGCGGGTGTCCATCAGCCGCGTGGGCGTGATCGGCTTGTACGTACCCAGGCCGGAGACCGGGGGCGGCGTCACCGTCAGCGTGCCGCGCGGGTACACGCTGCCGAGTGCGACGACGCTGATGCTCCAGTTGCCGGCGGGGGCCGAGCGCAGGTCGACGCTCGCCTTCAGCGTCCGGCCGTCCTCGGAGACCGAGACGGTCGTCGCCGTCAGCGGCGCCGGGCCGCCGGCCAGCCGGACGGTGGTGTTCATGCCCAGCGCCGTGCCCTGGACGGTGAGGGTTGCGACCGTGCCGCTCTGCGCGGTGCCGGGCGTGACCGTTCCCACGGACACGTCCTCGGAACCGCAGGGCGCGTTGGTGCAGACGAGATCCGCGCGGTAGGCCGAATGGCCGGCCCAGTCCTGCAGAGAGAGGACGAACAGGCTCTGGTCGGCGCCCTGGCAGTCGTACGTGGACGAGCTGCCCGTGCAGAGGTTGCGCCCCGTCTTGTCGTAGAGGGCGGGCTGCGGGCCGGGGGACCCGTCCGTGGCGGTGGAGGTGATGTCGGCCCTGAACCGGTCGCCCGAAACGCTCGGAAGGACGGCGCACGTGCCGGTGCGCTGCTCGGAGAGCGTGCCGGTCAGCGGGCCGTACCCGTACGCGACCGATCCGACCCGGGGACATTCGGGGGCGGGCCCGGCGGCCGTGGCGATCCGCCAGGCGTCGAGGCGGTAGGAAGCGGGGAGGTGGTAGTTCTCCGGGACCTGGGTGACCACCTGGTAGCCGGTGGAGCCCGTGGGGGTGCACGCCCAGGTCCGCTGGTGGCAGGCGATGCCGCCGTTGTTGTCCATGACGAGCACGTTGGTGCCGTCGTGGACGTCCCGGGGGTTGATGTGCAGCCGGTCCGTGGCGGCGTCCGTGGTGACGCGGTGGCAACGCAGGGTGCCGATCTGGCCGGACGTTCCGGTCGTGGCCGGGGCGCCGACCGCCGTCGCGGCGGAGACGGTGCAGCCCCGGGCCGTGGCGGTGACGTCGCGGCGGTCCAGGGTGTGGGTGCGCGGGGCGTCCTGGCCCTGCAGGAGCAGGGTGTACGCCTTGCCGGCGGTGAAGGAGCAGCTGGTGAGGCCGTCCGTGCGGAGCTGCTGGCCCAGGGCGGGGTGGTCGTAGCAGGAGGGGGGCCCGTTGCCGTCGGTGTCGACGACGCTGAGCGCGTACCTCGGGAACAGGTCCGTGTCGTCCGGGAAGCCGTAGCGGATACGGAGGAGCTCGGAGGTGGAGTGCGCGTCGGCCGGGATGGTCAGGCAGTGGGAGAAGACGCCGTCGCCGGTCTCCAGCCGCACGGCCGCCGCATCATCGGCGAAACTCCCGGCGGGCAGGACCTGACAGCCGTTCTGGGTTACGTCCGTACGGACGAAGTGGACGCCGTACGACCCGGTTTCGGTGGCTTCGTCGGCGTGCACCAGTGCACGGAACGGTGCCGTGCCGGTGAGCGCGCAGCCACCCCGGTCGAGTTCGGTGGCGGTGCACTGTGCGGTGCCGTTCGTGTCGACCACCTCGACCTGGACGGGCACGCCCGCGCCGCCGAGCGAGGTGAGGGCGGCGATCCGGGCGCCCTGCGGGCTCGGCAGCTGCAGGCAGTGCGTCTGCCCGGCGGTGGCGAACGTTCCTGCGTACCGCCCCTCGGTGACGGCGACGCAGTCCTGAGCGGCCGGCGCGGCGTGCGCGGTGCTCACCGGCAGGAGAAGTGCGGCCAGGACGGCCAGCAGGCACGTCAGTGAGGTGGAAATCGGACGTCTTATGGACGCCAATGGCGTTGGCATGAACCCCCCAGGGTGGTGTGCGACGAGAGATCGTCGCACACCCTTGCGGAGCCGAGGAGTTGGGGGACCGGCCTCGTGCAACGCCCTTCAGCGGGCGTCGCGACAGGTCACCGCCGGGCGGCGGTTGCCGGGCGGGCGCGTCAGGCTTCCGGCAGGCGGACGCATTCGATCCGGTAGTCGCCGTTCTCCGGGTCGATCGTGACGCCGTGGGCCTCGCTGTGGAAACCAGGGAAGGCCCGGTCGAAGGCCTCCAGGGCGCCCAGGTACCGCAGCAGCGGGCCGTCGGGGGCGCCGACGGACTCCCCGGGCATCAGCACCGGGATGCCGGGCGGGGTGACCGTGACCATCGCGGCCGCCACCCGGCCCGCGGCATCGGCCAGCCGCAGGCGTTCCGTACCGCCCCGGATCAGCTGCTGGTAGCAGTGCTGGGGCGGCGCGACGGGCTCCGGCAGCTGCTGGAAGGCCGTGTCGAGCGCGGTGATCAGATCGGCGCGGGTGAGGTGCTCGTGCATCTCCCGGCACAGCCGTCCCAGGGTGGTGCCGGCGTAGCGGCGGGGGAACTGCTCGACCAGACCGGGCAGGACCCGGTCCAGCGGCGCGTCGGAGTCGTACAGGGCCTTGAAGTCCATGAGGGCGTCCATCAGGGTGCCCCACTTGCCCTTGGTGATGCCCATGGAGAAGAGGACGAGCGTGCTGTAGCTGTCGGTCTTCTCCACGACGATGCCGCGGTTCGCCAGATAGGCGGTGAGGATCCGCGCAGGGATGCCCCAGGGCGAGGTCTCGCCGGTGGCCGTCACGCCGGGACAGGTCAGGGTCACCTTGACCGGGTCCAGCATGCAGTAGCCCTCGCCGAGACCGGCGAAACCGTGCCAGTCGGCGCCGGGTTCGAGGTGCCAGCAGCCGGGCTCGCGGCTCAGCAGCGTGGGCGGGGCGTCTGCGAACGGGATGCGCTCGCCGGTGCCCGGGTCGGTGACGGTGTCGGGCTGCCACACGCCGAAGAACCAGCCGGGCCGGTCGCCCGCGGCGGCGATGCGGCGGCCGGTGCGGACGACGGCCTGCCGGAAGCGGATCGCCTCGGTGATCGCCTCGTCGATCAGCCACTGGCCCTGCGCGCCGTCCATCATGGCGGTGGCCACGTCCAGGGAGGCGATCGCGGGATAGAGCGCCGAGGTGGTGCCGTGCATCATGAACGCCTCGTTGAACCGCTCGTGTTCGACGGGTGCGCGGGGCGCCGACTTGACGTGGACCATCGCGCACTGCGAGAGCGCGGCCAGCAGCTTGTGAGTGGACTGCGTGGAGAAGACGGTGGGCCGCTCGGGCCCCTCGAAGGTGTCGGGGCCGACGGCCATCCCGTAGCGCCCGGCGTACAGGGGGTGGAAGCGGGCGTACGCGAACCAGGCCTCGTCGAAGTGCAGGCGCGGGGTGCTGGGGGCGAAGGCCCGGGCGGTCGCGACGGTGTCGTAGCACAGACCGTCGTACGTGGAGTTGGTCAGGACGGCGTACTGGGCCTCGGGCGACACCGCGCCGGCGGTCAGCGGGTTGGCCGCGATCCGGGCGGCGACCGCCGCCGCATCGGTCTCGGCCGGCGGCAGCGGGCCGGCCAGGCCGTAGCCGTTGCGCGTGGGCACGAGGTAGACGGGTCGGGCACCGGAGATCACCAGGCCGTGCAGCACGGACTTGTGGCAGTTGCGGTCCACCAGCGCGATCTCGTCGGAGGTGACGCTGTAGTGGCCCACCATGCGGTCGGCGGTGGAGTCGCCGTGCAGGACGAAGTACGTACGGTCGGCGCCGAAGACACGGGCGGCGTTGCGCTCGGCCTCGCCGATCGGCCCGCTGTGCTCGAAGAGCGATCCCAGCTCGCCGACCGAGATCGACAGGTCACTGCGGAAGAGGCGCTCGCCGTAGTACTCGAAGAAGGCCCGTCCGGCGGGGGACTTGAGGAACGCGACGCCGCCCGCGTGCGCGGGGGTGTGCCAGGAGTACTCGTGGGCGTCGTCGAAGCGGCGCAGCGCTTTGAAGAAGGGCGGCAGGACGTCCTTGTGGTACGCCCGGGCGGCGGTGACGACGCGGCCGGCGATGAAGGCGGGGGTGTCCTCCAGGGGCCAGATGTAGCCGACGACCGCCTCGGAGACCCACAGGGGCAGGTGTTCGAGGTCCTGGTCGGACTCGTCGGCCATGAGGAGGAAGACGGGCAGGTCCTTGAAGCGGCGCGCGATGTGCCGCAGGACCTCGGCGCCTCCGCCCTCCTCGGCGGCGCCGCCCTTGCCGCCCGGAAGGTCCCAGGCGACGACGGCCGCCGCGAGCCCCGGCTCCGTGTGCAGGGTGGCCCGTGCGTCCCTGGCGCTGGCGGCCCACCGCGGCTCCAGCCCCTTGTTCTCCATCTCCTTGCCGATGCGCCGCAGTTGCTCAGAACTCGCGCCGCCGCCCAGAGGGTTCTCCCGCAGAGCCAGCAGGACCGTACCGTTCGCCATCGCATCCGCCTCTGTTGTGCCGTTGTGCCGCTGTGCCGTGGTGCCGACATGTCGTCGTCCGGCGGCACAGTCTTTCGATGGTGCGCGGATGCTTGCCGATCTTCGGTGACTGCTTCACTCGCACGAGGGGCGAGGAGGCCGGCGGTGGGGTGGTGCCGGTGGTGCCGGTGGTGTGGAGGTGTCGGGTGGGTTCGGGTCGGGGTGGTTGGAGGGGTGGTCAGCCGGAGTGGGCGTGCATAGATTACCGGCGGTAACTCCCGAGTCGAGCCGAGGAGGGCGCCGTGGAAGCCGTGGGAACCGAGCCCGAGCTGGTACCGCCCGTGTTGACCGTCGTCGACGGGGTGGTGCGGGAGGTGGAGGTGCCCGCGCTGGCCGGGATGCCGGGGAGCGGGTCGCTCGGGGACCTCCCGTTCCGGAACGCCCGCGAGGCCCCCGGCCAGGTCGTGCTCGCCCGCAAGGAGCGGGACGGCAGCTGGCGGGACGTCACCGCTGCCGAGTTCGCGGCCGAGGTGATGGCCGTCGCCAAGGGCCTGATCGCCGAGGGGCTGCGCGAGGGCGACCGGCTCGCGATCATGGCCCGGACCACCTACGAGTGGACCCTGCTGGACTTCGCCGGATGGGCCGCCGGGCTGGTCACCGTACCGATCTACCCGACCTCCTCCGCGCTCCAGGCCCGCTGGATCATCCAGGACTCCGGTGCCGTGGCCTGCGCCGTCGAGGACACCGCGCAGGCCCGCATCATCAGCGCCGAGAGGCCCCACCTGCCCTGGCTGGCGCACCTGTGGGAGTTCGACACCGGTGCGCTGGCGCGGCTGGTCAAGGCCGGCGAGGGCCTGCCCGACGCGGTGGTGCACGCGCGCCGGTCCGTCCGTACGCCGGACTCCGTGGCCACCCTCATCTACACGTCCGGCACGACCGGACAGCCCAAGGGCTGCGTGATCACGCACGCCAACTTCTTCGCCGAGTGCGACAACGCGGTCGAGCTGCTGCATCCCGTCTTCAAGTCCGTCAGCAAGGACGCGGCCTCCACGCTGCTCTTTCTGCCGCTCTCGCACGTGTTCGGGCGGATGGTGGCCGTGGGGTGCCTGCGGGCGCGGGTGAAGCTCGGGCACGCGCCGAGCATCCAGACCGAGGACCTGCTCGCCGATCTCGCGGGCTTCCGGCCGACGTTCCTGCTGGCCATCCCGTACGTACTCGAGAAGGTCTACAACACCGCGCGGGCCACCGCCGAACGGATGGGCCGGGCCTCGTCGTTCGACCGGGCGGCGCGGATCGCGCAGCGGTACGGGGAGATCGTCGAGGGCCGGACTCCGGGGGTGGGCCTGCGGGCGGCGCGGGCGCTGTACGACCCGCTCGTCTACCGGCGGATCCGGGCGGCGCTGGGCGGGCGCGTGCGGTACATCCTGAGCGGCGGCTCGCCGCTCGGACGACGGCTCGCGGCGTTCTACACCGGGGCCGGGATCGAGGTCTTCGAGGGGTACGGGCTCACGGAGACGACCGGAGCCAGCACCGTCACCCCGCCGCTGAAGCCGCGGCTCGGCACGGTGGGGTGGCCGCTGCCGGGCACGGCGGTGCGGATCGCGGACGACGGGGAGGTGCTGCTGCGGGGGCGGCACGTGTTCGCGGGGTACTGGAACACCGCCGCTCACGCGGGTGTGGGAGCCGGGGGCTGGCTCGCCACCGGGGACATCGGGGAGCTGGACGGGGAGGGGTACCTGACGATCACGGGGCGGAAGAAGGACCTGATCATCACGTCCGGCGGCAAGAACGTGGCCCCGGCCCCGCTCGAGGACTGGCTGCGGGCCCACCCGCTGGTCGGCCAGTGCATGGTGATCGGCGACAACCGGCCGTACGTGGTGGCGCTGATCACGCTGGAGCCCGAGGGGCTGGCGCACTGGCGGCAGATGCGGAAGAAGACGGGCGTGCCGATCAGGGAGCTGGTACGGGACGAGGAACTGCGGGCGGAACTCCAGCGGGCGGTGGACGAGGCGAACCGGCTGGTGTCGCGGGCGGAGTCGATACGCCGCTTCGCCGTACTGCCGGGGGAGTTCACCGAGGCCCGGGGGCACCTGACGCCGTCCCTGAAACTGAAGCGCGCCGCGATCGCCCGCGACTGCGAGCGGGAAATCGAGGACCTCTACCGCCGCGCATAACGGGCCATCGTGACGGCCGGGGCCGGGGCCGGGGGCGGGGGTACGCGGGACAGGCTGACGGCGGGAGCGTCGTAACCGCCGCAGACGGCGGGCCGCAGGCCGCAAACGGCCTCAGGTCCGGCGGGCAGGGGCGGGCGCGGGCCTGCCCTGCGGTGCATCGCACCGCAGGGCACCGCCGCCGCCCGGGTGGAACCCCCGCCCCCCCCACCCCCCCACCCCCGC
>NZ_JNZY01000043.1 GCF_000717655.1 Streptomyces katrae
CGGCAGCGTCGTCACCCTCGTCACCCCCAACCAGCGACGCGACATGACCCGCCTCATGCAGGCCGCCGGGATCACCCCGCAGACCACCCAGGTCCGCTCGGGCGAAGAGGCCCTGAGCCGGATCACCGGCGCCCAGGCCCCCTCCGGCATCCCCGTCGTCATCACCGCACCGGTCGTCGAACGCGCCAAGCGCAGCGCGGCCTCCCGCGGCAGGCGTCGGCCCGCTTCGACGGTCCGGCGTGTGAGCGTGCGGCAGTCCGCCTTCGATGCGGCGGCCTGAGAACCACGTGATCAGGAAACTCACCCATCTCTGCAGGAGGCACGTTTTGACGCTGGTCCAGATGCAGCCCCGCTCGGCGAACGCCCATCCTGTGCGACGGACGGTGGACGACGGGATGGAGGCGGCCGGTCCACAGGTCTGTGACGACATGACGGTCGAGGTGGCCCTGGCCGTCATGGCCAGTGCCCGCGCGGGTCATCTGCTCGTCTGCGACGAGGACGGCCTGTGCACGGGGCTGTTCACTCCCGCCCAGCTCGGCGCCGTCCGCGACAGCGCCGCGTACACGGACCAGGTCCGTCTCCGCGACGTCCTCGGCGACCGCGGGCCGTTCACCTCGCCCCTCACCGCGATGGCCGAAGCCGAGCACGCGATGCGCTACCGCCGGCTCGCTGCCCTGCCCGTCGTCGACGAGCAGGGCAGCGCTCTGGGCGTCCTCACCCTGGCCCGCTGAACCGCCTCACGGCAGCACGACCATCCCCTTCTACTTCCTGTGAGGCAACATGCGCTGTGTCATCGCCCGTTTTCCGTTCGACCTGACCAAGAGCGGTGTCCTGGAGTCGATGAAGGGCGTCAAGCCCGAGCAGGTCATCGGCGAGTCCGTGATCATCGGCCGGCGTACTTACCCCGTCAAGCAGGTCGGTCAGGTCATCACCCGCCAGGACCGCCGCGACTTCAGCTCCGGCGAAGTCCTCCGGGCCATGACCCAGCTCGGGTTCACCTGCCGCGGCCTTCCCCGGGCCTCCGTGCCCACGCGTGTCCTCAGCCCGCTCCAACAGGCTTCCGCGATGCTCGGCATCCCGGTGACCGTCTGACGGACAGGACCGGTGCGAGCCGGCACCCGAACAGCGAGGAGGGCCCGACCGGCGCGCGCCGGTCGGGCCCTCCCGCGTACCCAGGGGTTTCTTGCGCGACGCCGGTCAGTGGTCGGAGTAGCTGAAGTCGCCCACGGTCCAGGCGCTGACGTCCGCGATCGAGACGCGGTACATCCCACCCGTCTCCGGGATGCCCACCGTGCCCTGAAGGATGCGGGCCACGTGGAAGTGCAGATGGGTGGGCGGCCCTTCCCGGGGTGTCGTTGCGGTGAAGATGGCGGCGAACTCGCCCAGGCGGGCGGAGTCTGTCAGGACCTCCGACACCCGCTGCCTCCACACGGCTTCGGGGGCCAGCCGACCGGTGATGACAGTGCCACCGGTGACCACGGTCAGGGACATCTGATTGCTCTGCCCGGACTCCACCAGGGTGGCAACGTCAACGAGCAGCTCGTCAGGCTTCGACATGAGACCCGATTTTATGCACCGGCCGTCCTGTCCTCTCGACCGGTAGCGCTATCCGTCGAGCAGAGCACTGACCGTCTTGCCGCCGTAGGCCCGACGGGTGACCCGTCGAGGACGGCTCGCGCGACATCGCGTGCCTCTGCAACAGCCCGGCGTGGAGCACGCGGGGGATCCCACGCGCTCGGCTGCGCCCCTCCCGAGCCCCTGAACTGCCGTGCCGTCCGTCTGCGATCCCGGGGCGACCGTGAAGGTCTAGCTCTCCTCGGCGAGCACGAAAATCTATGGTGGCTGGAGTAGACATTGGGCGGTGGCCTGGCTATGGTTTCTCTCGTAGCCCAGAGAGACAGCAGGGCCCGGCAGAGACGAACTGCCGGGCAGCAGTACCCGCAGTTGCAGTTCGCATGACGGTGCGGTGGTGGAGTTCCGAAGCCAGGGTTGTTGCAGGACGGCGACGCGCAGGACGGGCAACGGGGCTGGCTGCCGAAGAGTGGCGCTGGATCAGGCCACCAGCAGTACGCAGTAGAGCAGTAGCAGCAGTTGATCACCGAGGGAAGAACGGAGGAGCCGAGCACCATCAGGATCGCCCGGGCGGAAGTCTGAGCCCGGGTACCGCAGGACATCGATAGTGAGGTGGTCTCCGGTCAAGCAACCGCGATCCCCGCACTCCCGGCAGCACCTCGGTCGGGTCGGCGGAAACACAGGGTCGGCGCAGTATCAGGGCCGGCAGATGGTGTAGTAGTTCCTTCGGGGCCCTGGTGCCGTACGGCACCAGGGCCCCTCCATGCGTTCCATGAGAGAGGTTCAATGACAGCAGACGACTCGTTCGACCGTCTCGACGACGACGATTACCCCGCCTACACCATGGGCCGGGCCGCCGCCATGCTCGGCACCACCCAGGGCTTCCTCCGCGCCATCGGCGAAGCCCGCCTGATCACCCCGCTCCGCTCCGAGGGCGGCCACCGCCGTTACTCCCGCTACCAGCTGCGCATCGCCGCCCGCGCCCGCGAACTCGTCGACCACGGCACCCCCATCGAGGCCGCCTGCCGCATCATCATCCTCGAGGACCAGCTCGAGGAAGCCCAGCGCATCAACGCCGAATACCGCCGCGCCGCCGAATCAACCGCACCGCCGCCCTCGGCCTGAGGCGAGGGTGCCCGCAGGCATCGGCGTGCCGCGCGGCCGGGGGGCGGCGTTCGCGCAACCGCCCCGCTTCGGTCGTCCTCGTCGGGTCGTGGCTGCAAGCCGGGTTGTGGACGGAGCGCTGTTCAGGCGCTGATGCTTCTGTGAGATCCGCCCCGGCGTCAGCGCTGCGCGTGGCCTGATGGGTGCCGTGCCAGTCCAAGCCATGCGCGCATCAGAACGACGTCATGGTCAGTAGGCGACGAGGAAGATGGCGAGGTAGTGCGCGGTGAAGGCCGCCACGGTCAGGGCGTGGAACACCTCGTGGTAACCGAACCAGCGGGGTGACGGGTCGGGCCGCTGGAGGGCGTACACAACCGCACCCGCGCTGTAGAGGAGCCCGCCGGTCACGATCAAGGCGAGTACGGCCGCCCCGCCACTGTGCAGAAAGTCGGGCAGGTAGTACACCGGTGCCCATCCCAGGGCCAGGTAGCAGGGGGTATACAGCCAACGGGGAGCTCCGACCCACAGGACACGGAAGGCGATGCCCGCCAGTGCGCCCGTCCACACGATCCACAGGAGGACGGACTGCTGGTCAGGGGAGAGAAGGAGCACAGCCAGCGGGGTGCAGGTTCCTGCGATGATCAGAAAAATGTTGGCGTGGTCGAGGCGGCGCAGAACGGCCTCGCCGAGTGGTCCCCAGGTGCCGAGGTGGTAGACGGCGCTCGTCCCGAACAGCAGCCAGGCGGTGACGGAGTACACGGTGCAGGCCAGGGCCGCGTGCGGTTTCCCTGCCAGGCAGACGAGGACGATGCCCGCGGCCAGCGATGCGGGGACCATTCCGGCGTGTAGCCAGCCCCGCAGCTTCGGCTTGATCGGCTCCACCAGATCGGCCGCTCGCTCGACCAGATCGGTAACCGGGTGGGAGTCCCCGTGTCCTCCAACCCCTGCTGCGGAAGAAGCGCTGTCGGCTTCGGCGTCGTCTCGGGACACTGCTTCCCGTCCGGGCTGGGAGTGCTGGGCATCACTGGCAACCATGCGTTCATGCTAGGAGCCCGCCCGCCACAGCCGTCCCAGAGGTCCGCCCCGGATCCCCCGGACGGCTCGGCGAACGTGGCCCGTTCACCCGCCTCATGGTCCGCTCCTGGCGGTCTGCCACCGACTGAGGTCGTGAAAGTCGTGTAATTCGGCGGGCCGTGGGAACGATCAGGGCTTCCGAACGAGCCTCTCCGCTCTCCTACGTTCAAGGATCGCCGATGCTTCCCGAGTTCCGCTCCCACGCATCCGTCCCCCTCTCCCATCAGCTGGAACAGCGGCTGGGACTGGACCCACGTCTCGAAGCCGGCCGAATCGACGTGGAGCGCGTTGCCGACATCGCCGTCGTCGCATCGGCCCACTCCGACGGGTACGCGGCCACCGCGCACCTCCTCGGACTGCTGGCCGCGCTCCCCGCTCCCACGGAGGCTGGAGAACGCTTCTGGTCCGACTTGTGGAGGTCTTCGGGCTCCCTCTATCTGCTGCCCGCCAACATCAAGTCGTGGGTCCTGAGTTCGCTGGCCGGAGAGGGCACCGGTCTGGCCGGGCAGATCCTGTCGGCTGTCGACGAGATGACCCCGCCCCAGCGCATCGCAGCCGGAGAGGTCATCGGCCAGGCACTCTCCGAGTCCGACCACCTCCCCGACCTCAAGACGCAGGTCATCGGCGAGCTGTGGCTCCGCGACCTCGAACTCACCGCCTGGCGCGTTCTGCACGCGGACCACAAATCAGCCGATCCGGCCGAACGCAAGGCCTTCCTCGACGCATGGACGAGGGTCTGAGCGACGCATCACCCGCGTCGCGGCCTTCGGAAACCCGCCCCACCGGGAGTCCGAGCCTGCTCGTACGCCCCTGCCCTGGCGAGGCCACCTCGGGGGTGCGGGCGCATGTGAGTGTCCTCGGCCCCCGCGCACAGAAGATGGCGCGGCTGTACCGCACGGCGATCACGGATGCGGCGGGGGTAACAGGCAGCAGTCCGGGCGGAATTCCGTGCCGACGTACGCCTTGATGGCTTCCGTGATGAACTGCCGAGTGCTGTCCGGGCTCAGGGCCTGGGCCTGCAAATGTGCATACATGTCTCCGTAGAGCCGCACGTCGGATCGTTTCTCCAGATAGAGGTCGCTGGTGAATCTCTCCAGATACACCACGCTCACATCGGTGGCGTCGGCGAACTCGAGCAGTGAGAACTGTCCTGAGACACCCGGATGAGCCCCCGCCTCGTGGAGGAGAACCTGCACGGTGATGTGCGGCTGGGCACCGAGCTGGGTCAGATGCTCCAGCTGCTCGCGCATGACCTCGCGGCTGCCTACGACGCGCCGCAGAGCCGACTCGTCCAGCACGGCCCACAAGCGCAGCGGGTTGTCGGGGGTGCCCAGTCGGTCCTGGCGCCGCAGCCGTACCTGGAGGCGGGTGGCGGTCTGGTCGGCGGTGGCGTGAGGGATCGTTCCTGCGATGACCGCCCGGGCGTAGGCGGGGGTCTGCAGCAGGCCCGGGATCACCAGGGGCTCGTAGGTCCGGATCGCGGAGGCCTCAGCCTCCAGGCCGATGTAGGCGCCGTGCGCAATGTCGCCGTAGGTGTTCCACCAGCCCTTTCGGCCCGATTCCCCGGCCAGCTGCATCAGGTCGCCGACGAGCCGCTGGTCCTGGACTCCGTACAGCTGGCAGAGATCACGCACGTCGCGTGGCTTGATGAGGCGGTGTCCGTTCTCCAGGAGGCTGATCTTGGGCTGGGAGATCAGCAGTCGCTCCGCCACCTGCTGCGTCGTCATACCGCTGGCCTGCCGGAGCCGGCGTAGCTCCGATCCCAACCGACGCCTGCTGACGGTGGGATTGATGGTGACGCCCACGGGGTGTGTTCCTCCGCTCCGAGAACCTTGTCCTGGCGAGCAGACTGCCATGGCCCAGAGGGAGTTGGGTCCGCCTTGATGCCGTGTCGCGCACTGCCGCCAACCGGTTCGGTTCCGCTGCCGCCTCTTGAATTCTCGCAGCTCAGGCCAAGGACGCACAGGAATACGCGATTTCCTCCACGAGGACCATTAAGCCCTTTCGGCTATTTGTATTATCGGCCCGTCGGCGCGAATGGCGGTTGGCGCGGAAATCGCCGAGCAAATCCCGGCCCTTTGTAAGTTTCTGCGTAATATGCCAGCGACAGTGAGACGGTCCTGTGCGGCCGAGACCGTCAATTACGCCACCATCCACTCACAGGAGTTGGCCCCTCGATGACGCTGAATACTTCTGGCGCGGCGCTAAGGCGCACAACGCCAGCCTGGATCGCGACGGTCCTCGCCACGGTGATCGCCACTGCCGTGGTCGCGGTGACGCCGACCCGGGCGAATGCGATCGCAACACCCGTACCTCTGGGCACGGCCGCCAGCTTTGCCGTGCTGGCCGGCTCGGGGATCACCAACACCGGGCCGTCGGTGATCACCGGCGACCTCGGAGTGAGCCCAGAAACGGCCATCAGCGGATTCCCGCCCGGCATCGTGTTCGGTACCCAGCACTCCGGCCCGGTTGACCCTGTGGGCCTCCAGGCCAAGAGCGACCTGGTCGTGGCGTACAACAACGCCGCCGGACAGTCCACGGACGCAATCCTTCCGCCGGACGCCGGCGGCCTGACGCTGGTTCCCGGCGTGTACACCGCCCCCTCCACTCTCGGGCTCACCGGCACCCTCACCCTGAACGCCCAGGGCAACCCCAACGCCGTGTGGGTGTTCCAGGTCGGTTCAGGTCTGACCACGGCTAGCTCCAGCAACGTGTCCCTCATCAACGGGGCATCACCCTGCAACGTCTTCTGGCAGATCGGGAGTTCGGCCACCCTCGGCACGGAGACCAACTTCATCGGCACCATCATGGCGCTGACCTCGATCACTCTGAACACGGGCGCGGACATCATCGGACGCGCGCTGGCCCGTAACGGCGCGGTGACGATGGACACCAACACGATCAACCGTGGGACGTGTGACGCAGGCACCACCGGCGGAACCACGGGCGGTCTGGTCACGGGCGGCGTCATCGCCGGCACCACGACGGGCGGCACCACGACGGGCGGCACCACGACAGGTGGCACCCCCACGACAGGTGGCACCCCCACGACAGGTGGCACCCCCACGACAGGTGGCACCCCCACGACGGGTGGCACCGCGACTGGCGGCCTGCTCGGCGGCGTACTCGGCGGCGCGACGACGGGCGGCGCCAATGGCGGCCTGCTCGGCGGCGTACTCGGTGGGGTGACGACGGGTGGAGGCCTCATTGCAGGTACCGCCACGGGTGGCGTCACGGGCGCGACGACGGGCGGAACCAACGGTGGCGTGACCGGCGGCATTCCCAAGCCGCCCGGCAAGCCCGGCAAGCCTGGCTGGCCTAGCCATGACATCCCCGGCTGGCCCGGTCACGATAAGCACGACAAGGGCGATAAGCACGACAAGGGCGACAAAGGCGACAAGGGCGACAAGCACGAAAAGCAGGGCAGGCCCGACCACGGGGATCACGGCGGGCCCGACGACGGGCACCACGAGGGGGCCGACCACGGGAACCACGAAGGACCCGACCAGGGTCAGCCCAAGGAACCCGACCACGGGGATCGCGATCAGCACGGCGAGCACGACGGCTGGGGACGCGACGAGTGAGTACTCCGCACGCAGGGCGGATCGAAGACGGTGAGTCGCGCGTAGCTCTCTCGGCGGTCTGAATGCCCAGGCAGTCACGCACGACACGCGAGTAGGACGGGTGGCGCGCGACGGATCGTCCTCGATCCCGTCGCGCGCCGCTCGCGCAAGCCGGAAGGAGCGGATGGATGAGCAGTCTGGATGGGAAGGCCGGGTGGGGTCGTGCCGGGTGGTGTCACGTCAGCGGACGTGAAGGAAAGGGAGCACTCAGGATCCGGGCCGGCAGAAAGCGGCCACGGCGGTGGTCCGGAGTCGTACTCGGGTGATTCCGGGCCGCGACGCCGGCTGGGGGCGGGAACAGGAGCCGTCATCGTCCTGTGCCTGGCGACGACGCTCATCCACGTGCTCCTGGTCTTCCTGCATGTGGCGCCGCCGAATGCCGTCTCACAGCTGTACAGCGGGCCGATCAACGCGTGGGTCTATCCGCTCTTCGAGCAGAACTGGCGCCTCTTCGCCCCGGATCCCGAGTCGGTCAACCGGCAGATTTCGGCGAGGACCCGGCACACCGCCCCTGACGGCAGTGTGAGGATGAGCGGCTGGTTCGACCTGAGCGCTGTGGACGACTCCGCCGTCGAGCACGACCCCTTCCCGAGCCACACGGCGCAGAACATGCTGCGCCGGGCCTGGAGTTCCTACCTCGAAGCGTTCGGCGGTGACGACGAGCCGCATTCGGAGCGGGCCGTGATGATGCAGACGTACCTGCGCAACATCGCGGCGGACCGCGTCGCCGCCCACCGGCGCGGCTCCTTCGACTCCATCCAGCTTCGGGTGATCACGCTCCCCGTCGCTGCCCCGGACGCATCAGGTGCTACCCGCCAGGCCGCGCCCATCGACACCCGTTACCTGCCCTGGTGGAAGGTGGCCCCGCATGGAACAGACTGAGCCGACACCGGCAGCCACGCCCACCCGACCGGCGGGGCAGCACATGCTCGACCGCATGGGCGTGCTCATTGCCCTGCTGATCGAGCGGCCGGTCTCCTTGTACGCCGCGGCGGTCCTGCGCATCGGGTACGGGCTGCTCTATTTGGTCTTCCTGCTGCGCGAGTTCCCGCACCGCGACGAGATCTGGGGGCCGGGGTCGCCGTGGACGCCCGCGCTGGCGCGGCAGCTGTTCGACCAGACCGAGTGGTTCAGCATCCTCACGCTGTCCGACAGCCGGGCGTACTTCGAGGCTTGCTACGCGGCGGCTGTCGTGACGTCCGCGCTGTTCATGCTGGGTTGGCGGACCAGAGCGGTGTCCGTGCTGTTCGCGGTCGTGGTGGCGTCCTTCCACGCTCGGGCGGTCTTCATGACGGACGGAGGCGACAACCTCTTCCTCCTCATGGCCGTGTACCTGGTCTTCACCGCGTCCGGCCGCCGCTGGTCCCTGGACGCACGCAGGAAGGCGAGTCCGGCAGCGGACGGCGGGCGGCACCGGAGCCGGTTCCGCGAGTTCGGCCGCACCGCGACCACCGTGCTGCACAACTGCGGCATGTTCGTCATCGCAGCCCAGGTCTGCTTCCTCTACGGATCCGCGGGCCTGTACAAGGTGCAGGGCGGCTCCTGGGGCAACGGGACCGCCCTCCACTACGTGCTGAACCTCGACCTTTTCCGGCCGTGGCCCGCGCTGTCCCTCCTGTTGGATGCCCACCCGGTCGCCATCGCCATTGCCGGCTACCTGACGGTGCTGCTGCAGGTCGCGTTCCCGTTCGTCCTGTTCGGCAGGCTCAAATACCCCGTCCTGATCATGCTGGTGAGCCTGCACCTCGGGATCGCAGTCCTCTTGGGGCTTCCGATCTTCTCCGGAGTGATGATCGTCGCGGATGCCGTTTTCCTTCCGGATCGCTTCTACCGGTCCTTGGCGCACCTGTGGCCGCGAACCTTCCAGCCGGCAGGCTTCAGAAAAAGGCAGGCTCCGACCCGGGGAGATTCCGCACTCGTCCCGACCCAGCCCGGGCCGGGCGGCTCAGTCAGGCCGCCTGTCGAAGCCGTGAGCCGGCCACCGGCACGGTGACCGCGCCCGCCGCCTTCCCCGACGACGGCGTGGCATGGGCCCGGACGCGAGGGGATGACGGCGGAGCCCCGCCGGCGGGCCCGGACGGCCCGGGCCCCTGCGCCAACCACGCGGAGGAAGGCTTCACCTCGGGCGACTCCTCGTGGCGCTACGCTGCCGGGCTGCCTACCAAGATCCTGTCGATCGAGGTGCGCTGACTCCATGTCGACCGCTGGCCCGTATCGGCGGGACACATCTCTGCTGTCGGATGGTTACCAGGGGGCATATCCTGATAAATAGGTCGTCGCACTCTCACGTGTGGCGTCCGGAAGGGCGACCCCGGCGTATGAATGCGCCGGGGTCGTTGTGTCACCGTCATCACGCCGCAGGGGGTGAGGCATGATCCATTCAGCCGATGTACGAGAGTGGCGCGACTGTGCCGTCCTCGACGCGAAAGGGCACCGCATCGGCGCTCTGAAGAAGGACCCTGCCCTCGGCACCGACGACGTCCTGCCCGCGGAGGAAGAAGCAATCTTCCAGCAATCGGTGCGCCTGTCTCACGGTGCTCCGCCGCTGCGGTCGAGCGGCCGGAATTACCCGCCAACCAACACCCCCCTCGGCCTCGGACCGGAGTAGGCTCGAAGCACCGGGAGTATTCCGTACACCCGCTCCCTCGCGGACGTCGTTTCCGGCGATCACTGCACCGGGCCGTCCTCGGCCGGCCTGGAGACGGGTCCGCGTCATGGCCACGACGACACCTGACCGCGCTGTTGCAGGCACACCTGCACCCACGCGCCCGGCGCGCTTGTCCCTTACGCCGAACACCATGCTCGCCGGTCAGCTGGACGGTGCCTGGTGGCCGTACTCCCGTGACCTCGAAGCCGAGCTCCCGGCTCTCGCCGCCGCTCTGGACGAGCCCTGGGGGCGCATAACCCGCGTCACCGTGAACCCCACCCGCTGGCCCGTCGTACCGCACACGGTTGCCGTCGGCGCCCGCACCGTGCACGTGGGCTGGTTCACCGAACAGGACCCCGACAAACTGATCCTGCTCTCCTACACCGTCGGCCGCTGGGACCTCCTCGTCATCCCGCCCGAGTGCGAACCCGCCGCCGCTGCCCGTCTGATGGCCGCCGCGGCGATCCCCGGCAGCGTCCTGACGGCGGGCGTCCTGATGGCCAACGAAGCCGTCATCGGGCGCGGCATCCGCGACGCCCGCCGCCGGGAAGCCGCCTGGGAGGGCGAAGGCGGGGCCTGCATGTCCCCCTTCGGGAACCCCATGGGCCGAAGCGCCCTCCCCCTGCCCGCCAACGGCTGGAGGTGAGCTCCGTGGAGACCATCGTCCTCATCGCGGTGATCATTCTCGCGATCGCCATCGGAATGCGCTGGATCCACCTGCTCAACGCCCAGCACGACGCGCGGATCGAGGCCTATCACTTCACCGACCCCCTGCCGAGGCCTCCCGGCCTGCCGGACGACACCAGTCGTCGAGCCCACCACACCGATGCCGACCGGTGAGGAGCAGACCTTCCTCCGACCGGGGGCAGCGGTCGGGGCGTTTCGGCGCCCCGACCGTCGGCCTCTCGCCCACTCCGAAGGGAACCACGCCCACGTGAAGTAGATCGAGACCTGGACACTGCCGTCACTCGGGCACGCCGAGGTACGGATCATCCCGGCCTCGACGGCGACACCCGCCTCCACCTCACCGTGGACACGGCGACACCCGCCGGCCCCGCCCGCTCCTGGCCGGCCACCAGCAGGACCCCCGTCGGTACCGGCGCCCACTCCGACGAGACCTGAGAGCCCCGGCCCCGGAGCCCGGCTCCGCACACGAGAGGACGCGGTCATGGCCACACTGCGCGAACGCAAGACCTACCGCGAACAGGTGCTCCGGGTCCTGTACGAAGCCGTCGAAGGCAACCGCCTCCTCGGCATCACCGGAGCGCAGCTGCGGCACGACCTCCACGTACCGGAAGAGGACCTGGCCGCCGCCTGCACCTACCTGGCCGGCGAAGGACTGATCACCGTCGACTGGGAACCGGGCAACACCCCCGCAATGGTCACCCTCACCCACGAGGGAATCCGGCGCATGGAGGCAGAGGAGGAAGAGCGCGGCTGAGCCCGTGTACCGACCGGTGCCGTGCCGTGCCGTGCCGTGCCGTGCCGTGCCGTGCCGTGCCGTCAAGGGTTCGCGCCGCGTGGCACGACCATGTCCGTCAGCCGGGCGGCGATTTCGCACAGGTCTGCTCCGGCGCGTAGCCGTCCCCCTCACCAGCAAGCAACAGAACCAGCCCTGCGCCGGGGTTGTGCCGCGGAGGAACACACGGCGAGGTCGGGAACACAGCCGGTCTCGCGCAGCCGGCGGCCGGCTGCTGGAGCGTCGCGGCGGCCACGGGGGGCGAGCGGCCGCTCGGAGTCGGCCACGTCCGGCGGCCGGGCCGACTTGGCGTGCCGCAGGACGGCCGGGCGCCGCACGTTGCCCGACATCATGACGTCGCGTGGTGCTGGTGGCCGACCTCGCGCGCGAGATCCAGCCCCAGGACGCGGTCGAGAAAGGCGAACGTCTCGAACTTGGCACCCGCCGGCAGGTCGGCGCGCTCCGCCACACGGGCCAGCGTGTCCAGGACAGCGGGGACACCGAGATCATCGGCCAGCGCGGCCTGGCCCTGTCTCAGCACGTCGGCAGGGACTGGCCGGGACGGTTGCTGCGCCCAGTCGGCCACCTGCTGCCGCCAGTGCCGCAGCGCCTGCCGGGCCTCGGCGAGCGCGGCGCTGGTGATCGTGACCGGCATGCGGTGGGCGTGGCCGAGCAACAGCATCCTCACAGCCAGCGGATCGGTCCCCTCCGGGACGAATGCGTCCAGGGGGCCGGAGGCGAGGAGGGGGACACGGTCGGGGACTCCCCCGTCCGGTGGTGCTGCGCTCACCCGGCCCACATCGATCCGGACCCCGCCGGTGGCGTCCTGCATGGCGGAGCCGTACGCGAGCACGTGCACGTCGGCAGCGGCGCAGGGTGCCTCGGTCGGAAGGTGCGCACCGACGGTGGCGGGCGGGTGGATGCCGAGCACGGCCATGGCGCGATCGAGTGCCTCGGCTTGCCCGTGCGGCAGGTCCGGCGTGGTGAGGACCGTGAGGGACTGCAGGCCGTGCAGTTCAACGGCGCGCGCCAGTACGTCGCCGACCAGGGGCGCCCGCAGGTGCACCACGCCGATCCCGCTCTCGACGACCGGCAGATGGACGCAGATGCGCAGCAGGTGGCGGTGTGCGGACGGGATCTCCACGAGGCGGCCAGTGCGGGTGTCGGCGATACGCAGCATGATGCGGAGGCTAGTCGTGGAAACCTCCGTTACGGGGGAGGACCTGACCAGGACGCCGACGTTGTGGCATGACGCGTGTCGCGCAGAGCGGGGTCCGCTTCGAGTCCAGGCAGGAGGTCAGCTGAGCTGTCTTGCTTGCACGCGCGAAGCAGGCCCAGCGCCGCAGCACCGACCGGCGGGGTGCCGGCGCCGGAAGCGGGGTACTTCGCGACGCGTCAGTTCGATCCCGCTCCCCTCTCGGACGCGTCGGCAGTCGTGAAGATCCGGTCCAGGTGGTGGCGGAGCACCGCGCTCGCCGACTCCGGGCTCCGCTGGCCGACGAGGATGCTGGTGCCCAGGGTCGCCGCCATCGCGAGCAGGCTGATCGCCTCCGTGCGCGCGTCGGCGTCGGGGTCGGCCAGGCCGGTTCCCTGCGCCTGCTCGAGCAGTCCGGTCAGGGCGTTCTCCGCGGCGACGGGGTTGTCGATGAAGGGCTGCGCAGCCAGCGCCTCGTCGGTCACGGACAGGATCGCGTAGGAGCTGTACAGCAGGTGGAACGTACGGCTCTCCTCGTCGGTCGGCAGCGAGGCCGACAACAGTGCCTCCACCGTGGCGCGCGGGCCCGGGTCCGGGCCGGCGGCGGCCAAGCGGGCACCCACCCTCGCGGTGAAGCGGCCGGTCAGGTGGCGGAGACCGTAGAAGAGCAGCTTCTCCTTGGTCTCGAAGTAGTACTGCACGAGCCGGAGCGACACACCGGCCTCTGCGGCCACGTCGCGCATGCCGACGGCATGCAGCCCCCGCCGCCCCGCGACCTGGATGAGCGCCTCGGCGATCTGGGCGCGCCGCTCCTCGTGATCAACGCGTTTTGGCATCTGCCGGTGTCTCCGCCCGTGGGTGAGGGGTTCGCAGCCCAGATTCCCTGGACCCCGTCATGGTACCGCCGTACCATCAACATGGTACGGTCGTACCACGAAGAACGGATCTTCACAGGAGGTGCCGCCGTGCCCGAGAACACCGCCCGCGTACGCCGCGATGTCGGCCGCTACGTCAACGATGCCCTGCGCGACCGCTACTTCGCCGCCGCCGACGTCCTCTACGCGATGGGGGCACCCGCCCGCTCCGAGACGGACGTGGAGACCAGCTTCGGCACCACCCACGTCTACCGGTACGGGCCCTCGGACCCCGCCGCGGACTCCCGGACCCCGATCGTCCTGATCCACGGCGCCGGCTACAGCTCGGCGATGTGGTACCCCAACACCCCCGGGCTCAGCCTTGACCGCCCCGTCTACGCCCTCGACACCCCGGGGGACGCGGGGCGCAGCGTCCACCGCGAGCCCATGTGGCAGCCCGAACGCGCCGCCCAGTGGATGGACGAGGCCCTCGAGGCGCTCGGCCTCGACCGGGTCCACCTTGTCGGCTCCTCCTACGGCGGCTGGCTGGTGCTCAACCAAGCCCACCGGCGGCCCGCACGGCTCGCCTCGGTCACCGCCCTCGACCCGGGCGGCCTGGAGAAGGTCGGCCTGCGCTTCTTCGCCTGGGTCTTCGTGAGCCTGTTCGCCACCTTCGCCCCGAAGGCGCTGCGTCCCCGGCTCGCCAGGTGGCTGGACCAGCCGGTCATCGCCGTACCCGAGATGCGCAAGTGGATCCAGCTCGGCGCCCGCGCGTACCGGATCCGCCGGCCCGCACCGCTGCCGCTGGCCGAGGACGCGCTGCGATCCATCCGGACCCCGCTCTACGTCATCATGGGCAAGCACAGCCTGCTGGTACACCCCAAGCGGCAGCTGGAACGCGTACCGCGCCTCATCCCCGGAGCCCGCGCCGAGATCATCACCGGGACGGGGCACGGCCCGCAGATCGACCACCCCGACATGGTCAACGCCCGGATGCTGTCCTTCATGGAGGACGTCGACTCCCTCGACCCTGCGTCGGTCGACGCCTAAGGGCTGTCCCGTAATCCCCGGTGGATCAGCGCGCGGCGTCGGATGCGGTGCATCGCAAGGCGGAGGAGCGTCCGCATACTGGGCGTATTCGGCACCGAGGCCCACTGGTTCGCGGCGACGGGCTCCGGACCGCGCCCCCGTCCCCGGGGCGACGGGAGAGGCGCGCCGCGTCCGACACGCAGGCAGACGCCCACCGTTCAACAGGTGATCGCAACTGGTGATCAAACAGCGACGCGCTGTCAGTGGCGAGTGGTTTCATGGGTCAGTGGTGCGCAGGGAGGCGCAACACGGAGGGTGAGGGGGATGCAGCTGTGCCCTGGATCAGGGATTACGTGCGGTCCGACGGCACGCCCGTCACGGGCCATGTCCGGCTCCCGGCGGGTGCGCGGCGGGAAACCGCAATGCTGGGCGTGTTCGTGGCCGGAGTCTTCGTATTCGGCAACGGCAGCACGACCGCAGGGCCGGGTGCGGAGCCGGGTCAGGAGTTACCCCGGCCGCAATCGACGGTGGTCTACCCGATCAAGTGGCCCGCATGGGACAACAAGCCGGCGCCGCAGCCGGTGCCGACGGTCTCCTATCCGATCGTCTTCCCCAGCGCGGGGAGCGGCCGGTGACCCGGCGGCCGCCCGCAAGGCGGCGGAGGCGCGGTGGCACCTCGCGGCGCCGCAAGAGCAGGGGCTCGGAGGAGCTGGGCCTCCTCGGGCTGGCGGCCCTGGCGGTCGTCAGCCTGGTCGTGGCGATCCTGGCGTGGCTGGCCGCCCATCCTTGGGTCGTGGCCCTCCTGCTGCTGGCAGGAGCCGGCGCGGGCGCCCTGTGGATGCGCCGCCGCCAGGAAGCAGCCCGATGGGAACGAGTCCGGGTCCAGGGCCTGCGCTACGCCGTCGAGCACCTCGACAGCCTCCACCACAACGACTTCGAGTTCGCCGTACGCGACCTCATGCACCGCGACGGCTGCGCCGACGCGCAGAAGGTCGGCGGCCGGGGCGACAACGGCGCGGACGTCAAAGCCACCGACCCCTACGGCCGCCGCTGGGTGATCCAGTGCAAGCACCGCAAGGCCGGCTGGTCCGGATCCGCGGTCGGCACCCCCGACCTCCAGGTCCTCAACGGCACCGGCCGCCAGATACACGGCGGCGACGTCCTCGTCATGCTCACCAACGGCCGCTTCTCCAAGCCCGCCCTCGACTTCGCCAAGTCCCAGCGCCTCCACCTCGTCGACCGCCACCTCCTCGCCCAGTGGGCCACCGGATCCCGCCCCTTGTGGGAGCTCCTCCGCGCCGTCCCCCCGCCCCGCAAGCCTGCTTCTCTCTCCTGACCACAGGGAGAGGGACAGCGCGAGCGCCTCGACAGGCCGGGGCCTGGATACACCGACGGGGCCCGGCACGGCGTGCCCGGCCCCCTCACACGAAGGGGGAGGCGTCATCCGTGTGCCTCGCTTCGCAGTCGACGTGATGCCGACCGTCGCCGTACGTGTCAGCGTGATCAGAGGAAGCCGTACCCCACGCCAAGAGGAGCCGCCGTCATGGACGGTTCGCAGGAAAAGCGTCAGGACTCGGGCAAGGGCCGCGAGGCGCAGGAGCACCATCGCCCCGGAGACCCCGCGCAGCCCAAGCCGGGCAGGCACTCCCGCGAGAAGGGACAGAAGCCCGGCCAGAAGGAGGCCTCGCGCCGCCACGAGGACGACCTGCTGCGCGAAGAGGACCTGCACGACGAGGGGCTCTGAACAGCGCACGACACGCCCACAGGCCGGCCGGTCCCCAGTCACTCCGGGACCGGAAGGGTTCACCGGGTCACGACGCCCGGGCCAACCTCCCCGGACGCAGCACTAGATGCGGGCGAACTTCTCGGTCTGGTGGGCGAACTCCTCGGCCATGGCGGCGCTGACCGTGGGCCTGGTGTCGCCGATCGTGCGCAGGTAGTCCTCGGTGCCGGGGCGGGCCCGGACTCCGGTGTCGAAGGTGCGCTCGAACTGGACTTGGGAGACGGTACGCGCCACATGGGCGATGTCGGCGGGGGTGAACCCCTCGCTGGCGGCCGACAGCACCGCGCTGTCGGCCTCGGCGCCCGCTCGGGCCAGGTAGCTCTCCCAGAGCGCGGTCCTCGCGCGGTCGTCGGGCGGGCCGATCGGCAGCACGTAGTCGAAACGGCCGTGCCGCAGGAACGCGGGGTCGAGCGTGGTCACGTCGTTCGTGGCGCAGACGAGCAGCCGACCGTCCTGGCTCCGGAACCGGACGATCGCCTTGAGCAGTTCGTTGACGACGCCGACCGCGGTCGCGTCCGCGCCGCTCCGGGCCCCCGCGATCTCCTCGACCTCGTCGATGAAGACCAGGACGTGGTCGAGCCGGGCGCTCTCGTCGAAGCGCCGGTTCAGCCCGCTCGCCAGCCCGTACTCGGCGGCCAGCCGGGCGGGGAACAGTTCGAGGAAGGGCCATCCCAGACGGCTGGCAATTGCGTGCGCGAACGTGCTCTTGCCGGTCCCGGGGGGACCGAACAGCATCACCGCCCGCGGCAACTCCACCCCGTGCTGGGCGGCCAGCCCGGGGTGGGCCAGTGGCAGGACCAGGCGCCGTTCGATGAGTTGCTTCTCCCTCTGCATGCCCGCGACCTTCTGCCACAGCCCCCCTGGCGGCAGCTCCGCTCCGAGCGACGCGAGCATGCTGACCGCCTGAGGGGTGACCCGCCCGCGCTTCTCGAAGAAGACCAGGCCCGGACGGGCGCCGAAGCCGCAGTTGTGCAGGGCGGTGGCACCGGTCTCGCCGTCGGGCAGGACGGCGTGCATGGTTCGGACGCCACCGGCGTACAGCCGGTGCTCCAGGGCCGTGATCAGGTCGCTGCCCAGCCCCCGGTGCCTCCAGGCAGGCGCCATGCAGATGCGCAGGATCCACGCCCGGTCACCCTCCACCCTGCTCACGGCGGCGCCGACCACCACCTCGTCCGCCGTGGCCACCACCGCCGGGTGGAGGGCCTGAAGGGCCGCCACGGCGTCCGAGAGCTGAAAGAGAGGTGCCTCTTCGGCCGTGCCGCTCTCGGCGTCGACTCGGATCACCGCTTCGAGATCGTCCTGGGTGTAGTCCCTGACGCGCCAACCCGTCATGCCCAGCTCCCCGCGTTCGGCCGTACTCCCATCATCGGCCGATGTGCGGGACGCGCACGCCGGGCGAACGGTGTGGTCCCACGGACCTCCACGGCGACGCCGGTGCAGCGGGTGCGAGCCCGGTGACCGCGACGGCGGCCTCCCCGCTCTCGTACCGCCTCACGCTGCCTGGGGCCGGTGACGGCGCCCAGGGGGACACGCGCGTCCGGCCGCGGGACGATGGACGCAGGAGCGCGCGGTGCGGACGGCGCCGCTCAGCGCCGGGGCCGGGCGCAGGTGCTGGAGGTGCAGGATGCTGACCACCCCTGTATGCCGACTTCTCGGTATCGACGCCCCGGTCGTCTGCGCGGCCTTCGGCCCCTGGGACGAGGTCGATCTCGCCGCGGCGGTGTGCCGGGCGGGCGGCCTGGGCAGTCTGGGCACCGCCGTACGGCCCCTGCCGGACCTGAAGGAGCAGTGGACCCGGCTGCGGCAGCTGACGGACCGGCCCTTCGCGATCAACCACACGACCCGCCCCCTCAACGAGGAGGCGTTCCAGGCCACGATCGAGGAACGGCCGGCAGCGATCTCCTTCCACCTCGCGGTGGCGCCCGACCTGATCGCCCGGGCGCACGACGCCGGCATCCTCTGGATCCAGCTGGTCACCGACATCCGTCAGGCCGACGAGGCACTGCGGGCCGGAGCGGACGTGCTGGTCGCGCAGGGCGGCGAGGCCGGCGGCCACGGCGGGGACGTCGGCACGATGGTGATGGTCCCCGACGTCGTGGACCTGGCGGACGACGTACCCGTCCTCGCGGCCGGCGGGATCGCCGACGGCCGGGGCCTGGCCGCGGCCCTGGTACTGGGCGCGCAGGGCGTGCTCATGGGGACGCGCTTCCTCGCATCGTCGGAGATGAGCGTGTCGCAGGCGTGGAAGAGCCGGATCGTCGACTCCGCCGCCGCGGACGCGGTGCGGGTCGAGGGCAGCGAGCGGATCCTGCCCCCGTTCAACCGCCCCGGCAGCGCCGGGGTACCGCGCTGCCTGCGCACGCCGCTGGTGGACGCCCTGCGCGAGCATCCCGAGCAGGTCGACCCCGAGGAGATCGTGCCCCGCGTCATGGCCGCGATCCGGGCCGGCGGCGGCGAGGAGTACCTGCCCTTCACCGGCCAGTCGACCGCCCTCGTGCACGAGGTCCTGCCGGCCGGCGAGATCGTCCGCCGGACGGTACGGGAGGCCGAGGCGGCACTGGCCGCGGCCGCCCACGCCATCGGCCGGTGACCGTACTGCGCGATCAGCCGCTCGAGGTGGCGGGCGGGCCGCCTTGCGCGCGGCCCCGATGTCGTCCGGTGGTCCGATGACGGACCCCCGCGGGCCTGTGCGCCCAGGTGCGGCCACCGCTCGTCGGATGGGCCGCCGCTCCGGCGGTCTGAGCCGGCGGCGTGAGCCGTGGCCTCGACGGATCAGGAATCGAGAAGCCCGGTCGCCGCGCCGCGGCTAGCGTGATGGTCATGGACATCACCATTCACACGACCGCCCTCCCGCACGACGACCCGGACGCCGCCGTCGCCTTCTACCGCGACGCCCTCGGCTTCGAGGTCCGCAGCGACGTCGGCCAGGGCAAGATGCGCTGGATCACGGTCGGCCCCGTCGGCCAGCCCGGCACGTCCATCCTCCTGGCGCCGCCGGCCGCCGACCCCGGGATCACCGAGGACGAGCGCCGCACCATCGCCGAGATGATGGCCAAGGGCACCTACGGCTGGATCCTGCTGGCCACCCGGGACCTCGACGGCACCTTCGAGAAGGTGCAGGCCACCGACGCCGAGGTCGTCCAGGAGCCGACCGAGCAGCCGTACGGCGTGCGCGACTGCGCCTTCCGCGACCCCGCGGGCAACCTGGTCCGCATCCAGGAGCTGCGCTGACCCCGGCTGCCGCCCACTCCCCCTCACCAGCGAACACCCCGCCGCCGCCCGGCAGTTGCAGGCAGGCGCGTTGATCGCGAACATCGATGAACGGAGTTGCCTCATGTGCCATCCTGCGTGGATGAGCGCACTTACCGCCGCGCAGCGCCTGAGCGACCTCGCCCGGCTGCGGCGCGTTCGCGACCGGATCGACCGGGAGTACCAGCAGCCTCTCGACGTCGAGGCCCTGGCCCGCGGCGTGAACATGTCGGCCGGGCACCTCAGCCGCCAGTTCCGGCTGGCCTACGGCGAGTCGCCGTACTCGTACCTGATGACGCGGCGCATCGAGCGCGCGATGGCGCTGCTGCGCCGCGGCGACCTCAGCGTCACCGAGGTCTGCTTCGCGGTCGGCTGCTCGTCGCTGGGCACCTTCAGCACCCGTTTCACCGAGCTGGTCGGCATGCCGCCCAGCGTCTACCGGCGCCGCGCCGCGGACGGGGCGGCCGGCATACCGTCGTGCGTGGCGAAGCAGGTCACCAGACCCGTCAGGAATCGAGAAGCACCGGCGGCCGAGCCGGAACTAGCGTGATCTGCATGAACTCCCCCGCATCCGTCACCCTCGAGGTGGCCGACCACACGGCCGCCGACCGCTTCTACACCGCTTTCGGCCTGGGCGCCCGGGTGCGCCTGCAGGCCTCGGAGGCACCGACATCCGGCTTCCGCGGCTTCGCCCTGGCGCTCACGGTGTCCCAGCCCGCCACCGTCAACGCGTTCATCGGCGCCGCCCTCGACGCCGGCGCCACGACGGTGAAACCCGCCTCGAAGTCCTTCTGGGGCTACGGCGGCGTCGTACGGGCCCCCGACGGGACGCTCTGGAAGGTCGCCACGTCGGCGAAGAAGGACACCGGCGCGGACACCCGGCAGATCGACGAGATCGTGCTCCTGCTGGGCTCGGCGGACGTGTCCGCGAGCAAGCGGTTCTACGTCGGCCACGGCCTCGTCGTCGAGAAGAGCTTCGGCAGCAAGTACGTCCAGTTCGGCGCCCCTTCGGGCGGCATCAAGCTGGCGCTGTACGGGCGCCGCGCCCTCGCCAAGGAACTCGGGGTCCCCGCCGACGGCGCCGGGTCCCACCGGCTCGTACTGGGCAGCGGTGCCGGCTCCTTCACGGACCCGGACGGGTTCGCCTGGGAGGCCGCGTCGATGGCGCCCACGCCCTGATCCCGTCACCGCGGACCCGGCACCGGCCGCCACCGCAGGTCCGCACCGCCCGGCCCCTCACCGCCGACCGATGAGCACCGTACGACTGGAGGAAGCATGACAAGCGCGCCGCCGCGTGGGCTCGAGCAGAGGCTGCGGGACACCCGCGCGCGCCTGGAGACCGACGTCGACCTCTGGGTCGCGACGACGGGCTCCCCCGGCGTCCACCTGATCCCCCTCTCGTACCTCTGGGACGGAGCCGCGTTCCTGATCGCGACGCCGCGTTCCTCGGTCACCGGCCGCAACCTGCTGGCGGACGGCCGGGTACGGCTCGGCCTCGGGCCGACGCGCGACGTCGTCCTCGTCGACGGCACCGCCGAGCTGGTGGAACTCGCCGGGCTCGACCCGAAGACGGGCGACGCGTTCGCGGCCAGGACCGGCTTCGACCCGCGCGAGCTCGAGGAGCCCTACCAGTACTTCCTGATCCGGCCGCAGCGCATCCAGGCCTGGCGCGAGGCCGACGAGCTGCAGGGACGCACCCTCATGCGCGACGGCCGCTGGCTCGGCTGACCGCCGCGCCGCTTGCGCTGCACCCGCTGCACCCGCTGCACCCTCCGGCCCCGCCCGACCCCGGCCGCTCAGCTTCCGGGACCCGCGAGAGGAACCTGCAATGAAGAACACGGCGCAGACGTCCACCCAGAGCACCACCACCGCGGCGGACAAGAAGTACGACGGATTCACGGACGATGAGCGCGACGCGATGAAGGAACGCGCCAAGGAGCTGAAGACGACCGCGCGCCGCGGTGCGCACGCGGCCAAGGCGGACGCGGAGGGCGACGTCCTCGCGAAGATCGCCGAGATGCCGGACGCGGACCGCGTCCTCGCCGAACGCGTCCACGCCATCGTCAAGGCCAGCGCGCCGGGCCTCTCCCCGAAGCTCTGGTACGGGATGCCCGCGTACGCCAGGGACGGCAAGGTCGTCTGCTTCTTCCAGAGCGCACAGAAGTTCAAGTCGAGGTACGCGACGCTCGGCTTCAGCGACCAGGCGGGCCTCGACGACGGCACCATGTGGCCCACCAGCTACGCCCTGACGGAGCTCACCGCCACCGACGAGGCACGCATCGGCGCGCTCGTCGAGAAGGCGGCGGGCTGAGGCCGGTCCTGCCGGGACGGGCGTGCACCGGTCGGTCAGCTGCGGCGATGCCCGCCCGGCACCGGCGCACTCCCAGTACTGTCGGGCGCGTCACACCGTGAGACGCGAGAGCGCCGTGCCCGAAGGAGCCGATGTGGCCGAGGAAGCATTCAGCATCGACAAGCGACCGCTGCGCGACCTGTTGCAGCAGGTCGAGGACGGCCGGGCGCAGCTGCCCGAGTTCCAGCGCGGCTGGGTCTGGCCTTACCCCAACATCGCGAGTCTGCTGGCTTCGATATCCCTCGGCTACCCCCTCGGCACCCTCATGACGCTGCGCGCCGGAGGCGACGTCCGCTTCAAGTACCGCCCGATCGAAGGCGCGACGCTTCCGGGACCCCGGGAGCCGGAGTCGCTGGTCCTGGACGGGCAGCAGCGGCTGACCTCCCTCTTCCAGTCGCTCAAGCTCGACCGGCCCGTAGCCACCCAGGACGTCCGCAAGCAGGCCGTGTCCGGCTGGTTCTACGTCGACATGCGCAAGGTCCTGGACGGTTTCACCGACCGCGAGGACGCCATCCGCTTCCTGCCCGCATCCCGCAAGGTGGTCAACTTCCGTGGCGAGGTGCAGATCGACCTCTCCACCCGGGAGAAGGAGTACGCGGCTCTCCTCTTCCCCGTCAGCTCCGTGCTGGACTCCGACGACTGGGAGGACGGATTCACCGAGCACTGGGACGACAAGGCCAAGTGGCGGCTGTGGAAGGACTTCGAGAAGGCCTTCATCAAGCCCTTCATCCTCTACCACGTCCCCGTCATCGAGCTCGGCAAGGCCACCGAGCGCCAGGCCGTCTGCCAGGTCTTCGAGAAGGTCAACACCGGCGGTGTCACGCTCACCGTCTTCGAGCTGCTCACCGCCACCTACGCGGCGGACGAGTTCGATCTGCGCGACCACTGGGAACGCGTGTGCCGCGCCGCCTGGCAGGCACCCGAGTACCGCATCCTGCGCGAGGTCTCCAACACCGACTTCCTCCAGGCCGTGACCCTGCTCGCCACCTACCGGCGGCGCGTGGCGGAAGCCGCGCACGTCACCGAGGAGGACCGCCTTCCCCGGGTCGGCTGCAAGCGCAAGGACATGCTCGCGCTCTCCCTGAAGGACTACGAGGAGCACGCGCCGGCCGTCGTCGAGGGCTTCAAGAAGGCCGCGAAGTTCCTGCACCAGCAGCACTTCTTCGACACGAAGTTCCTGCCGTACGGCACCCAGCTCATCCCCCTCGCCGCCGTCCTGGCCGCCGCCGGGAGCGCGGCGGAGCCGGCCGGCGCCCAGCGCAAGCTCGCCCGCTGGTACTGGTGCGGAGTGTTCGGGGAGCTGTACGGGGGCTCGACCGAGACCCGGTTCAGCCAGGACCTGCCGGACGTCGTGGAGTGGATCCGCGGCAGCGACCAGGAGCCGCGCACCATCACGGCCGCGCAGTTCGCGCCGGGCCGGCTGCTGACCCTGCGCACCCGCCAGAGCGCCGCGTACAAGGGCATCTACGCGCTGCTGCTCAAGGCCGGGGCGGCCGACTGGCGGACGGGCGAACCGGTGAAGGTGACCGACTACTTCGACGAGGCCGTCGACATCCACCACGTCTTCCCGAAGGCGTGGTGCGAGCAGAACGGGTTCAAGCCGGAGGTCTACAACTCCATCGTCAACAAGACTCCCCTGACGGCGCGAACGAACCGGATCATCGGCAGCCAGGCCCCCTCCGCCTACCTCGCGCAGCTGGCCAAGACCGCCGAGATCGGCCCGCAGGAACTGGACGCGCACGTCCGCACCCATGTCGCCGGCCCCGCGCTCATGCGGTCCGACGACTTCGACGGCTTCTTCGCCGCCCGCAAGGCGGCCCTGCTCGCCGCGATCTCGGCCGAGATGGGCAAGGCGATCCTGACGGACGCCGAGTCCGATGCCGAATCCGGCTCCGGGGCAGCCGCCTGGGCGCCCTGAGCCCGTAGCCGGCCCACCCGTCGGGGTCGGGGAGGAGGGCCGTCCTGGCGTCCTCCTCACGCCGCCGCCCGCTCAGCGGGCGGCGGTGCGGCGGGTGCGGGCGCGCCAGCGGACGTACTGCTGCTCCGGGTCGCCGGTGTACGCCCACGGGACGCGGGTGGCGCGGCCGTCCAGGAGGTCGAAGACCGTGGCCGCCTCGGCGAGCATGTCGGCGTGGACCAGCCCGTGGGCCAGGTGGTTGAGGTCGGCCACGTCCTGGGCCTGCGGGGCCGTACGGGAGCCGATCCAGCGCTCCATCGTCGTCCGCAGGTCCCAGCGCGCCGCGTCGCCGCTCCAGTGGTGCAGCAGGTCCAGGCTGTTCCTGCCCTCGCTCTCGGCCCGGTGCCGGTACTGCTCCGCCCGGGCCACCTGCGGCAGGACCGCCAGGGGCGAGCCCAGCGGGGCGGCTGCCGCGCGGTCCCGCGCGAAGTTGTAGGCCTGGCCGTGCGAGCCGTGCCAGCGGGCGGACATGTAGCGCAGCCCCTGGTGGTGCGCCTCCCGGTGGTACGGATCGCGGGCGCAGACCTCCTGCCACCACCGGCCCATGGCGGCGTGGCCGCCCTCGTACAGCCGCGCCAGGGTCACCAGCGAGACCCACGGATGCGGGTCCTCCGGGGCCGCTTCGGAGGCCCGCAGGCAGATCCGGGCGGTCCAGTCGAGGCGGTTCACGGCCGGCATGGTCCCGCGGCGGGCGACCGCGAACATCCGCATCACCTCGATGTCCGCACGCAGCACGAGCGCGTCGGGGCTGTCGGGCTCGGAGGCCTGCCAGGCCTCCGCCACCCGCCGGTCCGCGGCGGCGTCGGCCAGCAGCCGGATGCGGTGGCTGCGCCGGTCCCAGTCGCGGGGCGCACCGGCGGCGAGCAGGTCGCGCAGGCCCTGCCAGCGGCCGGCGGCGACGTCCTGGCAGGCCTCCGACAGGGCCTTGTCGCCGAATGCGGGATCGTACTGCGGTGCCGCGGGGGAGCGGCGGCGTTTCCAGGCCATGGCCATGCGGACGGGACCCTCCTCGGATCGACGGACCAACCATCTGGGGTCCTGCGGGACTGCGGACGAAGGGCCGACGGCTCAGAAGTCGGTGAGGAGTTCGTCGGAGCGGCCCGTGCCGGCCCGCGAGGGGGAGGGGTCCAGGTCGGTGACCCCGTACGAGGCGTCCACGGCCCGGGCGCGTGCGGGGTCCAGCGGGACCGCCTCGTAGTACGAGCGGCCGTGCTGCCGGTACCTCAGCATCGGCACGACACCCAGCACGAGCGTGCCGAGCCCGATGCCGAGGGCGAGGGCGTTCAGCTCGGTCAGGGACCGTACGAAGATCCACACCATGAACAGTCCGCCGCCCAGCGGCCACAGGCCGATGAGGAGCAGGTTCCCCACGGACGCGAAGAGCTGCCTGCGGTGGACCACGACGGCGGAGAACGCGGCGAGGCCGTAGTAGAAGCAGATCAGCAGGCCCACACCGCTGACCGCGTCGGCGAGCAGCCGTACTCCGGATCCGGAGCCCGCACCGGAGCCCAGGTTGGCGGCGACGGTGAAGGCGAGCGCGACGCCCGCGACGACCGCGGTGGCGGTCCAAGGGGTCTGCCGGCCCGGGTGGATGCGGCCGAACGCCGGGGGGAGGGTGCGGTCGCGGCCCATGGCGAAGAGGGTGCGGGTGGCCTGGAGCAGCGAGGTCTCGAGCGTGGCGACGGTGGACAGCAGCACCGCGAGGACGAGCAGCCGGCCGCCCCAGCCGGGCCAGACGGCGTCCCCGAGGACGGTGAGGAAGGACTCGGGGTTCTGCCGTACGACGTCGGTGCCGACGAGGATGTTGACGGAGATCGTGAAGACGACGAACAGGGCGAAGCACGTCACGACGCCGATCACCCCGCCGAACCCCGAGCCGCGGCGGCCGCCCCGGGTCTCCTCGCCGAGGTTGCCGGTCACGTCCCAGCCCCAGTAGGCGAACACGGCGATCAACGCGCCGGTCACGAAGTGGTGTTGGCCGTCGAAGTGGCCGAAGCCGAACCAGGAGGGCGAGAAGTCCGCCACGTTGCCGTCCTTGGACAGGGCGGCGACGGCGAAGGCCAGGAGCAGTACGAGCTGCGTCCCGGTGACGGCGGTCTGGGCATGGGCGCTGATCCGGGCGCCGTACATCACGACACCGGCCATGAGCAGGAACCAGAGCGCGCCGACGGCCGTGGCCAGGGCGGTGTGGCCGGCCGCCGGGGTCCCGAAGAGGGACAGCGTCGCGGCGCCGGCCGGAAGGGCGGTGGAGGCCATGAACACGGTGGCGGAGACGACGAGCGCCCAGCCGCTGAGGAAGCCGAGGAAGGGATGCAGCGACCGGCCCGTCCAGGCGTACGAGGCCCCGGCGTTCGGGTCGAGGCGGCCCAGGTGACGGAAGGCGAGGGCGATCCCGAGGACGGGGAGGGCGCAGTACAGGAGGACGGCCGGGCCGGCGACACCGACGGCGGCTATCAGTGCGGGGAAGGTGCCCGCGATGGTGTAGGCCGGGCCGCAGCCCGCCACGGCCATCACGACGGAGTCGAACGTGCCCAGCGCATCGGCCCGCAGACTCCCTCCGGCACCAGAGTGCTTGCTCACGATCACGTCTTTCCTGGAGGCGGACCAAGGGAAAGGGGGAGGGAATGAGGAAGGAAAGGGGGACGGAAAAAGGAAGGCGGGAGAGGGAAGGCAATGGGGGAGCCTAAACGGGACCGGGGAAATCCTCGGAGGACGCCCGGCGCGCAGGAAAAGCGGGCGGCTTCGCGGTGGCGTTCCCGGCCCTTCCTGAGGCGGCCCGGTTGCGGTTCGCACGACCGGGCGGCTGAACAGGAACCAGATCCTGCCCAAACCGCCCAGGAAGCGCAAGGGTTCAAGCGAAGATACCGACGATCGACCCGGTTATTGATATTCGAATCAATGCAAGCCTTCCCGGTCCACCGAGGATTCGCTGGTGATCCTCGGCAAGACCGGAACCGGGCCGGGCGGTTCAGACGAATTGCGGTCAGTCGCCGAGGACGGACCCCAGGTCGATCCTGGCGAGTCGCTCCGGATCGGTCAGGATGTCGAGCGCGGCGATCTTTCCGTCCTTGACGGTGAACGCCATGAGCGACATCGGCTTGCCTTCCGCCAAGGCGAGCACCCCGGGAAATCCGTTGACGAAGACCGGGTGTGCGGCCGCGGCGAACCGGGCGAACATGACGGCGTTCGAGGCGACGTCCCTCGCGCCGCGGCGGACCGCGCTGGGGCGTAGCGCGCCGCCGTCGGAGCGGGCCACGACATCGGGGTCGAGGAGATCGACGAGCGCGTCGAGGTTCCCCCCGCGCGAGGCGGTGAGGAAGGCCTCCACGACCTCCCGGGTGCGCACCAGGTCAGCGTCGGGGGCGGGCGCCGCCACCTGTACCCGGCGGCGGGCGCGGCTGGCGAGCTGCCGGGTCGAGGCTGCCGTACGGCCGAGGACCGGGGCGATCTCGTCGAAGGGGACCGCGAACAGGTCGTGCAGGACGAAGGCGAGCCGCTCGGCGGGAGCCAGGGTCTCCAGGACCACCAGCAGCGCGATGCCCACGGAATCGGCGACGAGGACCTCGTGTTCCGGATCGATGGCTGCGAGCCCCGTGACGACCGGGTCGGGCAGCCGGACGTACCCGTCCCGGTCCTGCAGCGGATCCTCGCGCCGCGTGGTGCGCGAGCGCAGCATGTCCAGGCACACCCGGCCGACGACGGTGGTCAGCCAGCCGCCCAGGTTCTCCACGGCGGTGACGTCCGAGCGGCTCAGCTTCAGCCAGGCCTCCTGCACGGCGTCCTCGGACTCGCCGATGGAGCCCAGCATCCGGTAGGCCACGGACCGCAGATGGGGGCGGTAATCCTCGAAGCGCCGGGCCAGAGCGTCCTGTTCGCTCACCTGTCACGTCCTAGCGTCGTTGATCGTAAGTGCACGCATGGACGGTAACCGGGTGGTGCGTCATGTGCGCATGGATTCCGGCCGGATGCTCTGCCCGTGCCGTTTCCGGCCACCGTCGCAACCGTGGCAACCGTCGCAGAGGGATCGAAGTGAGCCGCGTGCGGGCCGCACAATGGCGATCATGCGGATCGCGATATTGGGGCCACTGGAAGTCCGGACAGGGGACGGGGACGTCGTCGGTGTCGGTGGGGCGCGGCTGCGCGCCCTGCTGGTGCTGCTCGCGCTCGAACCCGGCCGGGTGGTCTCCTCCGAGCTGCTGATCGACGGGATCTGGGACCGTGACCCGCCGTTGGGCGCGCCGAACGCCCTCCAGGCGCTCGTGTCGCGGTTGCGCCGGGCGCTGCCGGGGGTGCAGATCGCCTCGCATCCGGCCGGGTATCGGCTCCTCGTCGAGCCCGACGCCGTCGACGCGGTCCGGTTCGAACGGCTCGCCGCGGCCGGGCGGGCAGCGCTGGCACGCGAGCCCGCCACCGCCACCCGGACCCTGCGCGAGGCGCTGGAGCTGTGGCGCGGACCGGCCCTGCTGGACGTGGCGGGCTCCGCCTTCTTCCGGGCGCCGGTGACCCGGCTGACGGAGCTGCGGGCGGCCGCGCTCGAGGACCGCATCGAGGCCGATCTACGACTGGGACTCGGCCGGGAGCTCACCGGGGAGCTGGCCTCCCTCGTCGCCGAACACCCGCTGCGGGAAAGGCTGGTCGGGGCGCTGATGCGGGCGCTCGTCGCGGCCGGCCGGCCCGCCGAGGCGCTCGCCGCGTACGGGCGGGCCCGCGAGGCCCTCGCCGAGGAACTCGGCGCCGACCCGTCGCCGGAGCTGGCCGCGCTGCACACCGCGGTACTGCGCGGCGAGGTCGCCGGCGGTCCCCGGCCGGTGCCGCCCGTAGGGTCCTTGCCGTCCGTACAGCCGGTACAGCCCGTACAGCCCGTACAGCCCGTACAGCCCGTACGGGCGGAACAGCCCGGGCAGGAGCCCGTACGTCCGGCCCAGCCCGTACCGCAGCCCGCTCCGGCGGGGGCGTCGGCGGCCGGCTCCGCCCCTGCCGCGCCCGCGACCAACCTCCGCGCCCCACTGGCCAGTTTCGTCGGCCGCGACGCCGACCTCGCCCGGGTCGCCGCGCTGATCGGGGAGCACCGGCTCACCACCCTCACCGGGCCCGGCGGCGCCGGCAAGACCCGCCTGTCGGTCGAGGCGGCCCGTCCGCTGCTCGGCCGGTTCCCCGACGGCGTCTGGCAGGTCGAGCTCGCACCGCTGAGCGCGGAGGCCGACGTACCGCAGGCCGTACTGTCCGCACTCGGCCTGCGCGAGCAGGCTTCGGCGCCGGGCGAGCCCCTGGACCGGCTCGTCACGGCGCTGCGCACCCGGACCGCCCTGCTGGTCCTCGACAACTGCGAGCACCTGATCGAGGCGGCCGCAGCCCTGGCCGACCGGCTGCTCGGAGCCTGCCCCGGGGTGCGGATCCTCGCGACGAGCCGGGAGCCGCTCGGCCTCACCGGCGAGGCGCTCTGGCCGGTCGAGCCTCTGGCCCTCCCCCCGCAGGACGCGGGAGCCGCCGGGGCCATGTCGTACGCGGCGGTCCGGCTGCTGGGCGACCGGGCGGCCGCGGCCCGGCCGGGCTTCGCCGTCGGCGAGGAGACGGCAGCCGCCGTGACCCGGATCGTCCGCGCGCTGGACGGGATGCCCCTGGCCATCGAACTGGCCGCGGCACGGCTGCGCACGATGAGCGCCGAGCAGCTGGCGGCGGGGCTCGACGACCGGTTCCGGCTGCTGACCGGCGGCGCCCGCACGGCCCCGCGCCAGCACCGGACGCTGCGGGCGGTCGTGGACTGGAGCTGGGAGCTGCTGACCGGACCGGAACAGGCCCTGCTGCGCCGGCTGGCGGCGTTCCCGGGCGGCGTGACGCTGGAGGCGGCGGAGCGCGTGTGCGCGGACACCGCGAGGGGCGGCTCCACCGGCATCGAGCCGGTCGACGTGGCCGACGTGGCCGACGTACGGGACGTGGCCGACGTGGTCGACGTACGGGACGTGGCTGACGGGGTCGATGTACGGGACGTACTCGACCTCATGACCTCGCTGACCGAGAAGTCGCTGCTGGTGACCGCCGGCGACGGCCGCTACCGGATGCTCCAGACCATCAGGGCGTACGGCCTGGAGCGGCTCGCCGAGGCCGGCGAGCAGGAGCCGGTCCGCCGGGCGCAGACCGCGTACTTCACCGGGCTGGCCCGGACCGCGGATCCGCATCTGCGCCGGGCCGACCAGCTGGAGTGGCTCGCGCGGCTGGCCGTCGAGCACGACAACCTGAAGGCGGCGCTGCGCGGCACGATCGCGGCGGGCGACGCGCGGGCCGCCGTGGGCCTGGTCTCGGCGGCGGGCTGGTACTGGTGGCTCAGCGGCCACAAGGCGGAGGGCGCCGAACTGGCGGCGGCCGCGCTGGCGCTGCCGGGCGGTGCAGCGGAGGAGGAGGACCTGGTCGTCGCGTACGCGCTCTCCGTCCTGTTCGCGACGGCCGGGGTCGGCGACGAGAAGAAGCTGGCAGCGCTGCTCGGCGAGGCGCTGCGGCTCGCCGAGCGGACGGACAGCCGGCATCCGGTGGTGCGGTTCCTCCGGCCTGTCGACCGGATGCTGCGCAGTGCCGCCGGGGGCCGGCCGGCGCCGGCGGACACCTGGGACGAACTGCTGGCCGACGCGGACCCGTGGGTACGGGCCCAGGGCCGGCTGGAGGGTGCCCGGACCCTGCTCGGCGCCGGCGGCCCGCCTGCCCAGGCCGAGCAGGCCATCGAAGAGGCGCTGGCCGGCTTCCGGGCGCTCGGGGAGCGGTGGGGCGCCTCCTTCGCGCTGACCGTGCTGGCGGACCTGGTGGCGCGGCGAGGCGATTTCGCGGCGGCGCTCGGCCACTACGAGCAGGCGGTCGAGGTGGTCGGCGAGATCGGGGTGCTGGAGGACCGGCTGCACGCGCTGATCCGGCAGGCGCAGCTGTCCTGGCTGGCCGGCGACCCGGCGGCCAGCGCGGCGGCCCTGGCGCGGGCGGAGCAGGACGCCGCCGCGGCGGGCTGGCCGGAGTCGGTCGCGGTACTGGCGCACGGCAAGGCCGAACTGGCGTGGTGGACCGGGAGGTTCCCGGAGGCGCGGGCCGAATTGGCGCGGGCCGAGGCGGCGATCGCCGGGATCTCCGCCCATCCGGTGTTCCGCGCGATGGCCCTCGACACACGAGCCCACCTGGACGCGGCGGAGGGCGAGCTGGACACGGCGCGGGCCCACCGCGCGCAGGCGCTGGACCTGGCGCTGGGCTCCGGGCACGCGCCGACGGTGGCCCAGGTGCTGATCGGCGTCGCGGACCAGGCCGTACGCGAGGACCGGCCGGAGCAGGCGGCCCGGCTGCTGGCGGCGGCGCTGGCGGTACGGGGCGGCCCGGACCACGGGCGTCCGGACGCGGGGCGGGTGGAGAACGCGGCGCGCGCCGCGCTCGGTGAGGGGTTCACCGAGGCGGCGCGAGGCGGTGCGGAATCGGTTGCGGCGTCGGGCGTGGCTTCGAGCGCGGAGGCCGTACGGGAGCTGGCGGCGCCCACCCTCAGCCGGCCTGGCGGTTGAACACCCCGGTGGCCCAGAAGTACCCGGCCACCGTGAGCCCGAGGCACCAGGCGACGGCGACGATCCCGTCGTCGCCGATCGGGGTGCCCATCAGCAGGCCCCGGACTGTCTCGATGATCGGGGTGAAGGGCTGGTGCTCGGCGAAGACGCGGACCACGGTGGGCATCGAGCCGGTGGGGACGAACGCGCTGCCGACGAAAGGCAGGAAGGCCAGCGGCAGGACGATGTTGCTGGCGCCCTCCGGGGTCTTGCTGACGGTGCCGAGGGCGACGGCCAGCCAGGTCACGGCGAAGGTGAGCAGGGTGATCAGGCCGAGGGCGGCGAGCCATCCGGTGAGCCCGGCGGAGGGCCGGAAGCCCATCAGCAGGGCGATGCCGATGACGAGGCCGACACTGACCAGGGTCTGGAGCACGCTGCTGATCACACGGCCGACGAGGATCGACGGGCGGGAGATGGCCATGGTGCGGAAGCGGGCCACGATCCCCTCGGTGAGGTCGGTGCAGACGGACACCGCGGTGGACGTGGAGGCGGCGGTCACGGTCATCAGGAGGATGCCGGGGACGAGGTAGTTGATGTAGGCGGCGCCGGTTCCGATGCCCGCGGCGAGCGGCCGGCCGAGGACGTACACGAAGAGCAGCAGGAAGATGACGGGCACGGCCATGGTGCCCACGGAGAGCCCGGGATAGCGCAGCGCGTGCTTGAGGTTGCGGCGCAGCATCGTCGCCGCGTCGCGCAGCGGGGCGGGGGTGGCGGCGGGGCCGGGGGTGGCGGCGGGCACGGGGGCGGGGGCGCTGAAGGTGCTCATCGTGCGGACTCCTTGGCGGTCTGAACGGGGGCGACGACGGGGGCGGCGGAGGTGCCGGGGGCGACGGGCGTGACGGCCCGCCCGGTCAGGGCGAGGAAGACGTCGTCCAGATCGGGGGTGTGCACGGTCAGGCCGCTGACCTCGATGGACTCGGCATCGAGCCGGTCGATGAGTGCCCGCAGCGACTGCACGCCGCCGTCGCTCGGGATCTGGAGGGTGAGGGCTTCCGCATCGCGGGACGCCTCGCCGAAGCTGCGGGCGGCGCGCTCGTACCCGCCGCGCTCGGCGAACTGGAGGTTGATGTTGCCGCCGGGGACCAGCCGCTTGAGCTCGTGCGCGGTGCCCTCGGCGACCAGCTTCCCGTGGTCGAGGACGGCGATGCGGTCGGCGAGCTGATCGGCCTCCTCCAGGTACTGGGTGGTGAGGAAGAGGGTGACGCCGTCGGCGACGAGCTCGCGGATGATCTGCCACATCGCGCGGCGGCTGCGGGGGTCGAGACCGGTGGTCGGCTCGTCGAGGAAGATGACCTGCGGGCTGCCCATCAGGGTCATCGCCAGGTCGAGGCGCCGCAGCATGCCGCCGGAGAAGGTGAGCGCCACCTTGCGGGCGACGTCGACGAGATCGAAGGCCTCCAGCAGTTCGGCGGCCCGCCGGCGGCCCTCGGCCTTGCCGAGGTGGCGCAGGTCGGCCATCAGGAGCAGGTTCTCCTCGGCGGTGAGCAGCTTGTCCACCGCCGAGAACTGTCCGGTGACGCCGATGGCCGCCCGTACGGCGTCGGGGTGCGTGGCCAGGTCGTACCCGGCGATCCGCACGTGCCCGGCGTCGGTGCCGATCAGGGTGGACAGGATCTGCACGGTGGTGGTCTTGCCGGCCCCGTTCGGGCCGAGCAGCGAGAAGATCGTCCCTTCCGGGACGTGCAGGTCGATTCCGTCGAGGACGGTCTTGTCCCCGTACGCCTTGCGCAGTCCGGTGGCCGTGATGGCCGGCCGGCCAGAGTGTGAGGTCATGTCGCTCGCCCGTTTCTTGGTCGCGTCTTCCTGACGCCGTCACCATGAACGCCCCCGCTGACAGCCCCTTGAGCGACCGCTGACACCCGCGGGCACCCGCTGACAATCCGCTGACCGTTCGGGCACGCAGCGGTGTTTCACGTGAAACACCGCCCGCCCGGATGGGGCGGACAGGCCTTCGACCCTCCCGGGGGTCCGCATCGTGGACAACTACGCTCGGGACATGAACGCAGAAGCTGCCGACGCGCTCGCCGCCGTGAAAGACGCCGACCGGAAGCACGTTTTCCATTCCTGGTCGGCGCAGGAGCTCATCGACCCGCTCGCCGTGGCCGGGGCTGAAGGCTCGTACTTCTGGGACTACCAGGGCAACCGCTACCTCGACTTCTCGAGCGCCCTCGTCTACACCAACATCGGCTACCAGCACCCCAAGGTGACGGCGGCCATCCAGGAGCAGGCGGCGAAGCTCTGCACCGTCGCGCCCGGCTTCGCCGTCGACGTCCGCTCGGAGGCGGCCCGGCTGATCGCCGAGCGCACCCCGGGCGACCTCGACAAGATCTTCTTCACCAACGCGGGCGCCGAGGCAGTCGAGAACGCCGTACGGATGGCCCGGCTGCACACCGGCCGGCCCAAGGTGCTGTCCGCGTACCGCTCGTACCACGGGGCCACCTCCACGGCGATCAACCTGACCGGTGACGCCCGCCGCTTCGGCAACGACAGCGCGACCGCCGGTGTCGTGCACTTCTGGGGGCCCTTCGCCTACCGCTCGCCCTTCTACGCGGCCACCGAGGCCGAGGAGTGCGAGCGCGCCCTGCGCCACCTCGAGGACACGATCGTCTTCGAGGGCCCGCAGTCCATCGCCGCGATCATCCTGGAGACCGTCGGCGGCGCCCCCGGCGTGCTCGTGCACCCGGACGGCTATCTGGCGGGTGTGCGCGAACTCTGCGACCGCTTCGGCATCGTGTTCGTCCTCGACGAGATCATGGTCGGCTTCGGCCGCACCGGGCGGTGGTTCGCCTCCGAGCACTGGGGTGTCACCCCCGACCTGATCTGCTTCGCCAAGGGCGTGACCAGCGGATACGTCCCGCTCGGCGGGGTCGCCATCTCGGCAGCCATCGCCGAGACCTTCGCCCGCCGGCCCTACCCGGGCGGGCTGACGTACTCCGGGCACGTGCTGGCCTGTGGGGCCGCCGTGGCGACGATCAACGTCATGGAGGAGGAGGGCATCGTCGAGCAGTCCGCCCGCACCGGCGCGGAGCTGCTGGGGCCGGGCCTGCGCGCCCTCGCCGAGAAGCACCCGTCGGTCGGGGAGGTCCGCGGTCTGGGCACGTTCTGGGCGCTGGAGCTCGTACGGGACCGGCAGACGCGCGAACCGCTCGTCCCGTACAACGCCTCCGGGGCGGACAACGCCCCGATGGCCGAGTTCGCGGCCGCCTGCAAGAAGGGCGGGCTGTGGCCGCTGACCGCCGGCAACCGCATCCATGTCGCCCCGCCCTGCAACATCAGCCCGCAGGACGTGGCTAAGGGCCTCGCCCTCCTCGACGAGGCGCTGTCGGTCGCGGATACGCACACCGTCTGACCTGCTGCGCTGTGCGGTCGCCCAAGCCGTGGGTGCCGGGGTTCGGATGATCTGTGCGGGTAACAACGCCTTTCGCGCATGGTGCAATCCGAAGCAGCACCTACGGACCGGGATGCACGTCAGTCCCGGGGCGGCCCCTCGGGGCCGAACGGCGGGGAGCGGGACGTCCTGCGGTCGGGGGCGGGCGCTGGACGCCGGGCGTACGGGATCCAGACCACCGGACTCCGTGTTCCCGAGGCACCGAAGGAAGACACCATGAGCAAGCACGTCCTGGCGCAGAACCAGTACGGCAAGGCCGAGAACCGCATCGTCAAGGTCACCCGCAAGGGCGGCGACGGGTCCTGGCACGAGATCCGCGACCTCAACGTCTCGGTGGCGCTCCGCGGCGAGTTCCGCGACGTGCACCTGACCGGCGACAACGCCAACTGCCTGCCGACGGACACCACCAAGAACACGGTGTACGCCTTCGGCAAGGAGCACGGCATCGCCTCCCCCGAGGCCTTCGGCATCCTGCTCGCGAAACACTTCGTCTCCTCCCAGTCGCCGATCCGCGAGGCGCAGATCCGGATCGAGGAGTACGCCTGGGAGCGGATCCCGGTCCCGACGCGCAAGGAGCAGCACTCCTTCGTCCGCAAGGGCCAGGAGGTGCGCACCGCGCAGATCACGTACAGCGAGACGACCGGTCTGCAGGTCATCTCGGGTCTGCAGGACCTGACGGTGATGAACTCGACGAACTCCGAGTTCCACGGCTACATCAAGGACAAGTACACGACGCTCAAGGAGGCGTACGACCGCATCCTGGCGACGAAGGTCACCGCGCGCTGGGCGCACTCGGCGCTGGCCGGCGACGACACCTCGTACGACTGGGACCAGTCGTACAAGAAGGTCCGCAAGAACATGCTGGAAGCGTTCGCCGAGACCTACTCGTACTCGCTGCAGCAGACCCTCAACCAGATGGCCGAGCGGGTGCTCGACCACTGCCCGCGGGTCAACGAAGTACGCCTGAACCTCCCCAACAAGCACCACTTCCTCGTCGACCTGGAGCCCTTCGGCCTCAAGAACGACAATGAGGTCTACTTCGCGGCGGACCGGATGTACGGCCTGATCGAGGGCACCGTGCACCGCGACGGCGTGCAGCCGGTGATCGCGACGAGCGACTGGATCGTCGCTTGAGCCGCTACTTCTCGACCGGCTGCCCGAGCTGAAGGTTCCACCGCCCGAGCCGCCCGGTGAGGCTGGTCACCGTGTCCGGGCGTACGTCGAGGCGCCAGAACGCGGTGGCCGGCAGCTCCAGCGCGGAGACGACGGCCGCCCGTACGACGGCCTGCTCGACGACGGCGCGATGGGTCCCCGCGGGCAGAGCGGCGAGGGCGGCGCCGACGCGGGCGATCAGCGCGGTGACGGACTCCCCGCCGGGCGGCGCGTAGTCGGGGTCGGTCAGCCAGCTCCGGACGGCGGCCGGATCCTCGGCGGCGACCTCGTCCAGGGTCCGCCCCGCCCACTCCCCCGCGTCCGGGCCTTGCAGGCCCGCGTACTGCGGGCAGGGGTCGCCGTGGCCGAAGCGGACCTGCCGTGAGGCGTCCTCGAACGGACGTCTCACGAACTGAACTCGTACTACGGCGCTCTTCATAAGGGGAGCCTAAACGCGGTACGGTCTCGGACGACAACCTAAAAAGACGACGGTATGACGGAAGCACCGGTGAAAATCCGGCACGGTCGCGCCACTGTGAATCCTCCCGGAGGGGGAGGAGAAGTCAGACCCGCCATGTCGTCGCTAGCACCACTGACCGGGACGCGTGTTCCCTCTGGAGGTTCTGCCATGGCTCACTCCGCCGTGCCCACGACGGCCCCTGCCGTCACCCCGATCTCGCTCTCCGCGCTCGCCCCCTGGGCCCTGTTCGCCGGCGTCCTGATGCTGGTCCTGCTCTACCTCGTCGGTGCCGAGCAGGGCGCCACCGCGCTCTTCGAGGGCGACACCGTCCACGAGTGGATGCACGACGGTCGCCACCTCCTCGGCTTCCCCTGCCACTGATCTCCACCTCAGCAAGGGAAGTACCACCATGAACTCCCTTTCCCCCCGCGTCCTGTTGGTCCGGGGCATGCTGGCAGGTCTGCTCGCAGGCGTCGCCGCGTTCCTCGTCGCCTACGTCCTCGGCGAGTCCAAGGTCGACGCGGCGATCGCCATCGAGGAGGCGGGGCACGCCGCCCACGACCACGGCGAGGAGGCGGCCCCGGTCAGCCGGGCCCTCCAGGCCACGGCAGGCCTCGGCACCGGCACGCTCCTGTACGGGATCGCGCTCGGCGGCATCGCCGCGCTCGTCTTCTGCTACGCCCTGGGCCGCATCGGCCGCTTCGGCCCGCGGGCCACGGCCCTGCTGGTCTCGGGCGGCCTGTTCGTCGCCTTCAACCTGGTGCCGTTCCTCAAGTACCCCTCCAACCCTCCGGCCGTCGGCGACCCCGACACCGTCGTCCGGAGGACCACCCTCTACATCCTGATGATCGCGTTGAGCGCGCTGCTGTCCGCGGGCGCGCTCATCCTGGGCCGGCGTCTGGCACCCAAGCTCGGGAACTGGAACGCCTCGATCATCGCCTCGGTCGGCTTCGTCGCGGTGGTCGCCATCGCCTACGCGGTCCTGCCCGGCATCAACGAGGTCCCGGCGGACTTCCCGGCCACCCTGGTCTGGCAGTTCCGCCTCGCGACCGTGGCCATCCAGGTCGCGATGTGGACGACTTTCGGCCTGGTCTTCGGTTTTCTTGCCGAACGGGCCCTTGTCCCGGCCAACGCACCCCAGGAGGCTGTACAGCCCGCGAGCTGACGATGAGGGGGCCGGTAGTACATGCAGACGGCGATCTGGGAATGGCGCGGCTGGACGGGCGCCGTCCCGTTCTGGCTCAACACCGTTCTGCTGCTCCTGGCCCCTTTCACCGCCGCCACGCTGCTGGCCCAGCTCGGCATCATCACGGCCCTGGCCGCCCTCGGCGGCCTGGCCCGCCACCTCTGGTTCGGCGACCACGGCCACCCGGCCATCCACCTCGCCGCCGCCCTCATGGGGGCGGCGGCGGTCGCTTTCGTCCTCGGGTGACCTCCCGCGCGCCCCGTTCCCTCACGCCCCGGGCCCATGGGTCGTGCCCACCCGAGCGGGGCGTGTCCTCCTCGTTCGGCCGTATCCTGCGCAATCCTCGGGACGGGGGCGGTGTACCCGGCACCAGCTGGGAAGACGTCTGGGGTGGAGTGGCGACACGCCTGTGACGTTGCGTCAGTCTCCGGCGTTGTAACCGGTACTGACGGGCACAGAGGGGTTCCACTGCTCTCAGGAGACCCGGCCGCCGGAGCCGGGGCATCGACCAGGAGGGAATTCCATGCCCCGCGCCAAGTGGGTGGTCGGCGTGCTGACAGTGGCTCTGCTGGGCACCGGCATAGGGATGTTGCGGAGCACCGAGGGCGCGCGGCCCACCGCGGCCACTGCCGCCGACGCGCTGCCCTCGCGGGCGCTGGGCCTGTCCGGTCACCGTCGGCTCGTCGAGCAGCTGGAGCACTCCGGGCAGCACGCCTCCGCAAAGGGGCCCCGACCTGCGCGGGCCGCCGCCATCACACCGCTGCGGGCGAGCCGGCCGCTGCGGCTGCACGTCCCGAGTCTCGGGGTCGACCTGCCGCTGGGCGGGGACGGGGACGGGGACGGGGAGGAGGCCTCCTGGGACCAGGACACCCCGGCCCCGGGCTCGGCCGGCACCGCCGTGGTCACGGCCGCCGACCTGCGCCTCGGTGAGCTGCGACGCGGGCTGACCGTCGAGATCGCGCGTGCGGACGGCCGTACCGCCGTCTTCACCGTCGACCGGGTCTCGCCCGGCGGGGTCAGCGGTCGCGGGCAGCGGCCCGGGCGGGCCCAACTGCGGCTGGTCAGCGGCGAGACCACGGTCCTCGCGCGGCTGACCGGCCGGCACCGCACCCGCTGACCCCGCCGGAGCTGCTCCCCGACCGCCCCCGAAGGCCCCCGGCCGCCCCCGAAGGCCCCCGACCGCCCCGTGTACGGGCAGCCGCCCCGGCTTCCTGTCATCCGAGGGGGGTGTCTTCGTCCTCCGGTCGGGGGCTTCTGGGCCACGGTCGGGGAGTCGTCCGGCGTGTCGGGGCAGACCCCTCGCATGAGCGGGACACGGCATGCACGCACGGCACTGGCCAGGGCCCTTTCGGCAGCCTGTGTCGTGCTGCTGTGCCTGTTCGCGTCCGGTCCCGCCGTCACGACGGCCGCAGCGGCAGCCGCCGCGGTCGAGCGCACCGGGTCCGGCGCGCCGAGCGCCCCCGTCGAGGGCGAGTCCGATCCGGCCACGGATCCCGAAGTGCGCCCCGCCGTACGCCTCGTCGTGCGCGGGCTGCCCGGTGTACGGCAGCTGCCGCGGCCGGTGTTTCACGTGAAACACGCCGGTCAGACGATGCGCGCCGATTCCTACGGGACGGCCGGGCCGATGCCGTCCGCGGGGATGGTGCGGAGTGTGGTCCTGCGCTGCTGAGCGGGCCGAGCAGCAGCGCGTCGTACCCCCCACACACTCCCGAACACCGTGAGGTTTCCGGCATGCCCATCGACCCGTACGCCGCCCTGAACGCCATGCTCCGCGCCGAGGTCACCCGCTACACCCCGTCGGCCCCGAAGCCGCCGAGCCGTGGAAGCGATGGCGAGGACACCTCCGCCGCCTCCGTGGCCGCGGTGGCCACCTCCGCCACCGGCTCCGAGTCCTCGCCGGAGGACTGACCCCCGGGATGCGGGCAGGCGCCGGTTCCCGTACGGGGGGCGGCGCCTGCCTCGGCTTCCGGCTCAGGCCTCGCGTTGGTAGAAGCGGTAGAACGCCACCAGCCCCACACCGGCGCCGGTGATCAGGCCGATCCAGCTCGCACGGAGGACCGAGTGCTCGGTGAGGCTGTTCAGGTAGCCCACGGCGATACCGGCGAAGACGCCGTACGCCGCGGCGTGCACCTCCCGCTTCAGCCGGGGGCCGACGCGGGCGAGGGCGAACATGATGCCGGCGAAGAGGGCGCCGCACAGGATTCCGTAGAAGACGTTGCCCGCATCTACGGGTCCCGTCTGGCGCTGCATGAAGGCCGCCCAGACGCCGTAGACCAGTCCGAGGAGCAGGGCCCGCGTCAGCTGGCCCCGGCTCGCTTCGTCCATGCCACCCGCCTGCAGGTGCCGCCTCTGGGCGGTGGGTGCCGCATGTGCCATGACAGGGCTCCTCTCTCCCATCATCCAGGGCACACCCGCCGCCCCCGACCGGCAAGTGGATCAGCGGACCGCCGGGTCAGCGGCCGCGTACCGCCACGGCGTCGATCTCGAAGAGCATCCCGGGCAGGGCGAGCGAGGCGACACCGATCAGGGTCTGCGCGGGCAACTCGGTGCCCCACGTGGCGTGCAGGTGCTTGAGCAGGATCTCCAGCTTCTGCTGGTCGTGCCCGACGATGTACGTGCCGAGCCGGACGACGTCGGCGGGGCCGAGGCCGACGGCCGCCAGGGCGGTCCGCAGATTGGCGAAGGCCTGCTCGACCTGCTCCCCGAAGTCCTCGGAGACGACGTGGCCGCTCTCGTCGGAGCCGTACTGGCCGGCTATGAAGACCTGCTCGCCGGGGGCCGAGACGATGTGGCTGTAGCCGAAGCCGCTGGGGTCGTGGAGTTCTGCCGGGTTGGTGATGCTGCGCGTCATTCCGAGCTCCAGAGTCAGTTGTCCGGGTGGGTCGGCCGTGCGGTGGGCCGGTCTGCGGCCGCGAGCCAGGCGCGCAGCCGGGACGCGGCATGCGGCGCCTGCTGTTCGGCCCGGCGCCGGATCCCGTCGAGGTCTTCCGCGGCGAGGGCCTGGCGCCAGGCCAGTTCGGCCCGGCTCATGGCGTGCGCGATCGCGCACGCGGGGCCGTCGTCCGCGGCCGGGGCGCCGCCCGGCCCCTGCTGCCGGATCTCCGTGCACCGGAAAGCCTCCTCGGTGCCTTCGACGGCGGCGACCACGTCCATGAGCGTGATCTCGGCGAGCGGGCGGGCCAGCCGGAAGCCGCCCCGGGGCCCGGACGTGGAGGTCACGATGCCCGCCCGGGCCAGCGCCTGGAGCTGCTTGTTGAGGTAGGCCGCCGGAAGGTCGTGCCAGGCGGCCAGCCGCGCCGCCGGGACGGCCCGCCCGGCACCGGCCCAGGCCAGGTTGACGCAGCTGTGCAGCGCCCACTCGACGCCCTCACCCATCCTCATAACCTGGACACTAGGCATCCAGAATCCATTCCGCAAGGGCACCACGCGCCCGGCGCGCCACCGGCCCCGCCCGAACGCCGGCCACCCGCCCGCAGCAGCACCGCTCGCGCCCCGCACCGCCGAGGCTTTCCCTGGTGACGTGCGCACCTTCCTCTCGGCGGTACTCGTCGTCCTCGTGACCGTCCTCGTGCCCGCCGGCGCCGTCGCGTACTGGGCCGACCGCGAGCTGGGCGACGCCGACCGGTACACCGCCGCCATGTCCCCGCTGGCGGAGAACACGGCCGTCCAGGGCGTCGTCGTCACCCAGGCGCGCCGCGCCCTCGCCGGGCAGATCGACGCCGGCCCGTTCCAGGGCGGGGTCGACGCCCTCCTCGGCGAGGCCCTGCGCTCCTTCGCCGGCACCCCCGCCTACCGCACCGCCTGGGACGCGGCCAACCGCGCCGCGCACGCCGCCTTCCTCCACGCCCTCACCACCGGCGACGGCAACGCGGTCGCCATCGACCTCGCACCCGTCATCGAGCAGATCAAAGGGGAACTCGTCGCCGACGGAGTGCCGTTCGCCGACCGCATCCCCGTGACCCACGTATCGGTGAAGGTCATGGAGTACGACAACCTCGGCGCGCTCCGGAAGGGCTTCCGCATGCTGCAGATCGCCGGCATCTGGCTTCCCGTGCTGACCGTGGTGCTGGCCGCGGCGGCGATCGCCGTCGCCGTCCGCCGGCGCCGCGCCGTGATCGCCACCGGCCTGGGCATCGCCGTCGGCGCCGTCCTGCTGTGGATCGCGGTGGCCCTGTGCCGGCGGCTCACGCTGGACGATCTGCCGGCCGACATCGACCGGGCGGCCGCCGCGGCGGTGTACGACGCGCTCACCGCGTTCCTGCGCACCACTGCCTGGGTGATTCTGGCGATCGGGCTCGGCACCGCTCTCGCCGCCTGGTTGACGGGCCGGCTACGTCGCACCCCATAAGCTCGGAAGGTAACCAACGCACTCAGACCGCCCCAGAAGAACGCAAGAAGAGCGCAAGACCACGGAACAGCGCAGAAGAACCGATTCCCGAGCGGCCGCACGGAAGCTGAATGAGCACCGAACGCACCGAACAGATACCGTCCGGGCGCCCCCGGCACCGTCCGCTGGCCCCGCCCGCCTGGCTGCTCAACGGCTTGCGGCCGAGCACCGCCCCGATCCCCTGGGCCGCGGCCGCGCGAGCCGGCATGGCGATGGCCACCCCGCTCGCCGTCGGCTTCGCCCTGAACGAGCCCGAATACGGGGCCCTCGTCTCGATGGGCGCCCTGTCCGGGGTCATCGGCGACACCGCCGACGCTTACCGAATGCGGATCCTGAACATCGCCGTGCCGCAGCTCTTCGGCGCGGCCGGAGTCGCCTTGGGCACCCTGGTCTTCGGCCACGGCTGGCTCGCCGTCGGCGTCCTCACCCTGACCGCCCTCGTCTCCGGGATGATCTCCTCGATCGGCACGGTCGCCTCCGTCTCCGGGCTGCTGCTGCTCCTCAACGCCGTGGTCGGCGCCGGCCTGCCGCTCCCCCGGCCCTGGTGGACGGCCCCGCTGCTGCTCGCCGCGGGCGGGCTGTTCGTCCTCCTGCTGACCCTGCTGGGCTGGCCGCTGCGCGGGCGGCAACCGGAGCGCGTCGCCGTGGCGGCCACCTACCGGGCCCTCGCCGACGCCCTGGAAGCCGCGGGCGGACCGGATTACGACGAGCGCCGCCGGCAGGTCACGCATGCCCTGAACCAGGCTTACGACCTGGTGCTGGGCCGCCGGGCCCGGGTGCACGGCCGCAGCCCCGCCCTCGTACGGATGCTGGCCCAGCTGAACGTGGTGATCCCACTGGTCGAGGCCGCACCCGCCATGCACCTGCGCGGCAGGCCCCTGCCGCCCGAGATCCCGGCGGCCGTACGGGACCTGGCACGGGCCGTGGAACAAGGCCGCACGGGGAAGGCCGTACTGGAGCTGCCCCCGCCGCACACCCCCGCCGAACGGGCCCTCGACGCGGCCGTGCGGCATGCGGCGGCCATCGTGCACCTGCCCGAACCGGACCTGCACAACGTCGACGACCGGCTCGGCCGGCCCGCCGCGCTGACGGTCCGGGCCCGGCGGGCCGTGCGCGACATGATGCTGTCCGGCGCCTCCTGGCGGTACGGGCTGCGCCTCGCCCTGTGCATCGGGCTGGCCCAGTCACTGGTCTCCCTGGTGCCGGTCGAGCGGTCCTACTGGATCGCACTGACCGTCACCTTCGTCCTCAAGCCCGACTTCGGCTCGGTGTTCTCCCGGGCCCTGCTGCGCGCCCTGGGGACGGCGGCCGGACTGGTCGTGGCCGCCGCCGTGCTCGCCGAGGTGCCGCGCGGCTGGTGGGACGTGCCGGTGATGGTGGTGCTCGCCGCGCTGATCCCCGCGTTCTCCGTCAAGGGGTACGCCTTCCAGACCGCCGCGATCACCCCGGTGATCCTGCTGCTCTCGGACCTGCTCAACCACCAGGGCTTCGACCTGATCCGGCCCCGGCTGCTGGACAGCCTGATCGGCTGCGCCATCACGCTCGTCTTCGGCTATCTGCTGTGGCCCGAGAGCTGGCACACCCGGATCGGCGACCGGCTCGCCGACACCGTGGACGATGCGGCCCGGTACGTGGAGCGGGCCTTCGGGGGCCATCCGGACACGGAGGCCGGGCGGCAGGCCGCCCGGACCGCCCGGCTCCAGGCCCGGCGACGGATCTACCGGGACATGTCGGGCGTACGGAACGAGTTCCAGCGGGCTCTGACCGAGCCGCCACCGACGGGGGCACGGGCCGCCGCCTGGTGGCCGCTGGTCGTCGCCGTCGAGCGGATCGTGGACGCGACCACCGCCGCCCGGGTCCGGGTCAACCACGGCGCCCAGGCCCCCCGCGACGAGGAAGTGGCCGGCGTCATCACCGACCTGCACGCCCTCGCCGAGGGCGTGCGCACCGCCCGGAGCCCGGCTCAGCTGCGGCCCGCGTCCCCGCGGCCCGGGGACGAGACCTCCGTCCTGGCCCCGGTGCGCCACGAGGTGGCGGCGGCCCGCGCGATCGCCTCCGCGGACCACTGAGGCCGGCGGACCGTCCAGCGGCGCCGGACCGGGACCGTCGCCCGAATGGCCCCGGGGCCGGGCCCGCACGGCCCGGGCGGGAGAGCATCGGTGCATGAGGCGCCTCTCCCCGCGCGGCCGCGCAGTGGCCCCGGTCCTCGCCGCCCTCCTCGCGGCGACGGCCGGGTGCGCCGATGTGGAGGGGCTGCGCGACGAGGGCGACCTGGGCACCGCGCACGCTCCTGAGGCCCTGTGGGAGAACATCCACCCGGACCCGCCCGGACCGGGCCAGCAGCCCGGCAAGGCCGCCGTGGTGCCGGGGCTGCCCAAGGTCGCGAACCTCAGCATGCAGGGCGTGAACGCGGTGGAGGTCGTACGGGCCGACATCACCGCCGCCACCGCCGAGGACGGCGGGACCGGGCGCCTCGTCGACCCCCGGGCGGTGCAGCGGCTCACGTCGTGTACACAGGCTGTGGACGGAGGTCCGTACTGCCCGGTGCGGCCCGCGGTCCTGCGCGACGTGACGGGCAACGGCCGGGACGAGCTGATCACCGCCCTGGACGTCGACGGCCGGATCAGCGAACTGCGCGTCTACACCGTCCGCGACGACGGGTCCATCGCACGGATCCTGTCCCGGCGCGGGGTGCTCGAGGGCGTGGAGGTGGCCGCCGAACACCTGGCGGTCCGCGAGCCCACCTCGAACCCGGACAAGGTCTCCGTCTCCGACTACGTGTGGGACCCGAAGGCCGGGATCATGAACCTCGCCCAGCTCACGCTCGACGAATGCGCCGGCACGAAGGACAGCGGCATCCCGTGCTCGACGAGCAGGGTCTGAAGGGGACGCGCCGCGATGCGGGTCATGAGCAGCCTGCGCTGGAAGATCGCCCTGACCGTCGCGGCGGTGTCCTGCGCGGTCGCGGCGGTGCTCGGGATCCTCGTCCACAACGTCGTCGCGCAGCAGATCGTCGGGGAAGTGCGCAAGGACGCGGACCGGGAGCTGGAGCACGCCCTCGCCCACTACCAGTACGGCACCGCACACGGCGACGTGAACCTCGCCCTCGACCCGCCCGGCCTGCCGGGTCCGCTGCGGAAACTGGTGGCACGCGGCCTGACCGGCAGCATGGTCGGCGAGCACGACGCCACACCCGTCATGTGGGCCGCCGCACCCGCCGACGGCAAGGCCCTCACCGTCTGGATCCCGTACGAGAGCACCCGCCACCGGCTGCGGGACATCGACACGGCGATCCTCGCCTCCTCGGCGGTGGCGGCCGCAGTGGTCGCGCTGGCCGGCGTGTTCCTCGCCCACCGGATCAGCCGGCGACTGACGACCACGGCCGCCGTGGCCCGCCGGATCAGCGCCGGCGACCTGGACGCGCGCGTGGGGTTCCCCGCCGAGGAGGACCGTCCGCACGGCGCGGACAGCGGTGGCCGGCGACTGCCGCGCCACCGCGACGAGGTGGGGGACGTGGCGCAGGCGCTCGACTCGATGGCCGAGTCCCTGCAGAAGCGGATCGAGGCGGAGAAGCGCTTCACCGCGGACGTCGCGCACGAGCTGCGCACCCCGCTCACCGGCTCGCTGGCCGCGGCGGCCCTGCTGCCGGAGGGCCGCCCCAAAGAGATGATCAACGACCGGCTCAAAGCCCTGCACCTGCTCACCGAGGACCTGCTGGAGATCTCCCGGCTGGAGTCGGGCGTCGAGCGGGCCGACCTGACCAGGGTGGAACTCGGCCGGGCGGTGCAGCGGGCCGTCGCGGCGACCCGTCTGGAGGCCTCGGTACGGGTGGTCCGGGACGCGGTGGTGCTCACCGACCGGCGACGGCTGGACCGGATCCTGGCCAATCTGCTGGTCAACGCCGACAAGCACGGGGAACCACCGGTCGAGGTCACCGTCGAGGGCCCGGTGGTGGTCGTGCGCGACCACGGGTCCGGCTACCCGCCCGAGCTGATCGAGCAGGGCCCGCAGCGGTTCCGCACCGGGGACCCGGGCCGCGGCCGGGGTCATGGGCTGGGGCTGACGATCGCGGCCGGCCAGGCGGCGGTCCTGGAGATCGCCCTGGGCTTCGCCAACGCACCCGACGGCGGGGCGGTGACCACGCTCAGGCTCCCCGTGGGCCGCCTGACGGATGGAACATCCGCCTAAGGGCTGTCCCGCAATCCCCGGCGGGTGCACGACGCCGGCTACGCCGCCTCGCCGCGTTGTCGGAACGCCCGAATACGCCCAGTATGCGGACGCTCATGTTCTTGCCGTCCTTGCGCCAGACGGACACGACCGCCGGACGGACGATCTTGCCGGGGCCGTCGGGCCACACGGACTGGGGCTTCTCGACGGACGCACCGTCGATCTCGCCCGGGTGCTGGACGGCCACCAGGACGCGCTTGTCCTGGACCAGCGGGCCGCAGGTCTCGGCGCCGCGGGGGACGGTCAGGAACTGCTTCAGCTCACCGCGGCGGTCACCGGCGGTGGCGACGCCGAACAGGCCGTCGTGCGAGCCGAGCTGGTTGCCGTCCGTGGAGATCCACAGGTTGCCGTGCGGGTCGAAGGTCACGTTGTCCGGGCAGGAGATCGGGCTGACCTGGTCCTTCGGGAAGCCCGCGAAGAACGTGGACGGGTCCTTCGGGTCACCGGCGACCAGGAACAGGCGCCAGGCGAAGCCGTCACCGGCCGGGTCGTCGAAGTTCTCGGCGAGCTCCAGGATCTGCCCGTGCTTGTTCAGGTTGCGCGGGTTGGCCTCGTCCGCACCGGCCTTGCCGGCCTTGCCGCGGTCGCTGTTGTTGGTGAGGACCACGTACACGCGGCCGGTGCGCGGCGAGGGCTCGATGTCCTCGGGGCGGTCCATCTTGGTCGCGCCCACCTTGTCGCCGGCCTCACGCGTGAAGACGGCCACCTCTTCGGCGGTCATGCCCTCGACGTGCGAGACGTTGCCGGAGGGGGAGGAGGTGAGGAGCTTGATCCACACGCCGGAGCCGTCGAACCGGCCGTCGGAGGGGAGCTTGCCGGAGCCGTCGATCTCCGTGGCCGGGGAGTCACCGGTCAGCTTGGCGACGTACAGGGTGCCCTCGTCGAGCAGCGTGAGGTTGTGCTCCTTCGCCTCGCGCGAGTTGCCCTTCTTCATCTGCTTCGACGAGACGAACTTGTAGAAGTAGTCGAACTTCTCGTCGTCGCCCATGTAGACGACCGGACGGCCGTCCTCGGTCAGGCGGGGCTGGGCGCCCTCGTGCTTGAAGCGGCCCAGAGCGGTGCGCTTGCGCGGGGTGGAGTTCGGGTCGTACGGGTCGAGCTCGACGACCCAGCCGAAGCGGTGCGACTCGTTGGGCTCCTGGAGCACGTCGAAGCGCTTGTCGAAGCGCTCCCACTTGCGCTCGGTGGCGCCGCTGGTGACGCCGTAGCGCTTCAGGCGGGCGGCCTGGGTGGCGTCGGTGACCTGGCCGGCGTTGGCGAAGTACTGGTTGAAGTTCTCCTCGCCGTGCAGCGTGGTGCCCCACGGGGTGGTGCCGCCGGAGCAGTTGTTGAGCGTGCCGAGGACCTTGGTGCCGGTCGCGTCGACGGAGGTCTTCACCAGGGCGCTGCCCGCGGCCGGGCCGGTGAGCTTGAACTCGCTGGTCGCGGTGAGGCGGCGGTTGAGCTGGTGGCGGTTGACCGCGGTCAGCTTGCCGCTGCGGTGGTCCTCCTGGACGACGACGACGCCGAGGCCGTGGGCGGCCCAGGCGATCTCGACCTGCTCGCGGGTCGGGTTCGCCGGGTCGTAGCCCTTGAACATGAGGATCTCGTCGGTGTACTCGTGGTTGGCCACGAGGAGCTGCTGGCGCTCGTAGTCGCCGCCGAGCGGGAGCAGCGAGAGGAAGTCGTTGTTGTAGCCGAACTGGCCGGCCTGGGCGGCAGCGGTCTGCTTGTCGGCGTTGAACCCCGGAGCGCCCTTGATGATGGGCTCGCCCCAGCGGATGACCACGTTCTGCTCGTAGCCCTCGGGGACGGTGACCCGGTCGTCGGTGTTCGGCGCGACGGCCTTGAAGCGCAGACCGCGGGCGCCGGCGCCCTGGGCGGCGTCCGCGCCGGCGCCCTGGGCGTCGGCGGCGGGGGCGGCGGTGGCCGGAGAGCCGTTGCCGCCGAGGGTGATGGCGGTACCGGCGGCGGTGGCGACCGTGACGACGGCGGCGGAGCGCAGCATCGAGCGGCGGGAGTAGGCACGGGCGATGACGTCGCCGACGTACTCGTTGTCGCTCTTGTTCGGCACCTCGTGGAAGCAGGCGTCACCACAGCGGTAGCGACAGGTGAGAGCGGAACGGCCGCCCCCATGCGGGTTGCCTATGAGCGGCAGAAGCTTGCGCACGAATGTCCTCCGTAGATGCACGGGCGCCGACGTCATGTCGGTCGGATCCAGCCGTGACGGTAGGCGCGAGTTGCGCCGATGCGGCGGCGACGGGATGAACGCCCGGTGAACCGGGCACGTCGGTGCGGGAGTTCGGCAAGATGGGGTGTGTGCTGGGCGGGCCGGGCGCCACGAAGGGCGCCCCTGCCGAAGTTCCAGCCAAGCGGCCGATAACCTTACGTGTCCACTCTGGGCAGGGATCAACCGCGCAGCACGGACAAATGACGCACGCACTCATGCGAAAGGCCTGGCCCATGGGTATTCGGAGCTTGTTGCGCAAGGTGTTCGGACGGTCTGCCGAGCCGGTTCCGGAGACGACGGACGGCGGATCGGCAGCCGTCCCGAGCCAGGCGGAACGCACCCCCCTGGACGTGGCGGCCGAACTGGTCGCGGCGTCCTTCGACAATCCGACGGTTCCCCCGCAGTCCGCTCCGCGGGACCGCGAACCGGGGACCCTTCTCACCGCCCCGGCGCCGGACCCCACGGTCCCGGAGGCACGCCGCCCCATGCCGGGGTCGGTACAGCAGGAGCCCCCGGCTGCGGCGAAGCCGGTCGCCGAGCCGGAGCCCGTCGCGGCCGAGGCCGAGCCGGAGGAAGTCACCGCAGAGCCGGTGGCCGAGGCAGTCGTGGCCGAGCCCGCGGCCGAGGCAGTGGTCGAGGCCGCTGCTGAGGCGGCGGTCGAACCCGCGGTAGAGGCCGAGGCCGAGGTTGTGGCAGAAGCCGAGGCCGAGGCCCCCGCGCCGGAGGCCGTTGTCGAGGCCGTCGCCGAGCCGGTGGCCGAGGTACGGCCCGAGGCCGAGGCCCCCGTGGCCGAAGTCGTCGCAGCCGAGGCCGAGAGCCCCGGGGCGGAGCCGGTCGTCGAGCCGGAGCCGGAAGCGGCCGCCGCCGAGGTCATTGCGGCCGAGGAAGCGGCCGGAGAGGCCGTGGCCGAGCCGGTGGCCGCCGAGGCCGAGGCCCCCGCGCCGGAGACCGTTGACGAGCCCGAGGTCGCGGCCGAGCCCGTGGCCGAAGCCGAGCCCGAGGTCCCGGCCGAGCCCGTGGCCGAGCCCGAGGTCGAGGTCGAGGTCGAGGTCGAGGTCGTCGCAGCCGAGGCCGAGGCCCCCGCGGCCGAGCCGGTCGCCGAGATCGAGGACATCGTCGCCGAGCCGGTCGTCGAGGTCGAGGACGTCGTCGCCGAGGTCGGCGCCGACGGGCCCGCTCATGCCCTGGCTGTCGTGAAGCGGCAGGCGCCCGGGGTGGCCGGGGCCTACAAGGCCGCCGGACAGGTGCTCCGGGGCAAGGGCAAGGCCGGTGCGCGGGCCAAGGTGTACCTGGTCCTTGACCGGTCCGGGTCGATGCGCCCGTTCTACAAGGACGGCAGCGCCCAGCACCTCGCGGACCACGCCCTCGCCCTCGCCGCCCACCTCGACGACGAGGCGACCGTCCACACCGTGTTCTTCTCCACGGACGTGGACGGCACCGCCGACCTGACCCTCGACGCCCACGACGGCGCCTGGGTCGAGGCCCGCCACGCCGAGCTCGGCCACATGGGCCGCACCAGCTACCACCGCGCCGTGGAGCAGGTCATCGAGCGCTACCAGAAGGACGGCGGCGACCACCCCGCCCTCGTGGTGTTCCAGACCGACGGCGCCCCGGACAGCGTCCGGCCCGCCAAGCAGGCGCTCGCCGACGCCGCCGCCTCCGCACCCGGCGTCCACTGGCAGTTCGTCGCCTTCGGCGACCACGACGCCAAGGCCTTCGACTTCCTGCGCAAGCTGGACGCCGGGAACGCCGGTTTCTTCCACGCCGGCCCCGCCCCCGCCGAGCTGACCTCCACCGCACTGGTCAAGGGCCTGCTCCAGAGCTTCTGAGCCCCGAAGCCCCGTACGGCGAAGGGCCCGGGATCCATCGGATCCCGGGCCCTTCGCCGTACGTACGGGCGGTTACCGCGCGGCGTCCGGGTGGACGGCCTCGGAGACCGGCTTGGCCTCCGCCGGCTTCGTCTCCACCGGCTTGCGCAGCGCGATGTTCAGCTCGCGCAGGCGGGACTCCTCGAGGACGGTGGGCGCGCCCATCATCAGGTCCTGTGCGTTGCCGTTCAGCGGGAAGGCGATGGTCTCGCGGATGTTCGGCTCGTCGGCCAGCAGCATCACGATGCGGTCCACGCCCGGGGCGATGCCACCGTGCGGCGGGGCGCCGAGGCGGAAGGCACGCAGCATGCCGGCGAACTCGCGCTCGACGGTCTCGGCCTCGTAACCGGCGATCGCGAAGGCCTTCAGCATGACCTCGGGCTCGTGGTTGCGGATGGCGCCGGAAGACAGCTCGATGCCGTTGCAGACGATGTCGTACTGCCAGGCCAGGATGTCGAGCGGGTCCTTCTCCTCGAGGTCCTTCATCCCGCCCTGCGGCATGGAGAAGGGGTTGTGCGAGAAGTCGATCCGGCCGGTCTCCTCGTCCTTCTCGTACATCGGGAAGTCGACGATCCAGCAGAACCGGAAGACGTTCTCCTCGAACTGGCCGGCGCGCTTGGCGGCCTCGACCCGGACCGGGCCCATGATCTTGGAGACCTCGTCGAACTCGCCCGCGCCGAAGAACACGGCGTGGCCGGCGACCAGGCCCAGGCGCTCGGTGAGGACCTTGACGTTCTCCTCGGTGAGGAACTTGGCGATCGGGCCGGTCAGCGAACCGTCCTCGCCCACGCGGACCCACGCCAGGCCCTTGGCGCCCAGCGAGATGGCGTACTCGCCGAGGCCGTCGAAGAACTTGCGCGGCTGCGCGGCGGTGTCCGGGACGGCCAGCGCACGCACGTGCTTGCCGGCGAACGCCTTGAACTCCGAGCCCTCGAAGACGTCGGTGATGTCGACGAGCTCCAGCTTGGCGCGCAGGTCGGGCTTGTCGTTGCCGTACTTCAGCATCGACTCGCGGAACGGGATCCGCGGGAACGGCGAGGTGACCTCGCGGCCGTTGCCGAACTCGGTGAAGAGCTCGGTCATGAGGCGCTCGATCGGCTGGAAGACGTCCTCCTGCTCGACGAACGACATCTCGACGTCGAGCTGGTAGAACTCGCCCGGCGAGCGGTCGGCGCGGGCGTCCTCGTCGCGGAAGCACGGCGCGATCTGGAAGTACCGGTCGAAGCCCGAGATCATGAGCAGCTGCTTGAACTGCTGCGGGGCCTGCGGCAGGGCGTAGAACTTGCCCGGGTTCAGGCGGGACGGGACGACGAAGTCACGCGCGCCCTCGGGCGAGGTCGCGGTGAGGATCGGGGTCGCCATCTCGTTGAAGCCGAGGGCCACCATCTTGGAGCGGATCGACGCGATGACGGCCGAGCGCAGCATGATGTTGCGGTGCATGCGCTCGCGGCGCAGGTCGAGGAAGCGGTACTCCAGGCGCCGCTCCTCGTTCACACCGTCGTCGGTGTTGATGGTGAAGGGCAGCGGGGCGGCCGCGCCGAGCACCTCGACCTCGGCGGCCTCGATCTCGATCTCGCCGGTGGGCAGGTCGGCGTTGATGTTCTCGGCGCCGCGCGAGACGACCTTGCCGTCGACGCGGACGACGGTCTCCTTGGAGAGCTTGTCCAGGACGGCGGCCGCGGCGGTGCCGGGGCGGGCGACGAGCTGCGTGATGCCGTAGTGGTCGCGCAGATCGATGAAGAGGATGCCGCCCAGGTCTCGACGGTTGTGCAGCCAGCCGCTCAGCCGGACGTCGGCGTTGACGTCAGAGGCGCGGAGCTCGCCGCAGGTGTGGGACCTGTACCGATGCATCAGTCATCCAGTTCTTCGCGATACCAAGGTGGATTCAACCCTCACAAGGTTACCGTCCGGGCCGGGGGCCGTGCGGGAGTGCCCGGCACCCCCTGTGAACAGGCACGCCGGGAGGATGACCTGTAAAGATGACCGGGTGCGCACCGAGGACGTCCTGGCCGCCATCGCGACGGGCCTGTGGCGATGGGACAACGCCTCCGGGACGGTCACTCTCGACAGCGAGGCCGCCCGGCTCCTCGGGCTGCCCGCGGAGCCCGTCGTCCTGCCGGAGGTCGCCGTACGGTCGCGGTTTCACCCGGTGGACTGGAACGAGATCAACGGGATCGTCAATCTCGCGGTGGCCGAGGACACCCTCGCGGAGGCCCGGCTGCGGATCATGGACGAGGACGGGCGGGTGCTGCGTACCGTGCGCAGCCGCTCCAAGCCCGTCGAGAACCGCTCGGTCGAGGGCCGCGTCGACTACGAGCTGATCGGCACCATCCAGGAGATCGCCGAGCCGCAGCCCGGAACCACCGCCGTGCACACCCCGATCACCGGCGACTGGCGGCGCTCGCGCGAGGCCTTCCTGCTGGACGCGGGGCGGGCGCTCGCCGAGGCCCGGTCAACGGCCGAGGTGCTGCGGGTCGCCGCGTCGCTCTCGATGCCCGGCTTCAGCCCCGACGGGCTGGCGGTCTTCGGCGTGGCCGGGGACCGACTGTCGATCATCGGGCACCACGGGCACGGTCCGGGGGACGAGGACCCCTTCACGGACATGCGGCTGGACACGGACTACCCGGCCGCCGAGGTCGTCCGGACCGGGCGGGCGATCTACCTGCCTTCCCCCGAGGACTACAAACGGCGCTTTCCGGCCACCTGGCCGCTCGCCCAGCGCTTCGGCCGGATCTCCTGGGCCTTCCTCCCCCTGATCGTCGCCGGGCGCACCATGGGCGCCTGGATGGCTGCGTTCAAGCACCCCGTGTCCTTTTCACCGGACGAGCGGTCCGTCCTGACGACGGTGGCCCGGATGCTGGCCCAGGCCCTCCAGCGGGCAGGCGTGGCCGAATCCGAGCGGGAACTCACCACCGGCCTGCAACGGTCGATGATGCCGGCGCTGGGCCCCGACATCCCGGGCATGCAGATCGCCGCGCGGTACGTCCCCACCGGCGGCGGGCTCGAGGTCGGCGGCGACTGGTACGACATGATCCCGCTGCCCTCGGGGCGGTTCGCCCTGGTCATCGGAGATGTCCAGGGGCACGATGTGCGGGCCGCCGGGCTGATGGGCCAGCTGCGGATCGCGGTGCGCGCGTACGCCTCCGAGGGCCACCGGCCGGATGCGGTGCTCTCCCGCGCCTCCCGCTTCCTGTCGGGGCTGGGTTCCTCGAAGGGGCCGAACTCGTACGAGGAGTCCGACTTCGGCAGCCCGCGCTTCGCGACCTGCCTGTACGTCGAGTGCGACCCCGAGACCGGGCTGCTGGAGGTGGCCCGCGCCGGCCACCCCGACCCCGTCATCCGGATGACGGACGGCACGGTGCTGATGCGCCCGACCGCCGGCGGGCTCCCGCTCGGCATCGTCCCGGACACGGACTACCCGACGACGCGGTTCACGCTGGAGCCCGGCGAGACGATGATGCTGTGCACCGACGGGCTCATCGAGACCGGCGGGCACGACCTGGACACGGGCTGGGCACGGCTGCGGGCGATCCTGGAATCCGAGACGCACGACCCCGGGACCCATGGGTCCGACGGCCTGGAGAAGCTCGCCGACCTGCTGGTCCAAGCCGTGCACGGGCCCTCCTCGCACCACACCACCGGTCCGCTGGCCGACCGGCGCGAGGACGACATAGCCGTCGTCCTGCTGTGCCGGGACGGCGCGGACTGCGGCTGCGGCGCCGCGGCGGCGCAGCTGACCCGGCCGGCGCGCCGCACGGTGCTGACCGTGGCGCAGGCGGAGCCGGAGCGGATCGCGGGCGCACGCCGGCAGATCCGGGAGCTGCTGCACGACTGGGCGGACGAGGAGCAGGTGGACTCGGCGGTGCTCATGGTCTCCGAGATGGTCACGAACGTCCTCATGCACACCGACGGCGACGCGTTGCTGGTCGCGGAAGCGGTGGGCGAGCTGGGGACGCGGCGGCTGCGCATCGAGGTGGCGGACGCCAGCGACGAGCTGCCGCACAAGCGGCATCCGGGCGAGATGGCGTCGAGCGGGCGGGGCGTCCTGCTGATGGAGATGCTGGCGGACGCCTGGGGCGTGGACCCGCGCGGCGAGGGCAAGTCGATCTGGTTCGAGATGCACGAACAGGCGAAGGACGACTTCTGATGCTGACTCTGCTTCCCCCGCCGGTCAGGCGGCTGGCCGCCTGGTGCACGGTCGCGCTGCTGGTCACCGGTGTGGTCGCCGTCGGCGTGTGGCTGTGCATCACCTTCAAGGCCGCCGTCACGCCCGTACTGCTCGCACTGCTCGGAGCGGCCCTGCTCGGGCCGATGCACCGGCGGCTCGTGAGGACGGGCGTGCCCCGCTCGCTCGCCGCCGCGCTCACCTGCCTCACCGTGCTCCTGGTGTTCGGCGGCGCCACCTACGTCGTCGTCCACGCTCTGATCAGCACCGGTGACCAGATCGCCGGCTCCCTCAAGCAGGCCGGGCAGGGCCTCGCCGAGCACTTCGGGGCCGCCGGCACCTCCCTCGAGGACCTGGCCTCCCACGCCAAGGAGCTGCTGGCCAAGTTCGGCGGTACGGCCGCCTCCGGCGTCATCACCGGCATCAGCGTCGTCGGCGAGATGCTCGCCACCGCCGTCCTCGCCCTGCTGCTGATGTTCTTCTTCCTCCGCGACTCCCACCGCGCCGCCGGAACGCTGCGCTCGCTCGCGCCGCACGCCACCGGCGACACCGTCGAGGCCATGGCCCGCCGCGCCTTCGCGGCCGTCGAGGGCTTCATGCGCGGAACCACCTTCATCGCCCTGATCGATGCGGTCTGCATCACCATCGGTCTGCTCGTGCTCCGCGTCCCCGGGGCCGTCGGCCTCGGCGCCCTGGTGTTCGTCGGCGCGTACATCCCGTACCTCGGCGCCTTCATCTCGGGCGCGGTGGCCGTCCTCGTCGCCTTCGCCGAGCGGGGATGGATCATCGCCCTGTGGGCCGTGGGCGTGGTGGTCGCCGTACAGGTGCTGGAGGGGCACGTCCTCCAGCCGGCGATCCAGAGCCGCACCGTGCAGATGCACCCGGCCGTGGTCCTGCTCGCCATCGCTGCGGGCGCCAGCGTCGCCGGGATCCTCGGCATGCTGCTGGCCGTACCGCTGACGGCGGCCGCGTTCGGCGTGGTGTCGGAGCTCCGGGGGCGCTACGCGGGGGCCGAGCGCCCCGAGGAACACGAGGAGCCGGAGTAACGAGGGTTTCAGGACAACCGCGAAGCGGTCCCCGATCATCCGTTCGCGGAGAACCCGAGGCGTCCGTTTTCCGGCCACGGCCCCCTCCTGCGGAAATGCCCAAAAGGATCTGAAGAGTCCGTGTAACCGGCCACGCGCCCCGAAACGCAGCATTCAAGCCGGTCTCCGCCGCACGCCCGGATCCCCCTGGTACGGCATTCGTCTTCGTGCCATCGTCATTCACCGGACCGGGGGGCCGCTGCAGCACTTGTGCCGCGGAGTCTTCCTCTCGGCTGCACCACGACGTGTCCGATATCCAAGAGGAGACAGCGTGCGCAAGGCAGCAAGGTTCACCGCAGTGGCACTCTCCGCCGCGACGATCGTCATGGGCTCCGTGTCCGTGGCCCACGCCGGCGACTACACCGAGGACGGGGTCCGGATCCGTTCCAACTCCACCACCTCGTCCTCCGTCAACGGCCTCGGCTACCGGAGCCACACCATCACGCCCATCTGCTACAAGTCGGGCACCGTGATCAACGGCAACCAGTGGTGGGACCGGCACAAGAACAACAACACCGGTGTCACCGGCTACAGCTCGATGACCCTGCTCACCAAGTGGGCGGCCAATCACTGCTGATCGGCGCTCTGAGCCGCTCGGGGCCGGGACCGCTGGAATCGGTCCCGGCCCCGGGCGTGCCGGGCAGTGTACGACCACCAGACCACCACGGAAAGGCTGATCGTGCTCCACGCACGCCAACGGCTGCCCCTGCTGCTGGCCGGTGCCGCCGCGATCCTGGCGCTCGGCGCCTGCACCGCCGAACCGGCGGCGAAACAGGAGGGACCGGACGGTCCCACGGCCGAACCACAGGTGAGCGTCACGCCTCAGGCGGACCCGGCGAACGCCGTCCTCCCGCTCGACGCCTACGCCTTCGACCAGAACCAGGCGAAGGTGCTCCGGCAGGCGCAGGACCTGCTCACCGAGGCCTGTATGCACCGCGTCGGTTTCGCCTCCTTCAAGAACGCGAGCACCTACGTCACCAGCGCCGGTGCGCACCGGGCCACCACCGGAATCGGCCTGGTCGACGCCGAATCCGCGAAGAAGTACGGGTACCGGACCGGCGCGTTGCCGGACCGCGACGCGGCCGGCGAGAAGAAGCGTGACCCGAACGAGACGGCTGCCCTGTTCGGCCCGCAGGACGGCGGACCCGCCCATCCGGGCGCCCCGGAGGGCGGCTGCTCGGGCGAGGCAGACCGCAAGCTGTACCCGAGGACCACCACGGGCCCCTCCGCGGCCCCGGCCGGCAACAGCCTGGTCGACCAGCTCACACAGCAGGCCGGTGACCGGGCGCGCGGCGACAGCCGGATCGTCGCGGGCATCACGCAGTGGAGCACCTGTATGCGCGACGCGGGGTTCCAGGTGAAGACGCCCTGGGAGCTCCAGCAGATGGAGGGCACCCGGTGGACCGGGCCCGTCACCTCCGAGGAGATCACCGCCGCGACCACGGACGTGTCCTGCAAGCAGAAGACGAAGCTCACGGACACCTGGAACGCGGTCCTGACGGCCTACCAGAAGGGCCTGATCGAACGGCGCAAGCAGGATCTGGACCAGGAGAAGAAGCGCCTGGACGAGCAGGTCAAATATGCGGAGAAGATCCTGAAGGACGGCTCGGCGTGAGGGCCCCGGCCGGCCCTCGGGCCGCGGTTTCCGGCTTGCTGCCGGCCGTCACGGCGGCTCTGGCGCTCCTCCTGGCCACGGGGTGCACCGCGGAATCCGCGGCCCCCTCCGCCTCCCCGGCGGGTGCAAGCACCCGGTCGGCGCTGGAACCGCCGAGCCCGGACGTGCAGCAGGCGTACGACACGTACTGGGCCACCTGGCTCGCGGCGAACCGGGCGCCCGATCCCCAGGATTCAGCCGTCGAACGGGTCGCCACCGGGCAGCAGTTGCAGGAGCTCCGCGACAACCTCGCCCATTCGAAGACAGGTGGCCAGGTACTGCTCGGCGAGGTGGGTCACCGCATCGACGGCGTGGAAGCCCCCGGCGCACAGACCCGGATCCTGCACGACTGCGTCGATCTGGACCGCTGGCTCATCCATGACGCCAAGACCGGTCAGCCCGTCGACCAACTCCAGGACAAGCCGACCCAGATGGGCGCCTTCACGCTGACCCGCGAGAAGGAGGGCGCGCCGTGGAAGGTGAGTTCCCTCGAGGTGCTCGGCGAGAACTGCTGAACGAAGAAGTGGGTTTCACGTGAAACATCAAGAGGCCGTCGCCCCCGAGGAGCCGGACGCCGCCGAGAACGACGCCGCGCAGAAGGACGCCGCCGAGGAGCCGGACGCCGCAGGCGGGACCGGGGACGTACGGGCCTCGCTCAGCCGGCGGCGCCGGATCCTGATCGGGGTCGTCGCGGGCGCCGTCGCCCTCACCGGGGCCGGAGTGGTCCTCGCCGGCGCCATCCGGTCCCCCGCCCAGGTCGCGGCCGATGCCGCGGCGCCGCCCGCGTCCGTCCTGGCCGACCGGGTCGAACGGCGGGTTCTCACCTCGTCCGTGGTCGTACGGGGCACGGTCACCGCCGAGCAGTCGCTGACGGTGTCCCCGGGGGCCGGGGCCGCCGCTGCCACCGGGGCGGGCGGGAAACCCGTGGTCACCCGGGTCGGCAAACAGCCCGGGGCCGCCGTACAGGCCGGCGAGGTACTGGTCGAGGTGTCGGGGCGGCCGGTGTTCGCGCTGGCCGGGGCCCTGCCCGTCTACCGGGATCTGAAGCCCGGGGCCACCGGCAAGGACGTCGGGCAGCTCCAGGAGGGGCTCAAGGCGCTGGGCCACGCCACCGGCAAGGATCCGGCGGGCACGTACGGCACCGGTACGAAGGCCGCCGTCACCGCGCTCTACGCCGCGCTCGGCTACACCCCTCGGCCGGCCGACCCCGGCGACGCCGAGAAGCTCCAGGCCGCGGAGGACGCCGCCGACACGGCCCAGCGGCAGGTCACCACCGCCAAGACCGCCCTGGCCAAGGCCAAGACGGCCGGTGGCGGCGACACCGCCGAGGCGCAGCAGCAACTCACCTTCGCGCAGCAGGACCTGGCCAAGGCCACCACCCGCCTGGAGGCGGCCCGGGCTGCGGCCGGTCCGATGGTCCCGGCGGACGAGCTCGTCTTCGTCAAGGGCTTCCCGGCCCGCGTGGACGCGGTCAAGGCCGCGGTCGGCGAACCCGTCCCGGACGGGCTGCTGACCCTCTCGGCGGGCGCCCCGGTGATCCGGGCCTCGCTTCCGGCGCATCAGAAAGACCTGGTCAAGGCCGGGATGAAGGTCGAGGTGCTGTCCGAGGCCACCGGGCTCACCGCCACCGGGACCGTCGGCTCGGTCGCCACCGACCCGACCCCGGCCGCGGCAGGCTCGCCAACGGGCGGCGGCTCCGGCTCCGGCTCGGGTTCCGGCGCGGGCTCCGGGCAGAACCCGCCGACCGCCACGCAGGACTCCGGCGGCTACGCACTGACCGTCAAGCCCGACCAGGCCCTCGGCCCCCGGCTCTCCGGACAGGGCGTACGGCTCACCGTGACCGCGGCCTCCTCCGGGGAGCCGGTGCTCGTCGTACCGCTCTCCGCCGTCTCGGCGGGTGCCGACGGCCGGACCACCGTCACGGTGCTGGGCAAGGACCCCGCCGCCGCGGACGCCCGGCGCCGGGTCGAGGTCCGGGCCGGGATGTCCGCCGACGGGATGGTCCAGGTCGAGCCGGTCGGCGGCGGCACGCTCGCCGACGGCGACCGGGTGCTCGTCGCGCAGGCGAAGCCGTGACCGCCGCCCGCCCGGACGCGGACCCGGCCGCGGAGGCCGCCGCGGAGGCCTACTCGGACGCCGCGCCGGGCGCCGCGCCCGATCCCGCCCCGGTCGTCCGCTTCGAGGGCGTCGGCCTCACCTACCCCGGACCGCCGCCCGTCCAGGCGCTGCGGCCCTGCGAACTGACCGTGGGACGCGGCGAGTACGTGACCGTGGTCGGCCCGTCCGGCTCCGGGAAGTCCACCTTCCTGAACGTCGCCGGGCTCATCGACGCCCCGACCACCGGCCGGTACCTCCTCGACGGCATCGACACCGGCTCCCTGCGCGACCGCGACCGGACCGCCCTGCGCGGGCAGCGCATCGGCTTCGTCTTCCAGTCCTTCCACCTCCTGCCGCACCGCACCGCCCTGGAGAACGTCCGCCTCGCCATGGTCTACAACGGCGTCCCGCGCGCGGAGCGCGACGACCGGGCCCGTACGGCGCTGGAGCGGGTCGGCCTCGGCCACCGCACCGGGCATCTCCCGACCCGCATGTCGGGCGGCGAGCGCCAGCGCGTGGCCATCGCCCGCGCCCTGGTCGCCGAACCCTCGCTGCTGCTGTGCGACGAGCCCACCGGGAACCTGGACACCGCCACGGCGGGCGCCGTACTGGCCCTGCTGGACGCACTGCACGCCGACGGGCTGACCCTGCTGGTCATCACGCACGATCCCCACGTGGCCGCCCGCGGCCGGCGGACGGTGTCCATCCGCGACGGGGTCCTGAGCGAGGTCGTCCCGGCATGAGGAGCATCAGTGCCCGCATGAGGAGCATCGGAAGCACCACCGGGCGAAGGAGGCGGGCCGACACCGCGATCACGCCGTCCCGGCTGTCCCTGCGCGACCTGCTCTCCGAGGCCCTGGCCGGGATGCTCCAGCGGCCCGCCCGCTCGGCGTTGACCGGCCTCGGCACCGTCCTGGGGGTAGGCACCTTCGTGGCGATCCTGGGCCTGACGGCCACTGCCTCCTCGCAGATCGACAGCCGCTTCAACGCGCTGACGGCCACCGAGGTCGGCGTCCAGGACACCGCCGGCGGCGGCGATCCCCAGCTCGCCCGGCAGGTGCCCCTCGCCTTCCCCGCTGACGCGGACGCCCGGGCGGCCACGCTCAACGGGGTGCGCGCCGCAGGGGTGTTCTGGCCGGTTCCGCTGGGCGAGACCACCGTACGGTCCGCCCCGGTCGCGGGGGCGGCCGGCGAGCGGATCCCGGTGGTCGCGGCCTCCCCGGGGATGCTGCGCGCGGCCGGGCTCACGCTGGGCTCGGGCCGGGCGTACGACGCCTTCCACGACGGGCGCACCGAGCAAGTCGCGGTGGTGGGCTCGGCGATGGCGGCGCGCCTCGGCATCACCACGCTGGAGAGCCGCCCGGCGGTGTTCATCGGCGAGCACCCGTTCACCGTGATCGGCATCGCGAGCGGGGCGGACCGCAAGCCGGACCTGCTGCTGTCGGTGATCGTGCCCCGGGGCACCGCAGAAAAGCTGTGGGGGCCGCCGGACAACGCCCAGCGGGCCCGGATGCTGGTGGTGACCGAGCTCGGCGCGGCCCGGCAGGTGGCCTCGGAACTCCCGCTCGCACTGCGCCCGGACCATCCCGACTGGCTGACGCCCGCGCCGCCGCCGGACCCGAAGACCCTGCGGGCGGGGGTGACCTCCGACCTCGACCAGCTGTTCCTGCTGCTGGCGGCGATCTGCCTGGTCATCGGCGCGGTCGGGATCGCCAACACCACGCTCGTCGCGGTGCTGGAGCGGACCGGGGAGATCGGGCTGCGCCGGGCCCTGGGGGCCCGCGGACGGCACATCACCGCCCAGTTCCTGGCCGAGTCCGCCGCCCAGGGTGCGGTGGGCGGCCTGGTGGGCACCACGCTCGGCACCCTGACCGTGGTCGGGGTGTCGGCGCTGCGCGACTGGACCCCGGTGATGTCGCCGCTCACCGTCGCCGTGGCGCCGCTGATCGGACTGGTCACCGGGGTGCTGGCCGGCCTGTACCCGGCCTGGCGGGCCTCCCGTACGCAGCCGGCGGAGGCCCTGCGCCGCTAGCGCGGCCGGGCGCGGTCGGCCGGGGTCTGCCGACGCGGCCGAGGTCAGGAGTGCTGCTCCGCCGACTTCGTGCGCTCCCGGGCGGTGGTGGGGATGGTCCCCAGCCGGCCCGCCTGGAAGTCGTCGAAGGCCTGCTGGAGCTCCTGCCGGCTGTTCATGACGAACGGCCCGTAGTGCGCCATCGGCTCCCGGATCGGGCGCCCGCCGAGGAGGATGACCTCCAGGTCCGGGGTGTTCGAGTCCTGGGACTCGTCCGCCCGCACCGTGATCGAGCCGCCCTCGCCGAAGACCGCCGTCTGCCCGGTGTGGAGGGGCCGCCGGTCGGTGCCGACGCTGCCGCGCCCGGCCATGACGTACGCGAGGGCGTTGAAGTCCTCGCGCCACGGGAGGGTGACCTGCGCGCCCGGGGTGACGGTCACGTGGATCATCGTGATCGGGGTGTGGGTGATGCCGGGGCCGGCATGGCCGTCCAGGTCACCGGCGATCACGCGGAGCAGGGCGCCGCCGTCGGGGGTGGACAGCAGCTGGACCTGGCCGCCGCCGATGTCCTGGTAGCGCGGGGGCATCATCTTGTCGGAGGCGGGGAGGTTCACCCACAGCTGGAGGCCGTGGAAGAGGCCGCCGGACACGACGAGGGACTCCGGCGGGGCCTCGATGTGCAGGAGGCCCGAGCCGGCGGTCATCCACTGGGTGTCACCGCCGTTGATGACTCCGCCGCCGCCGTTGCTGTCCTGGTGGACGAACGTTCCGTCGATCAGGTACGTGACGGTCTCGAAGCCGCGGTGGGGGTGCCACGGGGTGCCCTTGGGCTCGCCCGGCGCGTACTCCACCTCGCCCATCTGGTCCATCATGATGAACGGGTCGAGGTACTGGTAGTTGATCCCGGCGAACGCGCGGCGCACCGGGAACCCCTCGCCCTCGAACCCACCGGGAGCGGTCGTGACGGCCAGCACCTTGCGGGCGGCGGTCTCCGGGGCGGGCTCGGCGACGCGGGGGAGCGTCAACGGGTTCTCCACAGTCACTGCAGGCATGGTCGGAACCTCCTTCTGCGTCGAGTTTAGTTGAAACTCGAACTTTCTGCCACACCCGACAGAACAGAAGGGGCCCCGGGGATATTTCCCCGGGGCCCGAAGCCGTTCACCTGCACCTACGGCGCCCGGCCTAGCCGTACATGCGGCGCATCGCGAAGTCGACCATCTGCTCCACGGCCTTCGCGTCGAAGACCATCCGGTGGTCGCCCTCCATGTCGAGGACGAAGCCGTACCCGGTCGGCAGCAGGTCGATCACCTCGGCGCCCGTGATCACGAAGTACTTGGACTCCTTGCCGGCGTACCGGCGGAGCTCCTTGAGCGTGGTGAACATGGGGATCACCGGCTGCTGCGTGTTGTGCAGCGCCAGGAACCCCGGGGTCTCGCCGCGCGGGCAGTAGACCTTCGACGTGGCGAAGATCTGCTGGAAGTCCTCGGCGGACAGCGACCCGGTCGTGAAGGCCCGCACCGCGTCGGCGAGCGACGGCGGCGAGGGCTCGGGGTACAGCGGCTGCTCGCCGTACCCGCCGGCCATCTGCTGCGGGGCGGCGTACTGCTGCCCTGCGCTCACGTTCTGGTCGTAGCCGTACATGGGGCGAAGCCTACCGAGCGCCCCGCGCCCCGTGGACGCGCATTCCCGCCAGGGTTGCGGCTTGACCCTGGTCACAGTCGGCGGGTAGGGGGTTGCGCCTTATTACCCGCGGGTAGCATCATGACATTACCGATCGGTATGTACGAGGAACCTGTCTTCCCGAGCCTTAACGGAGCCGTCGCCATGGGGCACTACAAGTCGAATCTCCGCGACATCGAGTTCAACCTCTTCGAGGTGCTCGGCCGCGACAAGCTGTACGGCACCGGACCGTTCGGTGAGATGGACACCGACACCGCCAAGAGCGTCCTGTCCGAGATCGCCCGCCTCGCCGAGAACGAGCTGGCCGAATCCTTCGCGGACGCCGACCGCAACCCGCCGGTCTTCGACCCGGCCACCAACACCGCGCCCGTCCCGGCTTCCTTCAAGAAGAGCTACGAAGCCTTCATGGACTCCGAGTACTGGCGTCTGGGCCTGCCCGAGGAGATCGGCGGCACCACCTCGCCCCGCTCCCTGATCTGGGCCTACGCGGAGCTGCTGCTCGGCTCGAACCCGGCCATCTGGATGTACTCCTCCGGCCCGGCGTTCGCCGGCATCCTCTTCGAAGAGGGCAACGAGGCGCAGAAGAAGGTCGCGCAGATAGCGGTCGAGAAGCGCTGGGGCTCCACCATGGTCCTCACCGAGCCGGACGCCGGTTCGGACGTCGGCGCCGGCCGCACCAAGGCCATCCAGCAGGAGGACGGCTCCTGGCACATCGAGGGCGTCAAGCGCTTCATCACGTCCGGTGAGCACGACATGGAGGAGAACATCCTCCACTACGTCCTCGCCCGCCCCGAGGGCCACGGCCCGGGCACCAAGGGCCTGTCCCTCTTCCTCGTCCCGAAGTTCCACTTCGACTGGGAGACCGGCGAGCTGGGCGAGCGCAACGGCGTGTACGCGACGAACGTCGAGCACAAGATGGGCCTCAAGGCCTCCAACACGTGCGAGATGACCTTCGGCGACCAGCACCCCGCCAAGGGCTGGCTGATCGGCGACAAGCACGACGGCATCCGCCAGATGTTCATGATCATCGAGTTCGCCCGCATGATGGTCGGCACGAAGGCCATCGCGACGCTCTCCACCGGCTACCTGAACGCCCTGGAGTACGCCAAGGAGCGCGTGCAGGGTCCGGACCTGGCCAACTTCATGGACAAGACCGCGCCCAAGGTCACCATCACGCACCACCCCGACGTGCGCCGCTCGCTCATGACGCAGAAGGCGTACGCCGAGGGCATGCGCGCCCTGGTCCTGTACACCGCCTCCGTCCAGGACGCGATCCAGGTCAAGCAGGCCGCGGGCGAGGACGCCTCCGCCGAGATCGGCCTGAACGACCTGCTCCTGCCGATCGTGAAGGGCTACGGCTCGGAGCGCTCGTACGAGCAGCTCGCACAGTCCCTGCAGACCTTCGGCGGTTCCGGTTACCTCCAGGAATACCCGATCGAGCAGTACATCCGGGACGCCAAGATCGACACCCTCTACGAGGGCACCACGGCGATCCAGGGCCAGGACTTCTTCTTCCGGAAGATCGTCCGCGACCAGGGTGCCTCGCTGAACGTCCTCTCCGAGACGATCAAGAAGTTCCTGGCCGAGGCCGCCGGCGGCGAGGAGCTGGCCGGCGCCCGCGACGCGCTCGCGAAGGCCGCGGTCGACCTGGAGGCCATCGTCGGCCAGATGATCGTCGACCTCACCGCCACCGGCGAGGACGTCAAGAACATCTACAAGGTCGGCCAGAACACCACCCGCCTGCTGATGGCGTCCGGTGACGTGGTCGTCGGATACCTGCTGCTCAAGGGCGCGGCCGTGGCCGCCGAGAAGCTGGCAGGCGCCTCCGCGAAGGACGTCCCGTTCTACACCGGCAAGATCGCGGCCGCGAAGTTCTTCGCCTCGCAGGTCCTGCCGAACGTCTCGGTCGCCCGCGCGCTGGCCGAGGGCGTCGACAACTCCCTGATGGAGCTCGACGAGGCCGCGTTCTAGTCACCCGGCTGCGCCGCCGCACCGGCACGCGCACGCCGACGGCCGGACCCTCTGCAGGGGGTCCGGCCGTCGGCGTACCGGCCGGGCACGGGCCCGCGCGCGGGGCACGTACGGGCCCGCGTACCGGCGGCCCACCGGCGGCATTCACAGGTTGTCGGTGGTTCGTGGGACGCTCGTAGGCATGAGCCCAGCAGAGCAGCACGGCAACAGCAGGGGGTACTCCGTCCCGACCGGGCGGCCGTACGCCCTCAAGGAGCTGCAGGCCGCCCTGGGCAGCCTCGGCGACCATCTGCGGGAGCTGTACGACGGCGCCCACCCCGCCGAGTACGAGGCCGTCGCCGATGCCCTCTACACCGCGTTCCAGACCGCCGCCGGGCTCGCCCCCGCCAAGAGCTACACCGGCTGCTCCGAGCACCCCAACGGGGCCCTCGACCCCGAGGCACCCGACGGCTGGGGCCGCTGCCTGATCTGCAACGACCGGCGCCGCCTCGGGCTGCGCTCCCAGGGCGGCCGCGGCGCCCGCGCGGCCGCCGCCGCCCCGCCCGCCGGGGAACAGCGCCGGCTGGGCTATCCCGTGCCCGACCCCCCGTACACCCTGCAGGCCCTGCGCGACCACCTCCGCACCGTCGAGGACCGCCGCTTCCACCTGGGCTTCTCCTCCCCCGCCGAGGAGTTCGTACGGATCGCCGACGATCTCCACCGGGCGTTCATCGTGGCCCGCGAACTGTCCCGCCCCCGCAACGCCTCCGGCTGCTCCGAACACCCCGGCGCACCCATCGATCCGGACGCGCCGCCCGGTGAGGCCTGTATCTTCTGCGCCGGACGCAAGAGACGCGCGCAGCGCTCCGCGACGACCCCGGAGATGCTCCCGCGCATCCGCCGGGGCGAGCGCCGGCAGCTGCAGCGCCGATTCGAGCGCCCGCCGGGCTGAAAAGCCGCCGGGAAGTGGACCACACAGCCCGCGGCCCCGGCGATCCGGCTATCCGCCGCAGTCCGACCATGGCGCACACGACCGTCGTTAAGGTGAACCACATGAGCTCTCCCGCCCGCTTCGACCGCGGACACACCGACGATCTGATGACCTTCCTGACGGCCAGCCCGTCGCCGTACCACGCCGTGGCCAACGCGGCCGAGCGGCTGGAAAAGGCAGGCTTCAGGCAGTTGTCGGAAACGGACGCCTGGGACTCGGGCAGCGGGGGCCGGTTCGTCCTCCGCGGCGGAGCACTCATCGCCTGGTTCGTCCCGGAGGGCGCGGCCGCGCACACCCCGTTCCGGATCATCGGCGCGCACACCGACTCCCCCAACCTCCGCGTCAAGCCGCTGCCTGACACGGGATCACAGGGCTGGCGGCAGATCGCCGTCGAGATCTACGGCGGCCCCCTGCTCAACACCTGGCTGGACCGGGACCTGGGCCTGGCGGGCCGGCTGAGCCTGCGCGACGGCAGCGAGCGGCTGGTGAACGTGGACCGCGCACTGCTGCGCGTCCCGCAACTGGCCGTCCACCTGGACCGGTCGGTCAACAGCGACGGCCTCAAGCTCGACAAGCAGCGCCACATGCAGCCGATCTGGGGCCTGGGCGAGGTCCAGGAGGGCGACCTCATCGCCTTCCTGGAGGAGGAAGAGGGCCTGCCGCAGGGCTCGGTGGCCGGCTGGGACCTGATGGTCCACTCGGTCGAGCCGCCGTCGTACCTGGGGCGCGACCGGGAGCTCGTCGCCGGCCCGCGGATGGACAACCTGCTCTCGGTGCACGCCGGCGTCGCGGCGCTGGCCGCCGCCGCGGCCTCCGACAAGCTGGAACACATCCCGGTGCTGGCCGCGTTCGACCACGAGGAAACCGGCTCGCAGTCGGACACGGGCGCGGACGGCCCGCTGCTGGGGAACGTGCTGGAACGTTCCGTCTTCTCGCGCGGGGGCACGTACGAGGACCGCGCGCGAGCCTTCGCGAGCACCGTCTGCCTGTCCGCGGACACCGGCCACGCCGTGCACCCCAATTACGCGGAGCGGCACGACCCCTCGCACCACCCGCGCGCCAACGGCGGCCCGATCCTGAAGGTCAACGTCAACCAGCGGTACGCGACGGACGGCAGCGGGCGCGCGGTGTTCGCGGCGGCGTGCGAGCGGGCCGGCGTGCCGTGGCAGACCTTCGTCTCGAACAACTCGATGCCCTGCGGCACGACGATCGGCCCGATCACGGCCGCCCGCCACGGGATCCAGACGGTGGACATCGGCGTCGCGATCCTCTCGATGCACAGCGCCCGCGAACTGTGCGGTGCGGACGACCCGCACCTGCTGGCGAACGCGCTGGTGGCCTTCCTGGAGGGCTGACGCCACCGCGCCGCCGTACGGGGCGCGGGCTCGGGCGGGGCTCGGGCGGTGGGCCCGGACCCGGGCTTCGGGCGGTGGAACGGCGCGGCGAAAGACGGCTCCTCGTGACCCTGCCCGCCGTCGCGGACCCGAGGACGGGGCTGTCCGGCCCCGCCTCGGTGGCGGTCCTCCACCTCACGGTCTACGTCCCCAGCGCCGCCTTCCTCACGGGCACCGACCCGAACCTGCCGGCCGCCGGCGTCGAGAAGAGCGAGAAGGCGCAGCACCGGAAGCGCGGAGGCCGAGCCCGTCCGGCTCGGGCCCCGCTGCGGGGCCCGAGCCGGACACCACCCAACAAAGCACTCCTAGGAGTCCATGCCGGCCAGCACGAGCGGGAGGCGGCTCGTACCCTCCGCCGTGACGGTCACCGGTACGCCCCAGTCCTGCTGGTGCACGTGGCAGGCCGGGTACTCGTTCGCCGGGTCGTCGTCGCACGACGCCGCCATGGCGGAGACGTGCAGGACGCCCTCGGTGACGTCCGGGTTCAGGGCCAGCTCCCGGAACAGGTCCGTCCCGGCCCCTTCGCCCGCCACCAGGAGCTCCGGCGGGGTCGAGGAGACCAGCAGCCGGGTCGACGGCCCGTAGCGGGTGTCGAGCTTCTGCCCGGTCGGCGCCTGGAACACCACGTCGAGCCGGAGCGTGCCCGGGGCGACCTCGGTGGCGGCCCGCTGCGTGCGGTGCGCGACGGCGTCGACGCGTACGGCCTCCTCCGGCAGCCGCAGCCGGGTCAGCCGGTGCCGGGCCGACTCGACGACCACGATGTCCTCGCCGACCAGCACGGCGTCGCTGGGCTCCCGCAGGTCGGTGGCCAGCGTGGAGACCTGGCCGGTCGCCGGGTCGAAGCGGCGCAGCGCGTGGTTGTACGTGTCGCACACCGCGACCGAGCCGTCGGGCAGCGGGGTCACCCCGAGGGGGTGCTGGAGCAGGGCCTGGCCGGCGTCACCGTCGCGGTGCCCGAAGTCGAACAGGCCGGTCCCGACGGCGGTCCGTACGGCGTACCCGTCGCCGTCGGGCTCCACGTACCGCAGGGCGCTGTTCTCGGAGTCGGCGATCCACAGCCGGTCCCCGGCGGCCGCGAGCCCGGACGGCTGCGCGAGCCAGGCCTCGAGGGCGGGCCCGTCGTGCAGGCCCTCGCTGGTCGTGCCCGCGGCGACGGCCACGGTCCCCGCCTCGGGGTCCCAGGTCCACAGCTGGTGCACGCCCGCCATGGCGATCCACACCTTGCCCTGCCACCAGGCCACGTCCCACGGGGACGACAGGTCCACCTCCAGGGCCGGCCCGGAGGTCGGGGACCCCTGCCACCACTGCCGCCCGGTGCCGGCGACGGTCTCGACGGCGCCGGTCGCGGGGTCGAAGCGGCGCAGCGCGTGGTTGACCGTGTCGGCGACGACGACGGAACCTTCGGGCAGCAGGGCCAGGCCCTGGGGCTCACTGAAGGCGCCCGGTCCGAAGCCGCGCTCGCCGCTGCCGATGCGCCGTACGACGCTCTCGCCGTCGGCGCCGAGCTCCACGAGCTGGTGCCGCGTCGAGTCCGACACGAGCAGGTTCCCGGACGGCAGCACGAGCGCCTTCCCGGGGAACCGCAGGTCGGTCGCCACCGGCTCGGGCGCCACGTACGGGCCGTCGCCGCGCCGCAGCGTCCCCTTGGCCTCGTGCTCGGCCTCGAGCTCCTCAACGAGCCGCGCAATGGCATGCGCATGCCCTTCACCGGCGTGCTGCGCGACGATGTACCCCTCGGGGTCGATCACGACGAGCGTCGGCCAGGCCCGTACGGCGTACTGCTTCCAGGTCGCCAGCTCGGGATCGTCCAGCACGGGGTGGTGCACCTCGTACCGCTCGACGGCATCGACGACGGCCGCGTGCTCGGCCTCGTGCACGAACTTCGGCGAGTGGACCCCGATGATCACGACGGTGTCCCGGTGCTTCTCCTCAAGCTCCCGCAGCTCGTCCAGGACGTGCAGGCAGTTGATGCAGCAAAAGGTCCAAAAATCGAGAATGGTGATCCGTCCCCGCAGGTCGGCGAGGGTCAGATCCTTCCCCCCTGTATTCAGCCAGCCACCCTTGCCGATCAGCTCGGGGGCACGGAGACGGGCACGGCGGGGCGCGGGGGTGGGCGCCGGGGCGGCATCGTTCATGTTTCAAGCTTGCCATCCCGCCGTCCCGGCCCGGCGGCCCACCCGCGGCTCGACAAGACCGTCACCGTGTTCTCCGGGCCGGCGCGGTTCGGGTACAGCGGGGTCGACGGGCCGCATCCGTTCGGCGAGACCGTCCGGCTGCCGGAGCCGTTCGGAATCAATCTCGACACCGGCGGCTCTAGTCGAAGAGGGCGCTCAGGCGGGGGAGGCGGGTGGAGGTTTCCGCCGTGTCGTCGAAGTCGAAGTCCCAAGCCGGGTCCAGCGGCGGGTAGCTGATCGTGAAGGAGTCCGACGGGAGTTCGCGGCCCGTGGCCGATTCGTACGCCGTCCAGGCGATCGAGAGGGCCTCCTCGTCCCACAGCTCCAGGCCTTCCGCCGCCGCCTCGCGCACCGCGGGGTGGTCCGCCAGGGAGTCGGGGTCGGCCAGGGCGCGGGCGAAGGCCTCCTCGCCCTGGGTCAGGAGCCAGCCGCGGAAGTAGTCGAAGCCGTCGTCCGAGCAGCCGCCGTTGATCACGTAGGCCGCGGCCCAGAGCGGGCTGCGGTACGACTCCGCCAGCAGGTCCCACAGGACCTGCTGGGCGGCGGCTATCTCGGCCTCGGGGCAGCGCGCCAGCAACTCCGCGGTGCGCGACGCCACCTGGTCCGGTCCGGCCTCGGACCGGGCCGTGTCGATCAGCTTCCAGAACGTCTGCTTGTCCATGGGGGAAGCGTGGCATCTGCCTCTGACATCAGACGGTGACGAAGGAGTGAAGGGATTCTGTGAGAGCGGTGACGAAGGCCTCCCGCACCGCCGGGGACACGAGGTCCAGGGAGAGGTACGGGTTCAGGTCCTCGAGCTCGACCAGGAGCAGCTCGCCCGAGGGTGCGCGGCAGGCGTCCACCCGCTGGATGCCGTGCGAGAGGGTGTTCCACTCGATGAAGCTGCGGGCGAAGTCGAGGTCCGCCGGCGTGGCCTCGTACGGCTTCAGCTCCCAGCGGCGGGCCGGGTCCGGGGCGTGGAGGGCGTACTGGAAGGCGTGGTCGACGAAGTAGAAGGAGACCTCGTACGCGAAGTCGATGCGCGGCTGGATGAGGTTCTCGCCCGCCGGGCCGGCCGGGTGGGGGGTGAAGGTCAGGCCTATGGAGTCGGCGCCCTGCTTGGGCTTCACCGCGTACGAGGGTGACGCGGGGAGCAGCGCGAGGTCCGCGGGGTCGTCGATCGTGGGGATCACCGGGTACCCGGCGGCCGTCAGGTCGAGGAGGTACTGCTTGCCGGCCATGTCGCCGCGGCCGGTGAGCGGGTTGTAGACGCGGGTGCCGGCGGCGAGGGCGGCGGCGCGGAAGGAGTCGTACGCCTCCTGGTAGTGCAGGACGGGACCGCTGTTGCGGACGATCACCGCGTCGAAGCCGGCCATCATGCCCGCCGCGTCCAGCGGATGGCACAGGGCCAGCGGGAAGTGCTCGCGCAGGCGGGAGGTGAGGAGGATGTCCTCGTCGCAGTACCGGCGGCCGCGTGCCGGATACGCCAGGTCGGTCACATAGAGCAGAGGCATGGCCGCAACCTATCGCGGGCAGCGATGCGGGCATGAAATACCTGGTTCGGGACAAAATGCCGGCCCTCGGGGACGACTGCTGGATCGAGGACGAGGACGGGAGGCACGCGTTCCTCGTCGACGGGAAGGCGCTGCGCGTCCGGGACACCCTGGAGCTGAAGGACCCGGACGGGCACATCCTGATCACGCTGCGGGAGAAGCTGTTCGGCCTGCGCGACGCGATGACGCTGGAGCGGGACGAGCGCCGGCTCGCCGTGATCCGCCGCAAGCGGCTCTCCCTGCTGCGCAACCACTACCTCGTGACGCCGGCCGAGGGCACGGAACTGGACGCCAGCGGCCGGCGTGATCCGCATGGCCGAGAAGGAGCGCGAGGACACCGTGCAGGGCCGTCCGGTCAGCGTCCCAGGCGGCGGTCCTTCAGGGCCGGGAACTGGTCGCGGGTCTCGGTGACCTTCGCCGGGTCCAGGTCGACCGTGAGGACGTCCTCGGCGGGGCCCGCCTCGGCCAGGACCTCGCCCCAGGGGTCCACCACCAGGCTGTGCCCGGCCTGCTCGACGCCCGCGTGCGTACCGGCCAGTCCGCAGGCCAGGACGTACGACTGGTCCTCCACGGCCCGCGCGCGGTTCAGCAGGGTCCAGTGGGCGCGGCGGCGGGCCGGCCAGCCCGCTGCCACGACCATCGTCGTGGCCCCGGCGTCGACCAGGCCGCGGAACAGCTCGGGGAAGCGCAGGTCGTAGCAGGTGGCGATGCCGAGGGTCTGCTCCGGCAGGGTCACGGTGGTCAGGGAGTCGCCGGCCGTCATCAGCACGGCCTCGCCCTGGTCGAAGCCGAAGCGGTGGATCTTGCGGTACGTGGCGGCCAGCTCGCCCGACGGGGAGAGGACGAGGGCGGTGTTGTAGAGCGAGCCGTCGCCCGCGCGCTCCACGACCGATCCGGCGTGCAGCCAGACCCCGGCGTCGCTCGCCGCCTTGGACATCACCTCGTACGTCGGGCCGTCCAGCGGCTCGGCCTCGGTCTCGAACTGCTCGTACGCGAAGGCACCCACCGTCCACAGTTCGGGCAGGACGACCAGATCCGAGCCGGCCTGATCCCGTACGAGATCGGCCACCCGGGCGCGTCGGGAAGCGACCGACTCCCCGTCGGTCACCGCGATTTGGATCAGCGAGGCGCGCACAGTACCACCGTCCTGGCATTCAAGCCGTCAACTCGGGCCTACGATCGTCACACGAAAGCACTGCCGGGGTGCTCACCGGCAGCGTAGTTTTGGACGCAGTCCACACTGCTTCCAGAAAACGCGCCACTGAACAGCACGCGAGGGGTCCCGTTGACCGTCCAGCCGCATCCCAGCCTCCAGCCCTATGCCGACGCGTGGACGCACTCCATCGAGGCGATATCCGAGCTGGTCCTCCCCCTGACGGAGGGCGAGTGGAACCGGGCGACGCCGTGCCCCGGCTGGTCCGTCCGTGATGTGGTGTCACACATCATCGGCATCGAGTGCGAGCAGCTCGGGGACCCGCGGCCGATCCACACCGTGGCGCGGGATCTGCGGCACGTGGTCGACGAGTTCACCCGGTACATGGAGGTGCAGGTCGACGTCCGGCGCCACCACACCGCGCCGGAGATGACCTCGGAGCTCGAGTACACGATCATCCGGCGGTCGCGTCAGCTGCGCAACGAGAAGCGGGACCCGGACACCATGGTGCGGGGGCCGCTGGGCGACCAGGTGACGCTGGAGTTCGCGCTGCGGCTGCGGGCGTTCGACGTGTGGATCCACGAGCAGGACCTGCGGGCGGCGCTGGGCGTGCCGGGGAACTGGGACTCGCCGGGGGCGTACGTGGCGCGGGACATCCTGCTGGCCGGGCTGCCGAAGGTGGTCGCGAAGCTGGCGGGTGCGCCGGCGAACTCTGCGGTGGTGATCGACGTGCACGGCCCGGTGGAGTTCATGCGGACGGTACGGGTGGACGCGGAGGGGCGCGGGACCGTGGACGGGACGCCGTCGCTGGGCCCGGCGGTGACGCTGACGATGGACTGGGAGACGTACGTCCGCCTCGCGGCGGGGCGCGTCCGGCCGGGCGCCGTCGCGGACCGCGTGAAGACGGAGGGCGACCCGGAGCTGGCCGCGGCCATCCTGGCGAACTTCGCCGTCACCCCGTAGAGAGCGTGGCGCTCCGGGACACCTCGCTGCCGATGGAGTCGGTGGCCGTCCCGGACGTGGAGGGGAGCCGGGTCCGGCGATCATCCTGTCCTTTCCGCGCGACGCGATGCCGCTCCGCGGTGCCCGGGTCGAACGGCTGCCGGTGCAGCGGATCGCGGGCGGGTACGGCGTGGGGGCGATCCTCGCCCCTGAAGTCGCCGGGCCGTCGGGCGACTGTGCCGGTCAGGCCGGGGTCGGGGTGGAGTCCGGGGCGGGGCGGATTGCTGCGGCGGCCGGAGGGCCGGTGCGTTCCGCTCGCAGGGCCGCCGGACGGAGGCGGAGGATTTGGGTCAGGCCCAGGAGCTGGACCGCGAAGACCGACGAGAAGGCGATCCGGTAGTCGTCGCCGGTGGCGTCCAGCAGGAGGCCGACCGCCAGCAGGGTCGTCATCGACGCCAGGAAGCCGCCCATGTTGGTGATGCCCGACGCGGTGCCCTGGCGTTCCGCCGGGTTCGCCGGGCGGGCGAAGTCGAAGCCGATCATCGACGCCGGGCCGCACGTGCCCAGGACCGCGCACAGCGTGACCAGGAGCCACATCGGGGCGTGGGGGGCGGGGTAGGCCAGGACCGAGGCCCACAGCACCGCCGTCAAGGCGACCGTGCCGAGCGCCAGGGGGATCCTGGCCGACTGGCGGCGGCCGATCAGCTGGCCGTAGAGGAGCCCGAAGCACATGTTCGAGGCCACCACCAGCGTCAGCAGTCCGGCCGCGGTGGTCCGCGCCAGCCCTTGGTCCTCGACCAGGAAGGGCATCCCCCACAGCAGCAGGAACACCATCGCCGGGAACTGGGTCGTGAAGTGCACCCACAGGCCCAGCCGGGTACCGGGTTCCTTCCAGGAGTCCCGGATCCGGCGGCGTACGAAGCCCCCGTCCCCGGACGGTGCCAACGCCGGTTCGTGGCCCTCCGGGTGGTCCTTGAGGAAGAGGACGAGGGGGATCAGGACCGCCACGCCCGCCACCGCGCTGCCCGCGAAGGCCGGGACCCAGCCGACCCCGTGCAGGACGGGGGCCAGCACCAGCGTGGAGACCAGGTTGCCGGCCATGCCGACCAGGCCCGCCAGCTGCGCCATCAGCGGGCCGCGCCGGGCCGGGAACCACCGGGTGCCCAGGCGCAGCACGGAGATGAAGGTCATCGCGTCGCCGCAGCCCAGCAGGGCGCGCGCCGCGAGGGCCATCCCGTACGAGGGCGCGAGCGCGAAGCCGATCTGGCCGGCCGTGAAGAGGACCGCGCCCAGCGTCAGCACCTTCTTGGTGCCGAGCCGGTCCACCAGCAGGCCGACCGGGATCTGCATGCCCGCGTAGACCAGGAGCTGGAGGAGGGAGAAGGTCGAGAGGGCGGAGGCGTTGACGTGGAAGCGGTCCGCCGCCTCCAGGCCGGCCACGCCCAGGCTGGTACGGAAGATCACCGCGACGAAGTAGACCGCGACGCCTATGGACCAGACCGCCACCGCCGTGCGGCCGCCCCGCGGGTCACCGGTCATGACGGCCCGCACCCGCGCCCCGCACCAGCGCCTCGACCCGGCCCACGTGGCCCCGTACGGCGGCGGCCGCGGTCTCCGCGTCCCCGGCCCGCAGCGCCGCCAGGATCTCCGCGTGCTCGGCCAGCGTCCGCTCCACGCGCTCGGGGTGCGCGTGCAGCAGGGCCACGCCCATCCGCAGCTGGCGGTCGCGGAGCTGGTCGTAGAGGCGGGAGAGGATCGCGTTCCCGGCGCGCTGCACGATCTCGGCGTGGAAGCCCCGGTCGGCGGCCATCATCGCGGCGAGGTCGCCCTCGGCGGCGTGCCGGCGCTGCTCCTCCAGCAGTTCGGCGAGCCGCTCCAGCAGGCCGGGCGGCGCCGGCACGGCCCTGCGCACGGTGAACTCCTCGACCAGCAGCCGGGTTTCGATGACGTCGGTGATCTCCTGCGCGGAGACCGGCAGCACCAGCGCGCCCTTCTTCGGGTACAGCTTCAGCAGCCCCTCGGTCTCCAGCCGCAGCAGCGCCTCGCGGACCGGCGTACGCGACACCCCGACGGCGTCGGCGAGTTCGCCCTCGGTGAGGAGGGTGCCGCCCTCGTAGCGACGGTCCATCAGTACGGCCTGCTTGACGTGTCGGTAGACGCGTTCTGCGGCCGTGGCAGTGGGTGGGGCGGCGGGCGCGGCGGGCGGCATGCGCACAGGATAGATACATGAGGGGTGCACCGGTCGCTCCGTCCGGGATGTGGACGGCCGCCCCGCGCCGCTGCATCGAAGGATGTACCGGGGCTTCGTCCGCCCGCAGGACGTACGGGGCCCCGCGCGCCGCGACGCTGAAGTCATGGCCCACACCACCATCGTCGCCCGCCCGGCGACCTCGACCCGGCTCCCGCTCCTCGACGTCCTGCGCGGCGCCGCCATCCTCGGCACGCTCATGACCAACGTCTGGATCTTCGCCTCCCCCGGTTCCGAGTGGGGAGTGCTCCAGGGCGGCCTGGACCTGCCCGACCCGGTCGCCGACCCGTCCGCCGCCACCATCGCCGAGACCGTGTTCCGGTTCCTCGCCGACGGGAAGTTCCTGTCCCTCCTGACGATCCTGTTCGGGGTGGGCCTGGCCATCCAGTACGACTCCGCCGTGCGCCGTGGCGAGCCGTGGCCCGGGCGCTACCCTCGGCGCGCCGCGTTCCTCTTCCTGGAGGGAACCGTCCACTTCGTCCTGGTCTTCGCCTGGGACGTGCTGATGGGGTACGCCGTCACCGCCCTGCTGGTGGCCTGGCTGCTGGCCCGCTCCGAGAAGGTGCGGCGCGTGGCGATGTGGACCGCGGGCGGGGTGCACCTGACGCTGATCGGCCTCCTGACGCTCGGGAACCTGGCCGAGCCGGAATCCGGGCCGCCGCAGGCCCCGGATCCGGCCGCGGTCCGGCTGTACGCCCACGGCGGCTACCTCGAGCAGATCGCGTTCCGGCTCGGCCACGCCCCCGCCCTGCGCATCGAGCCCGTCTTCTCCTTCGGGCTCCTGGTCTTCCTGTTCCTGCTGGGGGTCCGGCTCTACCGCGCCGGGGCCTTCGGGGCGAGCGCCGAAGGGCGTCGGCTCCGGGTCCGGATGGCCGGATGGGGGCTCGGCCTCGGGCTGCCGCTGGGCGCCGCCGCCGCGCTCGGGGGCGCCGACTTCTTCGCCCTGGGCCGGTACGGCATCGCCCCGCTGATCGCCGTCGGGTACATCGGCCTGATCGGCTGCGCCCTGGACCGGTTCCGGGTCCCCGGGGCCGGGGCCCTCGGCTGCGTCGGGCGGACCGCCCTGTCCTGCTACGTCGGCCAGAACCTGCTCTGCATGCTGCTCTGCTACGGCATCGGGCTGGGCCTCGCCGACCGGCTGGGCGGGAGCGGGCCCTGGTGGGTGATGGGCCTGTGGGCGGCGGTGAGCCTCGTCCTGGCCGCCGGCTCCGGGCTCTGGCTGCGCCGCTTCGACCGGGGCCCGCTGGAGGCCGTACAGCACTGGGCGCTCAGCCCGCGTGGGCCGCGCTCGTGACCTCCACCTCCAGCAGGAATTCGTCGTACGGGGCCTCCTGCGGGTACGGCGGCCGGATCTGCGCGAAGCGGATCCGGGCCCGCCCGCCCGGACAGCGGCCCTGGACGACGTACGTGCGCTCCAGCGGAGCGCCGGGGAGGACCTCCGCGGGCGGCGGCGGGGCCCCGCTCACGTCGCTCACGGAGACGGCGTCCGCGTCCCCCGTGACCTGCCAGGTCCACACGTACCCGCGCGCCCCGCGCCCGGTGAGCCGCAGCTCGTACGACTCACCGGCGCCGAGGGCGACCCTGCGCACTTCCACCCGCGACGACCTCCCCGCTCAGGCCGGGCCGATCACCGGCCCCTCGTGCCAGCCCGCGCCGTCCCGCCAGTAGTGCTGCAGCTGCCGGTCCGTGCGCAGGACGATGACCTCCAGGATGAACCCGAAACTGCCCTGGAGCATCCCGGTGACGGCGAGCGCGTCGTGACCGAACACGGCGCTGCGGCTCCAGGCGGAGCCGGATGCGTTGCCCCGCCACCAGTGCTCGATGCGGCCGCCCGCCACGACCGCGCACAGCTCGTAGTTCCCGGCGGTGTCCTCGTCGGCCGCCCCGTACTGCGCCTCGATCAGGCAGGGCGCGGAGGTGATCCCGCTGCCGAAGACCTCCCCGGGGCGCCAGGCGAACCCGTTCGGGTCGTCGCGCCACCACAGCTGCATCCGGCCGTCCGTACGGGTGGCGACGAGGTCGAGGTGGCGGCTGCGGGTCTGGACGAGGGCGGGCCCGAAATGGGCGATGCCGGAGGCGAAACGGCCGCCGTCGTTCCAGGTCCAGGGGGCGCCGTTGATCCGCCACCAGTGGCCCAGCCGGCCGTCGGCGGTGCGGACGACCGCCTCGAAGTTGCCCGGCTTGCCGTAGTCGCTCTGGATGAACGCCGGGGTCGAGCCGATCGCGGCGTCGCCCGGCCCGAAGGCGCCGCCGTCGCGCCAGACGCCGGCGGACTGCTCGTAGTACCAGTGGCGCAGCCGGCCGCCGGTGGTCACGTGCAGGGACTCCATGTTGCGGTTGTAGGTGGTCCCGGTGAAGGCGGGCTGGCCGGAGGCGTCGTTCGCGTACGACTTGGCGCGGGCCCACCGGAAGGGGGCGTCGCCCTCGCGCCACCAGTGCTGGAGGCGGCCGCCGCCGGCGGTGGCGAGCATCTCGAAGTTGCGGTGGGCTCGGCCGTTCCCGCTCTCGTAGACGTTGCCGGCGTGCAGGCGGCGCTTGCTCCACGGGTCGACGTTGGTGCCGCGCAGACCGCACTTGGCCCAGTGGTCGATGTTGACCTCGCCGTAGGCGATGCGCCCGTACCCGCCGACGTGGTAGCCCGGCCCCCAGGAGTTCTTGAACAGCCAGCAGCCGGCGGCGTCGTCGTAGCCGACGATCAGCACGCAGTGGCCGCCCGCGAGGCGGTCGCTGGTGCGGTGGTAGACGCCGGAGCCGAGGCCGAAGAAGTCGTCGTACACGTCGAAGCAGGCGGTCAGCGGGCCGACGGTGTCGAGCCAGACCTTCTGCTGCTCGACGTCGCCGAGGCGGACGTAGTCGGTGATCCGGACGGTGCGGCCGGACCGGTCCCAGCTGGGCGTGTACTCGGCCCGCCAGGCATCGCGGCGGTCGGCGGGGACGGTGGAGGGGGGCGGGGAGTAGGGCCAGCAGTCCGGATCGGCGAGGCCGCCGTTGGTCTTGACCCAGTCGAGGGCGGTCTCGGGGTTGGAGCCCTGGCCGCAGGTGAACTTCAGACCGTCGTGGACGTCCCCCTCGGACCGCTCCGCCCAGACGTTGTGCTCGATGCGGGCCATGGACTCGACGAGGCCCGCGGCCCCGAAGGCCCAGCAGGAGCCGCACGGGTTCTGGTCCTTGACCTTGGTGATCCAGGGCCAGCCCCAGCGGGTCCGCCAGTCGACGGCGGCGGGGCGCGCTCCGGCGACCGGCCCCCGTCGTGCTTCGGGCAGCAGGCCGTGGGCGGCGCGGCGGCGGGTGAGATGCGGATTGCCGCTCTCGTGCCCGATGAGCCCCCGCAGATCGATGGCTCCTGCTTCTTCGGCGGGCGTGAGGTTCGCCCCGGGTTCCAGGCCGAGGGAGGGCCGGGGCACGGCCTCCTCGTCGGCGAGGTGCTCGATGACGGACCAGCGCGCTCCGTGCTGCACGAGCTGCGCGCGCAGCTCCCCCGCCGTCTGGACAGAATCGGACTCGGGCTCGACAGACTGCTCCGGCATACCGGCCCCCCAGCTGCAACCGTTCGGATGCGAGGTCCGGGAGCGTCCATCCGGGCGCGGGGCGCGTCAAGGGTGTCTGCAAGGTCGCGCAGTCGCACGGGGGGTCGTACGGGGGGTCGTACGGGGTACCCGCGTCCGCCCCCGGGGTCGCAGGGACACCGGGGGCGGACGGGGACTCGGCGCGGAGCTACTCGGCCGGGTCCGGGGCGGGGGCCGGGGCGGCCGCCTGCATGCCGGGCAGGCCGAGCCCGGTGAACAGGGCGACCAGGGTGGTGCCGAGGTCGTTCACGACGTCCGAGGCCTTGTCCTTGGCGTTGGTCGTGCAGCCGCAGGGGCCGGCCGCCTTGGCGACTTCGTCGACGGAGGCCTTGAGGTGGTCGACCGCGGCGGCGACGGCGTCGAGGGGGGCACCGGCCCTGCCGGCCCGCGCGGAGACGGGGGCGACGGCGGGCAGGGGCGCCGGGACCGCGGCCGGGAGGGTGACGGGCTTGGCGACCTCGGCGGGGGGCTTGGCCACTTGGGCGGGGGGCTTGGCGGCCTCCACCGGCTTGGCGGCCTCCACCGGCTTCGCGACCTCGGCCGGAGGCTTCGCCGCATCGGCCGGGGGCTTCGCGGCCTCCACCGGCTTGACCGCCTCGGCCGGAGGCTTGGCCGCCTCCACCGGGGGCTTCGCCGCCTCCACCGGAGGCTTCGCGGCCTCCACCGGCTTGACCGCCTCGGCCGGAGGCTTGGCCGCCTCCACCGGCTTCGCGGCCTCGGCCGGAGGCTTGGCCGCCTCCACCGGGGGCTTCGCCGCCTCCACCGGCTTGACCGCCTCGGCCGGAGGCTTGGCCGCCTCCACCGGCTTCGCGGCCTCGGCCGGGGGCTTGGCCGCCTCCGCCGGAGGCTTCGCCGCCTCGGCGGGCGGCTTCGCTGCCTCCGCCGGGGGCTTGACCGCATCGGCCGGAGGCTTCGCCACCTCCGCGGGCGGCTTGGGCAGCACCACCGGCTCCGCCGGGGTGTCGGCCGGGGGCTTGGCCTGCGCAGCCGGGGCCGCCGCCGCGAACGTCTGCTTCAGGCCCGCGAGCGCCGCGTCGATCTTCTGCTTGTGCGCGGCCAGGGTCGCCTCCGGGAGCTTCCCGTCCGGCGACTTCAGGACCTCCCCGAGGAAGTTGGTGACGGGCGTGATCAGCACGCCTGCGGAGCCCAGGGCCTGCACCTGCGCGGTCAGCGCCTCGGTACCCGGGATGGACTTCTTCGCCACGGGTGCCGACGGCTTGGCGGGGGCGTTGGCCGCCCCGGCCAGGCCGGGGGACGCGGACAGCAGCGTCACGCAGAGGGCGGCGGGGAGGGTGTAGCGGGTGATGCGGTGCAAGTTCTCTCTCCTGTTCAGAGGCAGAGTGGTGACATGGGACGTGGGACACGGGACATGTCGGGGGCACGGGACTTGCCCCTGTCCACTCACGGCCACTCCGTCACATCCGGCAACCGGAGACCGGCCCGCACACCCCGGCGAAACGCCTTGAATTCGGCGCTCCCCACCCTGTGACCTGCACTGATCGCTTCACCCTTCAGCTGTGCTGCACCCTCGTGACACCCTCACCCTGAGTGATCGCGACGGCTGTCGGACCCCCACCCCGGCCTGCCCCCCTTGGTCAGGCCGGAGTGGAGGAGCGCTCTGCCTGCCGGTCGGCGGTCCTCGGGCCGGCCTGCCCGATCCGGCCCGCCCGGTCGCCCCGGCGGGGTCGGCGGTCTCGGCGGGCGGGCGCCAGGCCGTACAGCGCCAGGCCGATGGCCAGCAGGAACACCGCACAGGCCGCCTCGAAGGCGAACGCGTACCCGCCCGTGGCGGCCGCCGGGTCCCCGGCGGCCAGCAGGGAGGCCGTCCGGGCGTCGGCGGCCGAGGTGATCAGGGCCAGGCTGATGGTGGGTCCGGCCAGGATGGCCGTGTTGACCACCGCCCCGGCCAGGGCGGACTGCTCCTCCGGGACCCCGCTGACGGCCCCCGGCACCGCGGCGGACATCAGCGTGCCGATGCCGGCCGACAGGACGACCAGGCCCGACAGGACCCACGGCGTCGAGCCCGTACGCAGCCCCACGCCGCCGATCAGGAACAGGCCGGCGGCGATGACCGCCAGTCCCCCCACCGCCACCGCGCGGATGCCGAGGCGGGCGACGATCCGGCCCGCGACGAAGCCGACACCCAGCAGCATCGCGCTGTACGGGATGAAGGCCAGCGCGTTCTGCAGCGCCGAATAGCCGCGTACCTGCTGGAAGTAGAGAGCCAGCAGGAAGGCGGTGCTCGCGCCGATCGCCGGGCCGAGCAGCGCGCAGACCAGCGCGGTCGCCCGGTAGCGCGAGGCGAGGAAGCCGGGCGGCAGCAGGGGCGCGCGGACGCGCTGCTGGGCCGCGACGAACACGGCGAGCAGGACCGCGCCCAGCGCGAGCGGGGCCAGGACCTGCGGCGCGGCCCAGCCGTGCGGCCCGACCATCACGAAGCCGTAGCCGAGGGTGGAGAGCGCGAGGGTGCCGAGTACGGCGCCGAGAAGGTCCACGGGGACCCGTACGGGCGCGGGCCCGGCCGGCAGCGACCGGGGGGTGAGGGCCAGTACGGCGGCGGCCGCGGCGGCGAGCAGTCCGAAGCTCCACCGCCAGTTCAGCCAGGCGACGAGCGCCCCGCTGAGCACGATGCCGACGGCGGCGCCCAGGCTGGCCAGCAGCCCCCATCGGGCCAGCGCGGTGGCCCTGGCCTTGCCTTCGGGAAAGACGACCCGCAGCAGGGCCATGGCCGCGGGGGCGGCGAGGGCGGCGCCGCAGCCCTGGAGGAAACGGGCGGCGAGGACGGTGTGCGAGCTGGGGGCCAGCGCCGCGGCGAGGGAGGCGACGGCGAACAGGGCCGTGCCCCGGGTGAACAGCCGGCGCTGCCCGATCCGGTCGGTGAGCCGCCCGCCGAGCAGCAGCAGCCCGCTGAAGGCCAGGCCGTACGCGGCGCTGTCGATGATGAGGTCGATCCGGCTCAGGCCGAGTTCCCGCTGCATGGCCGGACCGGCGGCGAACGTCACCGACACCGAGGCGTTGAGCATGAGCTGCAGGGCGCCGAGGATCGCGAACCGCGCCCAGGTGTTCCGCGGAGGCGGGGCGGCCAGGGGCTCGGCGTGGGCATGGGCCTGGGCCTTCACCCGGGCCTGGGCCTGGGCCTCTGGGGAGTCGTCCATGCCGCGAGTCTGGCAGTCGGCATCAGCGGCGGGAGGCGCCGCAGGGCCAGTCCGTCAGGTCTGCCGGCGCCTCTGCGGCCGCCTCTGCCACCAGTGCTCCCGGCGCTTCCGGCGCTTCCGCCGTCAGGATTCCTTCGGCAGCAACACCACGCGGCTGCCGTGCAGCTCGCCGTCCTCGATGCGCCGGTGCGTACGGGCCGCCTCCGACAGGGGGACCCGCTCGATGGAACGGGCGCGCAGCTTGCCGTTCGCCAGCAGGCGGTTGATCGAGACGGCGGCCTCGGCGAGTTCGGCCGACGTGGCGTGCGAGATCACGAAGCCGACGACGGAGCCGTCCTTCATGTAGAGCGGACCGGCGGGCAGGACCGGCTGGGAGCGGGCGCCGGCGAGGAGCACGATCCGCCCGCGGGGGGCGAGCAGTGCGACGGCGGCGGCCAGGTCGTTCGTGCCCGAGGTGTCGATGTGGACGTCGATGCCCTGCGGGCTGGACTCCCGGATGCGGGCGGTCAGTTCGGGGTCGCCGTAGTCGAGGACGGTCTCGGCTCCGAGCGCCCGGCAGTGCTCGGCGTCGCGCGCAGCGGCGGTGGCGACGACCCGGGCGCCGGCCTCGACGGCCATGACGATCAGGGCGCTGCCCACGTTCCCGGCGGCGCCGGCGACGAGGACGGTCTCGCCGGGACGGACCCGGCCGTGGGTGAACAGCGCGAGGTACGCGGTGCCCGCGGGGTGCACGACCGCGACGGCCTCGGCGGCGTCCGTGGCGGCGGGCAGCCGGTAGAGGCGGTCGGAAGGGACCACGGCCTGTTCGGCGGCGGCGCCCTGGCGGCCGCCGTGGCCGAGGCTGTTGCACCAGACGCGGTCCCCGGGGGCGAAGCCCGCGGCGCCGGGGCCGGCGGACACGACCGTACCCACCAGATCGCGGCCGATCACGAAGGGGAACTCGACGGGGGTGCGGAACAGCCCGGACCGCACGAAGGTGTCCACCGGGTTGACGGACACCGCCTCGACCTCGACCAGGACGTCCGTCGGGCCGGGGGCCGGAGGGGCCATCTCGCCGTAGCGGATGTTCTCGGCGGGGCCCAGTTCTTCGATGAAAGCTGCACGCATGAGGCGATCCTCGCAAGTGCTCCCGGGTTCGCGCAGAGCGCCGCGAAGGCTTCGTCAACTCCCGGTGCCGGCGGACCCGGGAAAGACCGAAGGGCCGCTACGGGGGGTGTGAGCGGCCCTTCGGAGAGGGGGGATCGAGCAGGAGCTGGCGACTCCGGCCGGTGGGGGTGGTGCGGGCTCAGAGGTTGGCGGCCGCGTTCGCGCGGGTCTCGCGGATCTTCGTACCGAGCGCGGAGAGCAGCCCCTGCAGGATCTCGATGGTGGTCTCGTCCGTCAGGTTGCCGCCGTCGTCGAAGCGCTCCTGGGCGCGGAAGATCATCAGCTCGGGCTTGCCGACGACCTTGGAGTCCGTCCACAGGAACATCTGGCGCAGCGCGAGCTGGGCGCGCACGGTGCCGAAGTTGGTCTGCGCGGCGCCGGCGATCGCGATCGGCTTGCCGGTCAGCGAGGAGTTGAGGGCCGGGCGGCTCGCCCAGTCCAGGGCGTTCTTCAGGACACCGGGGATCCCGTAGTTGTACTCGGGGGTGGCGATGAAGATGCCGTCCGCCTCGGCGATGCGGCGCCGCAGGTCGGCCACGGCGACCGGGGCGGGCTCGACGTCGTGGTCGGTGTCGTAGGGCGGGATGTCGCGCAGGCCCTCGTAGATCTCGATGGCCAGGTCACCGGGGGCGAACTTCTGGGCGGCGCGCACGAGGGCGCTGTTGTACGAGGCGCCGCGCAGGCTGCCGGAGATGGCCAGGATCTTGAGCTCGGGCATGAACTGTCCTTCCGCAAAGGTGACATGCGCAGCGAATGCCGTGTCCGGCACGCCCCTGCGAGGTGAACGTCGGTGAATGGGCAGGAGTCTGTCCGCGCAGGCGATGCGCCGACAACGGCGGTGGGCGGTATCTGTCAGTTATCGGCGGACGGGACGGTCCGCAGGGCTTGATCGAGGACGGGACCTCCCGTATAACTGACACACGAACTGAACTGAACTGTACGGTTCATTCGCCGAGGGAGAGAAGGCATCATGACCACGCACGTTTCCGCTGTCGAGACCACCGCCGCGACCACGTCCGCGACCCGCTCGGTGATCGACGTACTGCAGCCGGTCCACACCCTCGAGGGCGAGGGCTTCCCGGTCCGCCGCCCCTTCCCCACGCCGCAGATCCCGCAGCTGGACCCCTTCCTGATGGTCGACCAGGTCGGCCCGGTGGACCTCGGCCCGGGCGAACCCAAGGGCGCCCCCGACCACCCGCACCGCGGCTTCGAGACCATCGCGTACGTGATGGAGGGCGACATCGAGTACGCGGACTCCACCGGCAACCGCGGGGTCGTACCGCCCGGGGGGGTCCAGTGGCTGACGGCGGGCGCGGGCGTGGTGCACTCCGCCCAGCCGACCGACGCCTTCCGCGCGGCCGGGGGCCTCCAGCACAACCTGCAGATCTGGGTGAACCTGCCCGCCGCCCGCAAGGGGCTGCGCCCGCGCACCCAGAACCACGGCGCTGCGCAGATCCCGGTGGTCCGGAACGTGGACGGCTCCTGGTTCAAGGTCATCGCCGGCTCGGCGCTCGGCGTGACCGGACCCTTCGACACCCAGGTCCCGGTGACGGTCGTGCACGCCTCCATCGCCCCGGGCGCGAGCGCGGTACTCCCGGCGCCGGCGGGCCGCAACGCGGCGGTGTACGTCCTGTCCGGCAGCGGCAAGGTCGCCTCGAGCGAGCTGGCCGACGGCGAACTGGCCGTACTCGGCGACGACGGCGACACGGTGTGCGTCGAGGGGGGCCCGGTCGGCGCCGACCTCCTCTTCCTGACGGGCGAGCCGATCGGCGAACCGGTCTTCCGCGCCGGCCCGTTCGTGATGAACACTCCGGAGGAGATCGACCAGGCCTTCGACGACTACGCGGCGGACCGCCTGGGCCGCTACGAGGACTGAGATCCGCACCGGATCCCGTCGGCGCCCGGACCGCGGAGCACCCGTCTAAGGGCTGTCCCGTAATCCCCGGTGGATCAGCGCGCGGCGTCGGATGCGGTGCATCGCAAGGCGGAGGAGCGTCCGCATACTGGGCGTATTCGGGCCAGAGCGGGCTGGGCGATGTCGGCGCCGGCGGAGAGCAGTGTACGGAGTCGGTCAATGCGGGTCAGGGCCGCCGGAGCGTCCGGTTCCGGTTCCGCGGCCTGGCGGGCCAGGGCATGGATGGCGGCCGCTGCCTCCTCCCTGTCGGGATCGGGCACGTCGCGGCTCGTCAGGACGAGCTCGAGGAGCCGGGTGAGGTCGTCGCCGCCGGGCGTCGTGGCGTGGTTGTTCTGGAAGTCCCTGACGACAATGTCCTGGGGCCGGTTGATGAACGTGGTGTTCTCGCCCTGGAAGTAGAAGTTCTCCGACATTCCTGCTCCTGAGATGACGACGACGTTGCCGGTGGCGGGGACGGCCGGCCGCAGGGCGGCCTTGATCGCGCCCTCGGCCCGGCGGACAGCGGCGAAGGCCGCCGCATCGTTCGAGCGCGGGGACAGCCCGTCCGCGGCTTCCACGGAACTCAGGACCCGGTTGATGCCGCCGAAGAGGAGCCGGAAGTATGCGGTCGAGGTCTGCTCGATCGAAAAGACGATCTTCTCCCCCTCATGGACCGGGCCGTCGAGCGCGTGGAAGAACGCCAGGCAGGGGAGGCGTTCGGATCCGATGCCGAGTCGGGAAGCGATCTCGTACGCACCCTGCGGATCGTACGGAGTCCACCGGAGCCAGCGGACCGCGTTCATGACCCGGTACAGCTCGGGCTCCATGTGGCGTCGCCAGTACTTCCTGGCCGCCGCCCGGTCGGCACGCCGCTCCACGGCGAAGACCCGGGTGGCGGGGCCGGACAGGACGTTCAGGTCGTCGAAGTGGGTCCGCACGTACGTGGCCAGCTCGGCGTCGGCCTCGGTGTAGAGCAGGACACCCCACAGGCGAGGGCCGCCGGCGGGCGCCACCGCCCGTTCCGCCAGCGGCAGCCAGCTGAGCAGCTCGTCCGCGTGGGAAGGCGCGGCCAGCATGTAGTCGGCCTGGGCCGGGTGCAGGACGGAGAGCACGATCAGATCCCCATCGGACAGCTCCGTACTCCGCAGGGGTAATGCATCCGGCAGGCGTTCGTCCGTCGCCGCGTCGGTGAGCCAGGTGCCCAGGACGGGGTTCCGGTCCGGCGGCCGATCAGCGTCGGAAGCGGCCTCCGGACGGAGGGTCCCCGCGCGCCGAGCCTCGTCCAGGCAGCGGACCTTCAGGGTGCGGACGTCGATCGAGCCGGCGTCGGGAACGTCGACCGCCAGGACCTCCCCGTGGATGCGCCGGTCGAGTGCTCGCCAGCGGTCGAGTCCCGCATCGGCCCCGAAGTTGCGGAGTCTCAGCCGCCACTCCAGGGTCCTCGCGGCCCCGCCGCTGTACGTCCCGTAATCGACCGCCGCCCAGTCCCCTTCGGCGACCACGACGTTCAGCTGCATGCGACCCCACCCTCGTTCGGCGTCGATTCCCCGTCGAAGGCTACGTGTTGACCGCGTACTGGTGGAGGAACATGTCCACCCCGCCCTGGATGAGGCGTTCCGCCAGGTCCTCGTCCAGGGCCGTGCCGTACGCGCCGTAGACCAGGTGGGGGGAGAGGACCAGGCCGGAGAGCTGGAGGACGGCCAGTTCCATGTCCGGGATGCGCAGCAGGCCGCGGTCGTCGAGGCGGCCCAGGGCCGCGGCCAGGGCGGCGTGCTGGCGGCCGGGGCCCTCCTCCTGCCAGGTGGCGCCGAGCTCCGGGAAGCGGTGGCGTTCCCCCGCGATCACGTTGCGCAGCGCCAGCACCTCCGGGGTGGTGAGACCGGCGACCCAGGTGCGGCAGGCCTCCAGCAGGTCGGTGCGGACGTCGTCCGACTCGGCGAGCCGGGCCTGGATCACCGACTGGGCCACCTCCAGCGCCTCGTCGAGCGTCTGCCCGATCACGGCGTTGAACAGGTTCTCCTTGCTGCCGAAGTGGTTGTAGATGGTGACCTTCGAGACGCCGGCCTCGGCGGCGAGCTGGTCCACCCCGGCTCCGAAGCCCTCGCGCAGGAACACCGTGCGGGCCGCCTCCAGGATGGCCTCGCGCTTGCGCGCTGCGCGCGCACCGGTGGGCACGGGCTGCTGCTGGGCTTCGGTGGCGCTGGTCCTTGCGGTCATGTCGGTCCCTGTTCCTCGAAGGTGCGGGTCCAGTCTAGGACCCAACTGAACTGTACCGTTGCGTTCAGTTGAACTGAACTGTATGGTTCATCTAGCTGAGAGCGCCAAACACGGCGCCCGACAGCGCAGTTGAGACCAGCAGCAGCAAGCACTCACCACGGTTCAGCCACAGGAGGTCACCCATGAGCGGCACCCAGACTCCCCTCTTCCGGTCCCGGGCCCAGGTCCACGTCTCCGCCACGCCGGCCGAGGTCTACGCCGTCGTCAGCGACCTGGCCCGGAGCGGCGAGTGGAGCCCCGAGTGCCTCGGCGGCGAGTGGACCACCGGCGCCCCCGGCGCGGTCGGCTCGGTGTTCCGCGGCGAGAACGAGCGGAGCGAGGACGTCGTCTCCTGGGCGCCGGTGGTGCGCGGCAAGTGGACGACGTACGCCGAGGTCGTCGCCGCCGAGCCCGGCCGGACCTTCCAGTGGGCCATGCACAACAGCTCCGGCGAGAAGCAGGACAGCGTCTGGGGCTTCTCCATCGAGGCGGACGGCAAGGGGAGCCTCCTGGTCCACCACTTCCGGATGGGCTCCGCCACCGAAGGGATCCGCGGCATCACCGCCGAGATGGACGAGGAGCAGAAGCAGCAGTTCTTCGCCGAGTGGGGCGAGAAGGTGGCCGGCGACCTCGCCGCGACCCTCGAGCGCATCAAGGCCGTCATCGAGACGGAACGGCCGGCGACCGCCTCCTGAGCCTTCTCTCTCTTCCTCTGCTCTTCCGTAACTGATCGTCCTTGCAACTTACTCGGGAAAGGTCCAGGCGATGATTCTGCAGCGCATCGGGAACAAGGGAATCCGGCTCGGCACGCTCTTCGAGCGGGCCGCGAGAAAGCACCCGTCGAACGTCGTGATCCTCGATCACGACCTGGACATAGCCCCGGGCCTGGGGCGCCGGGCGACCGTCGCCGAGGTCGCCGACCTCATCGACGACATGGCCTCGAGGCTCTGGGCCGCGGACGTACGGCCCGGCCGCCGAGTGGTCGTCTACAAGTCCGACGGCTTCGACATCACCCTGCTGGCCTGCGCCGTCGCCCGCATCGGCGCCGTCCCGGTGCTGCTGTCGCCGAAGCTCGACGGCGAGACCGTCGCCGAACTCGTACGCCGTACCGACCAGCCCTACCTGCTCACCGACCAGAACAAGCTGGAGACGGAGCTGCCCTCCTCGGTCTTCCAGGAGGCCGGGCAGGTCCTGCTCACCTCCGGCAGCTACCAGGACGCCACCGAGCTCGCCTCGCTCGCCGGCGTCCCCCGGGTCCCCGCCGTGACGATGCCGCCCGAGCACCCCACCCTGATCACGCACACCTCCGGCACCACCGGCACCCCCAAGCTCGCCGTCCACACCGGCGCCACCCTCGAGGCGCGCTACCGCCCGCAGGCCGCGATCACCAAGCCGCTCATACCGGGCCGCGAGACCATCGCCATGCACGTCTCCTTCGTCCACTCGCGGCTCATCACCGCCCTCGCCATCTCCCTCTTCCGCGGCTTCCCGATCGTCGTCCTCGCCGACTCCGACCCCAAGCAGGCCGCCGACCTCTTCGCCCGGCTGCGCCCCGGCATCCTGGAGGCCCACCCCAACTCCTTCATGGAGTGGGAGGAGATGGCCGACGACCCCCGCGGGCCGCTGGCCAACGTCAAGCTCTTCAGCAGCACCTTCGACGCCATCCACCCGCGCACCGTGCAGCGGCTGCTGGGCGCGACGAAGCGCAAGGCGCCGGTCTTCGGCCAGCTCTACGGGCAGAGCGAGATCGGCCCGGCCGTCGCACGCTCCTTCTCCAAGCGCCGCGGGCTCGACGCCGACGGCCGCTGCGTGGGCATGCCCTTCCCCGGCATGACGGACGTCCGCGTCGTCAGCCGCAACGGGCTGCCGCCCTCCGAGACCAACCCCGGCTTCATCGAGGTCAAGAGCGACGGCCGGATCGTCACCTATCTCGGCGAGCAGGAACGTTACGACAAGCAGGTCAACGACGGCTGGTGGCGGATGGGCGACGTCGGCTACCGCACCAAGTGGGGCTGCGTGCACCTGCTCGACCGCGAGGTCGACCTGATCGAGGGCTTCGGCTCCACCCTCGCCGCCGAGGACACCCTCTTCACCCGGCTGGACGAGCTCGCCGAGGTCATCATCATCCCCGACGAGAGCGGCCGCGCCGTCCCCGTCGTCTGCACCAAGGACGACAAGCCCCTCGACGCCGAGGCCTGGAAGGCCGCCGTCGCCGGACTGCCCCCGATGGCCGAGCCCGTCCAGTGGCGCCAGTCCGAACTGCCGCAGACCGCCACCACCAAGATCAAGCGGCTGGAGCTCGCCCGGCTGCTGACCGCAGGAGCCACCGCCGGCGCCACCGCCGACCGCACCGAGGAGAACGTCTGATGTCGAAGCTGATCATCGTCGGCGGAGGAATCGGCGGGCTGGCCACCGCCCTCGCCACCGCCCGCCAGGGACACCGCGTCCTCGTCCTGGAACGCGCCCCCGAATTCGCCGAGATCGGCGCCGGCATCCAGCTCGCGCCCAACGGCCTGCACGCCCTCGACCGCCTCGGCCTCGGGGACGCCGTCCGCGCCACCGCCGTACAGATGGACGAGCTCCGGTTCATGGACGGGGTCACCGGCCGGCACGTGGTCAGCATGGACCTGACCGAGCGCTACCGCGCCCGGTTCGGCAACCCGTACGCCGTCGTCCACCGCGCCGAACTGCACACCAAGCTGCTCGAGGCCTGCCGGGCCGACGACTCCATCGAACTGCGCAGCGCCGTCACCGCCGTCGGGTACGAGCAGGACGAGACCGGCGCCAGCGTCCTCCTCGAGGACGGCGAGCGGATCACCGGCGACGCCCTGATCGGCGCCGACGGCATCCACTCCGCGATCCGCGCCCAGCTCGTCGGCGACGGCGCACCCCGCAACTCCGGGATCACCGTCTACCGGGCGGTCATCCCGATGGAGCAGGTCCCCGAGGAGCTGCGCCACCTCACCTCGGTGACCTGGTGGACCGGGCCCCACTGCCACTTCGTGCACTACCCGATCGCCGGCGGCAAGTACCTCAACCTCGCGGCCAGCAGCGACAACAACGCGACCGAGACGCTCGCCGGGGTCCCCGCCTCCCCGGGCGACATCCGCCGCGAGTTCGCCGCCCTCGGCGAGGACGCACAGCGCCTGCTCGCCCTCGGCGAGGGCTGGAAGTCCTGGGTGCTGGTCGACCGGGACCCGGTCGACACCTGGACCGACGGCCGGGTCGCCCTGCTCGGCGACGCCGCCCACCCGATGCTCCACTACGTGGCGCAGGGCGCCTGCCAGGGCCTCGAGGACGCCGTGATCCTGGGCGACCTGCTCGACTGCGGCAGCGACGAACTCCCCGAGCGCTTCCAGAAGTTCAACGCCGAGCGGCGCGAGCGCACGGCCCGGATCCAGCTCCTCGCCCGGGAGAGCATCAAGCTCTGGCACACCTCCGGAGCCGCCGCCTCGGCCCGCAACGACCAGCTGTCCTCGTACACACCCGAGGAGCTCCACGACTACGTGGCCTGGATGCACGGCGCCCGCACACGCGACCAGTCCACCGAGAACACCGCCCCGAACGGAGAGCAGCGATGAACCGGAACCAGGGTCAGAAGCAGGGACGGCACCAGGTCGCCATCATCGGCGCCGGCCCGCGCGGCCTCTCCGTCCTGGAGCGCCTGTGCGCCAACGAGCGCAGGAACCCCCGGCACTCCGCGGTCACCGTCCACGTGGTCGACCCGTCGGCGCCGGGCGCCGGCCAGGTCTGGCGCTCCGACCAGTCCCAGCACCTGCTGATGAACACGGTCGCCTCCCAGATCACCATCTACACCGACGACAGCGTCCGTACCGAGGGGCCCATCGAGCCCGGCCCGAGCCTGTACGAATGGGCCAAGGACATCGCCTGCGACTCCGCCGACGAGGCCACCCTCGCCGAGGCCCGCCGGCTGGGCCCGAACACCTACCCCACCCGCGCCTTCTACGGGAGCTACCTGCGCGCCACCTTCGAGCGCGTCGTGGGCAACGCCCCCGCCCACGTCACCGTCGAGGTGCACCGCTCCCGGGCCGTGGCCATGGCCGACACGCACGGCACCACCGGCGGGCAGCAGGGCGTCCGCCTCGAGAACGGCACCCGGCTCAACGACCTCGACGCGATCGTGATGGCGCAGGGCCACGTACCGGCCCGGCTGACCCCCCGCGAGGCGAAGACCGCGAGCCTGGCCCGGATCCACCACCTCACGTACGTCACGCCCGCCAACCCGGCGGACCTGGACCTGAACGTGGTGGGGCCCGGTGAGAACGTCCTGCTGCGCGGCCTCGGTCTCAACTTCTTCGACCACATGGCGCTCTTCACCGCCGGCCGCGGCGGCACCTTCGGCCGCGCCGAGGACGGTCGCCTGGTCTACCGGCCCTCCGGCAACGAGCCCGTCCTGTACGCCAGTTCGCGGCGCGGCATCCCGTACCACGCCCGCGGTGAGAACGAGAAGGGCGCGTACGGCCGCTACCTGCCGCGCCTGCTGACCCCGCAGAAGATCGCCGAGATGCGCCGCCGCTCCGAGGACGGGGAGGGCATCAGCTTCTCCGCGGACCTGTGGCCGCTCATATCCCGCGAGACGGAGAGCGTGTACTACGGCACCCTCCTGGAGAGCCGCGGCCGCGGCGCCGAACGCGAGGGCTTCACCAAGCGCTACCTGTCGCTGGCCTCGGCGCAGGACCGGGGCTCGCTGCTGGACGTCTACGGCATCGAGGACGAGCAGCGCTGGGACTGGGAGAAGCTCTCCCGGCCGTACGGCGACCGCGAGTTCACCAGCCGCGAGGAGTTCCGGGACTGGCTGGTGGCGTACCTGGCCAAGGACGTCGCGGAGGCCAGGGCCGGCAACCTCAGCGGCCCGCTCAAGGCGGCCCTGGACGTGATGCGCGACCTGCGCAACGAGATCCGCCTCGCCGTCGACCACGGCGGCCTGGACGGCGACTCGCACCGCGACGACCTCGAAGGCTGGTACACGCCGCTCAACGCCTTCCTCTCCATCGGCCCGCCGGCCTCCCGGATCGAGGAGATGATCGCCCTCATCGACGCCGGCGTGCTCGTCCTGACCGGTCCGGGGACCGAGATCCGCGTCGACACCGCCGCCGGCGCCGACGCCACCTTCATCGCCCAGTCCCGTACCGTGCCCGGCCCCGCCGTCCGCGCCACCGTCCTGATCGAGGCCCGGCTGCCCGAGCCCGACCTGCGGCGCACCGACGACCCGCTGCTGCGCCACCTGCTCGACACCGAGCAGTGCACCACGTACCGCATCGCCGGCGCCGACGGCAGCAGCTACGAGTCCGGTGGCCTCGCCGTCACCGAGCGCCCGTACCGGCTGCTCGACGCCCGCGGCCGGGCCCACCCGCGCCGGTTCGCGTACGGTGTGCCCACCGAGTCCGTGCACTGGGTCACCGCGGCCGGCATCCGCCCGGGCGTCGACTCGGTCACCCTCGGCGACTCCGACGCCATCGCCCGCTCGGTCCTGGCCCTCCCGGCGGCGAGCGTGGTCCCCAGCGGTGTCGCGCCGCTGCCGGCCGAGACCGACCTGACCGGAGTCTTGGTATGAGCACGGCTGGTACGAGCCGGGCGGCGCAGGACGCGCTCACCGACGCGGGCCTGCTCTCGCCGGTACGGGCCGGCACCCCCGCCGAGGAAGCCGTCTCCGACCTGGCCTGGCTCCAGGCCATGCTCGACGCCGAGGCCGCCCTGGCCCGGGCCCAGGCCGGACTCGGCACCCTCCCGGAGGCCGCCGCCGAGGCCATCACCCGGGCGGCCCGGGCCGAGAACCTGGACCTGCGGGCCCTGGCCCTGGCCGCCCGGGAGACCGCGAACCCGGTGGTCGGTCTGGTGCAGGCGCTCACCCGGGTGGTCGCGGAGCAGGACACGCAGGGCACCGGAGCCGCCGAGTACGTGCACCGCGGCTCCACCAGCCAGGACATCTTCGACACCGGCGCCATGCTGGTCGCCGCCCGCACCCTGGGCCTGATCCGGGCCGACCTGGCCCGCACCGCCGAGGCCCTGGCCCGGCTGGCCGGTGAGCACCGGGACACGGCGATGGCGGGCCGCACGCTGGCCCTGCAGGCCGTGCCCACCACTTTCGGGCTGAAGGCGGCCGGGTGGCGGCAGCTGGTCCTGGACGCCGAACGGCGCCTGGCCCGGGTGCAGGACGACGGGCTGCCGGTGTCGCTCGGCGGCGCGGCGGGCACGCTGGCCGGCTACCTCGAATACGCCCGGATCGACGGCGCGGGGCCCCCGCTCGAGCCCGGTGCGTACCTGGACGACCTGGTCGGGGCCTTCGCCACCGAGACCGGACTCGCCCGCCCCGAACTGCCCTGGCACGTACTGCGCACCCCGGTCGCCGATCTCGCCGCCGCGCTCGCGTTCACCGCCGGCGCGCTCGGGAAGATCGCGGTCGACGTGCAGAACCTGGCCCGGACCGAGGTGGCCGAGGTCGCCGAGCCCGCCGTGGCCGGCCGCGGCAGCTCCTCGGCCATGCCCCACAAGCGCAATCCGGTCCTGAGCACGCTGCTGCGCAGCGCCGCCCTCCAGGTCCCCGTCCTCGCCACCGGGCTCGTGCAGTGCCTGGTCTCGGAGGACGAGCGCTCGGCCGGGGCCTGGCACGCCGAATGGCAGCTGCTGCGCGAGTCCTTGCGGCTGGTCGGCGGCGCCGCCCACACCGCGGTGGAGCTCGCCGAGGGGCTGACCGCCCGGCCGGAGCGGATGCGCGCCAATCTGCTGCTGACCGGCAGTCAGGTGGTCTCCGAGCGGATCGCGGCCGTGCTCGCACCGGAGTTGGGCAAGGCAGCCGCGAAGCAGCTGCTGACCCGGGTCTCGGCCGCGGCCGAGGAGAGCGGCCGGCCCCTGTACGAACTGCTCGCCGAGGAGCCGGTGTTCAAGGGACACCGGAGCACGGACGAGCTGGCCCGGCTGTGCGATCCCGGTACGTACACCGGGGGCGCGGGCCCGCTGGTGGACCGCGCGCTGACCCGGCCGAACTGAAATCCGAAATCCCCGGATCGGCCATGGCGGTTAACTGAACTGAACTGTATAGTTCAAAGAGTCAGCCGCCGAACAGAAAGCCGAGAAGCCATGACGCCGCCCGCACGGCCCGCACGGCCGGCAACCCGACGCTGGATCGAGGACTGGGACCCCGAGAACGAGGAGTTCTGGCAGCGCTCCGGCAAGCAGACCGCCCGCCGCAACCTGATCCTCTCCGTCCTCTCCGAGCACATCGGCTTCTCGGTGTGGAGCATGTGGTCGGTCCTCGTGCTCTTCATGTCACCCGAGATCGGCCTGGGCTTCACCCCCGCCCAGAAGTTCCTGCTCGTCGTCGTCCCCACCCTCGTCGGCGCCGCCCTCAGGCTCCCCTACAGCTACGCCGTGACCCGCTTCGGCGGCCGCAACTGGACCGTCTTCGCCTCGGGCGTCCTGCTCGTCCCCACCCTCGCCGCCCTGTACTTCGTGCAGCGCCCCGGCACCCCGCTGTGGGTGTTCCTGCTGATCGGCGCCGCCGGCGGGGTCGGCGGCGGCAACTTCGCCTCCTCGATGACCAACATCACCGCCCTCTTCCCGCAGCGCCTGCAGGGCTGGGCCCTCGGCATCAACGCGGGCGGCGGGAACCTCGGGGTCGCCGCGATCCAGCTGATCGGCCTGCTCGTCATCGCCACCGCGGGCAGCACCCACCCCGCGTACGTCATCGCCGTCTACCTCCCCCTCATCGTGGCGGCCTCGCTGCTCGCCGCCCTGAAGATGGACAACTTCGCGGCCGTGCGCAGCGCCCCCGGCGCCCAGCGCGAGGCCGCCCGCAACCCGCACACCTGGTGGATCTCGCTCCTCTACGTCGGCACCTTCGGCTCGTTCATCGGCTACGGCTTCGCCTTCGGGCTGGTGCTGCAGAGCCAGTTCGGCGCCACCCCGCTCGAGTCCGCCTCGTACACCTTCCTCGGGCCGCTCCTCGGCTCGCTGTTCCGGCCGGTGGGCGGGCTGCTGTCCGACCGGTGGGGCGGGGCCCGGGTCACGCTGCTGACGTTCTGCGCGATGGCGGCGGGCACCACGGTGCTGCTGCTGGCCTCGGCGCAGGGCTCGTACGGGCTCTTCGTCGCCGGCTTCACCGTCCTGTTCGTGCTGACCGGCATAGGCAACGGCTCGACGTACAAGATGATCCCGGCCGTCTTCGCCCGGCAGGCGGAGGAGGAGGTCACCTCCGGCCACGACGCGAGCGCGGCCTTCGCCCGGGCCCGCAGGCTGTCGGGTGCGGTCATCGGCATCGCGGGCGCGGTGGGCGCGCTCGGCGGGGTCGGGGTCAACCTGGTCTTCCGCAGTGCGTACAGCGGCCCCGCCGGGTCCGGCGAGCCCGCCTTCGCCGCCTTCCTCGGCTTCTACCTGGTGTGCATCCTGGTCACCCGGGCGGTCTACCTGCGCAGGCGGCCGGCCGGCGGGGGCGTGCCGGAGCGCGTACGGACCGGGGCCTCCCGTGTCTGAGACCACCGCCTCCTCCGAGGCCGTCACGCACTGCCCGTACTGCGCGCTGCAGTGCGGTACGCGGCTCACGCGCGCGGCAGGCCGTACGACCGTCGAGCCGACGCAGTTCCCGGTGAACCAGGGCGGGTTGTGCCAGAAGGGCTGGACCGCACCCGCGCTGCTGGACACCCCGGGGCGGCTCACCCGGCCCCTGGTGCGCGGCGCGGACGGCGTGCTCGCCCCCGCCACCTGGGAGGCCGCGCTCGACACGATCGCCGCCCGGCTGCGCGAGATCCGCGCCGGGCACGGCCCCGACGCGGTCGGCGTGTTCGGCGGCGGCGGACTCACCAACGAAAAGGCCTACCAGCTGGGCAAGTTCGCCCGGGTCGCGCTGGGCACCAGCCAGATCGACTACAACGGCCGGTTCTGCATGTCCTCGGCGGCCGCCGCCGGCTCCGCGGCCTTCGGGCTGGACCGGGGCCTGCCGTTCCCCGTCACCGACCTCGGCGGCGCGGACGTGATCCTGCTGGCCGGGGCCAACCCGGCCGAGACCATGCCGCCGCTGATGCGCCACCTGAACCGGGCGGCGCTGATCGTGATCGACCCGCGCCGCACCCCCACCGCCGAGGGCGCCGCCCTGCACCTCCAGCCGACCCCCGGCACCGATCTCGCGCTGGCCCTGGGCCTGTTCCACCTCGCCGTCGTCGAGGGACACGCCGACCGGGGCTACCTGAACAAGCGCACCACCGGCTTCGACGCCGCCTGGGCGCGCGCCGCCGCCTGGTGGCCCGAGCGGGTGGAGCGGGTCACCGGGGTCCCGGTCGCCGACATGCGCGAGGCCGTCCGGCTGCTGGCCGGCGCGGAGCGGGCGTACGTGCTGACCGGGCGCGGCGCCGAGCAGCACAGCAAGGGCACCGACACGGTCGCCGCGTTCATCAACCTCGCCCTCACCCTCGGCCTGCCCGGCCGCGAGGGCAGCGGCTACGGCTGCCTGACCGGCCAGGGCAACGGCCAGGGCGGGCGCGAGCACGGCCAGAAGGCCGACCAGCTGCCCGGCTACCGCATGCTGAGCGACCCCGCCGCGCGCGCCCACGTCGCCGCGGTGTGGGGGGTGGAGCCCGATGAGCTGCCGGGCCCCGGGCGCAGTGCGTACGAACTCCTCGACGCGCTCGGCACGGAGGGCGGACCGCGGGCCCTGCTCGTCTTCGGTTCGAACCCGGTGGTCTCGGCGCCGCACGCGGCCCGGATCGGAGAGCGGCTGAAGTCCCTGGACCTGCTGGTCGTGGCCGACTTCGTGCCGTCCGAGACCGCGCAGCTGGCGGACGTCGTCCTCCCCGTGACCCAGTGGGCCGAGGAGGAGGGCACGATGACCAACCTCGAAGGCCGGGTGCTGCGCAGGCGGCGGCTGCTGTCCCCGCCCGGCGAGGCCCGCAGCGACCTGGACGTGCTGCACGGCCTCGCGGTCCGGCTCGGCCAGCCCGCGGGCCGCTTCCCGACCGCGCCGCGCGAGGTGTTCGAGGAGCTGCGGCGGGCTTCGCAGGGCGGGCGGGCCGACTACTCCGGCATCAGCTACGACCGGCTCGACGCGGGTGAGGCGCTGCACTGGCCGTGCCCCGAGACCGCCGGGGGCGGGGCGGCGCACCCCGGCACCCCGCGCCTGTTCCTCGACGCCTTCGCCCACCCGGACGGGCTGGCCCGCTTCGCCGAGGTCGAGCACCGCGACGGGGCCGAGACGCCCGACGCCGCGTTCCCGCTGTACGCCACGACCGGGCGGGTGCTCGCCCAGTACCAGTCCGGTGCGCAGACCCGACGGGTCCCGGAGCTGGCCGCGGCCGCGCCGGAGGCGTTCGTGGAGGTCCACCCCGACACGGCCGGGCGGTACGGGCTGACCGACGGCGGGTGGGCCGAGGTCGGTTCGGCGCGCGGCAGCACGCTCGCCCGGGTCCGGCTGGTCCCCTCGCTGCGGACGGACACGGTGTTCCTGCCGTTCCACTTCGCCGGGGCGGGCCGGGCCAACCTGATCACGAGTGCGGCGCTCGATCCGCGCAGCAAGATGCCGGAGTTCAAGGTGTGCGCGGTACGGATCGAGCCGGCCGGGGCGGGGTCGTGAGCGCGGGCGAGGTGCTGGTGGTAGGCGGCGGCCCGGCCGCACAGCGGTTCGCGGAGCGGCTGCACCACCACGGGCACCGGGGCGGCATCACCGTGCTCGGCGCCGAGCCGCAGGCCCCGTACCAGCGGGCGCTGCTGGGCTCCGTCCTGGACGGGACGCTGCCGGCACCCGCCCTCGCCCTGCCCGTGCTGCCCGCGGGCATCCGCCTGCACACCGGGGTCACCGTGACCCGGATCGACCGCGCGCGCCGGCTCGTCCACGCCACCGACGGCACGGCCCGCTCCGTGCACCGCTACGACACCCTGGTCCTGGCGACCGGGTCCCGCCCGGCCGTCCCCCGGATCCCGGGGCTGCCGGCCGAGGGCGCGACGGCGCTGCGGACCCTCGCCGATGCCGCGCGGTGCGCCGCGGCGCCCCCGGGAGCCGCCGTCGTCCTGGGCGGCGGGCTGCTCGGGGTCGAGGCCGCCGCCGCGCTTCGCCGGGCCGGGCACGAGGTGGCCCTCGTCCACCGCGGGCCGCATCCGCTGCACCGGCGGCTGGACGCCGCCGCGGGCGCGCTGCTCACCCGGCGCCTGGAGGGCCTCGGGGTCGACGTCCATGCGGGCCGTACGGCGGCCGCGTACTGCCCCGGCAAGCTCACCCTCGACGACGGTCGCGTGCTCGCGGCCGACACCCTGCTGCTGTGCACCGGCACGGTCCCCGAGACCGGGCTCGCCCGCCGGGCCGGGCTCACCGTCCGCACCGGCGTGGTCGTCGACGGCCTCCTGCGCACCGACGACCCGCACATCCACGCCATCGGCGACTGCGCCGCCCACCCGGGCGACACCGCCGGGCACCTCGAACCCGCGTGGGCGCAGGCCGAGTCGCTGGCCCGGCAGCTCACCGGCGCCGCCCCGGCGTACGGCGGCACCCGGCAGATCACCCGGCTGCGGGTGCCCGGCCTCGACCTGGTCGCCCTGGGGCGGGGCGGGGCGGCCGCCGAGGGCGCGGAGGTGGTCGCGTTCAACGATCCGGCGCGCGGCCGGTACGCCCGCCTCACCCTGCACGGGCAGCGGATCACCGGGGCGGTCCTGCTGGGGCTGCCGCGGGCCATCGCCGCCGTGAGCCGGTTGTACGAGCTCGGCCTGCCGGTTCCGGCCGGACGCCTGGAGCTCCTGCTCGGCATCGCACCGGCCGCGCCGGGGGCCGGCGAACTCCCCGGCGACGCGGTCGTCTGCCGCTGCAACAACGTCACGAAGCACACCGTCACCGAGGCCTGCCGGGCCGGCGCCGCCGACCTGGCGCAGATCGCCACGACCACCCGCGCCACCACCGGCTGCGGCGGCTGTACGGACGTCGTCCGCGCGCTGTGTGCAGCCGTACGGCCCGAAGGGGGCAGCACGTCATGACCCGTACCGCTCGAACCCTCGTCGTCGCCGGGCACGGCATGGCCGGGCACCGGCTCGTCGCCGAGCTGCGGAGTCTCGACGCCGCCGGTGCCTGGCGGATCGTGGTGCTCGGGGAGGAGCCGCATCCCGCGTACGACCGGGTCGCGCTGTCCTCGTACCTCGACGGCCGCAGCGCGGCGGAGCTGGCCCTGGCCGGGCCCGGGTTCCTGGACGATCCGCTGCTGGATCTGCGGCTGAGCACCGGCGTGGCCGCCGTGGACCGGGCGGCGCGCACGGTGACCACCACCGCCGGCCATGTGGTCGCGTACGACGCGCTCGTCCTGGCCACCGGCTCGCGGCCGTTCGTGCCGCCCGTGCCGGGCCACGACCTGCCCGGCTGCTTCGGCTACCGCTCGCTCGGCGACCTCGACGCGATCCGCGCCGCCGCCGTGCCGGGCCGCCCCGGCGTGGTGATCGGCGGCGGGCTGCTCGGCCTGGAGGCCGCGAACGCGCTGCGGCTGCTCGGCATGGAGCCGCACGTGGTGGAACTGGCCCCGCGGCTGATGCCGTTGCAGGTGGACGCGGCAGGCGGCGGTGTCCTGGGGCGGCGCGTGGCGCAGCGCGGGCTGCGGATCCACTGCGGTGTGGCGACGGCGGCGATCACGGCGGGCCCGGACGGCCGGGTGGCCTCGGTGGTGCTGGCCGACGGCAGCTCCCTCGAGGCGGACGTCGTGGTGTTCTCGGCGGGGGTGCGGCCGCGGGACGAGCTCGCGGGCCCGGCGGGCCTGGCCACGGGCGGGCGCGGTGGGTTCCTCGTGGACGAGCTGTGCCGGACGCAGGACGAGCGGATCTGGGCGATCGGCGAGTGCGCGGCCGTGTCGGGCCGCTGCCACGGGCTGGCCGCACCGGGGTACCGGATGGCGGCCTCCGTCGCCCGGCAGCTGCTGGGCCTGGGCGGGGAGCCGTTCGGGGAGGCGGACCTGTCCACCCGCCTCAAGCTGCTCGGCGTGGAGGTGGCGAGCTTCGGCGACGCCCATGCGGCCGCCGAGGGCGCGGTGGAGCTGAGCCGGCTGGACGAGGCGGCGGGGACGTACGCGAAGCTCGTGCTGGACGCGGACTGCAGCACCCTGCTCGGCGGCATCCTCGTCGGTGACGCCCGCGCGTACGGCGAGCTGCGCCCGTACGTGGGCCTGGGCCTGCCCGCGGCGGGCCACCGGCTGCTGGCCGGGGCCGCCTGAAGGAGGCAGTACCCGGTACGCAGGGCGCCGCCCTTCGGGGTCCCGGGAACCCGAAGGGCGGCGCAGGGCAGGGCCGGTGGGGGCGCCGGTGGGGACGGCGCAGCCGTGCGGTGGAGCGGAACCGCGGTCAGACGGTCAGACGGTCTCGAGGGTGCGGCCCTCGGAGTCGGACGGGCCGGCGCCCCGGACGGCGGCCTCGGCCGCCGCGGCCTTCGCCGCCCTGGCCTTCCGGGAGCTGGAGAAGCGGCGCGTGATCGGCGCCTCCACCCAGGCGTACAGGGCCCACGAGAGCAGCACCGCGACGACGGTCTGTGCGGCGATCAGGGCGATGCCGACCGGGGTCGAGTAGAGCGCGTCGCCGAGCAGTTCCCGGGAGTAGGCCAGCACGATGTAGTGGAGCAGGTAGAAGGCGAAGGAGATCTCGCCGAGCCAGATCATGAACCGGTTGTTGAACGGCGTCGGCTTGTTCTCCGCGTCGCGCGTGGCGACGGCCGCGATCAGCAGCACGATCGGGACCAGGGTGACCGAGCGCTGCGCGTACAGGTGCTCCACGTTCATGGCGACCGCGTAGCTCACGGCCAGCAGCAGCGCCGACCAGGTCGTGCCGATGTTGCGCCAGCGGCCCGCGATCACGGCGCGGGCGACCAGGATGCCGAGGGCGAAGTCGAGCAGCCGGACGGGCGGCAGGACGTACGCGAACCAGTACTGCACGGTCGAGGTGCCGTCGGCGCCGGGCATCTGCATACCGCCGCCGGGGATGACCGCGTAGGTCAGCGTCGGGGTGAGGCAGATGGCGGCGACGACGCCGGCTATCCACCACTTCAGGCGCGCCGGGTCGATCTTCTTGATCAGCAGGAACAGCACCGGGAAGGCGAGGTAGAAGATCGCCTCGGCGCCGAGCGACCAGCTGGGCGGGTCCACGCTGAAGTTGGTGGCGAAGTCCGGCACCCACACCTGCACCATGAGCAGGTTGACCACGGCCTGCCAGGGCTTCGTCATGACCGCCGCGAACGTGAGCAGCGCGAGCGCCCACGTGATCACGTAGTTCGGGTAGATCTTGACGAAGCGGCGGCGCCAGAAGGCCCGCATGGTGTCCTGGTCGCGGGCCGACCAGGTCAGGACGAAGCCGCTGAGCACGAAGAAGAACGTGACGCCGAGCGCGCCGGCCTGCGAGGCGTACTTGGCGAACGCGTCGTTCGCCGCGTCGTCCTCGAAGAGGCGGATCCACGGCACCCCGAGGGAGGCGTGGAAGAAGAAGACCAGGAGGGCCGCGGGGAAGCGGAGTCCGGTCAGCGAGGGGAGCCGTGGCGGTCCCACAGGTCTGGACCCGGCCGTTCCATTCATGGACATGACAAATACGCTCCTTTGTGGGTGACGGGATGAGTGGGTGACGGGAAGAAAGGGAAGGCGGGAGACCCGTGCCCGCGCGGCGGTGCGCCGTACGCGAGCGGGTCCGGGCCGGGGCCCGGACCCCTCGGGTACGTCAGTCGCGGATGACGGTCTTGGTCCGCATCAGGAACTCGCCGAGGTAGCCGTCGTGCGGAACGCCCGGCCGGATCCAGTACGTCGGGTGGTCGCCCAGGTAGACGTTGCTGATGGTGGGCTCCTGGAGCAGCGCGTCGATCAGCGCCTCGTCCTCGGTGAACGCGGTCAGCACCAGCGAGTTGCGCAGCGGGCCGATCCCGTCGGCGGGCGACCACGGGGCCACCCACACGCAGGGGAAGGGCAGTTCGATGCCGGCCTGCTCGGCGTCCGGCCGCTCGAGCTGGTGCACGGCCGGGCGCAGTACGGCGCTCCCGTCGCCGAGCTCCTCCACGATGCCGTCGCCGCCGAGGTGCGCGGTGGTCCCGGCCGCCTTGGCGAGCAGGAACTTCTCGATCGCGCGCGCCCCCTCCACCGGCTGCACCGCGAGGACGGCCTTCGGGTCCTCCGGGGGCAGGCTGGGGATCGTGGCGAGGCGCTCGGCGATGGCCTGCGCGAGCGGCGCCGGGTCGCCGTCGATGAGCACGGTGGTGGCGTTGATGCAGGCCACACCGCCCTGGTGGCTGATGGAGTCCACGATGGTGTCGAGGTGGTCGCGCCAGTCGACACCGGCCGGGACCAGCATCTTGGAGCGGCCGGGGCCCTGCGGCAGCACGTTGGTGCCCGCGTACTTGCGCACGACGTCGTCGCCGCCGTACACGAGGCCGTAGTCGGCGCTGCGCAGGATCTCGTCCGCCGCCTCGTAGTCCGTGGGCAGCAGCACGACCTGGTCGTTGCCGAAGCCCGCGGCCCGCAGCGCCGAGATCAGCCGGTGCGGGGTGAACGGCTCGCGGCGCGAGGGCCGTACGGCCACGCGGTAGCCGAGGGCGAGGGCCTCGACCCACAGCGAGTGCGGGCCAGGGTGGTTGCCTGCGGCGTGCACGGCGAACACGTCGCCGCGCCGGGTCCACACGGCGCTGCCCGTACGGGTCTCCCCGGCGCGCCAGTCGTCCACCGCGCCGGTCGGCCGGGCCTGGTACGCGGCGAACCGGGACTGCTCGGTCGCCTCGATGATGGCGGCGGTCGCGGCCTGCACGACGCCGATCGGGACGCCGGAGACCCGGGCGACCGTGTGCTCGTACTCGGCGAACGACAGCCCGTCGATCGTCTCCTCGGCGAAGATCTTCCCGGCGCGGGCCAGCGCCGCCGTCCGCTCGTCGGCCGGCAGCGAGCCGGCCTTGCGCAGGGCGTCCATCGCGCGGGTCACGAACAGCTTCGGGACCAGGCTGAGTTCGGCGACCGGGGCGCCCGTCACGTCGGTGACGGTCATGCGCTTGCGGGCGCGGAAGGGTCCGGCGGGCCCGAGCGCGTCCAGCGTGATCAGACCGGCGCTCCCGGCGCTCATTAATAGACCCCTTCGATGACGGTCTCGTTGTCGAACTCCTGGACCGGCGCGATGTCCGCCACGGAGTCCCCGAGCTGCCAGATGCCCTCGGGGCCGGGCACACGGGTCGCGTAGTCGCGCTCGAGGTTGTTCGGCATGAACAGGCTCTTGCTGATGTGATGCATGACGACCTGGCCGCGATCGCCGTACGGGACGGTCTCGCGGGACTCGGGGTCGACCACGTCGAAGATCATGTGGGGGGAGAACGGGTCGTAGATGCACGGGTCGTCGTCGGAAAGGCCCGGGCGCTCGCTGGCGTTGCCGAGGATCATCGTCGAGCCGTAGCCGCTGTACAGGTGGGCCTTGGGGAAGACCTCGGTGCGGTACAGGTAGCGGGTGTCGGCGTCCATCTGGGTGCCGACCCAGTTGATCGCCTTGACCTTCTCGTCGATCAGCTTGGCGAGGTCGTCGCGGCGGGCGAGCCGCTCCAGGACCGGCGGCGTGCACATCAGGACGCCGATGTCCTGGGTCTGCAGCAGGAAGGCGACCTGGTCGACGATGTGCTCGGCGTACGCGCCCGCCTCGGCGCCCTTGCCGTCGGATATCAGCTTCTTGACCCAGCGCGGGTCGAGGTCGACGGTGAAGGCGAGGCCGCCGCGGAAGGCGGTCTGCCGCTTGATCACGTCACCGACCATGTGGGGCCCGGTCGGGGCGACGACCAGCCAGTTCACGTCCTGCGGGACGCCGTGGCGGTCCAGCTGGGCGCTGCTCCAGGCGAGCAGCCGGTCCAGCCACTCCCGGAGCAGGACGATGCGCTTGGGGGCGCCGGTGGTGCCGCCGCTCTCGTAGACGCCCACGACCTCGGGCTTCTCACCGTAACCGCGGGGTATGAGGTCCTCGGCCCGTACGTGGCGCAGTTCGTTGGCGAGGTTGGGGAACCTGCCGAGGTCGGCGAATCCGCCGATGTCGCTCAGCGGATCGAATCCGAGAGTTCCTGCGCGTTCCAGCCAGAACGGCGAACCCGTTTCCGGGGAGAAATGCCACCGCAGGGCGGCGCGCAGGAATTCGTCGGGGTCCGGCTGGGTGTCGAGTGGAAATTCCAGCAAGGGATCAACGATGGACACAATGCTCCTTCCGGATACGGAGTAACGCCGTACTCTTCGCATCGTGCGCCCCGCTGCAGCAGCCGGTCCACGGTATTCGGGTGAGTCCGTCAACTGTCTGTGTCAGGTCAGCTGGATCCCGACGGTCCGGTTTGCGCCACCGTCTTCGGGAGTTCGTCGAGCAGCATTCCGAAGTGGCCGCGGTAGGCGGCCAGGATCTGCTCGTCGCCCTCCAGCTGCTCGGTCGTGCGCACCCCGCCCTCGACCCTGACCAGGCGGTTCCCCTTGAGCGTGACCCGGCCGTCCGCGAGCGGCAGCGAGCAGAAGAGCTCCTGGAGGAAGGGCGAGTCGGGGCTGGTGCGCCACCACCACAGGGTGGGCCCGAAGTCCTCGAGGCGGCAGGGGCGGTCGTCGATCCGGTAGAGCGCGTTCCCCTCCAGGGACACGTCGAAGCCTCCGGCCGCGGCCGGCGCGACCCGGTACGCCCCGTTGGGGTCGCGCTGCACGTCAGTGGTGGCGAAGCGGAGCGGGTGGCGGCTGTTGCGGCCGAATCCGGCGTCGACCAGCCAGGGCTCGTCCAGGGTCACCCGCAGCGCGAGGTGGCACATGGCCGGCCCCAGCCCGTCCGGCCGGTAGACCCGGCCCGGCAGGATCTCGACCCGGTACCCGAGGGCGTCGAGCAGGACCGCGAAGGCCGTGTTCACCTCGTAGCAGCCGCCGCCGCGGCGCTGCCGCACGATCTTGTCGACGACCTGCTCGCCGAGGTGGATCTCGCGGTCGAGGTGGTAGTCGATGTTTTCGAAGGGCACCGAGAGGACATGCCGCTCCTGAAGGTGGCGCAGACCCTCGAGATCGGCTTTATCCGGCCTTTTCGCGCCGATCCGGCCGAGGTATTCGGCCACTCCTGCGTCGTCCAGCATCGCATTCTCCTTGACGATTCGAACCCGGCAGCGTACGCCGAATGAAAATACACGGCCACCCGTCGTTGCCGAATCGATCTGACGGACAACCCGGTACCTGACACAGTGCCGTTCCGTTTGTTGCGGGGTTCTCGCGCGGTTACCAGCATCGGATGGTCCGGAGTCATCCGACGCGGCACATTCGGTCCGAATGGGCACCGTGGAGTCGGCGTGACTGACCGCCCGCCGATGACGATGGAGAACCCACGGCAATGGCCACCTCAGCCGCCCACCGCCCTTCGCCAGACAACGATGCCGAAGCCGGGTCCGTGCTCGCGCACACCAGCGCCGGCGTGATCGCCGGGGAGCGCTGCGGACGGCTGTCCGTCTTCCGCGGCATCCCGTACGCCGCGCCGCCGGTCGGCGGCCTGCGCTTCGCCTCGCCGCGGCCGGCCGTCCCGTGGAACGGGGTGCGCGACGCCACGGCGTTCGCCCCCGAATCGCTCCAGCCGATCATCCCCGGCAGCGCCGAGGACTCCCTGTACGCCAACGTCTGGACGCCGGCCGCGCCCACCGCGCAGGCGCCGGGCGGCGCCACCGCCGAGGAGGACGCCGAGGGCGCCAGGCCCGTGCTCGTCTACATCCACGGCGGCGGCTGGATGGTCGGCGGCGGCAGCCTGCCCGTCTACGACGGGGCCCGCCTCGCCGACCGCGGCGACCTCGTCGTCGTCACCTTCAACTACCGCCTCGGCGCACTCGGCTTCGGCCTGCACGAGGAGTTCACCGACCCCGACACCGGCGACTTCGCCAACTGGGGCCTCCAGGACCAGGTGGCGCTGCTGCGCTGGGTCCACGACAACGCCGCGGCCTTCGGCGGCGACCCCGGCAACATCACCGTCGCCGGCACCTCCGCCGGCGGGGCGAGCACCTGGCAGCTCGCCCTCCTGCCGGAGCTGCGCGGCATCATCCGCCGCATCGTCCCGATCAGCGCCTGCCACGTGTGGGAGCCGTCCACCTCGCTGTCCCCGGCCGACTCCCGCCGGGCGTACGAGTCGGTCGCGCGCCGGCTCGGCACGACGGTGCCGGGCCTGCGGGAGGTCCCCGCGGCCGCCCTGATGGGCGCCTGGGAGGAGGTGTTCGGCGGGCTGCCCGGCGAGCGCGAGGTCGGCAGCGGCCGCGAGTTCCGCGGCCCGGTCGTCGACGGCCGCTGGATGAGCGCCTTCGACTACGAACTGCCCACCCCCGAGGTGCCGGTCATGGCGGTGCACGCCCGGACCGAGGGCTCGTTCTACACCGGCCCCTGCCCGCCGCAGCCCACCCCCACCCCGCCGCCCACCGACGCGGCCGAGCTCCGCGAAGCCGTGCGCGGCGTTCTGGAGAAGGGGATGGACAAGGCCCCGTACGAGCTGGCCGACGCCTGCATAGCCGCCTACCGGGAGGCCGCCGAGGCCGACGGGCTCCCGCTGGACCCGCTGTCGCTGTGGACGGAGATCTGGGGCGACGCGCTGTTCCGCTACCAGATCATGCGGCTGTCCGAGCGGCACGCCCGGCACGGCCGCTCGCCGCAGTACGTCATGGAGTTCGCGTACCCCGTCCGGCCGCCGCACCACGGCACCCCGCACGAGGCGACCTCGCCGTTCCTGTTCGGCACGTACGGCGACCCGGCGGCCATCTCCGCCACCTACCCGGTGCCGGAGAGCATGCCGCTGTTCCACGACGGGCCGCACGAGCGCGCCGTCTCCGAGACCTTCATGGACCTGGTGGCCGCCTTCGCCCGTGACGGCGTGCCCACCGGCCCGAGCAGCCCCGCGTGGCCGGTCTTCGATCCCGAGCACCCCAGCACGCTGGTCCTCGGCGGTGAGCAGGTCGCGGAGATCGCCACCACGTCGAAGCTGCGGCAGCTGCGGTTCTGGGACGAGTCCGGCTGGGTCCCGCGCACCTGACCTGCCCCGCGGCCGACCTGCCGGCTCCCGGCGGCGCGGCCCCCCGCCCCCAGAGACACGAATGAGGTTCTTGTCATGGCAACACTCGAAACACCCGCCGAGGCCGCCGCACCGGCGCAGGCGCCGGAACCCACCTCCCTGAAGAGCTGGCTGGCCGTCGTCTCCGTCGCCGTCGGCATCTTCACCCTCGTCACCGCCGAGCAGCTGCCCATCGGCCTGCTCACCTCGGTCGGCGGCGCCCTGCACGTCTCCGAGGGCACGGCCGGCCTGATGGTGACCGTGCCCGGCCTGGTCGCCGCGCTGTCCGCGCCGCTGATCCCGGTGATCGTCGGCCGTATGGACCGCCGCTTCCTGCTCGTCGGCCTGATGACCGTGATGGCGGTCGCCAACCTGGTCACCGTCCTCGCGCCCAACTTCGGGATCCTGCTCGCCTCGCGCGTCCTGGTCGGCATCACCATCGGCGGCTTCTGGGCCGTCGCGGGCGGTCTCGCGTTCCGGCTGGTGCAGCCGGCGGCGATCCCCCGGGCCACCGCGCTCATCTTCGGCGGCGTCGCCGCCGCCAACGTGCTCGGCGTGCCGACCGGCACCCTGATCGGCGGACTGGCCGGCTGGCGCACCGCGTTCGCCACGCTCGGCGTCCTCGCCTTCGCTGTCCTCGTCGCCCTGCTGGTCCTGCTGCCCTCGCTGCCCGCGACCAAGCCCGTCAGCGTGCGCGAGCTGATCGGCCAGTTCGCCAACCGCGGCGTCCGCTCGGGCATCATCGCCACCGCCCTCATCGTCACCGGGCACCTCGCCGCGTACACGTACGTCAGCCCGATGCTCCAGCAGGTCTCCGGCATCGACGAGGACCTGATCAGCGTCCTGCTGCTGGGCTTCGGCGTCGCCGGCATCATCGGCAACTTCGTCGCCGGCGCGGCCGTCGCGAAGAACCTGGGCCGCACGATGGCCGTCATCATCGTCGCGCTGGCCGCCGCGATGCTGCTGTTCCCGCTGCTCGGCAAGAGCCAGGCCGGCGGCATCGCCCTGCTGGTCCTGTGGGGCCTGGCCTTCGGCGGGGTCTCCGTCAGCCTGCAGACCTGGATGCTCAAGTCCGCGCCCGACGCCATGGAGGCCGCCTCGGCCCTGTGGGTGTCGGTCTTCAACCTGGCCATCGCCCTCGGCGCGCTCGTCGGCGGTCTGATCGTCGACCAGGTAGAGCTGATCACCGTGGCCTGGCTGGGCGGCGTCGTGGTGCTGCTCACCGCGCTCACCCTCCCGAGCCTGCGCACCGCCGGCAAGGCCGCCGAGTGAGCATCCCGCCCGCGAAAGGAACCACCTCAGTGACCACCACCGCCGTGACCACCGACGACCTCGCCGCGCTCGCGTCCGAGCTGCGCGGGCCGCTGCTGCTGCCCGGCACCGACGCGTACCAGGAAGAGGCGCTCGGCTTCAACCGGATCCTGCCGGACGCCCGGCCCGCCGCAGTGGTCCTCGCCGACGGCACCGCCGACATCCTCGCCTCGGTGCGCTTCGCCGCGCGCCACGGCATCGCGGTCGCGGTCCAGGCCACCGGGCACGGCGTCGCACTGCCCGCCGACGGCGCCCTGCTGATCAACACCCGCAACCTCGACGGCGTACGGATCGACCCGCGCACCCGCACCGCCCGCATCGAGCCCGGCGTCCAGTGGAGCCGGGTCATCGAGGAGGCCGCCGCCTTCGGCCTGGCCCCGCTCAACGGCGCCTCCCCGGGCGTCGGCGTCGTCTCGTACACCCTGGGCGGCGGCCTCGGCCCGCTCGGCCGCTCGTACGGCTACTCCGCCGACCACGTGAAGAACATCGACCTGGTCACCGCGGACGGCGAGCTGCGGTTCGTGTCCCCCGAGGAGCACCCGGACCTGTTCTGGGCGCTGCGCGGCGGCAAGGGCAACTTCGGGGTGGTCACCTCCATCGAGATCGGCCTCTTCCCCGTCGCCCGGCTCTACGGCGGCGGCCTGTTCCTCCCCGGCGAGCACATCGACGAGATCCTGCGCACCTGGCGCGACTGGACGCGCACCGTCCCCGACGCGATGCAGTCCTCGATCGCCGTGATGCGCTTCCCCGACATCGACGTGCTGCCCGAGCCGGTCCGCGGCCGCTTCCTCGCGCACATCCGGATCGCCTACAACGGGCCCGTCGCGGAGGGCGAGGAACTGGTGCGGCCGCTGCGGGAGATCGCGCCGGCCGTCCTCGACACCGTCGCGGACATGCCGTACACCCGGGTCGCCGAGATCAACATGGACCCGACCGTCCCGTTCGTCTACTACGAGCGCTCCACCCGCATCCGGGAGCTCGACGACGCGGCGATCGACACCCTGCTGCCGCTGATCAAGGAGGGGGTGGACGCGGTCCGCCCCGGCATCGAGCTGCGCCACCTGGGCGGCGCCCTGGGCCGGCAGCCCGAGCACCCCAACGCGCTGCCGCACCGCGAGACCGCGTACACGCTGTTCGCGGGCGCGCCGGTCTGGCCCGAACACATCCAGGACGTACGGGAGTTCCAGGAGCGGCTGATCGAGACGATGGAGCCCTGGCGCATCGGCGGCCCGTTCCTGAGCTTCATCAGCGCCCTGGAGAGCACGCCCGGGCACCTGCGCTCGGCGTACGACGAGGCGACGTACGCCCGGCTCGTCGCGGTCAAGGACGCGTACGACCCGCAGAACGTGTTCCGCGTGAACCACAACATCCCGCCGACCGGGTGGTCCCGATGACCGAGGAGAGGACGAAGACCATGCTCAGCGATGCGATGGTGGACGCGTACCTGGAGCGCATCGGCGCGCGCCGGCCGGAGAAGGCCGACATCCACGCGCTGCGGCACCTCCAGGAGCGCCACGTGCTGTCGGTGCCCTTCGAGAACGTCGACTACCACGTCGAAGGCGCCGAGCTCAGCCTCGAGCGGGAGTTCCTGTACGAGAAGATCGTCACCCGTCGGCGCGGCGGCGGCTGCTACGAGCTGAACCCGGCCTTCGGGCACCTCCTGGAAGCGCTCGGCTTCTCCGTGGAGATCCTCGCCGGCCAGGTCTTCCTCGGCGGCGAGTTCGGCGCCCCGCTGTGCCACCTGGCGCTGCGCGTGCGCCTGGAGGACCGGGACTGGCTGATCGACGTGGGCTTCGGCAAGAACAGCCGGTTCCCGCTGGAGACCGGATCGGCGGAGGTCCAGAAGGACCCGCACGGCGATTACCAGGTGACCCGGCCCGAGGAGGGATTCCTGCAGGTCCACTTGAACGGGGAGATCCAGTACCGGCTCGACGAGCGGCCGGTGCGGATCGAGGACTTCTACCCGACCCTGTGGTGGTACCGCACGGCGCCCGATTCGGTGTTCCTGCACAACCTCATCTGCTCGATCCAGAACGAGGCCGGCCGGGTCACCGTCAACGGCCGGGAGCTGACGCGTACGGACGAGAACGGCACCGTGACGGTGGAGCTGGCGGACGACGCCGCCCTGCACGCCGCGTACGAGGAGGACTTCGGCCTGGTCATCGACCCGGCCGCCATGCCGAAGCAGCCGGACGTCGATCCGGCTGTGCGCATCGTCATGCAGATCGACTGAATTCCCCTTTCTCATTGACAGGCCCCTGTGCCGCGCGTTTTCGCGTGCGGCGCAGGGGTTTTCTGTCGACCTGACGAATCGGCACCTGGTCCATACCTCTTATGAATTCGACGGGCCATCATGGGAATTGCAGGAATACTCATCCATTCCATGGGAGACAATCACATGCGCAAGAGCACCCGTATCAAGGTCGCCGTTTTCGCGGGCGTCGCCGCGCTCGCCACCGCGACGGCCGTCACGGGCTCCGCGAACGCCGCGGTCGAGGGCGGCAGCAGCTGCTACACCCTGCCGGGCAGCTGGAAGGTCGTCGACGACAACACCCACGAGATCTTCCTCGGCAGCTACTACGGCAGCGCCACGGCCACCTCCGGCGTCGTCAACTTCACCTCGCCGAACAACACCACGACCGCCTCGCACGGCGAGTGGCGCCAGACCGGCTGCGGCACCTACTCCGACACCGACGTCGCCTTCCTGATCGGCGCGGACGGCAAGGCCGCCTCCACGATCACCTTCAAGGCCAACATCTCGGTGACGGGGAAGAACACCGCGAACTTCGACTTCGCGTTCACCATCAACAACCTGGACGGCTCCTTCGTCACCAGCGGCGCCTCCACCGGCAAGGCCACCCGCATCGCCGTCCAGCCCCGCTGACCCCCGCACCTCCCCCGCACATCCCCGCACCGCGCTCCACCCCCTCGGCGCCCCCCCTCAGGCGTCCGCCGTACGGGCCCGGCTCCCCCCGGCCGGGCCCGTACGGCTTTGTCGCGCATGCCTCGTCGCGTACGGCGCCCAGCGCCTGCCCGGGCAACGGAACGGGGCCCGCGGGGCGCACCGGCCGGGTGCGCGCCACGGGCCCCGCAGGGTCCGTACGGGCGGGCTCAGGAGGGCTCGGGGGCCGGCAGGGCGGCGACGACCACCGCGGCCTCCTCCTCGGTCAGCTCGATCCCGAACTGCTTGGCCAGCAGCTCGCGCACCTCCCCGTCCGCCACGTGCCGGACCTCGACCGTGCCGTCGGCCCGGGTCAGGGTGAGCTTGCGGTGGTTGAGGTTCAGCCGCCAGTCCTCCGCGATCCGCTCCAGGAAGACCCGGCCGGTGAACGGCGAGCTCGAGTGCGTGGAGATGAAGTAGTTCGCCACCACGCAGTCGATGTGGTGGTGCGCCTCGGTGGCGTACCAGTACAGGGGGAACCAGCCGTCGTCCCGCTTCAGCGAGAGCACCCACTCCTTGTCGGTGCCCTCCTCGCGGGCCAGCCGGTACACCCAGCCGCCCTGCTCGGAGACGATCCCGTCGGAGACCAGGATCGGCTCCAGCGGGCCCTCGTCGCCGAAGCCCACGTCGGCGAGGTAGGTCTCCCCGCCCACGGCCACGCTCAGCATCAGGTGGGTCCGGGGCAGCGGCTTGGGCGCGTCCAGGAGCGGACGCGCGTACAGCCGCGTGACCTCGTACCCGAGCCGCTCCAGCAACACCGCGAAGAGCATGTTGTGCTCGTAGCAGTACCCGCCGCGCCGGCTGCGCAGGAGCTTGGACTGCATGACCTCCACGTCGAGGTCGATGCCCCGCCCCAGCAGGATGTCGAGGTTCTCGAACGGGATGGTCAGGGCGTGCGCCCGGTGCAGCCGGCGCAGGGTCTGCGCATCCGGCTCCAGCGGCCCGCCGATGCCCAGGCGGTCGAGGTACGCCTCGACGTCGAGGAGTTCGGCCTGCCACTGGGCGGCGCTGCAGAACGGCCTCATGCTCAGCCCCTCTTCTCGCTGTCGAGCATGGCCATGCCCTCGGCGTCGAAGCGCGTGCCGGCGACCGCCTCGGCGGGAACGGCCCGCTCGATCTCGGCAACGTCCTCGGCGGTCAGCTCGAGGGAGAGCGCGCCGAGCGCCTCGGTGAGCTGGTCGCGGCGGCGGGAGCCGACGACGGGGACGATGTCGGCGCCCTGGGCCATGGCCCAGCCGATCGCCAGCTGCGAGGTGGTGACCCCCTTGGCCTCGGCCACCTTGCCCAGGGCCGCGACGAGCTGCAGGTTGCGGTCGAGGTTCTCGCCGCTGAAGCGCGGGAAGTTGCTGCGGCCGTCGTCGGAGGCCGCGGCGCGCTGGTGGTTCCAGCGGCCGGACAGCAGGCCGCGGGCGAGGACCCCGTACGCGGTGATCGCGGTGCCGAGCTCCCGGGCGGTCGGCAGGATCTCGTCCTCGATGGAGCGGGAGAGCAGCGAGTACTCGATCTGGAGATCGGAGATGGGGTGCACGGCGGAGGCCCGGCGCAGGGTCTCCGCGCCGATCTCGGACAGGCCGATGTGCCGGACGTGGCCGGCCTCCACCATCTCCTTGATGGCGCCGATGGTCTCCTCGATCGGCACCGCCGGGTCGAGGCGCGCCGGGCGGTAGACGTCCACGTAGTCCGTGCCGAGCCGCTGCAGGGTCTGGGCGAGGGAGTTCTTCACGGCCTCGGGACGGCAGTCGACGCCGAGGATGCCGCCGGACGGGTCGCGCAGGACGCCGAACTTGACGCTGAGGGTGAGCCGCTCGCGGTCGTGGCTCTGCAGCACCTCGCGCAGGAGGAGCTCGTTGTGGCCGCTGCCGTAGAAGTCGCCGGTGTCGAGGAGGGTGATCCCGGCGTCGATGGCGGCGTGGGCGGTGGCGACTCCCTCGGCCCGGTCGGCAGGGCCGTAGAAGTCGGACATGGACATCAGGCCGAGGCCGAGAGCGGAAACCTCAGGACCGGCCGAACCAAGTGATCGCAGCTGAGTCATATACCCCAGCATTGAGCAGGGCGCCTTCGGCGCAAAAACCATTCCGGGCCGGTCTGTCAGGTCGCGAATGGCCGAATATCGACGGGGATTCGGCTTTGCGAGTTGCGATCATTGAATGCATGACAGAAACGATGCGAACGGTCCGCCAGGACGTCCTGGGCGGCACCGAAGTACTGAACCTGACGGATTCCCCGCTCCCCATTCCCGGCCCCGCGGGAATTCTGGTAAAGACCCACGCCGCCGGCGTCAATCCGATCGACTGGAAGATCCGTGCGTTCGGATTGTGGATGACCCCGCCGTTCGGCGTCGGCTGGGACGTCTCCGGCACCGTCGTGGCGGTCGCGGCGGGCGAGAACCGGTTCAAGGTGGGCGACGAGGTCTTCGGCCTCCCCTCCTTCCCCGACGAGGCCGCGGGGTACTCCGAGTACGTCGCCGCGCCCGCGCGCCACTTCGCGCGCAAGCCGGGCAGCCTCGACCACGTCTCGTCGGCCGCCCTGCCGCTCGCCGGCTCGACCGCCTGGCAGGCGCTGGTCGACGGCGCGGACCTGCAGGCGGGCCAGCGGGTGCTGATCCACGCGGCGGCCGGCGGCGTCGGCCACCTGGCCGTCCAGATCGCCAAGTCCCGTGGTGCGTACGTCATCGGCACCGCCAGCGCGGCCAAGCACGAGCTGCTGCGCGAGCTGGGCGCGGACGAGCTGATCGACTACACGGCGCAGGACTTCACCGAGGCCGTCCAGGACGTGGACGTCGTACTGGACCTGGTCGGCGGCGAGTACGAGGACCGCTCCCTGCGCACCCTGCGCCCCGGCGGCCTCTACATCGGCGTGACGAACCCCCTCGGGATCGAGGAGATCACCGCGAAGGCGACCGCGGCGGGCGTCCGCGCCATCACGGTCAACGTGGCCCCCGACCACATGGTCCTGCAGGAACTGGCCACCCTCGTGGACACGGGTCGGCTGCGCCCCCTGATCGCGGAGACCTTCCCCCTCCAGGACGTGCGCAAGGCCCACGAGCTCGGCGAGTCCCGCCACACCACGGGCAAGATCGTCCTCAAGGTCTGACCCGGCCCGGACGGTGCCGCCGCACCGGCCGCCCTCGCGGGCGGTGCGGCGTGCGGCGGCGATGACGGTGATGACGGCGCTCACGACGACGAAAACAAACCGTCCGGCCACTTAAAGTGATCATGTGGTGTAACTGACGATGGTCGGCATGACGGGATCTCCTTCGGCGGACTCCGGCGGCGCGGACGACGGCGCCGAGGCGCAACGGGCAGGCGTGCGGCAGAAGGCCACTGCGTCGGGCGACGCCCGCGTCTACCAGGCCGGCCACGACCTGCGCATCTTCGACATCAGCATCCCGCGCAGCGTCCGGAACACGTTCCTCGTTCTCGTGGTCCTGGCGCTGCTCGGCGGCGGCTCATGGGCGGTGGTGCGCTGGGTGCTGCCGGCCTACGCGCCGACCTACAAGACGCAGTTCCTCATGGACACGACCGCCGTCGCGGATTCCGGCGACGCGGACGCCGTCGCCGCCTCCCTCAGGACCGTGGTGGGCAACGCGGGCGACTCCGACGCCCTGGCCCTGCGCCGGTTCGGCGGCGAGTGCGGTACGGACGGCAACACCGCCCGGCTGGTGGACTTCGGCACGGACAACCGGCAGGACATCGTGCGGGCCGCCCAACAGGCCCCGGTGGGCGGCCTGGCCACCCTGCTGCGGGGCATCGTCCAGGCCGTCGACGACTTCTCCGGCACGTTCGCGTTCGGCGCCGGTCAGCGCGCCAAGCAGGTGAACCGCATCGTCGTCGTGACGCGGCACGGCAAGGACGCGTGCGACGAGGACACCGACTTCGTACGGCGGGAGATCGCGGACCGGATCCGCGCGGCCGGTCTGAAGATCGAGTTCCGGCTGATCGGCTATCAGGTCCCCGAGAACCAGAGCGAGAGCCTGAAGTCGATCGCCACCGCCGGCTCCAACCCGGCCGAGCCGGTCTTCGCGAACACCCGGGCGGACCTCGACGCGGCCCTGGAATGGTCGACCAACACCGAGCCGGTCCTGCGCAACGCCACGAAGATCGTGGACGTCCTCAACCCGGCCGTGACCCGCATCAACACCGCCGCACGGGAGATCACCGACGGCCGGCTCGACGAGGCGGGGCAGAACCTCGACCGGGCCAGGGAACCGCACATCGGCACCGAGTTCGAAGACCTCGGCGGCCGGGCGAAGACCCCCGCCGGGCGCGACATCAACGACCGGGCGGCGAAGCTGCGCGAGCAGCAGAAGACCGTGCTGGAGGCCGCCGACCGGCTGCTGGAGGCCGCACGCTCCAAGGCGCCGCTCGGTCCCCGCCACGAGGCCTTCGAGAAGGCCGCCGCCGACTACAACACCCAGGTGGACGCGATGAACAAGGCACTCGCCGCCCTGCGTACCAAGGCCCCGGCGGCCCGGTGACGGCCCCGGCGGCGGCGCGGCCGCGCAGACGCTGGTTACGGGTCACCCTGGCGGTGCTCACGGTGGCCGTGGTGGCCGTCGGGGCGGCCGTCGTGTACGTCGTACGGTCCACGCCGCAGTACCGCACCGCGTTCCTCCTCGACACCTCCGACCCCGGATCCCCGGCTGCGGGGCGGGACTTCGGCGCGCTCGCCGACGCCGTCGGCGCCGCGGTCCGAAACAGCGGGGACCGCGATGCGCTGTCCCTGCGCCGGTTCGGCGGCGCCTGCGGCGAACCGGGCAACACCCGGGAACTGGTGGGCAGCGGAACCGGCAACGCGCAGCGGATCAGTGCGGCGGCGCACGAGCTCACCCCGGGCGGCCGGGCGACCCTGAACAGCGGGCTCCTGGCCGCGATCGACGACTTCTCGGGGCGCTTTCCGCTGCGCGGCAGCAAGCGCAACCGCATCGTCGTCGTCACCACGCAGGGCACCGACGGCTGCGGCGGCGACCCGGCCGCGATGAACGAAAGGGTCCGCGACCGGATGGACGCCCTCGGCCTGCAGCTGGAGTTCCGGTTCGTCGGCTACCGCGTGCCGGCCGCGGAGCAGGAGGTCCTGACCCGGCTCGCCTCGGCGGTCAAGGCCGCCGCACCGCAGTTCCCGCAGGACTCCGCCGAGCTGAACGCGGTGCTCGAGAAACTCGTGGTCCCCACGCTGCCCGAGGCGAAACCGGTCGAGGTGCCCTCCCAGGAGGTCTCCGTCACCGCCTGCTCGCCGACCGGTACGCCCCTGGAAGGAGCACCCGCGCCCCCGCCGCCTTCGGTCCGCCTGCCGAGCCGGCTCGCCGTGCCGGCAGGTGCCCAGGTGTACGCGGCGGATCCGAAGACCTACCTGATGGCGCCGGCGGGCAAGACGTGCACGCTCGTCTTCTACGACTCCGCGGTGTACCGGCAGGTACACGTGGGTGACGCCCCGCTCGACTTCGAGGGTTTCGGGGTGGGTCTGATGGAAGACGAGGTGACCGGGGTGGCCCTGGACTGCTCCGACTTCGGCAAGAGCGCGCCCGAGCTGCTGAAGTACCTGGACGGGGACCCGGACGCGACGGAGAGCACGTGCAAGGCACAGGACACGGGAAAGACGGTGAACCTCCCCACCGGCGTCCCGGGTCTCTACGTCGGAACCATCCGGGAGTCCGTGGGGACCGACGTCAAGGGCTACCTTCGCGTCCTGAATTTCCGCGGCGAGCGCCCTGTCACGAGCCGTCTCATCTGCCTGCTCCCCAAGGAGCAGGCAGACATCTGCACCGCCTCCCTCGTCTACTACTTCCTCCAGCAGACGGCCGGGACCGGCATCTCCACCGCCGACCGCGACCGCGTCACCGCAGCCATCGAGGCCTACGTCAAGAGCCTGCCGTGAGCCGGTCGAAGTCGTACGCGCCGTGCAGCCAGGCCACCTTGTCGTACATGTCGTCGTCCGACAGCGAGGCCAGCATCGCGTTGCGCTCCACCCGCGCCCCGCCCGCCGCGTGGTACAGCTGCCGCCCCATCTCACGGGCCACCAGCTGCACCTGCGCGGTCCGCTCGCGCCGCGCCGCGTTGTACTTCTCCAGCCGCTGCTCGAAATCGGCCGGGCAGCCGTCCAGCAGCCCGCTCAGCAGCACCGCGTCCTCGATGGCCTGGCAGGCGCCCTGCGCGGCGTACTGGAGCATCGGGTGCGCGGCGTCGCCCAGCAGCGCCACCCGGCCCTCGGTCCAGCGGTCGACCGGGTCGCGGTCGCACAGCACCCAGGACTTCCAGTCCCGGCCGAGCTCCAGCAGCCGCCGCGCGGCCCCGGACAGTTCGGGGAAGGAGTTCACCACGTGGTCGTGCTCGGCCGGCAGGCCCGCCACGGCCTCCGTGGCGCCGTCGTCGCGCGTCGCGGCCAGGTTGAAGTGCTCGCCGCCCGCGATCGGGTAGTGCACGAAGTGCCACTTCGGGCCCGCCCACAGGGTGACGGTGTTCCACCGCAGCTCCTCGGGCACCTCCTCCATCGGGATCACCGAGCGGTAGATGGTGTGCCCGGAGACCCGCGGGGACCCGTCGCCGACCATCTGCTGCCGGATCGCGGAGTGCAGTCCGTCCGCGCCGATCAGCGCGTCCCCCGTGATCCGCCGGCCGTCGGCGAGGACGGCGGAGACCGCGCCCGCCTTCTGCTCGTACGCGACGACGTGGTGGCGGCCCAGCAGCTCGATGCCGGGGTGGCGGCGGGCGGCCTCGAGCAGCGGCAGGTACAGGTCCACGCGGTGGACGACGGCGTACGGGTTGCCGAACCGGCCCCGGTACTTCTCCTTCACCGGCATCGCGGCGACCTTCTCGCCGGTCGTGCCGTCCATGAAGCGCAGCTCGTCGATGAACACGGCGCGGTCGCGGACCTCCTGGCCCACGCCCAGCAGGTCGAGCGCGTGGAAGGCGTTCGGGCCGAGCTGGATGCCTGCGCCGACCTCCGTGAAGACGTCCCTGCGCTCCAGGACGGTGACCTGGTGTCCCCGCTTCGCGAGTCCGAGCGCCGCGGCGAGGCCACCGATGCCACCGCCGGCGATGAGTATGTCGGCCATGGGGGTTCTCACATCCCTTTCGTTGTCAGTGACTTTGGGTGCCCGAGCGGTGGGCCGGGAAGAGCCGTCCCAGTTCGGCGTGGAAGCCGGGGAAGGTCTTGCCGACACAGGACGGGTCGTCGAGCGTGATGCCGGGGACGCGCAGGCCCAGTACCGAGAACGCCATGGCGATCCGGTGGTCCCGGCGGCAGGCGATCCGGGCGGCCGCGGGGCGGCCCGGGTGGACGGTGAGCCGGTCCGGTCCTGACTCGGTGCGGATCCCGAGGGCCCGCAGGTTCTCCTCGACCGCGGCGATCCGGTCGGACTCCTTGAGCCGTGCGTGGCCGATGCCGTGAACGGTGATCGGCGCGTCGGCGAGCGGGGCCACCGCCGCCAGTGTCATGAAGGTGTCGGAGATGTCGCCCATGTCGACGGCGAAGCCGCCGCGCAGCCGCCCCGTGCCGGTGACGGTGGTCGCCCCGTCGGCCGTCTTCACGCGGGCGCCCGCCCGGCGCAGCACCTCCACGAAGCCGAGGTCGCCCTGGACGCTGCCGAGCCCGAGGCCGGGCACGGTGACGGTGGTCCCGGTGACGGCGGCCGCCGCGAAGAAGTACGAGGCGGTGGAGGCGTCGGGTTCGATGTCGAGCTCGGCGGCCCGGTAGCCACCGGGCAGCACCTGGATCGCGCCGCCCTCGAACTCGTCGACGTACGCGCCGAAGTGGCGCATCAGCTCCTGGGTCATCGTGATGTACGGGCGGCTGACCAGCCCCTCGCCCCGTACGGTCAGCGGCTTCCTCATCAGCGGTCCCGCCATCAGCAGGCCGGTGAGGTACTGGCTGCTGAGCGAGGCGTCCACGGTCAGGTCACCGCCGGTCAGGCCCCGGGCGGCGACGGTCAGCGGCAGTCCGCCGACGGGCTCGGTGACCCGGGCGTCCGCGCCGAGCCGGCCCAGCGCCTCGGCGAGGGGCCGCAGCGGCCGGGCGCGCAGTTGGCCGGTGCCGTCGAAGGTGAACGCGCCGGCTCCGGTCGCCGCGAACGGCGGCAGGAACCGGGCCGCGGTGCCGGCGTCCTCGCACCACACCGCGCCGCCGCCGGCCGGGGCGCGCCCGCTGCCGGTGACCTTCCAGCCGTCGTCGCCCTCCACGACGGGGACGCCGAGGCCGGCCAGGGCCTCCCGGAAGGCCACCGTGTCCGCGCTGACCAGGGGGGCCCTCAGCAGCGAGACCCCGTCGGCGGCGGCGGCCAGCAGCAGCGCCCGGTTGGTGATGCTCTTCGAGCCCGGGACACGGGCGGTCAGCACGGCCGTGTTCATGCGCCCTCCCGCTGTCCGGCGCGGGCCAGCCCGGCCCGGGCGGTGGCGGCCACCCGGGCGGCGCTGAAGCCGTGCTGCTGGTGGAGGGCGGTGTACGCGCCGCGCGCGCCGCACTGGTCGAGCCGGACCGGGATGCCGGCCTCGCCGAGCAGTTCGTAGCAGCCGAGCGCGGAGCCGGCCGCCACGGACACCCGGGCCCGGGCGCCGGCCGGCGGCTGGGGGCAGGGCATCGGCACCACGCGGGCGGCGATGCCCTCGCGGTGCAGGATGGCGCGGGCGTCGAGGGCGATGCGCATCTCGCTGCCGGTGGCGATGAGCACCACGTCGGGCGCGGCGCCCTCGGCGCCGGCCTCGGCGTAGGCCTCGACGCCGACCTGGACCTGGACCTCGTCCTCGGCCACTGCCTCGGCCACGACGCTGTCCCGCTTGGACCAGCCCGGCTCGCCCGGACCGTCGTAGGGGCGGGGGAACCTGTGCATGCGAGGGGCCACCGCTCTACTCGCTCGTCTTGCGGTCGAGCACGAGGTCGTGCCCGACGATGTACGCGGCCGCGTCGGAGCAGAGCCAGACCACGGTGTCGGCGATCTCCTCGACGCTGGCCCCCCGGCCGAGCGGGCAGGGGCTGATGGCGTTGATGCGGATCGACTGGGCGACGTACTCGCGGGCCGCGGTCCGGGTCAGGGCGCTGACGGCGGCCGTGGACGCGGCGTACGCGCCGAGGCCGGGGAGCATGCCCTGCGCTCCGATGTTGCTGGCCGTGTTGACGATGACCCCGCCGCCGGCGGACCCCATGTGGGCGATCTCGTGCTTCATGGACAGCCAGACGCCGGTGAGGTTGGCCGTCAGGGTCTGGGCCCAGACCGTCTCGTCGATGTCCGCGACGGACTGGTGGGGGCCCAGCTCGGTGGTGTTGTTGAAGGCCACGTCCAGGGCGCCGTGCCGGCGCACGGTCTCGGCAACGACGTACGCGGCGCCGGCGTCCGCGCCGGCCGTCGTGTCCGACACGTCGGCGACCACGCTGTCGGCCTGCCCGCCCGCGTCGCGGATCAGCTTGACCGTTCCTTCGAGCGTCTCCGGGTGGCGGCCCGAGACCACCACCAGTGCGCCGAGCCGGGCGAAGGCAACCGCCGCTGCCCGGCCGATGCCTTCGCCTCCTCCGGTGACGAGGACGACCTGGCCGTCGAACCGTTCAGACATCAGCGTTCTCCTGATTCTCCGCTTCGGATTTAACGGGAAGGCGCTCTGCGGAACGCCACCGACCAACCGTCACCCTGCAAGAAAAAACAGCCGGTGAGGCAGTGGACTTCTCTCATTCCGTCAGGTCCTGGGGGCAGGTGACGTAATGCTCCGCCCGGCTTTGACACCACTGTTCGCCCGACCGATGCTGCACGCCGACTGGCTTGCGGAAAGGAGAGATCAATGCTGACGCTTTCGTGGACCCGTCCGGTCGTCGGCGCAGCTCAGGATGGGTGTCCGGCTCCTACGCGGGAGAGTCTATGGCAGGCGTTGCTACACAAGGCGGAGTTCCCCACCGGCTATGTTCCGGCCATTACGGATTGCCGGATCAACGAACGTTACGCCGATGGATTTCTCCGGGAAATCCGGCGCGGCGGTCTGACCTTCCTGCAACGCGTCACTCCCCAGGAGAGCGCCGGGCGCATTACCTACCGGCATCTGGACGACACCGACATCGCCGAGATTCGCAATGAGATCGGAGAGGACGAGGACGGCCGGCTCACGCTCACCCTCAGCATCACCCTGACCGACTGCCCGGCGGCCGCGATCCTCGCGCAGAACACCTATCTGCGGGACCTGGACTGCGATTTCCACGGCACGCTGGACGCCATGACGGAGGTCCTGCGCCAGGTGATGGCCACAGGGGCGGAACAGCGGGCGTGACACCCACGCGTACGGCCCCTCACGCCCCCGGGGGGCCGTGAGGGGCCGTACGCGCTCTCGTGCCTCACACCTTCCCGGGCAGCGCGTGGACGCCCTCGACCGTCGCCTCCACGTCGAACACCGTGTACTGCACCGGCGCCCGCCCGATCAGCTCGGCCGCCCGCGGGGCCAGCGGCTGCGCCGCCGCCTCCGCGGACTCCCACAGCAGCACCGCGCCCCAGCGCTCCGTCTCCGGGTCCGCGATCCAGAACTTCAGCCGCAGCCCCTCCACCGCCGCGAACCGGTCGACCGCCTCATCGCGCAGGTACGCCCTCAGCGACTCGATGCTGTGCCCCGAGCCCTTCAGGTCCCACCAGGCCACCGTCGCCTTCGCGCTCATACGGACTGCTCCTGGAGCAGCCCGGACAGGGCCTCGCTGACGATGCGGATGCCGTCCTCCGTGAGCACCGACTCGGCGTGGAACTGCATCGAGCGGAAACCGGGCCCGCGCAGCGCGTGCACCTCCCGGGTCCCCGGCTCCCGGCACACCTCGACCGTGCCGATCCCGGGCACCTCGACGGCGTCCGAGGCGCTCTGTGCGGCGAAGGTGTTGTAGAAGCCGACCCGCTCGCGCCGCCCGAACAGCTCGATCTCCCGCTGCACGCCCTGGTTGGGCTGCTCCCGGCGCTTCAGCGCGAAGCCCAGCTTCGTGCTGAGCACCTGGTGGCTGAGGCAGACCGCGAGGAACGGCCGCCCCTCCGTGAGGAGGGTGTCCACCGCGGACCGCAGGTGCGCGATCTTCGGGTCGTCCACCTCCCGCGGGTCGCCCGGCCCCGGCCCCATCACGACCAGGTCGTACGGGGCGAAGCTGTACGGCTCGTCGAACCGGCGGACCGTGACGTCGGCCTCCATGGCCCGCAGCTGGTGCTCGATCATCGCGGTGAAGGTGTCCTCCGCGTCGACCACCAGCACCTTGCGGCCCATGAGCAGCGGTACCGGCCGGGCCCGGGAGGCGTCGTCGTCCAGCCAGAACCCGGCGATCGTCGCGTTGCGCCGGCTCAGGGCCGCGCGTACGTCCGGGTGGTCGCCGAAGCGGCGCGGCCCCGACGGCTCGAACATCGCGAGCAGGCCGGCCGCCTTCGCGCGGGTCTCGGCGACCTCGGACAACGGATCCGAGTGGCGCACGAGGGTCGCGCCGACGCCGATGCGCATCCGGCCGGCGCCGTCGATGTCGGCGGTGCGGATCAGGATCGCCGAGTCCAGCGTCCGCTCGCTGTTCTCGTCCTGGCCCATCAGGGCCAGGACACCGCTGTAGTAGCCGCGGCCCTGGGGCTCGTACTTCTTGATGACCCGGCCCGCGCTCTCCAGCGGGGACCCGGTGACCGTCGGTGCGAACAGGGTCTCGTGCAGGATCTCGCGGGGGTCGCGGGAGGTGCGGCCCTCGATGAAGTACTCGGTGTGGGCGAGGCGGGCCATCTCCTTGAGGTACGGCCCGACGACCCGGCCGCCGGATGCGCAGATCCGGGCCATCATCTTGAGTTCCTCGTCGACGACCATGTAGAGCTCGTCGGCCTCCTTGCGGTCGGCGAGGAAGTCCATGACGCCCGGCAGTTCGGGCCCCGAGGCGGGGAACCGGTACGTGCCGCTGATCGGGTTCATCACGGCCCGGCCGCCGGAGAGGCTGATGTGCCGCTCCGGCGAGGCACCGATGAGGGTGCGCTCGCCCGTGTGCACGATGAACGTCCAGTACGCGCCGGTCTCCCGCTCCAGCAGCCGGCGGAAGAAGCGCAGCGCAGCGCCGACGGAGTACTCGCTGATGTCGGCCACGAAGGACCGCTTCATCACGAAGTTGGCGCCGGCGCCGGTGCCGATCTCGTCCGCGATGACGCGGCGAACCGTTTCCGCGTACGTGTCGTCGTCGATGTCGAAGTCGCCGCCCGTCGCGAGGTGGACGGGGGCGTCGGGGATCCCCGCCAGGACGGCGGCGAGCGGCACCTGCGCCTGCTCCTCGATCACCATGGCGAGCAGCGGGGTGCCGTCGTCGGGCGCCTCGAAGCCGCGCTCGGCGAGCTGCCGGTAGGGGACCAGGGTGAGCACGTCCTGGCGGGCGCCGGCGCCCGCCTCGACGTCCCGGAGCGGGACGTCGGCGAGCGTGGCCGCCTCGGCGAACTCGCCGAGGAAGAGGTCGAGGTGCCCGGTGACGGTGGTCTCCGGACGGTGGATCAGCGCGAAGGCCGGCGGCCGGCCCGTCAGGATCCGGCCCAGCAGGTCTCCGGTCATGCGGATTCCCCTCCCGCTCCCGCATAGGCGGCCACCCGGTCCGGGAGGGCCGTCAGGAGCTCCTTGGTGGTGGTCAGGCGGGCGCAGCGGCCGGCGGCGTACTCGAGCGCCATCCGGTGCTCCTCCCAGCTGAAGTCGGCGACGGCGTCGGCGACCAGGAAGGGCTGGATGTCGTTGGTGAACGCGTCGACCGCGGTCACCAGGACGCCCACGTGCGCGTACACACCGCAGAGGATCAGCTGGTCGCGGCCCTGTGCGCGCATCCGCTCCAGCAGGTCCGTCTTGAAGAAGGCGCTGTAGCGCCACTTGGTGAGCATCCAGTCGCCGGCGGCGGGCGCCACCGGGTCCACGACCTGGCGGTGCTCCGGGCTGGGCTGCATGCCCGGGCCCCAGAAGTCCCCGAGCAGCCCGCGCTCCTCGGGGGTCATGCCGCCCGGCTGCGCGGTGTACGCGACCGGGATGCCGAGCTCGGCGGCGCGCACGCGCAGCGCGCCGGCGTTGCGGGACAGGTCCACGACGGGCTGCTCGCCCTCGGGAAAGGGGGCCAGGAAGTACTTCTGCAGATCGTGCACCAGCAGGACGGCGCGGTCCGCATCGATCTCCCAGTCGACGCCGGAGGCGGGCAGGTCGGCCGCCGACGGCATCGGATAGGGGTTGATCGCAGGTATGCCTGCCATGCGCTTCTCCCTCTCGTTCTTAGGCACCGAGCGCCGCACCGCCGTCGACGGTGAGGTCGTGCATCGTGATGTGGGCGGCCTTGTCGGAGAGCAGGAAGACCACCGCCTCGGCGACGTCCTCGGGACGCGCCAGCTTGCCCAGCGGGATCCCGACGCGGTACGCGTCCGGGACACCGTCGATGGAGGCCCGCGCGCTGCTCTCGTCCTGCCACATGGAGTTGAGCATCGGGGTGTCCGTGGAGCCCGGCGCCACGAGGTTCGCGCGGATGCCGTACTTGGCGACCTCCAGCCCCAGGCACTTGGTGAACATCGTCGCGGCGGCCTTGGAGGCGGCGTACGCGGACATCTCGGTACGGGCGGTGCCCGCGGCGTTGGAGGCGATCGTGACGATCGCGCCCCGGCGGCGCGGCACCATGCGGTTGACGACGGCCCGGGAGACGAAGAAGACGCCCGTGGTGTTGACCGCGAACGTCGTGCTCCACTCCTGGTCGGTCAGGGTCCGCGCCTCGGCGAGCCGCAGCACGCCGGCGGCGTTGACGAGGAAGTCGAGCGGACCGACGAGCGCCTCGACGTCGTCGACCAGCGATTCGACGTCGGCACTGGAGGTGACGTCGGCCGGGAACGGATCGACCCGGCCGCCCTCCTCGGCGACGGACTTGGCGACGTCGCGCAGGCGGTGGGCGTCCCGGTCGACCGCGGCCACCCGGACGCCCCGGGAGGCCAGGGCGCGGACGATGGCCTCGCCTATGCCGCCGGCCGCTCCGGTGACCAGAGCGATCTTTCCTTCCATGATGGAGAAATCCCCTCTTCTTCTTCGGCCTCAGCCGCGCCAGGCCGAGACGACCTCGACGGCCTGGTCGACATTGAGGCGCGGGTCGCAGAACGAGGTGTACTTCTCGCCCAGTTCGTCGACGTGGTATTTGTCGGAAACGCATTCGTGGACCAGGTCCGGGGTCGTTTCCAGGTGGAGCCCGGCCGCCACTCCGCCGTTGTCGACGACGGCCTTCTGGAATTCCTCGACCTCGCGTACGACCGTTTCCACATAGCGGGTCTTGACGCCGCCGGGCAGGCTGACGGTATTCCCGTGCATCGGGTCGCACAGCCACAGCACCGGGTGCCCGGCGTCGTGCACCGCGCGGACCAGCTCCGGCAGCTTCTCGGCGGCCGTGCCCTGGCCCATCCGGGAGATCAGCGTGAGCCGGCCCGGCTCCTTCTGCGGGTCGAGCCTCCCGCACAGCTCCACCAGCTCGGCCGGGGTCATCTTCGGACCGACCTTGGTGGCGACCGGGTTGGCGATGGTCGCGAAGAGCTCGATGTGGGCGCCGTCCAGCTCGCGGGTGCGCTCACCGACCCAGGGCCAGTGCGTCGAGGTCAGCAGCACCGAGCCGTCCGGCTGGGTGCGCAGCATCGGGCCCTCGTAGTCCAGCAGCAGCGCCTCGTGGCTGGTCCACACCGGGGCCTCGGCCGCGGAGGGGCGCCCTTCGCCGTGCCAGCCGAGCCAGCCCATGGCCCCGGCGGCCGCGCGGTAGCCGGCGATCAGGCGCCGGGGGTCGGGACGGCGCAGCTCCGGGTCCGGCTCCGGGCTGTTGACCATGTGGCCGCGGTAGACGGGGAGCTCGACGCCGCCGATGGTCTCGGTCGGCCGGGAGCGGGGCTTGCCGAACTGGCCGGCCAGCCGGCCCACCCGTATGACGGGCTTGAGCGAGCGCGTCTTCATGACACCGGCCAGCACGTCGAGGAGCGCCGCCTTGCGCGCCACATAGCCGGGAGTGCACTCGGCGGGGTCCTCCGCGCAGTCCCCGCCCTGGATCACCTGCACCTCGCCCCGCGCGGCCGCGGCGAGCAGGACGCGAAGGTCTTCGACGTCCTGCTGACGAACGAGTGCGGGAGCCTCGGCGAGTTCGGCCCTGGCGTTCTCCAGGGCGTCTTCATCCGGCCAAACGGGCTGTTGGCCCGCGGGCAATGATTTCCAGCGTGCAACACCGTGCATGCGGCACCTCCCAGTGCTGTACCTGCCGTGACATCAGATGCAGCCAGAAGTCTGTGAAACAGGCATTCGGAGGAACCACAAGAGATTCGCCACTACGTCAGGTGGGGCCGTATTCGGTCAGGTTGAAAGCAAGCCGCCGCAATAAACCTGACGCAGTGCCCGGGCGTTGGGCCGGGGCCGGCGTCGAACCCTTTAAGGTCCGCACACGTGAGAGGACACGGGACCTTGAAGATCCCCATACCTGACACACCATCAACGGCTCGGTTCATACAGATGTCATGACGTTCTAAGGTCGTGTTCGTGGTTAGTCAAGGAGCTGGAGCGCTGCTGAAGCAACTGGTGTCCGAGGGGGTTTCGCCGTGGCTGAGCACCCAGGACCCCGGGGAATTCGACGCCGGAGCCCGGTACCCGACCCTGGGCGCCCACTTCCACAACGCCCTCGCGCCCGCGGGCAGCAGCCTGGCCCAGCTCCGCCGCGCCTGCGATCTCCTGCTGCCCGTGTACGAGCTGAGCAAGGGCGCGGTGGGCCAGGTCTCCGTGCCCGTCCCCCCGCACCGCGCCCATGACGCGAAGGCCCTGGGCGAGGCGGCCCGCACGGTGCACCGGGCGGTGGACCGCCCCAACGCACTCGTCCGCGTCCCCATGACCCCGGCGGGTCCCCGGGTGCTGTCCGACTGCCTCGCCGAGGGGATCGGGGTGCACGCCTCGATGGTCTTCTCGGCCGAGCGGTACGCCGAGGTGCTCGACGGCTACCTCGACGGGCTGGAGCGGTCCCTGTGCTGCGGCCGGCCACTGGGCGCCGCCCCGATGGTGGCCTCCTTCCCGGCCGGCCTGTTCGACGCGGCGGTCGAAGCCCGGCTGGACGAGCTCCGCGTCGGCGCCCGGCACGAGGTGCGCGGGGCCGCCGGGCTGGCCGTGGCCCGCACGATGTACCGGCTGCGCGAGGAACGGCTGTCCGGGGACTGGTGGCGGGTGCTCCGGGCCAACGGCGCTCCGCAGCCGCGGCTGCTGTGGGGTACCGGCGCCGACGGCGGCGTGGGCGCCCTGGTGGGCTGGAACACCGCGCTCGCCCTGTCCGTGGCCACCCTCGAGGCCGCCGCCCGGAAGCCGGACCTGACCGGTGACACCCTGCTCAACGCCGACGGCGAGGCCGCGTGCGCCCTCCGGGCCCTGGAGCGGCTCGGCGTACCCGCCCGTCAGGTCGCGGCCGTGCTGGAGACGGAGGAGCTCAGCCGCCTCCAGCACGGCTGGGGGGTCAGGACGGGATCCGGTGTCGCCGCCTCTCCGGGAACCGGGTATTCGTCAGAGCCAGCAGCGGAGCCGACTTGACGGCCGTCTCCTCGTACTCGGCGGCCGGATCGGACAGGGCCACCACGGCCCCGCCGACCCCGTACCGGACGCGGTCGGCGGTGACCGTGGCGGTGCGGATCACGATGCTCAGGTCCGCGGCGCCGGACAGCGAGAAGTAGCCGATGGCCCCCGAGTACACCCCGCGCGGACCCGCCTCCAGCCGGTCGATGATCTGCATCGTGCGGATCTTGGGTGCCCCGGTCATCGACCCGCCCGGGAACGCGGCCCGTACGCAGTCCACGGCCGACAGCTCCGGCCGCAGACGCGCCCGTACGGTGCTCACCAGCTGATGGACGGTGGCGTACGTCTCGACCCGGAACAGCTCCTCGGCCTCGACCGAGCCCGGTACGGCGCAGCGCCCGAGGTCGTTGCGGACCAGGTCGACGATCATCAGGTTCTCGGAGCGGTCCTTCTCGTCGGTCAGCAGGTCCGCGATCAGCTCCGCCTCCTCCTGCGGGGTGCTGCCGCGCGGCCGGGTGCCCTTGATGGGCGAGGACTCGACGAGCCCGTCGCGGGAGACCCGCAGGAACCGCTCGGGCGAGGTGCTGAGCACGGACAGCTCGCCGAACTGGAGCAGCGCGGCGAACGGCGCCGGGCTGGTGCGGCGCAGGGTGCGGTACGCGGCCCAGGGGTCGAGGCGGGCTTCGGCCTCGGCCATGTTCGTGAGGCAGACCTCGTACGTCTCGCCGGCGGCGATCTCCTCCAGGCAGGAGTCGATGAGGTCCAGATAGGCCCCGCGGTCGTGGCGCAGCCGTATCTCCCCGCTCGGGGCGGTCGGCCGGGGGGCCGGCAGGCTCAGGCCCGCGACCTGGGCGAGCCTCTCCGCCGTCCCGATCAGCCAGGCGTCGGCCGCGGCCGCGGACTCCTCGCCGGTCCCCTCCACCAGGGCCAGCAGGTGGGTGGTGTGCGCGACGTGGTCGAAGACCAGGGCACGGTCGGCGAAGACCATGGTGGCGTCGGCCACCGGCGAGCGGTGCACGAGATCGCCGCCGCATTCCGCCTTGAGCTCGTATCCGAGGTAGCCGACCCAGCCCAGCGCGAAGTCGAAGGGGAACTCGGGGAGCTCGGTGTGCAAGGAGCGCAGGTCGCGGTCGACCCACTCCAGGAAGGGGGCGGCGACCAGCTCGCTCGCCCCGCCCGCCGACTCGACGGTGACGCACCCGCTCCACACGTCGGCGGTGGCGACCCGGGCGAGCGGGCCGGTGGCATCGCCCATGACCGAGAACCGGCCCCGGTCGCCACCGGGCAGGCTGCTGTCCAGCCAGTAGGCGTGGTCGTTGCCGCGGAAGAGCTGGTCGTAGACGGTCTCGGGGGACCATCGGGTGGGCAGCTCGTGCGTGACCAGCCGCAGCCGGCGGACCGGGGCCTCGGCGGCGGGAGCGGGTGCAGGAGCGGGAGCGGGAGCGGGAGCGGGAGCAGGAGCAGGAGCGGGTGCGGAAGCGGCGGCGGGCGTGGCGGCAGGCCGGCGGGTCGCCGCCGCGTGGTTCGCCCGGGTCAGATCGGCGAAGTTTGCAAGCAGCTCGATCCCGTACTGACTGCAAATCGATTCGGGGTGGAACTGCACCCCCCACATCGGCCGCGTCCGATGCCGCAGCCCCATCAGAATGCCGTCCGGCGTCCACGCGGTGGCCTCGAGCTCGGCCGGCAGGTCCGTCACGGCGAGCGAGTGGTAGCGGACCACCTCCATCGGGGAGGGCAGCCCGGCGAACAGGCCGGTGCCGTCGTGCAGGACGGGCGAGGTGCGGCCGTGCCGGGGCTCCGGCGCACGGGCGACCGTGGCGCCGTGCACGTGCCCGATGCCCTGGTGGCCGAGGCAGATGCCCAGCAGCGGCAGCGGCGAGCGCTCGACGATCTCGGCGCAGATGCCGAAGTCGGCCGCCCTGCGCGGGGTGCCGGGTCCGGGCGAGACCACGACGTTGTCGAACGCGCCGAGTTCCGTGAGCTTCCAGTGCGGGTCGTCATTTCGAACGACTTCCGGCTCCTGACCATTCACCTCGGTCAGATAGTGGAAGAGGTTATACGTAAACGAGTCGTAGTTGTCGACGAGCAGCGTGCGCATGACGAAATATCCCCCCGTCTGAATCAGGCCGAGATTGGCTTGATTTCGAGCAGCATGTGCTCGACCATGTCCTCTCCGTACTCCCCCTCGCGGACGCGGTGGCTCGCCACGGTCGACAGCTCGCGCCCGATTTCGTCCGCCATCTCGTGCAGTGCCGCCAGGTCGCCGCGGTCGCTGAAGTGGAGCAGGACGCGGCCGCCCGGGGTGGTCCAGTGCACGGACTGCTCCAGATACCGGCGGTGCGCCTGGTACCCGGTGTCCACGTATGCCCGCTCGTGCACCGACTTGTACTCGTAACTCTCGGGCCCCATCACGTAGTTGGAGCTCCAGAAGACGACGTCGAACCGCTCGCTCTCGCGCAGACCGGAGAACAGGTCGCTGTGCAGCGCCTGCAGCCGGTCCGCCACCCCGTGCCGCTCCGCGTTGACGGAGGCGTTCTCCACGGCGGAGGGGCTGATGTCGGCCGCCACGACCCGGTCGTATCCGGCCAGCGCGGCGGTCACGGCGATCACGCCGGTGCCGCACCCCATCTCCAGGAACGAACCGGAACGCGGGCTGCCGACAAGCCCGTTGAGACCGAGCAGCTCGAGGGCCACACCCGTCGAAGGGGAGTAGACGGGGGCGAAGACCTCGTCGAACAGGTCCCACTCGCGGTCGCCGAGCGTGAACACCCGCGGCCGGTCCTGCCGGGTCAGCGACAGTCGGCTGCGCAGCAGCGACCGCTCGTAGCTCTGGAGCTGAGACAGCTGTGACACCTGAGACATGCGAACTCCCCCAAGGAAACATCAGGCCGTTGGTGGTGCCGGTGGTGGTGCCGGCACCGGAACGCTCAGTGAGCAGCCTGCCCTTGAGTCAGCCTCGACCAGAAGGTGTTCACGTGACAGCATCGGTCATGGACCGTGGTGACCCGATCACCCTCCGCGTCGCTGACCTGGATCGCTTCTCAAGTGTTTCTTGACCGGTTCTTGCCCCAAGAGATACTTTCAGGCGGGCCAGGGATTGCTTGCACGCGGTTGGTGCAATCGTGAACGGCTTTATGGGGGTCGGGGGAGAAGTCGTGGTTGACCACGCTTACGAAATGCTGGAACTGCTGAACAGAGAGGCGCCTGCGGCTGCCTTCGACGACGTGGTCCGCAAAGCCCGTGAGTCCGGCCTGTCCGGGGCCGCCCTCGCCCAGCTGACCAGGGCACGAGACCAGAGTCTCGGCATCCGCGCACTCTTCGTACGCCGCCAGCAGCGCGAGGCCGGCCTGGCCGCCCTCGTGGACACGGCGCGCGACCTGACCCTGCCGTACGACCTCGACGAGCTGCTGAAGGTGATCACCCGCCGGGCCCGGCTTCTGCTCGGGCTCGACATGGCCTGGGTCAGCTTCGACGACCTCGACGCGCAGTGCTCCAGGGTGCGTTCGGCCGACGGCCATGCCTCCGCGCTCACCATCGGGTTCGCCATCCCGCTGACCGGCGGGGGCGTCGGCAAGCGCGCGGCGGACGGATCGGCCCCGTTCTGGTCGGCCGACTACATGAGTGACAAAACCTTCCAGCACAGCCCCGTCATCGACGAGGTGGTGCAGGCCGAGGGTCTGCACGCGGTCATGGCCGTCCCGCTGCGGCACGCCGGAACCACCCTGGGCGCCCTGTACGTGGCGGACCGGCACATCCGGCACTTCACCCCGGACGAGGTGTCGCTGATGAGTTCGCTCGCCGACCTCGCCACCGTTGCGATCGAAAAGGCCCGGCTGCTGGAGCAGACCCGGTACGAGGTCGTCGAGCTGGAGCAGGACACCTCCCGCGCCCTGGACTCCTCCACCACCGCCCGCCAGCTCCGCGAGACGCACGGCCGCCTGCTCGACCTGGTGCTCCAGGGCGGCGGCCTCGGCAACCTGGCCGCCGAGGCGGTCAAGGGCTTAGAGGGCACGCTGCTCGTACGGGACGCGGCCGGCCGCAACCTCGCCTGCCCGGGCGGCGAGCCCCCCGAGCTGGACGAGTCCGAGATCCGCACCGTCCTGCTGGACGCGCACACCGACCGGCAGCCGCGCAGCACGGCCGACGGGGTGTGGGTCGCCTCGGTCGCCGCGGGCGACGAGATGCTGGGCACGCTCATCCTGGTCTGCGACGAGCCGGCCACCGACCGCCAGATCGAGCTCCTCGCGCTCACCGCCCAGGTCACCGCCGTGGTGCTGCTGATGGAGCAGGGCATGGCCGCCGCCGAGGGCCACATGCGGGACGAGTTCTTCCACGACCTGCTGCGGGGCACCTCGCTGTCCGCGGTGCAGATCGCGGAGCAGAGCCGCCGCCTCGCGCTCGACCTCGACGAACCCCACGTCATCGTGATCGCCCGCCCCGAGGGCGGGGTCCAGGGCCGCGTGCTCGCCTGGGCCGCCTCGTATGCCAACCGCCACCACGGCCTGAAGAGCGTGGACGGCGACATCGTGGTGCTGCTGCTGCCCGGCACCCAGGCCGGGGCCATCGCCCGTACGGCCTCCAAGGAGCTCTCCGAGGTGCTCGGCAAACCCGTCACGGCCGGCTCCGCCGGTCCCGTCGACGATCCGGCCGGGATCGTCCACCTGTACCAGGAGGCCCGCCGGGTCCTGGACGCGGTCGCGGCGCTCACCGGCCCCGGCAGCACGGCGTCCCCCGAGGAACTGGGCTTCCTCGGTGTCCTCCTCTCCGAGAAGCCGAACATCGCCGGGTTCATCAACGACACCATCGGTCCCGTCCTCGACTACGACGACCAGCAGTACACCGAGCTGATCCGCACCATGGAGGCGTACTTCGCCTCGGCCAACAGCCCCTCCAGGGCCGCCGAGTCCCTGCACGTCCACCCGAACACGGTCTCGCGCAGGCTGGAGCGGATCACCGAGATCCTGGGCGAGGACTGGCAGAAGCCCACCCAGGCCCTCCAGGTACAGCTGGCCCTCCAGCTCCAGCGGACCCGGCAGGCCCTGAACAAGGGCCCCCGCGGAGACCAGCCCCGGCAGACCATCGGCTGACGGCCGGCGGGCGCCTCCGGGTGCCTACAGGTCGACGGCCCCCTGGGTGAGCACCCGCACCGCGTGCGCGGCGGAGGCCAGGGTGGTGTGCCGGTGCCAGCCGCCGAAGGAACGGCCGCCGAAGTCGGTGAGCCCGACCTTCTGGGAGACGTCCCTGAAGTCGGCCTCGACGTTCTGCGCCCGCTTCGCGAGCCGCAGCAGCCCGCCGGGAGGCGCCTGCGTCATGTCGGTGACCCAGCACTGCTCGGGCCAGCCGCGCGGATCGCTCCATTCGCCGAACAGCAGCAGCGGCCGGGGCGCCTGCGGCAGCTCCACCCGTACGCCGACCACCAGCGTCGTGCGCTGCTGGAGTGTCAGCGGATCCAGCCAGGTCACCGGACGGCGTAAGGTCCCGGCCATCAACAGCAGCTGGTGCGCGGCGAGTTCACGGTTGCCGCTGCTCGGCAGGACCGGGTCCACGCAGCGGACCCGCATCGAGCCGCGGGCCGAGGCCACGAAATGCGTCCCGGCCGGGCCGAACCGACGGGCCACCGCGGCCGGATCGACGTCGGGCAGGTCGAACACCACAGGGCGGCGGTTCTGGCCGACCCAGTCGCGCAGCTCCTCGACGGCTCCGGCGGCGCACTCGAGCGGGCTGGTCGCCAGTTCCGACTCGTGGACGTTGGGGGAGAGGGGGCCGACGCTGTCGCGCCACTTCTGGGTGAGCGCGAGCCGCCAGTTCACCGGGCAGCTGTGCTCCTCGCCGACGGACCAGACCCCGAACGCCACCTGACTGTTGACCATCTGCCCCCGCTCGGGCACGAAGCGGCGGGCCACCCCGACCGACTCCGTGCCGGCCTTGGAGATGACCACGGGCTGCACGACCCAGGCGCGGGGGCGCAGCGCCCGCTCGAGATACCGGGCGAGGGCGGCCCGTACGGGACCCCAGTCCCAGGTGGACGAGACCACGAAGTGGTGCAGGCTCTGCTCGGCCGCGCGGTCGCCGACGTGCGCCGCGATATTGCGTATCGACTTGCGCCCCTCGGCCTTCAGGAGACCGCGCAGGTACACCTCCCCCTTGCGCCGCTGGTCACTGCGCGGCAGCGAGGCGAACAGCTCGGCGCAGAGCTCGGCGACGACCAGGTCCGGTACGAACCGGCTGCTCAGGGTCTCCAGGCGTTCGAGACTGGGTGCGCTCATGACGGATCCATCCCTTCCCCCGACGTTCTCTCCAGCCCCTCAACCCTGCGGTCGGAGGAGCCGGGAGAACCAGGTGAACCCGTCACACACATTCGGCCCGCGGTGCGCAGCGGACCATCAGCCCGAAAGAACCAGGCGAACCCAAATCACCCTCTGAAGGAGCGCACCCCAACCCTTTGGCCAGGGCAGCAACGATTCGCAGAGTCCTCGAGGTCCGCTGGACCCGGGGTGGACCACCCACCCCACCCGCCCCACGCCCCGGGCATACGCCCCCAAGGGTGGCCGCCCCACCGCGCCGCGGCCCGGGCATGGTGGCCGGCCCACCATGGCGCAGCTCAGATCACAGCGTGCGCGCGAAGGATGCCCAGGCCAGATCGGTAACCTCGACAACCGCCCCGTCGGCCCGCTTGCTGTCCCGGACGGCGACAGTCCCGGCCACGTTCTTCGCCACCTCGACGCAGTCCGAATCAGTCGTGACACTGCTGTAGCTGGACTTCACGAACTCAAAGTGGGTCATGAGCCTGCATACCCCTTGCTGATGGCGTCGATCAGGTTCAGGGAGTCGTGCGGTGAGAGGCTCATCCGTGACACGCGGTCAAACGCCCGGGCGTATGCCTCATTGCCGTCCGCACCCTCCACCCACAATGTAGTCGCGATGCCCTCGGAGTAGCCGACGTCCAATGCTCCGGGGTCAGCGAACGACACGATGTTGAACGCACCCGCGACGGCATGGTGCGCACCCACCCGGAACGGCAGCACCTGCACGTGGATGTTGGGCCGCTTGGAGCCGGTAACAGGATCTTGTTGAGATGTGCTGGTCGGGCGTAACCGGTGCGATGATTCGGCCGTTCGTGGTGGTGTGAGTACTCGGCCGTGGATCGTG